>NZ_CM001514.1:3165497-4365497 GCF_000263715.2 Pseudomonas synxantha BG33R
ATGACCGTGGCTACTGCGACCACCGACCACGAATACGCGGCGCCAGCCAAACCGTGCGCTCAGGCGTGCGGTCAGTTGGCTCATGGCAAAAACGAGGCGGCGTTGAGGGCAAACACAGGCTGAACTGCGTCGGTGTCAGGCCGAAATATTCGATGTATACAAGGGCGCGCTGCCGNTAAATACAAGAAGGTCGCAAGACCAAACCCGCACACCACCGATAACCCGGTGAATACCGGGTCGCGCAACAGCGCTCCATAACTGCCGAATGCATTGCCCAGGGTCTTGCCCAAACGGCGTTCGGCCGGGTGGGTTTCCGGTAGTTGCACGATGGTCATGACCAGGCACAGCACGGCGACCACCGCCAGCACAGCAAATACTTCGCGCCAACTCCAGATCGAAATCACCAGGCTGCCGGCCAGCGGCGCGAGGATTGGCGAAACACTCATCACCAGCATCAGCAAAGCCATCAGGCGCGCTGCCTCATGGCCGGTGTACAGGTCGCGCACGATCGCCCGCGGGATCACCATCCCCGCACAGGCACCGAACGCCTGTATGGCACGAAATCCAATCAATACTTCGATGGTCGGCGCCAATGCGCAGCCGATACTGCCAACGGCAAAGATCACCAAACCCGCATAAATCGGCAGTTTGCGCCCGAACACATCGCTGATCGGCCCGTAGAACAACTGGCACACACCAATGACCATGAAAAACACGGTGAGGCTCATCTGCACCGCCGCCGGTGAGGCCCCAAGGCTTGCGCCCAGGGTTGGCAGCGCGGGCAGGTAGATGTCGATGGCAAACGGGCCGACGGCGGTGATCAAGCCCAGCAGCAGGGCGAGATGGGCGATACTTCGAGACATTTGGCAGGTCCGGCTGGAGCAAAGGACGGCCAGCTTAAGTGAAACGCGCAGATCCGCAAACTTAGGCTTCACTAACAAGGAGTTGTTGCCGATACAGCTAACAGTGAGCACTTGAACGGTTGGATTCCCAACCGATGGTCCTGGCACGGGGATACCAGCATGACGATCAAATTACGCTTGATGCTGTTGATTGGGACCGGATTGCTCACCGCCTTGATCATGAGCCTGGCCAGCTATTTGGGAAATACCCGGATGGGCGATGCGGTACAGGAAAATGACGTCAGCATGACCGTGCTGCGCAATCACATGGAAGCCGACATGATGCACGACGCCCTGCGTGCCGACGTGCTGTCGGCCATGTTGGTGGGGCTAGGCAAAAGCACCAGCACACCGGCCCAGGTCAACAGCTCGCTCAAGGAACATGCCGAACACTTTCGCCAGGTGCTGGCGGACAACTTCAAGCAGCCGTTGGACGATGCAATCAAGGCGAGCCTGGAAAACATCAAGCCCAGCCTGGATACCTATATCAGCGCCGGTGAGCGTATCGTCGCGCTGGCCCTGGACAACCCCGAAGCCGCCCGTGGGGAGCTGGAGACCTTCAATGCCGCGTTCAGTCGGCTGGAAGGTCAAATGGCGGCCTTGAGCGAACTGATCGAAAACAAGACTCAACTGACCAGTATCGGTACCCGACAAACCATCAGCCACGCCAATTGGACCCTGGCCGTGGTACTGATCGCCAGCCTGTTACTGCTGCTGGCACAAGGGCGCTGGGTGATCCTGAGCATCATGGGGCCACTGCGTACCGCCAGCCGCATTGCCGACAGCATTGCCCATGGCAACTTGAGCGAACCGATTATCGAGCCCAGAAATCACGATGAAGCCAGTGCGCTGATTCGCAGCCTGGCCACCATGCAGCGGGATTTGCGCGGCATGATTGAAGTGGTTCGCAGCAACGCCCACGGCGTCAATGGCATGAGCGAACAACTGAGCCAGGGTTGCCATGAAGTCGCAGGCAGCAGTCAACAGCAAAGCGCCGCCGCCAGCACCATGGCCGCCGCCGCCAGCGAAATGACTGCCAGCATCGAGGAAATCACTCGCCACGCCCAACGCGCTCTCGACATGGCTAACCAGGCAGAAACCCTGGCCAAGGACGGCGGCCGCGTCATTCACCAGGTTGTCAGCGACATGGATGGCATTGCCCGTTCAGCGCAGCAATCGGCCCAAGTGATCCGCACACTGGACAAGGAGTCCGAGGCGATCTACAGCATTATTCAAGTGATCAAAGGCATCGCCGACCAGACCAACCTGCTGGCCCTGAACGCCGCCATCGAAGCCGCCCGTGCAGGTGAGCAGGGCCGCGGCTTTGCAGTCGTCGCCGATGAAGTACGCAGCCTGGCCGGACGCACCAGCGCATCCACGCAGGAGATCGCCAGCATGGTCGGGCGCATCCAGCAGAACACCCGGGAAGCGGTGACCAGCATGGAGGAGGGCGTTGCTCAAGTGGACAAGGGCATGGCCGTTACCGCCGAAGTGGAACGCGCCATTCGCGAGATCCTTCAGGCCACACTCAGCACCACCGAATTGGTCAACGATATTTCCCGCACCATCAGCGAGCAAAGCCTGGCCAGCAATGAAATTGCTCACCAGGTGGAGATGATTGCTGGTATGTCGCAAAACAACAGCCGCGTGATTGGAGACACGGCGTCGACGACGGATGAATTGTCGAGTCTGGCGGGGAAGCTTTCGCAGTCGGTGGATCGGTTCAGGTTGTGAATCGATCTATCTAGTTATAACTCAACTAAATAGTCATTTAGTTTAGTTATATACATTGGTTATATTGTGAGGGCAGAGCCAGCTCATCTTTCACGCTAGTGTGGGTACATGCACGATACTTCACATTTGAGCATCATAAAGGGACGGTCTATATGCGGGGAAGGCTTACGTCAGGTCTATGGGTGGCATGTTTCGTGATCAGTGCCCCGGCGCTGGCGGATGAACTGCCGCGTAGCGAGCAGATAAAAGCTTTCCGCGCTGCAGGATTTAACCAAGAGACGTCGGAGTGCGAAATCGAGACAACAGGTAACTACACGCCGGCAACCATGGAGTTGATTGAGGACCTGAACGGTGACGGTCGGCCGGATGCGTTGATTACCGAAGGCAGCACTGACTGTTATGGGCAAGCGGGTACTGGATTTTATCTAGTCAGCCAGCAGCCTGACGGTCACTGGAAGCTCATGCTCAAAGAAAGCGGCGTCGCGGAGTTTCTCGCTAGCAAAGGCAGTAATGGTTGGCCTGATGTCGAGGTCGGCGGCCCGGGCTCTTGTTTTCCAGTAATGCGTTATGACGGCCAACGTTATCGATTTCACCACAGCGTGGGTGAACAGTGTGCCGACTTGCCGTAAATGCCCGGTGGCCCAAGGGTCAAACGGAGGCAGGTCAGCGAGATGGCTGCTTTTTAAATCTGGCGAGCTGTGGTCTAAGTCGCTTCGTGAAATGCGCCGAACAGAGGCCCTGAAGGATAGTTCATTTGTTCGCATAATGTATATTATGTTAAACGACAGGCTATGTCATAAATGTTCATGAGCTGCCTAAGTGACTGATTCGACAAAACCGCTTCTGCTGCCCTCTCTCAACGGGCCATGCACTTCGTGTTCATGGCGAGTCCTACTCGTGTTGGCTATCTGAAGGCTCAATTATCGCGGGAATTTTTTGCAGCGTTGAAACAAGCCAGCGTGGATGCGTCCCAGGACGCCTCCACGCTTGGCTTGAGGGTTAAAAGTCCACCGAGGCCGACAGTTGCAGCGTACGTGGCGTACCCAGGCCACCGGACAATCCGCTGCCGTCGCCACCGTTGTACGAACCGATCCAATAAGCACGGTTGGCCACGTTCTCGACATTGGCGCGCAAGGTCACTGGCTTGGACATGACTTTGGTGGTGTAGCGGCCGCCCACATCAAACACGGTGTAGGACGGCAGTTCCATACGATGGTCGTCGGTAACGTAGCGGCTGCCAACGTAGTTGGTGTTGGCGGTCAGGGTCAGCCCCGGCACCATCTCAAGGTCGTATTCGGCGCCCAGTTTGGCGATGATCTTCGGTACGCCGGTCACTTGGTTGCCTTCGTTGGATGTGACCAACGCCTTGGTCAGTTCAGCCTGAGTATAGGACGCGCCGCCCATCAGGCGCAGGCCGGGTTGGACTTCACCGAAGAAACTCCATTCCACGCCACGGTTACGCTGCTCGCCGTTGGTGGCGTAAATATTGGTGATGGGGTCGGTGTAGGCGCTGGGTTTTTCAATCTGGAACACGGCCAGCGTCGTGGCGAAGGTGCCCAGGTCGAACTTGGCGCCGACCTCATACTGCTTGGTCTGGTAAGGGCTGAGGATTTCACCCGAGTTGGCGGCGCTGGTGGGTGCCGTGCCCCCTTGGGACAAACCTTCGATGTAGTTGGCATAGAGCGAAACATCATCGGTGACCTTGACCAGCAACGCTGTCGCCGGCGACACCTTGCTGTCGCTGTAGCGGGACGTCTTGACCCGGGCCGGCGTCAGGCTGGCGCTTTCCACGGTCTGGTTGCGCCAGCCCACGGTCCATTGCACGCGGCCATCGAGGAACGACAGAGTGTCGAGGAACGCAAAGCTTCTCAGCTTGGCTTCGCTGCGGGAGGTGACGGCGCCGTATTTGCCCAGAGGCGGTGTTGCACCGAAGTCGAGGTTGTCGTAGTTGGTGACTACATAGTTGGGGATCATCAAATCCTTGAAGCTCATCTCCGATTTGTACTGGGTGGCTGCCACAGACCAGGCGTGGCCTACCGGGCCGGTGTCGAAAGTGCCCTTGAGGCCGGCTTCACCGGACTTCTGCGTGCCCTGCCCGTCCGAGCGATAAGCCAGCACGTCGATGTCTCCGGCGTTGTTGATCAACGTGTCACGGGTCATCAGGGCATTGCGGCCACCGTCGCGCTGGCCATAGGCGGCAAAGGCGGTGAGCGAGTCATTCAGGTCGACCTCGCCACGGATCAACACGGTTTCGGTGTCGTTGATGGTGTAGGCCCAGTCGGGCGCCAGGGAGTTATCGCCCTTCTTCGGGCTGGGCACTTTATTGACCGTTGGCGAGATGCCGAAAATACCGAAATAGTTGGCGCCATCCAGGCGCTCACGCTGCTTGTAAGCGTCCAGGGACAGGCGTACGCGCTCAGTGCGCCAGTCCAGGCCCAGGGCGTTGAGTTGCATCTTTTGCTGCTGGTCGTCCACGTTGGTGTCGCCATCGCGGTACACGCCGTTGTAGCGGATACCGAACTGGTTCTGCTCGCCGAAGCGCCGGCCCACGTCAGCGTGGGCGCCATACAGCCCGTTGGATTCGTAACTGGTGGTGAGGCGCGTCAGCGGCTCGTCGGCGGCGCGCTTGGGCACCATGTTGATGCTGCCGGCGACGCTGCCATCGGGCGGCATGCCGTTGAGCAGCGCAGACGGGCCCTTGAGCACTTCGATACGCTCGGCCAGTTCGGTCGAGCCGCGCAGGTTCGGCGCCATGCCGGCAAGGCCGTTGAAGGTGATGTCGTTGGCGCTGGTGTTGAAGCCGCGGATGAAGAAGGTTTCGAGGATGGCCCGCTTGGACGGCACGTTGACCGACGGGTCAGTGGCGCCGATTACCGAGCCGATGTCCTTGGCCTGGTGGTTGCGCACGAATTCATCGGTATAGCTGATGGCGTTGAACGGTGTTTCCATGAAGTCCTTGTTGCCCAGCAGCCCGATACGACCGCCCGTGGCGACCTGCCCACCCGCGTACGCAGGTGGCAGGTCGTCGGTGGCGAGCCGCTCGCCGTCGATGATGGTTTCCGACAGCACCAGGCTGTTCTTTTCCGCTTCGGCCCGGACCTGGGTGGCCGGCTCCGGTTCAGGCGCCGCCGACACTGCCGGCGAGCCGCCGCTCAACCCGAGCAGCAAGGCCATCTGCACGGCGCAGAACGTACGGTTCAAGGTAAACGGGAAAGTACGCGGTGTAGCCTGGAATAAATCAGGGTGGGCGCGAGTTGGGCGGCCGTGTTCCGACATGCTGGATTCCTTTCGATGCGAAGTATTGAAGTGCATTCACTAGGTTTCCGTACCAGAACTACAAACCCTCAATCTAAATGATAAATATTCCCAAAAAAAGCCGCGACCTGAATGGCAGCGGCTTTGGGTACCACGACGCGTGTCTGGATCAGCCTTTGTAGCCTTCGACCACCTCGTCCGCCATGCGGTTAAGGCAGGTCACACTGGCCGTGCACAGGTACCAGGTCTGGGCGTCGACGAAGACCACCCGGCCGTTGTTCCATGCCTTTGTCTTGCGCAGCAGTGGGTTGTCGAGGCTCTTGAGGTCAAGGGCCGGGCGGTGCTCCATCACTGCCGTGCGGTCGATGATGTACAGAATGTCCGGGTCGGCCTGCTGAATGAACTCATTGGAAATCGGCTGACCATGCAAGCCGGCCTCGATGTCGGTGCTGGCCGGTTTAACGCCCAGAGTGTCGAACACAAAACCGTAGCGCGATTTCACGCCGTAGGAGGTGAAGGCACCATTGTTATGCAGCACGATCAAGGCCTTCTCGGGGCGACCGGCAGTGACTTGGCGGGTCTGCGCGACCTTGGCATCCATTTGCGCCACTTTCTGGCGGGCGAGTTCCGGCTTGTCGAGGATACGTCCCAGCAGGGTCAAATGGGCCTTGGCGGTCTCGATGAGATTGCCTTTTTTGTTGGTCAGGTCCATGTCGTCGTACACGGTTGGAGCGATCTGGCTGAGTTCCTTATAGCTCTGGGCCTGAAGCGGAGAGATCAGGATCAGGTCGGGCTTGAGCGCATGCAGGCGTTCCAGGTTGGGCTGGATGGTCGAGCCCACATCCGCGACATTCGTGTCGTCACGGTAGTGAGTGAGGAAGCTGGTAACGTAGTCCTTGGCGATACCGACCACAGGGGCACCGAGTTGATCCAGGGTGTCGAGCTCGCTCATGTCGAAGGCCACTACACGCTGGGGCAACTGAGTGACCACGGTGGTGCCCAGCGGATGCTCGATGGTGATCGGCGCGTAGGCCGCCTGCGCCACGACTGGGGCCTTGGCCTCTGGCGCCGGTTTGTCACACCCCTGCAGCCCCGCCGCCACGGCCATCGTCAGCAGTAGCGCGTGCATTCTGTTCGTGCGATCAGTGCTCATGTCAGTTCCCTTGAAGGTGATGGGTTGAAGTAGTTGCAAACGAAGCCTTGTTGGCTGTGCAGAATCTCGAAATCCAGGTCGAACAGTTCGCGCAGGTTGGCCTCAGTCACTACCTGGTCGACTGGGCCGTGACGATGGATGGCGCCGCCTTTCATCGCCACGATATGGTCGGAATAATTGGCCGCGAAGTTGATGTCATGCACCACCAGGATCACCGTGCGACCTTGCTCATCACACAAGCGGCGCAAGGCGCGCATGATTTGAACACCGTGCTTCATGTCGAGATTATTGAGCGGCTCATCCAGCAACAGATAATCGGTTTGCTGAGCGATCGTCATTGCCAGGAACGCCATCTGCCGCTGCCCGCCGCTGAGCTCGTCGATGTAACAAAGGCGCAGCGGTTGCAGTGAAAGGAAGTCGATGGCCTCGTCGATCACCACCCGGTCCTGGGCGGTGAGCGCGCCTCGGCTGTAGGGGAAACGCCCGAAGGCCACCAGCTCTTCGACGGTGAGGCGCAGGTTGAAATCCGGCGACTGACGCAAGGTGGCGACGCGCTTGGCGTAGTCGCGTGCCGGTACGTCGGCGATGCTGCGCCCGCCCATCAGTACATCGCCACGGGTAGGCGTCAACAGACGGGCGATCAACATCAACAAGGTGGATTTGCCCGCCCCGTTGGGGCCGATCAATGAGGTCACCTGCCCCGGTGGGAACTGCACACTGACGTCACTCAGCACATGCTTGGCGCCATAGGCTTTGTAGACGTGTTGGAGAGAGATCATGCCGTGCCTCGGGTTCGGATCATCAGCGCGAGGAAATACACACCGCACAGCAGGTTGATGAGAATGCTCACGGAGGTGTTGTAGTTGAACCATTGCTCCACCAGATACTGAGCGATGATGAAAATGCCAATAGCAATCGCACAGCCCAGAGGCAAGGTGACCCTGTGCCGCGTGGTGCGGGCCAAGGCATAGGCGATGTTGGCGACGAACACGCCCATGAACGCGGTCGGCCCCACTAGGCTGGTGGACACCGCTACCAGAACGGCGATCAGTGCCAGTTGCAGGCGCACGCTGCGTGGGTAGTCGACCCCCAGGGAAATCGCCTGGTCACGTCCCAGGGCCAACACATCGAGCACCGGCAACGTGCGCTGGGCGATGAAACACACCACCGCCACCAATACTCCCGAATAGATCACCTGCCCCGTTTGCGCCTTGTTGAAGGAGGCGTAGTTGAATCCCTGGAAAATCGAGAACTCCCCGGGGCTGATCTTCAACTGGATGAATTGGGTGAAGGTGCCCATCACCATGCTCAACACCAACCCCAGCAGCAACAGCAGGTACACGTTGTGACTGCCGTCGCGCAACAGCCACCGATGGAGGAGCCACGAATAGCCGAGCATCAACAGCACCGATAACAGCACGTTGCCGTCACGCCCCAGCAGCACCAGGCTCTGGGTACCCAGCACCAGAATCAGCAACGCCTGGAACAACAGATAGATTGCCTCATAGCCCATGATGGCCGGCGTGAGGATGCGGTTGCCGGCGATGGTCTGGAAAATCACCGACGAATACGCAATGCACACGCCGGCAATGCCCATTGCGGCCAGGCGGGTAAGCCGCTTGGGAATGATGTAATCGAAATCCAGGCCTGAGCCCAGCAACAGGAACCCAAGGGCCAGCAATAACACCAGCAGCCAGGGGCCATAACGGGTAGCCAGGTGTTTCATGCGTACTTCCGGATCAGCAGCACCAGGAACACCACACCGCCAATGCAGCCGGCAGTCAGGCCGATCGGCACTTCGAAGGGGTAGATCAGCAGGCGGCCGAGGATGTCGCAGGCCAACAGCAACGAGGCACCGCACAGGGCGACGATGGGCAGCGTGCGCTCCAGGTTTTCACCGTAGTGCAGGGCAACCAGATTGGGAATCACCAGCCCGACGAAGGGGATCGCGCCCACGGTAATCACCGTGGCGGAGACGGTAACGGCCACCAACATCAAGCCCAGCGCCGCGTTGGCGGCGTAGTTCAGGCCCAGGCTGCTGGCCATGCCCTCCCCCATGCCCAGTACGGTGAAACGATGGGCATACAGGTAGGTCAGCACGACAATGGGCAGGATCAGGTAGATGATCTCGTAATTGCCCTGCACGATCTTCGAGAAATCGCCGAGCATCCAACCCTGCATGCTCTGCAGGATGTTGTGACGGTAAGCGTAGAACTCGGCGACGGCGCTCAGCACGCTGCCGTACATCAGGCCGATCACCGGCACCATTACGGTGTTCTTGAACTGGATGCGCCGGATGATCGCGACATAGATCAGGCTGGCAGCAAAGCAAAAGGCCAAGGCAAACAGCATTCTACCGGCGGCCCCGGCTCCCGGAGCTACCGTCAGGGAAATCAGGATGCCCAGCTTGGCGGCATCCAGCCCACCGCAAGTACCGGGCTCGACGAAGCGGTTACGCACGATCTGCTGCAGGATCACCCCGCACACGGCCAACCCGACCCCGGTGAGGATCAGCGCGGCCAGGCGTGGCAGCCGGCTCGCGGTGAGGGTCAGCCAGGCGTCGTCGGAAAAGCTCAGCAGCTCGACCCACGACACCTGCTTGACCCCCACCATCAGCGACAGGCCGCACAGCACTACAAACAGGACGACTAACGCTGCACGACTCAAGAACCGCCCTCACCCGCGATACGCCAGCCTTTTGCCGCCCTGCGCTGGGCGAGAAAGTGGGCATACAGCCCAGGCTTGGCGCTCAATTGGGCATGGGAACCTTGTTCGCTGAGCTGGCCTTGATCGAGCACCAGGATCTGATCGGCCATGACCACGGTCGAAAGCTGGTGGGCGATAACGATCAGCGTGCGTTTGCCGCGCAGCCGCGCCAGCGCTTCGGCGATGGCGGCCTGGTTCTCGGCATCAAGGGCCGCGGTGGCTTCGTCGACCAGCAGGATCGGTGCATCCTTGATCAGCGCACGGGCGATGGAGATCCGTTGGCGTTCGCCACCGGACAACCGTGCCCCGCCCTCGCCCACCGGCGTGTCCAGGCCCTGGGGCAGTCGCTCGATGATTTCCAGCACGCCGGCTTGTCGCGCGGCTTCCATCACTTCGGCATCGCCGGCCGCGGGTTTGCCGATACGGATGTTGTCGGCAATGCTGCCCTGGAACAGGTAGGCATCCTGGAAGATCTGGCTGATCTGGCCGGCCAGTTGCTCACCGGACATCTGGCGCACATCCACGCCGCCGATGATCACGCGGCCTTGGGTCACATCGAAGAAGCGTGCGATCAAGCGCACCAATGTGGTCTTGCCCGAGCCGGAAGCACCCACCAGTGCGGTCATGCTGCCCGGTTCGATGCGCAGGCTGACATCGCGCAGCACCTCGGGCTGGCCCTCGGCATAAGCGAAGCTGACATTGCACAGCTCGACGGAGCTATCGACAGGTGCCTCGGGTGCCTGTGGCTGCGGCAGTGGCTTGACTGCAAAAATCTCGCGCACGGCGCCCAACTGGCCACGGGCACCGCGCAGCACTTCGCTGTAACCGGCCACTTCCAGCAGCGGGTCGATGAAGCGGCTGACCAGCAATAGCGTAATCATCACGGCGATGACCGAGCCCACTTCCAGACCGGCGCCCAGCAGGTCGCCCAGCCACAGGGTGGCAGCCACCAGCAGCGCAGCAAAACCGGCCTGCACCGCCCACGCATTGAACACCACTGACATCGCCGATACGTGGATCAGATGCTTCGCAGCCTGCTGCTGGCGAGCGATGGCCTGTTCGAGGAACTGTGTACCGCCGTCCTCGCCATTGAAGGCACGCAGTACCGACTGCGCCTGGGCGAACTCGACCATGCGCTGGCTGGTCAGGGCGGCGTTATGCTGGAAGTCGTGGTCGGCTCGCTGCCCCAACCGTGCAGTCAACACGAACACGCCCAGCAACACCGGCAGGGTCGCCAGGGCAACCAGGCCCATTTGCCAGTGCAGGGTGAACAGCGCGATAAGAATCACCACCGGCGTGACCACACCGGTCAACAGTGGCGTGAACACGTGTGCGGGCAACTGCGCCATTTCCATCATGCCCGAAGTCGCCAGATGGCTGAGCCGCGCCGTGTTTTGCGCGCTGAACCAGCCTACGGGCAACTTCGCCACATGGTCGCCAAGGCGGTGGCGGCCGCGCTGGAGCACGGCGATGCCGACGCGGATACCGGCTT
Source organism: Pseudomonas synxantha BG33R (assembly GCF_000263715.2). Taxonomy (NCBI): domain Bacteria; kingdom Pseudomonadati; phylum Pseudomonadota; class Gammaproteobacteria; order Pseudomonadales; family Pseudomonadaceae; genus Pseudomonas; species Pseudomonas synxantha. The sequence continues at coordinate 3,176,740 of NZ_CM001514.1, forward strand.
TTTCCACGCTGCGTCGCAGCGCCCAGCACACCACTACACCGATGGCCAGCGCGATCAGCCATTGCGCGGCGGCGTGGGTATCACCACCCAGCAGGTGGGTGAGGATCGGCACCAGCATGACAATCGTCACCCCGCAGAGCAGGCCATAGACCAGGGCCATTGCCAGATAGCGGCGCAATACAGAGGCATCTTCGCCGAGCAGTTGAATAAAGGTTTTCAGCATGACGACACCGCCTGTTCCTTGGCTTTTTCATAACCGCCCAACGCCCACAGCCTGGCGTAGCGACCTTTGCGTGCGAGCAACTCGGCGTGGGTGCCTTGCTCGCAGAGGGTGCCGTTGTCGATCAGGATGATCTGGTCGGCGTGCATCACCGTGTCGAGCCGGTGAGCAATCACCATAAGGGTGCGACCCTGGGCGAATCGCGACAGGGCTTGTTGCAGCTTCACCTCATTTTCGGCATCGGCTGCCGCCGTGGCTTCATCCAGTACCAACACGGGTGGGTCGAGCAACACGGCGCGGGCGATGCTGACGCGCTGCAACTCACCGCCGGAGAGCTGTACATCTTCACCGATCACCGAGTCATAGCCCCGTGGCAGGTCCAGGATGCGTTCGTGGATGTTCGCAATACGCGCGGCGGCCTCGATTTCCTGCTGGCTGGCCGAGGGACGGCCCAGGGCAATGTTGTCGCGCAGGCTGGCGTGAACCAGGCGCACTTCCTGCAACACGAAACCGATGCGCCGGTACAACTGGGTGCTCTCGATATGGCGCAGGTCGACGCCACCCAAGGTGATACGCCCTTCGGTCGGGTCGAAAAAACGCAGCAGCAGGCGGGCCAGGGTCGACTTGCCGGAACCTGATGCGCCGACAATGGCGGTCACCGTGCCTGGCTTGAGGGTGAAGCTAAGGTCCTGGAGCACCGGGGATTGGTCGTTATAGTGGTAGCTCAGGTGTTCGACGCGAATTTCAGCGTTTGCAGGCAATTGTGCTGAGGTGCCTGGCAGGGTTTCGAGCACAGGGGTTTCCAGCAGGGTTTGCACGCGCTGGGCAGCGGCGGTCGCGTTGTTCAGGTCGTGAGTGATATAGCTCAGCAGCAACAGCGGCGCGCAGATGCCCGGGGCGACCAGGGCAAACGGCAGGATGTCTACCGGAGCCAGCCAGCCCTGGCTCACCCCCAGCGTACCGAAGGCCAGCACCACGCCGAGTACCGCTACGGGCGTGATCATGGCGTGGGCGTTGGCCATCGCGCTGACCAGTGGCCGGGTAAAGTCGGTAAACGCAGCAGCAAAGTCATCCACGGCATCCCGGTAGCTGCCATGGGCCTTGCCCTCGGCGCCAAATGCCTTGACCACGGGAATACCGTTGACAAACTCGACCACGGCATTGTTGATGCGCATCATGCCGGCGCCGAACGCTTGCATGTTAGCCCCACTGGCCTTGGTGGCGCGGGTGAAAAACAGGAAAAACAGCGGGAATGGCAACAGCGAGACAATCGCCATGCGCCAGTCCATGGCAAACAGGTAAAGGACAGCGATGATCACAGCCCCAAGCGTACGGCCGAGGGTGGTGAAAAAGTGCGCCGTCAAGCTGTGCAAGGTGCCGATGTCATCCTGCATCGCCTGCTTGACCTCACCCGAAGCACGACTGGTGAACCAACCCAGCGGCACCCTGGCCAACCGACGGGTGATGGCCTGGCGCAGGTGGCCCGTGATGTGGTTGTCGGCCAGGTGCGCGACCATCTCCCCCAGCGAAATCAAGGTCATGCCGAGGAACAGGCAAGCCAGACTGACACCGACCACTTGCCAGACTGGGCCTTGCAACTGGACCCAACTGGCTGCGTCACTCATGGCCAGTTGAGCAATATGGGCAATGCCAGCCAGGGGCACCATGGTCAGCATGGTTCCAAGGGCGGCCAGTACCGCGGCAAGTATCAGACGCCCGCGAATGGGGCGTAATACCTGGGATACCGAACCGACGGGTGTGTCTTTAACGCTCATGAGCTCTCCTGAATAACCACTGCCGGCCACCGTGTGGCGTACCTGGCGTCCTTTGCGTTCGAGCGTTTTGCACGGTGCATACCGTGTATTCCGAACGACACGGCGAAAACCTCAACGGCGCTGCGGATTTAATTGTTCACAGCCCGGCCGCCGATGCGAAGGGATGGCACGCCCGCAGGCCCGCCGCGATGTATTTTTCGACAGAAGACACCGACACTTTCAATTCCGCGGCGATGTCCCGATGGCCCATGCCATGCAGCTTGCACAGCAACAGTGCTTCGCGGGCCTTGGGCGGTTTGGCATGCAGCGCGTCATCGATTTGCACCAGCGCCTCGGTGGCCAGCGCCCGCACCTCTTCCGACGGCACCAGCGGTTCGGCCTGCTGCATCAAGGATTCGAGGTGGCAGGCTTCGCGGTGACGGCGACGATACAGGTCAATCACCATGCCTTTGGCGATCTGGGACAAGTGGCAGCGCGAGTCTTCAATCGAAGGCACGCGGCCCTTCTTGATGAGGTTGAGATAGATATCGTGGGCCAGATCCGCAGCATCCACCGAATTGCCCAGCTTGCGCCGCAGCAACCTGCACAACCAGCGGTGATGGTCGACATACAGCTTTTCGAATTGCTGCTTGGACGCAAACGCTCCGTTGTTCACAACACCTCTCCTGAGACGAATCCACCCGCGATCAGCTTTTGACTAATGCGAATATGTATGATTATTATTTGTGATCATACGGTGTTCATAAAGCCCCTGCAACGCAGCCGGATTGCACGTCCTCTGACGCCCGGGTTCCCAGGCGTTACACCAGACCGAGGATGGGTCTGTCGGCACTTGGTGCCATCTCTACTTCTTACTGTTCAGTCTGATAAGGCGGGAAACTTCCATGATGGAACTCACTCCAGATACGTTTTCGAAACGGTCTGCCACCGATTACGAAGCGCATATTTGGCTCTTGCAGCAGCAATATCCCGAGCGCATTCTCAAGCACTTGAGTGCCTGGAAACTCGACGCGGATGTCGACCCCGCAAGGCTGGAGTCAGCACTCCAGGCGGTGATCGAATCAATCCCCGAGCTGAATGCCCGCTATCAGTTCAACGATGACGGCGAAGTCGACAAGGTCCAGGCGCGCGACTGGCAAGCGTGCATCGAGCGCATTCAGGTAACCGGTGACGCCAGTCACTACCTGCTCCCCGAACAAGCCGCGCCGTGGGACGCTGAGCACCAGCCGCCGTTCAAGGCGCTGATCATGCAAACGCCGGAGGCGCCCATCCTCGCACTGGTCCTTCACCCGATTCTTGACCAGACCTGCCAGGCGAACGACCTGTACCGCAAGATCATGCACACAGTTGATACGCCACTGCCTTGGCTGCACCGCCAGGCGGACATCGGCGAGAACGCCGCCCAAACCGAAACACCTGACGTTGCAGCCATCATCCTCGCCGAGTTCCGCGAAGCCCTGGCGGAACCGGGCATGTTGGCGACAGATGACTTCTTCGACTTTGGCGGCCACTCGCTGCTGGCCACCCGCATCATCGGCAAGCTGTTGAGCAGCCACAGCATCGAAGTCCAGTTCAATGATTTCTTCAGCGCCCCCTCGGCAACCGCCTTGGCGGCGCGCGCCCAGGTCATCGCGAGAGACGCTGCGCCAACGACCGCCACCGGCTCGCCGCAAGACGTACAAAAAGCACCGTTTGCACTGGCCCAGGCATCCCTGGGACGCGCTTACGCCGCCTTCGAATTCGGTACGATCTTCAACCTGCCGTTTGCCGTGGAGTTTCTCGACACGGTGGACGAAGTGCTGTTCGAGCAGGCATTCCATGACCTGCTTGAGCGCCATGCCAGCCTGCGTAGCACCTTCCACTTCGAGAGTGACGAGGCATACCAGCAAATCGTGCCGACCTCGCAGCTATCGCAGTTCAAGTGGTTCTGGCCGAGCCGCGAAAGCCAGGGCGTCACCCTGCAAAGTGAAGCCACCTATCAGTTCGATCTGACCCGCGAGTTACCCCTGCGGGTGCGCTTCATTCAGGGCTCGCAACATCAACGCCAAACCTTGTCGCTGCTCGTCCACCATATGGCCATCGATGAATGGTCGCTCAACGTGATGATGGAAGAACTGGCCCAGGCTTACCTGGCCCGTGCAGCCGACAAAGCGCCCGTCTGGAAAAGCCCGGCACCGTCCTTCCATGAGTTCGCCGTGCGCCAGCAAGCCGCCGGGATCAACCGGAAGCACCTCGACTACTGGACCAGTATGCTGCGCGACGCCACCCGTGGCCTGACGCTGCCCTCCTCCGAGGCACAGCCCGCACAGGTTTCGACCAAGGCCCAGTGGTTTGAGATCAAGCCCACCCAGGGCACGACCGACCACCTGTACGCCTTCGCCCGCCAGAACAACGCGTCACTGTTCGGCGTGGTTTATTCGGCAATCGTGCTTTCCCTGTACAAGCTCGGCGATTTGAAAGACCTGGTAGTGGGCACGTCGGCTTCCGGTCGCACAGACCCCGCGTATTACGACACGGTCGGCTACTTCACCACCATGGTCGCGCACCGCGTGCAATTCGATGCTCGGCAAGCCGTCGGCGCCATGATTGAAAGCGTCAGTCGCTTGATCAACGACTCGATGGCCTACGCCGATGTGCCGATGGAGCAGATTCAACAGGCCCTGGGCATGACGCCGGCGGATGGACTGCTGTTCGACGTGTACATCCAGATTCACGCCAACAACGCCTTGAACGGCGCCCTGAGCACACCGGACAACGGCGCAATCCGCTACCGCCAGATTGACCCGGACAAGAACCAGTCGATGTTCGGTATTCAGTTCGAGATCATGGAAAACACACTCGACGGCAAGCGCGCATTGCGCCTGGTGATCACCTACCGTTCGGATCGTTACAGTGCAGAACAGATGGCTCGCATGAGCGCCACGATTGAGCAGATGTTCGCGCTGTTTGCGACACCTGGCGCCGATGGCATCACCCTGGACCACATCCGCGTCTGACCTTCAACAGGGCCTTGGTAACACCAAGGCCCTGCCTTTCACGCACTAAACCTCATGCATGCCATAACGCTGGAACGACGAACGTTTGGGCAGGCGGTAGTGCGGGCGGCCGAGCAGTTGATTGGCAATGCTCGCATTACGAATCGCGGCAATGCCCAGGTCCGGCGAGCCCACGCCATGCTGGAAGATCTCGGCGTTCTGCACAAAGATACGCCCTGCCCCGTCATCACAGCGACGTGCAGTGAAGTCATCCTCCACAAGGCAGTCACCGTGCTCATCGGTTTCCAGCACTGTCCCCTTGAGCCGCTCAAACCACTGCGGCCAGGCATGCCCGTAGCCCGTGGCGGCCACAATCGCGTCCGCCTCCAGGCTGCCGGTCTGGTCCAGCTCACGATGCCGATAGGCAATACGCAGCGTACCGGCGACATCCTCGACCGTCTCGACCTCACAGTTGGACATCAAGGTCAGGCCAGGATCATTGCCGCCGATGGAGCGCTCATAGATCAAGTCGTAGATAGCGGCGATAGTGGAAAAACTGATGCCCTTGTACAACAACCCCTGCTTGGCCACGACCTCACGACGGCGCTCACGCGGGAGGCTGTGGAAGTACTCCATATAGGACGGCGTAAAGCACTCCTGCCCCAGCTTGGAGTATTCCATGGGGTGGAAACCGGCTGAACGGGTGATCCAGCGGATCGAGGCGCCCGCGGCAATCCGCTCGGGGGTCAGCTCATTGAATAACGCGAGCACGCACTCGGCGGCGCTCTGGCCGGAGCCAATCACGGTGACACGCCGACATTCCGACAACTGCGCCTGGCGCTTGCCAAACTCCGCCGAATGCATGATGGGCGCCGTGCTTTTTACCTGAGTCCATTGCGGCAATATCGGCGTAGTGCCGATGCCTACCGCCAGGTTTCGACTGGAATAGTAGCGTTTGAAGCCCGACACGGACTGGCTTTCAATCAGGAACTTTTCGGCGCCCGCGTCGTAAGTCACATCACAGATATCCTCGCCGAAATGGCACGTCGGCAACTGCAGCGAAGCCCAACGACAATAGTGATCGTACTCGCGGCGCGGCACCTGGAAGTTCTCGTAGTAATAGAACTGATACAGGCGATCGTGCTGGTGCAGGTAATTCAGATAGCTCAGTTCGTGGGTCGGGTCGGCCATCGTCACCAGGTCCGCCAGAAACGGCACCTGCAACGTGGTGCCCGGTAAGAGCAACCCTTCATGCCAACGAAATTCGGCTTTGCGATCCAGGAAAAGACTGGTCACGCCGGAATGTTTGGACAATAAAGCGGCCAACCCGAGGTTAAAGGGCCCGATGCCAACACCGGCGATATCTACAGTGGGTAAATCCGTCATCCAATCTGTCTCCCTGGGTATTGCTATGTGGTTATGCGCAGGCGAGCAATCGCTCGACATCTTGTGCGTTACGGCAACGCAGTAATTGTCCGGGGGAAAGCGTCACCGCCAGTTCCTCTTGGAGCCGGGCCGCGATGGCTTTCAAATGCTGGGGCCGCAGGCCCAGACTGATGAAGTCGACCGATGCATTGGCGCCATACTGCGGGGGCCTGCCCAACACACTCAGGTAGATCGCCAAGACCTTGTTGCCCTGGGTCGCAACGACCTCTTCGGCAGGTTCCTGCAACAAGCTGCGGGCACGCGGGCGATCAGGCTTGCCGTTTTGCGATAACGGCAGCGCCTCCACCGCCAGGAATCGCGTGGGCACATGGGATTGCGGCAAATGCTCGCGAGCGAACTGGCGCAACTCGGCGGCGGTCAAGGGGGCGGCGTCTTCGGCACTCACGTACAGCGCACCAATGTTGACCTCGCCCTGGCGCTGTTCGCCGTAGTCCACTACCAGCACATGCCTGACCGCCGGATGCTTGATCAGCTCGATCTCGATGTCGGGCAGCGACACGCGTACGCCGCGCACCTTCACGTAGCCATTCACACGGCTGTCGAACATCAACGTGCCGTCACGGCGATAGCGCCCGCAGTCACCGGTCCGAAATGCGCGTACGGCCTGGCCGTGCTCATCGATGACGCTGATAAATTCGGTTTGTGCCAGCGCGCCGTTTTCCAGATAGCCCAGGGCCAGGTTGACGCCTGCCGTATGAATGCGACCGACAACGCCTGCTGGGCAATGGGCTCCCTGGGCATCGAGAACCAGATAACAGTTGCCCGGTAACGGTCGGCCGTAGGGAATTTGCAGCTGGTCATCAGCAGTGATGTCGTGCCAGATGCTCCAAATCGTGGTTTCTGTCGGCCCCCCCAGGGAAATCAGGCGGGACGATGGCAGCAGCCCGCGCAACTCGGCGATCACGCCCGGCTTGATGTAGTCGCCGCCCTGGGCGATCAGGCGCAGACTGACCAAGTCATGTTCACCACGGCACGACAGCAGCATTTCCAGAATGGCCGGCACGGAACACCACAATGTCACACGGTGCCTGGCGATCAACTGATTCCAACGCACCGCATCCTTTTCCTCGCCGACGCCAGGCAGCACCAGAGTGGCGCCGGCCGTCAGGCAGCCAAGCACATCGAAGACCGACATGTCGTGGTGCAGCGGGGTGACCGACATGAACACGTCGCCCTGGCTCACGCGCCAGTGTGACAAGGTGCTGCCGATGACATTGGCCGTGGCACGGTTGCACAACACCACGCACTTGGGCTTGCCGGTGGTGCCTGAGGTGTAGAGGTAATACGCCGGCGCTTCGCTCATTGAGCGATCATCCAACATTGGCGCACTGGGCTGCGGCCCGGCCAGCAATTCGTTCGGCGTGGCGTGGGCTTGCGCGACCGTCTCGCCCGAGCTGATGACCACCAGATCGGGTCGACAGTTTTCCAACAGATACTTCCGACGCTCGTCTGGCGCCGAGGCGTCGATAGGTACCCAGATCACGCCCGTCAACGCACAGGCCAAGGTCAGCGTGGTGTGCTCCGGGCTGCGTGGCAAGCAGATGGCGACCACCTGGCCCGGCCCGATGCCACGGACCTTGAACGCCGCAATGACACGCGACACCCCCGCTCCCAGTTCGGCGTAGCTGATCTGCCGCTCGCCGCTGATCAGGGCGATCCGTTGATTGGCGGGATCGAACAGGTGCTTGGCGATTTGCGCCAGGAATCCTTCGGCACTGGCCTCGGTCGTCGAGCTATTGAGGCGATAGTGAGAGGTGTCGATGATCGCGGTAGCGTCCATGGCAAACTCACCGCTGGCGCTGATCTGGCTGATGGCCTTTTCCAGCGCATCCAGGATGTCGTGAACCACCGCTGGGTCCAGGACTTCCCGTGCATAGTCGATATCCAGCATCAGCGCGCCCTCGGCGTTAGCCCAGAAGCGAATATCCATGGCCACCTGAGGCGTCTGGGTCAGGCCGCCTTGCAACTGCATTAGACTGTTCGCCGCCGACACTGGCCAGGAAAAACCATTGGTAATCACCACCGGCAGCACTGGCCCAGGGCCGTGGGATTCGAACAGCAACCGGGCGAGGTCAACGCCCGAATAGGCCAGGTGTTGCAGCCCTTCCAGCACGTCCACTTGCAGCTTCGCCGCACGCTCCGTCAAGGTGCCGGGAGCCTCGCTTCGGTTGATCGCGATAAAGCTGGAACGATTGGCAAATGCACCACCCGTTTGCGGCGCAACAGGCACCGCCACGCACAAGCTGCCCTCATCGATCCAGTGGGACAGCACCTCCATTACCAGCGCCATCAGGGCGGAGTTCTTGAATAGCCGCTGCCGGGCGCCCAATTTGCAGAAACCGTTGAATACCGCCTTGGGCACTTGCCGGCTTTGGCGCTCGTAGCGCGATGCCCGCACTTGATCGAGCGGCACCCGCCATGGCAGGCGTGGTGCACCCGTCACATCGGCGAGCTTGGTCTTCCAGTAAACCGCATCGGCCTTGCGTTGACCGGTCTGATCCACCGAGGCAGGCGCAGCCTCGGCAGCGGGCTCATCGCCAGTCAGGCCGTCGAACAGCTCGACCAACAACGCAGCAATGGAGCGGCCGTCGAGGATCAACGCATCCAGGCGCACGAACACTGTCAACTGGTGGTCGGGCAGGTGGAAGATCGTGACATTCCAAGGCGCACGGTCCAGCTCGAAGATGGCGTGGGCGTATGCCTCACGACGCCCATCGATGTAGGCCGACGCTGCTTGCGTCGACATCGAGGTGAGGTCAACTTCCTCTAGATTGATGCAGGCTTCATCGCTGACATAACTCACCAGCTTGAGCGCATCCACCCGTGTGCGCAGGCTGTCATGGCGCTGAACCATCGCCGTCAGGCGACTGCGCAGCAGCGTCGGGTCCATGGCCCCGTGGTATTCACGAAACTCCTGCATGGCCACGCCGCCGAGAGGCACCTGGGTGCCACGGCCCAATAAGTACGCCTGCTGCAGTGCTGACAGTGGTTTTTCGAGAGTGCGCGATACACCGACATTGAGCGTTTGATCCAACGCGCGAGAATCGGCCGCCACTTCCTGCGTAATCGCCACAAAGCGGTCAAAGAACGTCGTTACCCACGGCAGTGGCAACGCATCAAGACGGATATCCCAATTGATCAGGATACCGCCATCGGCGCAGGCAATCTGTGCATCAAGAGCCACCTGAGGCCCTTGGGAGATGACCCAATTCATCGGGCCGAATACACGCCGGACGCGCGGCGAAAGCAAGTCGCCACCGGGCATGTCCAGCGCAGCAGTAAAGACCACCGGCGCCAGCTGTGGCGAACCCTGATGGCGGGACAGATCGCGCATCACATTCACGCCCGGATAGGCGCAATGCTCAAGCAGGGTGACCATTTTTTTCGCCAGCTGCGCACACAGCACGGCCGGCGTGGCGGCGGACTCGATGTCCACATCCAGAATCAACACATTGGCAAAGTCACCCACTACGCGCTCGACATTATCCACCAACGGCTGGCGCCAGAACGTCGGTACATTGAGGCGCAAGCTACGGTCGCCGGTCTGCTCACCGAGCACCGCCGCAAACAGCCCCATCATCAAGGTCGAGAGGGTAATCCTGCGTTCCCGTGCCACTTGTTGCAATGCCTGACGCTCGACGGGGCCCAGCCAGGTATGGAGCCGGTGGCTTTGCGCTTGCTCCGGCGGGCGTTCAAGCAATGGCAAGGTGGGTGCCGGGGCAACGTGCGCCAGGCGCTCACGCCACCAGGCACGGTCGCGATCACGAGCGGCCTTGAGCGCCGGGTCGACACGGGCCTTGTCGTACCAATCGAAGAAGGATGGCGTGTGCGGCAGCGTGTCATCGGGCTGCTCGTAAAGCCGGGCCAAGTCCTCCATCAGCGTGCGGAAACTGGATGGGTCGATGGCGATCATGTCGGTATCGACATGCAGGCGAAACCTATCGTCCGCCATCAGGCTTACTGCAAACCGGGCGCCCGGCCCATGGCCGAGGTCCAGTTGCTGATGTGTCCACGCCTCCCGCTTGGCCAGCAGGTGGTGGGCGGCCTCCGGCGCGGTCATGGCACGCAGGTCTTCGACTTCCAACTGAGGCGATTGGTCCATGGAAGCAATGAATTGCAGCCCTTGCGCATCCACCCGCACTCGCAGCATCGGATGCAGCAGGCTGGCCCGCTCAAGCGCTTCGCGTAAGCGGTCCAGTTCAATGGAATGGCCATCGAACTCGGCATAAAGATGAGCCGAAACCCTCCCTAAAAAGGCGTGAGCAGTACGCCCGATCCAACAGGCGGCTTGCATCGAAGTTAACTCTCTCATGGTCCACTCATGTGATTGACAAATCTAAATGATTAGCGTCACCTATTAAAAACGATAATGATTATATTTCAAGATATAAATTTTCGACCACAAGCCACGGAGGCTTTCTGCAAATGAGAACGAGCACCCTTAGGACGAGCGACATGGATGAGGTGCAACAGCTTGATGCAACGCGGAGTTTTTCATTTACCTCGGGTGATCGTGAGCTAGCCGTCAGCGGCATGTTGCAACGTATCGAAACTCCGGCCATCGCCGGCGAAAACGCCAGCAGCCTGTTTCAAAAAACCGTTTCGCACGCCTTTGAACAAGCGCGCAAAGCTGGCCAGGCCAACCCGATTATCGTCGGTGCCATCCCCTTCGACCCCGCTGAAGCGTCCTGCCTCTACATCCCCGAACACGCCGAGTGGCGCGCCCGCAGCGGTGCCGTGCAAACCGGCGCGGCCTCGATGCCGGAACTGCTTGAACAAAAAAACATACCGGACGAGCAAGGCTTCAAGCGCACGGTCGAACACGCCATCGTCAACTTCCGCCACAGCGACGTGCGCAAGGCAGTGCTCTCGGTGCAGCGCGAATTGCTGTTTGCCCAAGATGTGGACGTGAGCGCCATGCAGAACAATCTGCGGGCCCAGAACCCCGGCGGCTACCACTTTCGCGTGCCCATGCCGGACGGCGCCACGCTGATCGGCGTCAGCCCCGAATTGCTGGTGCACAAGGACGGTCTGGACTTCGTGTCCAACCCCCTGGCCGGCTCGGCCAAACGTATGGCTGACCCCGAAGCCGACCGACGTAACGCCGACTGGCTGGCCGCCTCGGAAAAAGACCACTACGAACACCGCCTGGTGACCGAAGACATCGCCTCCCAGCTCAGCGAATTGTGCACGCAACTGAACGTGCCACAGCGCCCTAGCCTGATCAGCACGCCTGCGTTGTGGCACCTCTCCACTCGTATCGAAGGCACCCTGGCCAACCCCGGCATCTCGGCCTTGCAGTTGGCTTGCCGCCTGCACCCAACCCCTGCGGTCTGTGGCTTCCCTACCGAGCGCGCCCGGCACCTGATCCGATTCGTCGAACACGTCGAGCGCGGCCTGTTCACCGGCATGGTCGGCTGGTGCGACGCCCAAGGTAACGGCGAATGGGTCGTGACCATCCGATGCGGCACCATCAAGCGCAACAAGGTCCGCCTGTTCGCCGGCGCCGGCATCGTCGAAGCCTCAAGCCCCGACTCCGAATGGACAGAAGTCCAGACCAAGCTCGGCACCATGCTGCGCGCATGCGGCCTGGCCCACTAACTTCCCCATTTTTCAGCAGTGACCCTCATGACTCTAGAATTCACGCACTGGCCCCTCGAAAGAGCACAACGCTATCGGGAAAACGGCTACTGGATCGATCAACCCCTCACCCACCTGCTTCAGGCCCGCAGCCAAGCACAGCCCCAGGCTTGCGCGATCATTTGCGGCGAGCGTCGCTTCAGTTACGGCGAGCTAGACCAACTGTCCTCCAACCTGGCCTCGCGCCTGGCCGCCAACGGACTTGGCCACGGCGACACCGCGCTGGTGCAACTGCCCAACATCGCCGAGTTCTACATCGTGCTGTTCGCGCTGCTCAAGGCCGGCATCGTGCCGCTCAACGCGCTCTACAGCCATCGCAAACTGGAGCTCAAAAGCTACGCCAAACAAATCACACCAAAGCTGTTGATCGCCTCGCGTGAGCATGAAGTGTTTCGTGATGACGGCTACCTCGCCGACCTCAACGAAGTCGGCGCAAGCCCTCAGGTCACGCTGTTCCTCGGCGAACAGCACTTCCCCAACAACCTGACCGCATGGATTGAAAGCCCAAGCGACAGCCGCGTGGACTTCTCTCCCAGCGCACCAGATGAAGTTGCTCTCTTTCAGTTATCCGGCGGCAGCACCGGCACACCCAAGCTCATCCCACGCACCCACAATGACTACCACTACAATGCCCGCACCAGTGCCGAGGTGTGCGGCCTGAGCGCACAAACACGCTTTTTGTGCGCCCTGCCGGCAGCGCATAACTTCCTGCTCAGCTCGCCGGGCGCCCTGGGCGTATTGTACGCGGGCGGTACCATCATCATGGCGCCGAGCCCAGAACCGCAGACCTGCTTTGCAATGATCCAGCGCCACGAAGTCAACACCGTCGCCCTGGTGCCCAGTGCCGTCGCGTTGTGGCTGCAGGCCGCGCCGCAGCGCACCGAGCAACTGCAATCGCTTGAATTCCTCCAGGTCGGCGGCGCCGTGTTCGCCGACTCGCTGGCCCGCCAGGTGCCCGGGGTGCTCGGCTGCAAACTGCAGCAGGTGTTCGGCATGGCCGAGGGCCTGATCAACTACACTCGCCTGGATGACACCGACGAGCAAATCTTTACCACCCAAGGCCGCCCGATCAGCCCGGGGGACGAAATCAAAATCGTCGATGAACAAGGTGTGCCCGTAGCGGAGGGCGAGCCCGGCATGTTGGCTACCCGCGGCCCCTACACCTTCTGCGGCTACTACCAGAGCCCCGAACAGAACGCTCAAGCCTTCGATAACGAGGGTTACTACTACTCCGGTGACCTGGTGCAAATGACACCCAGCGGTGACTTGCGCGTCGTCGGCCGGGTCAAGGACCAGATCAACCGGGGGGGCGAAAAAGTCGCTTCCGAAGAGATCGAAAACCTCATCGTGTTGCACCCCGAGGTCACCCACGCCGGCCTGGTCGCCATGCCCGACGCCGCACTCGGGGAAAAAAGCTGCGCCTTCGTCGTCTCGTGCAATCCCAACCTCAAGCCGCCCGCCCTGCGCCGCCACCTGATCGAACTGGGCATCGCCGAATACAAACTGCCCGACCGCATCCGGCTGATCGACACCATGCCGCTCACCGCCGTGGGCAAGATCGACAAGAAACAGCTGCGCCATCTGCTGACGGCGGAAACCACCCGCGCCTGGCTCAAAACCCGCGTGTTGCAATTGATCGAAGACGGTGAAGAGCTGGACCCCGAGGAAAACCTGATTTTCTACGGCCTCGACTCCCTGCAAGTGATGAAACTCGCCGCCGAACTCAAGGAGCGTGGAATCGCCGTCACCTTTGAAGAACTGGCCGACTCGCCCACGCTCGCCAGTTGGTGGTCGCTGGTGGACACGCGGAAAACAGCGGCCTGACCGGGCCGCTTCGCCCAGTCGATTTAAACGGAGTTAGAGATGACTTTATCCACGGCCGACCAAAGCAGGCTTGAACACTTCTGGCAGCACTGCGTGACCCATCAGTACTTCAACATCGGCTACCCCGAATCCGCCGATTTCGATTACTCCCAGTTGCACCGTTTCCTGCAGTTTTCGATCAACAATTGCGGGGACTGGAACGAGTACAGCAACTATGTGCTGAACTCGTTCGACTTCGAAAAGGACGTGATGACTTACTTCTCCGAGCTGTTCGACATTGCGCTCGAAGACAGCTGGGGCTACGTCACCAATGGCGGCACCGAAGGCAATATGTTCGGCTGCTACCTGGCCCGCGAACTGTTCCCTGACGGCACCTTGTATTACTCCAAGGACACCCACTACTCAGTGGCCAAGATCGTCAAGCTGCTGCGCATCAAATGCCGTGCCGTCGAATCCCTGCCCAACGGCGAGATCGACTACGACGACCTGATGCTCAAGATCGCCGCCGACCAGGAGCGTCACCCGATCATCTTCGCCAATATCGGCACGACGATGCGTGGCGCGGTGGACAACATCGCGACCATCCAACAACGGCTGCAACTGGCGGGCATTGCCCGGCGTGACTATTACCTGCATGCCGACGCGGCACTGAGCGGGATGATCCTGCCCTTCGTCGACCACCCACAACCTTTCACGTTTGCCGACGGCATCGATTCGATCTGCGTGTCCGGGCACAAGATGATTGGTTCGCCGATCCCATGCGGCATCGTGGTGGCCAAGCGCAAGAACGTGGCGCGCATCTCCGTGCAAGTCGACTACATCCTGGCCCATGACAAAACCATCAGCGGCTCACGCAATGGCCACACGCCGCTGATGATGTGGGCGGCACTGCGCAGCCACTCGTTCGCCGACTGGCGCCAGCGTATCCGCCACTGTCTGGACCAGGCGCAATATGCCGTGGATCGCTTCCAGGCAGCCGGCATCGATGCATGGCGCAACGAGAACTCCATCACCGTGGTGTTTCCCTGCCCGTCAGAAGGGATCGCGAAAAAGTATTGCCTGGCCACCTCTGGCGACACCGCGCACTTGATCACCACGCCTCATCATCACGACAACTGCATGATCGATGCCTTGATTGATGAGGTCATCGCCGAGTGTGACACCGACGCCTGGAGCATTGGCGCCGCCCGTGCTCATCAAGACACCCATGAGCGCCCCCCTGCCACTGCCCGGCTGGCATGCCCACGCTTCGACGTAATCTGAAACCGAACCCCTATTAGAGACAAACACCATGTCGTCACTGAAAGTACCCGAGGCGTGCGAAAGCCTCACCGACATCCGCGCTGGCATCGACTTTTTCGACCGTCAGATCCTTCAGTCACTGCAACAGCGCTTGGGTTACGTGAAAGCCGCCGTGCGCTTCAAGGCCAACGAACAAGCGATCCCCGCGCCGGAACGGGTTGCGGCGATGCTGCAGGACCGCCGCGAGTGGGCCGTCGAGACCGGGTTCGATGTGGATTTTGTGGAAAAACTCTACGAGCACATCATTTATTGGAACATCCAACAGCAAATTTCCCATTGGCAGGCGCTTTATCCGCAGCGAAGTATCGAAAACACCCGCTAAAGCGTCGAAAGGCCCGCCCATTTAAGTCCACCCGCTTTGACTTAATGGCCAACGCCAACACGTCCTCAAGAATCGATGAACAATCGCGCTGATTCGAGAGCGATCAGTGAGCAATCTCGGGCCCATGAGCTGCTTATGAACATCTGGCATCGCCCACTTTTAAACGAGGTGCTATGTCAGATGTTCAATTCAGGGCTGCTGTCTCGCGAACCCAGTGTGCATGAGATCCAAAGCCCCGTTCACTGTCTGCCTCGCTATTTCCAGATCATTTCCTGGATCACGTCTCGTCATCAGGGACACCTGCGCACTCATAACACTTACAGGTAGGTCGGGTTCAAAGTGCGGTACTCTTTCCTGAAAACCGTAGGTGCGCCCAATGGCACAGCAACAGGAGCGACCGTGAACAAGTTGGCTGAAATGCAGTGCTTCGTGGTAATCGTTGATACCGGCAGTATTTCAGAAGCCGCAAGGCGTCTTGGAACAGCCAAGTCGGTGGTCAGCCAGCGTATCCGGCAGTTGGAAAAACGCCTTGGCATTATTCTTTTCGATCGAGGTCGCCAAGTAAGCCCGACTGAGGCGGGAAAAGTGTTTTATCAGCACTGCGTACGTATCCTTGCAGATGTTGAGCACGCCGAAGAAGCCATTCTTGCGTTCACGTCAGAATTAAGCGGCAACCTGCGTTTGTCGGCACCGATGGCGTTCAGCAGCCGTTATCTGACGCAGATTCTTTCGTCTTTTGCACTGCGCTACCCGTCGTTGCGCCTGGATATTGAATATGATGACCGTTATGTGAATTTACAGGAGGAGAACTTTGATGCTGCGATTCGCATTGGTGAATTGCCTGACTCCTCCCTGGTCGCCAGAAGCATTGCTGGAAACCGCCATCTCATCTGTGCAAGTCCTGGGTATATAGCCACTCATGGTGCGCCGCAAACGCCCGAGGAGCTGGCCGAGCACCATGCCCTGCTGTATGTGCATCGTGAGCCTCACGGCATGTGGGCATTGCCGGTAGGTAACTTGACAGAGTCTTTCCGGGTTCGAAGCCGGATGCGCACAAACAATGGATTTCAATTGCTGGAGGGGGCAAAAGCTGGCATGGGGCTGGCGATATTGCCTACGTTCCTTGCCGTGGATGCAATCGTTGCCGATGAGCTACAGATCGTGTTGACTTCTTACGAGCCTCGGGGCGGTAACATATCGCTGGTTTATCGCCAGTCTCAGCGCACCTCGCCCAAGATGGAGGCCTTGTCGAACTTTCTGATCGAACAGATTGGCAGTCCTCCTATATGGGAACAGCAACTGACGGCTTATCTGGAAACCGTCAGTTGACTGTGCGCAAAGCCCGAGATCTTCGTTTGCTTTGAAGGCCTGGTCATGTCAGGTGTTGAGGTGTTGATTGAACCAGCTGGCAGCGGCTTCACTGGTAACCTTGAAGTTTTCAACATAGGGGGTGAAGTGCCCTCCTTTGATCATCACAAGCTTCTTTGGCTCCAGTGCTTTTTCATAAGCCGCGAGGCATATATCCGTGGCGGTCAAAAGATCGTTATCCCCCACAATCATCAGGAACGGTGTTGGGCTGATACGCGAAATAAAATGACCAGGTTCGTTCTCCCGGAACAACTCGGTGCTCCTCAAGGTCACCTCATTCTTCCAGTTCGGCGCAAACGACCTAGTGTTCATGAAGAACTCATAACTATCTGCTCCTACCATGGCACAGGCAACGCTCGGGTCATCGGACACCGCCGCAATGGTTGCGGGTTGTGCACCTGCAAAACGGGCCTGCCGGTCATTGTCATAGCGAGCAAGCATGGCAGGCACGAGGTCCGAGCGTAGCCGGCGCTTCGCCGATTCATAGCCACTGATCGAGGGAACCTGAGCAACAACGCATTTTACGCGACGATCAATTGCAGCAACTTCTATGACATGTCCGCCGCTCAGACTTGTTCCCCAGATGCCAATTCGCTGTGGATCAATGCCTGGAAGTGATTGCACAAAGGTAATGGCGTCGCGATAGCCACGACGTTGCAAGACAGGGTCCATCTCCTGCCGTGGCGTGCCTTCACTGTCACCAAAGTTTGCATGGTCATAGACCAGTACATGAAAACCTTGCGAACAGAACACCTCCGCATATTTATCAAGGTATTGTTCCTTGACCGATGTAAAACCATGCGCCATGACAATAGCGGGTGTTGCAGACGAGGTGTTTTCTGGCTCATAAAGCCAGCCCTTTAATAGAGTTTCCTCGGAAACAAAACTGATGTTGCTGCGTTTCATAACATCCTCACCATATTCAAACTATTACCTGCGCACTCAAGAGTGCGCGCACAATCGCCTTTAATCGTGGTACATCACGCAAATCACGATGGTAACCAAGCCAGAGTTCTCGACCTGGTGGAGACGCTTGCAGATCAATCACTTTAAGCCCCGGGATTTTTTGCCCCACGACCACGGGCAATACCGCGAGTCCTAGCCCTGCCGCGCATAACTGCGCCTGAATGATCCGATCATTACTGCGTTGCATGACGGACGCTTCGGGTAGCAATTGCTGTAGCCATGCCACATCCGGAAAATGGTTGAGGTCTGCATTCATCAGAATCAGGTTGACCCCCTCCCCTGTACCGCTGGCGACGCTGTAGTTCTGCGCCGCGTACACCGCATATCGAACGTCCATCAATTTGCGCTGAACAATATCCGGTTGGTCGAAGGGAACATTTCTAAGTGCAACGTCGGCTTCACGTCTCGATAAGTCGAGCATGCGCGGCGAAGTCAGGATTTCCACTCGAATATTCGGATGCTTGCGCGCGACGCAAGCCATCAAGTCAGGCATTACATAGCCGGCGAACCACTCCGGACAGGTAATTCTTATACCGCCCTCAAGGTGCTCATCATGGATTGCCATCTTGCGATTTAACGCCAAAGCGCTTTGTTCCATGCTTTCTGCCAAATCGAGAATGGATTCGCCTTCGGCCGTGATCACCAGCCCCTCCCCGGTGCGCTGGAACAATTTTTGGCCCAACGCTTCTTCCAGGGCCTGCACACGGCGACTCACCGTAGGTCGGCTGACCCTCAGTTGCGTTGCTGCATCGGCATAGGTTCCAGCGCGCACAACGGCAAGAAAGACCTTAACATCGCCCCACTCCATATGAATGCTCCTTGTCTTCAGTGCCGTTGCGCTTAATCACTCAGCACTCATTTCTGAACGGGCTGCCAGAGGTAGTCTTCGCCCTTCTTTGCCACCTTGCCAATACCAGGGAAATCAATGTGGGCGTCGGCAACCCAGTATCGTTCAGTGGATGTGGCGGCATCTTCCAGCGCCGCCTTACGGGTACTGATTGCCTGACTTGGGGTACTGTCGTAGATGACGGTGACTTGCGGTTCAGGGAATTGAACCGGTTGCACATGGATTACATCGCCCCAGAACAGCAATTGGTCCCCTCCTTCACTGACCTTGAACCCAGTATGCCCCGGGGTATGCCCGCGTAAATCGATGGCTTCAATGCCCGCAAAAAGCTTGTCCCCCCATTTGAAGGTCCTGACACGACCGGCGTCCTGGTAAGGTTTGAGATAACGTTTGACTGCAGAGAATGCTTCAGGCTTGTCCTCTTTGCCCAACGCAATGGAGGCGTCCGACATCCAGTAGTTCAACTCATTGTCATTGACCTCAACTACCGCATTCTTGAACGTGCGTTGCTGCCCGTTCAACAACCCTCCGATATGATCGGCATGCAAGTGCGTCATCAGTACCACATCGATCTGATCGGCGCTGTAGCCCGCGGCCTTCATGCTTTCCAGCAGGCGGCCGGCAGTGCTTCCGGTCAGTTCGCCACCGCCGGTGTCTACCAGGATTTTCTTGTCCCCTGTATCGACCAGATAAACATTGACGGACATGCGCGCATCTTTATCCAGCCCTGCCTGTTCAAGCAGCGTACTTATGCGGGCACCATCGCCCCCTTCAAGGATCTTGACCATATCGGCAGGGAGGTAGCCGTCATAGAGGGCAACCACCTTGAACTTGCCGACATTCATCGAGTAACTGGCCTGGGCGTCGGGCAGCGCAGATGCGAACACACTATTGGAGATAGACAGTGCGAATGCGAACGGCAGTACTGCTGAGTAAATGGATTTGAATAGCTTCATTGTGTGCTTCCTGAAGTAGGTTGTGTTGCACACACTGTCCTCGATTGAACCCACTGAAATAAACATTTTTGTGTGAAATCCGGGCGTACAAAAATGTACGTCGGTTGCGCAGCTGTTCGTTCGCCAAATACGAAATGTCGATTCGCTTTTTGCAGGCTTATTAAGCAGGCGAGCTCGGCTTTATCGTTCCCTCTGCACGCATCTGACCTCACCTTCAACAGGAAGAAAATGCATGAGAGAAACTATCGGTAACCCCTCAAGAAGGACTCTATTGGCAAGCGGTGTTGCAGTCGCCGCGACCCTGGCAGCAGGCAGTGGGCTGACCAGTGTTTACGCTGCCGGCGAGTCTCATACCAAAGACTCGGACGCAAGCTCGCGCGTGGATGTAATCATTGTGGGGGGCGGATCTGCTGGTGCGGTATTGGCCCGGCGCTTGAGTGAGAACAGCAACCGTCGGGTACTGCTGCTTGAGGCGGGTCACAGTTACGGTCCGCAAGGTTATCCGGAAATTGTCGCCAACAGCGACATTGTCGGAGCCAATGCCAACCCTGAGTTCGAATGGGGTTACAAGACTCAGCCAGGTTACGTCGGTCACCCTATTGGGGCGCTGCGTGGCAAGGTACTGGGAGGCAGTTCGGCTATCAATGGGGCGGTGGCGATCCGTGCACGCGACACCGACTTCAAGCGCTGGAACTTGCCCGGATGGAGTTATGAAGAGATGCTGCCTTCATTCAAGAAACTTGAAACCCGCAGCGGCGGCGACGCTACTTTGCACGGCCACGAAGGACCGCTTCCAGTACACCAACTCAAGCGCGCAGACGTAACGCCAATGCAGCAGGCGTTCATGGATGCGACGTTGGCCAACGGATTCAAAATCATCAACGATTTCGATGGGGCCGACGCTGACGGTGTGGGGCCCTACCCGATGAACATCGTCAATGGCGTGCGCATCAATACCGGCATGGCATATTTGAACGATGAGGTCCGCGCGCGCAAAAACCTTGTAATCCGCCCAGATAGTTTGGTGGACAAGGTGCTTTTCGAAGGCAATCGTGCAATTGGCGTACGGTTGGCCGATGGCGAGACGTTGCACGCCGGCGAAGTGATCCTGTCGGCCGGAACCTATGGTAGTGCGGCCATCCTGCTGCGCTCCGGTGTCGGGCCTAAAGCTGACTTGCAGGCGTTGAACATCGAGCAAGTGGTGGAGTTACCCGTTGGCCAGCACTTGATGGATCACCCCTTCTATTACAATGCCTACGCAGCCCGGCCCGAACTGATCGGCCGACAGTCACCTGCCATTGGTGCCAAGTTGTGGACCCATAGCAGCAGCGCCAGTCATGGCGATCTTGATCTGCACATCACGGCAATCCATCTGTTCCCGCACGACCAGAGCCCGACCAAGGTGGGGTTTGTACTCGCTGTTGCCCTGACCCGCCCCATGTCCCAAGGCACACTGACCCTGGCCAGCCGTGATCCATTTGTTGCGCCGCGCATCGACTTGAATTTCCTCGCAAGGCAAGAAGACCGTCAGCGTCTGCTGGAGGGTATTCGGTTGGCTCGCAAGATCGGTAGCACCAGACCGTTGCGGGAGTTGATTCACTCGGAGCTCAATCCAGGCAAAGGCAACGACTCGGACGAAGCCCTGCTCGCCAGCGTGCGGTCCAGCCTCGATACCTATCACCATCCCACTTCATCTGCGCCCATGGGGCGTCCAGGCGACGCGCGCGCCGTGGTGGATTTGAATGCACGGCCATTTGGCCTGCAAGCTTTGCGGATAGTCGATGCGTCCATCTTTCCGGATGTGCCCTCGGTAGCCACCAATATCACCGTAATTGCCCTTGCCGAGAAAATCGCCCGCCAGTACGCATGACTCGCGAGACCACACTAGCCAAACGCCTCTTTGACCAAGCTGTCGAACATGCTGTAGGCCGACAGCGCTTCACGACGATAATCCTCGTCGTTGGCGTCCAGGGGGGTGACCCGTAGGGTTTGGATCTCGATGAGATTGCGGGTTGCGTCATGCTGGTAGTGAAGCAGCACCGAGATACCGTAGTTGTCAGCACACAGGCTGTAGCAGACATTCATGTATTGCGGCTTGAGCAACGCCAGGCCGTGCATCTGGCTATGGATGGCCAATGCACAGACTCTGGCCTGACAGGTCGCGGCGAAGGCTGACTTGGGTAGTTTCTCGGCGTAGGCAGCGTCGCCGATCACATGCACATCCGGTACCAACAAGGATTCCAGGGTCTGGGTGTTGACTGGACACCAGCCATGTTCGGCAGCAAGGCCGTTGCACCGTGAAAAATCATCAGCCTGCTGGGGCGCGATAATGTTGATCACTTGGCCACTGACCGGCCCTCCCTCCGTCAGCAACTGTCCTTTGGCTTCGTCGAAACCTTGCACGGTGCCTCCCTGCAAGGCGCCGATCCACTGGATGTTGGCCTGCTCGCTACCATAGCCATAGAAGCGTTTCCAAGCCTGCTCGAATTGCGCTTGCTTGGCGAACCGCGGCTTGGCATCCAGAATGATCACGCGTGAATCGGGCTTGTGGGTCTTGAGATAATCGGCAATCAGGCTAGCCCGTTCATATGGACCGGGCGGGCAGCGGTAATCGTCCACAGGTACCGAGATCAACACATTGCCGCCGTTGGGCATAGCCTCCAGTTGCTGCCGGAGAAGACGCAGTTGTTCGCCGCCGCCCCAGGCATGAGGTACACGACGGGCCACCGCCTCGCTGTAACCGGCGATGCTTTCGTACTTGTAGCCAATGCCCGTCGCAACTACGCAGCGGTCATAACCAAGTACCGAACCATCGACAAGAATGACCTGCTTTCGCTTGGCATCAATCGAGCGCGCCCTCTGATGCACCACCTCGATGCCCTCGGCGCGTAACTGCGCGTACCCGAAGATCAGGGTTTCTTCGTCCCGCTTGCCTACCAGGTACTCAACCCCCAGTGGACAGCAATGATACTGCGGGCTGGGCTCGACCAAAGTGATACCGACGCTGCTATCCAGGCGCCTGAGCGTACGAGCGAAAGTTGCGCCGGCAAAGCCGCCGACGATCACCACTACAGCATAAGATGAGGCCGTCACGTGACCCATCGGCGTGGCCAGCGTCTGGATTGAGGAAGCGCCGATACCAGTGGCCAGCCACTTGAGCAGCAGTCTTCGTTGTCGGTTCATCGGCATAGAGCCTCCCGCACGCAACCTTGCAGGTAACCCAGCAACTCTTGTAATTCCTCGCCTTTGAGGGCAGACATCGCGCTGGCCATTTCCTCCGGAACCGTTCGTTCGCCCGTGGCCATATCCTTCAGCACTCCTTCCATATATCGCGCATTTTGTCCTTTTACATACGGCGTATCCGCCTGCTTGTCATGGCAACTGGAACAGTGTTGAGCGTACAACTGCTCCCCTTGGCCGGGTGCCTGGGACGGCGGCGCCCCCAGCAAGACTTTCGGCAGACCGCTGTAATACTTGGCGAACTGCCTGAGTGTCCGGTCGTCGTACCCTTCCATCGCCCGGTTCATGATGGTGCCTTTGAGAGTGCCATCGCGATAAGCGGCGAGGGTCTTGTACAAGTAGGCCTCGGGCTGGCCGGCCAGCGAAGGAATCGCCCCGGGCGTGCGTTGCCCCTCAAAGCCGTGGCAATTGATACAACCGTTGCTCAACATGAAGGGCTCGCCACGACTGCTGGCTTGCAGACCGGGCACCGCAAAAACCAGGACGATAAACAACGACCCGATGACCACGCGCATAGGCAGGACTCTCTCTGTGCTTTATATCGGCCGTTTTTACTCAGTGAGCACATTGCTCATGTACACCTTGGTATGACGCAGGTACTCCTTGGGAATGTGGTAACCGCCGTAGGCTTTCACATGGCCGTCGATATAGCCGCTCATGGCCTCGCGTGAAGCAAATATTTGCTTGGCCCGCTCGAAGGCCACCGCATCGCGGTAGATCATCAGGTGGATCAGCGGCTCGCCCAGTTCGGTGGGGATGAGGTTGATCACCTTGACCCCTTCCTTCGATTTGCCGGCATAAGTTTGCATGTACGCAGCCTGCGAGGTGACGAAGGTATTCAGGAACGCCTCCTCCTGTCCCTTGGGTGGCTCAAATATGATGGTCATGGCCTTGCTGGTGGAAGCTGCAGCCGCAGTTGTCGGGGGCTGAGTCTGAGCCCATGTTTGGCTGCCAAAAAACCACAGAAAGCTGACCAGGCCAAGACGTGCTGTAAGTTTGTTCATCACGATCACCGTTATTGTTACTGATGGCTTATTTTTCATGTTGGGCCAGGCTCCTCCGGCGAGCCGGCCCGATGGCGGACACGAGGCTTTTCCTATTTGTGCAACACAACTGAAATCATTCGCCCGTCCAACTCCGCCGTGGGGTCGGCTGTATCCCTGGGGGCAACCTGCACCGAGCTGATTTCCACGCGGCGATAGTGTTCGAACATCACGCGCTGGTACTCCAGCGGCAGCAAGGGCCGGATGCAGAACAGGGCCAAGCGTCCGCCATCGTCGAGCAGCGATTGTGCGGCGAACTTGAGGAACTGGAGGTTCTCGTCGTCAACCGCAGCCATGTCATCGGCGAACGGATCGAAGAAGATCGCCGAATAGCGCTGGGTGGGTAGCTGCTGCCAATAACCTGGGTGCAACTGTATGTTCGTGCGCATGCCCTTCCAGCGCTCAGCCTGGAGCAGCACTTGGGGGTGGGGTTCGACAATCGTGTGGGACACCGGGCCGAACTCCTGCAGAATACTGGCCGAGATGCCCATGCCGAAGCCGATTTCCAGTAGACGGTCATCAGGCGTGAGTTTGAGGTCCTCGACCATCCTGCGGATCAGTGGCCTCTCCCATTCATGCATGACGTACTCATCGCCGATGCGCAGCGAATCACCGGTGTAAACCGCTTCTGTCGCCAAATATTCCTTGCGTTGCGGGTCCATGAACACTCCTTTTCACTTCACTCAAGGGAGGATCGGCAATCACGCCAACAGGGCGGTAGCGTCACCTCACCAGTTTCAATTCCGGCCTGCCGACGAAGGCTTGCGCCGGCGTTACATTTGATTTCAGCAACAGGGTCTGGAACCCGCCTTTGAATGGAACCCTGGCAAGGACCGCGATGCTCAGTTCTTCGAGGTACAGAGAAAAGCCTTGGAGCGTCTGCAGGGATAGCCCGGCAAGTACGGCGTATGCAATTTCCAGCAGCAACTGGTCGAGATAGATCACCAGAGTGCTTTCGCTGTGTCGGCAAAAAATCGCTTCCAGTTCGATGGCAAATGCATGATAGAGCGTGCTCAGGCTCAGGCTGCCGTTGCGACCGGCATAGGGATCGAACAACCAGTCCATCTTGCGGGCCCCATGCACCTGCTGCGGATCGTAGAAATCCTGCTCGAAGACCTGGGTCTGGATCTCCAGACTGTCAGCCAGTGCCAGGACCGGGGCATAGCAGGCTGAGCGGCCGGACATCACTAGCAGGTTGTCATGTGCCCGATGCAACGTTTGCAGGTGGTCTTGCAATAACGCCTCGTCGACCTGCCGCGCACAGCGCATCAGAATCACGTTCATCTCATGGAACTCCTGAAACCAGCCTCGCAAGCCGCCAATGCCTCGATATGCCGTGTACGGGTAGCTCCGACAATACAAGCATCGACCTGGCGATGATGAAAGGCGTAGTCCAGCGCAGGCTCCAAAGGAATATCGCCGCCCGCCAGACAATGCACTGCGTAAAGCCGGGACCGGGCCTTGATCTGATGTAGATAGCCCGCGTAGCTCGCGCATTGCATATTCAAGAGGTTGACTGGCACCGCAGCGCCGGCGAACGGCCGTTCTTTCAACACCTGCAGGAAGCCGGCGCTGGGATGGAACCCCAGGAGAATCCGCGAGGCCGCCGGAATGGCCGCCTCCATCTGTCGCAGGATCGCCTCAAGCAGCGCGTATTGCTGTTGCGCCAGTAGTATGTCCAGCCAGTCGCCACCCAAGGTCACCAAACCAGGCTGGCAGCACCGGATGATTTCGAGGTCTTCGGCTATTTGTTGCGCATCGGCGGTGAAGGTATAGCCAAGTGCAGTGTAGTAGTACGCCGGGGCTGCCTGGACCTGACGGACACTGACGCCCTGCCCTGTTGCCTGCTCGGTCACCCGCAGAAGAAACCGCGAATGATAGATATGCCGCGTTCGTGGGCCGCCGGCCAAGGCATTACTGACGGCCTTGGCTGTGGGCCAGTCGCCGCTGGCCATGCCCAGGTTGGAACTGGCCAATACCCGGCGCGCGATCTCCTCGACCTGCTGCGCCGAGTAGGGGCTGCCGTAACGTTTGAGAAACCCCCGGTCACCCAGGTACAGAATCGGCTCATCCATGAGTACTTCCTTGCGGCGGGCAATCAGCGAACCAGCTCGCTGAGCTCGATGTCATGTTCCAGTCTGCAGCGATGCTCCACCAGCACCAGGGTGTTGCCGCTACGCTCGACGTAACGGTGCAACGCTTCTACACGCTCCGCCAATTGCTCGGCGCACAAAGCGCTGAACGGCTCATCCAGCAGCAACAGGTGATGGCGGTCATTTGGCAGCGCGCTCAGCCAGGTATCCAGCCAGTTGCTTGCCCCAGGCTCACCACCGAGCAGCGCCAGGACATTGCTGTCCAGGTAATAGCGGGTTGATGCCGTAGCCTGCGGCGCGCCCGCCTCGTCGGTGATCACATTGGTGATACCGGCCACGCCCTTGAGGTAATCGCTTTTGCCAGCGCCGGAATGGCCAGAGAGCGAATATAACCGTCCCCGTTCCAGGCTTAGGGCACGATAGGTACGTTGAGCGACAAAGGACGCGATGTTCAGGCTCTGACCGACAATCGTCACGGACACCACACTTTTGGGCTGGCCAAAATGCTGCAGGCGCGTCACGGACACCGACTGCGATTTAAACCCCGTGATTGCCAGAAATACGTTGGCCAGGTCAGAGCGCACCAACAACAAGGCCGTGACTGCCAGCACAAAAGCTGAATCGCTGGTGCGATAGAGGCTGCCCATCAGAACCACCAGGACAATCACCAGGTCGCTGAGCAAACTGCAACTGGCGGCGGTGATCGTGCGGGTGATCACACTGTGCATGCGGGTGGTATAGAAATGCTTCAGCCCCTCGGCTATCGCGCCCTGTTGGGTGAGTGCCAGCCAGTCCCCCAGGCGTTCGAAACCGGTGCCGCCGGTTCGGGAAATAGAAAACGCCACATGGGCCGAGCGCAGCAGGGAGTCGAATCCCTTGGTGCTCTCCACCCGTGTTCTATAAAGCTCGTCGATCGAAAGGCGGTACAAAACCGCCAGCAACCCGCTGAACAACAGCGCCACGGCGATGCCGAACAGGCCAAACCCCATCCACAAGGCCATGCCATTGCACAGTAAAAGCGCGATGATCCAGGCGATGTCGTGGGCATACCAGGCAATGCGTTCGAATGTCGTGGTGACATCGCGAGAAACCACCTGCAGCGCATCGGCCAGGCTGGTGATCCGGATGTCTCGCAGCCCCCCGATGAACAAGCGGCAAAAGCGGCTGCGCAGCAGGTCCTCGATAAACAGCCCGGCAGCGACCCCTGCCCCAACCCCGGTTACGGCATACAACAGAACCTGCCAGGGTGAGAAACCCGACTCTGGCAGCGTCAGGTTGGCTGCGTAGCTCATCATCAGCGCCGGCACCAACAACATCAGCACGCCCCAGCGACAGTACTTGAAGAGATCGCCGAGGCTGAAATGCTCCGGCACGGTGGGGCCTTCCAACACCGTCGGAGCCGTCCTCTCAGCGACCTCCATCGCCGAGCCCCCGCGCTGCGCGATCGCTCTTGCAGCCGATGGGCTGAAGCTCACCCAGGGCAGGCGCTCCAAGGCGTCTCTGACTGCCAAGGCAGCCGCGGCGTCCAATACCGAGAAATCGTGGTCGATACTTAGGGTCCCGTTCCGGGTACGAGCCAGAAACACTCCGCGCAGCAGTTGCAAACGCAGGCGCTGCCCGGCAGAAAGATTGCTCCCGTCGAGCTCGATGGGCAGTTGCATAACTTGCTGTGGGCTCTGTCCCAACTCGGGTATCAACAGGAAAGCGCCCAGCAACGCTTGTATGTCCTCGCGCTGGCTCTCCAGCGGGCCTGGAACCAGTTCGACCAGTGTCGCGGGCCATATCGGCCAGTCGACATCGAACTCGATCACGCTGCGGGTCTGATCGGCGGCGGCGTTCTGCAATACCGGCTGCCTTGAGGTGCTTTGATACAGGCCATCAAGCGCTTCCAAGGAGCGGCCGACGGCCTTGTAACTCACATAAGCGCGGGGCAACGCAAGTACCGCAGCCAGCAACGGGATACTCAGCCAGAAAATCGCCCCGTCCCAGACCGTGGCCGATTCTGAGGTGCCCAGCAGCCCAAGCAACACAAAAGGAATCAAGCGACCGAAACCAATGATGTAGCTGTCAGCGCCGCGCAGCAGCGTATCCAGGTTGCGCAGGCCGCGTTCGCCCGTCAGTGTCCGCTCGATGTTCTGCAAGGCCGTGCGGTCAGCGAACTGTTTGAGCCACGGGCCTTTGCGCAACCATGCCGAACACTGTTCGATGCGCTGCGCGGTCATATCCATGATCCGCTGGTAGTTGCGATCCGAGAGCCTGGACAGCAGATACGAGAACGGCAGAAACACACCGATCACCGCAACGGCCCATAACCCTGCCGTACCGAAAACCAGAAATGCCATCAGGATGGAAAGCAGAAGAAAAACCGGGATAGCCAGCAGATTAACGCTAGTGCCGATGCCCTCTAGAATGACGCTGAAATCCCTGGAAACCACCCGCTCCAGCAAAGCGACCTCTACGCGGGGGGGCATCTTGCGCGCCAGAAGGTGCTCGAATTCGCGGCATAACCTCAGCGAGATGTAGCGTTCCAGATTGAGCTCGCTCACCACCAGCAAGAACCCGCTGATGGCCAGGAACGCCAGGAGCGCGATGTCCCCCGGCGTGGTATCGACGCTGTTTTGGGCAGCCACCAGCGTACTCAGCGTGTAGATGAACAACAGCGGCACGCTGTACTGCAACAGCGACACCAGTACATAAGCACCGACCGCCCAAGGCGCAAGGTTGAAGGCCAAGCCGAAAAAACCATCGGCGAACGCTCGTCCTTCCGAGCGAGCGGCTGTCCGATAGCGCAATTCTGGGGTAAAAGAGTACATCCACTTCACGACAGCGCCTCCTCGCAGTACACCCGACCCGGCTCCAGGGACTGTACGCGCTGCAGGTAGTCTCGGATTTTCTGTAGATCGTAATAGTGCGCGGGAATCTTCCGGCATTCGCAGTAGCGGGCCACCCATTCCTCCAGACTCCACGGACATGATGGTCCTGCCCCCAGAAAGCGGCTCAAGGACAAAATGTCGAACCACACGCTGCGCTGCAGTGAATAGGTCTCCAGGTCGAGGATGTGCACGCCATTCACCGTAACAAGCAGATGCTCCGCCTTGCAGTCACCGACGCTGATGCCCTGCAGGTCAAACGAGGGAAAACGACAGCTGGAAGACAGACAAGGATCGAGGAATTCAGGGGTACTGCGGTGGCCCATGACACGCTGGAAATTAGCCAGGGCCGTAGAATGCATCGCTGCATAGGCCGCAATCACTTCAGGCAGATCGGCCAAAACCGGCAAACGACCCTGGAGAGCTTCCAGCACCAGTACCTGATGCCGCGAATCCTGATAGCGCATTCCTGCGATCGGACCCGAACGGAACAGCAAATACCCGCTGGCCTCAGCGGCATAGGCCGCCTCGTCAAAGTAACGCTTGATCACCACCTGCTCGCCCGAGACCATGCACAGGCCGGAGCAGACCAGGGACTTGACCGACTGGCCGAGTACAAGCAGAACCTGATAACGCTCGGCCAACAGGTCGCCAAGCGCCTGGCGGTGCTGCTCTACCTGAGCTGCTTCGAGGAGTTCCAGATGCACATGTTCAAAGGTTCTTTGCCCGCTCATGGCGCGGTCGCCAGGGACAGTTCATAACTGCGCAGAGCGCGTTCATAGTCCACTTGCTCGTTGTAATACTCGAGCCAGAACGCCAGCGGACTGTCATAGCGATCGCAGACATACCACTGCGATGCCGACAGGTTGAGCAGCTCCCATATTTGCAACTCGCCCAGAACCAGTTGACAGAAATCGTCATGGTCGACACGGATGCCGTAGGGATAAAGCTTTATTGCCCCCGCGCCTTCGTCCGGCACCTGGACGAACTCGACCCTGGACACGTCCAGCAGCCACTGTTGGTCGGCGCCGTCGCGCCGGGTCAACTGCAGCACCGCACGGCACGGACCGACGGGACGCCCCAGGTAATTGCTCTGCGTCATCAGCACCTGGCCATAGCGGGTGATAAGCCATGTCCTGGCCATTTCGTCGAGATGGGCCTTGATCTGCTGCTTGTCGAGCGACGTCGTCCGGCATCGCCCTTTCGCCGGACTGACCCCGGCGTATTCATCGGACAAGCGGATCCAGTCCGCCGGCTCGCCAGGCCGTGCCATCGCCACGTCGAAGCTTTCGCCGGGTGTGAGCGAGTACACCGTCCGTAACAACGATAGTTCGCTGCAGATCTGCGCCAGTTCGAGGTTCGACCAGGGGTGATGCATCTTGCCTGAGGGATCGCGATAACCGTTGCCCGCGATGATCAAGGTCGGTACCTGGTCAAGTCGGCGCATTGGCTTGTGAACGATTTCGTCCAGCAGACGCAAGCCCGACACCCTGGTGTAGCGCTGGTCGGGCAGCGGCAACAGGTTGTCCAGGCCGATGGGGCCTTGCGCCCCGCTACCCTGGAAATTATTGGTCATCACCATGACCTGTGGCCAGGCAATAGCTCCATTATTGACATCAGCAAAGTAGGCGTCGGCGATGCGCGTATCAGACTGGATGAAAATCGCCTCGCGGCTCTGGTGCTCGACATGCAGCGACGCTACCCGGCTGTCCCAGAACAGTACCTCGGTGCCGGGCATGTAAAAGCGCAAGCTCAGCGAGCCGATGACAAACGAGGTCTGGGTATTGACACGCTGCACCTCGTAACCGCAGGCGCAGGCTATCGCTTCGGCCGCGCCGGGAAACAGTTCCGGGACATAGACCACCTTGCGCTTAAGCAAATGCCCGTAGTCCGACGACAGTCGGCGCAAGGAGGCTGGGTGAAAGTGCTGCAGGTGTTCGGTAGTCAAGACAATGCCATCCACCGCAGGCATGCGCTGCAGATCGACATTGCGCGCCGGGACTATCGCAAACTGTCGGTCGGCATCGGAACCGAAGCCAGGACCCAGCACCGGGTCGACCAACACGTGACTATCGCCAGCCTGCAACGACCAGCTTTCGTGACCGATCATTGTCAGCTTCATGGGCCCACCTCAAGATTACGCATGCTGCGCCCGATGATTTTCGCCAATAGCTCAGGGCTGCCGTTCTCGCCGTAATAGCTGTAGAAGAACGGGATCAAGCCGTCGAAGATGCCGCTCTCGAACCAGGACTGGACCGAAACGCCCACGATGTCCCAGATCTGCAGGTCACCCTCTACCATGCCGATGAAGTCCACCAGGGGCAGGCATATGCCAAAGGGATACTGCTCGACCAGCGATTCGAGTTGGTTGTGCGTCTCAGCCTCGAACTGGCCGCTGATCAGATTCAGCGCATAGCTGTCCTGAAGCCCGAGAGCATGCGAGGCAAAACTGAAAACGATTCGTTTCGGCCCCAGCTTGCGCCCCTTGTAGTGAGACATCGCCAACGCCTTGCGCCCGGTAATGAACAGCATCAGGCTTTTCGCCAGGCGTTGCAGCTCGGCCAGCGCGCGTTGCAGCAGCTCTTCATAAGCCTCGACGTCCTGCACGTCGGGTCTTACCGAGGCGACCACCTCGACGGTCTTGCGTGCCTCGATGAACTGATCCAGTTCATCGATCAGCAAGTTGTGCTGCACCTTGTCTACCTGGACCCAGTCGATGATCGCCTGCTGGCCGAGATCTGGATCAAGGGCAAAGGCTTCGCCTGGCAGCAGGCCGACAATATTGGTGTCCAGGCTGAGCCGATTAGCCAATCTGCTCAATGTCGGCTGGTCGGAAAAGGGGAAAGCGGCGAACTCTCCCATACGCTTGATGAACCCGCCGCCGCAAAGAGCTATGTTTGCGGGTTGCACCGGAAAATCGTCCATGTAGCTGGTCAGCACAGCGCTCAGCACACCGATCCCCAGCGGACCGACCTTACGGTTGCCGTCACTCGCGTTCTTGCCCCAGTTTTCCAGGGACTGAAAAGCTCCCGGAGGTGACACCCTGGAGTTGTTCGAGACAATGACAAGTTTGGGCGGTGCCAGTCGACCTTCGACGATATCGGTCTTGAACACCTCGGACACCAGGGCGTCCACGGCAATGAAGATGCCATTGCTTGGCTGCTCGGCCTCCTCGATATGCACCTGGGTAACCCGACTTTCCCAGAAGGCAGTCTTGGGATCTGCCGGATAGAAGCGCAGGCTCAAGTCACCGATCAGCATCGGCTCGGTGTCGCAGACTTGCGTAAGGGTGAACCCAAGGTCGCGGATGCATTGCTTGACCGGTTCGACGATGGTCGCTCCCACGACAAACCGGGCGGAACGTGGCAACAGAT
This sequence comes from Pseudomonas synxantha BG33R, assembly GCF_000263715.2. NCBI lineage: Bacteria > Pseudomonadati > Pseudomonadota > Gammaproteobacteria > Pseudomonadales > Pseudomonadaceae > Pseudomonas > Pseudomonas synxantha. The sequence continues at coordinate 3,209,001 of NZ_CM001514.1, forward strand.
TCAGCGAATGGATATCGAAATGATCGGAATGCTCATGACTGAGAAAAATCAGGTCTATATCGGATAGTGCCGTGGCATCAACAACCCTCGGCGGATAGATCTCGATCCGGTGCGCGTCGACCAGGCCGAAGTCTTCACATAACAGCGGGTCAATCAGGATCCTGGTACTTCCGTGTTCCACAAGCCATGTTTGATGGCCGATAAAGATCGCTCTCATGCCCACCTCCCTGGTTGACAATTGAATGCTCAGCACCCAAAAGGAGAAAAAGCAAGAAAGTCCTTTCTTACTTTTTCTGGGTCAGCTCAACGGTGGTATGCGCAGCTCGCCGCCTTGGTTTGCGAAGCTCCGGTTTTGGACTTCTTGATGGCGTCGCTCAAGACCTGCAATTCCTCCTTGCTGAACAGCACTTTCTCGCCGTCTTGATGAGCGGGTGCGGCTACTGCATCTTGCTGGATCTTCTGGTTCATGACTTGCTCCTTGTCTGGCTGTTTATCCAAGCACGTCGAAAGCGTAACGGCGTCCTCGCATGAATGAACATAGCGGAGGAAGCCGATTTTTCAATAAACAAAAGTGGATTGAGTAGCGACACAGGTACGGTTTTGTGCTATTTGCAAAACTTTGTCACAAATCATCTGCCTGCGATGACCTGATTAAAGGTGAGCCTTCACGCATATCGGTCATAGCGCTGACCAAGGTAAAACTTTTAAAAACAATAAGTATAGATCGCAGAAACCACCCGCCTCATCGCCTCCTCAATCGTCCCTTCATTGCGACACATCACCCACCCCTGCCCCACAACCGCCCGCTCAAACGCCTCTGTACACACAACCTGCTCCTCCAGCTTATGCATCACCGTACTGCTCAACCCGCGCCGTCGTGTCGCTGCCCTCGCCCAGGATATTTGCGCTGAGGTGACAACCCCCACATGCAGATCCGGCACTTGCACCTGTCGATCAAGGTTCAGCGCAAGAATGTCTGTAAACGGTATCAACCGCCGAAACGCCGCATCGGACGGGTACCAGCGATCCATCAGGATGATGCTGTCAGGTGGCTGTGCAGCCAGTACGTGCCGGGTAATCCAACTGCGGCTGTCAGCAAAGCGTTCACACACCTCAAGTTCCAGATCCCGGCTGGGGTCTCTGGCGAATTTGTTAACCAGAGCCATCGTTTGCGCTCGATAGGGATCGCTTTTGCGTTCGCACAATCGGACCACCTTCTTGTTATCAGCCCTCAATGCTGCCGTGACGGCCTCCAACAGCGTGGTTTTGCCGGTGCCCTTGGGCCCATCCAACGAAATAAACAGCGCACGATTCATACGAGCGCTGCGTTATCGTTGAGGTTGTGCAGTTCCATGGGGCCTCTGGTCTGAGCGTTTGGGCGAATTGGCCTCCATTATGGGGAACCCTATTGCCCAATGCGAGGCTGTACCCTCCCCGCGTCGACCGTAGAGGATCGGTCAGCCATTCAGCATTCCGGGACTTCGGCCTCGTACGTCACCGCCCAGGGCGCGATCAAGCGCTGCGGGGTCCGGCAGGTTTTGCGTTTAAACACGAAGTTGCGGCACTTTTCGGCAAACTGTTGGCGGTTTTGCATCATATCCAACTGCATCTGTACCAGCTCATGTTCGCGGCAACGTTCAACCTGCTGACTATCCAGCGTGGCTTTACGGGTGCGTGCGTACAGGTACTTCTCATCGGTCAGCGCGCTTTGGGCCTGTTGAGAGAGCCACAGATCAAAGGCGTGTAGGCAGCGTGGGCCGATGTCCTGAACCATGCCGTACTGCAAGGCCTGGACGGCACTGACGGGCAGGCATTCTTCGGTGAGCTTGTGCGCCACCTCACTGCCGACGGCCCGTGGCAGGCTGTAGGTCCAGTATTCGGAGCCATAGAGCCCCATGGTTTTGTAATGCGGGTTGAGCACTACCCCCTCACGGACCAATACAATGTCAGCGGCCAGCGCGAGCATCACGCCGCCTGCGCCCGCACTGCCGGTCAGGCCGCTGATTACCAGTTGCCTGGCGGTTAGCAGCTCCCGGCACACATCGTCGATGGCTTGAATATTGGCCCAGGCTTCCAGCCCCGGCACTTTGGCGGCCTGGATGACATTGAGGTGTACGCCATTGGAAAAGCTCCCGCGCCCGCCCTTGATCAACAACACTTGGGTGGCTCGCGCCTTGGCCCAGCGCAATGCTGCCACCAGCCGTTGGCATTGTTCGGTGCTCATGGCGCCGTTGTAGAACTCGAATGTCAGTTCGCCGACGTGACCGGCCTCCCGGTAGCGAATCGGTTGATAGGCCAGTGCATTGAAGCTTTGTTGCGCGATCGAGCTGTTCAACACCGGAATGTCAGCCAGTTGTTCAGCCAAGACATGGCGAGCCGGCAGCTTGAAGGTCTCCTCCCCTGGCTGGGCCTTGCGTTTGAGCGAGCCGATCCACAGGCTGTGATCCCCAGCTGCCACCAACACGGCGTCGTCCTGTACCGCGAGGATATCTCCCGGGGTGCCCTGGCGTGAGTCCAAGTGCGCGTCGTACAGGTAATATTGCCCACCCAGCAGGCTTGCCAACACACCGGGCTGGCCGTCGGCGGCGTCGATGCTGCGCTTGATGAAGCTTGCGCAATCGAACCAACTGAAGGTGCGGTCAGCCTGGGTCATGTTCGGCTGCAACCGCCCGATAACGCTGGGTTGCGTGTAGTCGAGGGGATCCGGGACGAAGCCATTGGCGAATTTTTCCACCACGTCGCGGATGCAGACGATCGCCGCGTCACTCACCGGGCCGTTGTACAGCTCGGATTTGCGCACATCGGCGGGCATATCGAATTCACAGGTCGACCAGATCGGCCCGGCGTCCATTTCCTCCACGGCCTGCAGGGCCGTGACGCCCCAGCGCCTGACCTGCTGGGTGATGGCCCAGTCCAGTGCGCTGGCGCCACGGTCGCCGACGATGCCGGGATGGATGATCACCACCGGGCGCTGCGGGTGGCTCCATAGCTGCTGTGGTACACGGTCCTTCAGGAATGGGCAGATCACCAGGTCGGCGCCTGACGCCTCGATCTGGCGACACACCGTGGTTTCATCGGTGAATACCACAACGCTGGGGTCGTGACCCGCCTGGCGCAAATCCAGCCAGGCCCGCTGGGTCAAACCGTTGAATGCCGAGGATAACAACAGGATCTTCAATGATCGCATGGCTGACTCTTCCTTGAGATTGGGCGACCAGAGGTGCTCCTTGAGCCGTCCCTGGCCTTTGATGGAAGGTCAAGGTTATAGAGCGTGGCAGCAGCGTTACCTGACCAGGATCAAGCTTGTGCCAGCAAATGACGATAGTTTCGAGTTGACAGCGCCCTGCAAACTTCAACAACCTGCCAACTTTCCTGCCCTGCCCCGAGGCTGTCCTTGGACTATTTCAGTGCCCTCACCGCCTTCGTCGAAGCTGCCGAAGGCAATAACTTCTCCCGCGCAGCCGAGCGTTTGGGGATCAAGGCGTCCACGGTTTCACGCTATATAAAGGATCTTGAGCAAGACCTGGGTATCGCGTTGTTCAACCGCTCCACGCGCACCTTGCACCTGACCGAAGGCGGCCAGACCTTCCTGATGCACGCCCGCAGGGTGCTGGATGAACTGGAACACGCCAAGGCGGCGACGTCTGCGTTGAACCAGCAGCCCAGGGGCTTGTTGAAGCTCAACCTGCCGCCGGCATTCGCCCGCCATCACATCCTTCCAGCCTTGAAGGACTTTTGCGCGCGCTACCCGCAAATCAGTGTGGAATTGGTATTGGATAATGCTCAGGTCAACCTGATTCATGCCGGCGTCGATCTAGCCATACGCATTGGCGCGCTGGCCGATTCGACGCTCAAGGCCCGCAAACTCTGCGACGGCCACTACCGCGTGGTGGTCAGCCCGGCTTTTGCCAGGCAGCACCCTGCACCCTCAACCCCCGCCGACCTCGCCGGTTTGCCTGCGGTGTTGGGTACGCTGCCTACGGGCGCTATCAGCTTTGTCTGCGGCGATCAGGTATCACCGCTGCTGCACAACGGCTGCATTCGGATAAATGATCTCGACGCACAACTGATCGCCGCTCGCCAGGGGCTGGGCTTTGCCCTTTTGCCGGATTGGTTGGTCGCCCAGAGCATCCAGGCCGGCGAGTTGCTCGTGTGGCTGCCGCAATGGCGAATACGCGATGTCGAGCGCGACTTCGCCGTGTGGTTTGTCTACCCGCCCAAGCGCATAGTGTCGTCCAAGGTCAGGTGTTTTATCGACTTTATCGTTGAGCGACTGGGCCAGACGCCTGAGTGGACATCACTCAACTGAAGCGAATATCCAGCGAGCGCAGATAGGTTTGCAGCCCTGCGTCCTGAATCGGAATCAGGAACGCCTCGGTGTCCGATTCATTGAAGTGCGCGTGCCAGTACCCCGGCGGCGTGACAAATGCCAGGCCAGGCGACCAGTCCACCCGCTGCGGATTGCGGATCTGCCCGTCCGCGTCCAACTCGGTGCCCACCAGCGAGTAACAGCCCGGCGGGCAATCAATGATGAAGTCCAGCGCAATCGACTGATGCCGGTGAGGTTTCTGTACCGAGCCTGCCGGCAGGATCCCATACATGGCCCACAGCACGTGGGTCACGGTGCGCGTCTGGGGGAAGTTGCGGTTGCCCAGCAAAATGCTGATGCGGCTGCGGTCTTGCGCACGAGGATCGTCGGCCGCTTCACGCAGCTTGGCGTTAGCCAGTTCTGCGGGGTACAACGTCGGCGCGAAGCGGTCTGCGCTGCCTGCCACCCCCAGGTAACGCAATAACGGTTCATCGTGCACGTAGTAAAGACGGGCATCCTGGCGGGCGCTGAAGTGTGCTGCCTGCAAGCCAGGCAAGGCCATAAAACAACCTTTTGACCATTGAATCTCATGTTCGCTCTGAACCACGCTGCCCTCGCCTGCGATCACGTAGAACACCTGGGACGTCGCATTGGGTTGCAGGGTCAGCGTGTCGCCACGGTTAAGGCGCATGAAGTTCGCGCACAGCCCGGGGCCTGTCGCAGGGCCTTCGCAGCCCAAGGCGTCACTGAGGTCCAGCGGTACCACGCGTGAAGGGCCACTGTCGTATAACGAGGCGGGAAAGCTGTGGTAGGGAATGCGCGCAATAAGGTTGGCACTGATGGGGTTGGCCGCCTTGCTGTACTCGAAGTACTCGGCGTCCACTTGGTTTATATCCGTCGGCGCAGGGTTGAATTCGTTCATCAGTCTCACCTCAGTCTGGGGGGGCCGGAGCCCGCTGCGCTTTTGAAGGCGCTGCGGTAAGTGAATGAACTATAGGCATCGCTTACGGGCGGAGTAATCCCTGGCGCTGCACAGCAGTTATGCGGAATGGGGATCATCGTTAGCATCTGCCGAAACCACTTTTACCCGTTCTCCTTCGACGTGAATGACATCAATGGGTTGTTCAACCCGCCAGGGAGAGTTATAGCACCCCCTTATTTTATGAGTTGCCGTAAAAAATGTAATATCCTCATCAATTTGATAAGAGTAAGACGTTAATCCAGAACCGTACAATCCATCCTTGCCTTTAGGGTATGATTGATATTTAACAATGTTGTACTTTGATTGTAAAATTTTCACGAACGCTTTTTCTGCATCGGCGGCTAAGATTTTTTTATCGATAAACCCAGGCAGCTCGAAGTCGCTCTCTGTCAATTCTTTGACTGCAAAGTCATCAATATCAAAAAGAAATATATAAAGCTCATCTGTCAGTCTGGCCGTTGGGCTGTATTGAGTTTCACGTGAAAGTATTTCAGCCCTGCTTTTATGCCCATTAGCGAAAAGCCTGGAGAAGCTGTCGCCCTCCTTTGATATCCCCACATAATACAGATTAAAATCAGTGAATTGCAAAGCATTGCTCAAACCTACTATATCGATCCTGCCTCTCCAAAAATCGTATAGCATTTTATCGGTAGTCGCCCAATAAAGTATTGATTCTTTATTGTTGTGAGCATGTTCGGTAGAGATTTTTATTGCTTGGGCGCCCCAATCTATAACTACTTCTTCTTGATAGTCGCCTATCAAGTATGCAAGATTTACGCTCAAGTTTTTTCTTTTGATTTTGCCGCAAACCAGATCAAAATAGAATCGAGCGTGCTCACGGTCGATTCGGCGGTTATCAAATTCAAGCGCATGGCGTTGAGCAAGCATATATAACTTGCTTTTTTTTACAAACTGCCTGACCTCCGCATCTTCCCATAACAACTGTGCAAACTGATTTGAGATGGGCGGATAGACAAGCTTCAATAAATTACTCGATATGTACATAAATTCAAGCCTTATGTTGGACATGACACCATTCATTAAGCTGGTCGCTGGAGTCGTTTTGCATTCAGCAATGGGACCATACATGCGAGATGCAAATCATGTCATGGATTCGAGTGCTGTGAACAGGCATAATAGCGGCAAATTGCCTCTACTGTATTGGGTTGGACGGCCCGAAAGGACACGAATGTACTTTGCCATATGCTTGAAACCGATGATCGAAACCCTCGCAGGGGAACAGGGTCAAAAAGATTCATGTTGCACTCTCATTCTATTTCTTGGCAACTGTAAGCTATGAATCCATTATTCTGGATTGGCGTTACAGTAGGTATAGTCGTATCAATTTTTTCTTTTTTTTCATTGCTTTCTGCATTCCCAGAAACCTACTCACCCTTCCCTACAAGTGTATCCAGTATCTTCAAGGATATACTGGGCCCCGTGGCGGCGGGTTTTGGTGGTGCATTACTAGGTGCTTTTGCGACTTATGGTATTCAGTCCCACGCAGAGCGACGAAAGGAAAAAATAGCCGCTATCAATGCGTACAACAAAGGCGTTTCGATTCTTTCAATGAAATACAATGATCTTTGGGTTCTTAAGCATCAACTCGTGACACCGCATCAAGACAAAGAACTGCGATTCATGCATATACCAAGAACTCAAGGGCTTTTCCCGAATGCCGAAAATGCAGCGGATGCGCTCAATCAAATCTTCATCAAAGAGGGCATGGGCGATTTACTTACAAAAATGTTGATTGCCGAGAAAAAGTACGCCGCTATTCATTCAAGCTTTCAAGAGCGAAATGATATGGTTCAACCGTTTGCAAAACAACTCGACACCTATCTTGCAAAGACCAGGGGGAGACAAAGCCCAACCCTAGGAGAGCTCGTCGGCATTCATAGTCATACGAGCCTTTTAAGACTTTACGAATATAGCGAGCAATTAATCATGACGCTGGATGACGCACTTCTTTATTTGCATACGCTTTCCGTTCGATTAGTCAGCGAGCTACCAATGAAGATTCACTTCGAAAACAATCCAATAATCATGTTTAAAACGGAACAGCCACATACAACTCCAGCACCGTTCTATAAAGACCTAAACGATCTCTCAGCGGCCTTGGAGGCGGCTGTGGCCGAAAGTAAATCGAAGCGTCGCAAATAAATAGCTGTTTACTTTGCTATTATTCTTCTCATTTAAACCTGGGAACTGCCAACCCCAGGCTTTCGCGCAAAGTCGAGCCTTCATACTCTGTGCGATAAACCCCGCGTTCCTGCAACAACGGAATCACCTCCCGGGTGAATCGATCGAACTGCCCGGGGTGGCCGATGTAGATATTGAACCCGTCCACAGCCCGCGCCTGGAGCCAGTCAGCCATTTTCTGCGTCACCGTATCGGCGCTACCCACGAAGGCGCCAGGACGCAGTTGCCGACCAAACTCAATGGCCTGGCGCAAGGTGAAACCCTTCTCCCGCGCCTGATCGGCAATGCGTTTGGCATTGGTGAAAAAACTGCTGCGCGCCGCTTCCAGGCTCTCTTGCGGGAATGGCGCATCCAGGTCGTACTGGCTGAAATCATGCCAGCCGAAATTACGCCCGAACTCCTTGAGCGCCAGTTCAAAACTATGGTCGAGTTGATGGTAGTGCTGCTCGATTTCCCGGGCCTGTGCATCAGTGTCACCCACATAGACTTCCGCACCGGGCATGATCAATAACTGCTCCGGATCGCGCCCTCTTTGTGCCGCCCTGCCCTTGATATCCCGGTAAAACGCCTGACCCTGCTCGATGCTGGCCGCATGGGTGAAGATCACGTCCGCCGTGGCGGCGCCCAGATCGCGGCCTGGCTCGGAATCACCGGCCTGAAAGATCACCGGTTGGCCCTGGGGTGAGCGTTGGATATTCAGCGGGCCGACCACGCGAAAATGTTCGCCCTGGTGGTTCAGGCTGTGCAGCTTGCTGGGGTCGAGAAACTGGCCGGTAGCGCGGTCGCGCACAAACGCATCGTCTTCGTAAGAGTTCCACAACCCCTGCACCACCTGGACGTGTTCGGCGGCGCGGCCATAGCGGGTAGCGTAGTCATAATGTTCATCGCGGCTGTAATTGCCTGCGGTGCCAGCATCACCGCAGGTGACCACGTTCCAGCCGGCGCGGCCTTTGCTGATCAAATCCAGGGACGCCAGGCGCCGCGCCACGTTATACGGCGAGTTGTAGGAGGTGGTCAGCGTGCCAACCAGGCCGATATGCCGGGTACTCACCGCCAGCGCCGATAACAGTGTCAGCGGCTCCAGGCGATTGAGGTAATGGGATGGCGAGCCGGGGGTGATAAATTGGCTGTCGACGATAAACATCAAGTCGAACAGCGCCGCCTCGGCCTGGCGCGCAATTTCGATGTACCAATCGACGTTGACGCTGGCATCGGCCGGCAGTTGCGGGTCGAGCCACAGGTTATGGCGGCCCGGGCCACCGCTGCCCATGGTCAGGGCGCCCAGTTTGAGCTGTCTTTTAGTCATGACAAGAACCTTCAGGGCTGGCGGGTGGCGACGGCTGGCTGCAAGGACGCCGCGAAGGACGGGTCAAACAGTTGGGCGGCCGGGTAAGCCTTGATCAGGCCCTGGCTGGCGAAAAAGTCCACGGTCTTTTGCGCCTCCACAGGCGCCTGGGCGGTCAGTGGCTCGACGGTGGTGCGCGCCCGAGCAAACCACACACGGGCGATGTCGGCGTCGGCACGGGTGCGCTTGGCCCAGGCATCGGCATAGGCATCGGCGTTGGTCGGGTTTTGGCGAGCCCAGTCACGGGCTTTTTTCAGCCGCTGGAGAAAGTCGCTGATAGGCTCACGCTTGGCCTCTACCGCATTGGCGTTGGCGGCGATAAAACTCTGCGCCGGGATCAACCCCTCGGCGGTCGCCAGCACTCGCGCACCCTGGCGTTCCTGTTGCGTGACATACGGCTCCCAGGTGGCGATGACGTCAACCGCGCCGCCCTCCAGCGCATGGGACGCATCCAGCGCGCTGAGGTAGCGCAACTCCAGAGAGTCCCGTGCAACCCCGGCTTTATCCAATGCAGTCAGCAGCAGTTGCTGGCTCCAGGAGCCCTTCCAGATGGCCGCACGCTTGCCCGCAAGATCGGCCAGGCTGTGGATCGACGAATCCTTTTTCACCAGGATCGCCACGCCCGCAAGATTCTGGCGGCTGACGGCAATCACCTTGATCGGTGCGCCCAATGCGCCCAGGAACAATACCGGCGCATCGCCCAGCAGGCCGATATCCAGGCTGCCGACGTTGAGCGCTTCGGCCACCGGTGACCCGGCGGTGAATTGCTTCCATTCCAGGGTATAGGGCAGATCATCCAGCACCCCCGCCGCTTCCATCACCGCTTGGGCGTTATAGCTCTGGTCACCCACGACCAGGGTTTGTGCCTGTGCCGTCAGGCTTAGCAGGGTGGCGGCCAACCCGGCCGCCAGTGTTGTCAGGTAACGCACGCTCGTCTCCAGATGCCGTGTGAGGCAGTCAAGTCGATCCGCGCGTGCGGTCTCGGCAATATTTGTAAGGATCGATACGATGCGGTTATAAGAGGCGCGTGTAAAATACCTATAACGCATAACGTAATGCGCAAATAATGCGCGCACCGCATCAGGCTATCGAGGCAGCTCGACCCGCGCCACCAAGCCTGAGCCACGCAGACGGTTGCTTAGCGTCAGTTCGCCGCCCTGCTCGCGCACAATGGCGCGCGCTGCTGAAAGCCCGAGACCCACGCCACCGGTATTACGATTGCGCGAGGTTTCGAGGCGAAAGAATGGATCAAATACGCGCTCAAGGTCAGCCTCGGGAATCCCCGGCCCCTGGTCATGAACCTCAATGCAGATGCGCTGACCGTCCCCACTCAGAGAGATGCCAGGGTGCCGCGCATATTTGGCGGCGTTCTCCAGCAGGTTGACCATCACCCGCTTAAGTCCCAGTGGGCGTCCGTGATAGACCAGGTGGGACGGCCCAATGAAATCCACCGCAAAATGCTGGTCGCGATAATCATCGATGATGGTTTGCAGCAGCTCCGACAGATCGAATGCAGTGCGTTGCTCCAGCACCGTATCGTCGCGAAAGAACGCCAGCGCAGTGTTGATCATCGACTGCATTTCCTCGACATCGCGAATCAGTTTGTGCTGATGGTCCAGATCCTCCATGAACTCGCAACGCAGGCGAATCCGCGTCAAAGGCGCGCGCAAGTCGTGGGAAATCGCCGCGAGCATATGGGTGCGTTCGCCGATGAAATGCTGGATCTGCGCCTGCATGGTGTTGAAGGCGATGATGGCCTGGCGTATTTCGTGGGGGCCTTCGCTGTCGATGGGCGGAGCACGCAAATCACCACCAAAACGCCTGGCGGCACTGGCGAAACGCTGCAACGGTTGGGCCAATTGCCGGGTCGCGAGCCAGGCCACCAACAAGGTCGCGATCAACCCCAGGGTGATGATCACCGCGATGCGCGTGGGTGCGCTCAGCCCCCACGTGCGTTCAGGCGGGACGAATGACAACCAGCTGCCATCGAGCAACTGCACGAGCGCAACATAGTGCGCCTCGGGGCTGCCACGCGGCCAATCGTCGGGGCTGAACACCTGAATTTGTCGCCCAGTGCCAAACAGTGCTTGTATCCCCGGGACTTCGCCCGTTTGAAGCGCCGTGTTGCCGTCGGGAAGGCCGAAATCCGCAGGGTCGTTATGCCAGGCCACATGCAGGCGGGCATCGCTGGCCGCTGCCGCCAGTTGCGGACGCAGCGTTGCAGGCGCGGCTTCGATGACTTTGGTGGTGGCGCCCATCTGCTCCAGCAACCCTGTGCGCTCGATCGGCGGGCGCGCCCAGACCCCGGCAACCTGGACGAACAAGGCATTAAGCGCCAGTGAAGCAAGCATCGCGGCGAGAATGGTCAGGGCGATGCGCCGGTTCAGGGTGTCGCGATGCAACAGGCCGCGGATCATGACCGGGTGACCGGGGCGGTGAACAGATAGCCGCCATTGCGTACCGTGCGGATCAGGTCCGGGCGTTTGCAATCGGGCTCGATCTTGCGCCGCAGCCGGCTGACCTGCACGTCAATGCTGCGGTCGAAGGCGTCGTGGCCCCGGCCGTGGGTCAGGTCGATCAATTGGTCGCGGGTGAGGATGCGCTGAGGATGCTCAAGAAACACCACCAGCAAGTCGAATTCGCCACCGGACAGCGGAATCATCACGCCCTCGGGAGAGCGCAGCTCGCGGCAGGTAATATCCAGATGCCAACCGGAGAACGCGATGATTGGCCGGGAATGCTCACTGGCAGCGCCGACGGGCTGCCCCGCCCGCCGTTGCACCGCACGCAGACGGGCCAGCAATTCGCGGGGGGCAAACGGTTTGGTCAGATAGTCGTCGGCGCCAAGCTCCAGGCCGACGATGCGATCACTGAGCTCGCCCATGGCCGTGAGCATGATGATTGGAATGCCCATCTGCGCCCGGACTTTCTGGCACAGGCTAAGGCCGCCTTCACCGGGCAGCATGAGGTCCAGGATAATGGTGTCTGGCCGCTGCCGGGCGATGGCTGCCCACATGGCTTCTCCGTCGGCAGCCACGTCGACCTCGTAGGCGTGCTGCACGAAGAACTTCTTCAGCAATGCCAGAATTTCTCCGTCGTCGTCGACGATCAGCAGTCTGCTCACGTTCCCAGGCCCCCTGGCAAAAAAGGAAAACATCTAAAACCATTCCGGCGCCGGGGTCATTTATTTCAATCGAGCAACATTCCTTCGCCACGGACACAACCCGGACATCTTCGGGAAAAAACCGTCGGGCATCCTGCACGCCTTCCATTCAAGGCGACGTTCATGAAGGTTTCCAGCAGCAGGTATACAGAGCAGGCACAGGACACCGGGCGGCCCCTGGTGCTGAGCCAGCGCACATCGTCCCTCGCACAGGACAGCCCCATGCTGTTCCAGGAGTCCTGCCTGGGCCTGACGGCGGACCAGGACCGCATCGTATTGCGCCGCTACTTCGAACATTACAGCCCTGACGCCGGGCGCTGGGTCGAGTATGCCCACTCCATCCCCATCGCCGAGCTTGTCCATTGGATCATGACCCATGGGCAGTTGCACATCGAATGCTCTCATGACAACCCGAACGAACAGGCAGCCCACTAATGACCTGCAAACGTTCACTGCCGTTATTGATGGCGGCCTCCTTGAGCCTGGCGGCCTGCAGCAGCAACCGTATCGAGCCCGAAGACGCGGGTTTTCTTCACGATTACAGCCTGCTTAAAGAACACCAGAGTGCTTCGGGCCAGACCGTGCTGAGTTGGGTCAGTCCGGCCTTGAAGCGTGGCCGATACAAGCAGGTGTACCTGGCGCCCAGCCAGTTTTTCCCGGCCGTTGAACCCAGCGCCCAGATACCGCAAAGCACCCTCTTCCACGTCACCGGATATTACGACCTGGTACTGCGGTCGGAGCTTGGCAAACACATGTATCTGGCCGCAAAGCCCGGGCCCGACACGCTTACGGTACGCCCCGCCATTACCCGGATCGCCACCAGCCCCCAAGGCTTGCGCCTGTATGAATGGCTGCCGATCACCCTGGTCGCAGCGGGCGTGAGCACCGCCGCCGGCATCCGCGACCAGGACAGCGAGATCGCCACGCAACTGTCCCTCGAAGACGGCTCGACCGGCGATGTGGTGGCTGCCATCGTGAGCGAGGGCACCGGCATTCCCCTGGATAACGACAAGCAAGTGATGACCGCCGACAACGTAAAAGAAGTGCTCGACGGCTGGGCCCGCGACCTGGGCCAGTCATACAGCGCCGTCGCTCAATAGCACGGCCCCGCTCAAACGTCATAATCCCCTGCCCGTCTGCGTGGTAATCTCCCGGCACCACGAATAGACATTGATCGTCACTTGACGATGACCAAAGCCAGGAAAGAACATGCCCAAGATTTCTCACTCAGCGCTACGCCGTAACTTCCGTGACCTGCTGGCAACGCCTATCTGCGTTGAAACCGCCTCCGTATTCGACCCCATGTCTGCCCGCATCGCGGCCGACCTGGGTTTTGAAGTCGGGATCCTGGGCGGTTCAGTCGCCTCCCTGCAGGTGCTGGCGGCCCCCGATTTCGCGTTGATTACCCTGAGTGAGTTTGTTGAGCAAGCCACCCGCATTGGCCGTGTCGCCCAGTTGCCCTTCATTGCCGACGCCGACCACGGCTACGGTAATGCGCTGAACGTGATGCGTACCGTCGAGGAACTGGAACGCGCCGGTGTTGCCGCGCTGACCATTGAAGATACCCTGCTGCCGGCGCAGTTCGGGCGCAAGTCCACCGATTTGATCTCGGTAGAAGAAGGCATCGGCAAGGTCAAGGCAGCCATTGAGGCGCGCGTCGACCCCGCATTGTCGATCATTGCCCGCACCAACGCCGGCGTGTTGCCCACCGCCGATGTTATCGCCCGCACCAAAGCCTACGAAAAGGCCGGCGCCGATGGTATCTGCATGGTTGGCGTCAAAGACTTCGAGCACCTGGAGCAAATCGCCGAGAACCTCAGCGTGCCGTTGATGCTGGTGACCTACGGCAACCCGCAACTGCATGACAGCGAGCGCCTGGCCAGCCTGGGCGTGCGCATCGTCGTAGCCGGGCATGGCGCCTACTTCGCCGCGATCAAGGCCACCTACGACAGCCTGCGTGCGCAACGCCAGCTTACCCATAGCACGTCCAATCTCAGCGCCACGGAACTGACCCACACCTACACGTTGCCGGAGAGCTATGTGGCGTGGGCTGAAGAGTTCATGGATGTGAAGGAGTAATTTTCAGACAACCCGCTGATTTGCCCCAAGCGTTTTTTTCGCGGACCATGGCGCCTTTCTGTTCCTGCCAACACGAGGTGCCCATGGCCAACCACGACCTGTCCTATACCCCCGACCCGGACGCCGACTCCATCTCATCTGACGTGATCGGTTTCAACGGTATTCTGGTCTCGACCCAAATCCCGACCCACTCCGACGGCAGCCTGGAGCTGGGCGACATCACCCTGCAAAGCGAATGCACCCTGCAAGCGCTCAAAGTCGCGCTGGAAAAAGCCGGCAGTTCCATGGACCGGGTGATGCACCTGACCATCTACCTCACCGATATGGCCGACCGCGCTGCGTTCAATGAAGTCTACAAGCGCTTTTTTGCCAAGCCATGGCCGGTGCGGGCTGCGGTGGGTGTTGCTGCATTGGCGGTGGACGGAATGCGTGTTGAAGTAACAGCGATGGCTGCCAAAGCCTGATATCTCAGCGCGCTATGAACAATGTGGGAGGGGGCTTGCTCCCGATAGCGGTGGGTCAGAACAGTTTTAATTACTGACACACCCTCATCGGGAGCAAGCCCCCTCCCACACAAGCCCTGGGCCCGACAGCCCTGCGGTAGATGCCGGCCGGGCATTTCACGGCTACAATGCGCGCCTCGACCGTGACAAGCCTGACTAAAAAAACTATGTCCTTGCCCAAGCATCACCTTGAATTGCTCAGCCCTGCCCGCGATGTCGCCATTGCGCGCGAGGCCATTCTGCATGGCGCCGACGCCATCTACATAGGCGGCCCAAGCTTCGGCGCCCGTCACAACGCCTGTAACGAGGTGAGCGATATCGCGCAGCTGGTGGAATTCGCCCGTCGATACCACGCCCGCGTCTTCACCACCATCAACACCATTTTGCATGACAACGAGCTGGAGCCAGCGCGCAAGCTGATCCACCAGCTGTATGACGCAGGTGTAGACGCGTTGATCGTGCAGGATCTGGGCGTGATGGAGCTGGATATTCCGCCCATCGAGCTACACGCCAGCACCCAGACCGACATCCGCACCCTGGGCCGGGCAAAGTTTCTTGACCAGGCCGGTTTCTCGCAGTTGGTATTGGCCCGTGAGCTGAACCTGCAGGAAATCCGCGCAATCGCCGACGAAACCGATGCCGCCATCGAATTCTTTATCCACGGCGCCCTGTGCGTGGCGTTCTCCGGGCAGTGCAATATTTCCCATGCGCAGAATGGCCGCAGTGCCAACCGTGGCGATTGCTCCCAGGCCTGCCGTCTGCCGTACACCTTGAAAGATGACCAGGGCCGTGTCGTGGCCTTTGAAAAGCATCTGCTGTCGATGAAAGACAACAACCAGAGCGCCAACCTGCGCGCGCTGGTCGAAGCGGGTGTGCGTTCGTTCAAGATCGAAGGCCGCTACAAGGACATGGGCTATGTGAAGAACATCACCGCCTACTACCGCCAGCGCCTTGACGAAATCCTCGAAGACCGCCCGGACCTGGCCCGCGCCTCCAGCGGGCGTACCGCGCATTTTTTCCTGCCGGACCCGGAGAAGACCTTCCACCGTGGCAGCACCGACTATTTCGTCACCGATCGCAAGATCGACATCGGCGCGTTCGATACTCCGACGTTTACCGGCCTGCCGGTGGGTGTGGTGGAAAAAGCCGGCAAGCGTGACTTGCAGGTAGTCACCCATGAGCCGCTGTCCAACGGCGATGGCCTGAATGTGCTGGTCAAGCGTGAAGTGGTGGGCTTTCGCGCCAATATCGCCGAGCCCAAGGGCGAGTTCGAGGAAGACGGCGAGAAGCGCTATCGCTACCGCGTCGAGCCGAATGAAATGCCGGCCGGCCTGCATCAGTTGCGCCCCAACCATCCTTTGAACCGTAACCTGGACCATAACTGGCAACAGGCACTGCTCAAGACGTCCGCCGAACGCCGTATCGGCCTGGCGTGGGTTGCACGCCTGCGTGAAGAGCAGTTGCACCTCACCGCCACCAGCGAAGAAGGCATCAGCGCCAGTGTCACCCTGCCCGGCCCGTTTGGTGTAGCCAACAAGCCGGAACAGGCACTGGACACTCTGCGCGATCTGCTCGGCCAACTCGGCACCACCGAGTACCACGCCACCCGCATCGACCTGGACGCGCCGCAGTCGTTCTTCATCCCCAACTCGCAGCTCAAGGCGTTGCGCCGTGAAGTGATCGAAGCCCTGACCGCCGCCCGCATCCAGGCGCACCCTCGGGGTGGACGCAAGGCCGAGACCACCCCGCCGCCGGTGTATCCGGATGCGCACCTGTCGTTCCTGGCCAACGTCTATAACCAGAAGGCCCGCGACTTCTACCACCGTCACGGCGTGAAGCTGATCGATGCGGCCTTCGAAGCTCACGAAGAAACCGGCGAAGTGCCAGTGATGATCACCAAGCATTGCCTGCGTTTCTCGTTCAACCTGTGCCCTAAACAGGCCAAGGGCGTCACCGGCGTGAAGACCAAGGTCGCGCCGATGCAGTTGATCCACGGCGACGAAGTGCTGACCCTGAAGTTCGATTGCAAGCCGTGCGAGATGCATGTGGTAGGCAAAATCAAGGGGCATATCCTCGGGTTGCCGCAGCCGGGCAGTGCTGTAGAGCATTTCAACCCGGAAAACCTTATCTATCAGGGCACGCACTGAGCTGACGGGCGCGGGGCCACCACCAGCCCCGCTGCAACCCGGCAGCGGCCAGCAGAATCGCCGCCACACCCAGCCATTGCAGCCACCCCAGGCGATGCCCGAACGCGATCCAGTCCACCAGGATCGCCGCAATCGGGTAGATGAACGACAACGCGCCGGTCATCGCCGTGGGCAGCTTCTGAATAGCCCCGTACAGCAACACATACATCAAACCGGTATGCACCACGCCCAATGTCGCCAGTGCCGTCCAGGCAGTGGTCGACACGGGCAAGCTGTGCCAGGGCACCAGCGGCGCCAGCAGCACTGCGCCGGTGGTCACCTGGATCAACGCCATCAAATGCGGCGGTACGTCCTTCAGGCGTTTGATGATCAGCGCCGCCACCGCGTACAAAAATGCCGCGCCCAAGGCCAAGGCAATGCCAGCAAGATAATTCCCGCCACCCGATTGCTCACCATGGGCGGTCACGATCGCCAACATGCCCAGGAACGCCACACTCAGCCACGCCATTTTTTGCACGGTGATCTTCTCACCGAGAAACACCGCCGCCAGCATCACCAGTATGAACGGCTGCACGTTGTACACCGCCGTGCTGATCGAGATGGACGCACGGGAATAGGACTCGAACAGCAACAGCCAGTTACCGACGATAGCCACGCCGCTGAGCACTGCCAGCCCGAGCTTGGCCCAGTTGAGTAACGCCAGGCGCAAATACCCCAGCAACGCGCACACCAGCAGCAGTGTCAGCGCGCCAATCACGCAGCGCCAGAACACCACCTCAAGCACCGACACGCCCGACACCAGCACAAACCAGCCAATGGTGCCGGAGATCAGCATGGCGGCGATCATTTCCCAGGTTCCGCGACGGATTGATGTATCCATGACTGAGGCTCCTCAAGTGAGGCTCAATTATGGCAATCTGCTCGACACGGCTACAGCGACTAAAAAAGGCAAAACCCAGGATTCACCTTTTCTTATTAGGCAAACCTCATGATCGACACTATCGACCAGCAATTGATCGCCGCCTTGATGGACGACTCGCGCCTGTCCCTCAAGACCCTGGCGGGCATCATCGGTCTGTCTTCGCCGAGCGTCAGCGAACGTCTGCGTCGCCTGGAAGAGCGCGGCGTGCTGACCCACTACACCGTCGACATCGACCCCAAGCACTTCGGCTACCTGCTGCAAGCCATCGTGCGCATCCGCCCCCTGCCCGGCAAATTGCAGGAAGTGGAACGCCAGATCCAGGCGATCCCCGAGTTCACCGAATGCGACAAGGTCACGGGTGACGACTGCTTTATCGCCCGCCTGCATGTACGCACCATGGAGCACCTCGACACGCTGCTGGACCGGCTGAATACCTATGCCGAGACCAACACCGCTATCGTCAAGAAAACCCCGGTGAAACGGCGTTTGCCGCCGTTGGCTGACTAACAGGGCTGCGTAGCCTGTGGGAGGGGGCTTGCTCCCGATGGCGGCCTCGGGGCCGACCAGGATGCTGGGTCAGACCGAGTACATATCCCCCAAATCCCTGTCGAATTCCGGCCAGCGTGGTTTGACGGGGCGCCTGAGATCAAAAGCAGATCAAGATCAAGAGCGGCTCGCTACGCATCGTGGTTACCGTCGGCTGCTACCAATTTGGGTAGACACCTATGGCCATCGGGGCAAGTCGAATCGTCGCATTGCCCCTCCCACATTTGAAACGAGACAAGGCCAAAAGTTGGGCAAGTACTCACGCCCAGTGCACGGCCCGCTCACTGGCAAGCTGTTCAACAAACAGCACAATCCGCCGACAGGCTTGCGCCAGACGCTCCTCGCCCAAGGTAAAGGAAAGCCGAACGAAGCCCTGGGCCGGCTCGCCGAAGGCTGCCGCGTCCAGCACCGACACACCAGCTTCACGAAACAGGCGCCAGGCGAAATCCAGGGACCCCAGGCCCGTATCGCGCACATCCACCAACACAAACATGCCCGCTTGCGGCGCCTGCACGCGGATGCCCGGGCAGGCGCTCAAGGCAGTCACCACCAGGTCGCGTCGGCGTCGGTAAGTCTCACGCATGCCTTGCGTGACTTCGTCATGGGCCAACACCGCAGCTGTCGCCGCCTCCATCACGAAGCCGGGTAAGCCGTACATCATGCTCAACAGCAGGGTTTCAGCGTGCTGCACCATTTGCGCTGGGGCGATGAGCCAGCCGATACGCCAGCCGGTCATGGCATGGGACTTGGACAAGCTGCCAATCACGATGCAGCGCTGCGCCATGCCCGGCAACGCCGCGAGGCTGTGGTATTGACCGTCGAACACCAGGCTTTCGTAGACCTCATCCACTACCACCCACAGGTCGTGTGCGATCGCCAAGTCCGCAATGGCTCGCAGCTCTTGCCGGTTGAGCACCACGCCAGTGGGGTTGTTCGGATTGGAAAAGAATATCGCCCGGGTACGCGGCGTGATCGCGGCGGCGAGCAATGGTGGATCCAGTCGAAAGCCGGACTGCGCACTGCAGGGCACCCGCACCAGAGTGGCGCCGCTGGCCTTGAGCGTGGCTTCGTAGGTAACGTACATCGGGTCGAGCACCAGCACTTCGTCGCCGGCCTGCAACAGGCATAGCGAGCTGATGAACAGCGCGTTCTGCGCACCGGGCACGATGATGACGTTGTCAGCCGCCAACGGGCGGGCCAGGGTCTGGCTGTAACGGGTCGCGATCGCCTCGCGCAAGGCCGGGCGCCCGGCGATCTCGGTGTAGTGGGAATCTCCCGCGTGCAAGGCATTGACGGCGGCGTCAGTGATAAAGGCCGGCGTGGCGAAATCCGGGTCGCCGACGCTAAGGATGATGACGTCTTCGCCCTGGCTGGCAGCGTCGAACGCAGCGTGGTGGATGTCCCAGGCGGCGACGCCCTGCCCTGCAATTCGCTCAACGAAGGGAGAAAACCTCATGCCAGAGCCTCTGGTTCAAGATGAAAATGCGCAAATCCGTTGCTGTGCGAACGGGGAGAATGGGGTCAACATAGTGCAAACGAAACCGTCGTTCAACGGATAACTTGGGCCCTGCGCCTCACCATGCCTACCTGGAAAAAACCTGGAGCGCGCCGTCGATAAAACCTATGGGAAGGAGCTTGCTCGCTCCAACAGATTTGACCGGTTTGACTTAGTGATCAGGGTCCGGCTTGATCGCTATATCAGGCACCGTTTTATAGTACGGTCCATAGTCCAGCAGTAATTCCTCGCCTTTCTTGATGTCCTTCAGCGCCACGTAGAACGTCAGGTTTTTTCCGACGGCGATGGAGATGACATTGTTCGACTTCCAGGCCGGCAAACTGCCCAATTGCGAAGTATTGATCTTGCTCAGGGTATTGCCCGTGTGCAGCGCACTCACCGAGCGACTTCCCGACCGGGTCCCGAACAAGTACGTCAGTACCGCCCGCGAACCTTGCTTGCGTTGCTCCTGAAACAGCGATGCCTCAGAGGCATGATATTTGCCCGCGTACGGGCCAAGCACTTCAAACTTGGGAATATCGCGTCGCGCCCACACCGACGCACCTCGATCTGGCCCACCATCGTCGAGTGCTGTGACTACCTCCAAGGTTTCATCAAACCGGGACTGGTGCTGACGTTCGGTTTCCAGCCACTCTTTGATCTCGGCCTTTATCTTGGCTTTGACCCTCTTGTGCGTTGCGTTATCAAGCCCGTCAAGCAGACCATTCCAGTTGGCAATGCGGATGTCGTCAAAAGAACCCTCGATTGCTTTGGTCAAGCTGAGTGTGGGGTCCGCCGGGTCCTGCAGGATAGGCAGTGTATTGTCGATCTGGTGACGAGGTAATGGCGGCGAAGCAATGGGCTCAACCTTGATCACGACGGGCCGGTCTACAGGAGATGGGTCTGGGGTCTCTAAGCCTTGTGGCGCCTCGGGGCGCTGAGTCAGATCCGCAACCTTCGGTTGCGGTGAGTCCAAATGGTCCGGTGCAGGTCGTTTTAGTAGTGATCGATTCACAAGCGCTTCGCCGGCAGTCTTCAGGCTGCCATCAGCCCGTGCATATTTTCTGAACGTTTCCACATTAAGGTTATGGAGACCGGCAAAACCTTCGATGGTCATGGCTTCACGCGCTTGCGCGGTCATATTGATCCACGTTTGGAGATGCGTGTCGACCACGTGATCAAACGGTGTGTTGATCGGACGGTCGCGCACAATTATTCCGGCAGGACTCAGTTGGCCGCCAGGCTGCACGTAGTATTCAAAGGTTCTACGGGATATGTGTTTCTGTAGGGTAAAGCCTCTATGGGTAACGCTTTGCTGTTGCGCAGTCGACAACGCCTCCCACTCGCGCAAATGTTCGGCCGTAATCACTTTCATGGGCGCATTCGGCGTATGGGTTCTTGGGACCAGTGCGGCGCGCTCAAGACGCTCCGAGGCATTTTTTTTCAAGGAGCCATCAGGATTAACCCAGTCTCTCCAGGTGGCTGAATGGACCCCGTTATCTGTTATGAACTGCGCTTGCGTGACCGAGTTATCCGGGTTCTCGAAATGTGCTTTCCACTGACGGAGATGGTTATCGGTAATCGTATTAGGGATGACACCCGCCGTTCTGCCCAGCAACTCTATGCCAGCTTGACTCAGGGTACCATCTCGCCGCACGTAACTTTTGAACGTATTCGGATTGATATGGTAAAGCTCGGAAAAACCGTCGAGGGTCAAAGCGTCACGCTCCGGTTGTGCCAAGTTTTGCCAGGCACTGAGATGGGTTTCAGTCACCCTATGGAAGGGCGTGTTGGGCGCGCGGTCGCGTATTGCCACGCCGATAGCGGTCAGTTGACCATTGGGTTGCACGTAGCGCTCAAAAACTCTTGGGTGGATGTTTTTCTGCCGTGCAAAGTCCTCACGGGTAAGGCTTTGCTGTTGCAGCGCCTGCAACCCATCCCACTCGCGTAGATGCTCAGCCGTGACCACTCTTGCGGGAGCGCTCGGCGTAGGGGTTATTGAACCCAGTGCGGAGCGCTCGAGACGCGTCGAGGCGTTGTTTTTCAAGGAACCATCAACATTAACCCACACCCTCCAAAGAGCTGAATTGAGTCCGTTATCTGTTATGAACTGCGCTTGCGTGACCGGGTTATCCGGGTTCTCGACATGCGCTTTCCATTGGCGAAGATGGTCATCGGTAATCTGGTTAGGGCCAACACCGGACGCCCTGCCCTGCAAATCCATGCCGATTGAACTCAAGGTACCGTTTTGCCGCACATGATTTTTGAACGTATTCGGATTGACATGATAAAGCTCGGAAAACCCGACAAGGGTCAAAGCGTCACGCTCCGGTTGTGTCAAGTTTTGCCAAGCACTGAGATGGGTTTCAGTCACCCTATGGAAGGGCGTGTTGGGCGCACGGTCGCGCACTGCCAGGCCGGTATCGGTCAGTTGACCATTGGGCTGCACATAGCGCTCAAAAACTCTCGGGGGGATGTTTTTTTGCCGGGCAAAGACCTCAGGGGTAAGGCTTTGCTGTTGCTCGTAGGGCAGCGCCTGCCACGCTCGCAAATGATCAGCCATGGGAGTGGAGACCTGGACTGCGCCGGCCTGTCGTGCCTGCTCCAAACGCTGCGCGCCCGCCTGCGTCAACGAACCATCCGCGTTAACGAGCCTCGCCCAGCTACGTGGGTTGAGCCCGTGCTGGCTAACAAACTGCGCTGACGTCAATGAGTTTTCCACCTTCCTGAAAGTCTCATCCCACTGACGTAAATGATCATCGCTGATCTGGTTACTTCTGGTGGGATCGGACGCCTGGACCAGCGCATCCCCCTTGCTCGTCAGGGTGCCATTCTGACGCACATACGACCTGATCGTCGTCGGTCGAAGATTATGAAGGCCGATAAATCCGTCCAAGGTCATTTCGTCACGCGCCGCTTGTGTCATATTTTGCCAAGCACGCAGATGCGTTTCGGTCACCTTATTGGGCAAGGTGCTGGCGGGGCGATCACGCACGATCACGCCGCTATCGCTCAACTGACCGTCAGGCTTCACAAAGAACTCAAAGGTTTTCTGTGGAAGCTTATTCTGTTTGGCAAAGCCCTTGCGCGTGACGCTTTCCTGTTGCTCTGGTGACAACGCCTCCCAGGCCTTCAAGTCCTCAGCAGTGATCTGCCCACCACCGGGCGCCCCCAGGCGTTGCCATTCGTCACCTTGTACATGCTGGACCAGCAACTCGGTTTGCCGGTTATTGTGATAAACCCGCGCCTGCACAACACCGTCGTCCGTGCGCGAAACCTGGCGGACCTCATACACCGCTGTATCACCGTTGCTGTCGGTATGGCGTATATGCGAAATGTGCCCATCAGCCGCCACATACACCCCCTGACTGTTACGTGACAGCCCCACGATTTTGCTGTCTGGCACTTTGAAGTTCCCGAACAGCTCATGGCTCAATTCACTCAGCCCATCGATATGCGCCGTGTCCACCTCACCCGCGACAGCCTGGGTCGCGACCCTGAACTCTTCGAGCGGGCTGCCATAAGGTCGCATCGTGTCGGCGTCAAATGAATACCACTTGCCGCCTTTGAGCACGGCGGCGCCCTCCACCGCCTGTTCGGCCACCTTCACCACGCCTGTCGCCGCTGCGTCATACTGCTTGCTGATCGCCTTCAATACGTCGTAACTGCCGGTGGCACCTCTGAGTTTATTGACGGTTTTGGACAGTACATACAAGCCACCGCTGCCCACCAACCTGGCCAAATCACCCAAACCACCCACCGGATTGAGCAGGTCAATCGTGGCGACGCCGATGACTTTGGCAGCCTTTAGCGCCTTGGCACCGCTGGAGAGAACAGCGCTGCCGATCTTGAGCAGTTTTCCAGCCGTGGTGGCCCCTGCAGTAACAAAGCCGAAGATGTCCAGCATGAGATCAAATGCCGCCTCGCCATATTTGCCATTCTGAATATTGACGATGGCCGATCTGAAGGGGATCAGGTTCAACAAAAAATCGTTCAACGGTTTGGGGCTGTAATACTCGTCTATGGGAGTCTGCCCGCGTGCCTGTTCTTTTATTGCAGGGTCATCGAGATCAAGGTGTTGGACAAAGGCGTCGGCAATCGAACGGGATCGAGCGCTGGTGAAACTATTCACAAGTGAGTCACTCAATGGGCGTTCACGACCCAGACCATCTGCGTTATGACGGGGCGTGAACGCTTTGGTCGTAGAAACATTTTTGCCTGCCTTGGACTCCTGAACCTGCGCTGCGTACACGCTCGCCCTTTCAATCGAACCTTTATTGAAGTCGATGACGTAGGCTTTTGTCGTGCCATGCAGTTCAGTTTTGACCAACAGTCCAGGTTTATTTTGACCCTGCGTATTATTGAAATGACCATCCATGACGTATGAGCCTTCTTGGAAAAAGCTGATTTTTCCAAACTCGAAGTTCTTCCTATCCGCAGATGGGAGCTGCGAGATCATGTGCCTGACGGTTGTATTGACGGCAGCCTTTTTTTCCTGGATGGCGCGTGTGAACTGTTGTTCGAAAGCCTCCCTGACACCGAACGTGAGGTTACTGTTCACCGCCTCTATGGGAATGCGGGGGTCACTCGATTTAAGTGGTCTCGGATTCGGCAAGTCCATCTTGGCGTAGTCCAAGAGTGAATGAGTGCCGCTTATCCCGTTTTGCCCGTGCTTCACGCCAGACGCATCAGTGCTGAGTGCTTTGACTTCAAACAGCGCGCCCAAGTCTCCAAACCGCTCCTGCAACTTGATCTGTGCGATTTCTGTTCGCGTCGATATTGCCTTGTCCAGTATTTTTGAAGCAGACATCCGCTCATCAAGCTGTTGGTTGAACTCGGTCCTGACGGTTTCAAGTTGTGCAGCGGTGTAGGTGTCAGCGTTTCTTTTGGGGATGATTTCATTCGCAACGCCCCAATCGAATAACGCGGCAGTCTGGGCATGCTGAGTGGCCACAGGGTCAACCCGTCGGGCGTTTTCAGCCTCGCTCATGACCTGCGCAAACGTCATGCCGGGGACTTTGCCCGGGGTGTGCGCCTCAATCGTCATCGCAGCCATCGTCAGGCTGGCCCACGCCTGACTGCCGACCTTTACCGTCGGGGGAATGTCTTTGATCAGAAACTGCGGTACCGCCTTGGCCAGCAACAGGTACGCACCAACACTCGCCAGTGCAGCGCTGGTTGTGCCAGTACTGCTCAAATGTTCGGCCAAGCCGGCCACGACCTTGGAGGCGTGGTGCCCCCCACGTGTGTCACTGCCCAGGTCGAAACCGGCAACGCTGTTGCGATCGGGCGCAGTGATCGACTCAGGGTCCATCTGCAGGGCGATAGCGGCCAGCAGGTAATCGCTTGCGCTGCTTTCGCTGTCAACGCCTTGCATGGTTTGCTGTAGCGCTTTGCCCATCCGCTGCCCTTGCGGGGAGTTGACCAGTGCCTGGAGTATTTTAGCCGGGTCGTCGCCCGCCTCTGCCGGCAGCGGCTGCCGATACCGCAGAAACTCCAGCACCCCGCCCTGGGTTTGCATCACCAGCGGCTGATCGCCCAAATGGTGAGCGTGGTTCATGGTGATAAGTCGCAAACGCCGTTTTTCGCCTGAGTCCAACGTAATCGGCCACGATAACGCGCCGCCCAGAGGGCGTATTGCGGCGCTGCCCGTGTCGGTCGCGGCGCGGTCAATGGGCGCCTCACGCGGCAAAACATCGACGTCAGGAAGCACAGATGATGAGGCGCCGGGCGTAAACAGCGGCAGTGAGGAATGCGTAAGAGCTGGGGATATACCCGTCATATCAGGTACCTGTGCAGAGCTGTGTAGTCATCCGATTGAACACGCGCTCAGCGCCATCGGTATGTATGGGTGGTCAACCTTGGTGAATGCATTCCAGCCCGTGTGTTAGCCGATGCTTCCACGTTGTTGATTGTTTGAACCCGTACTTGTCCATGGCCCTCCAACCTGAATGAACCACGGCCGAGTGCACGCACGATGACTTTCATTCTATGGTTGGCCGTATTAGGCGCGGTACTGCTCACCCTCGCCCTCACCTCCTCCTATTTGCGCTGGATGCCGGTGACCACCTCAGCGGTGTGCTTGTTGTTGGGCATCGCCATTGGCCCGCTGGGCGTGGACTTGTTGCACCTGGACGTGAAGGGCTCGGCGCGCTGGATGGAGCACCTGACGGAAGTGGCGGTGCTGTTTTCGCTGTTTGTCAGCGGTTTGAAATTGCGCCTGCCGCTCAAGCACCGCACCTGGCGCATCGCCTTTGGCATGGCCGGGCCGGTGATGCTGTTGACCATCCTCGGCACCTGCCTGTTGCTGCACTACCTGTTCGATTTAACCTGGGGCGTTTCGCTGCTGGTGGGGGCGATGCTGGCGCCCACCGACCCGGTGCTGGCCGGCCTGGTGCAGGTCAACAATGCCCAGGACTATGACGCGTTGCGATTCGGCCTGTCCGGCGAAGCAGGGTTGAACGACGGTACCGCGTTTCCTTTTGTGATTTTTGGCCTGCTGTTTATGCAACATGGCGGTTTCGACGGCGACTGGTTCGGCGGCTGGGTGCTGAAGAACCTGCTGTGGGCGGTTCCGGCCGGGTTGTTGATGGGTTACTGGATGGGCCGCGGCATTGGCCGTATCACCCTGCGCCTGCGCTTGATCAATGCCGATAGCACCCTGTCACCGAATGACTACCTCACCCTCGCGCTGATTGCCCTGGCGTATGTGACGGCTGAAGCGGTCGGCGGCTACGGCTTCTTGTCGGTGTTCGCGGCGGGCCTGGGGCTGCGCCAGGCCGAGGTCAAATCCACCGGTTATGCGCAAACGCCGGCCGAGCACCTGGCCCAGCCGGTGGTGGGCCATCTGGAGATCGAGCCCGAGCAGGCGCTGCACGGTGACGTCAGCCAGTTGAAGGACACCCAGATCGCCGCCGGCGTGATGATGGGCGACATGCTGGCTTTCGGCAGCCTGGTCGAGCGCTCGATGGAGGTGTTTCTGGTCAGCGTATTGGGCATCGTGTTGGTCAGCCATTGGGATTGGCGCGCGCTGGCGGTGGCGGCGTTGCTGTTCTGTGTGGTTCGCCCGCTCAGCGTGTTTGCGATGCCTTGGGGCAGCCTGCTGGATCGGCGGCAACGCAGCCTGGTCAGTTGGTTTGGTATTCGCGGGATCGGCAGCCTCTACTACCTGTTCTATGCGCTCAACCATGGGCTGATCGGTACCAGCAGCGCCGTGGCGGTGAACCTGACCCTCTCGGTGATCGCGCTGAGCGTGATGGTGCATGGCCTCAGCACCCAGCCCTTGCTGGTGTGGTACGAACGACGCGCCGCGCACAAAAAATAAATCCTGCGCCGCGCTTGGCGTGATGGATAACCGCGTACAGGGCCAGTAGGTCTCGCTTGATCAAGCACAGGAAGGACATCTCCTGTTCAAGTTCACCGATCCCTCTGGCCCACCGCCGGATCAGTCCTGACTGTCGGTATTGCCGACGTCGGCCGCTTCATCCAGATCGTTGAGCGGCACTTGCGCATCATCCATCAGCGAACCCGGATCTTCATTGCCGGGGTCGTTGAGTTCTTCGTCGAGTTCTTTTGACATGACCGTCTCCGTTAACCGCCTTGGGTATCGATATCGGCATCGGTTTCAGGCTTGTGCTCGCGCTCAGGCTTGAAGTCAGGACTGTAGTCATTTTCCCTGGCCTTGGGGTCGCTGGCAGCCGTCGGGTCCTTGGGCGCATCGGCAGCGGTGCCCGGAGCGGGCTCGCCACCATCGATGGCAGGGTCATTGCGGTTGCTGGTTTGGGGATCGTTGGATGTAGACATGGCATACCTCTTCACAGACCGGTGATAAATCTTTACCGCGTAAAGCTAAGGCGCCACGTGCCCCAGTGAAGTTCCGTCCGATTGCTCAGCGCAGTGGATTGTCCACCTGGATATAAAACGCATAGATGCCCAACACCAGCCAGAACACCATGAACAACCACGGCGCGCGCATGGAAAACAGCAACGACTTGCGATAGCCCTTGTGACTGGACTCCATTTCGGAAAACAGCGGCGATTCATCGTAGGCCAGGCCCATCACCGGCTCGCTGCGCAGCAATTCGCTTTGCTTGTAGTGCCAGTGATCAATGATCTGGTAGGCCGCGCGTATGCCAGGCCAGGCGTTGAGCGAGCTGAGAATACCCAGCGCGGCGAGGATCACCGGTACCACAAGCGTGAACAGCTTGCCCCATTCCGGGTTGAGGTTGCCCATGCCGGACACGAAGGCGATCACCAGAAACGATTGCGCAGTGAGGTAAGCGTCGGTGCGGTTGGCCAGGATGCTGGTTTCGTACTGGATCTCGCGCCGGTAGAAGTCGAGGCGATCCTTGGGCGAGCCGAAGATCTTGGCGTTGTGTTCGCTATGGTCGGTCAGGGCCGCTTCCGGCGTGTTTGGGGAGATGATTCGGGGCACAACGATGCTCCACAAAGTGACGGGACTCATTAGAAGAATCGGGCATGGATGAAGTTCAAGTTTCTTATGCACCAAGTCAGGGCGCCCTCTGCCCCCTTGTGGTGAGCCCGCTTCTGTGGCGAGCGAGCTTGCTCGCGCTGGGCTGCGCAGCGGCCCCCACAAAAGCGCGAGCGCTGCGCACTCCAGCGCGTGCAAGCTCGCTCGCCACAGCTAATCGCCACCTTGTGTGCGTTCCGGCACATCCCTTGCTTTATCCATTCATCTACCCGAAAACAGGAGCATTCGTTACCCCGCGACCCAGCCGACTCCATAAGAAAGTAAGGACCAGGCCTGTTGGCACCCTCAGCCACGGGCTCATAAGAACATGCGTTTTTAAGCGGCAGTGCCACCCAGGAAATCCTCGGCACTGACAAGGTACTGGAATGGCTCGAACTTTCTTCGATGAAATGAATGACGCAAACGGCGTATGCCGTGCCCACTATCAGGATTTTTCCCGCTGGCTGGCCAACACGCCGCCGGAACTGCTGGCCCAGCGTCGCCGTGAAGCCGATTTGCTGTTCCATCGCGCCGGGATCACCTTCACCCTGTATGGAGACGAGCAAGACACCGAACGCCTGATTCCCTTCGACATCATCCCCCGCAGCATCCCCGCCAGTGAGTGGAGCCTGATCGAGCGCGGCTGTATCCAGCGGGTCAACGCACTGAATATGTTCCTCGCCGACATCTACCACGACCAGCGCATTATCAAGGCCGGGATCATTCCGGCAGAACAGGTGCTGGGCAACGAGGGCTATCAGAAGGCGATGGTCGGCCTGGACCTGCACCGCGACATTTACTCGCACATCTCCGGTGTGGACCTGGTACGCGACGGCGACGGCACCTATTACGTGCTCGAAGACAACCTGCGTACCCCCAGCGGCGTGAGCTACATGCTCGAAGACCGCAAGATGATGATGCGCCTGTTCCCGGAAGTGTTCGCCAAGCAACGCATTGCACCGGTGGACCACTACCCCAACCTGCTGCTCAAGACCTTGAAAAGCGCCAGCCGCCTCGATAACCCCAATGTGGTGGTATTGACCCCTGGGCGCTTCAACAGCGCTTTTTTCGAACACGCGTTCCTGGCGCGGGAAATGGGCGTTGAGTTGGTCGAAGGCGCCGATTTGTTCGTGCACGACCTCAAGGTATTCATGCGCACCACCGATGGCCCCAAGGCGGTAGACGTGATCTACCGGCGCATCGACGACGCCTTCCTTGACCCCGAGGCGTTCAACCCCAAGTCAATGCTCGGCGTACCCGGCCTGGTGGCGGCCTACTGCGCGGGTAATGTGGTGCTCGCCAACGCGATCGGCACCGGGGTGGCTGACGACAAGTCGATCTACCCCTATGTGCCGGCGATGATCCGCTTCTATCTGGACGAGGAGCCGGTGCTGCAAAACGTGCCGACCTTCCAGTGCCGCAAGCCCGATGAACTGTCCCATGTGCTGGCCAACCTGGAGCAACTGGTGGTCAAGGAAACCCAGGGTTCCGGCGGCTACGGCATGTTGGTGGGCCCCGCCTCCAGCGCAGCCGAGATCGAAGATTTTCGCCAGCGCATCAAGGCGCGTCCCCACGCTTACATCGCCCAACCGACCCTGAGCCTGTCCACCTGCCCGACCTTTGTCGAAAACGGCATCGCGCCCCGGCATATCGACCTGCGCCCCTTCGTGCTCTCGGGCAAGGAAACCCGCCTGGTGCCGGGCGGCTTGACCCGCGTGGCGCTGAAGGAAGGTTCGCTGGTCGTCAACTCGTCGCAAGGCGGCGGAACCAAGGACACCTGGGTGGTGGAGGGCTGAGTATGTTGAGTAGAACCGCTGCTGATCTGTACTGGATGTCGCGCTACCTGGAACGCGCCGAGAACCTGGCGCGCATGTTGGAAGTCAGTTATTCACTGTCGTTGATGCCCCAGGCCGGGCGCAGCGATGGCCTGGATGAGCTGGCAATGTCGTTGCTCAGCAGCGGCACCCTGGACAGCTACCTGGAGCGTCACCAGACCCTGGATGCCGAGCGCATGTTGCACTTCTTCGCCCTGGACGAAGAAAACCCGGCCAGCATCTACAACTGCCTGCGCGCCGCCCGAGGCAATGCCCACGCCGTGCGCGGGCGCATCACCGCCGATATGTGGGAAAACCTCAACGCCACCTGGCTGGAAATGCGCAGCATCGCCGCCGGCGGCCTGGCGCGGCATGGCATCAGCCACTTCTGCGACTGGGTCAAGCAACGCTCGCACCTGTT
Organism: Pseudomonas synxantha BG33R; assembly: GCF_000263715.2. NCBI lineage: Bacteria > Pseudomonadati > Pseudomonadota > Gammaproteobacteria > Pseudomonadales > Pseudomonadaceae > Pseudomonas > Pseudomonas synxantha. Next base: position 3,239,399 of record NZ_CM001514.1, read on the forward strand.
TCGCGGCGCGACCTCGGGCACCATCATGCGCAATGACGCCTACCGGTTTATTCGCCTGGGCACCTTTGTAGAACGCGCCGACAACACCTTGCGCCTGCTGGATGCGCGCTATGAGATGTTTGGTGAAGAGTCCGAAGAAGTCAGCGACTTGTCGGCTCGCGGTTATTACCAGTGGAGCGCCCTGCTGCGTGCGCTGTCCTCGTTCGAGGCGTACACCGAGTTATACCCCAACGCCCTGAATGCACGCTCGGTCTCGGAGCTACTGCTGTTACGCAGCGATGTCCCGCGCTCGCTGCACGCGTGCATCGAAGAGTTGAGCCATATCCTCGCCGACTTGCCCGGCAGTTACGGACGCACGGCGCAGCGCCTGGCGGCGGAGTTCGAAGCAAGGCTGCGGTATACCGGGATCGATGAGATTCTGGAAGATGGGCTGCACGCCCGGTTGACAGACTTTATCGACACCGTGCGCGAGTTGGCGCGGGCGATACACAGTTCTTACCTGGAAGTAATCTAAGCAACACCACCGCTCCCACATTTGAATCGCCGTAAATCTGTCAAACATTGATCGCCCACCAACGCGGCAACAACTGCCGCACCCGTGCCTCGCCAAAGCGGTCATCGATCAGCATTACCACGCCGCGGTCGTGCTGGCTGCGGATTACCCTCCCCGCCGCTTGCACCACCTTCTGGATGCCGGGATACAGGTAGGTGTAGTCATACCCCGCGCCGAAAACCTCGCCCATGCGTGCCTTGATCTGTTCATTCACCGGGTTGAGTTGCGGCAAGCCCAAGGTGGCAATGAAAGCGCCAATCAAACGCGCCCCCGGCAGGTCGATACCTTCGCCAAACGCGCCGCCCAATACGGCAAAACCGATGCCTTGGCTGTGCTGGGTGAACTGGTCCAGGAACGCCTGGCGCTCGGCCTCGGCCATGCCGCGTGACTGCAGCCACAGTGTAATCTGCGGGTGTCGCTCGGCGAGTAACTGCGCCACTTGCTGCAGGTAATCGAAGCTGGAGAAAAACGCCAGGTAGTTGCCCGGCTGCTCGGCAAATTGCCGGGCGATCAATTCCACAATAGGTTCCAGCGACGCCTGGCGGTGCACAAAGCGTGTAGAGATGCGCTCAACGATGCTGACCTGCAATTGCTCGGCCTTGAACGGCGACTCTACATCGACCCAGGCAGTATCCGCCGGCAACCCGAGTAAATCGGCGTAATAGTGGCGTGGGCTCAGGGTCGCGGAAAACAGCACGCTGCTGCGGGCCGCCGTTAATCGGGGGCGGATGAATTCGGCCGGCACCACATTACGCAGGCACAGGGTCGAGCTACTGTGCTTGCCGCTGAACTGGCGCTTGCTGATGTCGAAGATGAAGTGTTCGTTGAACAGCTCGGCCACCTTGGAAAATTGCAGTGCTTCAAAGTAGAAGGCTTGCAGGTCGCCATTGAGGGATTCGGGGTGATCGTTGAAGTAGTCGCCCATGGCGCTGGTGCACAGGCTCAGGGCCTGTAGCAGTTTGTCGGGCCGGGTGGCATAGGCCTGATACGGCGCGACTTGTTCCTTGTGCAACGCGTTCCACTCGCGGTTCAGGCGCTGCAAGGGTTTGTTCAGCGGCTCGGGCGCGGTCTCGCGCAAGGTCTTGAGGCTGTATTGGTCGAGGCTGGCGCTGTACATCGAACGGGCGCGTTCCACCAGGTTATGGGCCTCGTCGACCAGCGTCGCAACACGCCATTGGTTCAACTGCGCCAGGCCGAATAACAGGGCGCCGAAGTCGAAAAAATAGTTGTAGTCGGCGACTACCAGGTCGGCCCAGCGCGCCATTTCCTGGCTGAGGTAATACGGGCACACGTCATGGGCCAGCGCCACACTGCGCAGGCTGCGCTGATCGAGCAGGCGAACCCTGGACGCGGCATGGCGGGCGGCGGGCAAGCGGTCGTAAAAACCCTTGGCCAGTGGGCAGGAATCACCATGGCAGGCTTTATCCAGGTGTTCGCACGCCTTGTCCCGTGCAACCAGCTCAAGTACGCGCAGCGGCAGATCCGGACTGCTGTCGTACAGCACCTGGGCGGCATCCAGGGCGAGCTTGCGCCCCGGCGTTTTGGCGGTAAGGAAGAACACCTTGTCCAGCTGCTGCGGCGCCAGCGCCTTGAGCATCGGGAAGAGGGTACCGACGGTCTTGCCGATGCCCGTGGGCGCCTGGGCCATCAGGCAACGGCCGGTGCTGACCGCCTTGTAGACCGACTCGGCCAACGTACGCTGCCCGTGACGAAAATCGGCATGGGGAAATGCCAGGGCTTGGGCGGCCTTGTTGCGCTTATCGCGGTGCTGCATTTCCAATTGGGCCCAGTCGAGGAACAACGCACACTGCTGTTTGAAAAAGTGCTCAAGCTGCGCCGCGTCGAAACGTTGGTTCAGCAGCGTCTCGCCTTCGCCAACGATATCGAAGTACACCAGCGCCAAGTCGATTTCGCCGAGGCCGAGCTTCTGGCACATCAGCCAGCCATACACCTTGACCTGGGCCCAGTGCAGTTGCCGATGGTTGGCGGGCTGGGCAGAGAGGTCGCCGCGGTAGGTTTTGACTTCTTCAAGGCGGTTGGCGTCGGGGTCGTAGCCGTCCGCCCTGCCCCGCACGTTGAGCTGCTGGTATTGCCCCTCCAGGGCGACTTCATTCTGGTAGTGCGCGCTGCGCCGGGACGCCACCGTACGGTGGCCGACGATGCCTTCCTGGGCGCTGGGCGACGGGGTAAAGCGCAGGTCAAGGTCGCCGACCTTGGCCGTGAACTCACACAGCGCCCGTACGGCCACGCTGTAACTCAAGCGGGTTGCTCCGCCCAACGCACGTAACAGACGGTGACCGGCATCTGGTATTCACCGCAAAATTGCAGCCAGCGCAGTTGGTTGTCTTGCAGGCGATCGCCCGGGCCCTTGACCTCGATCATGCGGTAGGTTTTTTGTGCAGGCCAGAACTGGATCAGGTCCGGCATCCCGGTGCGGTTGGCGCGGATATCCAGCAGCAGGCGTGTGAACCAATGGCGCAGGTGCTCGGCGGGCAGGCAGGCCAGGGCTTGCTCCAACAGCTCTTCGCTGAGCAGGTTCCAGAACACGAAAGGTGATTGGATACCCCATTTGTCCAGAAAACGTTGGCGGATGGTGGCCTTGTAGCGCTCATCCCCCAGTTGCTCGAAACACGCAGCAAACAACGCCTCGCGGCGTTGATGGAAGTCTTCGCTGTGCAGGTCCGCCGGCCCACGCTGGAACGGATGGAAGAACGCGCCCGGCAGCGGCGCGAAAATCGCTTCCCAGCACAACAGGCCGAACAGTGAGTTGATCAACCCATTCTCGACGTAATGCACCGGTGCCTCGGGCTCGTTCAGGTGCGCCTGGACGCAGTATTCCACCGACATCAGCGGCGCCTGGGCGAGTGCCAGGTCAAGGCGTGCAACCGCTTGCGGCTTGGCCTTGGGCAACGCCGGTTCGCCGAGTTTGCGGCGCAGGCGCGGCAATACACGCAGCAAGTGCTGTTGTTCAGCGGCGCTTTCCGGGGCCTGCTGGGCTGCAGTGGCCAGGGCCAGCGCTCGGGCGTAATCCTCTTGGCGCTCAACGACCCGGATCAACCGCGCACGTGCACCGGGATAGGCGCAGGCAAGGTAGATCTGTTCAGCCAGCGCAAGCTCGGCGCAGCGCTCGCAATACTGGCCGATCTGGAACAACAGCTTGGCGCGGCGTTTTTCCAGCCAGGGGTTGTCGGTGCACAGGCCGGCGATCTGCACCAGCAGCGTGTCTAATGCCTCACCGGCTTCAAACGCTTGCTGGCACTGGTGCAGGAACAGGAACCCCACCACGTCGTCACGCGTGCGTAACCCGCGGGACTCGGCGCAAATCTCGACTTTTTCATAGGTGTAGATGCCCAGGTCTGCCAGCACGAACTCGGACCAGTCCTGGTGCAGGTTGCCAAAGAACATCAAGCGCAGGCGATCACACAACGCCATGACCGTAAGGCTATAGAGCACATCATCCAAGCCCGGGCACCATTGAGCAAAACTGCGCGGCTCGCTGAACCGCGCCGCCAGCGGTTCGAGCCAAGTGGCCTTGTTGCCCTTGGGCTGATCGATCCAGGGCCTGAACGCGCCGAGGATTTCGCCCTTTTGCAGCAAGGCGAACAAGGTGGCAAACGGCAGCGGGCTTTGGTCATCCACCCACCCCAGTTCTCGTAATGGGCCCGCTGCCGCATGGGGGCAGCCGATTTCCACATAATTAAGCTTGGCGCCGCGAAAGTGCACACCCTTGCGCATCACCATGCGCACCAATAACGCCTGGGACGCCTGGGGCAACCTGTCAAATTGCTGAATGAAATGCTGTTCGTCCGCATCAAGCAGATCGGCATAGCGTTGCCCCAGCCAGGCCAGGACCTGGCGGAAGTTATGCAGGTAATACAAGGGGTCTTCGAGGGGGGTGGCCATGGCGCAAGGGAGTCAAATACTGGTTATGCATACAGAGTGCCGATGCAAAGCCGTTGTTGCAATCGGTAATAGATAAATGGCGCCTGCAACTTTTTGCAAAAAAACGATCAGATGAGGGAGTTGATCGCGTAACATTTATAGCCCACAGCCAGACGCTGCGGGACTTTTCAGGGTTAAAGGTAAGGGTTATGAACATGAAGAATTTGGGTCTGCCGCTGGTTGCACTCACTTTTCTGGTATTGGCCGGTTGCTCCACGCAAACCGTGGTGACATTGCAAAATGGCACGCAGTATTTGACCAAGGACACGCCCAACGCCAAGACAGCCGACGGCTTCTATGAATTTACCGATATCGCCGGCAAGCGCATTCGCATCAAGGCCGATGATGTGGCCACGGTGCGCAAGGAAAACTAATCCTCGAATCAACACCGATCAACTGTGGGAGGGAGCAAGCCCCCTCCCACAGTTTTCAACCGCATTCCAACTTAAGCGATAACAATCCCCTCCCCCGACAGACTGCTCACGCCCACCAACGTCACCGAATCGGCGCCAAAACTGATCACCGTATCCCCGCCCACCACCTTGGTGTGATCGCGATAATCGGGACTGCCCTGCACATCGTTGAACACCAGCTTGTCTGTCGACTGATAGCCAATCACTCGATCATTACCAAACTGCCCACTGAACAAAAACGTGTTATGCCCGCTGCTGTCGCGGATCGTGTCATTACCCTTGCCGCCTTCGATAAAGTCCGCGCCCCTGCCGCCCTTGATCAGGTCGTCGCCGTCGCTGCCGATGATAAAGGTATTGCCCTTGTGCGCCTCGGCATTGCGGTTCAAGTCCTGCACCCAGGTGTTGGCCCGTGCCGGATCGGACAGGTTGGCGACGATCACTGTGGAGTCACGGGTCATCTGCTCGTAGAAGCCGGACTCAAGAATGCGCGTCATGCCGTCGCCATAACCGGTGGGCAAGTGCGAGACCCAGGTCGGCAGGTTGAGGATGGAAAACGGCAGCACGTTCCACAGTGCAGAAGCGTAGTGGTCGTTGAAGCTGACAATATTGTCGGTGCTCGACTCGTGGGGTTTGTCGTGCACGCCCAGGGACGACAGGTTGAATGAGGAACCGTCCAGCGCCCGGAATACCGGGTCGTTTTCGTAGCCGACGTTAAGCACCTTGTCGCCGGCGCTTTGGGTGGGCGACGCATAGGCCACGTAATTGGAATCGGTGTAGAACCCTGACCATTTGCTCCCGCTCAGATCCGCCATGCTGTTGACCGCAAGGCCGCCCAGGCTGTGGCCGCTGACCACCACATCCTTGCCGCTCAGGCCCTGGGCGCTGGCATAGTCAGCGATGTTGCCGAGCAAGTTGCCAAACGCCTCGCCGGCGTAGTTTTTTGCATAGTCCTTGGGGCCGAATGCAGCAAGCAGGTCACTGATCACATCCCCGATGGAGTCGGTGATCAGGCTTTCCCGTGGCCCCGAGGTGCCACGAAAGCCGATGCCGATTTCCAGCAGTTTGCCGGCGTCATCGTATTTGCCCAGCACTTCCACTTGGGCGGTGCCGTACGCAGTCTTTTCGCCAAAGAAGGTGCCACGGGCATCGACCTTGCCGGTATAGCCCAGGGTGCTGGCGCTGATGGGGGTCCAACCGGCCTGTTGCACTGCGTCGAGGGCGGCTTTTTCTGAATCCGGGTTCCACGGGATCCCGGGAATCACGCCTTGGGCGTTGCCGCTGCCAATCAGCGCGCTCACCAGCGTGGCCGGCAGGCCAAGGCCCAAGCCGTTGTTCTGGTAACCCACGGCAAAGCCGTTATCCAGGTTGTGGTAGGAATACATCGTGATCGCCATCGCATCGGCGAACAACGTTTTGGAGCCCTCGGTGCCGAGGTTTTTATAGTCAAAGATACCCATTGGTAGTGCCTCTCTGTTGTTGGATTTGTAGAGAAAGCCAAAACACCTGTTATCCGTTACCTACTGTAGGAGCGAGCTTCTGTGGCGAGGGAGCTTGCTCCCTCGCCACAACCAATTACACCTGGCCTTTAGAACGCCCAGTCCAGGCTCAAGCCGACGCCGTGCACCTTCTCTTTGCTGGCCAGCAGGCCGTTGTAGTCGAAGTTCACCCGCGCATCCTTGCTCAACGCCAGGCTGACCCGCGCCCCAACCAGTGCGGCATCCCGCACCATCGGCGCACTTTCGACCGCGAACGACGGGCCACCCGAGGCAAACGCCAGGTGTTGCTCGGAATCGGTGCTGCTCAGGTTGTGCTGCCAGCCCAGAGTGCCGGAGACTTCCAATTGCTGGTGGTCGTTGACGTTGAAGGTCTTCAAGGCGCGCACACCCAGGGTGCTCAACACCAGGTCGCGGCTGTCGTCGCCACTTTTCAGCGCAGCGGCATCGCCCTTCTCTTTGAAGCTGTCCGTGTCCAGGTGCACGTAGGCCAGGTTGGCGAACGGCTCCAGGGCCAGCGGTTGCAGGTTGATGCGATACGCCGCTTCGGTGAACACCTGGGTGCTGTGCGCATCGACCTTGGCCTTTTGCTTGCCGGCGACATCGCCGTATTGCAGATCGCGCTTCACATCAGCGCGGTGCCAGCTGTAGGTCGCCCCACCGCTCAGGCGCCAGGCGCCGATTTCATGCCCGGCATAGGCACCGAAGTGGTAGCTGTCGACCGAAGCGCGGCTATGGGTGTCGCTGCCCATGTTCAGCGAGGTATCGCTGTAACCCGCGACCAGGCCGATGCGCGTGGCGTCGTCGAGGGCACCGTCCACCCCGGCAAGCATCCCGCCGATGGAAGTGTTATAGCCAGCGGTGTCGCTGCGGCTGTCGGTCTTGCCCCAGGCGCCCAGGGCCTTGACCCACACGTTGCCACGGCTGTCGATGGCTTGGCTGGTTGCGCCCATCTCGCCATTGCGCAGGCGCTCGCCCACTGCTTCGCGTACATAACGGCTGTCATTGACCAATGCGGTTTGCAGCGCCGGATAGACTTCACCGCTCAGTTGCTGGAACGCGCCCTGGGCCGAAGCGGCCGTCGGTGCCAACAGCAAGCTTTCATACACGCCATTGCCCGCACCCAATTGCTCAGCGGCTGCGGCCACGGCGCGTTGGTTCGGTGTAGCAGCAACACTGGCGAAGCTGTTGGTGCGTGTCACGTCTAACTGCACACCGTTGGCCGCGTAATTCAAGGTGCCGCCGACAAACAGATAGTTGGGCAGTACAGCACCAAAACTGCCGGTGACACCGCCCGCCGCTTGCAGGATGTTGTACTGACGGCCGATCAGGCTTTGGGCCTGGGTTGCACTCAACAGTGTCGGGCTGTTTTCCAGGGCCAGGGTTACGGTGCCGCCATTGAGCGTGGCGGTACCCCCGGCGACGATACGGTCGCTGCTGGCAGGCGATAATTCCACGGCGTAGGTCGAGCCCGGGTTGAAGGTGACATTACCTGCCACGTTCAGGGTGCCAATGGAATTGCCCGGCGCCACGGCGCCGCCGCTATTTGCCGTCAGCGAGCCGATACGCCCCGAGCCACCGATTACGCCGGTCTGGCTGACGATGACATCGGAGGTGAGCGAACCGTTGACCGCCAGCAAGCCCTGGTTGACCAGGGTCGGGCCGCTGTAGGTGTTGGCGCCGGCCAGCACCAGGGTGCCGATGCCCTGCTTGGTCAAGCCGCCATGGCCTGAAATGTTGTTGCTCCACACATCCAGCCCGCAGTGCACGTCGTTGCAAATGCGCTGGGTCGGTTTGCCCGCGTCCACCACCGCACCGACGCCCGGCAGGTCCGCGACGAACTGGCCGCTGCCATAGGCGCCCTCAATGCGGAACTCGGCAGGAATGTCCTCGGCGGTGATAAACATCCCCGGGCCGTTGACCGCCTTGCCCAGATTGATCATGCCCCAGCCATACAGCGAGTCGATACCCGGCGCGCCGAGGTCAGTGGCCGTGGTCTTGAGCACCGTGGAGATCTGGTCGCCGCTCATGTACTCGAAGCGCTCCATCAGCACCGCTGCTGCACCCGCCACATGGGGGGCGGCCATGGAAGTGCCGTTTTTGTTGGCCCAGTCGGTGGTCAGGTTGTTCAGGTCGGTGCCGTTGATGATCGAGCTGTAGATCTTGGTACCGGGTGCCGACACGCAAAAACTCGCCGCATAGCCGCAACGTGAAGAGAAGGTGCTGATCACATACGGATCAGGGCTGGCGGTGTCCGGGTTCTGCTGCAATGCCGCCACCGACAGCCAGTTCGGCGCAATCTCCGGCACAAAATACGCCAGGCCGGAAATCGCGTCCGGGTTGTTGCGGTTGTAGTCGTTACCGGCGGCAAAGATGGTCAGCACACCACTGCGGGCCGCATCGATGGCGCCTTGATAAGCACCACCTGCGATCGTGCCGAGGATCGGCCGGATCGTATTGAACTGCGCCTGGGCTTCATTCACGGTGAAATTGGGGAACGCCGGATCGCGACCGCCCTTGGCGTACTGGTCACCGATGCCGATGCCCCAGCTGTTGTTGATGATGCGTGCGCCGCTGGCGACCAGCCCGTCCCAGCCAGCCTTGTACACCGCGCCATCGTTGCCGAGGATAATCCCATCTTCCGGGCCCGGGTCACCGTTTTCGGCGGTGAGGATTTGCGCATTGAACGCCACGCCATGCATCGGCCCGCCATCGCGGTTACCCGCAGCAATGCCGCCGACGTGGGTGCCGTGGTTACCCAGCTTGCCGTTGGAGTCCTTGGACGGCGTGCCGTCGTAGCGGAACGCATCACCGGCCTTCACCGGGATATACGGGTCGGTGTATTGGCGAATGCCCTCGGTGACAATCGTCACCACCTTGTCGGGGCTGGCGAATTCCGGATGCTGGGCGTACACCGGCTGGTCGAAGATTCCCAACTTGACGCCCTTGCCGGTGTAGCCGGCGGCATACGCGGTGTCGGCATGCACGGCGCCCAAGCCCCAGTCGGCCTTGAACTCGTTGCTGCGCCAACTGGCGGCATCACCCAGCTTGCCGGTTTCCACATAGGGTGCAGCCTGAGCGGTTCCCAGGCTTGCCAGGCAACACAGCAACGCGCCGTATGGCACGCAGCTCAGCGCCTTGAGCGGGTAGCCCGGGCCGGTGTGGATGGCGGTAGTTAACCCTGACTTGCGTTTTTTCACGGTGACCTTCCTTAGTTTTCTTATTGCACGTGTGTAAATCACTTTCTCCAGAACACCGCCGATTCAATGTGGGCGCTGGTTTGCCTGCTCCCACATTTTTGTTCGCGGTGTCTTCAGAACTGCCAGTTCAGGCTCAAACCCACACCCTGGGTTTTCGCGCGGCCACCCAACTGGCCGTTGTAATCCAGGTTGACCCGCGTCGCGGCATTCAGCGCCAGGCTGGCTTGCAGCCCCACCAACGCAGCGTCACGCAGCAACGGCGCACTGCGCACGGCAAATGAAGGCCCGCCTGCGACAAACGCCAAGTGCTCTTCGGATTCCACGGCGGTGAGGCTGTGTTGCCAGCCCAACGATCCGGAGAGTTCCAGTTGCTGGTGGTCATTGAGGGCCAGGGTTTTCAATGCCCGTACGCCAAGGGTGCTGAGCACCGCATCGCGGCGGTCACTGCCGCGTTCCAGGGCGGCGGCATCGCCTTTTTCGTGGAACGACTCGCTGTTCAGGTGCACATAGGCCAGGTTGGCGAACGGTTCCAAGGCCACCGCTTGCAGGCGGATGCGGTACGCTGCTTCGGTGAAGACTTGCGCTGTGGTCGCATCCAGCTTGGTTTTTTGCTTGCCGCTGACATCACCCCATTGCAGGTCGCGCTTCACATCGCCGCGATGCCAGCTGTAGGCACCGCCGACACTCAGGCGCCAGTCGCCCAGTTCGCGCCCGGCATATGCACCGAAGTGGTAGCTGTCGATGGACGCCGATGAGTGCGTGCCGCTGCCCATATTCAAGGAGCTGTCGCTGTAACCGGCGACTACACCCACGCGGATCTGCTCATCCAGTGCGCCATCCACGCCCGCCAACAGGCCACCGATGGAGGTGGTCGAACCGGCCGTTTCGCTGCGGCTGTCACTCTTGCCCCAGGCACCGAGTGCCTTGAACCACAGGTTGCTTTCGCCGCTCACCGGTACGTGGCGCAGGCGCTCGCCCACGGCATTGCGCAGTTGCAGGCTGTCGTTGATCAGCATCGCACCCACGGCGGGGTAGATTTCACCGGACAGTTGCTGCAAACCCTGCTGGGCGGTGGCGACTGACTGCGACTGCAACAGGCTTTCATACACCGGGTTGCTGGCGCCCAATTGCTCGGCAGCCGCCGCCACGTTGCGCTGGTTACGGGTGGCGGCGACGCTGGCAAAACTCGCGTCGTTGCGCCCCACGTTCAGTTGCACAGCGTTGGCGGCATAGTCGAGGGTGCCACCGAGGAACAGGTAGTTGGGCAGCACTTGGCCAAACTGGCCCTGGATGCCGCCTGCGGCCTCAAGGATCGAGTATTGCCGGCCGATCAGGCTTTGGACCTGACTTTGACTGAGTAACGTGGGGCTGTTTTCCAGCGCCAAGGTGACTGTGCCGCCGCCCAGGACCGCCTTGCCGCCCGCGACAATACGGTCGCTGCTGGTGGGCGTCAGCTCCACGGCATAGGTCGAGCCCGCGCCGAGGTTCACATCTCCCGCTACCTGCAAGGTGCCCACGGAATTGCCCGGTGCCACGCGGCCGCCGTTGTTTACCGACAACGCGGCGATACGCCCGGAACCGCCAAGGGTGCCGCTGTCATTCACCGTGACCGCCGAGGTCAGCGAACCGTTCACCGCCAACAGGCCGCCATTGACGACAGTGGCGCCCCGATAGGTGCTGTCACCGCTGAGGACCAGGCTGCCGGCGCCGGACTTGATCAGGCTGCCTTCATACACACGGTTCGCCGCTGCCTGGTCGCGGGCGCTGCCGATGGCGTAGTCGGTCTGGTCCTGCTGGCTGGCGGTGGCGCTCACGCCGTTCTGCCAGCCCTTGTCGATCAGGGTTTGCTGCCACGCGCTGTGCTCGGCGCGGTCCTCGGCCTGGCGCGCAAGCAAGGCCTGGTCGGAGATACCATTGCTCCACACATCACCCTGCCCGGCTGCCAGGTTCACATCCATGGCCCCAAGCAATTGCCCCGGACCGTGCATCGCCCGGCCGAGGTCCGGCACGCCCCAACCGACGATCGCGTTGGGCGCCTGGGTGATCGAACCGTCAAGCTGCGTCGCAGTGGTCAACAACACCTGCAACGCTTGCTCGTTGGTCATATAGGGGTAGCGCTCCATCACTAACGCCAACGCCCCGGTGGCATGGGGTGCCGACATCGAGGTGCCGGATTTGACCCCATAACCACCGTCGGGAATGGTGCTGTTGATCAGCGCGCCGGGCGTGGAAATGCACCAGTATTTGGCGATACCGCACTTGTTGTATTTCTGGTTATTAGCCTTATCCAGCCCCGACACCGCCAGCCAGTGGCCTTCCAGTTCCGGCTGAAAATACGGCAAGGCCGAGCGCACGCTGGCATTGGCATAGCCGCTGTTGCCGGCGCTGAACACGTTGATCACCCCGGCCTTGGCCACATCCGCTGCGGCGTCCAGCCAGGTGCCACGGTTGTAGTGCTGGGCGTAGGCGGCGTGCAGGTCACCGAGGGTCTGGTAGCTGACATCCTTGGGCTGGCTGCCCCAACTGTTGTTGATGGCGCGCACGCCGGAATCCACCATCGCGGTGTATACCGTCTTGAAGTACTTGGGGTCTGGCGTCGGGCCGAACAGGAAGCTGTCGTTGGCGTTGGTGTTGCCCACATAGACTTGCGCGTTGTACGCCACGCCGTGCATGCCCACGCCGTCGCGGGCGGCGCCCATGGTGCCGGTGACATGGGTACCGTGGGAATCGTTGTTGGGGTTGAGCGCGCCCGTGGTGCTGAACGCGCTGCCGTCGACATAGGTGCCGGTGGCGGTCACCGCATGAAAGCGGTCTTTGGAGGCTTCGGGGTGATTGGCATCGAAACCCGAGTCCAGCGCGCCGATTTTCACGCCTTGGCCACTGATCCCGGCAGCGTAGGCTTCATCGGCCTTCATACGGCCCAGGCCCCAATCGCTTTGGTATTCGGTCGAACGCCAACTGGCCGGGTTACCCGCTTGGCCGGTCTCGGTGTATTGCGCCTGTGCCGCAACGGACAACAACAGCAATGAACCTGCGGTGAAGGGTTTGAAACGCGGTGAATCAGTGATCATCTGCACACTCCTGATTATTGTTATTCCCCTTATAGGAGCGAACTCCTACAGGTTTTTATCCGGGCCGAAGGCCTCGTCTACCTTGGCCAAATCGGTGTCGCGCAAGTTGCCCGCGTAGTAGTGCAATTTGGTCCAGGCCATCAGGTAGTCGTACCGCGCCTGGGCCAGGTCGCGGCGAGTGCTGTAGAGCTGCTGCTCGGCATTCAGCGCATCAAGGTTGACCCGCTCGCCGCCAAGGATGCTCTGCTTGGTCGACACCACCAGCGCCTCGGCGGACACCAAGGCTTTCTGGTAGGCACGCAGCTTGCTCACGCCGGACAGACACGCACTGAACTGGCGACGCAGCTCGATGAGGGTTTCGCGGGTCTTGCCTTCCAGCTCGTACTCGGCCTGCTCCATTGCGCGGCTGGCCTGGCGGGTGGAGGCCGAAATACCGCCACCGGCATACAGCGGCATGCTCACTTCGACACCAATGGTGTTGGTGTCGTAGCGCTGGTTGTAGGTATTACCGCTGTCGGATTCCTGCTTGCGCGACGTGGCATACGCGGTGATTCGCGGCAAATGCCCGGCACGGTTGCGTTCCACTTCATAGCGCGCCACTTCCAGCGACTGGCGCTGTGAAGCCAGTACCGGGTTGTTGGTGAGCGCCAGCTCATGCCAGGTGTCGTAGTTGGCCGGGGTCAGGGTGAACGCGGCAAAGCTCTGGTTCAGCGGCGCCAGGTCGTTGATGTTGACGCTTTGCACGCCGATCAACGCGCCCAGTTCCCTGAGTGACGCGTCCTGCTCATCCAGGGCCTGGATCTCTTCGGCAGTGGCCAGCTCGTAGCGCGACTCGGCTTCAAGGATGTCGGTGCGCGTGCCCTCGCCGGCCTTGAACAAGTGCTCGTTCTGCTGGAATTGCTGCTCGAAGGCCTTTTTCTTTGCGCGGGCGATGTCGATCTGATCCTGGGCAAACAGCGCCTGGGTGTAATAGCTCAACACCCGCACCAACAGCGCCTGGCTCTTGTCGCGAAAGCTTTCATCGGCAAACAGCGCCTGGGCCACGCCCTTGCGGTAGTTGGCGTAGGCTTCGTAATCAAACAACGGTTGTTGCAGGCTGAAGGTGGAGCCGTAGCTGTTGTAGTTGCGGTCGTCCCTATAGCTGCCACCGCGCCCGTCGGGCAGATGCGCCTCGGAGTTGTTGCGGCCCTTGTTGTAGTTGTAGGACAGCCTCGGCAGCAGCCCGGCGCGGCCGATGGTGCGGTTTTCCAGGCCGGCGTCGCGCTCCTTGATCGCGCCGAGGAACACCGGATCGTTGCGCAGCGCCTGCTCGTAAACATCGAACGGGCCCATGGCGGCCTGGGCACTGCCACACACCAGCAATAGCGAAATGAACACTGGCTTCATGCTCATTCCTCAGTCAACGCGGAGCCGGCGCGATCCAGCAGCGGCTTGAACAGGTAATTGAGCAATGACCGCTCGCCGGTACGCACGAACATCTCGGCAGGCATACCGGGCTTGATCACCAGACCGTGGAGTTTTTCCATCGCCGCGTCGCTGACGCTGGTGCGCAGCACGTAATACGGCGCGCCGGTTTTTTCATCGAGCATCTGGTCGGCGGAAATCAGGCTGACTTCGCCCGGTACCCGTGGCGTGCGGCTCTGGTTGAAGGCGGTGAAGAGGATGTCGACGGGCAAGTGCGTGCCGACCTTGTCCACCAGATGCACCGGTAGATGCCCTTCCACTTCCAGGCGCGTGCCCTGGGGCACGATTTCCAACAGGGTTTCTCCGGCGCGCACCACAGCGCCTTCGGTGTGCACGCTGAGGTTGACGGCGATGCCATCGGCCGGCGCGTTGATTTCGCTGTGTTGCAGGTTGAACCCCGCAGAAGTGAGTTGCTGCTCCAGGGTCAGGCTGCGCAATTGCGCGTCGGCCAATTGGCTGCGCACCTCTTTTTGATATTCCTCGCTGTGTTGCTGCAATTTGAGCCGCGACTCGACAATACCCTGCTCTATCCGGCCGCTTTCGCCGGCGTTTTGCGCCAGGTCCTGCTGCACCTGAGACAACTGGCGCTGGTAGTCCATCAGCCGGTTGCGCGGGATATAGCCGTTGTCGGCCAAGGGTTGCAGATTGCTCAGTTGCGCGCGCAGGGATTGGGCCTGGGCGGTCAAGTCACTGCGGGCACGGCGCATACCGCTCAACTGCGAGGTAGCGCCTTCGATGCTGGCGCGAATCCCGGCTTGTTCACGGGCGAAGGCGTCGCGGCGGCTGCTGAACAGCTGGCGCTGGCCTTCCAGCACCAACGCCAGGGCTGGATCAGGATTGGCGCTCAGCTCGGTGGGAAAGGTGATGCTCGGCAGGTTGTCGCGCTCGCTCTGCCAACGCGCCACGCTGGCCCAGGCCATGCGGTACTGCGCTTGCAGGGATTGCACGTCGGCCTGGTTCTGGGTCTGGTCGAGACGAAACAGCGGCTGGCCTTGCTTGACCAGTTCGCCCTCCTTGACCAGGATGCGGCTGACCACACCGGGGCTGAAGGTTTGCACGGCCTTGCGCTTACCCGACACCACCACGGTGCCTTGCACCGGGATGCCCTGATCCAACGGTGCCAGGCTGGCCCAGAGGAAAAAACCACCGGCACCGACGACCGTCATCAGCCAGCCCATACGCACGAAGAAGCGGGCGTCGCGCTCTTTGAAACGAGGTTCTACCGTAATACTGCTCATGCGCCTGGGTTCCTTGCGGCCGGGTACTGACGACTGAAACTGACACCGGTTTTTTCTTTCGGCGCTTCCTGCTGTTGCCCGGACAACGCCCGCAGCACTTCCTGGCTGGGCCCGAACGCTTGCAGATGGCCTTCGCCGAGCACCAGCAATTTGTCGGCCTGGGCCAATGCCGAAGAGCGATGCGTCACCAGCACGACGCTGCTGCCTTGGGCTTTCATCTGCACGATGGCGCTGGCCAACGCCGCCTCGCCGACCGTATCGAGGTTGGAGTTGGGCTCATCCAGCACAATCAGGCGCGGCCCGCCGTACAGGGCGCGGGCCAGGGCCACGCGTTGTTTCTGGCCACCGGACAGGCCGCCGCCGTTATCGCCCAGCACCGTGTCGTAGCCTTGGGGCAGGCGCAGGATCAGTTCATGCACACCGGCCTGTTGCGCGGCCTTGACCACCAGCTCCGGGTCGGCCTCGCGAAAGCGTGCGATGTTGTCGGCGATGCTGCCGCTGAACAGCTCAATGTCCTGGGGCAAATAGCCAATGTGCGGGCCGAGGTCGTCGCGGTCCCAACGGTGAATATCCGCGCCGTCCAGCCGCACGGTGCCGGCCAGGGTCGGCCACACGCCCACCAGTACGCGGGCCAGGGTGGACTTGCCGGAACCCGACGCGCCCAGCACGCCCAGCACTTCACCGGCCGCCAGGTTGAAGCTGACTTGATGCAAGGTCGCCATGCGCCGCCCCGGTGGGCCAGCACTGACCTGCTCGAAACTGACCTGGCCCTTGGGCGCCGGCAAGGCCATTTGCTCGCCCTCTGGCGGGAATTCGCGCAGCAGCCCATCGAGGCGCTGGTAGGCCAGCTTGGCCGAACTCCATTGCTTCCACACCGCGATCAACTGGTCGATGGGGCTGAGTACGCGGCCCATCAGGATGGAGCCTGCGATCATCATCCCGGCGGTCATCTGGCCCTTGATCACCAGGTAGGCGCCCAGCCCCAATACCAAAGATTGCAGGCACAGGCGCAGGGATTTGCTCAGAGAGGTAATGACCGACCCGGTGTCGCTGGCGGTGTTCTGGAAGCCCAAAAACTGCGAATGCACGTCGAACCAGCGTTTGCGCAACGCACCGAGCATACCCATGGCCTGGATCGTCTCGGCGTTGTGCAGGTGGCTGGTGGCCAACTGGGTCGACTGCTGGGAAAACACACCCGCCTCGCCCAATGGTTTTTTGGTCAGGTATTCATTCAGGCAAGCCAGGGCAATCAACAACACCGCGCCAGCCGTGGCCAGCACGCCAAGCCACACGTTGAAGAGGAAAATCACGAATAGGTAGATCGGGAACCATGGCGCATCAAAGAACGCGAACAGCGCAGGCCCGGTGATGAATTGACGCAACGCGGTCAGGTCGCCCAGGGATTGCCCGGCATGACCCTGGCCGCGCTGCAGGTTGCGTTCGAACGCGGCCTTGTACACGCGCAGATTGAAACGCCGCTCCAACTGGCTGCCGATACGAATCACGATAAAGCTGCGGATAACTTCAAGCAGGCCAATAAACGCAAAGAAGCCCACGACCATCAGCGTCAACATCACCAGGGTGGTTTCATTCTGGGAGGACAACACACGGTCATACACTTGCAACATGTAAATCGACGGCACCAGCATCAGCAGGTTAATCAATGCCGTGAAACAGCCAACGCTGATTAAAATACTCTTGTACTCACCCAGCGCCCTGAATAAGGGCGCAACCCCTTGGGACTTCGCCATATTGTTTTATCTTCCTGAAGCGCACTGCACGTAATAATCGCCCTGCCGGTGAAGCGCACGGCCAACTACTAGATCGAGTTATATGCTTATAACTTTTAATTAAGGTATTCGTTTCAGCTCGACAACTTGCCCGGCTTTAGTGCGGGCCTGATATTCACCTTCTTTCTGGCGATTCAAATGCGTGATTCCAGCGCCTTCGGCGTTAAACAGCCAAATGCCGTCCGGCGTTGGCGACCACGTCTGTGGCTTGTCGCCCAACCATTGCTCAACACAAGCGATATCGCCTCCCAAGGCATTGGCCTGTTCCACTAACTCCAGTGCGCATACCTGGTCCTGCTGCTTCAATTGCCAATGCCCGGCCAACTGGGCGGAGGTCGGTAATACAAGACTGCTAGCCATCGCGTGGGCTCCTGCCAAAACGAACAACACCTGCGAAGCACAGGCGATCAAATGAGAAAAACGTGGCATATAAAGCTCCATCCTGGAGCGCGGCGCCGAGGCGCCGCGCCGTGCATCAGGCCACGATGTCGCTGACGGCTGCCTGGCCAACGGTGGTGACGAGGAAATCCGCCACGCCGTGCCCGGAGAAGTCCACGGCCAAGGTGCCCAGGTTAGTACCCGAGGCATAGCTCAGCACAGCATCGCCGGCATGGCCGGTGAACGCATTGACGAAGCTCAAGCCCGCCCCCTTGGTGATGCCCGACAGATCGATCTTGTCGGAACCGGAGGTGAAGTCAAAGATCTTGTCCGCGGCCCCTGGCTTGGAATCGGAACTGGCACCGTACACGAAGGTATCGCTACCGGCACCGCCCCACAGTTGGTCCGCACCGCCGCCGCCGTAGATGAGGTCGTTGCCGGCCCCGCCCTTGATGGTGTTGGCGACTTGGTTACCAATGATCAGGTCGTTGCCCGAACCGCCGAATGCGTTCTCGATGGTGACGCCCTTGGCGATCGACACGTTGCCGACCAGGCCGCCAACATCGGAGAACGAGGTGGCAGTGAGGTTGATTTTCTGGTTTTGAGTGAAGCCAGAGAAGTCCAGGGTGTCGTTGCCGCCACCGTCCCATACCGAGAACACCAGCTTGTCGGCGTTGGATGTGGCGCTGAGGAAATCACGCCCGGTGTTGGAGTTGAACCCGTAGGTGGTGTCGCCGGCGCGGGTGTTGAGGTTGGCACCGTAGAGCTTCTGGATCGCGGCGATGTCGTCGATCAGCGGGCCGGAAGCGTAAGCCTCGACGCCACCTTTGCTGAAGTTCTGGTTGGTGTTGCTCTCGCTCCAGTAACTCATGAGGCTATAACCACGCGTGTCCTGTCCATAGGTCGCGTCGTTATAGGTCGGGTTGCCGTTCCCGGCGTTATAGTCGCCAGGGTGAGCCAGGCCCAGGGTGTGGCCGATTTCGTGGGTCAGGGTCTGCCGGCCATAGTTGTTCAGGTCCGGAGTCTTGTTCGGCGTGTAGCTGTTGTTGGTCAGGTACCACGAGGTGCCATCGTAGCCCGCACCGGTGCCGGGCAGGTAAGCGAAGGCCGCGGCGCCGTCCTGGCCGCTGCTGTAGTTGCCGAAGGTCATGTGACCGTCACCGCCGGAAGCCTTTTCGGTAAAGGTCACGTTGGCAACATCCGACCAGGATTGCATGGCCAGTGCGGCCTGTGCTTTCTGCTGGGCGTTGAACTGGCTGAACCCTGAGATGCCATGTTTGTTCATGGTGCTCTGGGTAGCCGAGGTGAGGAAGGTGTAGGTCAGATCGATCTTGCCGTTGCCATCAAAGTCCCGGTACGCGGCGCCATCCCGCAGCAGCTGGGTCGCTGCCTGGTCCACGGTGTAGGACGGTTTGCCATTGACCGTGAGGTTGCCGCCACGGTCATACAAATGGCTGAAGCTATCGATTTGCGAGTAAGCAGTGCTGGCTTGCGCGGCAGATACAATAGCTTTGTCTTTTACTTTTGACATAAACGTACTTCCTTGTTTGCAAGTGCATCAGTCTTTGTTCGATAGGAACCTCGCGGGCGAGGATAGTCCTATCACTCACCTCTTTTGAAGGCGTAAGAAAACTGACACAACTTGAAATCTTTCGTCTACATCTATTTCCACAGCAAAAATGTGACACAGGTTCAACTTGAGGAAGTCCCACGTAGTGTTTATTGGGAACGCTTGCTTTTACCCGCCGAATTCGAGCGCCGTATTATTTAAATATTAAATAGCAGTAAAGCCGCTCCGAGTTGAGCGGCGCACTTGAGTAATGGATCCAATATATTGTCACGGTGTCATTAGCGGCATTAAATAGCCACTATTTGCACTATTAAAGTGCAGTGCCCCCTATTACCGGGACACACTCCAGCCACACTTGTGCAATGCTGCCAAGAGGGTCTCGCCGGCCAGGCCAGGCACCTGGACACCCGCCTGTGTGGTCATGTCTTCCCCTGCCAGCATCGCGTTGATGATTGCTTCTTCCACTGCCTCCGCCGCCGCGCTGAACAGTGGAGAAATGTGATCGTTATTGACCATATGCAACGCGGTACGCAGCGGCAGGTCCTTGCGCCCGTAGTCCGCCTGCGGCAAATCCTGATTACCGGTGGCAAAGGCCAGAAACAAGTCACCGCTGGAATCCTCGGTGCCGCCACCGGTACGTGCGATACCGATGGACGCCCGCTGCGCCAAGCGTTTGCACTGATGGGGCAGCAATGGCGCGTCGGTGGCGATAATCACCACGATGGACCCCATGCCGGGCGTGCCCTGCTCGGCAAAGGGCGAAGCAATGTCCATCAAATGTCGGCCCACCGGGTAGCCATCGACCCGCAGCTCCTGGCGCTTGCCATGGTTGGCCTGCACCAATACGCCGACGGTCCAGCCGCCCTGCTCCACCGACAAGCGCCGGGATGCGCTGCCGATGCCGCCCTTGAACTCATGGCAGATCATCCCGGTGCCGCCGCCCACGGCGCCTTCCTGCACCGGGCCGGTTTCGGCATGGTCGAGTGCCTGGCGCACATGCTCAGGTTGCACATGCTGGCCCCAGATATCGTTGAGCAGGCCGTCATAGGTTTCCATGACCACCGGCATGCACCAGTACACCGCGGGGTCTTGCAGGCGTTCGCGCTCCAGGGCGATCAAGGTGTCACGCACGATCCCGACGCTGTGGGTGTTGGTGATGGCCATCGGAGTGGTCAAAAACCCGGCCTCGTTGATCCACTCAAGGCCGGTGGCATCACCATTGCCGTTCAGCACGTGGTACCCGGCAAAACAGGGTTGATGCCGGGCCTCACCGGCGCGCGGCTGGACCACCGTCACGCCGGTACGCACCTGCCTGCCGTCGATACGCGTCTTGAGCGTGGTGTGGCCGACGCGAACCCCGGGAACATCGGTGATGGCATTCAATTCGCCAGGCGTGCCCAGCCCCAGCGTGATACCCAATTGACGTGCGCGCATACCCACTCCCTACAATTTCTGAAAGACCGGACTCGACCGGCCACTGATGCAATACAAAATCACCGACAGCGCCAGCAAGCCGATAATGACCATGATGTCGCGCATCGACGCCTCAAGGATCAAGGTCACCAACAGATACCCCGCGCCGAGCACCGCGAGCACAGCCGGCAACGGCCACAATGGCATGCGATAGGGATGTTCGCGATCACGCAGCAGCACCCGGCTCATCAGCGCGCTCAGCGCCACCACCAGGTACACCAGCATGATCAGCAACACGCTGAACGACGTCAGGTCCGCCAGGTTCGAGCTGAAACTCAACAGCGCCGAAGGAATCGCCAGGAACAACGTAGCCAGCCACGGCGAATCCCAGCGCGGATGAATCCGCGTGAACAGCTTGTTGATACTCGGCGTCCACAGTGCATCGCGTCCGCTGCTGAACACCACCCGGCCGATCTGGATGACAATGGCCACAATCGCGTTGAACACCGACAGGAAAATCCCGGCACTGACCAACCGCGACAGGGTTTCATTACCGTGGCTGGTCAAAAGATAGCCAATGGGGTCGGGGCTGCTGATCATCTCACTCAGGGACGGCGCGCCGATCAACAGTGCGGTGATTGGCACAAGTTCGATCACCACCACCAACCCCAGGGACCACAGCACCGCCTTGTGTACCCCTTTGCCGCCGCATTTCATGTCTTCGGCCAGCAATACCGCCGGGCCGTAGCCATTGAATGAGAACAGGCCAATACCGACAGCACCGATCACCAGGGCCCAGGGCGCCAGGTGCAACACGCCGTTTTCGACGATCTGCGGCTGGAACAATACGCTGGCCGGCTGCACCGGGTTGCCGAAGCCGATCACCACAATCACCAGCAACGCTGCCACTTCCAACAGCAGGCAGGTGCCGGTAATCCAGGCATTGAGCTTGATATTGAGAATGCCCAGGGCGTAGCTGCACACCACGATCACCAGGGCGACAGTTTGGGAGTCGAAGTTCGTACCCAAGGCATTATTCAGATAAGTCGCCGCACCAGTGGCCAATACCGGCGGGATAAACAGCAACATCACCAGCACTGTCAGGAACGTGGCGTAGCCGGCCATGCCACCAAACACGCGCTTGGCATACACATACTCGCCACCGGCACTGTTATGGGCGCGGCCGAGTTCGGCGTAACAGAAGGCGAACATCAACGCCAGCAACCCGGCCATCACAAACGCCAGGAACACGCCGCTGCCCGCTTGCTGAATGGCGAACGGGGCGATCACAAATACGGAGCTGGCCGGCGTCACCGCGGAAACGGTGATAGCCACTACATCAAAGACGCTCAAGGTGGGCTTGAGCACGCCATCGGGCGTGGGGGTAGCGCTCATATCGTTATCCTCTGTCGTTGTTTTTGGTGTGAGGCAAAAACGAAAAATGATGTGTGTGTGCGGGATATGCTTCCCGTTGAATAGTGGTGACGTTATCGGCTGACGGGCCGGTAGGCCAATTCCCCTATTGGCGTACTCCCCTTGACGGTACCGGCTAAAAGCCGAACCCTTGGTCGATCTTTTGAGGGGAGCCAGTGATATGAGCCTGTTCCGGGAAATCGGCATGCACGCGGGGTTGGGACGCACCCTGTCACAAATCGGCACCGAACGGTTCTGGAAGCAATTAGTGCTGTTATTGCACCAATGCCTGCCCTTCGATAACGCCCTGGCGATTTTCTACCCGCTGGACGGCCCGCCCCAGGCCCTTGAGGAGTACGACGCCCAGCCCAGCAGCAAACCGGCGTCGATGCTGGTGTACCTCAACGGTCTGTACCTGCTCGACCCGTTCTACCAGGCGTGCCGCGAGAACTATGCCAGCGGCGTGTACCGCCTGGAGGAAGTGGCGCCGGACCATTTTCGCCAGAGTGAGTACTTCCTCAACTACTTCCACGACAACGTGCTGGAAGACGAAGTGCAGTTGATCCTGCAATTGCCCGGCACGGGCACGCTTTCACTGTCCCTGGGCATGCAGCGACGCTTCAGCTTCGAGGAAACCGGGCTGTTGACCACACTGGCCGCTTGGGTGCTGCCATTGATGCAGCAGCACTGGCAGCAAAGCACTCAGCGAGCGCCGGCAATAGACAGCCAGATCCGGGACGCGCTGAGTCATTTCGGCAGTGGTGTACTGTCGGACCGCGAGCTGGAAATCGCTCGCCTGGTGTTGCGGGGGTTTTCCTCCAAGGCCATGGCCGAACGCCTCAAGATCTCGCCGGACACGGTCAAAGTGCACCGCAGGCACCTTTACGCCAAGCTCGATATCTCGTCACAGCCCGAGTTGTTTTCACTGTTTATCCAGTCGCTGGGGCATGACCTGGAGAACCCGTAGGCTTAATCCGAATGGAAGAAATTGATATGCTGCGGCAACAGATTTACACCATCAACGCGTACGGAAAAGTCCGGCCCTTCGGCATTGACTTTGATAGTCAATGTACTCACGCCGAACGCGTGGCTCAGTTGCACATCGCCCACCTCCACAGGCGGGCCTGGTTGAATATTGATTGCCGATATAGCGTGGTCCTTTAACATCAGGGACACATCGATCTCATCTTCTTTCGGATTGAAATTCAGGATCGTGTCCGGATCATCGCTGAGGGAGTCGGTGCTTTTTTCATATTTGAATGTATTGGCACCCTGACGCCCCACCAGCTGGTCGCCGCCTGCCCCGCCGACCAGCACTGAAGGCTCGCCGCGTCTGGCCTCCAGGCGTTCGCGCTGGTCTGTGCCACGTAACTCGGACTGGGTCCATGTACCGCCGATGGGAAGGCTTTCTATGGAAGACATATAAGTCACCTGTTGATAATCAGTTATGTGAGAGTGTTACGTGTTGCGGCCGAAATCTCTCACAGTGACAACCGTTCTTTCCATTCGGAATAGTTGACAGAAAATGTCTTAATCATGACGCCATTATTTATTTAACCAGTGGCCGGTTAATTATCTGAAAAGTGTCAATTAACGTCCGGTGCGATATAGACCGACGTTGCACAACTTGATAGCAGCCAACGTAACCACGATGCGAAGCGAGCCGCTCTTGCTCTTGATCTGCTTTTGATCTTGATCTCAGGCGCCCCGTTAAACCACGCTGGCCGGAATTCGACAGGGATTTGGTGGGTAAACCGGCAGGGATGCCGGTTTAGCCGCCCCGCGCCATGGATGGCGCGTGGCGGCGGCCCCCCAAATCCATGGCGGATTACGGGCACACCAAGCAATGGATATGTACTCGGTCTGATCCAGCACCCTGGTCGGCCCTGAGGCCGCCATCGGGAGCAAGTCGAATCCTGCGCCAGCACAGCGACCAAAATGCTTGAGATTGCCTAAATCTACCCGCCCCCCACAATGGCCAGACGACCATTCGAAATAATGGCCTTTTGCCTAATCTGCTGTAGGACATGATCCACATCAAAATCAGGTAAAAGAACCGCCGAACGGGGCCGAAAAACTCACCTTGTACTTGCGAACGAATGCTATTTTTAAACTCTTCGACGTCTTGACCAACGAAGGTCCTGACCCCTGCCGCGAGCTAAAGGAAGCGCTCAATGAACAAGGTGGGCAACATGAACAAAGTGACTTTTCCCAATGCGTGCCAGTTGATGCGCTGGCATTTTCATCCGATGGGTTTCGAGGGGAGTATGGACGCCCCCGGCAGCATGATCGCCCGCCTGTTCGACCGCGCCAGCGGTGAAACATTGATCGCCATCGCCGGCATACCTTGCGCCACAGTGATGAACGCCGCTGATGTGGAGCGCATTATCGAGGCCGTGGAGGATGAGCTGGAGTGTTTTGTGCCGCCGTTGTCGTTGCGGGCCTGAACAGCATTTGTCAGCCGCCGATTACCTGATGCGGGAGGGGACAAGCCCCTCCCACATTTTGCTGTGTGTCAGCTGAAGGTTCAGCGCTGATCGTCGAAAAACGCTTTCTTGCCATCCACCCGCTCGGAAGCCCTGGGCACGTTTACACCCTGGCCCTCCGGCTTTTCCACATACCAGTAGCAGTGGCTGACCGCTCGGGTAATACCGACGTAGGCCAGTCGTAGTATTTCGTCCTTTTGCGCATTGTCGTACGGCTCGCTGTCACCTTCCTTGCCCAAGCCCGCCATGCGGTAGACCTGGTTTTTGTAGGGCGAGCTGGTGAGATGCTGGCAGTCCCCAAGCAGAAATACTGCATCGGCCTGCAGGCCCTTGGCGCTGTGGTAAGTGAGCTGTTTCAGACGGCGCTCGTGGACCGGCAAGCTAGAATCCACATTAACAACAGACTGAATATTCTCTTGAATCAGCAACTTATCGCTGCTTTTTCGATAAAGCATCAAGACCGTATCCCCGCGTTGGTAATGCTCCAGCAACCGCCGGCCGAGCGCCGCGTCGTCGCGCTCCAGCACGGTGACCGGCACCAATGCCTTGGGCTCGCCACTGGCCTTGGCCTTCTTGCCGGGGATAGCCGGTGCAGTGCGCACGATATGCTCGGCCGCGTCGATGATGTGTTGGTGGCTGCGGTAGTTCTCGCCCAGCATCACGCGAGTGGTGCTCGGTGCGACAAATTCCTGGTTGAATTCCATGAAGTACTTGGGCGAACTGCCGCGCCAGCCATAAATCGACTGCCAGTCATCGCCGACACACAGCAAGGATGAGCGTTGCGCCCCACGCCCGACGTGCATGGCCGGGCCGCGACTGCGGATTTCCCGCAGCGCGGCACGGATCCACGAGACAATCTGCGGCGATACATCCTGGAATTCGTCGATCATCAGGTGTGACATCGGCCGCAGCAAGGGATCACTGAGCAGCTTGAGGTTCTCCGGGGTATTTTCGCCAAACAGGGAAAACATTCGGTTGTAGGTCATGATCGGCGGTGATTGATCGAGCAGGTGGTCTTCCAGGGCCTTCCAGAAAATGCTCAAGGCCTCGAAGAACAACCGATCCGGGTCGTCCTTGGCGAAGCTCATCTGGCCCACAGCCGTCGGTACGTCCAGCCCGAGGTTCTCGATAAACCCGGCAGCCATGACAAAACTGTCCAGCAGCGGCGCCGAGGCGAGTTCACCCTTGACCTTGTAATCAAAGCCCGGCCCGGCCGTGGCCTCGCCGGCCAGACTGCTTAAAAGGCGCCTGGATGACTCGTAGTTATCAAGCCATATCAACGGCTTATGGCAGAAAGCTTGAAACAGGGTGCGCTTTACCGCCCACTCTGCGCGCACCGATAGTTTTGAGTTTGGGCGGCTGATCCCCGCGTTTTCCCGCGCATCGAAACCCAATACGACCCAGGCATCCAACTGCGGGATATAGCCGTGGCAATGAAACTTGGCACCGTTGATTTCAAAAGTCTGACGGCTGGGTTCGATGCCTTTGATCGGCCAGGCGCCCGCGCGGAACCACAGGTCCTCGATCACGTCGCAGAGTTCTTCATCACGTTTGGCCGCCAACTCGGTCACGGCCATGCGCTTTTGCACGTCCGGATGATCGCGCTCAAGCTCCTTGAGCTGCAGGCCCTGGCGAGCCAGCGGCGCAATCAACTCGCGAAAACGCGCATGATGCCCCTGCAAACGGTGATAACAGGCGTTCATATGCTGGCGCTGGGCATCACTGATACGTAGATCGAAGGCATTGCTATCGGCGTCTTCGAAGCCGCCACTGAGGTTTTCAAAGGCTTGCAGCCGTTCAAAACCCGGCAGGCTGCGCACCATCGGCAGGATACGCGAGTGAAACGTACGCACCACCGCCTGGGCTTGTTTCAGGTCAAGGGGTTGGCCCCACAGGCTCAGAATCTCCATGAGCTTGTTGATGAAGTCCTTGCGCGACTCGCGGGTGAACGTCACCACGGTCATCGAACTCAACTCAAAACCCAGGTAATGGGTGAGCAACAAGATACGCAACACCAGGGAGGTCGATTTACCTGCGCCGGCGCCCGCAATCACCGAGGTCGAGGGCGTGTCGCTGAAGATCATCTTCCACTGCGCTGTGCTCGGCTGCGCGTGGGCTGGCAGCAGGCGCGCCACATCCGCCTTCATGCGCTTCTTCACATCGGCGGTGAGCGGCAATCGCCAATCGTCGAACAGGCTGTCATCCACACCGGGCGCTCGGTGCTCATCAGGGCGAAAGTCGCGAATCAACAGGACCTGCCGGCCCTCTTCAAGACCATCGGCCTTGCCCTCGCGATACCCATATTCCACACCGGCTTCATGCCCATTGCGAAAACCGTCGGCCTGGCCATGCAGCCAGGAAAACCGATGCTGCGCGCGCAAACGGGTGAGACCATGGCCGAACAGGCGAGCGGCCAGCCGCTTCAATAACGGCATTTCAGCCAAGGGGCGCAGTTCAGGGGGCAGATCAGGCTTTTGTTGCGGCACGCGGACTCCTGCGATGAGCTTGGCTTTGACAAGACCGCCATGGTCGCCGGAATCGGCGCTCAGTTCCAGCCAATTGCTTTGCTGTCATGGAGTTAGGCGATGAAGTGAAAGTTGAAGCAGGTTTCAATGATCGAATTAATGGATAGGAATCAGGCATTTTTTACGCTTTTTATCGATCATGCGCTGCTGGATGATGGGCTCATTCACAGGAGACGATCATGCTTGAACTTCGACCTTTCAACACCCTCGGCGGTGCCCATCATGGCTGGCTCGACGCCCATCACCACTTTTCATTCGCCGAATACCACGACCCCGAGCGTATGCACTGGGGCAATTTGCGGGTTTGGAACGACGACATCATCGCGCCTGGCAGCGGTTTCCCCCAGCACCCGCACCGCGACATGGAAATCATCACCTACGTACGCGAAGGCGCAATCAGCCATGCCGATAACCTGGGCAACAAAGGCCGCACCGAGGCGGGCGATGTACAGGTGATGAGTGCTGGTACCGGGATCGCCCACAGCGAGTACAACCTGGAAGCCACCCCCACCAAGATCTTCCAGATCTGGATCATCCCCAATGAGGCCGGCTTACCACCGTCCTGGGGTGCCAAGCCGTTTCCGCAAGGTAATCGTGAAGGCTTTGTGACGCTGGCCAGCGGCAAGGCTGGCGACAGTGAAAGCCTGCGCATTCGTGCCGATGCACGCTTGGTGGCGGCGAACCTGAAAGTTGGGGAAAGCGCCGAATACAGGCTGGACAACGGACGCCGGGCGTACCTGGTGCCGGCAACCGGCGTAATTGAAGTCAATGGTTTGCGCGCACAGGCGCGAGACGGCGTGGCCGTTGAGGATGAGCAAGTATTGCGGGTGACGGCGATCGAGGACAGCGAGATCGTGCTGGTCGACCTGGCCTGATCTTGCATCATGCTGCTATCTAATGTGGGAGGGGGCTTGCTCCCGATGAGGTTATGCCAGTCAACACATGTGTGACTGACCCACCGCTATCGGGGGCAAGCCCCCTCCTACACAGTTACTGGGAAATTGCGCCGTCTACCAGCACCTGCGCCTCTTCCACCAGCTGCTTGAGGTGTTCTTCGCCGATAAAGCTCTCGGCGTAGATCTTGTAGATGTCCTCGGTACCCGATGGCCGTGCGGCAAACCAGCCGTTTTCAGTCATGACTTTCAAGCCGCCAATCGCCTGGTTGTTGCCCGGGGCATGGCTGAGGATCTGCTGAATGCTCTCGCCGGCCAATTGGGTGGACGTCACCTGCTCCGGCGCCAGCTTGCCCAGCAGGGCTTTCTGCGCCGGGGTCGCCTTGGCATCCACGCGAATGGCAAACGGCTCGCCGAGTGCATCGGTCAGGCCACGATAGATCTGGCTGGGATCCTGGCCCTTGCGCGAGGTCATTTCCGCTGCGAGCAAGGCCGGGATCAGGCCGTCCTTGTCAGTGCTCCAGACCGTGCCGTCCTTACGCAGGAACGAAGCACCGGCGCTTTCTTCGCCGCCAAAACCCAACGAGCCTTCGAACAAGCCATCGGCAAACCATTTGAAGCCCACCGGCACTTCATACAGACGCCGGCCAATACGTGCAGCCACGCGATCGATCAGGCCACTGCTGACCACGGTTTTGCCCACCGCCGCATCGGCTCGCCAGTCCGGACGGTTCTGGAACAGGTAATCGATGGACACCGCCAGGTAGTTGTTCGGCGCCAACAGACCGCCGGAGGGCGTGACGATACCGTGACGGTCGTGGTCCGGATCGCACGCAAACGCCACGTCGAAGCGTTCCTTGAGACCAATTAGGCTCTGCATGGCGTAGCTGGAGGATGGGTCCATGCGGATCTGTCCATCCCAGTCCACGCTCATGAAGCGGAAGGTGGAATCCACTTCGGTGTTCACCACCTCCAGGTTCAGGCGGTAGTGCTCGGCAATCGCCGACCAGTAGCGCACCCCCGCCCCGCCCAATGGATCAACGCCCAGGCGCAGATCAGCGCTACGGATTGCATCCATATCGATCACATTGATCAGGTCGGCCACATAGCTGTTGAGGTAGTCATGGCGATGAGTGGTGTCCGCCTTGAGCGCCTGGGCATGGGTGATGCGCTTGACCCCAGCGAGCTTGTTGGCCAGCAGTTCGTTGGCTTTGGCTTCGATCCACTTGGTGACGTGGGTATCGGCCGGGCCACCATTGGGCGGGTTGTACTTGTAGCCACCACTTTGCGGCGGGTTGTGCGACGGAGTGATCACAATGCCGTCCGCCAGGCCGCTGGTACGACCACGGTTGTAGCAAATGATGGCGTGTGAGATCGCCGGAGTCGGCGTGTACTCATCGCCTTCAGCCAGCATGACGTGCACGCCATTGGCAGCCAGCACCTCCAGGGCACTGGCACCGGCCGGCGTGGACAATGCATGAGTATCCAGGCCAACAAATAAAGGCCCTGTGATGCCTTGGGCTTCACGGTACAGGCAGATCGCCTGGCTGATCGCAAGCACATGCCATTCGTTGAAGCTCAGCTCGAACGAGCTGCCACGGTGCCCGGAGGTGCCAAAGGCTACACGCTGGGTAGAGATTGCTGCATCAGGCTGGCCGGTGTAATAGGCCGTGACCAGTCGCGGGATATCCACCAGCAACTGAGCCGGCGCCGGTTTGCCCGCAAAAGGACTGATAGTCATGCATAAACCTCGGAAAATAAGGATTCGGAAAAAATGACAGTTTACTCAGAGTTAGACTACTGAGCGATGTTATCGATCCCACAACTCGGAGAGAAGTTTCACACATTAATCGGTCTGTGCCTGGAGCAGCGCCTGAGCCAGCGCATTCAGGACAATATCCAGATTGGGGTGGCCGCTGAACGTATGACTCAAGCGCATATGCTGGTGATGCAAGCCTAAGAGGCTGAACAACTCCCCTGGCGCAATAACGACCTGCTGGGCGAGCATGCGCTGGAACACCAGGCGCATATCCACCGGCGCCACCGACTGCAACCAGAAACTTGCCCCGGCGATAGGCATTCGATAACTCACACGCCCTTGCATATGCACATCCAACCGATGGCTCATGGCTTGCGCCTGTTCCTGAAGGCGCTGGCATAACGTCTGCAAGTGCTGATCCAACCGCCCGCTCTCATAAAGCCGA
The DNA here is from genome assembly GCF_000263715.2 of Pseudomonas synxantha BG33R. NCBI lineage: Bacteria > Pseudomonadati > Pseudomonadota > Gammaproteobacteria > Pseudomonadales > Pseudomonadaceae > Pseudomonas > Pseudomonas synxantha. The sequence goes on from NZ_CM001514.1 coordinate 3,269,445, forward strand.
GCAATGGCGCGTTGCCGAATGGATGAAAGTCGAAATGAGCGCAGCAAAAACTGGCGCTGCAACTCACTGCCCATTTGCTGCGTCAGTAGGTACCCAAACGGCGCTTCTGGCCCTAACACCTTTTCGAACGAAGAAAACACAATCAGCCGCTGTGGGTTGACCAGGTTGCGCAAAGCCGTCTGCGACGACGCGAAGCTCAGCTCGCCAAACGTGTCGTTTTCCAGCAACCAACAGGCATGCCGCTCCAGCAAATGCGCTACTTGCAGCCGTTCGGGTAGCGTCAGCGCATTACCCGAGGGCATGCTGACCACGGAGGACAGCAGCACAAGGTGCACCGGTTCGTGCTTGAGCAGGTGCTCGAACGTGGCCAAGTCGAAGCTGCCATCGGCGTGCCAGGGCAGTTCGATAACCCGCACGCCAGCGCTCTGTAACAGGCGCAAGACCAGGTAATCGCAGGGCGATTCAGCCAGCACCACCGTGCCCTCGAGGCCAAGCGTGTCGATCAGGATTTGCAGTACGCCCTGAAGATCGGCGCCGATATACACCTCGTCGGCCTGCCAGCAATGGCTAGGCGACGAGGTATAACGGGCCGCCAATGCCGCCCGTAATTCCCATACACCACTAGGTTGCGACGGTTGCAGGTGGTGTGGATACCTGCGCACCAGCTGGCGCTCCAGCGCAAGCAAAGCGCCATCCAGTGAACCCAACAACGCCGGCTCATCACCACTGAGCACAACCATGGTTGGTCGTCGCGCCGCCGCATACAGCCGCTCAAGCAAGTCGGCGCCCGCCATGACCGGCGGGTTTGCCGCCACCGGCCAGGCGAAATAGCCAGACTTGGCCACCGAGTAGACCCGCCCTTCCTTTTCCAGCAAAGAGTAAGCGTACTGAATCGTCGAGATCGACACGTTCATCCGTGTCGACAACTGACGCAACGACGGCAACTTGACCGGCGTTTCCAGGCTGACTTCGTTGATCAGGTTGATCATGTAGCGGTACACCGCCTGATACGCGAAGTCAGACTGCCGCTCTCCCCTCAGGTTCATCGCCGCTCACCGGCATCTATGCACCAATGCACGGTGCTAGCGCCCCGCCACTTGGGCGATCCGGGCCTCGGGCCGGCTAAACAGTTGTTTGTGGATACGAGAGCCGTGCGCAGCCTGCAATGTTCGCTTGCGATACAAATGCTGCAATAAGGCCAGCGGCAAACCACTGGTGTCTACCAGCCACTGATGCAACATGTCCGCAGCAGGCTTGCCCTGTAGTGCCTTGTGCAGTTCGGGCAGTGCAACCAACATGCCGGGATGGCATTGACGCAAGAAGCCCTCCAGCCGTTCGCCATGCTGAACGAAAGGCGCGAACAGCAGGCAAGTCAACTGACTTTCGTCCAGACCAAAAAACGCCTGGGCGTAGGTGGTCGACAATACCCGCCCATCCGGGCTGGACGCCTCGGTGATCAACTCAATGGGGACGCGTCTGCGCAGCATGTAGTCTGCCGCGTGGCGAACAAAACCTTCGACACCGTGCTCGTAGGACAGCTCACGCAGGCATTGGGCCTGCAAGCCATACAAATGTGCCATGAGCAATGGGTTTGGATAGGCTGGATGGCTGAACTGGAACTCGAACGGGTCCCGCTTGTGAGCCAGAAACTCCGTAAGCAGCGGCGCGCGGGCGACGTCGACATCGTCGAGCAGGTCGGCAATACCGATGTAGGCCAAATGCCGGTGCCCGCCCCGGCCTGGGCTCTCGGTGCCCGCGTAGTGCTCGCCATAGAGGTCGTGGTAGCAGCCGACGCTCCATTCTTCCATGCGGGCAAACAACCCGTTGAGCGATGTCGGCTTGCCGGGCGCGAACGCGAGACCGGTTGCCAGGGCATTTTTCTTCAGCCACGCGATGTATTGGCTTTGCTTGCGCACCGAATCGCCGCTGACCACCGCGTGCACACCGCCGTTCCAGGTGGCGACCCGCTGATAGAAATCGCCAAGGGCCAGATACGTGTCGTTGCACAGGATGGCGCGGATGTCCCCGGACGTCAGATGCCCTATCATCAGCATATTGCGCTGGCTGACTTCACGCCCGGCACTGGACGCCGGGCGCTGATGATTAAAGGGCAGTACTTCATGGTTTTCGACCATCAGCAGTTCCACCCGAGAATCATCATGGAAGAACAACGCGCCATAGCCCTGATGCAGTGAATCAAGCGTTGCCTGAGTCATTCCCGGATGCCGCAACGTTGCCACGCGCAGATGAAAAGTCTTGGGTGCACGCCCGGCGATGCTCAGTTGCGCCGCGCGCAACAGCGCCAGGGTGTAGCTGCTGACCTCACCCCCGCCGTGGGCAATCAGCACTTTGTAGTTGCCTACTTGTTCCATGCCACCGGCCGCTACCACAATTCGCTGGATCAACAGTTGCAGTGCAGTACGTTCGTCACGGGTAAAGTGCCCGACCAACCGTTGCAGAACTTGCTGGTAAACATAGTTCATGGCTTGCTCATGAATAGCGCTCATCGTTCTACTACCTGAATTGAAATATTAGCTTCAAGCAATTATCAACTGTCATTGCTCGACCCATTACATCTATAAGTTTGTCGTCAGTTGCATCGTGCGAGGTTGATTCAACATTAGCACCCTGCAACAAAATCGCAGGACCGCTCACCGGAGCTGTCAATGGCGCTATCGATGCCGAGCCGTGGGCGTGCGAGGCCTCCAGCGCGACCGGCCGCATGTCTTAGGAATATTCCGACAACGCCCTACACCACTTTAACTAAGCAACTAAAGAAACGTCCGACGCAGATTAGTTATCCGCTCATTGTTGGCTCAGGCAAAGCGGCTGCGTATTTGTTTTGCACTTTCGAAAAGGCGACCCGTGCATCGTTAGTTTCAGAGGTACGAGACGTTAATGTCAGGTATTCAATCATTGCTCAATCCTTGAGATGACAGCGAAGACACAATTATCGGCACTCAAATAATGATTAACAGATACAGAACAACGCCTGAAAGCAGTTCAGATGGGCAGGCGACCGAACTTTTTTGGCGCGCACACAACAGCGCCGCGCTGGAATTCAGGGCGGCGTAAGGAAAAAAGGTATTGTTTGCGGGGCGCAACACCCTCGCGGCGGCTCAACCCCGATGCGGGTTAAGCCCTGTCAAATGGCGCATTTGCCTCATAGGCTCAGACGCCAAAGTATTCTTTTACGAATACTCCTACAGCTCAAACAGCTTCAACCTGCAACGCCACACGCTCGCGACACGGGCATTCGTCCATGTATCGATGCGCTTCGACGAACTTACCGAACGGAAACACCGTGGTTTTCAGTGGGACCAGCACCCGATCGGCCGTCAGTTGGTTGATCTCACGCAAGGCGCGCTGCACTGCCACCTGATCCTGGATGATGCCCAGTTCCGGCTTGCCGGTGAAGTTGCCGATACAGTGCACGAAGAACTGAATGTTCTTCTGGAACGCCGCACAGGCCGGGAACGGCGTCTGGTTGCCGCCTTGCAGGCCATACAGCACCAGGCTGCCACGCGGTGCCAGCACATCACCGAGCAGCGACATCTGCGGGCCACCCAGGCCATCGAATACCACGTCCACGCCACGATTATCGGTGAACTTGTTGATCTGCATGAGCAGGTCTTGTTCTTCGGTGACGATGACTTTTTCCGCTCCAAGGGACAGCAGGTATTCGCGCTCGGCACTGTCTTTGGTAGCGGCAATCACCCGCACACCCAAGGCCTTGCCCAGCTGTACAAACGATGGGCCGGAACAATGGCTGGCATCGGTCACCAAGGCAAACTGCCCCGGTTTGACCCGCGCCAGATCCATGTAGGCAAAGTAGGCAATCAGCAACGGCGTGTAGTGCACGCTGGCTTCAATCGGGCTCAACACATCCGGGTACCGGGTCAGCGCCGAACGGGGCAGGACGATCTGCTCGCCGTACACCGGGTAATCATTGGGGCTCTCGGCCGGAAAACTGGCCACCTTGTCGCCCACTGCCAAGTCATCCACGCCGTCACCGAGGGCGACAACAACGCCGGCCATTTCATGACCAAGGCCCGAAGGCAGGCGTGCATGGGAAGACGCCAGGTTCTGGCGCCACAGAATGTCGTACCAGCTGATGCCAATTGCCTCGACACGCACCTGCACTTCGCCCGGTGCGGGCTGCGCGGCTGCATGCTCTTCGCATTTGAGCACCTCGGCCGGACCAAACTTGTGAAAACGGATCGTGCGGGACATCGCAAACCTCGTCAAAGTAACCTCTAATGCCATGAACTTTATCTGGGCTTTCCAGGTAAGACCACCGGTCGCCATTAATAGTCGACATGTCTGTCATTGATTCCGCGAAGGAGGAGCAAACCTCAACTATCGTAGGAAAAATCAATTAGCCGGTGCAGAGTACCAGCCTTTCCCCGTAAGATTCATGCCGGTCATGCTTCTGAATAGGACCTTATGGGTTCCTGTGTGACCGCTCACATCAAGTTTGCAGACTCTTCCAGGACACAAGATGAACCGTAACGACCTGCGTCGTGTCGACCTTAACCTCTTGATCGTATTCGAAACCTTGATGCATGAGCGCAGTGTGACCCGCGCCGCCGAGAAATTGTTCCTCGGCCAGCCGGCCATCAGCGCGGCCTTGTCGCGCTTACGCGGGTTGTTCGATGACCCGCTGTTTGTACGCACCGGGCGCAGCATGGAGCCCACGGCCCGTGCCGTGGAAATCTTCGCGCTGCTCTCCCCGGCCCTGGACTCGATTTCCACCGCCGTCAGCCGCGCCGCCGAATTCGACCCGGCCACCAGCACCGCCGTGTTCCGCATAGGCCTGTCCGATGACGTGGAATTTGCCCTGCTTCCGCAATTGCTCAAACGCCTGCGTTCCGAAGCCCCCGGCATTGTGCTGGTGGTACGCCGCGTCAATTACATCCTGATGCCCAGTCTGCTCGCCTCTGGTGAAATCTCCATCGGCGTCAGCTACACAGCCGACCTGCCGGCCAATGCCAAACGCAAGGTACTGCGGCGCAGCCTGCCAAAACTGCTGCGCGCCGACAGCGTGCCCGGCTCGCTGAGCCTGGACGACTTCTGCTCACGCCCCCATGCATTGGTGTCATTCGCCGGCGACCTGAGCGGGTTTATTGATGAAGAGCTGGAGAAACTCGACCGCAAACGCCACGTAGTACTGGCCGTGCCGCAGTTCAACGGGCTCGGCACCTTGCTGGCGGGCACCGACATTCTGGCCACCGTGCCGGATTATGCGGCTGAAGCGTTGACCGCGGCGGGAGGGTTGCGCGCCGAAGACCCGCCGCTGCCCGTGCGCTCGTTTGAGCTGCATATGGCATGGCGAGGGTCGCAGGATAATGATCCGGGGGAGCGGTGGTTGCGGTCGCGGATTCAGATGTTTTTCGGGGATCCGGATAGCCTCTAGGCGTCGCCGGGAAGGCTGATCAAGAGGCTCGCTACCCGGCACAAGCGCCCCTCCGCTCAACGATTTAATACCCCGCCAATTTCAATCGCGGCGCAAAAGCGTATTCGGCGCCACACCAAACGCCTTGCGAAACGCATGGCTGAAATGCGAGAAATCAGAAAACCCAAAGTCCAGCGCCGCCTCGGACACACTGCGTACCTGGCCACGCTCGATCGCTTCTCGACTGGCATTCAGGCGCTCTTTCCAGATCTCTGCAACGGGGGTTTTCTGGTAGCGTGCGAAGGCCCGTGTAACGGTGCGGGTGGACACATTGTGTGCTTTGGCGATGGCTTCGATCGACAGGTCCGGCTCGGTCAAGTGGCGTTGGATGTACTGCATGATACGGCCGTAGAGGTCCATTTCCTGATGGCTTGTTTTCAGGTCCTGCAGTTCCAGGCTGATCACAAGCAGATCAAGCACAGCACTTGAGTAACGATTCGAGATGCGCTCATCCTGCAGCGACGCGGGCGTGCTTGCGGCCTGGTGCAGCATTTCGCGCAAGGGCACTACACCAGGACGCCGGTCGTCGAGGACCATCGCGGTGTATTCGGCAATACGTGGCAGGCGCTCGGTGAGCAACGCTCTCGGAATACGGATCAAGTGGTTTTCGGTACCACCCAGGCTGAAGCGAAACGCCTGGGTTGCGTCATAAAGAAACAAATTGCCCGTTGCCAGGTTGGCTTTTCTTGAGCCTTGTTCGATTTGCCCATGACCCTTTCGAGCGAAACCCAACCATAGATCTTCGGCCGGATCGCTGCGCAGGTGCTGCTCGGAACGCTCCCAGTAATGCAACGGTGAAGACAGCGTACAGATGTCCAGCGCGCCGACTGTGTTAAGGGAGAGCGAGCCATCAAAGCGGCTCTGGGACAAGGGTTTGCTGTCGGCCGCCAGGCAATGGCGACAGACCACTTCTTTCCAATAATCAAACCGACGTGTTGCAGGGACGGCAAGGGTCGAATACTGAGTGTTCGGGTTCATGACGCTGACCTCGACAACGATGCAATAGGCGCTCGAGAAGTTGTAACGTGCGGCCGATTGTCAGCCATCGAAGCAATTAACACGCCAAATGCAGTGGCAGGCCGGCTCAAGTGCTTCACCCTGTGATGACTCTCGTGGCTTCGGCCAGCCTTGGCACGCGGCCATCCTAAGCATAAGTATCTACTCAACTTTGTAGGTTGTAGCAGCCAACGGTAACCACGATGCGAAGCGAGCGGCTGTAGATCTTGATCTGCTTGTGATCTTGACCTTAGGCACCCCGTTAAACCACGCGGGCCGAACGCAGGCTTGAATTCGTGGGTAACCCGGCAGCACGCCGGGTTAGCCGCCGTCAGGGCGCAACCCTAGGTGGCCGTTACCGCAGGAACGGATATATTCGGTCTTATCCAACCCCCTCGCCGCCTGTCAGGCCGCCATCGCAGGCAAGCCAGCTTCCACATTTGCACCGAGGGATGTCAGGTAGATAGGGGGCAGCTGTCAGGTCGTCACGGGAGCAATTTCTCTGGCCACAGGTTTCGCGTCGCACCGGAGTTGTGGCCCGTTTAAGGGCACAGCACATCACATCATCAGCCCGTGTGCACCAGCGCAGACCACAGGTGAACCTCCGTAGCAGGACTGTCTTTGCCAACCAAGCGGTTGTCTCACCGAACAAAGCGCTCCCTCCTCTGCCGGCCTAATTTCCACCTCACAGCAGCTCATACCCCGCTGATGAGGCACGCCATGCATCGACACTCTGCACCACGATTGGCTGATTCCTCCTGGCTTCTGCAACGGCGCGACCTCGCGCCTGAGGAGTCGGCTTATTGGTTGATTGAATGGGGAACCATGCAGCTGCTGCACCGACGGCAGGTCGCCAAGCGCACCCTGCCGCCGACGCGCTGACGCCCCCCCCGTAGGCCTGAACCAAAATAACGAGGAGCTCAAGATGGAATCTGCAATCGACACACATCTCAAATGCCCACGCACCCTGTCCCGCCGCGTGCCCGAAGAGTATCAACCGCCGTTCCCGATGTGGGTGGCGCGCGCTGACGAGCAACTGCACCAAGTGGTGATGGCTTATCTGGGCGTGCAATATCAAGGCGATGCCCTGCGCGAGGTGGCCTTGCAGGCTATGCGCTACATCGTCGGCAGTTTCAACCAGGTCGACGGCCCGCAGAACTACGATTTGACTCAGCACACCGACAGCAGCGGCTTTGAGAATCTGATTGTGGTCGGGTACTGGAAAGACCCTGCCGCCCATTGCCGCTGGCTGCGTTCCCGCCAGGTGAATGACTGGTGGAGTTCGCCGGAGCGCCTGAGTGAAGGCCTGGGTTACTTCCGCGAAATCACCGCGCCGCGCGCCGAGCAGTTCGAGACGCTGTACGCCTTCCAGGAGAACCTGCCCGGTGTCGGCGCAGTCATGGAGGCCACCAGTGGCGAGATCGAAGAGCACGGCTACTGGGGCTCGATGCGCGACCGTTTCCCGATCTCCCAGACCGACTGGATGAAGCCCACGAGCGAGCTGCAAGTGGTCGCGGGCGACCCGGCCAAGGGCGGACGCGTCGTGGTGCTGGGGCACGACAACCTCACACTGATTCGTTCAGGCCAGGACTGGGCGGATGCCGAGGCAGAGGAGCGCTCGCTCTACCTCGACGAAATTTTACCGACGTTGCAGGACGGCATGGACTTCCTGCGTGACAACGGCCAACCGTTGGGCTGCTACAGCAACAGGTTCGTGCGCAATATCGACCTGGACGGCAACGTACTCGACCTGAGCTACAACATCGGTCACTGGCGCTCAGTGGAGAAACTCGAACGCTGGGCTGAATCCCACCCTACCCACTTGCGTATTTTCGTGACGTTCTTTCGCGTGGCCGCGGGCTTGAAGAAGTTGAGGCTGTACCACGAGGTGTCCGTGTCCGACGCCAAGAGCCAGGTCTTCGAGTACATCAACTGTCACGCGCAAACCGGCATGTTGCGCGACGCCCTGCCGCCCACCGCCTGAGCGCCCTCGGCGTTTAACACCCCAGCTTCTACCGCTTGCCACCCTTCACGGGTGGCCCGGCCCCCTGTGCGAGGAATAAACGATGAACAAGATCCGCCTGCTGACTCTCTCCACCCTGTTGCCCGCCCTCCACGCGAACGCGGGTGAAGTCGCGCCTGGCGATTACGAGCAATATCCGGTCGGCGCTACTATCGGGGCGATTTATTACCAGCACGCCACTACGGACTCGGCTTACGCCAACGGACACAAGGTCAGCTCTGACTTCAGGGTGACCTCCGACGTTGGCATCCTGCGTCTGCTCCATGTGTATGCACTCAGCGACACAGTCACCATCGACCCGCAATTCCTCTTGCCTTTCGGGCACGTCTCCGGCGCAGGTGACGCCTCAGCACTGGGCAGTACTCGCGGCGTGGGCGACTTGATCCTCACCGCGCCGGTGAAATGGCGGTTCAACGAAGCCCGCGACACCCTCAGTATCGCCCCCTATGTGTATGTGCCTTCGGGGACGTATGACAAGGACGACGCACTCAACCTCGGGGAGAACCGCTGGAAATTCGAACTGCAGAGTGCCTACGTCAAGCACTTCACAGAAAAATGGGCGATGGACCTGGTCGGCGGCGCGACCTGGTATGGCGACAATTCGGATTACGGTGCAAATGCCGACCGCATGAAGCAGGACGTGTCCTACGCAGCGCAAATCATGGGGCGCTACATGTCGGACGCCACCACCACCTTTGGTATTGGCTTGGGGCGTACCTGGGGTGGCGAGACAAACGTCGAGCATGTCAATCAGGACAACGAACTAGGCACCACCAACTTGCGTCTCACTGCCACCAAGTTCGTCACCCCCACGGACCAGGTGCAACTGCAATTGGGCAAAGACCTCTCGGTGGACAACGGCACCCGCGAAGACTTCCGTATGAACCTGCGTTACGCGCACATTTTTTAAAACCAGAAACTGCGACCGCGCACCCTTGGCGCCTGGGTGTCCGGCTCAGCCAAGTCGATGTCTTTCTCAACCAAGCCGCCGGCTGGTTGCGCGGACTATCTTGAGCCCCAGGCCCGCTGATATTGAGCACGCAGTGCTCTTCGGCCACTTACGATAAGGACAGCCCAACCATGGCAATCGCTCGCCCCACCCTTGAACAGCTATTGGATATTTCGAGCAGCCTGCACATGCAACTCAGTGCAAAGCAAGCCGATGAATACCTGGCGCTTATGCAGGCAAGCTTCGACGCTTATGACCTGGTTGACGAGCTGCCGGACTTCATCCCGCCGGTCCGTTATGAACGCAGCTCGGGCTATCGTCCCTCAGCCGCACACAACCCGCTCAACGCCTGGTACTTCCGCACCGAAGTCAACGGTGCGCGCGAAGGCAAGCTGGCGGGTAAAACGGTCGCCCTCAAGGACAATATTTCACTGGCTGGCGTGCCCATGATGAATGGTGCCAAGCCGCTTGAAGGCTTCGTACCCGCCTTTGATGCCACGGTTGTCACGCGCCTGCTGGATGCCGGCGCGACCATCCTCGGCAAGGCAACGTGCGAACACTACTGCCTGTCCGGCGGCAGCCACACCTCCGATCCTGCACCGGTGCACAACCCCTATCGCCAGGGGTTTGCCTCCGGAGGCTCGTCTTCCGGCAGCGCAGCACTGGTTGCCGCCGGCGAGGTCGACCTGGCCGTCGGCGGTGACCAGGGCGGGTCAATCCGCATCCCTTCTGCCTTCTGCGGCACTTACGGCATGAAGCCGACCCACGGACTGGTGCCCTACACCGGCATCATGGCCATCGAAGCGACTATCGATCACGCCGGTCCCATTACCGCAAACGTGCGCGACAACGCCTTGATGCTGGAAGTCATGGCCGGCGCCGATGGGCTTGATCCGCGACAAGCCGCGCCGCAGGTCGACGCTTACAGCGATTATCTGGAGCGCGGTGTCAGCGGGCTGAGGATCGGCATCCTGCGCGAAGGTTTTGAACTGGCCAACCAGGACCCGCGTGTGGCCTCGTGCGTACGCCAAGCCATTGCAGCGTTTTCGCGGCTGGGCGCGCAGGTCGAGGAGGTGTCGGTGCCTGAACACAACATTGCCGGTTCGCTGTGGCACCCCATCGGCTGTGAAGGTTTGATGATGCAGATGATGCACGGCAATGGGGCCGGTTTTAACTGGCAAGGGCTGTATGACCTTGGGTTGCTGGACCAGCAAGCCGGATGGCGCGATCAGGCCAATGACCTGTCCGCCTCTCTCAAGCTGTGCATGTTCGTCGGGCAATACGGTCTGGAGCGCTACAACGGGCGTTTCTACGCCAAGGCACAAAACCTCAGGCGCGTGGCACGCGCCGGGTATGACGCCGCGTTGGCGCGCTATGACCTGCTGGTGATGCCCACCGTGCCGATCATCGCCCAGCCCCACCCGCAGCCGGGTTGCTCGATTACCGAGTACGTGGCCCGTGCACTGGAAATGATCGGCAATGCCTCCGCCCAGGACATCACCGGCCATCCGGCCATGTCGATTCCCTGCGGCCTGGTAGACGGTTTACCTGTCGGGCTGATGCTGGTCGGCAAGCACTATGCCGAAGGCACGATTTACCAGGCTGGCGCAGCGTTCGAGGCGTCGGTTGACTGGAAAAACTGTTAGCTGGCAGTCCCGCGCAGCGCAAAAAGAACAAGCCGCCAGGCGCTGCCCAGAAGCTTAACGATGAGGAGTCAACTTAATGAGCGCACATGAAGCAAGCACATCAACACCGGGCGAACGCGCGCAAGCACTACTGCAAGTGCTCAAACAGAAGGATCTGATCCCCGACGGTTACATCGAACACATGACACAGCTGATGGCGCACCAATGGAGCCCGGAGAATGGGGCTCGGGTGGTGGCCAAGGCGTGGGTAGACCCACAGTTTCGCGAACTGCTGCTCAAAGACAGCACCGCGGCGTGCGCCCAATTTGGCTATACCGGCCCGCAGGGTGAATACATTGTTGCGCTGCCAGACACACCCAGCGTGAAAAACGTGATTGTGTGCAGCCTGTGTTCCTGCACCAATTGGCCTGTCCTGGGCTTGCCGCCGGAGTGGTACAAGGGCTTCGAGTTCCGCGCCCGACTGGTGCGCGAAGGGCGCACCGTGCTGCGGGAACTGGGCACCGAGCTGCCGGCCGACGTCATCGTCAAGGTATGGGACACCAGCGCCGAAACCCGCTATCTGGTGCTGCCTGTACGGCCCGAGGGCAGCGAATCTATGGATGAAGAGGCACTGCGAAAACTGATCACCAAGGATGTCCTTATCGGCGTGGCGCTGCCTTACGTAGCGTAACCGGTGCCCTTTGTTTCTTGCACATTTCGGAGGTATTCACAATGGATGGCTTTCACGATCTCGGTGGGTTTCAAGGCTTTGGCAAAGTCCCTCACACCATCAACAGCCTGAGCTACCAACCCGTGTTCAAGCAGGACTGGGAGCACTTGGCTTACAGCCTGATGTTTGTCGGCGCCGATCACTTGAAAAAGTTCAGCGTGGACGAAGTGCGCCACGCCGTGGAGCGCCTGGATGTACGCCAACATGTCGGCACCCAATACTACGAACGCTATGTCATCGCGACCGCCACCCTGCTGGTCGAAACCGGTGTGATTACACAGGCGGAACTCGATCAGGCCCTGGGTTCGCACTTCAAGTTGGCGAACCCCGCGCATGCCAGCGGGCGCCCAGCGATCACCGGCCGCGCGCCCTTTGAGGTGGGCGACCGAGTTGTGGTGCGCAATGAGTATGTGGCCGGGCATACTCGCATGCCGGCCTACGTGCGCGGTAGAGAAGGCGTGGTTGTGCACCGCACCGCGCAAAAGTGGCCCTTCCCTGACGCGATCGGCCACGGTGATCTGAGCGCGGCGCATCAGCCCACCTATCACGTCGAGTTTCGCGTGACAGATCTCTGGGGCGATGCAGCAGATGATGGCTTCGTGGTGGTCGACCTGTTCGAAAGCTACCTGGACCACGCCGATGGCACGGTGAGCGCATGATGGACGGCGCCTTGACAGGCCGACTGCCGGTGACGGTGCTTTCCGGCTTCCTCGGCGCCGGCAAAACCACCCTGCTCAACCATATCCTGCGCAATCGCGACGGCCTGCGCGTAGCGGTCATCGTCAATGATATGAGCGAGGTCAACATCGATGCCGAGCAGGTGCAGCGCGACGTGGCGCTGCACCGGGGCCGCGATGAGTTGATCGAGATGAGCAATGGCTGCATCTGCTGCACGCTGCGCGCCGACTTGCTCGAGCAGATCAGCGCCCTGGCGCGCCAGCAACGTTTCGACTACTTGCTGATTGAGTCCACGGGGATTTCCGAACCGATGCCGGTTGCCGAGACGTTCGCCTTCCTCGACGCGCAGGGCTTCAGCCTCAGCGAACTGGCGCGGCTCGATACTTTGGTGACGGTGGTCGATGGCAGTCGCTTTGAGGCATTGCTCGAATCGCCGGATATTGTGGTCCGCGACGACGCACCCACGCGCCACCTGACCGACCTGCTGATCGAGCAAGTGGAATACGCCAACGTCATTCTCGTCAACAAACTGGACCTGATCGACGAGCCCGGCTACCAGGCCGTGCACGCGATTCTCGCCGGCCTTAACCCGAGCGCGCGGATCATGCCGATGGCTCAGGGTAACGTGGAGTTATCCGCCATCCTCGGTACCCACCTGTTTGATTTGCCTAGCCTCACGGCCTCGCCCGGCTGGATGAAAAAAATGCAGGCCGACGACACGCCGGCCTCTGAGTCGGACACCTATGGCGTGACCTCCTGGGTGTACCGCGAGCGTGCCCCGTTTCACCCGCAGCGATTGCTCGATTTTCTCCAGCAGCCCTGGCGCAACGGGCGCCTGTTGCGCAGCAAAGGTTACTTCTGGCTCGCCAGCAGGCACTTGGAAACCGGCCTGCTGGTGCAAAGCGGCAGGCAGTTCCAGTGGGGCTACGTCGGGCACTGGTGGAACTTCATCGAGCAGTCACAATGGCCGCAGGATGAATATCGGTTGCAGAGCATCATGACCAAGTGGGACAGCATTGTCGGCGATTGCCGGCAGGAGCTGGTCTTTATCGGCCAGGGCCTGGACACCCAAGCGCTGCAGCACGCACTCGACAACTGCCTGCTGAGCGCTCAGGAAATCGCCGCCGGCCCCTCGGCCTGGCCAGCCCTGCCGGGTGCGACAACTTTTGACTCCCAGGCCTTATCGGCGCCGACGCCGTCCTTGCAGGCTGACCCCATTTGACCGAGGTAGAGGTGCCCGCGCGGACTGCGTGGGTACAGACCCCATTCCAACAATAATAATCAGGTACGTTATGCGCGATTACGACTCAGCAGTGTCAACCTTCGACTATCTACAACTGGCTGCTCACGACTTGCACGGCGAGCCTGGAGCCTTGAACGCCTGCATAGAGTGCTGCGACCGGCACGCCGATGGCAATGCCGTGGCGTTGTATTGTGAAACGCGCGATGGCCGCGCCACGCAGCACACTTTCAGCGAACTGCAGGCGCACGCGGCGCGCTTCGGCAACTTTCTGCGAGCCCACGGCGTGCAGCCCGGAGATCGGGTCGCCGGCCTGATGCCACGTACGGTTGAACTGGTGATCGCCATCCTGGGAACCTGGCGCATCGGTGCGGTCTACCAACCGCTCTTTACCGCGTTCGGCCCCAAGGCCATCGAACAGCGACTGGACTGTTCCAAGGCACGCTGGATCGTGACCGACGCCCACAACCGCCCCAAGCTGGACGAGCTCCTCGACTGCCCCCACGTCATCGTGACCGACGCCACCTCACAGCACCCCAGCGACTACGCGTTTTGGGATGTGCTGGAGCATCAACAACCCGACTGCACACCTGAGCTGCTGGACGCCCGTGCGCCGTTCCTGCTGATGTGCACCTCGGGCACCACAGGGCCGGCCAAGCCGCTGGAGGTGCCTTTGAGCGCCATCCTGGCCTTCAAACGTTATATGCGCGATTCAATCGACCTGCGCGAAGACGACCGTTTCTGGAACCTCGCCGACCCCGGCTGGGCCTATGGCTTGTATTACGCAGTGACCGGGCCACTGGCGTGCGGCCAGGCCACGCTGTTCCATGACGGCCCTTTCACCGTGCAAAGCACCAGCCGTATTATCGCCAAGTACCGGATCAGCAACCTCGCCGGCTCGCCCACGGCCTTTCGCCTGCTGATTGATGCCGGGGCCGAGTTCGCCGACGCCGTGCGTGGCCAACTGCGTATCGTCAGCAGCGCCGGCGAACCGCTCAACCCGCAAGTCATCCGTTGGTTCGCCGAACAGCTCGGCGTGGTCATTCACGACCATTACGGCCAAACCGAAATCGGCATGGTGCTGTGCAATCACCATGGGTTACGCCATCGGGTCCACGAGGGTTCTGCCGGTTATGCGGTGCCGGGGTACCGGATTGTCGTGCTGGATGATGCGCACCGGGAGTTGCCGACAGGCCAACCGGGCGTACTGGCGGTGGATCGCGAGCGCTCGCCCTTGTGCTGGTTCAATGGCTACCTTCACATGCCCACCAAGGCGTTTGTGGGCCGTTACTACTTGAGCGGCGATATCGTGGAGCTCAATGAGGACGGCAGTATCAGCTTTGTCGGCCGTAACGACGATGTGATCACCACGTCCGGCTACCGCGTGGGGCCTTTCGATGTGGAGAGCGCGCTCATCGAACATCCGGCAGTCGTCGAAACCGCGGTGATCGGCAAGCCCGACCCACAACGCACTGAGCTGATCAAGGCGTTTGTCGTGCTCAACCGTGAGTACCTGCCCAGTGTCGAGTTGGCGGAAGTCTTGCGCCTGCATGTCCGACAGCGCCTGGCTGCGCATGCGTACCCACGGGAAATCGAGTTCGTGGAGCAACTGCCCAAGACCCCCAGTGGCAAGTTGCAGCGCTTCATTCTGCGCAACCAGGAAATTTCCAGGCAGCAGGCACTCGACACATGACTCACGGGCGTATGGCTCCCCCGCTCAGCCGCTCGGAGTTCCAGCGCAGAGCCCTGGAGCTGTTCAAGGAGCGTAGTTTCAGCCAGGTCAGCATGCGCGAATTGGCAGCGCATGTTGGCATCAGCCCGGGTGCGATTTATCACCATGTAGAGAGCAAGGAAGCCATGTTGTATGAGTGGCTGATAGAGCTGTATCAGGCCCTGTTGTCGCATGTCGACCGGATAAACACCCGAAGATTGACGCCCGCGCAACGCCTGGCAAAGCTGATCGAAGGCCATCTTAAACTGCATGAACAGATGACCGGGCACTTCAAATTAGCGGTCATGGATGCCAATTGCCTCGGCGCCCCGATGCAAGCGAGCGTTGAGCGATTGAGGCTAGCCTATGAGTCGCGACTCATGAAGGTGGTAGGCCAGCAGGGCCATCAGCCCGGCGGGCCGTTGCGTGAGGGGGCGCTCACTGCGATTTTGCCCGTACTGAACAGCCTGCCCACATGGCTGAGCCCGACGATTGATAACTGTCAGCGTCGGTTTATTACAAAGACCATCGCCGATGCAGTCATAAAGGCCATTAATTCCCTACCTTGAGTACCCCTGCCCAGCTTTGAATTTCAAAACTGACTCAAGGCCTTTTGTTCGCCTCCACTTCCAACCTGATACCCCTGTAGAGAAGATGAGTGAGAATACCCTTGCTCCGAAATGGCAATGTCGTCTAACGGTCAGCCGGGCCATCCGGGCCTGGGGGGCGTGGTTAAATAGTCATTCATGCGGTGGATTAGAGGATCGGTCAGCTGTTTCATCGAAGGGATGGAAATGATGACAGGGTGACTTCGCGGATCCTCGAAGTCTTCAATCTGTTTTTTCACTTCGTTTTCAATACTCTTATCAGCCAATTCCTTGGCTATGGCAATGAAACCGTTATCTAACGGATGGGCACGTTCCCCCGCTCGTATGCCGGGATAGTTGACGGCAGGCTGAAAGTCACTAAGAAACGCTATCAGTCTGACCGAGGAGTAAATCCACGGGCGGGCATCAGAAACGAGCGTTCCATATAGATTCATCAGAATGATACCGCTCAACAGTGCGCCCACCGAATGCCCCTGTACATCGATAAAGCTGAGCCTGGCTGGCGCTACTTTGCTCCATGCATTGCGCAGATACGGCTGCAGATTAAAAATATTCAACAGATTTGCAATAATAGACAGAGGAAATAAAAGCAATGCGCTTAGCCCGACGCTGATTAAAAGTAGGCCGCCAAGCAGCGCAAATATAAAGGCCCCCAAGAGCATCCATGCAGGTATATAAAAGACAAGCACTAGAAAGCCAACCGTAATATCAAATGATTGCGGTGGCACGCCCAAGGCTTCAGCCACAATCAATCTTGAAATGACTGTTGACATTAGCAATACCAACAGGTGCAGCAGGATAATAGGGGTTTTACCAAACGGCTTATCCCACACAGAGATAAACCAGCGATAGATGCGCAAACATACGAACATAAAACCAACAAAAAACCCTAGAGAAGCAATCAAAATGGCATTATTTAATATCGCAACACCCACTACCGCTGACAAAAGTATTCCAAGCACTGCAACCACGAAAGAAATACTATAGAAACGCCCTGA
The DNA here is from genome assembly GCF_000263715.2 of Pseudomonas synxantha BG33R. Lineage (NCBI taxonomy): Bacteria > Pseudomonadati > Pseudomonadota > Gammaproteobacteria > Pseudomonadales > Pseudomonadaceae > Pseudomonas > Pseudomonas synxantha. Next base: position 3,286,458 of record NZ_CM001514.1, read on the forward strand.
CCAGCTCATGGCTTTAAATTTAGCTTTCAGCATACCAAGCTCTAACATCGTGCTTCTCCTCCCTTTAATATTAGTCCATTGGGGCTTCGCATATGGTCAATCGCTTTAAGCGCTATTATCCATCCTGAGGCGACCTGTAGCCCCTTGCCAAGCGTGTTAGAACAGTATTTTAGATTGCTCGCACACCTCGTTAATCTGCGGAAAAATTGCGAGTCTAGACAGATTTTCTTAGTATTCCTTGGCCTCTGGCTACAGCAGCTCGGAGCAGTCCCATCCGCGCATGCTCGCCCTACTCCGACTCACCGCCCCCCAGTAAATGAGCAACCTTGAGGCGCGGCTTCCGTGCTCATATCCAACTAGGGCAGTCGATTCATATCAGCATCAAACCAGTGGCTGGCAGAGACATCATGCCCGCCTCTTAAGCGATATATTCCGGTTACGCAGACGATGGTTTTTCCATCGGTCACACGAATTTCATCTATTTGTTCTAGGTTTGGATGTTCGCTGAGTTCCCGACACTTTTTCTCAAGAACATCGAATTTATGACCAAGAACAGCACGCAACTCATCCTCGCATGAACGGATTAATTGGGGGTCGAATTTACCGGCTCCGGTTCTTTCGCACTCACTCCACGGCGCACTTTCCTGGATGCACTTAAACTCAACCTCGAGGCCCTGCACAGAGCCTTGGTAAATTTCCACTGGGCGATTCTTCATCTTATGAAGAATCCGAGCCTTCGTTTTTTGTGTAATGCGTGGCCCTAGGTAAATTCGTTTCAGTGCAGGATCGGTATAAAGCTTTCGCCCCTCTTTTCCAGCAAGGTACCGCCACTCTTTTTCATGCTGCCACTCCTGTCTCTTTTGCATTAATCGTTTGGTGATCAAATCCATTGTTTCAGAAATGGCAATAAGTTCAAATGTCAGCTGAGGAGGAGCGATTGAGTCATATACGACAGGCAGCAGTGGGGTTTCTTGCAGGTCTCCGAGGGCTAATTCCTGTGTGTCAAACTCCAGACAAAGGCCCGAAAAGTTGCTTGCATAGTACGCCCACAGGGGGTAATCCAAATGGGTGCTTGACATGGATATTAAGCTTGATTTTTTTGCGGTCGCAGCCGTGCCGCTGAGCGTTTTCTTTGAAAACTCTAAAAAATCTTTTGGCATCAAGAAAGCGAATCGATCTTCGGCAGGGTACTCGATCATCGCCTCCATTGGATCATTCATTTGATCAAAGCGGGGAGCATACAAATAGCTGCTGAAGATAGCGTCCAGCTCTCTTTTGACTAGGTCTGAACCCAGTGGGCGATATCGATAGAGTGTTGTTGGGCGGGTTGATTTATTTACTGAAACCACGGAGGGGCACCCTCTATAGAACATTCTGAATTTACACTACGGTAACGTTTCAACGACCTAATCGGAACTTCAAGCGCATAGGCGTTGATGCAGTGATGTCCATGCAAAGTGAAAGCGAGGAAAAGGTTTGCGCTGTGAGGCAACCGTTGGCTTGATATGCACTCACTGTGCAACGAAAAGATGGCGGGCCTTGCTCGGGCTCGCCCGTTCTTTTACTTGTTCAAATAGTCTCGTACGTGGTGCGACCACGTGCCGACCGCCGCAACCGCGTTCTTGAGCTGCGTTTCTGTGCATTTGAACGAAGCACACCAGTTTCTGATCTCGTCAGGATCATTGACGTCGATCCGCTTGGCGTCCGCAGGGTGGGTGATGTGTTTGTTATCCGACATGATGACTATCCTTGATCATTGATGGCGAATTGCCATTTTCTTATGATCGGGTCGTGACGATAGATTTTCAAGGCCGACCTGAGCGATTTTAGGTTCATTGCTTGCTTGAGATCCTAAAAGCGCAGGTCACCGCGCGTCGCGCTTGAATCCAGCCCTGCGCAGGCCTACCCTGCACGCGTCAAACAATCACCCAACACGTCAAGGAAGACTTCAAATGTGGGATGGCAGCGTTACCTTTGGCGACTCGTGGGCCGGCTACATTGGCCGTGCGGATCAAAACACTGCTCACTCCCATGTCGCTATCCAACTGTGCATCGGCGTAGGTCAACCCGCCACCCTTGAGCTGCCCGGAAGGGTGCTCCGTGCGGCAGGTGTGATCATCGGCCCCAACGTCGAACACCGTGCCGTGGCGGAGAGTCATCCGGTAGCGTTCTTATATGTCAGCCCGGACACGGCGTTGGGCCGTGCACTCAATGCGTTGCTCCAGGACGATGGGATCGCCCTGGCCAGTGATGAACTGCTGGCGTGCTTTCGTCGTAGCACATCCCTGTCGCACTTTGTCGACGCCCTCTCGCGTTTGCTGGCAATTACCCCGCCGATCGACCATAGGCTCCACAAAGCCCTGAATATTTTGCGCCTGGACCGCGACGGACCAGGTTGCGTCAGTCGCGCTGCCCAGGCGGTGGGGTTGTCCAGCCCCCGGTTGCGCTGCGTCGCCACCCACCAGATGGGGGTTTCCCTCTCCCAGTGGATCATCTGGAACAAATTGGAACGGGCCTCCAAATCCCTGGCCGGCGGTTCGACGTTATCGGACGCCGCCGCCGACGGCGGTTTCTCCGACCAGGCGCATCTGGCTCGCATGATGCGCCGCATGATTGGCATGACGCCGCGCACCGCCGCTGAGGTTTTGCGTAAGACAAGCGTTTCGTTCAAGACGCACTGATATCAAAACGCCAATATCGATCGCATCTTATTCGCGACAACGTTAAGCGCTGATCACCTCCTCCCAGAGCACCTCAGCGCCACCGAAAGTGAATAGAAGAGTGTTCGCCCGGGGCACCTGTGCCTGCAATTCGGCGAAACGCACCATGAATTCTTTCGATGAGTCCGCAGGAAGCGCCCTACATGTCAGCACAGCAAAAACTAACCGTCCTTCTCACTGGAGGCTCAGGGGTGCTCGGTGAGTCACTGATCGACTGCCTGGCAGAGGACTTTCACCTGGTCTGCCTAGCGCGCAAAAGCCGTATCCGCGATCCCCGAGTGGAAGTGCTCAAGGGTGATATTTGCAGCGCTGACCTGGGCTTGGCCAGCGACGTTTATGCGGCGCTGGTTGAGCGTGTCGACTGGGTGATCCACGCCGCGGCGGTGACGCGCCTGGACGGTGATATCGATCAGATCTTCTCGGTGAACTACCTCGGCACCGAAAACGTCGTGGCCTTCGTGCAGCAAGCCAAGGTGCCGCTGTATCACATCAGCACCGCCTTTACCCACCCTTGCGACTATTACGAAGGCGTGCAAGCGGAAACGCCATACGAAGTTGCCAAGCGCCAGGCAGAAACCCTGGTGCGCTCGGCTGGCATCGATGTGTCGATCTTTCGTCCGTCCATCATTATCGGTGACGCCAGCACCGGGCATATGCCCAACTTTCAGGGTTTCCATATGACCATGGGGCTGATGATGTCTGGCGTACTGCCCATCGTACCCTGCCCGCCTGCTGGCTATGTCGACCTGATCGCCCGTGACGTCGCGGCCCGAGCGATTGCCAACGCGCTGCACCAGCGTTTGATCGGCGACGACTACTTTCTCACCAGCGGCCCACAGGCTCTGGATCTGACGGGGCTGCTGGACCTGATGTGCCAATCCATGGAAGCCCAGAGGCAACCCTTCACACGGCCACGCTGCATGGCGCCGGATATTTACGAACGGTTGATCCGCCCGGTATTTCTGCCGGCGCTGAGCGGCAATATCCAGGCTGCCCTGACCCGTGCCACCCAGTTGTGCCGCTATGCCTGCCTGCGCACGCCACTGCCCACTTCATTGCCGCAGTTACTCGGTGAGCCGGCGTTCAGCCAGCGTGATGTTGGCCGCGAGTTGCTGCTGTCGCTCAACCACCTGGCACCCAAGCTGGGGGCACTGACGCGCATGCTCAAGCAGCCGGTGACACCGAACACAGAAGTGAGCGTGGCATGAACCCGACAGTCATCGACCCCACCCTCGACGCCGCACAGGTCGACCAATACCTGCGCCAACACGTCAACTCGGGCTACGCACGCCTCGCTTCGCTGATGAACCTGCCGATCGAGCAATCCAGCCGTGGCGTCTACATCTACGACGAGCAAGGCCGTCAATACCTGGATGCAGGCGGCTATGGCGTGTTTTTCCTCGGCCATGGCCACCCGGTCGTCGTGGAAGCGGTTACCCGGCAACTGCAGCAAAACGCTTTGGCGAGCAAGTTGTTGCTCAACCCGCAACAGGCCTTTGCTGCCCACGCTCTGGCGGCACTGTGCCCGGGTGACCTGGACTATGTGTTCTTTTGCAATTCAGGCGCCGAGGCCACCGAAGCCGGCTTGAAACTTGCGCGCCTCAACGGTTGCCGCCGTACGCTGTCGACCTTCGGGGGGTTCCACGGCAAGACCCTCGGTGCCCTCGCCGTCACCGGCCGCGAGAGCTACCGAGAACCCTTCAGTGGGTTGCTCAGCGACAGCGAATTCGTGCCGTTTGGCGACAGCGTCGCACTTGAGCAGCAACTACGCGCATCGCCGGACAAGGCCTGCGTGATCCTAGAACCGATCCAGGCCGAAGCCGGGGTAATTCTGCCGCCATCGGGTTACCTCAGGCGTGTGCGCGAGCTGTGCAATCAGTATGGCGCCGTGCTGATTATCGACGAGATCCAATCTGGCCTGGGCCGCACCGGCTATTGGTGGGGCTGTGACCAGGAACAGGTGGTGCCCGACATCATGCTGGTAGGTAAAAGCCTGTCCGGCGGTTGCGTACCGGTGAGCGCCATGGTCGCCAGCGCCACGATCTATGCGCCGTTCAATCGCAACCCTACGGTCCACACCTCGACCTTCGGCGCCAACCCGCTGGCCATGGCGGCCGTGCAGGCCACGCTGCAAGTGATGGTGCAAGAAGACCTGGTCGCGCGTGCCCGGCTACTGGGCCAGGACCTGCACGCCCGCTTCAGCGCGCTGTTGCAACAAAGAGGTTGGGCCGAACGTGTGCAGCTGCGCAGTGCAGGTTTGCTGTTGGGCTTTGAGTTCGCCGAGGCCTCAATCGCCGCCAATATGGTCATGGCCCTGATCGAGCAACGCATCATTGTGTGCCACTCGCTCAATGATCATCGCGTGATAAGGCTCACGCCGTCGCCATTGCTGACGGCCCAGGATTGCAACTGGTTGATCGACGGCTTCGCCCAGGCGCTGACCACTTCCATGCCATCCCTTTAAATGGAGTTTTCCCCCATGCAAGAAGTCAACGTGCAGGCCCATATTCCCCATGCCTGCGCTGATGAAGTATTTGCGGTGATCAGCGATTTCAGCAATTACGTCGAGCTCTGCGAGTCGGTGCGCAATATCAGCATCAACAAGGTCAGCGACCAGGTGTCGTTTACGTCCTGGGAGGTCAACTTCCACAGCGGCATTCTCAAGTGGCAGGAGCGTGACACCTTCAATGCCGACACCCGGGAAATTCATTTCGAGCAAATGGCCGGCGACGTCGATCACTTCTCCGGAACCTGGCACGTCTTGCCGGACGGCAAGGACGCGATCATCTCCTTCAAATCGCGCTTCGACCTGGGCCTGCCGATGCTCGCGGACATGCTCGACCCTGTGGCCAAACAAGCCATCCGGGACAACATTCACTCGATCATCACCGGCCTGTTTCCGGCGAGCTACTTGAAGGCCTGAACCATGTCACTGTCGTTACTGAATCGCTCACGCGATCTGCTTCAACGCTACGCCCCTGGTTTTGACGAGCGCCTGGCGGCCATTCCTCCGGCCCAGCGTGAGGCGCCACAGAGCGAGATCATCGCCCTGTTCAAGCAACATGGCCCGGTGGGGTTGCTGGTCAACCGCGAAGCCGGCGGGCTGGGCGCGAATATCCTTGATGCGGTGCATGTGCAGATCGCCCTGGGGGCCCGCTCGCCCTCGCTGGCGGTGGCCAGCACCATGCACCAGTTTTCCGTGGCGAGCTTATTGGCACTCACGCAGAACGGTGGCGGCGCCGAAGGCCTGTTGCTGGCTGCCGTCGCGCAAAAACGCTTGTTGCTGTCTTCGGGGTTTGCCGAGGGCACCAGCGGAGCGGGCATTCTCGACTCGGCCATGCAAGCGGTGCACACCCCAGAGGGGGTGTTACTCAGCGGCAGCAAGAAGCCCTGCTGCCTCGGACAGTCGATGGACTTGCTCACCGCCAGCTATATCCGCCAAACCCCTGGCGGCGAAGAGCTGATGGTCGCATTGATTCCGGCCACTGCGCCGGGCATCAGCCGCAACCCCTTCTGGCAGAACAGCGCCCTGGCCGGCGCTGAAAGCATCGAAGTACGCCTCAACGAAGTGCTGGTGCCCGAGCGCATGGTGTTTTCCGCCGGTTACACCCACCAGCTGGGCGACGTGCAAACCGTAGGTTTTATCTGGTTCGAACTGCTGATTTGCGCATCCTATGTGGGTGCCTGCGCCGGCCTGATCGAGTCGGTCACAGACGCCGCCCGCTGGACCGCGCATCACCGCGTGGACCTGGCAGCCGACCTGCAGTTGGCGATCAGCGCGCTGGAAGGTGCGGCCCTGGATATCGAGCGCAACCCACAGGACTTGCCTAACGTGCTGGCCCGTCTGCTGCTGGTGCGTTACGGCATCGAGCAACGCCTTGCCCAGCTCTCCGACCAGGCTCACGCCATGTTGGGCGGGATGGCGTTCATCACCAGCAACCTGAGCTCCAACGGGTTGATGGCCTGCCGCGGTTTGCAATTTCATCCACCGGCCAGGATCTCGATGGCGACCAACCTTGACACCTACTTGTCCGCATCAACCTTCAGCATGACCGGAGCGCACTCATGAACCTGCTCGGAAAAACCATTGTTATCACCGGTACCGCGCGCGGCCTGGGTTTCGCAGCGGCCTGCAAACTCAAGCAACTGGGCGCCACCGTGATTGGCCTCGACATCCTCGCACCGCAAGACAGCGGTCTGCTGGACGCGTTTTATCAAGTCGACCTGTGCGACCGCCACGCCGTGGCCAACGTGATCAGCGCTATCAGCACCGATTTCGGCGACATCGACATTCTGGTCAATAACGCCGGCACCCTGACGCTGGAACGCGGCGAAACCGGCGTCACCGATGAGGTGACCCGCGCGGTGGATGTCAACCTGTTCGCGCCTTGGCAACTGACTTCGGGGTTCCTGCCGGGGTTGCTGCGAAAGCGCGGCAAAGTGGTCAACGTGTCCTCACTGTTCGCGCTGGTGAATGCGCCCTACGTGGCCGCCTATGCTGCGAGCAAACGTGCGCTGAGCGCTTATTCGGATGTGCTGCGTATGCAGTATCGCGGGGAACTTGACGTGGTCACGGTGTACCCGGGGTTCATCGACACGGCGATCCACTTGCCCGCGCAGCGTGTTGGCCTGTCGGTCAAACGCCTGGTGACCTTCAAGTGGGGTGACAAGACCCTGCTGTCCCTCGAAGAAAAGCTGGATGCCGCCGCGAACGGCCTGGTACGTGCCTGCCAGAAAAATGGCCTGCGCAACCGGGGGCTGACGTTCATGGGCACGCTGGCCATGTATACCGCACGCAGCGCGCCGAGCGTGGTGGATGGCTTTATCGCCATGCGCCTGCGCACGCTCACGCGCGGCGGCCACCTGGTGCTCAACCCTGAACTGATCGAGTAAGCCGTCGCCAATGGCCAGCCACCTGCACCCCAAGCCCCAGGTCCGCCTCGACCGCGCCTTGTTCAAGGCCCGGCCGAGGGAGTCCTTGCTGATCATCGCCTATGCCTTGAGCCTTTACCTTTTGCCACTGGCACTGTTTGTGTGGGTGGCGACCACAGCTTCCACCCTGTGGACGCTGGTGTGTTTGCCGTTGGTGGTATTGGCGGGATACGGGTTATTTCTGCAAGCGATCCTTGGGCATGAAGGTTTCCACTTCAACCTGAGTGCGAACCCCATGCGCAGTTGCTACCTGGGCATTGCCACCAGTTCGCTGCTGCCGGGGTTCTGTGTGACCGGTTACTTCGTAGACCATTGGCAACACCACCGTTACAGCAACAGCACGAAGGACCCGGACTACCAGCTCTTTTCGCGTTACCACACACTGGCAAGCCGCATCACCCTGTCGCGCTTGATCGCCACCCTGCGTTATCTGCAGACCACCTGGCGCCTGGCGTTCGGGCCATTGGGCAATCCCTCGGCGCTGCCATTGAGTTCGGTGCAGGTGCAACGGCTGGCGCGCTGCAATATCGCCTGCCAAGTCGTATGGCTCAGCCTTTATGGGCTGGCCATATGGCTCATCGACGGGTTGCTGCTGGGGTTTTCCTTGAGCCTGGCGGTGGCGTTCATGCTGTCGGCGGTCAATGCCTATCAGGAACATGCTTTCGACGCAGGCCCGCACTTGCCGCCAGCGCGTTCACGCACTTCGCGCCTCAACACCTGGCTGCACGCAGGTTCGAACTTTCACCTGGAACATCATTTTTACCCCGCGGTGCCTTGCTGGCGACTGCCCAAGGTACACCGTCAACTGCTGGACGCGGGGTGGTACGAAGACCGGCAATTCCTGCTGGAAAAGCACTTCGTGCGGTCTTTCCGGTATGCCACCGGGCGCCACCCCTACCGTACAAACACGGTCAACGACACACACCCTTAATTTCCGCTGGATTTTGAGCCTGACCCTTCAGGCCGCAGGAGCACGCATGCCTTTTGATATCGATAGCCACATTGAAACCGAGCGCGAGCAGCTGTTCGGTCACCCCTTGTTCGCCAATATCCGCACCGTAGAAGACGTGCGCACCCTGATGGAATTTCACGTGTTCGCCGTCTGGGACTTCATGACCTTGCTCAAGCGTATCCAGCGCGACCTCACCTGCGTGGAGTTGCCCTGGGTACCGCCGGTACACATCACCGCCGCCCGCCTGATCAACGAAATCGTGGTCGGGGAAGAGACCGACGAGCATCCCGAGGGCGGTTTTATCAGCCACCTGGACCTGTACCTCGCGGCCATGGATGAAATCGGCGCCGACAGCAGCGTATTCCGCCGCTTCCTGGCCGCTATCCAGGCCAAGGTGCCTCTGGCTACGGCGCTCAACAACCCGGAGATTCCAACGGCCGCCAAAGTGTTCATGTGCCAGACCCTCGATGTTGCGCAACACGGCAGCACCGAAGCGGTCCTGGCGTACTTCTTCTTCGGGCGTGAAGACATCATCCCCGACATGTTTGGCCGCCTGCTGTCGCAATGGTCGGTCAGCGAAAACGAGGTACCGATGCTCACGTATTACTTGAAGCGCCACATCGAGATGGATGGTGACGATCATGGCCCGGCGGCCAAACGCATCATCGCCGAAATCGTCACCAGCCCCGCGCAACACCTGCACATGATCGAGAGCGCCAAGACCGCGATCAACTCACGGATTGACCTGTGGAATGGCGTGCATCAGTTCCTGCTGGACAAGGCCCAGCCCACTGGGGCTCGCCCTATGCGGGAGGTCCACGCCGTTTCTGAGCCTGCTTGACCTCAACGCGCATCGACAGGGAGTACCACATGACCAAAGGCAAGTTGATAAAACTGACGCTGTGCGGCGTCGTGGTCGGCGGGTTGCTGATACTGGGCTGGCAGCGCTGGCAGTATTCCAGCACCTACGTGAGTACCGACAACGCCGAACTCGACGGGGTGATCATCCCGGTACGGGCCAAGCTCTCGGGCGTGGTGATCAGTGTGCCGGTGGTGGACAACGTCACGGTACAAAGCGGCGACCTGCTGTTTCAGATCCGCGACAGCGAATACCGCTACCAGCTGCAGCAGCGCGAAGCACAGTGGCAAGCGCTGCTCGCCGCCGCCGGGCGCGCAGGCGTGCCGGGGGCGTTGGACAGCCAGGTGCTCGGTGCGGTGGCCATGCGTGAGGCCGCGCAAGCGGCCCTGGCTCAAGCGAGCGCCAACCTTGAGCAAGCGCGCAACGACTACCAGCGTGCCCGTCGCCTCGGCGCCCAAGGCGTGCTGAGCACCCAGGACCTGGAAGTGGCCAAGGCGCGTTTCGACGCCCTCAGCCACGCCCAGGGGGTAGCGCGCAGCAACGCCCAGGCCGCCGCTCAAAGTACCTTGGCCAACAAGGCCGAACTCAAGGTGCAGGACTATCGGATCGCGGCCGCGCAAGCGGAGCTGGAACAATCCAGGATCCAGCTCAACGACACCCGCCAGACCGCGCCGATGCGCAGCATTGTCTCGAAAAAAGAAGTGGAGCCTGGCCAGTTTGTGGTCGCCGGCCAAAAGCTCATGAGCCTGATCGCCACCGAACCGCTGTGGATTACCGCCAACTTCAAGGAGACCCAGGTAGGCCGCGTGCGCGTCGGCCAGAATGCCCGAGTTACGGTGGACGCCTTCCCCGGGCACGCCTTCGACGGCGTCGTCGAAAGCCTGGCACCGGCCACCGGGGCGAAGTTCTCGTTGCTGCCCCAGGAGAATGCCACGGGAAACTTCACCAAAGTGGTGCAGCGCGTGCAGGTACGCATCGCGCTCAATGATGTCCCGGATGACTACAAGTCGCTGTTGAGCCCGGGCATGAGCGCGTTCGTCGAAGTGGCCGCACCTGACGACACCGGCCAGACGCTATGAGGTCGCCCTACCTGATTGCGTTTACCGTCACGCTGGTCTCGATGATGGAGTTGCTAGATGTCACCATCGTCAACGTCGCGATTCCCAGCCTGATGGGCACTTACGGTGCATCGGTGGATGAAATCTCCTGGGTCTCCACCGGTTATGTGGTGGCCAACGTGGTGATTCTTCCGGTCAGTGGCTGGCTATCGGCGTGGTTCGGCCGGCGTACTTACTACCTGGTCTCTACCGCGCTGTTCGTACTGGCATCGTTGGGTTGCGCGATGTCTGCCGAACTCTGGCAACTGGTCGCGTTCCGGGTGCTGCAAGGCCTGGCGGGCGGCGGTTTGCTGGGGATATCCCAAGCCATCATCTACGACGTGTTCCCCAAGGAAAAGGTCAGCAGCGGCATGGCGCTGTACGGCGTGGGCGTGATGATGGGGCCGACCCTCGGCCCGACCGTCGGCGGCTACCTGATCGACACCTTGTCGTGGCACTGGATCTTCTTGATCAACTTGCCGATCGGGGCCGTGGCCTTGTTGCTGTGCTGGCTGTGCATCAACGACTCGCCCAACGAACAAAAACCTTCCAGCGTCGACTACAGCGGCTTCTGCTTGCTGGCCCTGGGCGTCGGCAGCCTGCAGATCCTGCTGGAGCGCGGCGAGCACTGGGACTGGATGGCGTCCAACTGGACCGTGGCCTGCCTGTTGCTCAGCAGCTTCAGCCTGGTGGGCTTCTTCTGGTGGGAGCGGCGTGTGGCCAACCCGATCGTCAACGTCGCACTGTTCCAGAACCGCGAGTTCCTGATGGGTTGCATCTGCGCGTTTTGCGTGGGCTTCGGGCTGTACAGCACGTTGTTCATGGTGCCGCTGTTCTTGCAGACCCTGCTGGCGCAGAGCGCTTACCAGAGCGGGTTGGTGATTTTCCCCGGGGCGGTGGCCAGCGCCATCAGCACCTTGGTGATCGGCAAGCTGTCCCAGGAAAACAAGATCGACGAGCGTGTGTTCGTCACCCTGGGCATTGTCATGTACTGCTATGCGATGTTCCTGCACACCCAGTTCACCCTCGACAGCAACCCCGACTCGCTGTACTGGCCCTTGGTGATCCGCGGCCTGGGCCTGGGCATGATCTTTGTGCCGCTGACCAACCTGGCGATGCGCCGCCTGCCGCTGACATTGATCTCCGGTGCTTCGGGCGTACTCAACCTGATGCGCCAGTTGGGGGGCAGCGTGGGTATCGCCATCGCAGCCACCCTGCTCACACGGTTCTCGTGGGAACGCTACCGCCTGCTTTCCGAACATGTCACCGAATCGAGTCTGGTTGCCAGCGGCTGGGGAGGCGTGGAAACCGACCCGCTGTTTCTTTCCCTGGGCCTGGCGAGCCATCAACAAGCCCTGGCGCTGATGCCCTACATGCAAGCGCGCGAACAAGGGCAAATGCTGGCGTTCAGCATGCTGTTCGGCACCTTGGGAGCGGTAATGGCCATTGGTATTCCCATGGTGCTGATGATGCGCAGAAGCCACATCAGTCGATAAATCTTTCAGTGGAGCACACCCCTTGCGTATTCCAGGCCTGCATCTCAACACCGCCCCCCTGCTCATGCCTCTGTATTGGCTGGCACTCGCCTGCGCGCCCACCCAGGTATCGGCAAATGACTTGTACCACCTGTACCAGAAGGCACTGACCCACGACATGCAGTTCGCCGCCGCACAGGCCCAGCAATTGGCCACGGCAGAAAAGGAACCGCAAAGCCGTGCCAACCTGCTGCCAGACCTGTCTGTCACCGGCGGCGCGGCCTGGGTCGATGCCGAGGACTCTTCCGATTATCATCGCAATCGCAATAACACCAACGCCTACGCGGTGGTCCTCACACAGCCGCTGCTGCGTTGGCAGAATGTGATCGCCCACGACCAAAGCAAACTGTTGATCAGCGCCAGTGAACTGCACACTGAACAGGCGCGCCAAGCGCTGATGCTGCGCGTTGCCCGCGCTTATTTCGACGTGCTGCTCAATCAGGAACTGTTGAACACCCGCACACAACAGCTACAAACCCTGCGCGAGAGCCAGACGCGCAGCCAGCGCCTGCTGGCCGACGGGGCCACCACCGCTAACGCGCTCGCGCAGGTTCAGGCCAAATACGACCAGGCATTCGCCGAACAGATTGCCGCCCGTGGTGCATTGGACATCGCCAACGAAACACTCACCCAATTGACTGCCGCACAGGCGGGGCCGTGGTCAGGCAAAGAGCCGCAGTTCAGTGCCCCGGTGCCCGCTGCCATCGATGATTGGGCCACGACCGCGCAACAGGGCAACCTCGCCGTACAGGCGGCGCAGATTGCCCAGCGCCTGGCCGAAATGGACATCGACAAGGAACGGGCCGGCCATTTACCCACCCTTGATCTGATCGCCGCCCATGGCCGCTTCGCCTCTGTCGGCGGTGATGTATACGATGTGACATTACCGGAAAATCGCTACAACCAGACCGTGGTCGGGGTCAAACTGAGCGTTCCGCTCTACAGCGGTGGCCGCACCAGCAGTCGCGTGCGCGAAGCCCATGCACTGCAAAGCAAGGCAGCGGACGAAGTCGAAGATGCACGCCGCAACGCCGGGATGAAGGCACGTCAGGCCTACCTGCAAGTCACTAACGGCATGAGCCAATATCAGGCACTCAAGCAGGCCTTGAACTCCAGCCAGATCAACCTCGCCGCCGTGACCCACGGCTTCGAAGCCGGTTCCCGCATCAACACCGACGTACTGGATGCCCAACAGAAAGTCACCGATACCCAACAGCGCCTGGCCCAACAACGCTATGCCATTCTAATGGCCCAGTTGCACCTGTTGGCGTCCACCGGCAACCTGAGCGATGCGCGCCTGCGTGAGGTCAGCCGTACACTGAACTGACGCGCGGATGAAAGCGCTGACATTCGCTCAACGTAGGGCCTGAGTTGGATTAAGCTGGGGCATCTCAAAAATGGAACACTGCCCATGTTCGACCTGAACGAACTCTTCCTTTACGCCAAGGTGGTCGAGCACGGCGGCTTTGCTGCGGCGGGCCGAGCGTTGAACCTGCCCAAATCGACCCTGAGTCGCAGAGTCGGTCAGCTTGAGGCAAGGCTTGGGGCGCGGTTGATACAGCGTTCGACGCGCCAGTTCCAGGTTACCGATATCGGCCAGGCTTATTATCGACATTGTGTGGCGATGATTGCCGAGGCCGAGTCGGCAGAAGATGTGGTGGCCTTCAACAAATCAGAACCACGCGGCTTGATTCGCCTGAGTTGCACCACCGCGCTGCTCAACTATTGGGTGGCGCCGATGCTGGCTCAATTCATGGCGCAATGCGGTAATGTCGAACTGAATGTGAAGAGCTTCAACCGTAAGGTCGATGTGATTGCCGAGGGCTATGACCTTGCCTTGAGCCTGTGTTTCCCGCCCCTGGAAAGCAGTGAACTGGTGATGAAACTGCTCGGTAAAAGTACTCAGGTGCTGGTGGCGAGCGCGGCTTTTTTGCAGGACTATGCCCTGCCCTCGCAACCCGCCGACCTTGCCGGGCTGCCCACCGTGCACTGGGGCAACCTGATGATTCAGTACGTGTGGGAGCTGACCGGCCAGGATGGTGCGACGACGCAGATCCAGCACACGCCGCGCCTGGTCAGCGATGATGTGCCGACTTTGAAAAACGCGACACTGGCGGGAGTAGGCATCGCCAACCTGCCGTGGGTGGTGGTCAAGGAGGATGTCGCCGAGGGGCGCCTGGTTGTCTTGCTGCCTGAGTGGCAGCCCGTGCAAGGCGTTATCACGGCGGTATTTCCATCCCGGCGCGGGCTGATGCCGTCGGTGCGCGCCTTGATCGATTTTCTGGGTGAAGCGTTTGAAGCGCCGTGATTCTAACTAGCAGCCGTTTCATGAACTAAAGCTAGGCCAGCGACATCGTAGACCACACTGTCATATTCAAATGTCAGGTAAAACTGAGCCTTGATGGTATCTTTCTCACTCTCTTTGAATCTTTTTATTTTTAGTTTCCCGCTGTCCGCCTTGATGAGCGACGGTAAAGCAAAAGTAGCGGTGATACCTGCTTCATCCCTGCTCACGTCATGGTCGCCATCTTCTATAAGTCCCGGCATCTTGAGGGTGAGCAACTCAAATCGACCGGTCTCCTCTTCATGAAGGCTCCCACGAAGAATGAGAAAGCCATCGTCCGACTCATAGTAATGGAACGCTAACGCTTTCCAATATTCCTCAACCATTGGAAAGGGAGGAGCAAACATGAAATTAAAATAAACAGGGCTGGCTTTTGGATTCTTCATTGCGACGGAAAATTCGCTGGATTTGGTGTTTTTCATGGCGACCTTCCTGAGCTGATTGATTAGTCTACGTTTGCCATTGCAATAGCCCTGAGTGCATGAATATCACCCTACTCAAACACCGTTAATCAAACTACTGTCAGACTTCCCGGTTGACATCTGCGCCATGTGGTGCTCAGTGGCCTCTGATTGATTGAGCAACACACCTGCCCACCGATACCTATCCATGCAGCATCTGCAACAGTCTTTTGTCATCACTCCTATTGATAGCTCCCTAACGAAACCCCCATGCTAGAGGGCTAAGTGCGCGCTTATATCATTCCGAATGATAGTTACCTTTGCTTCATTCGATTCGTGACATAGCACCCCGCCGCGCATGATCCGCCCATCTCAAATACATTGGCGGATGCACCTCATGGAACAGTCACTCAAACTTTTGCGCTTCCCCCTGGCGATTCTGGCCGTGGTGGTGATGAGCGCGTGCGGCAAGTCTCCCGAACAAGCGGCCGCCATGCCCCCAGCCAAGGTCAGCGTGGCCAAGGTACTGGAACAGCCGGTCAACGAGTGGGACGAATTTACCGGACGGCTGGAAGCCCCGGAAACCGTGCAGATTCGTCCTCGGGTGTCCGGCCAGATTGACCAAGTCGCTTTTACTGAAGGCGCTTTGGTCAAGAAAGGCGACCTGCTGTTCCAGATCGACCCGCGCCCGTTCCAGGCCGAAGTGCGCCGTCTGGAAGCCCAGCTTGCACAGACGAAAGCCGCCGCCACCCGCAGTGAAAACGAAGCGCAACGCGGCGAACGCCTGCGCCAGAGCAATGCGATCTCCGCCGAACTGGCCGACTCGCGCACCACCGCCGCCCAGGAGGCCCGCGCCGCCATGGCCGGGATCCAGGCGCAGTTGGACCTGGCCCGCCTGAACTTGAGCTTTACCCGTGTCACTTCGCCGATCAGCGGCCGCGTCAGCCGTGCCGAAATCACGGCCGGCAACCTGGTGACCGCCGACACCACTGCGCTGACCAGTGTGGTGTCCACCGACAAGGTCTACGCCTACTTCGACGCCGACGAGCGTGTGTTCCTCAAGTACACCGAACTGGCCCGTGAAGGCCGTCGCGGCGCCACTACCCCGGTGTATCTGGGCCTGTCCAACGAAACCGGCAACCCGCACCTGGGCCAGATGAACTTCGTCGACAACCAGGTCAACCCGTCCACCGGCACCATCCGTGGCCGTGCGGTGTTTGACAACAGCAAGGGCGAATACACCCCTGGCCTGTATGCGCGCTTGAAGCTGGTCGGCAGCGGCACCTATTCCGCCGTGCTGATCAACGATGAAGCCGTCGGTACCGACCTGGGCAAGAAATTCGTGTTGGTGATGGAAGGCGACAAGCCGGCTTACCGCGCGGTGGAATTGGGGCCCAAGATCGAAGGCTTGCGCATCGTACGCAGCGGCCTGACCAAGGACGACACCGTGATCGTCAAGGGCCTGCAGCGTGTGCGCCCCGGCTCACCGGTCGCGCCGGAAACCATTCCGATGGCCAGCAAGGAAACCCTCGCCGCCTTGGCCCAACAACGACAAGCGCTTGAAGCCAGCAACCTGGAGCAAGTGGCGCCGGAAACGACTGCGCCCAAGCTCGCCAGCACTGCGACTCCACGCGGTTAAGGGATACGACTCAAGATGAATTTTTCCAAGTTCTTCATTTCGCGGCCGATCTTCGCAGCGGTGCTGTCGCTGTTGATCCTGATCGCGGGTGCAATCTCGCTGTTCCAACTGCCGATCAGCGAATACCCGGAAGTGGTGCCGCCGACTGTGGTGGTACGCGCCAACTTCCCGGGCGCCAACCCCAAAGTCATCGGCGAAACCGTGGCCGCACCGCTGGAGCAGGCCATCACGGGTGTCGAGAACATGCTGTACATGTCCTCGCAGTCCACCGCCGACGGCAAACTGACCCTGACTATCACCTTCGCCCTGGGCACCGACCTGGACAACGCGCAGGTGCAAGTGCAAAACCGTGTGACGCGGACTCAGCCAAAGCTGCCTGAGGAAGTGACACGCATCGGTATCACCGTGGACAAGGCTTCTCCCGACCTGACCATGGTGGTGCACTTGACCTCCCCGGATCAGCGTTACGACATGCTGTACCTGTCCAACTACGCGATCCTCAACATCAAGGACGAACTGGCCCGTTTGGGTGGCGTCGGCGACGTGCAGCTGTTCGGCATGGGTGACTACTCCCTGCGCGTATGGCTGGATCCGAACAAGACCGCCTCGCGCAACCTGACCGCCACCGATGTGGTCACGGCGATCCGCGAGCAGAACCGCCAGGTGGCTGCCGGTGCCCTGGGCGCCCAGCCTGCGCCGAGTGACACCAGCTTCCAGTTGTCGGTCAATACCCAAGGCCGCCTGGTCACCGAGGAAGAGTTCGAGAACATCGTGATTCGTGCCGGCGCCAACGGTGAAATCACGCGCCTCAAAGACATCGCCCGGGTCGAGCTGGGCTCCAGCCAATACGCGCTGCGCTCGTTGATCGATAACCAGCCCGCCGTTGCGATTCCGATTTTCCAGCGTCCCGGCTCCAATGCCATCGACATCTCCAATGATGTGCGCAGCAAGATGGCCGAGCTTAAAAAGAGCTTTCCGGCGGGGATGGATTACCGCATCGCCTATGACCCGACCATCTTTGTACGCGGCTCTATCGAAGCGGTGGTACACACCCTGTTCGAAGCACTGATCCTCGTGGTGCTGGTGGTGATCCTGTTCCTGCAGACCTGGCGCGCCTCGATCATTCCATTGGTGGCGGTGCCGGTGTCCTTGATCGGTACATTTGCGGTGATGCACCTGTTCGGGTTCTCGCTCAATGCCCTGTCATTGTTCGGCCTGGTACTGGCCATCGGTATCGTGGTGGACGACGCCATCGTGGTGGTGGAGAACGTCGAACGTAATATCGAGCTGGGCCTGGAACCGTTCCCGGCTACCGAAAAAGCCATGAGTGAGGTCACCGGTCCGATCATCGCCACCGCGCTGGTGCTGTGTGCGGTGTTTATCCCGGCCGCCTTTATCAGTGGCTTGACCGGGCAGTTCTACAAGCAGTTCGCCTTGACCATTGCGATCTCGACCGTGATCTCGGCGTTTAACTCACTGACGCTGTCCCCTGCCCTGGCCGCCGTGTTGCTGCGCGGTCACGATGCGCCGAAGGATCGCTTCTCGAAGTTCCTCGACAAACTCTTCGGTGGCTGGCTGTTCCGTCCCTTCAACCGCTTTTTCGAAAAGGCCAGCCATGGCTACGTGGGTACCGTACGCCGAGTGATTCGCGGCAGTGGTATTGCCCTGTTCGTATACGCCGGCCTGATGGTGCTGACATTCTTCGGGTTTGCTCACACCCCGACCGGTTTCGTACCGGCCCAGGACAAGCAATACCTGGTGGCCTTCGCCCAACTGCCCGACGCCGCGAGCCTGGACCGCACCGAAAACGTAATGAAGCGCATGTCGGAGATCGCCCTTAAACAACCCGGCGTGGAAGCTGCGATTGCCTTCCCCGGCCTGTCGATCAACGGCTTCACCAACAGCCCGAACAGCGGCATCGTGTTCGTGACCTTGAAGCCCTTTGATGAGCGTAAAGACGCGAGCATGTCCGCCGGTGCAATTGCCGGTGCACTGAACGGCCAATACGCCAACATTGAAGAAGCCTACATGGCGATCTTCCCGCCTCCGCCGGTACAAGGCCTGGGCACCATCGGCGGGTTCCGCCTGCAGATCGAAGACCGTGGCAACCTCGGCTATGACGAGCTGTACAAAGAAGTCCAGAACGTGATTGCCAAAAGTCACAGCGTGCCTGAACTGTTCGGCCTGTTCACCAGCTACACAGTGAACGTGCCGCAAGTCGACGCCGCCATCGACCGCGAAAAGGCCAAGACCCACGGCGTGGCGATCAGCGACATCTTCGATACGCTGCAGGTCTACTTGGGCTCGTTGTATGCCAACGACTTCAACCGCTTCGGGCGTACCTACCAGGTCAACGTGCAGGCCGAGCAGCAGTTCCGTCAGGACTCCGACCAGATCGGCCAGCTGAAAGTGCGTAACAACAAAGGCGAGATGATCCCCTTGGCGACCTTTATCAAGGTCAGCGACACCTCGGGCCCGGACCGCGTGATGCACTACAACGGCTTTATCACCGCTGAAATCAACGGCAACGCCGCACCGGGCTACAGCTCTGGCCAGGCCCAGGCTGCGATTGAAAAGCTGTTGAAGGATGAACTGCCCAACGGCATGACTTATGAGTGGACTGACCTGACCTATCAGCAAATCCTCTCGGGCAATACCGCGCTGTTCGTGTTCCCGCTCTGCGTGCTGCTGGCGTTCCTGGTACTGGCCGCCCAATACGAAAGCTGGAGCCTGCCGCTGGCGGTGATCCTGATTGTCCCGATGACGCTGCTGTCGGCCATTACCGGGGTGATCATCTCGGGCGGCGACAACAACATCTTCACCCAGATTGGCCTGATCGTACTGGTGGGCCTGGCCTGCAAGAACGCGATTCTGATCGTCGAGTTCGCCAAGGATAAACAAGCGGAGGGCCTCGACCCGCTGGCTGCGGTACTGGAAGCCTGCCGCCTGCGTCTGCGGCCGATCCTGATGACCTCGTTCGCGTTCATCATGGGTGTGGTGCCGTTGGTATTGTCCAGCGGTGCGGGTGCCGAGATGCGCCATGCCATGGGTGTGGCGGTGTTCTCCGGGATGATCGGTGTGACCTTCTTCGGTCTGTTGCTGACGCCAGTGTTCTACGTACTGATCCGTCGCTATGTTGAGCGCCAGCAAGCGCGCAAAGCGGCCAAGGCCTTGAAGCTGGAGACACAGCAATGAGTGTGAAAGTATTCCTGCCGAACTTGCTGGTACTGGCGCTCGCCGCCTGTGCCGTAGGCCCGGACTACAAGACCCAGCAACTGGAGGCGGCCAACATCACGGCCGCCGCCGACAGCAAAAGCTACGACCATGCCAAATACGAAGGCATCTGGTGGCAGCAGTTCGAAGACCCGACGCTCAACCAACTGGTAACCCAGTCGCTGAGCGGTAACCGCGACCTGCGCGTAGCCTTTGCCCGCCTGCGGGCGGCACGGGCTATCCGTGATGACGCGGCCAACGACATCATGCCAGTGGTCACCTCCCGCGCCAGCAGCGATGTGGGCAAGGGCCAGATCCCCGGCCAGACCACCAAGCGTGTCAACAGCGAGCGCTACGACCTGGGCCTGGACATGGCCTGGGAAGTGGATTTGTTCGGGCGCATCCGCCGCAACCTGGAAGCCAGCGACGCTGACCAACAGGTGGCCGAAGCCGATCTGTACCAACTGCAAGTCACCATGATCGCCGAACTGGTGGATGCCTATGGCCAACTGCGCGGGGCGCAACTGCGTGAACGCATCGCCCTGGACAACCTGAAGAACCAGCAGGAATCGCGCACTATCACCGTCAGCCTGCGTGATGCCGGCGTCGGTGATCAGCTCGACGTGGAGCGTGCCGATGCGCGCCTGGCGGCGGTGGAAGCCAGCGTGCCGCAACTACAGGCCGAACAAGTGCGCGAACGCAATCGCATCGCCACCCTCCTCGGCCAGCGCCCCGACAAGCTGAGCGTGGACCTGAGCCCCAAAGACCTGCCGGCGATTGCCAAGGCGCTGCCGATTGGCGACCCGGGGCAATTGCTGCAACGGCGCCCGGACATTCTCAGCGCCGAACGCAAACTGGCCGCCGCCACCGCGCGTATCGGCGTGGCCAAGGCCGACCTGTTCCCACGGGTCAGCCTCAGCGGCTTCCTCGGCTTTACCGCCGGGCGTGGTTCGCAGATCGGCTCGGCTGCAGCGAATGCCTGGTCCCTGGGCCCGAGCATTACCTGGGCCGCGTTTGACCTGGGCAGTGTGCGTGCGCGTTTGCGCGGTGCGAATGCCGAGGCCGACGGCGCCCTGGCAACCTACGAACAGCAAGTGCTGCTGGCCCTGGAAGAGTCCGAGAACGCCTTCAGCGATTACGGCAAGCGTCAGCAACGCCTGGTCTCGCTGATCCGCCAAAGCGAATCCAGCCGCGCCGCCGCCGACCTCGCCGCGATCCGCTACCGCGAAGGCACCGTGGACTTCCTGGTACTGCTCGACGCCCAGCGCGAACGCCTGGCCGCAGAGGACTCCCAGGCCCAGGCCGAAGTGGATCTGTATCGCGGCATTGTGGCGATCTACAAGGCGTTGGGTGGTGGCTGGCAACCGGATGCGGTGGTGGCCAGCAACAAGTGATGTAAAGAGCTCCTTTGGTTGGTCGCATCCAGCCAATTTTTAGCCCTGCGATCCATTCGGTCGCGGGGCTTTTTTTGTCAAGACTTCCTAAAATGTTGAAAGTAACTTCTGTAAGTCAAGTAAGAAGGCCTTTGTAGGCGATGTCCTAGTCCCGCGCTGTACCTCGCCGCCAGGCTTTAATGCCTCACAACCACCTCACATTTCAGGCGCCACGCGCCATTAAAGTAATACGCACACGCGTCGACAACGAAGTGTCACTTACTAATGGAGGAAGGCGACATGGCTATCTTGTTGACTGCTGAGCAGATGCCGTATACCAAGGCAACCAATGCGTTCGCGATCAAAAATCCAGAGCAGACAAGGAATGCATTCACAATTACAGAGAAGAAGGTGGCAGCTGACACCCTACAGCTCAATGACAACAATCAAATCACCCAGCTGAAGGCTTATTTGAAAGATTATGACATGACGTCTATTAGTTCAGATGACCTAAGAAAAGTAGGGCGCACACTATTTGAGCACGAAATGATTGATATCTATGCATTCAGAATGTTCATAGGTGGCAATTTGCATACCGATGCGAAAGGTGTTCCAACAGAGACGCACGTAAAATTCAATGCAATTGCCTTATTTAATGAGCGCCTGGTGGAGTACAGTGAGTTCCTGGAAGACAACCCTGCAACCGCAAACGAGCATACGTTGAGATGGCGGCAGGGAATGGTTGCCGCTAATCACGCCATGGGGGCACTGGTCTATTTTGTAAACTCTTCCAATACGGCCTTATCCATAGATGAAAAAGCTTGATTCAGATGCTCGCAAATAGTGCGCCAATAACCTCGTGGCGCACTGTTTAGCCTAACGACTCAGCGACCGTATCGTGCGGTGCCAGAGTAAGATTGCACCTCCGAACCAGAATTAATCATGACCACTCGATAGGTTCCAAACACACCTGAGAAGGACGTACTACTTCCAAAGGTTCCAGCAACATCTCCCCAGGAAGCCCCGCTCTGCTTTTGAATTATCAACTGCGGCGCCCTCCCCCCACCGCTTGCGGAAGCAGAAACATCAATGGTCGCACCAGCACACCCATTAGCGGACGTTATTGTGAACGGACCATAAACTGCCGTTTCCATGCCTGGCTGCAAAAGCCCGCTATAGCTATCAGTTATATACAGACACAAGGCAGACACCTGAGCAGAAAAAAGCATTAACGCGAGACACGGCAACGCAATAAGACCTTTCATAATCTCACCTCAAATCAATAAATAATTCATTTGAAAGCAGCTGATCACTTTATTTGCCCATAAGCGCACTTCACGATAAAACCACGGATCCCACTACGCGAAGTTCAATGTTCACCAAGCAGACATTAAGTGCCCGAAAACATGGATAGGAACACGTTGCTTACAGTGCACGAAATCAAGCGCCAAATATGCCGGCCGCGTCCTAAAATATCGAAGGAGCGTTCTGTCATACTGGGGTGAAGGAATGAGTGAGAAATGTCTTACTTGCGCATAACGAAGGTTAGAACCGACTCGATTCGCTCAAAATCAAACTCCGATAATGCCCCGGGTTCGATCCCGACCATTTACGAAACGCCTTATAGAACGAACTCGCATCGGCAAACCCCAGCCGCGTGGCAATCTCGGCAAAGCTGATCTGCGGTTCAGCCAACCACACAATCGCCAGTTCTTTGCGCACACTGTCTTTGAGGCCCTGATAAGTCTGCCCCTCTTCCGCCAGGCGCCGACGCAGGGTGGACGCAGAAATGCATAGCCTGGCTGCAAGGCCCTCCGTTTCCGGCCAGGTGTCGGGAGGCATCTGCCGAAGGTCGTGCTTGATGCGCGTGGCGAGGCTTTCAGGGTCGCGGTATTTGACCAGGATGTTGGCTGGTGCATGGGCCAGAAAACGTTGGAGCTCCTGCTGACTGCGTTTGATCGGCAGGTCCAGGCAGTCGGCAGAAAAGATCATGCGGGTACGGGGTCGATCAAAGCGCAGGTTGTCGGAAAACATTACCTGGTAATCGTCACAGAAGTCCGGCTGCGCGCAACGCAGCTCAATGGCCAGGATCGGGATGCGACGCCCCGCCAGCCAGCACGCAACGCCGTGGACGATCATCCAATAAGTGAAATAGGTGAACGCACGCTTGGGCTCATCGGGTTCGAGCAGGACGATCTCCGCCAGGCTCTGTTGGCGAACCAACTGGGCCGGCATGTGCTCCAGCATCAACGACAGAAACCCCAGGCCGGTTTCCAGGCCCGCCGCCAGGCTCGGTTGCGCCATGGCGGCGCGACACAGAAACGCCAAACTGCCGGATTTGAGTGCGCGCGGGTCCATGCCAAAAAACTCGTCATCCCTGCGCCGCGCCAGCAAACGCCAAAGGCGCGCATAGGCCGTGGCCGGGACACGGGCATGGGGCTGCTCAAGCAATGCAGGGTCAATCCCGACTTTGCTCAATGCCTCGACAGTGGCCGCACCAGGCGCACAGCTCTGCAACAGCGCTTCGCGCACTAGGTGGATGGAGATGGTGTCTTTTTCCGACATGGGATGTTGAGTTATCCGACTGCAAACCAGGTGGCCTGCATCATAAGGGCGGTCGCGCTTCGCCACCACTGTTCAGCCCTCGTTCAGCAAAGGTCAATATTTCTTGTTTAGCAATGAGTATCATTATGTTACAACTTAGCTTCCTAACTAGTTACGCCCTGGTGCCCGATGCTCGTTCCTTTTTTAATCATGCTGCGCGAAGGCATTGAAGCCGCCTTGATCGTTGGCATCATCGCCAGTTACCTGCAGCAGACCGGCCGTGGCCAGTGGATGCCTGCGGTGTGGATTGGCGTATTCCTGGCCGCGGCCCTCGCCTTGCTGGTCGGTGGCGGCCTTGAGTTGGTCAGCGCCGAATTCCCGCAAAAGCAGCAGGAACTGTTCGAAGGGATCGTAGGGCTTGTCGCCGTGGGTATCCTCAGTTCCATGGTGTTCTGGATGCGCAAAGTGGCGCGGTCAATCAAACACGCTCTGCATGAGTCTCTCGACCATGCCCTGGCCGGCTCCCGGAACCAGGTTTTCGCGCTGATCGCCATGGTGTTTTTTGCCGTGGCCCGCGAAGGGCTGGAGACGGTGTTCTTTCTGCTGGCGGTGTTTCAGCAGAGCGAAGGTATGGGCGCACCGATAGGTGCCCTGCTCGGCCTGACCCTGGCCATTGTCGTAGGCTTTCTTATCTACTCCGGCAGCATGCGCCTGAACCTCGGCGCGTTTTTTCGCTGGACCGGCCTGTTCATCCTGGTGGTGGCGGCCGGCATTCTCGCCAATTCAGTGCAAGCCCTGCATGAGGCCGGTGTGTGGAACCACTGGCAAACCGTGCTGTTCGATTTCAGCGCAGCGCTGCCCATGGACAGCCCGTTGGGCTCGGTACTGGCCGGCATGTTCGGTTATCAGGAGGCGCCGACCGTCAGCACCCTGGGTGCCTATGTGATTTACCTGGTGGTGGCTCTGGTGATGTTCTTCCTGCCCTCGGCCCCCGCCAAGCCTGTCGCCACGACTTCTTCCGTTTCCAGCCAGTAAGGACCGTCTCTTGTCCAACCCAACCCCTCAATCGGCCCCGCCATCCCGCGCCTTGCGCTGGGGTGTGGCCGGCTCGGTGGTGGTGATGATCGCCGCCGGTGGCCTGTTCTACTACGCCTCGCAATTGGCCGCGACCAAACGCCAGACCAACCACAATGAAATCGCAGTCACGATTCACAGCCACGCCTGCGAGCCCAACGCCCTCACCGTGCCGGCCGGGCGCGCAAGCTTTCGTATCATCAACCGCTCCGACCGTGCGGTGGAGTGGGAAATCCTCGACGGTGTGCTGGTGGTCGAGGAACGGGAAAACATTGCCCCAGGCCTGAGCCAGGTGATCAACGCCAACCTGTTGCCCGGTGACTACGCCATCACCTGTGGCCTGTTGAGCAACCCGCGTGGCACCTTGCATGTCACACCCACCGCGGAGTCCGACGCCCAGGCCAAGGCCAAGCCGTCGATGGTGGCGTTTATCGGCCCGTTGTCGGAGTTCCGTGTGTACTTGAGCGGCCAGAGCGGTGCGCTGATCAAGGCGGTGACGGCGCTGCAACAGGCTATCGACGCCGGTGATCTGGCCCAGGCGCAGGCCCTGTATGTGCCGGCCCGAGAGGCATATCAGCGCCTGGCGCCTGCCTCTCAACGCCTGGCCGAATTGGATAACGCAATCAACGCCCGCGCCGACTACTTTGAAAAGCGCGAGCAGGACCCTGCCTTTAGCGGCTTCCATCGCCTCGAATACAGCCTGTTCCAGCAACACAGTCTCGACGGCCTGGCGCCGGTCGCGCAACGCCTGGTGGCCGACGTCACCACGCTCAAGCAACAGTTGCTGGCGCAATCGCTGCCCCCAGAGCAATTGGTGAGCATTGTGGTGCGCAACCTCAACAGCCTGGCGGATGTACGTGCCCGCAGTGGTGAAGAGGAGCGCTACAGCCATATTGATCTGAACGGCTTTGCCGCCAACCTGGACGTCGCTCGTAAAGTGGTCGACTTGATGCGCCCGCTACTGGGCAAGTCCGCAGCCGGCTTGCTGCCCGATATCGACAGCGCGCTGAATGCCTTCGACGCCGAACTCGCTGCATTCAAAGTCGGCAATACCTACAGCACGTACGACAGCATCAGCGCCGATCAGCGCCAGCAGATCGCCGACAAGGCCAAGGCACTGGCCGCCGCACTCGATGGAATCGACCCCGCCCTTGGCCTTTCCGGCCTGCAGTGAGACGAACGCATACATGAGTGATTCAGAACAGCTAAACCTTGCGCGCCGCCGCGTCCTGCTGGGCATGGCGGCCACCGGCGCGGCCATCGCCGGCAGCACCTTGACCTGCCCGGCCATGGCCGCAGCAGCCGAGCAAGTCACCAGCGCTCCGCGCAGCGACAAGACCCACGACCACCAGGCTTTTTTCGGTCAGCATCAGAGCGGCATTGTCACCCCGCGCCCGGCCTGCGGCATGGTGGTGGCCTTCGACGTACTGGCCAGCGACCGCGAGGACCTCGAACGTTTGTTCCGCACCCTGAACGAGCGTATCGCGTTCCTGATGAGCGGCGGCACCGTGCCACAGGTCGACCCGAAACTGCCACCCACCGACTCCGGCATCCTTGGCCCGGTGGTTACCCCAGATAACCTGACCATCACCGTGTCGGTCGGCGAATCGTTGTTCGATGAGCGCTTCGGCCTCAGCACCGTCAAACCCAAGCGCCTGAGCCGCATGGTGGGTTTCCCCAACGATGCACTGGAGCCGGCGCAGTGCCACGGCGACCTGAGCCTGCAGTTCAGTTCCAACACGCCCGATACCAACATCCACGCCCTGCGCGATATCGTGAAAAACCTGCCTGACTTGCTGCTGGTGCGCTGGAAACAAGAAGGCAGCGTGCCGCCCCAGGCCCCGGCCAAACCCGGCGAACCGGCGCAGAGTGCGCGTAACTTCCTGGGTTTTCGCGACGGTTCGGCCAACCCCGACTCCAACGATGCCAAGGCCATGGACCAGATCGTCTGGGTGCAACCGAGCAGCGACGAACCCGCCTGGGCGGCCCATGGCAGTTACCAGGCCGTGCGTATCATCCGCAACTTTGTCGAGCGCTGGGATCGCACCCCACTGCAAGAACAGGAAAGCATCATCGGCCGTGTCAAACCCACCGGCGCCCCCATGGATGGCCAGCATGAAACCCAGGTGCCGGACTACAGCAAAGACCCGCATGGCAAGTTGACCAAGCTTGATGCGCACATCCGCCTGGCCAACCCGCGCACCCCGCAGACCCAGGCCAACCTGATCCTGCGGCGGCCGTTCAACTACTCCAACGGCGTCAACAAAAACGGTCAGTTGGACATGGGCCTGTTGTTCATCTGCTATCAGGCTGACCTGGAGAAAGGCTTTATCAGCGTGCAAACGCGGCTCAACGGCGAACCCCTGGAGGAATACCTCAAGCCGGTCGGCGGCGGGTATTTCTTCACCTTGCCCGGCGTCACCGGCCCTGAGGATTTCATCGGGCGCACACTGCTTGCTGCAACGCACTCAACCCCCCCTGCCAAGACCTGAAACACACCAGAGCGGAATGCCCCCATGAAGAAGTCGTCTATCGCGTTGTCGTTGTTAATGAGCCTTGCGCCGCTGGCTGCCTTCGCTGCTACCGCGCCGCTCGACCTGGTAGGCCCGGTATCGGACTACAAGATCTACGTTACCGAGGAAATCGGCGAGCTGGTCACCCAGACCCAGGCGTTTACCGACGCCATCAATAAAGGTGACCTGGCCATCGCCAAGAAGCTCTATGCGCCGACCCGCGTGCACTATGAGGCCATCGAGCCGATCGCCGAGCTGTTCAGCGACCTCGACGCGTCCATCGATTCGCGTGTCGATGACCATGAAAAAGGTGTGACGGCCGAAGACTTCACCGGCTTTCACCGGATTGAATACGCGCTGTTCGCGCAAAACTCGACCAAGGGTCTGGAAGCACTGACCGCCAAGCTCAATACCGATGTAAACGATCTCAAGACGCGGGTCGATGGCCTGACCTTCCCCCCGGAAAAAGTCGTCGGCGGCGCTGCGGCGCTGTTGGAGGAAGTCGCCGCCACCAAGATCTCCGGCGAAGAAGACCGCTACAGCCATACCGACCTGTATGACTTCCAGGGCAACATCGACGGTGCGAAGAAAATCGTCGATCTGTTCCGTGGCCAGATCGGACAGCAGGACCAGGCGTTCCTGGCCAAGGTCGATAAAAACTTCGCCACCGTGGACAAGATCCTGGCCAAGTACAAGACCCAGGATGGCGGCTTTGAAACCTACGACAAGGTCAAGGACAACGACCGCAAGGCCCTGGTGGGCCCGGTCAACACCCTGGCTGAAGACTTGTCGATGCTGCGCGGCAAGCTGGGTTTGAATTAAAGGCGACCTGCAAAAAAACACCCAGGCCCTGTTGAGGGGCCTGGGTGTTTTTTTTGCCTGCGGGATAACGGCTACAAAATGCGGTACAGCAAACGCTCAATACGCACTCGGCTGACCCGACGCAGGAATTTCCCCACTGCCGGCGGGTAATCAACCAACGTCTGCAATTGCTGGTAGCCCTGGATACGCGTGGTGTGCTGGAAGATCTGCGCCAGCTCGGTACGCCGCGGCTCCAGCCATTGGCCCTTGGGGTCGTCGATCAGCAAGCCGTTTTCCAGATCGAGGCGAAATGCCCTGGGGTTGAGGTTGTTGCCGGTCAGCAAGGTATAGCGCTGGTCAACCCACATGCCCTTAAGGTGGTAGGTGTTGTCGCCATCGCGCCACAGGTGCAGGTTCAACTGGCCGCTGTCGATCATCGGCTGGTGACGCTTGGCAAAGCGCCGCAGGCTGATCTCATACAGATAAGGCAAGGCCGCGATCACCTTGAACGGCTCGCTGGGCGGAATATAGAAGTCGTTGGCCGTCTTGTCGCCGACCACGATGTCGATCTTCACCCCACGCGCCAGGGCGCGGTTGATCTCGCGGGTCACCGGCAACGGCAGGTTGAAATACGGCGTGCAGATGATCAACTGCTGTTGGGCGCTGGCGATCAGCTCCAGAATGACCCGGCTCAGTGGGTTGCTCTTGCCGACGCCGAGCAACGGGCTCACCGAGAGGTGACCATTGGGCAACTGCCCGGCCGTGGTGTCATAGGCCGCGTGCTTGAGACGGCTGCGCAGGTCGCCGATATCGTTGCGCAGGCTGCGGGTGGTCGGCGGGTTGGGCAGGTCCAGGCGGTGCACGGCCTTGGATGCCACCAGGCCGTGCTCGATCAGGTGTTGCATCGAATCGGTCAGCACCTGGCTGTGGATCAGGTGGTAACGATCGAAGCGGTACTTGTCGAACTTGTGCAAATACACATTGTTGAGGCTGGCGCCGCTGTACAGCACGCTGTCATCGATCACAAAGCCCTTGAGGTGCAATACGCCAAACAGCTCGCGGGTTTGCACCGGCACGCCATACACCGGCACTTCGCTGGCGTGGCTTTGCGTCATGGCCTGGTACCAGGCGCTGTTGCCCGGCTGCTTGCCGGCGCCAATCAAACCACGCTGGGCGCGCAACCAGTCGACCATCACCACGATGTCCAACTCCGGCCGTGCCGCCTTGGCGGCGTGCAGCGCGTCGTAGATCTCCTGCCCCGCTTCGTCGTGCTGCAAGTACAAGGCGACGATGTAGATGCGACGCGTTGCCTGGGAGATTTTTTCCAGCAGGCAGCGACGATAGGCATCGGCGCCCGACAGCACCTCGATGGCCTCCGGGGACAGCGGGAAACCGCGTAGTTTGGGCAACAGGGAGCGTTTGAAGAACGACGGCATAGGGCTCGCAATGGGTCGAATCCGAAGAGGTCCAGAGCTTACACCATGGGACTGCTCAGGTCTCGCCGTACGGCATGGAAAAAAGCCGGTTGACCAAGAAGAACGATCGTTCTACTGTAATAAGCATGAACGACATAACCCGCGACATTATCCTCGACGTCACCGAAAAGCTGATCTATCGCCATGGCATCGCCGCCACCGGCATGGACTTGCTGGTAAAAACCGCTGGCGTATCGAGAAAAAGCATCTATCGCTATTTCGCCAACAAGGACGAGTTGGTGATTGCCGCCCTGCAGCGCCGCGACGAACGCTGGATGCAGTGGCTGCGCAGCGAAGTGGAACGCAGCGACAACAGCGGCGAGCGCCTGCTGGCGCTGTTCAGCGCCCTGAAAAGCTGGTTCGGTTCCGCGGATTTTCGCGGCTGCGCCTTTATCAATACCAGTGGCGAAACTGGCAACGCTCAAGATCCGGTGCGCCTGCTGGCCAAGGCCCACAAACACAAACTGTTCGAGTACGCACTTGAACTGTGTCAAGCACATGGCACCCCCGACCCGCAACAGCAGGCCGCGCAACTGCTGATCCTGATCGATGGCGCCATTACCGTTGCCCTGATCATGGGTGATTCAACAGCTGCCGATAATGCGCAATGCATGGCGCGAACGTTATTGGGACTTTGAATTCTCGGAATTGGCAACTTCTATCATTCAACCCTATTGTTTTCAGGAGCCACCCCATGTCAGTCAATGCACAAGCCCGCCCGCCCCTACCGCCCTTTACTCGCGAGTCGGCCATCGAAAAAGTTCGCCTGGCCGAAGACGGCTGGAACTCCCGCGACCCAGAACGGGTTTCCCTGGCCTACACCCTGGACACCCAGTGGCGTAACCGCGCCGAATTCGCCCACAACCGCGAAGAAGCCAGGCAGTTCCTGAGCCGTAAATGGGCCAGGGAACTGGAGTATCGATTGATCAAGGAGTTGTGGGCGTTCACCGGCAACCGCATCGCCGTGCGCTATGCCTATGAGTGGCATGACGACTCCGGCAACTGGTTTCGTTCCTACGGAAATGAAAACTGGGAGTTCGATGAAAACGGCCTGATGGCCAACCGCTTTGCCTGCATCAACGATAAGCCGATCCAGGAAAGCGAACGCAAGTTCCACTGGCCGCTGGGGCGTCGCCCGGATGATCACCCGGGCTTGTCAGACCTAGGCCTGTAGCTCTCTTACCCTCTGTAGGAGCGAGCTTGCTCGCTCCTACAAAAAGCGATTACCGAAAGGCATCAGTCCTGATTCAGCCCGACCCGATACAACACGCCATTATCCTCATCCGTCAGCACATACAGAAACCCATCCGGCCCCTGCCGCACGTCACGAATTCGCGCTTTCAACTCGCCCAGCAAACGTTCCTCGTGAACGACCCTGTCACCCTCGAACTGCAACCGAATCAACTCCTGAGTGCCCAGCGCACCGATAAACAGGTTGTGCTGCCACACCTTGAACCGGTCGGCGTCGTAGAACGCCATACCGCTGATGGCCGGGGACTTCTCCCAGACATGGTGGGGCTGCACCGTGCCTTCTGCCGTTTTGCCCTTGGCTTCGGGAATCGGTAGCAGGGAGTAGTTGATGCCGTGGGTCGCCAGCGGCCAGCCGTAGTTCTTGCCGCGCTCGATGATGTTCACTTCATCGCCCCCACGCGGCCCGTGCTCGTTTTCCCAGATCGTACCGCTCCACGGGTTCAGCGCCAGGCCCTGTGGGTTACGCTGGCCGTAGGACCAGATCTCGGGACGTACACCGGGTTGGCCGACGAAGGGGTTGTCATCCGGTACGCGGCCATCTGGATAGATGCGCACAACTTTGCCTTGCAGCTTGTCCAGGTCCTGGGCGGTCGGTCGGTCGTTGTTCTCGCCCAGGGTCACGAACAGATAGCCGTCACGATCGAACGCCAGGCGCGAGCCGAAGTGGTTGCCGGTAGACAGCTTGGGCTCCTGGCGCAGGATCACCTTGAAGTTCTCCAGGCCGCTCATGTCAGCAGACAGGCGCCCGCGCCCCACAGCGGTTCCGGCTTTGCCATCCTGCCCGCCGCCTTCGGCGTACGACAGGTAGACCATACGGTCCTGCTTGAAGTCGGGTGACAACACCACATCCAGTAACCCGCCCTGCCCCTTGGCCCACACTTGTGGTACCCCTTTCAATGGAGCGGAAAGCTTACCGTCGGGACTGACAAATCGCAGATGCCCGGGAAGCTCGGTCACCAGGAAGCCCTGCCGATCCGGGAGAAACGCCAGCGCCCAGGGATGATCCAGGCCTTTGGCGATCGGCGTGACGGTGATACTGCCTTGCTCGCTGGGGAATTGCTGGCTATCGGCGGCATAAACGGTGGTCAGCGGCAGCAGCGTGGCGGCACACACAGCCGCTAGCAGAGTTTTGCGTAGAAACATAAGGCGAAGTCCTTACCGGCGATTGCCGTTGGCATCATAGGTGGGTGCTTTGGTTTCGGTGGCCGGGCGACTGGGAGCTGCGTCGCGCTTGGGATACGTATTGCCGATTCCGCGGTTTTCCACGGTCGGCCGAGGGCCGGTGGGCGCAGTCTGGATACCGCCGGCCGCAGGTGCATTGGGCTGAGTGCCCTGCATGCTATTGGGGTTGGCCCGGTGAATCGGGCTGTTATTGGTGTCGTATTGGCCCGGCAGGTTTTGTGCCTGGGCCCAAGGCGCCAGGGCCAGGCCCAGCGCAAGTACTGCAAGATAACGTACATAACCCTTCATGACGGAGCCTCTCTATGCCGAGTACTACGTGCTTTCGATAACACGCTACGCCATGGGTTCGGCTTGCGACACTAAATAGTTTCTCATCAGGTGTAACACGATCTGTCCGAGCATCTGCCCGCCGAAACTTTTGCCGCGCCCTGCGAGTCACCACAACAGGCTCACTTTTTAAGGAATCGGAGTTATGCCACGGGCAATCTGGAAAGGCGCTATCAGTTTCGGTCTGGTTCATATCCCGGTGTCGCTGGTCTCGGCGACATCTTCCCAAGGCGTTGATTTCGACTGGCTGGACAAACGCAGCATGGACCCGGTCGGCTACAAGCGCATCAACAAAACCACGGGCAAGGAAGTCACCAAGGAGCATATCGTCAAGGGCGTCGCCTTTGAGAAGGGCCGTTATGTGGTGCTCAGCGAAGATGAAATTCGCTCGGCCCATCCGAAATCGACCCAGACCATTGAGATCATCGCGTTTGTCGCCGCTGACCAGATCCCCCTGCAAAACATCGACACGCCCTACTTCCTGGCGCCAGACAAACGCGGCGGCAAGGTCTATGCACTGCTGCGCGAAACCCTGAAGAAAACCGGCAAGGTCGCCCTGGCCAATGTGGTGCTGCATACCAAACAGCACTTGGCCGCGTTGATGCCGCTCGAATCGGCCCTGGTACTGGTGATGCTGCGCTGGCCCGCGGAAGTGCGCAGCCTGGACGAGCTGGAACTCGGTGCCGATGTAACCAAACCGACCCTGGCCAAGGGTGAGTTGGATATGGCCAAGCGCCTGGTGGAAGACATGAGCGCAGACTGGCAACCCGACGAGTACCGCGACAGCTTCCAGGACAAGATCATGGCGCTGGTGGCGAAAAAGGCCAAGGCCGGCAAGATCGAAGACGTGGAGTCGAGCCAAGACAGCGAGGAGCGCAAATCCGCCGACGTTATCGACCTGACCGAACTGCTTAAACGCAGCCTGGCGGGCAAACCCGCGGCGAAAAAGCCCGCCGCGAAGAAATCCAACAAAAAGGCCTCTTGAGCCTGCCATTGACTGGAGCACGACATGGCAAAGCCCCTGAGCGAATACAACCGCAAGCGCGATTTCAAGATCACCGCCGAACCCGCCGGCAGCTCACCCGCCAGCAAGCGGAAAGCCTCGGCGCTGAGCTTCGTGATTCAAAAGCATGATGCGCGCAACCTGCATTATGACTTTCGCCTGGAACTCGATGGCGTGCTGTTGAGCTGGGCGGTGCCCAAGGGCCCGAGCCTGGACCCAAGCCAGAAGCGCCTGGCGGTCCACGTTGAAGACCACCCCCTGAGCTATGGCGGTTTCGAGGGCAGCATTCCAGCCGGCCAATATGGCGCAGGCGATGTGATTGTGTGGGACCGAGGTATCTGGCAGCCCCATGATGAGCCGCGCAAAGCCTATGCGGCCGGCAAGCTCAAGTTCACGCTGGTGGGCGAAAAACTCGCTGGGGATTGGACCCTGGTACGCACCCGACTCAAGGGCAGTGGCGACAAGGAGCAGTGGCTGCTGATCAAGGAAAAAGACCAGCAGGCACGCCCCGCTTCTGAATACGATATTGTCGACGCCAAGCCTGCCAGCGTGCTCAGCGATGCGGTGGTCGGCACGCCCAAGGCCAGGGCCCCAGTCCAAAAAAAGCCAGCGCCAAAGGCCAAGGCCCGCACGCAAGTGAGCGCCATACCCGAAGAATTTGCCCCGCAATTGGCGACCTTGGTCGATCGCGCCCCCGAGGGCGATTGGAGCTACGAGATCAAGTTCGACGGTTATCGCATTCTCGCGCGCATCCATGACGGTGAAGTGCGCCTGTTCACTCGCAACGGCCACGACTGGACCGAACGCCTGCCGCGCCAGGCCAAAGCCTTGCAAGCCCTCAAGCTCAAGGACAGCTGGCTGGATGGCGAAGTGGTCAGCCTCAACGGCGACGGCTTGCCGGATTTTCAGGCATTGCAGAATGCCTTCGATATCGGCCGCAGCCTGGACATCGTCTATTACCTGTTTGATGCCCCCTTCCTGAACGGCCGTGATCAACGCGAAGATCCGGTCGAGGAGCGTCGGGCTGCGCTTAAAGCTGCGCTCGCCGGCAGCAAAAGCAAACTGCTGCGTTTCTCCGAAGCCTTTGCCGCCAACCACCGCGATATTTTCGAAAGTGCCTGCGACCTGGCGCTCGAAGGCGTGATCGGCAAGCGTGTAGGCAGCCCCTATGTGTCCCGCCGCAGTGCTGACTGGATCAAGCTCAAATGCCGCCTTCGCCAGGAGTTCGTGATTGTGGGCTACACCCGCCCTCAGGGTTCGCGCAGCGGGTTTGGCGCGTTGCTGCTGGCGGTCAACGATGAAACCGGGCTGGTATATGCCGGGCGTGTGGGCACCGGATTTGATCAGGCCACGTTGAAATCCATCTACGCCAAGCTCACGCCGCTGGAGCGCAAGGACTCGCCCTTGCATAAGCCTTTGACCAGCACCCAGGCCCGTGGCGTGCATTGGGTCGAGCCGCGCCTGGTGGGTGAAGTGCAATTCGCCGAATGGACGCGTGAAGGCGTGGTGCGCCAGGCCGCCTTTGTGGGGCTGCGCACTGATAAGCCTGCGTCGCAGATCATTCATGAACAGCCGCGTGCGGCAAAGTCGGTCAATGCCTCGAAGACGCAGAAAACCGATAAAGCCGACACAGCGGTGAAGAACGTGAAAATCACCCACCCCGATCGCATTATCGACAAGCACAGTGGCACGCAAAAACAGCAATTGGCGCAGTTCTACGCCGACATCAGCGAATGGATCCTGCCGTTCCTGCGCGGTCGTCCTGTGTCACTGCTGCGCGCGCCCGAAGGCATCGAAGGGGAGCAGTTTTTTCAGAAGCACTCCGAACGCCTGACAATTCCCCACATCAAGCAACTGGATCAGGCCCTGGATCCCGGTCATGCACGCCTGATGGAGGTAGACAGCGCAGAGGCGCTGGCCGGCGCCGTGCAAATGGGCACTGTCGAGTTGCATATCTGGGGCGCCACTACGGACAAGATTGAAACCCCTGACCTGTTCGTCCTGGACCTCGACCCGGACCCGGCCCTGCCTTGGAAATCCATGCTGGAAGCGGCCGAACTGACCCTGTCGGTGCTGGATGAGCTGGGCTTGCAAGCCTTCGTCAAGACCAGCGGCGGTAAAGGTCTGCACCTGATCGTGCCACTGGCCCGGCGTGATGGCTGGGACGCCGTCAAAGCATTCGCCAAGGCCATTGCCCAGTTTATGAGCCAGCAACTGCCCGAACGCTTTACCGCCACCAGCGGCCCTAAAAACCGTGTAGGCAAGATCTTTATCGACTACCTGCGCAACGCCCGTGGCGCCAGCACTGTGGCGGCATACTCCGTGCGTGCACGGCCGGGTTTGCCGGTATCGGTGCCGGTCAGTCGGGAAGAGTTGAAAGGGTTGCGTGGCGCCCAGCAGTGGACGGTGGCGAACCTGCATGAGCGTCTTCAGGGTTTGAAGGGCGACCCATGGGCCGGCTATGCCAATCGGCAGAAGATCAGCAAGAAGATGTGGGACAAGCTGGGCGCAAAACCACCGCAGTGATTCGCGCCCGACACAGGGTTCAGATAAGAATGAAGATCAGCGCCAGACCGGCAAAAATCGCCCATTTCTCCAGGTAGTAGCGAGTGCGGTTGCGCTTTTTGAGCTCCTTGCCGCGCAGGCGGATCTTGTACAAGCGGGTAAAGGCGCGGTTGAGGCCGCCGGTCTTGTCGCCATCATCATTGGGCGAGCCTGCAGCGGCCATTACATTGCGGCTGAACCAACGGTTGAATGCCGCCGCCCAGCGGTACTTCATCGGGCGTTCGATATCGCAGAACAGAATGATACGGTTCTGCTGGGTGGTGTTTTCTGCGTAGTGAATGTAGGTCTCGTCGAACATCACCGGCTCGCCGTCGCGCCAGTAATAGCTCTCGCCATCCACATTGATGTAGCACCCTGGGTCGTTGGGGGTATCGAGCCCCAGGTGGTACCGATAGGAGCCCGCGTACGGGTCACGGTGGCGCACCAGCTTGGAGCCCGGTGGCAGTTCGGCGAACATCGCGGCCTTGATCGAGCCAATCCCTTGCACCAACTCGGTGGTGCGCGGGCACAGCTTCATCGCCGATGGGTGGCTGTCGCCATACCACTTGAGGTAAAAGCGCTTCCAGCCCGACTTGAAAAACGAGTTGAAACCCACGTCGTTGTACTGATCCGAACGTTTGATCTCCCCGGCCCGCATCAGGTTCTGGCCTTCCTCGCGGATCTCTTGCCAATGTTCCTGCAAGGGGCTCAGGTCTGGAAAATCGCTGGGCGACAGATAGGGACGGCTGGGCTGCCTGGAGAACAAGTAGAGAAAACAGTTGATCGGCGCCAGGAACGTCGAGTGATCGCTAAGCTGGCGACCCAGCTTGTGTCGCACCCGACCACGCAGGTGTACATACGCAATGGAGGCAACGTAGAGAGCAACAATGATGAGTTTCAAGGGATTCGTCACAAGTCAGGGAGAGAACAGGCTGCTCCTGCGGGCCCACAACGGCCGAGGATGGATATGCAGCACCTGAAATCACAATTCACGTACAGGTGACACGGCCGGCTGGGCGACCTTGCGGCGTGTAACCATTGGCGGTTATTTAGCCATACTTTGTAACCAAAGGTTAACTAAGAATTGTGAAAAGCTGTCTACTGAGTGTGCTGGGGTGGGAACAGGCAGGCGTTCCCGCCCACCTGCTTAAAGGTTTTGCTGAAATTATTGCGGGGTGTCCTTAGTCTCGCGGCGGGGCAAACTGCCGTCTCCCAACGCCGTAAAGGGTACGGCCTGGCTACGACTGCGGATGAAGTAGCGAATGAGCGCGATCATGAGTCCCACCAACAGGCCACCCACCAGACTCAAAGCAATGATCAGCGATTTTTTCGGCTTGATCGGCGCCAGAGGCTCCTGGGCGCGACGGTCGATCGTCACCAGCTT
Organism: Pseudomonas synxantha BG33R; assembly: GCF_000263715.2. NCBI lineage: Bacteria > Pseudomonadati > Pseudomonadota > Gammaproteobacteria > Pseudomonadales > Pseudomonadaceae > Pseudomonas > Pseudomonas synxantha. Next base: position 3,323,621 of record NZ_CM001514.1, read on the forward strand.
GAGGTTGCTCATGTCGATGTTCAAGCCACGCAGCCTGGCGACTTCAGCGCGAAGCGGCTCGACGTCCTGCAGGAATATGTCCTCATTGCCGCGCTTGCGCAGCACCTCGACTTCGCGGTTGCTTTCGAGCAGTTGCAAATCCTTGCCGATCTCGGCAATTCGCGGGTTGGTGAAGTCATCGCTGGTGCGCTGTTGCAGCGCAGCGCGTTCGGCTTCCAGAGCTTCGGTGCCCATGAAGTACAGCGGGATCTTCTGATTGTTCACCTCTGTGCGCATGACCTGGCTCGACCCACTGCGCGTGGAGTCAGCCATGGAAGATGGCGTCGTCGGGGTGCGGATGCCCATGGACTTGGCAATAGAGATGGCTTCCGCCAGCTCGGCCAGGCGATTGGTACGCTCCATCTTCATCTGCAGGCGCAGCGCGCTGAGCTCATCCTGCAACTGGGCACGCTTGAGTCGGTCAGCCTCGAGCAACTTGGCGATCTTGGATTCCTTTTCCGTATCGTAGTTGTCACGGGCGGCGTTGATCTTGCCTTTGAGTTCGCTCAAGCGGTTATTGACGATCACCTTGAGGTCGGCACCCACCTGCTGACGCTCGGCAGCGATGGCGTAGTCTACAAAGCCGTTGAGAATCGCGACACCATCAACGTCTGTCGGGTATTGCAGTTCCAAGCGAATATAGCTGCTCAGCGAGTCTGATTTCTTCGGGTCCGGCAGGATCAGGTTGACAGAGTTTCGATTGAACGCCTCAAAGCTTTGCTCAAGGCTCTGCCCCGGCTTCTTGAACGCCTTGAACAATTCCTCGTGTTCCTTGAAAAATCCCAAGCGCGCCTCGTAAGAGTCTAACTGTGCTCCCACTTTCATCAGGGCATCAGCGGGAGGCAACTTATAGACTTCCGAACGGTTCAACGCATCCAGTTCGTTGATTGCCGCAGGCCGCAGCACACTGCTGACTTCATAAGTCTTGGGTGCCAGGAACGCGTACCCCGCCCCTAATACGCCCACCAGAAGCGTGCATCCGACTACCAGCTTTTTTTGTCGCCAGATGGCGTGAAACAATTCAAACAGATCAATTTCATCAGACGCTACGGAGGGCGGGAGCGGGGAAGTGCGATTCAAAATAAGAACACCTTAAAATAATACTAAAAGGCCATCATTCTCAGAAGCCTGAATGGCTTCAAAAATCAGGGACAACGCCCTGGATACGCCGGACCGGTGGCGATGTGACCACTTAGCCAGCCGAAATATCCCACATTCTCAAGGATTATTTCGGTTTTATATCGAGGAGTAGTACAAATGGCGCAGCCATTGTCGGACTTGCGCGCTTGCAAGCATAGTCAATAGAACATCAAAATGCTGTCAAATAGCTGTCTTCTAAAGAAAAAACTTATCCGCCTGCGTCGTGGTTGTGTACCTGATGCAACGGGGCGCTTCCCTGATCAGCAATAAGGAATTTGCATGCTGTCTGTTTCAACTCTCGATTTACGCGGCTTACAAGGCACCTGGGAGCAGACTGCCCTTGAAGACAGTGGCATCCTCAACCCCGCCGACGCCCACAGTGCGCCAGGGGCTATTACCACCATTACGGGCGATTGCTTCGAAGTGACCACCGTCAACGGTGATCGACTGCTGGCAGGGCGTTTTTTCCTGGATGCCAGTACCACGCCCAAAAGCATTACCTGGATTGACGCTATCGGCGATGACGCGGGCAAGCAGCTTCCCGCCAGTTACCGGCTCGACGGCGATGATTTCGTATTTATCGCAGCGGATGAAGGCATGCCCAGGCCCACCGTATTCAGCACCGGCCCTGGGCAAACCATGCGCACCTTCGTGCGGCGCTCGTGATCGGTGCGTTTATCCGATTTGATCACGGCATTTTCACACGTTCTTCACTTTCCGGCAGATAGGGTTACATATACCTACTCCAGTGAATCCCTTGGCCCGCCTCTCCTCGCGGGCTTTTTTTTGTGCGCTGTGAACTTGATCAGTCGTTACGTTTGGTCGCCGTCAGGGTAAAGCACAGGGGTAACTGCGCGACCTGATGCTCATATTGATCGTAAAGTTCTTCCCGGTTGGAATGCGGGTATTCCTGCAAGTGATCGATCTGAAGGTGTGCCGTGATTGCCCCGCTGACGACACTGCCCAGGGTGTGTACATACCAATAGGACGTCGGCCCGGCCTGCTCGCCCTGCCCTTCATAGACAATGGCCTCTTGCAAGACAAACGGCTCGCGCTGAAAGTAAGAACTGTCAGGCAACAGCGGGTTGGCGGCACGGGGGTCGAAAACCTCCAGGAATGGATGGGTTTCGTACACCACCAAAGTACCGCCTGGCTTCAGCACACTGGCAACATGCTTCATGAACAGCGCCACATCAGGCATCCAGCCCAGCACACCAATGGTCACCAAGGCGACATCGAACCGAGCATGTAACCGCTCGGGTAAATGGTGGATATCGGTCAATATGAATTCAGGGTTATGGGGCGAGACTGCCGCCAATTCCAGAGCCTGCTCGATAAACGCCCGGGATTGATCGACCCCCACCACCGAGCGCGCGCCCAAGCCATACAATGACAGGGACTCGCGCCCGTTGTTGCAGCACAACTGCACGACGTCTTTGCCCGCCACACCTACCTCATGCAGCAACGCGGTGATAGTGGGGTCAAGGCAGGAAAAGTCAGGTTCGGCCACCGAGGCCAGTAGCTCCCTCCAGGTCGCCGTGTCTTTGTGCAACCGGGCCGATTCGTCCCAAGCGTTTTTATTGCTGGCAATCGCCTCTTGCGCTGAGGGCATGTCCATTGCGTCTCCAGAAAGTCAATACAGCGGGCTTAGGAACATAAGCCAAATATCTGCCAGATAAAACCCGCAGTACCAGCGAAACTTATAGCCAAGCCTACCGGTCATTAAGCCATCGCGTGTTCAGCCCTTGAACGCCGCTCTTGAAGGTCGCACTGTGGCCCATCATTCAGATCTGCGTACTGCCCTTTCCCTGGACAGCCTGAACTTCTTCCTCGCGGATGTTCGCGACGGTCTCGGGCCGTATCTGGCGATCTACCTGCTGGCGGTCCATAAATGGGACCCGGCCAGTATCGGCGTAGTCATGACCCTGGCCGGTATCGCCGCCTTGATCACCCAGGGCCCGGCGGGTGCGCTGATCGACCGAACCCGCAGCAAGCGCGCAGTCATCGCGATTGCCGCGCTGCTGGTCACTGGCAGCTGCCTGATACTGCCCTTCGTCAGTTCATTTGGCTGGGTGGCGCTGACCCAGGCCGCCAGCGCCGTTGCCGCATCGGTATTCGCCCCGGCCATTTCTGCCATCTCCCTTGGGATTACCGGCCCCCGTGCTTTCACTCGGCGTACCGGGCGCAACGAAACCTTCAACCACGCCGGCAACGCCGTGGCCGCACTGCTGGCCGGGGGCCTGGCGTATCTGTATGGGCCGGTGGTGGTGTTTTACCTGATGGCGTTTATGGCAGTCGCCAGTGTCATTGCGGTCAGTTGTGTTTCTGGCAAGGCGATTGATCATGAGGTAGCCCGTGGCTTCGATCCCGCCCATCACAGCGACCATGAGCAGCCATCGGGCCTGACCGTCTTGCTGGCCAACCGCCCGTTGCTGCTGTTCGCCGTCTGCTGCGCGCTGTTTCACCTGGCCAATGCCGCGATGCTGCCACTGGTCAGCCAGAAGCTGGCGCAGATCAACCTGCAGATGGCCACGCCCCTGACCTCAGCCTGCATTGTCGCCGCACAGTTGGTCATGGTCCCGATCGCCTGGCTGGTCGGGCTCAAGGCAGATATCTGGGGGCGCAAGCCGCTGTTGCTGGCCGGCTTTCTGATCCTGCCGCTGCGTGGCGTGCTGTATACCCTGTCCAGCGATCCGTATTGGCTGGTGGCGGTGCAGATGCTTGACGGTATCGGCGCGGGTATTTTCGGCGCGCTGTTCCCGGTCATCGTCAAGGACCTGACCCAAGGTACCGGGCGTTTCAATGTCAGTCTGGGCGCCCTTTCCACTGTGTTCGGCCTCGGCGCGGCGCTAAGCAGCAGCCTGGCCGGCTTCGTGGTGCAACAGGCCGGCTATAACGCAGCCTTTCTGACCTTGGCGGGCGTGGCGGGCGTGGCGTTGCTGCTGTTGTGGCTGGCGATGCCGGAAACCCTGGCAAAACCCAGTCTGCAGGTGCCGGTAATGGGCTGAAGCAGAACACCCCAGTCATCCAAGGTGCTCTGCCCGGCCTGCGTTCAGGAAATAAAGATGCCTGCGCCATTCAACTGAGTCATGTTCACGCCCATTAACATCACCGAGTTGTCACCAAAGGCCAGCACGGTGTTGTCCTCGAACGTCGAGGCATAAGAGCGGTAATCGTAATCCTGGCCCAGGCCAGCCATACCCATGAACACCAGCTTATCGCTGGCCTGGTAACCCTGGATCCGGTCGTTGCCGAAGATGCCTTCGAACAGGAAGGTATTACTGCCACCGCCTGCAACCATCAGGTCATTGTCGGTGCCGCCGACAAATACGTCATTACCCGGGCCTCCGATCAGGTGATCGTCGCCGCCCAAGCCGAACAGCCAATCACCCGTGGCATGAGCGGTGAGGACATTGTCATGGGCATCGCCGTTGGTAGAGGCCGCGTAGTGCGTCAGGTCGTTACCGGCCAGCAGGCCTTCGCCGGTCACCTTATAAGTGATGTCATTGGAGCCCCAAGGGATTGAAGTCCAGGGTATATAGGCCTTCTCTTTGCTGACCAATGCGCCGATATCCCGGGTCATACTGATACCGCCATAGGCGTCGTTGACATACAACGTGCCATCGCCGTCATTGGCAAAGCTGAAGGCGCCCAGTGGCTTTTGCAGTTCGAAGACGTTATTGCCCTGCCCCCCCAGCAGGATGTTGTAGCCGCCGTCATCGCGGAAACGATCATCACCTGCGCCACCTTCCAGGAAGTCATTGCCCGCTCCGCCCTTGAGCAGGTCGTTGCCCTCGGTACCGAAGATGAAGGTATTGCCGGTGTGTTTTTCGGCGTAGCGATTCAGGTCTTGCACCCAGGTGGTTTCACGCGTGGCCTCGCTGAGGCTGGAGACTACGATGGTCGAGTCTTTGCTGGTCAGGTCGTAGAAATCCGAGGACGCGATACGCTTCATGCCTTGGATGTAACCGTCCAGGGAGTGAGCCTTGCCGACTCCCCAGTTGAGGGCATTGGGTAAATGCGCCCAGGCCGAGGCGTAGTTATCGGTAAAGCTGACCAGGTTATTGGCCGCCGAATCCCAAACGCTATCGTTACCCCAGCGCAGTGCCGACGTATTGATGCCTTCGCCATCAATGGCCTTGAACACCAGGTCATTCTCATAGCCGATATTCAAGATCCGAGTGTCACCCGAACGCTGTGTGGGTGAGGCGAAGGTGACGTAGTTGGCATCCTCGAAGAAGCCGCCCCAATGATCATGGCTCAAGGTCGCCAAGCTGTTGGCCCCGAGTGCGCCGAGGCTATGGCCGGTGACCAGGATATCCTTGCCGGTCAAGCCCTGGCTCCTGGCGTAGCTGGCGACGTTCTCCAATAAGCCACTGAACGCGAACTGAGCATAATGGGCGGCGTATCCGGGTACGGCGGCAGCAGCCAGATCGCTGGCGACGTCGCCCAATCCATCCCAGGACAAGCCAAAGGACGTCCCACGAAAGGCAACCCCCATGGCGATCAGCTTACCCACGCCATCGTACTGCCCCACAATCTTGACGTTGGCGGAGGGAGCCAATACCGTCTCGCCCCAAAAGGTGCCGTACTCGTCGACTTTCTGCGTCACCCCCAGTGCCTGCGCACCGATAGGCGCCCAACCGCCAGCGGTCAGCGGTTGGCCGCTGGCGTCATAAGCGTAATCGGACAAGACCAAAGCGTCGTTCAACAGCGCCTTGGCCTTCTGGCCCGTCATGCTCTTGTAATCGAAAACCCCCATACCCATTGCCCCTTTTCAGATGACTTTTGATGTGGCCTCAGTGCCCATGGCCGGGACAGATTGGTGATGGACGGGAAAAGACTGTCAATCGTTACCTAAAAAATGAATACCTGCCCGCGGGCCCGAGCTTTGGTTTCAGCGCTTCGAATCACACAAGGCGCGGAACATCGTCGTCGACTGCCATACAACTGTCGCCTCACATATGCGACAATGCGCGCCAAATTCCAACACACATCCCAAATTTTCCGCTCAGCGACCGGGTTTCGCGCCTTGATGTCGCTGTTGACGCATGCCTGAAGGCACCTGCCGTCACGCTCGCAACCCATTGATAGGTAAAGTAATTGATCTCCACAGCTAACATCACCATGCAGTTCGGCGCCAAGCCGCTCTTCGAGAACGTCTCGGTCAAGTTCGGCGCCGGCAACCGCTATGGTTTGATCGGGGCCAACGGTTGCGGCAAGTCGACCTTCATGAAAATCCTCGGTGGCGACCTCGACCCGTCCGGCGGCCAGGTCATGCTGGAGCCGAATGTGCGCCTGGGTAAACTGCGCCAGGACCAGTTCGCGTACGAAGAATTCACCGTGCTCGACACCGTGATCATGGGCCACGAGGAGCTGTGGAAGGTCAAGGCCGAGCGCGACCGTATCTATTCGCTGCCGGAAATGAGCGAAGAAGACGGCATGGCCGTGGCCGAGCTGGAAACCGAGTTCGCCGAAATGGACGGCTACACCGCCGAATCCCGCGCCGGTGAGTTGCTGCTGGGCCTGGGGATTCCCCTGGAGCAGCATTTCGGCCCGATGAGCGAAGTGTCCCCAGGCTGGAAACTGCGTGTATTGCTGGCTCAGGCGCTGTTCTCGGACCCTGAAGTGCTGTTGCTCGACGAACCGACCAACCACTTGGACATCAACACCATCCGCTGGCTGGAAAACATCCTCACCCAGCGCTCCAGCCTGATGATCATCATCTCTCACGACCGCCACTTCCTGAACAGCGTGTGCACCCACATGGCTGACCTGGACTACGGCGAGCTGCGCCTGTTCCCGGGCAACTACGACGAGTACATGACCGTGGCGACCCAGTCCCGCGAGCAGTTGCTGTCGGACAACGCCAAGAAGAAAGCGCAGATCTCCGAACTGCAATCCTTCGTCAGCCGCTTCTCGGCCAACGCCTCGAAAGCCAAGCAGGCCACGTCCCGTGCCAAGGCGATCGACAAGATCCAACTGGCCGAAGTCAAGCCGTCGAGTCGTGTGAGCCCGTTCATCCGTTTCGAGCAGAATAAAAAGCTGCACCGCCAGGCGGTCATGGTCGAGAAGATGGCCAAAGGTTTTGACGGCAAGCCGCTGTTCAAGGACTTCAGCTTCCAGGTTGAAGCCGGCGAGCGCGTGGCGATCATCGGCCCGAACGGTATCGGCAAGACCACCCTGCTGCGCACCCTGGTCAACGAACTGACCCCGGATGCCGGCAGCATCAAGTGGACCGACGCCGCCGAACTGGGCTACTACGCCCAGGACCACGCCCACGACTTCGAAGACGACGTGAGCCTGTTCGACTGGATGGGCCAGTGGACCCAAGGCGAACAAATGATCCGTGGCACCCTGGGCCGCATGTTGTTCTCCAACGACGAAATCCAGAAGTCGGTCAAAGTGATCTCCGGTGGTGAGCAAGGCCGCATGTTGTTCGGCAAGCTGATCCTGCAAAAGCCGAACGTGCTGATCATGGACGAACCGACCAACCACTTGGACATGGAATCCATCGAGGCGCTGAACCTGGCGCTGGAAAACTACCCGGGCACGCTGATCTTCGTCAGCCACGACCGCGAGTTCGTATCGTCCCTGGCAACCCGCATCATCGAGTTGAGCCCAAGCGGCGTGATCGACTTCAGCGGCACCTATGACGACTACCTGCGTAGCCAGGGTGTGGTGTTCTAAGAACGCCCTCAGCTTTCAGGGCAGTCAGATCCAAATGTGGGAGGGGGCTTGCTCCCGATCGCAGTGTTTCAGTCAATAGATCTGTTGGCTGACACTCCGCTATCGGGAGCAAGCCCCCTCCCACATTGGTTAGAGCAGTGGCATCATGGCCGTACCGCCCGCCAGCGAATGAGCACCCATGCCTGCCGCCCCCTCCTCCCTGTCGATCACCCTGCAGATCGTCTCCATCGTGTTCTACACCTTCATCGCCTTTATCTGCATCGGCCTGCCGATTGCAGTGATTCCAGGCTATGTGCACGAACAACTGGGTTTCAGCGCAGTTGTCGCCGGGGTCACCATCGGTTCGCAATACCTGGCCACGCTGCTCAGCCGCCCAATGGCCGGGCGGATGTCGGATAGCGTCGGCACCAAGCGTGCGATCGTGCTGGGCCTGGCCGGCATCCTGATCAGCGGCGTGCTGACCTTTATCGCCACCCTGGTGGAGAGCCTGCCAGCCTTGAGCCTGGGCATTCTGATCGTCGGTCGCCTGTTGCTGGGCGTGGCCCAGGGCCTGATTGGCGTGGGCACCATCAGTTGGTGCATGGGCGCGGTAGGCACTGAACACACCGCCCGCTCGATCTCCTGGAATGGCATTGCCTCCTACGGCGCCATTGCCGTTGGTGCGCCGGTCGGCGTGGTGATGGTGGCGGAATATGGCTACACCAGCCTGGGAATTACCCTGTCGGTGCTGGCGGGGTTGGGGCTGGTGCTGATCCGCAATAAACCGTCGGTGCCGGTGGTGCGCGGTGAACGGCTGCCGTTCTGGGCAGTGTTCGGGCGAATCGCACCGTTCGGCACCAGCCTGTGCCTGGCATCGATTGGCTACGGCACGCTGACGACCTTCATTACCCTGTACTACCTCAATCGTGGCTGGAGCGGCGCGGCGTATTGCCTGACGGTATTTGGCGTGTGCTTTATTCTCTCGCGCCTGATGTTCATTTCTGCCATCAGCCGGTTTGGTGGGTTTACCGCCGCCATCGCCTGCATGAGCATCGAAATCCTGGGCCTGACGCTACTATGGCTGGCACCGTCCACCGGCGTCGCCTTGATCGGTGCCGGGCTGACCGGCTTTGGCCTGTCGCTGGTGTACCCGGCGCTAGGGGTTGAAGCCATCAAGCAAGTGCCGGACAGCAGCCGAGGTGCGGGGCTGAGTGCCTATGCGGTGTTTTTCGACTTGGCGCTGGCGATTGCCGGGCCGTTGATGGGCGCCGTGGCGTTGAACCTCGGCTACGGCTGGATCTTCTTCTGCGCCGCGTTGTTGTCGGTCAGCGCACTCGCCCTGACCGTACTGCTCAGGCGCCGCGCCTACTGATCAGCCGTCTGCAGGCCGGCACGCGTCGCCTCACCGAGGGTCCGGCTGAAAAAGCGCCCGGCTTCAGAGGCCATATCGCGGTGAATACCTTCGCGGTCGACGCCATCGGCATCGGTGCAGATGCCTGGCATTGTCGCCAGTTGATCGCTGTCGCATGGCGCCATGAATACAAAGTGCCCTGCCCCGGCCAACAGCTTGAAGTCCGGTGGCTCTGGCAGTTTACGCGCCAGGGCGGCAGCGTTTTTGTCCACCGCCACCAACTGGTCGCCATCGCCACTGTAGAGCAACACCGGCACGTGCACATCGGCCAGCGTGTGGCGGCCGAACATCAGGCTCAGTGGCGCCATCAGCATCAAGGCATGGATGCGTGGGTCAGCCTGGGGCTGCAAGTCGTCGCGGTCGACCACCAACTCGCCCTTGGTGGTGCAGGCATCACGGTCCTCAGGGCGTTGCTGGCAGTAACGGCGCAGGCGCTCGAAATCCGGCTTGGCACCCGCCAGGATCAGCGCGGTTTCGCCACCGGCTGAATAACCGATGACACCAATTTGATCGACATCCACAAAGGGCGACAGCATGGGATCAGCCAGGGTCGCGGTGATCGCCTGGGAGATCTGGATCGGCCGGCCATACAGATTACTCACAGTGCCCAGGCGGCTGTGGTCCTTATAGTTGTCGCCGGGATGCAGGACCGCCACCACCACAAATCCCTTGCGCGCCAGTGACGTGGCCAGATCATGCAAGGCCAGGGGCGTGCCGGTATTGCCATGGGACAGCATCAGCATGGGAAAACGGCCGATGGCAACCTTGGCGTCTTCACCGGCCGCGACCTGATAGGCGCCCAGTGGCGTGGTGCGTTCGGTGTCAGTGGAAGGGTAAAACGCAATGGCCTTCATCGGCTGCGAATCCAGCGGGTCGAGCACGCTCATGCGATGAAACCCCACACTCCAATGCGGGTGCGGTGCCGGTGCAGCGTGCACTGAAAGCAGGCCGCCAAACAGGGACAGAATCAAAACAGCACCAAGACGCATCATGGGGGTGTCCACCTTTGCTGCGTAAGAACCGGCATGTCGAATAAAAGTCCAGGCATCGGATCCCTATCTGCATAACCTCTGCATAACCTGGGCCACAAACGAAAAAACTCCGTACTCCGCTCGCGCCCAGGCGATCAGAATACAGAGTTTAGGCGCCCGGCTTCAGAATGAAACCGGGTGACGGCTTAATTTACACAAGCCTTACGCCGCGGCGAACAACTGCTGGTTAATCCGCACGTTGGCGTCGTTCAATGCTTTGCTGCGCGCTTCATCACCGTAGGCCAGCCCTTCAGCGCGGACGATTTCAATATTGGTGATGCCGAGAAAACCGAACAGCAGTTTCAAGTAGCCTTCATGGGCAGCGCCAGATGCCTGATCCGCGTGCAAGCCACCGGCCGTGGACACGATAATCACCTTCTTGTTACCGCACAGGCCTTCAGGGCCGGCTTCGGTGTAACGAAAGGTCTGGCCGGCAACCGCGATGCGGTCGATCCAGGCTTTCAACTGAGTAGGAATGGTGAAGTTGTACATCGGCGCGCCTACCACTATGGCATCGGCGGCGAGGAATTCAGCCAGCGACGATGCACTCAGTTCGGCTTCGTGCTTTTGCGCGGCATCGCGCAGTTCGGCCGCGGTGCCCAGTGCACCCAGGGTAGCGCCGGAGAAGTGGTTGATGCCTTCGCTGGCCAGGTCACGGTAAGTCACTTGCACACCCGGTTCAGCCGCTTGCCATGCCTTGACCACACCGGCACTGAGTTGGCGGGAAGCCGAATTGTCGCCGAGGATGCTGGAATCGATATGCAGTAGTTTCATGGTGGGTCTCCGAGGTGGGATCGACAGTGGCGATCAGATGGTGGTGATGCTACGCATGAAACCAATAGCCGATAAGCCATCTTAAATGCGATAGTTTGTCCCACTGACAGGACAATAGGCCGACCATGCAAGACCTTAACGATCTCTACTATTTCGCCAAAGTGGTCGAAGCCGGTGGTTTCGCCGCGGCGGGCCGGCTATTGGGGATACCCAAGTCCAGGCTGTCGCGGCGCATTGCCGAGCTCGAAGAACGCCTGGGAGCGCGCTTGCTGCAACGCACTACCCGGCAATTGACGCTGACTGCCGTGGGCGAACGTTATCTGCGCCATTGCCAGGCGATGTTGCTGGAAGCGGAGATGGCCGACGAGGCGGTGGCGAGCATGTCCAGCGAGCCGCGTGGACGCCTGCGGGTCACGTGCCCGGTGGGTCTGGCCCAGCAGATCCTGCCGGAATTGGTGGCAGGCTTTCTGGCCGCGCACCCGTTGGTGCAATTGGACATGACCTTGGTCAATCGCCGTGTCGACCTGGTCGCCGAAGGCATTGACGTGGCGCTACGCGTGCGAGAGTTGGGCGACGAAGACCCGCTGCTGGTCACCAAACGCTTGCGCCAGGCGCATACCGTGTTGGTCGCCAGCCCCGGCTTCATGCGTGATCGGCAAGTCGAAACCCTGGAAGACCTCAAACAACTGCCCATACTCGGTGCACTTGAGGCGGACCGCATGGTGCACCAACGCATTATCGACCCACAGGGCAACGCCCATGAGTTGGTGATGGAGGCCCGCCTGGGCATCGAAGACTTTATCGTGCGCAAGACCAGCGCGCTGCTCGGCGTCGGCTTCACCGTGCTGCCGATGATGTATTGCGAAGAGGAACTGGCCAGCGGCCGCCTGGTGCAGCTGCTGCCGCAGTGGTCGTTGCCGGGCGGCTGGTTGCAGGCCGTGTACCCGCATCGGCGCGGCGTGCTGCCGGCGATCCGCGCGTGGATCGACTATCTGGAAGAAGGCTTCAAAGGCTGTGGAGATCGATTGTTATGAGCATGACTGAAGCACAAGTGGCCGCGTTCTGCCTGACCCTGCCCGGTGCGCGGGAAGATTATAAGTGGGGCGGCGTGCGCGTGTTCTCGATTGCCGGCAACAAGATGTTCGCCTTGCAGAACCTGCGCGGCGACTCGCTGGCGTTCAAGGTCGACAAGGAACTGTTCCTGGGCCACGTCGACCGCCCCGGCATCCACCCCGCACCGTATCTGGCGCGGGCGCAGTGGATCATCATGAATACGCCCTACCCGCTGGGCGCCGACGAGCTGCGTGGTTTGTTGCAGCGCTCCCACCAACTGGTGGTCAGCAAGCTGCCCAAGCGCACGCAGGTCGGTTTGTTGCTAGAGGATTGAAAGCAGCGTACCGCCCAGGAACAGCTGGTCCAGCCAAAACACCTGATGCAGCAGCACGATCACCCAGAACAGCACCTGGTAAGACACCTTGCGCGTCTTGTGTCGGAACGCCTGCTGGGCAATCAGCGCACCCGGCCAACCGCCGGCCAGCTCGACAGCGTGCAGAATGTTTTCCGGGGTGCGCCTGCCCTCGGTCTGCGCCTTGCGCTTGTCGCTCCAGTACAGAAAGAACGCCACCACGCTGACCACGCCATACGCCGCCAACGGGATCACCGTCTCGCCGCGATACCACAGCAGCGCTGAACCCAGCAGTGGCGCGGCGCACAACAACACAAAGATCAGCGCCTTCAGGCGTGGATGCTGGATGCTCATGGCTTGACGGCCGTCCAGTCGATCCAGCCGAATTGCCAGGTCGCCAGGATGACCAGGCCGAACGCAATCCGGTACCAGGCAAAGACTGCGTAGCTGTGGCTGGCGATGAACTTGAGCAAGCCCTTGACCGCGATCATGGCGAAGATGAACGAGGTGACAAAACCAATGGCGAATACCGGGAAGTCCGCCGGCTGGAACAGGTCGCGGTACTTGTAGCCCGAGTAAACCGCTGCCCCGACCATGGTCGGCATGGCCAGGAAGAACGAAAACTCGGTGGCCGTCTTGCGCGACAGGCCGAACAACAGGCCGCCGATGATCGTCGCACCGGAGCGCGAAGTGCCCGGAATCATTGCCAGGCACTGGGCCAGGCCGACCTTGAGGGCGTCTTTCCAGGTAATGTCATCCACCGTTTCAGCCCGCACCGCATGTTGGCGCTGTTCGGCCCACAACATGATCACTCCGCCGACCACCAGGGCACTGGCGACGGTGATCGGGTTGAACAGGTAATGCTTGATCAGGTCGGCAAAAATCACCCCCAATACCACCGCCGGCAATACGGCGATGATCAGGTTGACGGTGAAACGCCGGGCCTTGGGCTGGGTCGGCAGCCCGATCACCACATCGAGGATCTTGCGGCGAAACTCCCAGACCACCGCGAGAATCGCGCCCAGCTGGATGATGATATTGAAAGCTTCGAAACGCTCGCCGCCGAAATTGATCAGGTCGGCGACGATGATCTGGTGCCCGGTGCTGGAGATCGGCAGGAACTCCGTCAGCCCCTCGACGATGCCGAGAATCAATGCCTGTATGGCGGTCCAAAAATCCATGCTCTCTCCAAAGGTCATGCGCGTGGCATGCCTCTTAGTCTTTTTTAAAGTTCACTGACGACGAGCGCACTCAAGCGCCCGCGGTTGATTCTCAACGCCGGTCTGCAAAAATTCCGTGAAAAATCAGGCAGTACTCAGGTTTTTCGATTCCGGGCCGAAAGCCTATCAGACACGCCGGAAATCTCGAAGCAGCACCACAATTATAAAGAGCATGGAGTGACAGGACGATGAACAGTTTGCGCAGCATGTCGATCAGCCGCCGCCTTTGGCTGATCCTGATAGTCGCCGTGTTGATGCTGCTGGCCTTGGGGCTGCTGATGCTGAACCAGATCCACGGCGACCTCTACCAGGCCAAGCGCCAGCAGACCCAGCACGTGGTGCAAACCGCCAGCGGCGTGCTCGGGTATTACCAGAACCTGGAGAAAACCGGGGTACTGACCCGTGACGCCGCGCAGCAGCAAGCCCTGAGCGCGGTGCGTGGCCTGCGCTACGATCACAATGACTACTTCTGGATCAACGACCTCACCCCCGTGATGATCATGCACGCGGCCAACCCCAAGCTCGATGGCCAGAACCTCTCGGCGATTCGTGACCCGGATGGTTTCGCCGTGTTCAATGAGTTCGTGATTCTGGCCAAGGCCAAGGGCGCCGGCATCGTCAACTATCGCTGGCCGAAACCGGGCGCCGACGCACCGGTGGAGAAAACCTCCTATATCCAGCTGTTCGAACCCTGGGGCTGGATCATCGGCTCCGGCGTGTACGTCGATGATGTGCAGGCCGAGTTCAAGACCCAGGTATGGAAAGCCTCGGCAATCGGCCTGGGCATTGCGCTGATGATGGCCGTGCTGGTGGTGCTGATCGCCCGCAGTATCGTGCAGCCGTTGCAGGCGGCGGTGAATGCCATGGGCAATATTGCCAGCGGTGAAAGCGACCTGACCCGCAGCCTGGACCCCCATGGCAGCGACGAGCTTACCCAGCTGGCCCGCCACTTCAATGGTTTCACCGCCAAGTTGCGCCAGGTGGTCGGCCAACTGCAGACGTGCGCGAACGCGCTGGGCCAGTCATCCACGGAGCTGGGCCACAACGCCAGCCAGGCCCACGACCGCAGCCAGCAGCAGTCGCAGCAGATGGAACTGGTGGCCACCGCCATCAACGAAGTCACTTACGGCGTGCAGGACGTGGCCAAGAATGCCGAGCACGCGGCCAGCGAAATGCGCGATGCCCAGGCCCAGGCGCAACAGGGCCAAGTGAATATTGACGGCAGCTTGCAGCAGATCGATCAGCTCTCCTCCACCATCAGCCAGGCTGTGGAGGTAATCCGCACGCTCTCCAGCGAAAGCACGCAGATCGGCGGCGTACTCGAAGTGATCCGCTCCATTGCCGATCAGACCAACTTGCTCGCCCTCAACGCCGCCATCGAAGCTGCCCGCGCCGGGGAGCAGGGCCGTGGATTTGCGGTGGTCGCCGATGAAGTGCGCTTGCTGGCCCAGCGCACGCAGAAATCCACCGCCGAGATCCAGGTGATGATCGAGCGCCTGCAAGGCCACTCGGAAGCGGCGGTCAAGGTCATCAGCGACAGCCACAGTGCCTCGCAACTGACCATCGAACAGGCCGGCCAGGCCGGAGCTAGCCTCACGGCCATCGGCCAGGCACTGCACAATCTCAACGGCTTGAATGCTTCGATTGCCAGCGCCACCCTGCAACAAGCCCATGTGGTGGAAGACATCAACCAGAACGTCACCCAGGCGGCCGGGCTGTCCCACAGCACGGCGCTGGCGGCGGAACAATCCAGCGTGGCGAGTGCGCAGTTGCGGGGCTTGAGTGAACAGCTTGATGGGTTGCTGCGCCAATTCCGAATCTAGCGCCGGGTAAATTGTGGGAGGGGCGGTGCGACGATTCGACTTGCTCCCGATTACGGTGGGTCAGGTGCAAATGAGCTGACTGATCCACCTATATCGGGAGCAAGTCGAATCGTCGCACCGCCCCTCCCACATTTTTGTACGATGTATGCCCATTGCACGCAAGTTTGAAGATCGCTGACCTCTGGGTACAATCACCGCCCTCTCCCACTTCCCAAGGATCCGCCATGTCCGGGCTTGAATTGTTCGCCGCCGCCCTGGGGGTGATCGCTGTCTGGCTGACGGTCAAACAAAACCCTTGGTGCTGGCCCATCGGCCTGGTGATGGTGCTGCTCTACACCTGGGTGTTTTTCGAGGTCAAGCTTTACTCCGACATGCTGCTGCAAGTGGTCTACGCCGCGTTGCAGGTGTATGGCTGGTGGCAATGGACCCGTGCCGGCGAAGTCAAACAGGGCCGTCAGGTCACCAGCCTGCGAGCGCCTGCGATCATGGTCAGCCTGGCCGTAGGCGCCGTCGGCAGCCTGTTGCTTGGCGCCGCCATGGCCCACTGGACCGACGCCGCCCAGCCCTGGCTCGACGCCGCCCTCACCGGTTTCAGCCTGGTGGCGCAGATGTGGATGGCGCAAAAACGCGTGCAGTGCTGGGCGCTGTGGATTGTCGTTGACGTGATTTTTGTCGGCCTGTTTCTCTACAAAGGCCTCTATCTCACTGCGGCACTCTATGCACTGTTTACCGTGATTGCGGTACAAGGCTGGCGCGAATGGCGCGCCGACCCGGCGTTGCACTCATGAAGGTGGTGGTACTGGCAGGCCCCGAATCCAGCGGCAAAAGCTGGTTGGCGGCGCAACTGCACGCGTACTTCGGCGGGGTGATGGTGGGTGAATACGTGCGGCATTTCATCGATCACCATCAGCGTGACACGACCCTGGCGGATATCCCCGCCATCGCCCATGGCCAATTAGCCTGGGAAGACAGCGCCCGCGCCCGGCATCCTGCGCTGTTGATCCTCGACACCCACCTGCTGACCAACAGGCTATGGAGCCAGACCCTGTTTGGCGATTACCCCGGTTGGCTTGATGACGAACTGCTGGCCCGGCAGTACGACCTGCACCTGCTGCTCTCCCCCGAGGACGTGGAATGGAGCGCCGATGGCCAGCGCTGCCAGCCGGAACTGGCCGACCGCCGGGCGTTTTTCCAGGCCAGCCTGGAGTGGATGCAAGAGCATCAACAGCCGGTGGTGGTGATTCGCGGGGATTGGGAGCAGCGTCGCCAGGCGGCATTTTCCGCAGTAGAGCAGTTGCTCAAGCGCTGACACACTTCCCCTGTGGGAGCGGGCTTGCCCGCGAATGCTATGTATCAGCTAGCAAATGCATAGACTGACCCACCGCTTTCGCGGGCAAGCCCGCTCCCACATTTTTTACCGTACCAGGCTTTAGTAACCCAACGACAAGCCCGTGTTGCGCCGCGGATCGTTCGCCCCATAGAAACGATTGTTACCCACTGGCTTGCCACCCAGGGAAGGCGCGCCTACCAGGATCGCGGCCAAGTGGTTGGCATCTTGGGGGCCTGCAAACTTATGGCCCCAGCTTTCGAGGATCTTCTGGGTATCCGGGCTGACCGCAAAGGTCTCAAGGTTAGTGGTCTCGGGCATCCATTGCTGATGGAAGCGTGGTGCGTCGACCGCTTCCTGGATATTCATCTTGTAGTCGATCACATTCAGGATGGTCAGCAAGGTGGCGGTGATGATGCGGCTGCCACCTGGCGTGCCGACCACCATGACCGCCTTGCCGTCCTTGGTGACGATGGTCGGGCTCATCGACGACAGCGGCGCCTTGCCCGGAGCGATAGCGTTGGCTTCGCCCTGCACCAGCCCGTACATGTTCGGCACGCCGACCTTGACGGTGAAGTCGTCCATTTCATCGTTGAGGATCACCCCGGTCTTGCTCGCCATCACCCCGGCACCAAACCAGTCGTTGAGGGTGTAGGTCACCGAGACCGCGTTGCCCCATTTGTCGACGATCGAATAGTGAGTGGTGTTGTTGCCTTCGTGGGGTGACACCCCTGGCTTGATCGCCTGGGAATCACCGGCCTTTTGCGGCTCGATGGCAGCGCGCAGCTTGGTGGCGTAGTTCTTGTCCAGCAGATGCTCGATCGGGTTCTTCACGAAATCCGGATCGCCGAGGTAGCTGTTGCGGTCCACGTAGGCATGGCGCATCGCTTCGATCTGGTAGTGCAGGCCCTGGGCCGAGTGATAACCGAGGTCGGCCATCGGGTAGCCTTCGAGGATGTTCATGATCTGGCAGATCACCACGCCGCCCGAACTGGGTGGCGGCGCCGAGACCACATGGTAACCACGGTAATCGCACTCGATGGGCGCCAGTTCGCGGGTCTTGTACTTGTCGAGGTCGGCCTGGGTGATGATGCCCTTGCCGGCCTGGCTGGAATCCACCAAGGCCTTGGCCACCCAACCTTTATAGAAACCGTCGGTGCCCTTGGCGGAGATTTCCTTGAGGGTCCTGGCCAGGTCTTTTTGCACCAATTTCTGGCCCACCTGCAGCGGTTGGCCGTTGTGCAGGAAGATCCCGCGCAAATCCTGGTCTTTCTCGAATTCGCCAGTGGCGGTGTGCAACAGGTCGATATCGCCCTGCTCCAGCTCAAAGCCGTTTTCCGCCAGTTTGATCGCCGGGGCAATCACCTGGGCGCGCTTGAGAGTGCCGTATTTGCTCAGGGCCAGTTCCATACCGGAAACAGTACCCGGTACGCCGACCGCCAAATGGCCTTTGGCGCTGAGGCCCTCGACCACATTGCCGGCCTTGTCCAGATACATGTCGGCGGTGGCCGCCAACGGGGCCTTTTCGCGGAAGTCGAGGAAGGTCTTGCGTCCGTCCGCCAGTTGCACGGTCATGAAACCGCCGCCACCGAGGTTACCCGCCGCCGGGTACACCACCGCCAGCGCGTAGCCCACGGCAACGGCTGCATCCACTGCGTTGCCGCCGGCCTTGAGCACATCCACGCCGACATGGGTGGCCAGGTGCTGGGCCGTCACCACCATGCCATTTTCACCGGCTACCGGCGCCTGGGAAGCGGCTTGTACTCCGTTGACCGTCAACACCAACGCGGTGGCGATCAAGGTTCGGCGCAAAGGTTGGTATTTCATCCATGGCTACTCTGGTTATTGAGATGCACCAAAATAGCCCCTCCCCGATTCAATCCCCAGCGCAATGGCGTTTTTATTACAGAACTTGTCGGCCATGGAACGGACGCACAACGAAACGGCGAATAAATCGATGTGGGAGGGAGCAAGCCCCTCCCACATTTGTACCGTCAATGGCGCTAGAATCAGCGCCACTTTTTCGCCGCCGCTTTGATACGAGCCTTTTTCATGAGCTTTGATTTCGACACGCTCCACCCACGCCACGGTACCGGCAGTACCAAGTGGAGCCGTTACCCGCAAGACGTTCTGCCGATGTGGATCGCCGATATGGACATCGCCGCGCCGCCCGCTGTATTGCAAGCCCTGCACACGCGCCTCGACCAACAGATTCTTGGCTACAGCATGGCCGGCCCGGATGTGCGCGAGGCCATCATCGCGGACCTGTGGGCCAAGTACGCCTGGCGCGTACAACCTGAAGAACTGCTATTTCTGCCTGGCGTCGAGCCTGGGTTCAACATGGCCTTGCACGCCTTCGTCCAACCCGGTCAGGCGGTAGTGCTGCAAACCCCCAACTACCGGCCGATTCGCCTGGCACCCGGCAACTGGAACCTGCCGCGCATCGAAATGCCGTTCGAGTTGATCAACGGCGAATACGTCACGCCAATGCCTGCGATGCGCCAGGCATTGAGCGGTGCCGGTGCGCTGCTGCTGAGTAACCCGCACAATCCCATCGGCAAAGTATTCCCCCGCGAAGAACTGAAGGCCGTGGCCGACGCCTGCCTTGACAGCGGCGCGCTGATCATCAGCGACGAGATTCATGCCGAGCTGTGCTTCGATGGTCGTCGGCATATCCCCACCGCCAGCCTCAGCCCCGAAATTGCCCAACGCACCATCACCCTGATGTCGGCGAGCAAGGCGTATAACGTGGCGGGTTTGAAGACCTGCTTCGCCGTGGTGCAAAACGCCGAGCTGCGCGAGCGCTTCAATAACGCGCGCTGCGGCATGGTCGACAGCGTCAGCCCCCTGGGCCTGGAAGCCACTCGCGCGGCCTACAGCCAATGCGGCGACTGGCTCGCTGCGCTGTTGCAGTACCTGCAGGCCAACCGTGATTACCTGCTCGATGCGCTAAAGACCCGCCTGCCCGGTGTAGTGATGCACGCACCACAAGGTACCTTCCTGGCGTGGCTCGATTGCAGCGCATTGGGCCTGGAAGACCCGCAACGGTTCTTTCTGGAACAGGCCAGGGTCGGCCTGAGTGCCGGGATTGAATTTGGCGATGACAGTCAACAGTTCGTGCGCCTGAACTTCGGTTGCCCACGGGCGATGCTCGAGGAAGGTATACAGCGCATGGAACGTGCCTTGCGCCAGCGCTGACTTACCCGGCGAAACATGCGTGGGAGGGGTGAGCAATCCCCACCCACGTTATCCATTCACAACTTGGCGATGGACACTTCCGTCGACTTCACAAAAGCAATCACTTCGCTGCCCACCTTCAATTCCAGGTCACGTACCGAGCGCGTGGTAATCACCGAAGTAACAATGCCGGACGCCGTCTGCACGTCGATTTCCGACACGACTTCCCCCAGCAGAATTTCCTTGATTACGCCTTTGAACTGGTTGCGCACGTTGATCGCTTTGATGGTCATGTCGGCTTTCCTTTTGGCTGTTGGGTCAATCCGCACGAATGCGCAGGCCCCCAAAATGCGCCTCACGAGAAAACATTAAAAGGAATAAATAACTATTTATCCATTCCATAATGATATATGAGAGAAATATCCTTCGGCGCCCATCTGCCCGGCGCCGCACGCTCGACAGCGACGTATGACCGCATATCTTGTGCGTTGACCAACCTTGTTACACACCATATAGTGTGCCCACAAACAGAACAGACCACTACATAGTGTGCAGAATCGGTATTTACCGACCACACTCAGCGCAGTATTTCAATGCCTGGTAGCCTGCAAATCGCACATTTTTTGGACGGGTTGAACACCGTCAGAACGGATCAGAAGGGAGTATTTCAATGCTGAGTTGGGATGAAGTCGACAACGAAGACACCGGTGCAGCGGTGATCAAAGGCGCCAACGCCGGCCATGCAAGCGAAGCCAACATGGACCGCCTCGACGGTGCCGGCGCCGCTGCTGCCCTGGAGGCGCGCAACGTGACCGCCAACGACTCCGCCGCGATCATCCGCGCCAAGGCCGCCTTGGACAAACTCGACGTCGCCGAAGGCCTCGCTGAGCTGGAAGGCTCCGCCGCCCGCGTCGCCGTTGACGAAAAGCGCATGATCAACTGCCGCGCCGACCTCAACCAACTCGTGCCTTTCAAGTACGACTGGGCCTGGCAGAAATACCTCGACGGCTGCGCCAACCACTGGATGCCGCAAGAGGTCAACATGACCGCCGACATCGCCCTGTGGAAAAACCCCGAAGGCCTGACCGACGACGAACGCCGCATCGTCATGCGTAACCTCGGCTTCTTCTCCACCGCCGACTCGTTGGTCGCCAACAACCTGGTGCTGGCCGTGTACCGCCTGATCACCAACCCGGAATGCCGCCAGTACATCCTGCGCCAGGCATTCGAAGAAGCGATCCACACCCACGCCTACCAGTACTGCATCGAATCGCTGGCCATGGATGAAGGCGAGATCTTCAACATGTACCACGAGATTCCATCGGTCGCCAAAAAGGCAGCCTGGGGCCTCAAGTACACCCGCTCGATCTCCGATCCGAAGTTCGAAACCGGCACCGTCGAGACCGACAAGGAACTGCTGCGTAACCTGGTCGCTTACTACTGCGTGCTGGAAGGCATCTTCTTCTACTGCGGCTTCACCCAGATCCTGTCCATGGGCCGCCGCAACAAGATGACCGGCGTGGCCGAGCAGTTCCAGTACATCCTGCGCGATGAGTCGATGCACCTGAACTTCGGTATCGATGTGATCAACCAGATCAAAATCGAAAACCCGCACTTGTGGGATGCCGAGATGAAGGAAGAAGCGACCCAGATGATTTTGCAGGGCACGCAGCTAGAGATTGAATATGCGCGCGACACCATGCCTCGCGGTGTGCTCGGTATGAACGCGGCGATGATGGAGGATTACCTCAAGTTCATCGCCAACCGTCGCCTGTCGCAGATTGGCTTGAAGGAAGAGTACCCAGGCACCACCAACCCGTTCCCGTGGATGAGCGAGATCATGGACTTGAAGAAAGAGAAAAACTTCTTCGAGACCCGTGTGATCGAGTATCAAACAGGTGGTGCGCTGAGCTGGGACTGACGTAACCCTGTAGGAGCGAGCAAGCTCGCTCCTACAGTCAATGGCGTCAGTCCGACACCTGCTCCAGGAAAATCAACTGCAACGGCTCGCTGAGCAAAGCATCCGCCGTGGCGGCAAAGTGCTGGAAGTACGGCGTGGCAAAATGCTCATCCAGTGCTGCCTGGCTCTTGAATGCCTCGCGCATATAGAACGTGCCGGGTTCATCGCGTCGCTCGAACAACACGTAATCCAGATTGCCAGGTTCGGCCCGCGTCGGTTCGATCAGGCTCAGCAAGCCAGTCTTGAGCGCGTGCTCTTGGCCAGGTTTTGCCTTGAGTACGGCGAGGGATACCAGGGGTTTTGGCATGGCGATGTCTCTATGAGTGGGTGGGTTGGAACAGCCGGCAACAGCGGTGAACATCACGGCATACAGCCAGGGTTTGATCGGTGTTCTCATGGGTGTCGCTCGCAATGGATTGAAGCCATCGTTGCCCATTTGGCGACGCAGAAACACTGACTAAATACGCTTACACTTTCTTCAAAGGCTTGAAAATGCCGCACTCCATCAAGACCCCTTGCGTCGGCCTGTGCTCCACCGTCTACGGTGATCTGGTCTGTCGGGGCTGCAAGCGCTATCACCACGAGGTGATCCAGTGGAATGGCTATAACGCCGAGGAAAAACAGGCGGTATGGCTGCGCCTGGAACAGCTACTGGTGCAGGTGATGGCCAGCAAGCTGGAAGTGTTCGACCCACACTGCCTGCGACAGCAGCTGGAGGCCCGCAAGATTCGCTTTATGCCGCACCAGTCGCCGTATTGCTGGGCATACCAGCTGATCGCGCGGGGTGCGCGGGTGATTTCCAGGCTGGATGCCTATGGATTGGCATTGCTGCCGGAGTTTCGCGAGCGCCACTTGGCGGATTTGCGCGATGCGATAGATCGGGAATTCTTTCTGCTTTCAGAGGCGCATTACGAGCGCTATATCGCCCCGGGTTTCCTCAAGGATGCCTTCGGGCCAGCCCTGATCGCCACACTCTAATGTGGGAGCAAGTCGAATCGTCGCACCGCCCCTCCCACAATCAGCAGGTCCAGGGCGCATCCCGTTCTGGCTGCAACCCGTAGAGATGAATCGCGCGCTGACACACCGCCGGCGCCAAACTCCCCTGCTCCACCAATGCCGTCAACGCTGCCAGCACAATATGGTGCCGATCCACCTCAAAGAAATCACGCAACGCCGCCCGTGTATCACTGCGCCCAAACCCATCGGTGCCGAGCACGGTGTAGCCCGAATCCACGTACGAGCCAATCATCTGCGGCACTGCCCGCACATAGTCGGACACGGCAATCACCGGTGCGCCTTTGGGCAAACAGTCATGCAAATGACTGACACGCTTGATGCTCTGCGGATGCAGGCGATTCCAGCGCTCCACCTCTCTCGCTTGCCGCGCCAGTTCACTGAAGCTGGTGACGCTGTACACCGCGCTTTGCACCTGCCAGTCGTCCATCAGCAACTGCGCCGCCGCCAGGGCCTCACGCACCAGCGTGCCGGAGCCGAGCAGGCGCACCTGCGCGTCCTGCGTACCCTGCAAGCGATACATGCCCTTGATGATCGCGCCTTCCACGCCTTCCGGCAGGCTGGGTTGCGCGTAGTTTTCGTTCATCAGCGTCACGTAGTAGAACTCGTCGACATCCTGCTCCAGCATCCGACGCATACCGTGGTCGAGGATCACCGCAAACTCACCGGCGAACGCTGGATCGTAGGCGCGGCAATTGGGCACGGCGGCGGCAGCAAGGTGGCTGCTGCCGTCCTGATGCTGCAAACCTTCGCCGCCCAGGGTGGTGCGCCCGGCCGTGGCGCCGAGCAGGAAGCCCCGGGCACGCTGGTCGGCAGCCGCCCAGATCAGGTCGCCCACGCGCTGAAAACCGAACATCGAGTAATAGATATAGAAGGGCAACATGCGCAGGCCATGCACCGAGTAACTGGTCGCGGCGGCCACCCAGGAACTGATGGCGCTGGCTTCGCTGATGCCTTCTTCCAGGATCTGCCCGTCGGTGGCTTCGCGGTAACTGAGGATCGAGCCGATGTCTTCCGGCTCATAGTGCTGGCCGACACTGGAGTAGATGCCAATCTGCTTGAACAGGTTGGCCATGCCAAACGTACGCGCCTCGTCGGCAACGATGGGCACGATGCGCGGCCCCAATTGTCCGTCTTTGAGCAAGTGGGTGAGCATACGGACGAAGGCCATGGTGGTAGACATTTCCTTGCCTTCGGCGGCCGTGGCGAAACCCGCATAACCGCTCATCGACGGCACACTGACACGCGCGGCAAGCTGGCTGCGGCTGGGCACGTAACCGCCCAGGGCCTTGCGGCGCTGGTGCAGGTAGCGCAATTCCAGGCTGTCATCGGCCGGCTTGAAAAAACTCAAGGACTCGACCTGCTCATCCGACAGCGGCAATTGGAAGCGATTGCGAAAGGCAATCAGCGCCTGGCGATCAAGCTTCTTCTGTTGGTGAGTGGTCATCTTGCCCTGCCCGGCTTCGCCCATGCCAAAACCTTTTTTGGTCTGGGCCAGGATCACCGTGGGTTTGCCCTTGGTCCGGCGGGCAGCGTGGTAAGCGGCGTGGATCTTGACCATGTCATGGCCGCCACGCTTGAGGCGGTCGATCTGCTCATCGCTCAGGCTCTCGACCAGCTTGGCCAGGGATTCACTCTGGCCAAAAAAATGCTCGCGGTTATAGGCGCCATCCTTGGCGGCGAAGGTTTGGAACTGGCCATCCACGGTCTGCGAAAGGGTTCGGACCAATGAGCCGTCGGCGTCCTTGGCGAGCAACGCATCCCAGTCCGAGCCCCACACCAGTTTGATCACGTTCCAACCGGCGCCGCTGAACAAGGCCTCCAACTCGTCGATGATGCGCCCATTGCCGCGTACCGGGCCGTCGAGGCGTTGCAGGTTGCAGTTGACGACCCAGGTCAGGTTATCCAGGCCCTCGCGGGCGGCCAGGGTCAGGGCTGACATGCTTTCCGGTTCGTCCATTTCGCCGTCGCCGAACACGCCCCATACATGGCGGTCCGAGGTGTCCTGCAAGCTGCGGTGCTGCAGGTAACGCATAAAGCGCGCCTGGAAAATCGAGCTGATGGGGCCAATGCCCATAGAACCGGTGGGGAACTGCCAGAAGTCGGGCATCAACCATGGATGGGGATAGCTGGACAGCCCGCGAGTGCCCTCCTTCGGCCCACCGATTTCTTGGCGGTAGTGGGCCAGATCCTGTTCTGTCAGGCGCCCTTCAAGGTAGGCACGGGCATAAATACCGGGTGCTGAATGGGGCTGGTAGAACACCAGGTCACCGCCGGATTGCTCGCTGCGGGCGCGGAAAAAGTGGTTGAAGCCCACTTCGAACAAATCCGCGGCGCTGGCGTAACTGGCGATATGCCCGCCCAGTTCGCCATACGCCTGATTGGCGCGCACCACCATGAACAGGGCATTCCAGCGCACCAGCGAGGCGAGGCGCTCTTCGGTTGCCAGGTCGCCGGGAAAAGCCGACTGCTGCTCGACGCTGATGCTGTTGATATACGGTGTGCCGTGGCGGGGTTTCCAGTCGATGCCCGGCGCACCGCCTTCGCGGGCCAGCAGGTCGAGAATTTCGCGGGCCCGGGCGGGGCCGGCATTGGCCACCAGCGAGGCCAGGGCATCACTCCACTCATCCAGCTCCTGCTGATCCTGCGCCGTGTGATTGACTGCGTGGGCGAAACCGTTCATGGGCACCTCCGGACTTTTTTCCAGTTTATGTCGGTGCTGAAGGATTTTTTGCCTGTTATCAGGCTCACCCAACAGAATTTTGAGCATAAATCACTGTAGATCGGTTTTATTCCAGCACGTTGTGCTCATGCACCCGCAAACCCGGCAATTGTGTTTAAAATGCCGCCCGCCCGATGACTGACGCACAACGATGAACCCAGACGCACTCGCTACCCTTCACGCCCACTTGCTGACCGCCCTGGCTGACGCACCGGTGGAAACCCGGCGCCTGTTCCATGGCCGCGGCCGTTGCTGGCCGGGCCTGGAACAACTGACGGTGGACTGGCTGCAAGGGGTGGTGTTGGTGGCGCTGTTCAAGGAAACCGAGCACCTGCAAGCCCTCAAGCAGACGCTGCTGAACATCGACTGGGCGAGCTTTGGCGCGCACACCTTGGCCATGCAACACCGCTACCTGCCGCAAAGCACCACCGAGTGGTTAGTGGGTGAGGCCATCGATGAGCTGACCATCACCGAGGGCGGCCTGCGGTACCTGATCGACCTGGGTAAAAAGCAGAACAGCGGGCTATTTCTGGACATGCGCTACGGGCGCAACTGGGTGCGCGAACAGGCCCAAGGCCAGCGCGTGCTGAATTTGTTTGCCTATACCTGCGGTTTTTCGGTGGCCGCCATCGAAGGCGGCGCCGACCATGTGGTGAACCTGGACATGGCCCGTGGCGCCCTCAGTCGTGGCCGCGACAACCATCGCCTGAACGGGCATGACTTGAGCAAAGTCACCTTTTTGGGCCACGACTTGTTCAAGTCCTGGGCCAAGGTCACCCACAGCGGCCCTTACGATCTGGTGATCATCGATCCGCCGTCGTTCCAGAAAGGCAGCTTCCTGCTGACCAAGGACTACCAGCGCGTGCTGCGCCGCCTGCCGGACTTGCTCACCGCCCAAGGTACGGTGCTGGCGTGCATGAACGACCCAGCCTTCGGCGAAGATTTCCTGATCGACGGTGTAACCCGCGAGGCACCGGGCCTGCGCTTTGTGCAGCGCCTGGACAACCCGCCGGAATTCCCCGACGTCGATCCGCAAAGTGGGCTGAAGGCCCTGGTGTTCCGTCAGGGTTGATGCCGAATCGTCCTACGCTTGCTACGCTTACGCAGACACCGGGCGGTGAACCTTATCCCCCTCTTCCCGGTCGATACCTGCATTACCCGGCCAGACTCGACGGCGCTACGTTGTCGGCTGCCCCGTTTGACCTTTTGGAGAACCGCCCGTGATATCCACCCTGCATGTAGCCAGACTCAAAGCCTGGGGCGCCCACGGCTTTACTGCCACCGGTGTGGTACTGGCCTTCCTGGCCACCCTGGCGCTGCTGGAAAACTCCCCCAAGGCATGCCTGCTGTGGCTGGGCCTGGCGCTGGTGGTGGATGGCGTCGATGGCTCGCTGGCGCGACGGGTGAATGTCAGCACGGTATTGCCCAGCTTTGACGGCTCGGTCCTGGACCTGGTGATCGATTACCTCACCTATGTGTTCATCCCCGCACTGTTTATCTACCGCTATATCGACCTGCCGGAATTTACCCACCTGTTTACGGTGTCGGTGATTCTGGTGTCTTCGCTGTTCTGCTTTTGCAATGTGAACATGAAGAGCAAGGACAACTACTTCGTCGGCTTCCCCGCCGCCTGGAACGTGGTCGCCCTGTGCGTGTACATCATCCAGCCTGACGCCTGGGTCACCTTGCTGACCGTGATCGGCCTGGCCCTGTTGACCGTGACACCGATGAAGTTTTTGCACCCATTCCGGGTCAAGCGCTTCATGCCGATCAATATTGCGGTGACTACGATCTGGTTGCTGTGCAGCTTTTTGATGGTGGTGGACTATCCCAACACCAACCCGTGGACGTTTGGCTTGTGGTCGCTGATGTCGGCGTATTTCCTGGGCATTTGCATCTGGCGTACGGCGCTGGAGTGGCTGGGAACCCACAAATAGCCAAGCAGACGGGTTTAAAAATGTGGGAAGGGCTTGCTCCCACATTTGGTTCTGCGTGCATTCGGCAGGTAAGATGGCGGCCTTCGCATAGCGCACCTCCAACAATAAGCCCTGCCCATGCCCTTCGAACTCAGCGTTGACCTCACCACCCTGGCCATCCTGGCCGTCGTTGCCTTTATCGCCGGTTTTATCGACGCCATCGCCGGCGGCGGCGGGCTGCTGACCACACCGGCCCTGCTCACCGCCGGGATGCCGCCTCACCTGGTACTGGGCACCAACAAACTCAGCTCCACCTTCGGCTCGGCCACCGCCAGTTTCACCTTTTACCGGCGCAAGCTGTTCCACCCGCGCCAATGGGTGCACGCCATCGTCGGTACATTGATCGGCGCGCTGACCGGTGCGGTGGTCGCCCACTACCTGCCCGCCGAAACCCTGAACAAGATGCTGCCGGTGATCGTCTTTGCCTGCGGGGTGTACCTGTTGTTCGGCGGTACGCCAAAGGCGCCGGTGGATGCCGAAGCACCGATCAAGAAGAAATGGCAGGCCACCCAGGGCTTTGGCCTGGGCTTCTACGACGGCGTGGCCGGGCCTGGCACCGGTGCATTCTGGACCGTCAGCACGATGCTGCTGCACCCCATCGACCTGGTGAAGGCCAGCGGCGTCGCGCGCAGCATGAACTTCGTCAGCAACGCGGCGGCGCTGACGGTGTTTATCATCAACGGCTCGGTAGACTGGATCGTCGGGCTGGCGATGGGCGTGTCAGTGATGTGTGGCGCGTTCTTTGGCGCACGCAGCGCAATCAGCGGCGGCGCCAAATTCATTCGCCCGGTGTTTATCACCGTGGTGCTGGGCCTGACCGTACGCCTAGCCTGGCAGCACTGGTTCAGCGTGGCCTAAGCGGCGGGCCACGTAAAGGTCGATCAGGTAACGCGCAATCGAACGTGACGCCGGCAACGGCGGCAGTTCGTGGATGTTGAACCACTGCGCATCCTCGATCTCGTCGGCCTGGGGCACGATGTCGCCACCGGCGTACTCGGCGTGGAAACCCAGCATCATCGAATGGGGGAACGGCCAGCACTGGCTGCCCATGTACTGGATATTCTTCACTTCTATCTGCACTTCCTCGCGCACTTCGCGGATCAGGCAGTCTTCGGCCGATTCGCCGGGTTCGGCAAAGCCGGCCAAGGTGCTGTAGACCCCTGTGACGAAACGTGGCGAGCGCGCCAGCAGGATCTCGTCGCCACGGGTCACCAGCACGATCATGCTCGGCGAAATCCGTGGGTAGCTGCGCAGGTCGCAAGGCGCGCAGTACAT
This sequence comes from Pseudomonas synxantha BG33R, assembly GCF_000263715.2. Taxonomy (NCBI): domain Bacteria; kingdom Pseudomonadati; phylum Pseudomonadota; class Gammaproteobacteria; order Pseudomonadales; family Pseudomonadaceae; genus Pseudomonas; species Pseudomonas synxantha. The sequence continues at coordinate 3,352,584 of NZ_CM001514.1, forward strand.
CGCCCGCTCCCGTGGGACCTGAACCATGGCCTGGCCGCAACTGCCGCAGAAGCGATGCTCCCGCGCCCAGGTGCCGATCTGGGCGGCGTAACCCAGCACTCTGTAGAGAGTGTGATCACCCTGGAGCATGAAACCGCGCAGCCCCTGCCAACTGCACCCTGGCACATCGGCAGCACTGTCGAGTTCCAGCAAGTACACCGGTTCACCATCGAGGTGGCCGATGCCGTGTTCAGCGAACACCGGCAGGTCCTGGCGTTTAAGCCACTCCCGAGGGAACAGAGGGCCATTGGCGTCATGCAAAAAGCCCTCACGGCTGCGGGCGACGGCCCAGCCACCGACGGCGTCGTTATCCAGCAGCGTTGTGGTAATCCAGCCTGGGGTCATATCAGTCAATCCACGAATTCAGGTTTCTGCTTGCTCATATGGGCCGCGATGGCCACGCGCAAGTCGTTGGATTGCAACATAGCCGAGTTCCAGGTGGCAACGTATTCCAGGCCGTCATTGACTGTGTGGTCACGCATGTAGCTGATCATGGCTTTGGTGCCGGTCACGGCGATTGGCGACTTGGCGGCGATTTCATGGGCGATTTCCATAACGCCGGCCAGCAGGCTGTCCTGATCGGCATACACGCGATTGACCAGGCCGAGGCTGCGCGCTTCTTCGGCACCGAACTGGCGACCGGTGTAGGCCAACTCACGCAACATGCCGTCGCCGATGATGCGCGGCAGGCGTTGCAAAGTGCCTACGTCAGCAGCCATGCCGATGTCGATTTCCTTGATCGAGAACTGCGCACCTTCGGCCGCGTAGCGCATGTCGCAGGCGCTGATCAGGTCAATGGCCCCGCCAATACAGTAGCCCTGGATCGCCGCGAGTACCGGCTTGCGGCAATGGTCGACCGCGTTGAACGAGGCTTGCAACTCGAGGATCTTGCGCCGTAACAGGCGCGCATTGCGCCCCACGTCCTTGCTGAACTCGTTGGCTATCGAGGCCAGCATCATCAAGTCGATACCCGAAGAGAAATGCTTGCCCGCACCACTGAGCACCACGGCGCGCACGGCATCGGTGTCGTCGATCCATTGGAAGATGTCGATGATTTCGGTCCAGAACGCCGCGTTCATGGCGTTGATCTTTTCCGGGCGATTGATCTGCACATGGGCAACGTTGCCGCTCAGTTCGACGACGAAGGCTTGGTATTCGGACATGGCAGTGATCCCTGACTGGCGATTGAGAAAGGCCAGACTATATCAAGGGTGCGCCACGGCGCATCGGCCAAAAGCGGGACTGGCCACGGTGAGGGAAAAGACGCTGGATAAAACCCGGTGCACACGCCATCCTTTGCGCTTTAAGCCGCCCCTGTCAGCGGCGCTCGACGTTTTAAGGATATGCCATGCACGCCCAACCCCTCTCTCCCGCCGATTTCGACTTCATTGACGCCACCTTGCTCAAATACGGTGAAGACCACTCGGTGCTGAACATGGCCGAACTCGACGGTTATTTCACCGCCCTGGTTTCCAGCCCGGCCAAGGTGGACGTGGCCGAGTGGTTCCCGGCGATCTGGGGTGGGCAAAACCCTGAATGGGACAACATGGGCGAGGCCCAGGATTTTCTCGCACTGTGTGTACGCCATATGAATACCCTGGCCGCTCAATTGGCCACCGACTCCCAGGCATTCAAAGCCCGTTTCGATGAAACCGAATATCAAGACCAGGCGGTGACGCTGGCTGAAGAATGGTGTTTTGGTTATGTGCGGGGTGTGACGATCGGCAACTGGCCGCCATTGCCCGCCGAACAAGCCGGGCAACTGGAAAAAATCACCGGGTGCGCCGAGCAGGACAATTTCGAACTGCCGGCGGACCTGGATATAAACGCCCATCAACAGCAGGTCAGCGAAATCGAACCGGCTGCACGGGCGCTGCATGACTACTGGTTGAGCCAGCGTTAAGCCGGGCTTGCTGGCCCCGTCCCACATTTGAATCGGAGCACATCCCAGAAAAATCACGCAGATCACTTGCTCACTCGACAAGCATGGCGTGTTTGCCTGATTATTCGGGTCCGCACGTCGGCCACTCCACGCCACCTCGCCTTGACCAGGAGCCTTGTACCTTGAGTTCGCAAAAAACCGTGACCGTTACACCGCCCAACTTTCCTCTCAATGGCAAGGTCGCGCCCCCCGGCTCCAAATCCATCACCAACCGCGCCCTGTTGCTGGCGGCATTGGCCAAGGGCACCAGCCGTTTGAGCGGTGCGTTGAAAAGCGATGACACTCGCCACATGTCGGTCGCCCTGCGTCAGATGGGTGTGAGTATCGATGAGCCAGACGACACCACGTTCGTCGTCACCAGCCAAGGCTCGCTGCAATTGCCTGCCCAACCACTGTTCCTCGGTAACGCCGGGACTGCCATGCGCTTTCTCACCGCCGCCGTGGCCACCGTGCAAGGCAGCGTGGTGCTGGACGGCGATGAATACATGCAAAAGCGCCCGATTGGCCCGCTGCTGACCGCCCTCGGCCAAAACGGAATTCAGGTCGACAGCCCCACTGGCTGCCCGCCCGTGACCGTGCATGGCACAGGCAAGGTACAAGCCAGGCGCTTTGAGATCGATGGCGGCTTGTCCAGTCAGTATGTATCGGCCCTGCTGATGCTCGCGGCCTGTGGTGAGGCGCCGATTGAAGTGGCGTTGACCGGCAAAGACATCGGCGCCCGTGGCTACGTGGACCTGACCCTGGATTGCATGCGCGCCTTTGGCGCCCAGGTTGAAGCCGTGGACGACACCACCTGGCGCGTCGCCCCGACCGGCTACACCGCCCGGGATTACCTGATCGAACCCGACGCCTCGGCCGCTACCTACCTGTGGGCCGCCGAAGTGCTGACCGCTGGCCGTATCGACATCGGTGTCGCAGCCCAGGATTTCACCCAGCCGGACGCCCAGGCCCAGGCCGTGATCGCCCAGTTCCCGAACATGCAAGCCACGGTGGTCGGTTCGCAAATGCAGGACGCCATCCCGACGCTGGCAGTGCTTGCCGCGTTCAACAACACCCCGGTGCGTTTTACTGAACTGGCGAACCTGCGCGTCAAGGAGTGTGACCGTGTACAGGCACTGCACGACGGCCTCAATGAGATCCGCCCGGGCCTGGCGAGCATTGAGGGCGACGATTTGCTGGTGGCGAGCGACCCAGCCCTGGGCGGCACCGCGTGCACGGCGCTGATCGACACCCACGCCGACCACCGCATCGCCATGTGCTTTGCCCTGGCCGGGCTGAAAGTTTCGGGGATTCGCATCCAGGACCCGGACTGCGTGGCCAAGACCTACCCTGAGTACTGGAAAGCCTTGGGCAGCCTGGGCGTTCAATTGACCTACTGACACGCCGATCGTGAAACTTCGCCGGGAGCGTCGATGACCATTCGCCAACCCTGCCCTCCCGGCGCCTGTGTGTGCGAGCGTGAACAACTGCTGGAGGCGCCCGGCGCGGACCTGCGCATCCTCCAGTTGACGCGACAGCAGGAAAAAATCCTGCTCGAACGCCTTGAAAACCTCAAGAGTCTGCAAGACCTTGAACACATGCAGCAGCGGATGTACGAGCAACTGGGCATCCGCGTGCACATTGCGCCTGGGCATACCGAGGTCAAGAGTATGCGCGGGATCCAGATCGTTATCGACGAGCTGCCGGGCATGTGCCGCAAGACGCGTCAATCGATCCCGGCGTCGATCCGCCGCGGCCTGGAAAAACGCCCCGAGATTGCCTACCGCTTGCTCGATGCCCACGACCTGTTTCGCGACACCTGAATCACCCCGCGACCGTCTCGCGCTGGAACATCCCCTGCCCCACAGCTTTGGCCGTGTGCAAGTGCGCCTGGGCGCCCCCGCTCTCCGAATCCAGCAGCAGCTTGGACGTCAGCACCTGCGCCCCGCAGTAATCAAAGATGCCGTAATCGATCTGGGTGTGCATGGCCTTGGCATAGCCGTGCCGATCGAAAGCGCTGTCATCCGCGCCCCCGAGGGCCAGCAGGTGCACCTGCAAGTGGCGCAGTTTTTTCACGACGGGTGTGTCGGGGCCATAATCGATCGCCCAGCCGTTGACGAACACGCGGTCGACCCAGCCTTTGAGCAACGCCGGCATCGACCACCAGTAGATCGGGAAAGCCACCACCAGCGCGTCGGCGCGCTCGATACGCGCCTGTTCGGCCAGCACATCGGCCGGCGGAGTTGCATGAGCGCGGTGCACCTGATGGTCGGCGGCGGTGTAGCGTGGGTCGAACCCTTCGGCAGCAAGGTCGGCGATTTCGAAGGTGTGGCCGGCGGCGGTCAAACCGGCGCCTACCTGAGCCGCGACGCTATGGGTGAGCGATTTCCGGTCGTGATGAGCAACTACGATCAAGGCGTGCATGACTTTAACTCCTGACAGGATTAAGCTACGTTTAGTAAGTTATGCCCCTTAAGTTACTTTTGGTATATAACCATGTCAAGCAGTGAATCCCCTGCCCCACGTCGGCGCTTGTCCCGTGAAGATCGCCAGCGCCAATTACTCGATGTGGCGTGGCAATTGGTGCGCGAGGAAGGCACCGACGCCCTGACCCTGGGCCGCCTGGCGGAGCTGGCAGGTGTGACCAAGCCGGTGGTCTACGACCACTTCACCACGCGTGCGGGATTGCTGGCGGCGTTGTATGCCGATTTCGATGCGCGCCAGGACCAGGTCTTTACCGAGGCCATCGACACCAGTAAGGCGACGCTAGAGGACCGGGCATGGGTGATCGCGTCGGCGTATGTCGATTGCGTACTGTTGCAGGGCCGGGAAATCCCCGGAGTGATTGCCGCGCTGAGCGGCTCGCCGGAGCTGGCGGTGCTCAAGCGCGAATATGAGGCGATCTTCCTGGAAAAGTGCTCCAACGCACTGTCACCGTTCGCCTCGGGCGGCGGTGTTTCCAAGGCCGGCTTGCGCGCTATGCTCGGTGCGGCGGAAGCCCTGTCTCATGCGGCAGCCAATGGCGAGATCAGCCGTGAGGAGGCCCAGCAGGAATTGCTGGCGACCATCCTGGGGATGGTCCAGCGGGTCAAATCGTAGGAAAACGCTGCTGGATGTACAGCTGCACCTTGCGCGTCAACTGATCCAGATGCCGGTCACGCTGTTTTTCAGCGTCGACCATGGCGCGCTTGCCGTGCTTTTGCAGCAGGTAGGTATGAATCTGGCGCACTTCCAGCGAACGATAGATCGCTGCCACATCCAACACCCCCATCAAGCCTTCGGTGCCGTAGTCCCGGGTGTTCATCAGCACTTGGGTGCCACGTGCGCCGCGCACCTGAAACCCCATGGCCTCGAATACCGGGACCTTCTCCACCGCACAGGCCAGTTCGGCGTGGGGATAGCGCGCCAGCACATCGCCCAGCATTTGCTTCGCCACGCCCTGGCGACGAAAGCCGGCCTGCACCGCCATAAAGGCAATGCCGCAGGCTTGAGGGTCGTTCTTGACCGGCAGATACAGGCAAAAACCGACAACGGTTTCGTCCTGCATCGCCACGACCAGCTCGACGGCGATGCCCTTCTCGCCATTCAACGCCTCAAGGTACAAGTGCACCTCAAACCCGATGGCGTACTGGTAGATGTTGTAGAGCAAGTTACTTGGCGCCAGCGCGACACTGCTGATGTCGGTGAGGTTGTCCACCACCATCTGCAGGATCTGGCTATTGACCGATTCGGGGCACGGCGTGGTGTAGCGGGTAAGGCTGAACATGCAAATTCCTGGAGTTTCGCGTCAAGGCAGCGGCGATTGTACCTGTTGCGGGCCGCTCATGGCCCGCACCCGATGGTGGCGGCCTCGGCGATTCACTCCACCGATGGCGTGGTGGTGTTCGCCCTCTGCGATCAGGGCGCAAAACACTCGACATTCAAGAATTGAAGAAAAAAGTTCGGACCAACGGGTGCATGGATGCACCTGGATCGCGCATCATGGGCACTTTCAAGCTCAAGGGTAACGTCCATGCGCGTTCTGTCATTGATGATGGGTCTTACGACGCTGGCCGCCACTACGGTGTTCTGCGCCAGCGCGATGGCGAATGAAGAAAGTCAGTTAGTCCAACAGATCAACCAATACCGCAGCCAGGTGCAACGCTGCGGTGACCAGGGTTCCCAGGAACTGCCACCGCTGACCAGCGACACACGGCTGGTGCTGCCGGCCTCCAATGTCGGCGATTTGCAGCAGTCGCTGGCGCGGGCTGCGTACCCTATGGTCAACGTGCAGGCCATCAGCCTGTCCGGGCCCAAGGATGCCGACGCCGCCATGAAAGCAGTGCGCGAAAGCTTCTGCCGGGTGGTACTGGACCCGCAATATGTCGACATCGGCGTCAGCAACAGCGGCCAGGATTGGCGCATCGTGCTGGCCCGCCCGCTGTTGACCAGTGGCCTGGGCGACTGGCAGACCGAAGGCAAGCAACTGCTGAACCTGGTCAACGCCGCGCGCGCCGAACCACACCAATGCGGCACCCAGGCGTTCAGCGCGACCACGCCGCTGTCGTGGAACGACACCCTGGCCAGCGCGGCCAACAGCCACACGCGCAACATGGCCAACGGCAACTTCTTCGACCACCTGGACCACGACGGTCGTACTCCCGGTGACCGCGCCGAACTGGCCGGGTATATCGCGAAGAACATCGGCGAAAACATCGCCGCCGGCCTCGATACCCCTCGCAAGGTCGTGGACGGTTGGCTCGCCAGCCCCGGCCATTGCGCCAACCTGATGAACCCGCAATTTCGCGAATTGGGCGCGGCCTACGCGATGGACCCCAAGAGCGATGCAGGTATCTATTGGACAGGTGTATTCGCCGCTCAATAACCTGGATATTCGCGCTGAACTGGGAGCAGTCATTCAGGTCTGTTGCTTGGCAACCTGACGTTTCAGGCAATAGTCGAACCGCGGTAGATAAGGTGTTGACCCCATGATGAATTGGCTGCAAGGCAGCAGCGACATGGCCGAGCGGGTCCGCCAGCATGATTGGGCCAGTACGTCCCTCGGCCCGCTGGAGCAGTGGTCCGATGTATTGAAGACCACCGTCGCGCTGTGCTTCGCTTCCAGGTTTCCCCAGGCCATCGTTTGGGGGCCTGAGTTGATTACGCTCTACAACGATGCATTCCGGCCGATTCTGGGCAACAAGCCGGAGGCACTGGGCCGCCCTTTCAGCGAGGTGTGGCACGAGGCCTGGAGCGAGATAAGCCCCATCGCCAGCGCGGCGTTCGACGGGCATGCCACCTATATTGAAAACTTCCCGCTGATGCTCAAGCGCAATGGTGCGCCGGAACAGGCGTATTTCACTTTTTGCTACAGCCCTATCCGCGACTCCCGAGGCAACGTGGTGGGCATGCTCGATACGGTGACCGAGACCACCTCCACCGTATTCCTCGCCCGTCGCCTGGCGGTGCTGGATGCCATCGGCAACGCCGTGGCCAGCGCCACCGACGCCGAAGCCATCATGACATCGACCACCCAACTGCTGGCGCAACACCTGCAAGTGTCGATTTGCGCCTATGCCGATATGGATGAGGATGAAGATGGTTTCACTATCCGTGGCGACTGGGCGGCGCAGGGCTCACCCAGCATCATCGGCCACTACAGCCTGGCGGCGTTCGGCGAACGCGCGGTGAGTGCTCTGCGGGCCGGTCAGCCCCTGGTGATCCGCGATAACCTGATCGAACTGCCCGCCGATGAGTCGGCAACCTTTCAGGCGCTGGGCGTCACGGCCACCATCTGCGTGCCGCTGATCAAGGATGGACGTCTCACGGCGTTGATGGCCGTGCATGACAAACAGCCCCGCTACTGGTCGCCCTACGATCTGGCGTTGTTGGGTGAAGTGACCGAACGGTCCTGGGCGCACATCGAGCGCGTGCGCGCCGATGCAGCCGTACGCGAGGGCCTGGCGGCCTACACCGAACTCAACGCCACGCTGGAGCAGCGCGTGGAAGAGCGCACCCTCGCGCTGGCCCAGGCCGAGGCCGCGTTGCGCCAGTCACAGAAGCTTGAAGCCATAGGCCAACTGACCGGCGGCGTCGCCCATGATTTCAACAACCTGCTGACCATCATTCGTTCGTCAGTGGACTTCCTGCGCCAACCGAACTTGTCGCAAGAGCGTCGCCAGCGCTACATGAGCGCCGTCTCCGACACCGTGGAGCGGGCCAGTAAACTCACCAGCCAATTGCTTGCCTTCGCCCGTCGCCAGCCGTTGAACCCGCAGGTATTGGATGTCAGCCAGCGGGTACGCAACATCGGCGAGATGCTTGAAAGTGTCACCGGCGCCCGCATTCATGTACAGGTGCAGTTGCCCGATCAGCCGTGCTACGCACGCATTGACCCCAGCCAGCTCGAAACCGCGCTGCTCAACATCGCACTCAATGCTCGCGACGCAATGGACGGCCAGGGCACCCTGACCCTCAAGGTCGCCACACAGCAAGCGCTGCCGCGCATCCGCGGTGACGCCGAGTCACGCCTGCCGTACATCAGCATCTCTCTGACCGACACCGGCACCGGTATTGCCGGCGACACCATCGACCGTATCTTCGAGCCGTTCTTCACCACCAAGGCCGTTGGCAAAGGCACCGGGCTGGGCCTGTCGCAAGTCTTCGGCTTTGCCAAACAGTCGGGCGGCAACATCGATGTGACAAGTACCCTCGGCCTGGGCACTGTGTTCACCTTGTATTTGCCCCAAGTGGAAGGCGAACCCGCCCCGCAGCAGGACGAACAGGAGCAACTTGTATCGCCGCAGGAGGCTGCCCAACGGCATGTTCTGATCGTGGAAGACAACCTGGAAGTGGGACGTTTCGCCAGCCAGATCCTCAAGGACCTGGGCTACAAGACCACTTGGGCGACCAACGCCGAGCAGGCACTGGCCCTCGCTGGCAACGACGCCCGAGCCTTCGACGCGATTTTTTCGGATGTGGTCATGCCGGGGATGACCGGCGTTGCGATGGCCAGACTGCTGCGTGAGCGGCGTCTGGACCTGCCGGTGGTACTTGTCTCAGGCTACAGCGAAGAGCTGGCGGACAGCGGTTATGAGGGGTTTGAGTTCCTCGCCAAACCCTACTCCGCCGAACAGGTCGCCAGGGCGTTGGTGAGGGCGATGTCCAAGGATCAGACCGCTACAGCCACCTGATCACGACCTTGAGCCTTAGCGGTGCAGGTCTTCAAACCCGTCGCGCTCATCGGTTTGGGCCGCGCGGGTTGAAAGACGGTGTGTACGCTCCATTTGCCGTGTCAGGCGGAAGGCTTTTTCCAGCGCATCGGACAGTTTGCAGGTGGCCGTCACCACAAAGGACGAAAACACCAGCACTGCCAGGGCCACACCCACTTGCATCGGTGCCGGCTGGAACAACAGCCACAGCGTACAGGGCAACAGCACCAACGCCATCGAACTCAGGGTCATGTAGCGATAGGCCGAGTAGCAGGACACCGCACTGACTGACATCCCTACGGTAAAGAGCATCACCAGTACCTGGGACACACGGTCATCAACCGGCATCACCGCCAGCGCCCCACCTCCCCAGATGCCCGCCGACAACATCAGCGTGATCCAGTAACGCCGCTCCCAACGCTTTGGGGTGCGCTCGCTGTCGGGGCAACGAAACCACTGCACGAACATGTGCAGGCGCAGCAGTGACGAGCAACCCAGCAGCACCAGCCATACCAGAATGATTCGATGATCGAAGCGATCCCAGCACAGCCAGCAGAGCATGGCGGCCCCCAGATAACTACCGAAGACGGCCGAGAACGACTGGCGAAACAGTTGGTGCAACCGGTCGGTTCGCACTTGCTGCTCGATGATGGGATCCTGATCTTGCCCATGCCCAAAGCTGTTCATGCAATGCGCCTGTGTCGATTGCGACGGCAAAGGCGCCATTGTGGCACCCTGCCAGTATCGGGAACAACTGCATCCGCCAATCCAGCGCCCTTACAGCTCCTGCGGACGCAGAATCAACACGCCCAACGGCGGCAGGTTCAACGACAGCGACACCGGTTGCCCATGACGCGGCTCATCCTGGGTGAACACCTCTCCCCCATTGCCAAAGTTGGAACCGGCGTAAGTGTCCGCATCACTGTTGATCACCTCACTCCAACGCCCGCCGTACGGCACCCCAACCGCATAGCCTTCACGCGGCACCGGGGTAAAGTTAGCAACCACCAGCACCGGCCGGCCGTCCTTGCTCCAGCGCAGCCAGGCGTAAACACTGTTGATCGCATCATCGCCAATCAGCCACTGGAAGCCTTGGGGAGCATCATCCTGTTCATGCAGCGCCGGCTCCTCGCGGTACAGGCGGTTCAAGTCGCCCACCAGCTTCTGCACCCCACGGTGCTCAGGGTATTGCAGCAGATACCAGTCCAGTTGCTGGTCGTGGTTCCATTCGCGCCACTGGCCAAATTCGCAGCCCATGAACAACAGCTTCTTGCCCGGGTGCATCCACATGAAACTCAGATAGGCGCGCAGGTTGGCAAACTTCTGCCAGCGATCTCCCGGCATCTTGTCGATCAGCGAGTGCTTGCCGTGCACCACTTCATCGTGTGAGATCGGCAAGATAAACCGCTCGGACCACGCATATACCAGGCCGAAGCTCAGCTCGTTGTGATGATGGGCGCGGTACACCGGGTCTTGCTGGATGTAATGCAGCGAGTCATGCATCCAGCCCATGTTCCACTTGTAATTGAACCCCAGGCCACCTTGTTGGGTAGGCTGGCTGACCCCCGGCCACGCCGTCGATTCCTCGGCGATCACCAGCGCGCCGGGCGCTTCAAGGGCGACCACGTCGTTCAAATGCCGCAGAAAATCGATGGCTTCCAGGTTCTCGCGCCCGCCATGGCGGTTGGGCACCCACTCGCCGGCCTTGCGCGAATAATCGCGGTACAACATCGAGGCCACCGCATCCACCCGTAGCCCATCCACATGAAAATGCTTGAGCCAGTGCAGGGCCGAGGCCAGCATGAAGCCGTGCACTTCCGTACGGCCCAGGTTGTAGATCAGCGTGTCCCAGTCCTGGTGAAAGCCTTCCAGCGGGTTGGCATACTCGTACAGCGCTGTGCCGTCGAACTGCGCCAGGCCGTGGGTATCGGTGGGGAAATGCGCCGGCACCCAATCGAGGATCACGCCGATATCCGCCTGGTGGCAGGCATTGACGAACCAGGCGAAATCCTCGGGCGATCCAAAGCGTGCACTCGGGGCGAATTGCGACAAAGCCTGATAGCCCCACGAACCACCAAAGGGGTGCTCCATGATCGGCATCAGCTCGATATGGGTGAAGCCCAGTTGCTGCACGTAGGGGATCAAGCGCTCCGCCAGTTCACGCCAGCCGTATTGACGGGCGACCTCGCCGGCCTCGTCCAGCTCGCACTGCCAGGAGCCCACGTGCAGCTCGTAGATCGACAAGGGCGCCGTGGATTTCTGCTTGTCACCCCGGGCTTGCATCCAATCATGGTCTTGCCAGTCCACCTGCAACGGTACGGCGACCTTGGAGGCCGTGTCGGGCGGCAGTTGAGTGGCCAGCGCCACCGGGTCGGCCTTGAGCGGCAGGATCCCATGAGCCCCGAGGATTTCGTATTTGTAGGCAGCGCCCGGCTGCAAACGCGGGATAAAAATCTCCCACACACCGGAGGGGTGACGCAGGCGCATCGGATGGCGGCGACCGTCCCAGATATTGAAATCGCCCACTACCGAAACCCGCCGCGCATTCGGTGCCCACACCGCAAAGCGCACACCTTGCACGCCATCGACACTGGTCACCTGGGCCCCCAGGCAACTGCCCAGGTCGCGGTGATTGCCTTCGGCAAACAGGTAAAGGTCCATTTCCCCCAACAGCAATTGACTGAAGCTGTAGGGGTCTTCGGTAATCTGTTCACCGCCCGCCCACTGGATTTTCAGCAGGTACGGCTGGCGCGTGCTGAATTGCCCGACAAACAAGCCTGGCACTTGGGTTGCATCGAGGCTGCCCAGCACTTCACCGCCATCCCGGCTGAGTACCTGAACGCTGAGCGCCTCGGGCAGAAAGGCGCGAATAAACTGCCCGCCCTGCTCGTCGTCATGCGGGCCCAGGATCGAGAACGGATCCGGGTGTTCGGCGCGCACCAGCGCTTCGACGTCCTTGGACGCCGGCAATGCAGTCAACTTGGGCTGCAGCGGTTCTTTATGTGTAAAACTCATGACGTCTCCCCACCGCGTACAGGTTTCGATTTAGGTGTAAGCCCGCTCAGCAAGCCATGCAGCCCTTGCAAGGGCACCGGCAACCAGGTCGGGCGATTTTCCGCTTCGTAGGCCACTTCGTACGCGGCCTTTTCCAGGCTGAACAACGTCAGCGCTGCGTCCTGGCCGTTGGCATCCTGCCAATCATGCGCCAGTGTAGACGTCGCCGTCTGATAAGCCTGAGTAAATGCCTCGCGGGCTTCACTCAGATAGCGATCGGTGACGCGCTTGCGCGCAGTGTTGGCTTGCGGTGTCTGATCCACTGCTTGCACATTCAGGGCCATGGCCGCCGCGTAGTCAAAGGAGCGCAGCACCCCGCTCACATCTTTATAGGGGCTGTGCTTGCCGCGCCGCTCATGCAACGGCCGCGCAGGTTCGCCTTCAAAGTCGATCAGGTACGCATCGCCCTTGACCACCAGCACCTGGCCCAGGTGCAAGTCACCGTGGACACGAATCCGCAGCCCGCCGACCGTGGCCTTCGCCAATGCCTGGACATGCCCGGCGATGGCTTTTTTGTGTACCAGTAACTCACTGACCAACGCCTGGTCAGCGGGGTTCAACTGGCTTTGATGAAGCTTGAGCAATTGCAGCGCACGCTCGATCTGCGCGCCGACATCCTTGGCCCAGGCCTGAGTATCCTTGGCGGTGGTGATTTGCGGTTTGAAGTCCTTGTCATCCGTTGGCGCACCCAGCACCCCATGCATTTCCCCCAGGCGCTGGCCGAGCGCCGCGGCGAAATCCGCCAGTTCGCCAAGGGCGTTGTAGTGCTGCTCCTGTTCAGAAATAGCCTCGGCCAACTCGTCACGGATCGCCCGCTCCAGGTTGTTCTGGGTCCAGCTCCAGGCATCGCCCTGGTTGCTCAGGTAGCCCTGGGCAATCATCAGCAGGTTGTCCTGCCCCTGCGCGTCGCGGCGGCTCATAAAGCCCAGCAAAGGCGAGATATTCGGGTAGCCGGCGGCCGTCAGGTAGGCGCTCATTTCCAGCTCCGGGTGTACCCCGGCGCTGACTTTGCGAATCAGCTTGAGCACCAGGCTTTCGCCCACCACCACCGAACTGTTGGACTGCTCGGCAGACAAGTAACGCACCGGCGATTCGTGAGTCAGTTGCAGCCCGGCCAGGTGCCCGGTCGCCTCAAACCGCAGATCGCCCTCACTGGAGTTGAGCACGGTCCCTGCCTGCATGGCCTGGATGACTTCACGGATGAAAGGCTCAAGGCTGAAGGCATCGGTCACCAACCCTACTTGGCGGGTACGTCGCACCCGGGCCAGGGCCAATTGCTGGGGCAAGGCGCTGCTCACCTGATCTTCGCCGAGAAAGCCCAACGGCAGTTGATAACGGCTGACCTGACCACCACTGCTGACCTCGATTTCACTGAGCAATACCGGGTGCTGTGGGTCGCCAAACCGTACGCCGTAAGTGATGCGCACGCTGTCGATCGCCGTGTCTTTGCCGGCAAACCAGCGACGTTTGGGCAACCAGGCTGGCAATGAGGCTTGTTCCAGGCTGGTGCGGCAAGGCTCTTCGAGTAATTCTTCCATGCGTTTTTTCAGTACCAGAGTGGTGAAGTCGGGCATGCTCTGCGCCGGTTCCACATGCCAGCTTGGCATCTGGTTTTCCGTCGCCAGCACAAACCAATAAAAGCCATAGGGCGCCAGGGTCAGCAGGAAATTCAGCTGGCCAATCGGTGGAAAGGCATTACCGCCGAGCATCTCCACCGGCACCATGCCGGCGAAGGCAGACAAGTCCAGCTCCGCTGCCTGGGCGCTGCGCGACACATTGGCCACGCACAGGATGATTTCGGTGTGGCCGTCTTCCCCTGTGTATTCACGGGTGTAAGCCAGGATGCGCCGATTGGTCGGCGAGAGCATTTTCAGGCTGCCACGGCCAAAGGCCTTGGACTGCTTGCGCACCGCGAGCATGCGCCGGGTCCAGTTCAGCAACGAATGCGGGTCCTGGGCCTGGGTCTCGACGTTGACCGATTGATAACCGTATTGCGGATCCATGATCGGCGGCAATACAAGGCTGGCCGGGTTGGCACGGGAGAAGCCGCCATTGCGGTCGATAGACCACTGCATCGGCGTACGCACACCGTCGCGGTCGCCCAGGTAGATGTTGTCACCCATGCCGATCTCATCGCCGTAATACAGAGTCGGCGTGCCCGGCATCGACAACAACAGGCTGTTGAGCAACTCGACACGGCGACGATCACGCTCCATCAGCGGCGCCAGGCGGCGACGAATACCCAGGTTGATTCGGGCGCGGCGGTCTGCGGCATAGTAGTTCCACAGGTAGTCACGCTCCCTGTCGGTGACCATCTCCAGGGTCAGCTCATCATGGTTGCGCAGGAAAATCGCCCACTGGCAATTGGCGGGAATCTCCGGGGTCTGGCGCAGAATATCGGTGATGGGAAAGCGGTCTTCCTGGGCCAGCGCCATGTACATGCGCGGCATCAGCGGGAAGTGGAAGGCCATATGGCATTCATCGCCGTCATCGCCTTTACGCTCACCGAAATACAGCTGCGTGTCTTCGGGCCATTGGTTAGCTTCGGCCAGCAGCATCCGGTCGGGATAATGGGCATCGATTTCGGCGCGAATCTGCTTGAGGACGTCGTGGGTTTCAGCCAGGTTTTCGTTGTTGGTGCCGTCGCGTTCGATCAGGTAGGGGATGGCGTCCAGACGCAGGCCGTCAATGCCCAGGTCCAGCCAATAGCGCATCACCGACAGAACGGCCTTCATGACCTGCGGGTTATCGAAGTTGAGGTCGGGCTGGTGGGAGTAGAAGCGGTGCCAGAAGTACTGGCCGGCGACCGGGTCCCAGGTCCAGTTGGATTTTTCGGTATCGAGAAAAATGATGCGCGTGCCGTCGTACTTCTGGTCATCGTCCGACCACACGTAGAAATCCCGCGCCGCCGAGCCAGGCTTGGCCTTGCGCGCACGCTGGAACCAGGGGTGCTGGTCGGAGGTGTGGTTGATCACCAGCTCCGTGATCACCCGCAGCCCGCGTTTATGCGCCTCGGCGATGAAGCGTTTGGCATCGGCCATGGTCCCGTAGTCGCTGTGCACGCCACGGTATTCGGCGATATCGTAGCCATCATCGCGGCGTGGCGAGGGGTAGAACGGCAATAGCCAGATGGTGTTCACGCCAAGGTCGGCAATATAGTCGAGCTTGGCAATCAGCCCGGGGAAGTCACCGATGCCATCATTGTTGGAGTCAAAGTAGGATTTGACGTGAACCTGGTAAATCACCGCATCCTTGTACCAGAGCGGGTCTTTGATGAAGGTGGCTGTCTTGGGTTTCTTCGCCATCGGGAACTCCTGAAAACACTAAAGTTCTGCAGACGGAATGCGATCCAGTGTGGCAGCTGGCTTGCCTGCGATAACGGTCTGTCAGTACCTGAAATGGTGGCCGACAAATCGCTATCGCAGGCAAGCCAGCTCCCACAGGGGATCTCCATCAGCCTGGGGAATGGGTGATGCGCCAGATTCCAAAGGGCATCTGCGGTTCAAGCCGTGTCCATTGGGTCTTGCCGTACCAGGTCCAACGGTGGCCGTTCATCAAGTCTTCACCCTGGGTCTGGGCGTCATCCGGCAGGCCCAGCTCCCACAGCGGTAGTTCAAAATGGGCTTCCTGAGCGTTAAAGGGGTCGAGGTTGACCGCCACCAGGATGAAGTTGGTGCCATCTTCGCTGCGCTTGCCGAAATACAGGATGTTGTCGTTCCAGGCGTTGTAGAGCTTGAGGCCCAGGTGTGTGTGCAGGGCCGGGTTCTGCCGACGGATACGGTTGAGTTGGGCGATCTCGGCAATGATGTTGCCGGGGGCAGTGAAGTCCCGCGGGCGGATTTCGTACTTCTCCGAATCCAGGTATTCCTCCTTGCCCGGCACTGGCGCGGCTTCGCACAGTTCAAAGCCTGAATACATGCCCCACAGGCCCGAGCCCATGGTCGCCAGCGCGGCACGGATCAAGAAGCCAGGGCGTCCGGACTGGTGCAAAAAGCCTGGGTTGATATCCGGAGTATTGACGAAGAAGTTCGGTCGGTAGCATTCGCGCCACGGCGACTGGTTCAATTGGGTCAGATACTCGCTCAACTCGGCCTTGGTATTGCGCCAGGTGAAGTAGGTGTAGCTCTGGGAATAGCCGACCTTGCCCAGGCGCGCCATCATCGCTGGAGTGGTAAAGGCTTCGGCGAGGAAGATCACCTCAGGGTATTTGGACCTGACATCACTGATCAGCCATTGCCAGAATGGCAGCGGCTTGGTGTGGGGGTTATCGACGCGAAAGGTCTTCACGCCCTCTTCCACCCAACCCACCACAATATCGCGTAGCTCTGTCCATAAGCCCGGAATCGCATCCGCCGCATAGAAATCGACGTTAACGATGTCCTGATACTTTTTCGGCGGGTTCTCTGCGTATTTAATCGTGCCATCGGGGCGCCAGTTGAACCAGCCAGGGTGCTGTTCAAGCCACGGATGGTCCTGGGAGCATTGGATGGCAAAGTCCAGCGCAATTTCCAGGCCGTGGTCGGCAGCGGCTTTGACCAGGCGACGGAAATCCTCACGACTGCCCAGTTGCGGGTGAATCGCCTCGTGCCCGCCCTCCTCGCTGCCGATGGCATAGGGGCTGCCCGGATCATCGGGGCCGGCGGTGAGTGAGTTGTTCTTGCCCTTTCGGTGGCTGCGGCCGATGGGATGGATCGGCGGGAAGTACAGCACGTCAAAGCCCATGTCGTGGATCATCGACAAGCGCGAGTGCACGTCGTTGAATGTACCGTGGCGGGCCGGATCGTCAGTGATCGAGCGGGGAAACAGCTCATACCAACTGGCGAACTGCGCCGCCTCACGCTCTACGTCAATCGGGTAGGCCGGGCTGATGCTCAGATAAGCGCGATGATCGGCCTGGGTCATCAAGTGTGCACTGTCTTCGTGCAGGAACAACGCCACCTGCTCGGTTTCCAGCAGGCCCGACAATTCGTGGTGCAACAACATCAAGCGGTCGCGCAATTCGTTGTCACTGCGCTCGGCGGCCTGCAACACCAGGCTACGGCCCTCCTGCAATTCAAGGCTGACCGGCACCCCGGCCTCGTGTTTCTTGCGCAGTTCATAGCAGAAGCTGGCGAAGGTATCGATCCATGCCTCGATGCAGTATTCATGCGGGCCGAGGTGGGCGACGGTGAACGCGCCCTCCCAGCCATTGTTACCGACATCAGTCATGACCACGCTGTGCCAGCTTTCATCCTCCAGCGCGCGCCAGCGGATCAGCACCGCCAGTTTGTCGTGGCCATCGGCGAATACTTTACTGGTGACATTGACGCGCTGGCCGACCACGGCCTTGACGGCAAATTCCCCCTTGTCGATCACCGGCATGGTGCTTTCGATAGCGATCCTGGGTAACAACAGCGCTTGCGACAACGGCAGTGCGCAGCCCTCTGGAGCCAGTATTTCAGCAGTCATCGAGCATCTTCCCCTTACGCCCCGTGGACGCTCTTTGCTTGATCCGAATTCAAGTACGGCGACGCTCTCCCTGAGCAGGGCCGTTTAAAGTCCGAGCCTGGGCGCGCGGCAAAAGTTCAGGTGGATATGTGGCCGCCGGGCGGGGAATCAATTCCCCAAGGCAATGGTCCACCCATAGAGCCAAGCACAAAGGAGGCCACACTGATGAATATCCCAATACCCCCTGAGCCCGAAGATCCGAATATCGATGCCCCGCCCTTGCCGCCTTCGGAGCCGACGCCGGCGCCAAAGCAGGAACCCCCTGAAGATGAGCCACCCGCAGCGCAAGAACCGCCCACGACCACGCCGCCGGTTATCGTCTGAGTCACAATGATGGAGGTTCGCTCGGGAGGGGCCAGGCTGTTCTTCAGCTCGAGCGAGCCGCAAAAAAACGAACTCTCCTACAGACACTGGGAACAAGCCTGAATGCTCGCGTGACTGCGGGTTTATATATTTACCTCGCACTCAACCCATCTTCCGATGGGAAGTTCTGATCCTATCGCGAGGACACCATGTCGACTATCAACCTTCAGCACCTTTCCGGCACGCAGCCATCGCCACCTGGAGACTCCAGCGGCGCCCACGCTCAGGGCCGGCCAACACAGCAGCAGGTGGATGCGTTGCTCAACGCTGGCCCGAACTGGTCCGTTACGCCCAAGGCACCGGACCGTGCACAGCAATCGCCTGACACGCGTTCCAATCAGACCTCTCCTGAGCAACACGCAGACGCGACGAAACGCGTGAGCGATACTCATACACTATTGACCCCGGAAACAATCAACGCGCTACAGGGCAATCCGGACTCTGCCCAATCTCGTGCAATCAAGTCCGAACTCGAATGGATTTTTCAGCCAGAAAACAGGCGCGCAGCGTTACGTGGGCCCGACGCCAAAGCGAACCGCAAAAAATTTGAAGAGATGAGCGTCGTGCTCAATGCCGGTGCCAGGAACCTGAACTCAGCCAAGCATAAAACAACAGAAGAGGTAATGAATAAATTCGCCTTTAAAAATATCGAGGCCCTGCTCGGGGCATTTGACGGCGACGCCTCGAGCTCTTTTGGCCGTCTCGATAACTCACTCGCTGAGTTAGCCAAAATCAAACAACATTATTCCAGGATGGACTCGACCTATAAAACCTTAAGCAATACCTGCGATTCGCTGGCCAAGGAAAAACTCGACGCGTCGCAAGCCGATGCCACGCCACCGCCAGCGGCCTCCGACACTGGCCACGACAGCCCTGCAACGTACAGCTTCCGCTCTGTCAGCGAATCCACACTCGAGTCTCCTCAAGAGATCCGGAATTTCAAATCCCAAGACAAATTGAACCTGACCGGCATTCAGAAACAGTTGAACGCCTCGCTGCGATGGGTTGAACGCACCCCGGAGTCGAACGGGGAGATACAGATTCAATATTCGCCCAATAACAAAGTCAGCGTGGTAGTCATTGCTGACGCTCCAGGCAAGCCATCCTTTGTACTGAAGGTGTTTGGTGAGGTGCGCCAAAGCAACATCATGACCTGATGGCTGGGTATCACTTTTCCACTAACTTGACGATTCTCGGCATGATGCTGAACACCGCCAGCGCCAGCAACGTACTGAGTACCGCCGTCGATTCACGCCCCATGCCCGCCGCCACCCCGATGGCGGCGGTCATCCACAACCCGGCAGCCGTGGTCAGGCCCTTCACATGCTGGCCTTCTTCATCTTCCTTGCCCTTGAGGATAGTGCCGGCGCCAAGGAAGCCGATGCCCGCAATCACCCCCTGAACCACCCGGCTCATGGCGTCTGCCTGGTTGCCGGACATCTGCGGCACCAGCACGAACAGCGCCGCGCCAAGCGCCACCAGCATATGGGTGCGCACGCCCGCCGCCTTGCCCTTGTGTTCACGCTCAAAACCCAGGATGCCACCCAGGATCGCAGCGATCAGCAGGCGCACAGTCACTTGAGTGAGTTGCCGGGCATCGGCGATGTCGGCGAACTCGGCTTGCAGGGTTTGCCACACTTGTTGCCACCAGACGTCCATGGATGCGCTCCTTTTATTATGAGTAAAGAATAGACCGCACAGACCGCCAGTCAGTTGCCCGGAACCCGTGCGCATGGCATTCGCCTAACGCTGCACAGTTCACAAAACGGAGATCGTCATGACCGTACGCATCGAAAATCATCTGTGCTACTTCACGCTCGACGAAAACGGCCAGGAACAAAGCCTGCCCGCCACCCGAGTGACCATCCTTACCGATCACGACAAAGCCATGTCTTATCTGGAATTGGCGGGTTCTCGCATCTACATCACCGAAGCCGAGGCGGACGCCCTGACGGTTGAAGGCGCCACCGATGGCCGTCAGCATGTGAAGGCCGACGAACCGGGTTCGGTGATTTAATTGATCTGCGTCAGCCCCTGCGATCGATCGCTGCACCTTATTGACGCTGGGGTGCAGCACATTGACGCAGACGGATA
Organism: Pseudomonas synxantha BG33R; assembly: GCF_000263715.2. NCBI lineage: Bacteria > Pseudomonadati > Pseudomonadota > Gammaproteobacteria > Pseudomonadales > Pseudomonadaceae > Pseudomonas > Pseudomonas synxantha. The sequence continues at coordinate 3,372,732 of NZ_CM001514.1, forward strand.
CATCCAGCCCATCTGATCCGCTTTATATCGCCCTAGCTGAGTCTGTTATGCAAACAGCCCGTCGCCCATAGTGCATTGGCCTGATGGAGGCTGATGAGCGAACGACCATGAGCGAACGAATCCCAACCGTGGAAACCTTTGAGCCCATACACCCAAAGAAGGTGAAGGCCAAATCCAGCGATAACCTGATCCATACCCGCAGCTTTACCGGCCTGTTCCGCACCTTGCGTGTCAGCGGAGCGGCTTTGCTGTTCCTGGCCTTTTTCGGCACCGTTTGGCTGAACTGGGGTGGGCGCCAGGCCGTGCTGTGGGACCTGGCGCACAGCAAGTTCCACATTTTCGGCGCCACCTTCTGGCCGCAGGACTTTATCCTGCTCTCGGCGCTGCTGATCATCTGTGCCTTCGGCCTGTTTGCGATCACGGTGTTTGCCGGCCGCGTCTGGTGCGGCTATACCTGCCCGCAAAGCTCGTTCACGTGGCTGTTCATGTGGTGTGAAAAGATCACCGAGGGCGAGCGCAACCAGCGTATCAAGCTGCAGGCGGCCCCGTGGAGCCTGAACAAACTCGCGCGACGCTCAGCCAAACATACGCTGTGGCTGGGCATCAGCGTGCTGACCGGGCTGACCTTTGTCGGCTACTTCACGCCCATCCGTCCTCTCGCCGTCGAACTGCTGACCTGGCAAATCGGCGGGGTGAGCCTGTTCTGGGTGCTGTTTTTCACCGGCGCTACCTACATCAATGCCGGCTGGTTACGCGAAGCGGTGTGCATGCATATGTGCCCGTATGCGCGATTCCAAAGCGTGATGTTTGATAAAGACACCCTGACCATTTCCTACAATACCGCCCGCGGCGAACGCCGTGGCCCGCGCAAACGCGAAGTGCAGCCAGCCGATGCAGGGCTCGGTGATTGCATTGATTGCCAGCTGTGCGTGCAGGTGTGCCCTACCGGCATCGATATCCGCGACGGCCTGCAAATGGAATGTATCGGCTGCGCGGCCTGCATTGATGCCTGCGACTCGATCATGGACAAAATGGGCTATGCCCGTGGTTTGGTGAGCTACACCAGTGAACACCAACTGCAGGGTGGCAAGACTCATCTGCTCAGGCCGCGCCTGATCGGCTACAGTGCCGTACTGCTGGTAATGATTGCCGCGTTGGTGGTGGCCTTGATTGAACGGCCGATGGTGTCGCTGGATGTCACCAAGGACCGCGGCATGTTTCGCGAAAACAGCCAGGGTTTGATCGAGAACATCTACAGCCTCAAGGTCATCAACAAGACCCAGCAACGCCAGGACTATCGGGTGGAGCTGGTGGATGCCGATGGGTTCCAGTTGCAGGGCAAGACCCGGCTCAGCCTCGCGCCCGGAGAAATCGTCGATATACCGGTGTCAGTGGCACTGCTGGCCGATAAGCCGGCGAGCAGCTCGCAGAGCCTGCGCTTCAAGGTGACAGATGTGGATGAGCCCTGGATCTACAGCGCGGCGGACAGTCGCTTCGTCGCACCGTTGAACCGCTGACAATCCGCCAATGTGGGAGGGGGCTTGCTCCAGGTAGCCGTAAGCCAGTTAAACCTGTATTGACTGACACACCCTGATCGGGGCATGGGTATTTACATAACTTTGCAGCTGCCGCACACCCCGTAACTACGATGCGAAGCGAGCCGCTCTTGATCTTGATCTGCTTTTGATCTTAAGCGCCCCGTCAAACCACGCTGTCGGATTACGGGTACACCGAGCCTGAGCGAGGTGCCGAGTGGTGGGGCAAGAGCGTTTTGCTTACTTTGCCGCTTTTGCAAAGCGAGCCGCCGTCAGGGCGGAACCCTAAGTGGCCGTTACCGCAGCAATGGATATGTACTCGGTATAACTGGGTCGGCTGCCTGGCCGCCTTCGCGAGCAAGCCCGCTCCCACATTTGGATCTCGGAGCATCAGATAGATATGCGCTGGCTGACTGGTCGTCACGGGAGCAAGCTCCCTCGCCACAGGTACAGCGCCGAACCAAAAATGTGTAGATACCTATGCTAATCGTGGGCAAGCTCCCACACACACTTACCCGGCGTACAGACTGAAAACTGTTTAAGGCTGCCATGAAACGCTACGAAAAATTCGCCGATGACATCGCAGAACTGATCCGCTCCGGCGTCCTTGGCCCAGGTCAGCGCGTACCGTCGGTGCGCTATGCCAGCCAGACCTACGGCGTCAGCCCGTCTACCGTGTTCCAAGCGTACTACTTGCTGGAACGCCGTGGCCTGATTCGCGCGCGGCCGCGTTCGGGCTACTTCGTCAACACCCATGCACCGAGCCCGTTTTCCGAGCCAGTGGTGAGCGAGCAGGTGCATGAGTCCACCCATGTGGACGTCAGTGAATTGGTGTTTTCGGTACTCGATTCCATCAAAGACCCTAATACAGTGCCCTTCGGCTCGGCCTTCCCCAGCCCGATGCTGTTCCCGTTGCCGCGCCTGGCCCGCTCCCTGGCCAGCGCCAGCCGCGAAATGGACCCGCGCCTGGTGGTCACCGACATGTCGCCGGGCAACCCGCAACTGCGCCGGCAGATTGCCCTGCGCTACATGGTCGGCGGCCTGATGCTGCCCATGGAGGAGCTGCTGATCACCAACGGTGCCCTGGAAGCGCTGAACCTGTGCCTGCAAGCCGTGACTGAACCGGGCGACCTGGTTGCCATCGAGGCACCGGCGTTCTACGCCTGCCTGCAAGTGCTGGAGCGCCTGAAACTCAAGGCCGTGGAAATCCCGGTGCACCCGCGCGATGGCATTGACCTGAACGCCTTGGCACAAAGTCTTGAGCGCTACCCAATCAAGGCCTGCTGGACCATGACCAGCTTCCAGAACCCCATGGGCGCCACCCTGCCCGAAGCCAAAAAACAGGCGCTGGTAGAGCTGTTGCGCAGCCATCAGGTGCCGTTGATCGAAGATGATGTCTATGCCGAGTTGTACTACGGGCAACACGCGCCAAAACCGGCCAAGGCGTTTGATACCGAAGGGCTGGTGATGCACTGCGGTTCCTTTGCCAAGAGCCTGGCACCGGGCTACCGCGTCGGCTGGGTCGCGGCCGGGCGCTTTGCGCAGAAGGTCGAGCGCCTGAAACTGATGACCTCGCTGTGCCCGTCGATGCCGGCCCAGGCGGCGATCGCCGACTACCTGCAACACGGCGGTTATGACCGGCATCTGCGCAAATTGCGCTATGCCCTGGAAGAACAGCAAAGCGCCATGCTGGCGGCCATCGCCCGCTACTTCCCGGCCCAGACACGGGTCAGCCAGCCGGCGGGCGGTTATTTTCTGTGGTTGGAATTGCCGGAGCAAACCGACTCGCTGAAATTGTTCCAGATGGCCCTGGCCCAGGGCATCAGCATCGCACCGGGGCCGATTTTTTCAGCGACCCAGCGCTTCAGAAACTGCATACGCTTGAACTATGGCAGCCCATGGAACGAGGCCTCGGAAAAAGCCATGGAGACATTGGGACGGATTGTGCGGTCTTTTTAACGACCGCCGCCCAAGTCGAGGAATGTGCCGGTGGCGTATGAAGCCTTGTCCGACAGCAACCAGATTATCGCCTCAGCCACTTCATCCGGACGCCCGCCACGCGCCATGGGGATACCGGACTCCAACTTGCTGACGCGGTCCGGGTCGCCGCTCAGGGCGTGGAAATCGGTAAAGATATAACCAGGGCGTACCGCGTTGACTCGAATGCCTTCACCCGCGACCTCTTTGGACAGACCGAGGGTGAAGGTATCCAGCGCGCCCTTGGACGCTGCGTAGTCCACATACTCACCTGGCGACCCCAGCCGCGCCGCCACCGACGACACGTTGACGATACTGCCACCCTGCCCGCCATGCCGAGGCGACATACGCAGCACCGCGTGCTTGGCGCACAGGATCGGGCCCAGCACGTTGGTCTTCATGATCTTCAGGATACGAAACTCGGACATCTCGTCGACCCGCGACTTTTGCCCCACAGTACCGGCGTTATTGACCAGCGCCGTGACACGCCCCAATTCGGCATCCACGCGATTGAACAGCGCTATCACTTCATCTTCGATGCTGACATCAGCGCGCACCGCAATGGCCTGGGCGCCGAGGCCGCGCACTTGTTCAAGCACAGCCTGGGCAGCCTTCTCGTCCGACTGATAGTTAATGCAGATGCGATAACCTTCGCGAGCGGCCAGCAAGGCCGTCTCGGCGCCAATCCCACGGCTGCCTCCGGTGATGATGACAACTTTGTCCATGGCTACGGTCTCCTGATTCAACCTGATGGTTAGGGTTGGATCCAAGAATACCCGTCACTGATGGCTTTTGTCAGGCGCTGGCGCATCTTCGCCGGCGAGGATGTTTGCCATGAAACTGTCGGCCGGCAATGGATGCCCCAACAAATAGCCTTGCAAGGAATCACACCCCAGGCGGGTAAGGAAATTTTGCTGCGCATCGGTTTCCACGCCTTCGGCAACGATCCGCAAGTCCAGGGCCTGGCCGAGGGCGACGATGGCCGAGACGATGGCGGCGTCGTCGCTGTCGTGCTCCAGGTCGCGTACAAAGCCGCGGTCGATCTTCAACTCGTTGGCCGGCAGGCGCTTGAGGTACATCAGGCTGGAGTAACCGGTGCCAAAGTCATCGATGGACAGGTCCACGCCCATGTCCGAGAGCTGCTGCAATACCGTCATGCTCGCATCGGCATCGCTCATGGCAGTGGTCTCGGTGATCTCCAGCGTGAGGCTGTTGGCGGGTAATTGGTGGCGCTCCAGAGCAGCCGCAACACTGTTGACCAACCCGGCATGACAGAACTGCAGCGCCGAAAGATTCACGGCGATGCGCCAGCGCTGATAACCCTGTGCGTACCACAGGCTCATCTGGCGGCAGGCTTCGTCGAGTACCCATTCACCGATGGCAATGATCAGCCCGGTTTTCTCCGCCAGCGCGATAAAAGCTGCCGGCAGCAGCAAGCCTTGTTGCGGATGCTCCCAGCGCAACAACGCCTCGGCCCCCACGGCAATACCGCTCACCGCATCGAACTTGGGCTGGTAATACAAGCGAAACTCGCCGTGTTCGAGGGCATTGCGCAGGTCCTGCAACAATTGCAGTTGCTTGCGCGCATTGGTGTTCATTGACGCATCGAAGAAGCTGTAGCCGTTCTTGCCCATGCCCTTGGCGTGATACATCGCCGCGTCGGCGTTCATCAACAGCTCCTGGGGGTTATTACCGTTGCCCGGGAACATGGCGATACCGATACTCGCGGAGATTTTCAGCTCATGCTCGGCCACCGTGAAAGCGCGATTGATCAGACCGACCTGACGCTCGGCCAGGCCCATGGCATCGTCCGGCTGGGTCAATTGCACCAGCAACACGAACTCGTCACCGCCAATACGGGCCAGGGTGTCCTGGCTGCGCAAGTCCTCGCGCAGACGTAGGCCAACCTCGCGCAGCAGTTGATCGCCCATGTGATGACCGAAGGCATCGTTGACCGGCTTGAAGCCGTCCAGGTCGATAAACATCAGCGCAAAGCAACCGCCCTGCTCGTACACCGCCTGAATGCCTTGTTGAATGCGATCCGCCAGCAGTGTGCGATTGGGCAAGCCGGTGAGCATGTCGTGCAGTGCCAGGTGGGTCAGTTCCTGGTTGGCCAGGGTCAAGGAATCGGCGAGTACAGCGGTGCGCGCCTCCAGGCGGGCATCCAGCAAGGAGGTCAACAACGCTATGACCAACACCGCCAGGGAGGTCACCAAGACCAGGTTATCCAGGCCCTTGCCGCTCAAGCCCGTTAGCGCGGCACCGCAGAAACTGTCATCGGCAAACTGCGCCGCGGCCATCCCGGTGTAGTGCATGCCGACAATGGCCACGCCCATCACCACCGCCGCCGCACCCCGCGCCAGGCGCACGTAAGGCGTATTGCGACGCAGGTTGAAGGCGATCCACAGTGCGGCGCCGGAGGCCATTACCGCGATCAACAACGAAGCGCCGAACAAGGTCGGGTCGTAGTCGATACCCGGGGTCATGCGCATCGCTGCCATGCCGGTGTAGTGCATGCTGGCGATACCGGCACCCATCACCAGCGCACCGAACGCCAGTTGCCAGGCCGGCAGACGTGGCTGGCTGACCAGCCATAAGGCGAAGCCACTGGATAACACGGCGATCAGCAACGACAACGCGGTGATGCCCAGGTCAAACCCAATGGCAAACGGCAGGCGCAGCGCCAACATGCCGATAAAGTGCATGGACCAGATACCCACCCCCATGGCCGCTGCGCCGCCGGTAATCCATAGATAAACGGCACGCCCCTTCGTCGTAGCGATACGCCCGGCCAGGTCCAACGCGGTGTAGGACGCCAGCATTGCAACGCACAGGGAAATAACGACCAGGGAGGTTGAATAGCTACCGATCAACATGGGACTTCTCGCAGGCTACAGGGCGTAAAAGCCCGTGCCGAGTGGCAAAGCGGGCGATTGTAGCGAGAATGATTCTGGGGCAGGTGATTAATTAAGCAGATAGCCATTAGTCATTTTTTGGCGTCAATCTGCTGGCTTAATGCGGGTATTTTTCAATACCTGTGGGAGGGGGCCTCTCCACTGTAGGAGCGAGCTTGCTTGCGAAGATCGTCAACGATGACGTGCGAAACCGGGGAAACGCGGTGTCGGTGTGTTCTTCGCGAGCAAGCTCGCTCCTACAGGATGCGCAGGTATTCGCTCACTCCTTCTCGGCAAGAGACGTCTGGCCATCCCAGCCACCGCCCAACGCCGCAATCAACTGCACACTCGCCACCAGCCGCGACTGCAACAAGGTCAACACTGTGCGCTCGTTGCTCAGGGCCGTCGCCTGCACAGTCACCACATCCAGGTAAGCGATCAAACCCGCCTTGTACTGGTTCTCGGTCAAGCGCAACGACTCACGCGCCGATTCCAGCGCTTCATTGCTGACCACAGCCTCGTCCGCCAGCACCTTGAGTTGCACCATGTAGTTTTCCACTTCACGGAACCCATCCAGTACGGTCTGGCGGTACTTGGCCACGGTCTCGTCATAGCTGGCCACGGTGCGATCGACTTCCGCCGAGCGCTGGCCGCCATCGAACAGGGTCATGGCCAGTTTCGGCCCCACCGACCAGAAGCGGTTCGGCAGGCTGATCCAGTCCTCATAGGTGCTGCTGGAATAGCCGCCCTGCAAGCTCAGGCTGAGATCCGGGTAATAGGCCGCCTTGGCCACGCCGATGTTGGCGTTGGCGGCGATCACCGAGCGTTCGGCCGAGGCAATATCGGGGCGACGTTCCAGCAACTGGGACGGCAGGCTCACCGGTATTTGCGGCAGCGCTGGAATGTCTTTGCTCACCGCCAGGTTGAAGTTGGCCGGGGCTTCGCCAATCAGCACGGCAATGGCGTTTTCCAGTTGGGCGCGCTGCCAGATCAGGTCGATCAGGCTGGCCTGGGTGGTCTTGAGCTGGGTTTGCGCCTGGGCGATGGCATCCTTGCCGGCCACCCCGGCGCGGTATTGGTTTTCGGTCATTTTCAACGAGCGCTGGTAAGTGTCCAGCGTGGCTTGCAGCAGGCGCGTCTGTTCGTCCATGACCCGCAGTTGCAGGTAGCTTTGCACCAGTTCTGACTGTTGGCTCAGGCGCATCGCGGCCAGATCTGCCGAGCTGGCCTCGGCGCTGGCTTCATTGGCCTCTAGTCCACGGCGCAACTTGCCCCAGATATCGGCTTCCCAGCTCACGCCCAACTGCGCATTGAGGGTGTCGCGGATACCACTGCTGGAACTGCTGAGGCTGGCGCTGCTGCTGCCGGTACCCTGGCTGGCGCGGGTTTTACCCACGCTCAGATCGACGCTGGGGTAAAACGCCCCGCGGGAACTGCGCACCAGCGCCTTGGCCTGGCGAAAGCGCGCTTCGGCCTGGGCAACGGTCTGGTTGGACGTGTTGAGGCGCTCTACCAGCTCATTGAGTTGGCGGTCGCCATACAGCTCCCACCAGGCGCCACGGGCCAGGGAATCGCTGGGGTTGGCCTGGCGCCAGCCCTGGGCTTCTTTGAACTGCACCGGTTCGATGACCTCCGGGCGCTTGTAGTCAGGGCCAATGGCGCAGGCGCTGAGCAACACCCCACACATCATCACGGCCAATAACTTCATTGTGTTGTTGTGGCGAGAGAGCTTGCTCCCTCGCCACAATAATTTGGTTGAATCGGTCATAGCGCAGTGTCCAGGGCAGCATCGGTACGCACGCCGCGCCAGGCATTGAAGCGGTGGCGCGCGCGGTCGAGATAGAGGTAGACCACCGGGGTGGTGTAAAGGGTCAGGATCTGGCTGAAGACCAGGCCGCCAATAATGGTCAGGCCCAACGGATGGCGCATTTCCGCGCCATCGCCGGTGCCGAGCAGCAACGGCAAGGCGCCGAGGATGGCGGCCAGGGTGGTCATCAAAATGGGTCGCAGGCGTAGCAGACAGGCGCTGCGGATCGACTCCAGCGGGCTCATGCCGTCGTTGCGCTCCAGTTGCAGCGCCAGGTCGATCATCAGGATCGCGTTTTTCTTCACCACACCGATCAGCAGGAACAAGCCCAGCAACGAAATCAGACTGAACTCGCCGCCCAGCAGGTAGATCGCCAGCAACGCGCCAACACCCGCCGACGGCAGGGTCGACAGAATGGTCAGCGGGTGGATATAGCTTTCATACAGAATGCCCAGCACCAGGTACACCGCCACCAGCGCACCGAGAATCATGAACGGCTGGCCCTTCTGCGTGGCCGCAAAGGCGTCGGCGGTGCCGGCCATCTTGGCGATCACATCTTCAGGCAGGCCGACCTTGGCAATCGCTCGTTCGATGGCCGCGGTGCCCTGCTCTACCGTCACCCCGGGCGCCATATCGAAGGCGATGTTTTCTGAAGCGAACTGGCCTTCATGGCTGACGCGATCGTCGGCCAGGCTGTTCTCGTAATGGGCAATGGTCGACAACGGCACCCGCGCACCATCGGCAGTAATCACCTGCACCTGGTTCAGGGTGATCGGGTCCTGGGCATACTTGGGGTTGACCTCCATCACCACCTGATACTGGTTGAGGCTGTCGTAGATGGTGGAAATCTGCCGCTGGCTGTAGGCGTTGTTGAGTACCGACGTGACCATGTCCATGTCGATGCCCAGACGCTTGGCCTGGTCCCGATCGACGATCAGCGTGACCTGCGCCGCGCCCCGGCCTTCGCGAGCGTCGATGGCAGTCAGCTCGGGCAACTCACGCATCGCCGCGACCACTTTCGGGTACCACAGGCGCAACGCGGCCAGGTCGCCGCTTTGCAGGATGTAGGAATATTGCGCGCTGGTCTGGTCGCGGCTGCCGCCGAACTGCAGGTCCTGGTCGGCCATCAGGAACAGGCGCCCGCCCGGTACCAACGGCACCTCTTTGCGCAGACGCTCGATCACCGCCTGGGCAGAGATCTTGCGTTCACTGATGGGTTTGAGGCGCACCAGCATCACTGCGTTGTTAGTGCCTTGGTTGCCACCGATAAAGCCGGCCACGCTGAGCACCGCCGGGTCCTTGAGCACCGCCTGGCGAAAGACTTCCATCTTCGGCTGCATCACGCTGAACGACAGGCCATCGTCACCGCGCACAAACCCGATCAATTGGCCGGTGTCCTGCTGAGGCATGAAGGTTTTTGGCACCACCACATACAGTGCGATATTCACGCCCACGGTGATCAACAGGCTGAGCAGGGTCAGGCGCCGGTGGCGCAATACCCAGTCCAGGCTGGTGGCGTAGCCGGCGACCATGCGGTCGTTGACCTTCTGGCTCCAGCGCTGCAAACCGGTCTGCCGGGTCTTGTCATGAGGCTTGAGCCAGCGGGCGCAGAGCATCGGCGTCAAGGTCAGCGAGACAATCAGCGAGACGATGATCGCCGCCGACAAGGTGATGGAAAACTCGCGAAACAGGTTGGTGACAATCCCGCCCATGAACAGGATCGACAGGAACACCGCCACCAGCGACACGTTCATCGACAACAAGGTAAAGCCGACTTCTTCGGCACCCAGGTACGCCGCCTTCATCGGCGGCACACCCTCGTCGATGTGCCGGGAAATGTTCTCCAGCACCACGATGGCATCGTCCACCACCAACCCGGTGGCCAAAATCAGCGCCATCAACGAAAAGTTGTTCAGCGAAAACCCGTACAGGTACATCACCGCGAAGGTGCCCACCAGCGACACCGGCACCGCCAGGGTCGGGATCAGCGAAGCACGGAAGTTACCCAGGAACAGGTACACCACCAGAATCACCAGGCCCACGGCAATCAGCAGGGTCATTTCCGCTTCATGCAGGGTGGCAGTGATCACTGGCGAGCGGTCCATGGCCAGGCTGAGCTTGACGCTGGACGGCAGCACCGCCTGCAATGCCGGCAACTGGGCCTTGATCTGCCTGACCGTTTCAATGATGTTGGCGCCGGACTGACGGTTGATCACCAGCAGCACTGCCGAATCATTATTGAAGAAGCCACTGTTGTAGCGGTCTTCCACACCATCGGTGATCTTCGCCACATCGCCCAGGCGCAGGGCCGCACCGTCCTGGTAGCGGATCAATAGCGGCGCGTAGTCCTTGGCTTTTTCCAGCTGGTCGTTGGCCTGGATCTGCCAATTGCGCTCAGCGTCTTCCAGGGAGCCCTTGGGCCGGCGCTGGTTGGCATTGGCGATAGTATTGCGCACATCGTCCAGGGCCACGCCGTATTGGTCGAGGGCCTTGGGCTCCAGCTCGATGCGCACCGCCGGCAGGGAACTGCCGCCGATCTGCACTTCGCCCACGCCTGGCACCTGGGACAGGCTCTGGGACAAGATTGTCGACGCCAGGTCATACAGCTGGCCCTTCTGCAGCACGTCGGAGGTCAGCGACAACACCATGATCGGCGCCTGGGACGGGTTGATCTTCTTGTAGGTGGGCATGCTGCGCATACCGCTGGGCAACAGGTTGCGCGAAGCGTTGATGGCCGCCTGCACTTCCCGCGCCGCACCGTTGATATCGCGGTCGGAATCAAAGGCCAGGATCACCCGAGTCGAGCCCTGGCTCGAAGAACTGCTCATGGTGGTGATGCCGGCAATCGAACCGAATGAACGCTCCAGTGGCGTCGCCACGCTGGACGCCATCACCTCGGGGCTGGCGCCGGGCAAGCTGGCCGACACCACGATCACCGGAAAGTCGATCTGCGGCAGCGGCGACACCGGCAACAGGTTGAAGCTGACGCCACCGAGCAGCATGATCGCCAGGCTCAGCAGCATGGTTGCTACCGGCCGGCGAATGAAAGGTCCGGACAAGTTCATGGCTCAACCGGCTCCAGGCGTTGCGGCTCTTTGCGCCAGCGCCTGCCAAGGCGATCGAAGTACAGGTAGATCACCGGCGTGGTGAACAGCGTCAACACCTGGCTCACCAGCAAGCCACCGACCATCACCAAACCCAGCGGTTGGCGCAACTCCGCGCCGGAACCGCTGGCAAGCATCAGCGGTACCGCACCGAACAACGCGGCCAGGGTAGTCATCAGGATCGGCCGGAAGCGCAACAGCGCCGCCTGGTAAATCGCCGTCTGTGGGTCCAGGCCCTGATTACGCTCGGCGTCGAGGGCGAAGTCGATCATCATGATCGCGTTCTTTTTCACGATACCGATCAGCAGGATGATGCCGATGATCGCGATCATGCCCAGGTCATTGCCACTGAGCAGCAGGGCCAGCAAGGCCCCCACCGCCGCCGACGGCAGGGTCGAAAGGATGGTGATCGGGTGGATATAGCTCTCGTAGAGCACGCCGAGCACGATGTACATGGTAACCACCGCCGCCAGGATCAGCAGCAAGGTGCTCGACAGCGACGCCTCGAACGCCTGGGCGGCACCCTGGAACTGGGTTTGCACGCCCACCGGCATGCCAATGTCCTTCTGGGTCTGGTTGATCAGCTCCACACCCTTGCCCAGGGCGACGCCGGGGGCCAGGTTGAACGACATCATCACCGCCGGGAACTGGCCGATATGGGCAATTGCCAACTGCGCCTGGCGCTGCTCGACATGGGCCAGGCTCGACAGCCGCACCTGGCCGCCGTCGGTGGTCTTCACATGGATCTGGTTGAGCGCGGCCGGGCCGAGGGTTTCGCCGGACTGGGCCTGCAGCACCACGCGATATTGGCTGGCCTGGGTATAGATGGTAGAGATCTGCCGTTGGCCAAAGGCGTCATACAACGCGTCGGTAATGGTCGAAACACTCACACCCAGGCGCGAGGCCGCGTCGCGGTCGATCACCAGGTACACCTGCAAGCCTTTGTCCTGCAAGTCGCTGGCAACGTCGGTGAGTTCCGGCTGTTGACTGAGGGCGTGCACCAGCTTGCCACTCCACAGTGCCAGCAACTCGGCGTCCGGCGACGACATGCTGAACTGGTACTGGGTACGGCTGACGCGGTCCTCGATGGTGAGGTCCTGCACCGGCTGCATGAACAGGCGGATGCCCACCAGCTTGTCGATTTGCGGTTGCAAGCGGGTGATCACCTCGGCTGCGCTCAAGTCGCGCTGGCCGTGGGCCTTGAGGTTGATCAGCAAGCGGCCACTGTTGAGGGTGGCGTTATCGCCGTCCACACCGATGTAGGACGACAGGCTCTGGACCGCGGGATCAGCAAGGATGATCTTCGCCAGCTCCTGCTGACGCTGGCTCATCGCCGCAAAGGAAATCGACTGCGGCGCTTCGGAAATGCCCTGGATCACCCCGGTGTCCTGCACCGGAAAAAAGCCCTTGGGCACCACCAGGTACAGCACCACCGTAAGCCCCAGGGTAGCGATGGCCACCAGCAGGGTCAGCGGCTGGTGCTTGAGCACCCACTGCAACTTGCGGCCATAGGCCTGGATCAGCCAATCGATCCAGGCGCCGCTGGCCTTGTAGAAACGTCCCTGCTCTTCTTCCTTCGGTTCGCGCTTGAGCAAGCGCGCGCACATCATCGGCGTCAGGGTCAGGGACACAACCAGCGAAATCAGGATCGCCACCGCCAGGGTGATGGCGAACTCGCGGAACAGCCGCCCGACCACGTCAGCCATGAACAGCAGCGGGATCAGTACCGCAATCAGCGAGAAGGTCAGGGATATCAGGGTGAAACCGATCTGCTTGGCGCCCTTGAGCGCGGCGGCCATCGGCGTCTCGCCTTCCTCGATATAGCGCGAGATGTTCTCCAGCATCACGATGGCGTCGTCCACCACAAACCCCGTGGCGATGGTCAGGGCCATCAGCGTCAGGTTATTGATGGAGAAACCCGCCAGGTACATCACGCCAAAGGTACCCACCAGAGACAGCGGCACGGCAATGGACGGAATGATCGTGGCGCTGACCCGACGCAGGAACAGGAACGTCACCATCACCACCAGGGCGATGGCAATCAGAAGCTCGTGTTGTACGTCTTTCACCGAGGCGCGGATGGTCTGGGTACGGTCGGTAAGCACCGTCACGTCCAGGCCGGCCGGCAGGTTGTCGGTGATGCTCGGCAGCAGCGCCTTGATACGGTCGACTACCTCGATCACGTTGGCGCCCGGCTGGCGCTGGATGTTGAGCAGTACCGCCTGGTTTTCGTTGGCCCAGGCCGCGAGGCGTTCGTTTTCGGCGCCGTCGACGATCTGCGCCACATCCTTGAGGCGCAACGGTGCGCCATTGTTGTAGGCCAGGATCAGCTCGGCATATTGCTGGGGTGAGACCAACTGGTCGTTGGCATCGAGCATCGACACGCGGGTGGGGCCGTCGAAGTTGCCCTTGGGCTGGTTGACGTTGGAGGCGGCGATCAGCGCACGCACGTCCGACAGGTTCAAACCATTGGCCGCCAGGGCTTGCGGGTTGACCTTGATGCGCACGGCCTGGCGCTGGCCACCGGCGATGCTGACCATGCCGACGCCGCTGATCTGGGCGATTTTCTGCGCCATGCGCGTATCGACCAGGTCATTGAGCTTGGGCAACAGCATGGTTTTGGAGGTGATCGCGAGGGTCAGCACCGGGGTATCCGCGGGGTTGACCTTGTTGTACACCGGCGGCGCCGGCAAATCCTTGGGCAACAGGTTGGTGGCGGCGTTGATCGCGGCCTGCACCTGCTGCTCGGCAACGTCCATATTGATGTCGAGGTTGAAACGCAGGGTCAGCACCGACGCACCGCCCGAGCTGGTGGACGCCATCTGGGTCAGCCCGGGCATCTGCCCGAACTGACGCTCCAGCGGCGCAGTGACCGCACTGGTCATCACGTCTGGGCTGGCGCCGGGGTACAGGGTCATCACCCGGATCGTCGGGTAGTCCACCTGGGGCAAGGCCGACACCGGCAACAAGCGGTACGAAATGATCCCGGCCAATACAATCGCCAGCATACTCAGCGTGGTGGCGACCGGGCGCAGGATAAACAGGCGTGACAGGTTCATGAACCGACCTTTTGCGCCTTGCCGGCGTCAGCGCCGGTCTCCCCTTTTGCCGCGGGCTTGCCTTGCAGGTGTTCGGTCGGCGTGGTCGGCACTTCCTTGCTTTCGTTGACCACTTCGATTTCGCTGCCGTCCTTTAGGCGGTCAGTGCCTTCCAGCACCACACGATCGCCAGCGACCAGGCCCTCCTTGACCACGGTGTTCTCACCGTCGGTGTCACCCAGCACCAGGGGCTGGACCTTGACCTTGTTGTCACCGTCGAGCTTGTAGACAAAGGTACCGGTGTTGCCGAACTGGATCGCCGCCGACGGCGCCAACACCACGTTATGCAAGGTGTCGGCAAGCAAGTGCACATTGACGAACTGGTTGGGGAACAGCGCCTGGTCCTTGTTATCGAAGCGCGCCTTGAACTTCAAAGTGCCAGTGGTGACGTCGATCTGGTTGTCCAGGCTCTGCAGCACGCCGACCGCCTGTTTTTTCACGTCGCTGCGGTCCCAGGCTTCCACGGGCAGTTTGTTGCCGGCGTGGTAACGGGCAAGTACGGTTTCCAGGGTGTTTTCCGGCAGGGTGAACGCCACGCTGATCGGCTGCGTCTGGGTGATGACCGCCAGGGCGGTGGTGTCATTGGCTGCGACCAGGTTGCCGACATCAAGCTGGCGCAGGCCAACGCGGCCGCTGATCGGCGCACGGATCCTGGTGAATTCAAGGTTGAGCTTGGCATCGTCTACCGCGCCCTGGTTGGTCTTGACCGTGCCCTGGTATTGCAGGACCAGCGCTTCGGCGGTGTCCAGGGTCTGCTTGGCGATACTGTCCTGGGCGTACAGGCCGCGATAACGCTCCACATCGACCTGGGCGTTTTTCAACTGCGCCTGGTTCTGCAGCAATGTGCCCTGGGCCTGGAGCAAGGCGTTCTGGTAGCTGCGCGGGTCGATTTCTGCCAGCAGGTCGCCGGCCTTGACCATCTGGCCTTCTTCAAAGGCGATCTTCACCAGCTCACCGCCCACCCGGCTGCGCACATTAATGGTGTTGAGCGCGGTGACCGTGCCCAGCGCCTTGTAGTACACCGCAAACTCCCCCTGCACCACCGGCGCCACGCGCACCGGCACCGGACCGGTGGAACCGCCGAAGCCCGGGCGCGCCATGCCGGTCTTGCCGGTGTGCCCCGCAGGAGCGTCCTTGTGAGCCGCGCCGCCGGGCCAGAATTTCCAGCACAGGCCGGCGATAACCAGCAGCACAAGCAGGCCAAACAGCCAGCGGCGGGAGTTGCGGGAGGAGGATTGCATGGAGTGATCAACCATTGGGGATGAGAGCTTCTTCTTCGGGAGGCTGAAAGATAAGCACTGGGGGGCGTTTAGAAAAGCACCTTTACCGGCTATTTACCTTGGGCTTACAACTTTTAACGTCTGATCTTAGTCCGCCAGCTATTTCGCTAAACCGCTGACACTCAAATAAAAACGGCCTGGACTAGGCCAGGCCGCAATCATGCATCATACGTGTTACTGCCAAACGACAGTTACGCGCAGAAACAGTTACTTCAATACAGCCAGGGCCGCATCGTAGTTTGGCTCTTCAGCGATTTCCTTGACCAACTCGCTGTGCAGCACGTTGTCGTTTTCGTCCAGTACCACGACGGCGCGAGCGGTCAGGCCTTTGAGCGGGCCGTCGGCAATCGCCACACCGTAATCAACGGCGAAATCCGAATCACGGAAGTCCGAGAGGTTCTTCACGTTTTCCAGGCCTTCGGAGCCGCAGAAACGCGCCTGGGCGAATGGCAGGTCGGTGGAGATGCACAGCACCACGGTGTTGGCCACATCGTTGGCCTGGGCATTGAACTTGCGCACGGAAGTGGCGCAGGTCGGGGTATCAACGCTTGGGAAGATGTTCAGCACTTTGCGCTTGCCGGCAAAGGTGGCCAGGGTGGCGTTGGACAGGTCGCCGGCGGTCAGGGTGAAGTCTGCGGCTTTGGCGCCGACTTTCGGCAGTTCGCCTTCAACCTTGACCGGGTTGCCTTTAAGGGTGACTTGAGCCATGAACGGAATCCTTATGCTGGTTTTTGGTTAAACGAATTCGAGAGGCCGAAGTTAACCACAAAGTGCCGATGCTACCTACCGCCAGACACAAATTGTCATGTCGCCAGGTTGTGGTTTAATTGCGCGCTTTTCGCCTGCCCTTCAAGGAAACCTTCGTCGATGAATCAGCCTGCCACCAAAGTCCTGGTCATTGGTTACGTCTGGCCAGAGCCCCGCTCCTCGGCCGCGGGCGGGCATATGATGCAAATCCTTGAGAGTTTTCTTACGCAAGGTTGGGACATTACCTTCAGCAGCCCGGCGACCATCGGCGAACACAAGGCCGACTTGCCGGCACTTGGCATCGCCGAATGTGCCATTGAACTGAATAACAGCAGTTTCGATGACTTTATCCGCGAACTGGCCCCGGATATCGTACTGTTCGACCGCTTCATGATGGAGGAGCAATTCGGCTGGCGCGTGGAGCAATGCTGCCCCGAGGCCCTGCGCGTGCTGGAAACCTCCGACCTGCAAAGCCTGCGCGACGCCCGCCACCAGCGTTTCAAGGAGCAGGTGAAAGCCAACCCCGACAGCGACGACTTCAGCGCCCTGTTCGCGCCGGCGCTTCAGGACGAGTTCCAGCGCATGGCCGATACCGACCTGGCCAAGCGCGAAATCGCCGCGATTTACCGCTGTGACATCAGCCTGATGATCTCCGACGTGGAAATCCGCCTGCTCACCGAGCAGTTCAAGGTGCCCGCCGCCCTGCTCCACTGGTGCCCGCTGATGTTGCAACCGCCTACCGCCGCGTTTGCGCCGTTTGAAGACCGTGCGCACTTTCTCAGCATCGGCAACTTCCGCCACGCGCCCAACTGGGATGCGGTGCTGTGGATGAAGCACAGCCTATGGCCGCTGATTCGCCAACAGTTGCCGGGCGCGCAGCTGCATATCTATGGCGCCTACACCCCACCCAAGGCCACCGCCCTGCACAACCCGGCACAGGGTTTTCATGTGATGAACTGGGCCGAAGACGCGCTGCAAGTCATGACCGCCGCACGCATCTGCCTGGCACCGTTGCGCTTTGGTGCGGGCATCAAGGGCAAGTTGATCGACGCCATGCTCTGCGGCACCCCCAATGTCACCACCCCGATCGGCGCCGAGGCCATGGGCGATGATCAACCCTGGCCCGGCGTGATCGAACACGACGCCCCGGCCCTGGCCGCCGCTGCCGTGGCCCTCTACCAGGACCACGAGCGCTGGACCCAGGCCCAGGAACACGGGCGCCAACTGCTGGCCCGGCGCTATGACCAGGCTCTGCATGGGCCGGCCCTGGTGGCGTGCCTGGAGCAATGCCGCCGCAACCTTGCCGCCCATCGCCGGGACAACTTCACCGGCAGCATGCTGCGCCATCACGCGCACAAGAGTACCCAGTACATGTCCCAGTGGATCGAGGCGAAAAACCGCAACCTGTAAACACTGCTGCTGGCGAGGTCGTGCGCGACGGGGCATTATCCTACGCAGCGACCACAATAAAGCGACGGCAGCATGACCCGAGCAACGCGCATCACCGACCCTTCCTACGAGTTGATGGACGATCACAATGGTCTGTCCATCATCTATCGCCAACACGGCTTCCCCTGCCCGCTGGTGCGCTGGCACTTTCACAAGGAATACGAGCTGCACCTGATCGTCGCCAGCTCCGGCAAGGTGTTTATCGGTGACTACATCGGCAACTTCTACCCGCAAAGCCTGTTCATCACCGGCCCCAACCTGCCCCACAACTGGATCAGCCAGGTGGAAGACGGCGAAGTGGTCCCCAAGCGCGACATGCTGGTGAACTTCACTGACGAGTTGTTCGAACACGGCAGCCATATCTTCACCGAACTCAAACGCCTGGCGCCGCTGCTCGAACGCGCCCAGTACGGCATCGAATTCCGCTGCAAAAAGACCATCGCCCACGCCATGACCCTCATGCAGCACATCGAAGACGCCCACGGCATGGCGCGACTGGGGCACTTCTTTATCCTGCTGGAGGTGTTGAGCGCCTGTGAGGACTACCAGCTGCTGTCCGGCGTGACCACCCCGCAGCAAGCCGATGAACACAGCATCGACCGCACCAACCGCGCGGTGGACTACATCTTTGCCCACTACGCCCGCGAGCTGCCGCTGGAGGAAGTCGCGGAGTACCTGGGGATGAAACCGACGTATTTTTCCCGTGTATTCAAGCAGGCCACCGGGCGGACTTTTATTGAATTCGTCAATCGGCTGCGCATCAGCAAGTCCTGCGAGTTGCTGGCCGATGGCGACAAGGCCGTGACGGATGTGTGCTTTGAGTCGGGATTCAACAATATCTCCAACTTCAATCGGCGTTTTCAGCAGCTTAAGGGGATGACGCCGTCCCACTATCGACGGTTGGCGGTGCAGCGGTTGACTGAGCAGAATTTGGCTTGAGGTTGATCGTTCGGCAGGCGTCGGGAAACAGAAACGTCTTACAAGGTTTTGAGGTTGTCCCTAGGACACTCAATCTCTAGTCTCCGTACACCGCTGCACACTCAGCGGTCGGGCGTCGCGGCCCGGTTTAATCAGACGCAGAGTGCCATTTCCGCTTTCAGTTGACGTCTTTTTATCGTCTACTGTGCGCCCTTATGGTGGCTGTGCGCGGGATACCTTTGGGTATGCCGGTTTCCTGATTCCGGTCCGCGAACCTGCGTACAGCTACCACCCAATCGCGTCGCGGCGATCAGTGGTAGCTCCACTTAAATCAGGAGTTTCACCATGATCAAACCCACCCCAAATCCCCCAATCGATCCAGCACCCAGTGTGCTGTTCACCGTAAAAGACGGCATCTCCACGCATGACCTACTGGTCAACCTCAGCGAATCCCTAGCCTCTGCCCACGCCCTCACCTGCGATTTCGCCTTTGATCTCGACGGCTCGCGGCGCGAAGGCGCCCTGGGTATTGCCCAGTTGATCGAGGTATCTCGCTTGCTGGCTGAGCGAGCACTGGCTGATATCGAGCGTTAAGCACGGCATTGATCGTCCCCACGCGTCACGGGGACGATCATCGAGTGCAAAAAAGTATCAGTGAGCGTGCGCCCAAGGATTTGTCACAACCCCCGATTCAAGGCTGTAATCAATGCACACTCTTCCTGACTCGTTGCAGGAAGACACAACAACAATAACCGTCCTTCTGTAGCCCCCTGGGCGCGGAAATGGAGTGCGCGATGAAGTTCACAGCAAAAGCTCTGCTTGCCTGTTCCTGCATGACTGCATGCATGACCCTCAGCGCCGTCAGCCTTGGCGCGCAAACCCTGACCATTGCCACCGTCAACAACAGCGACATGATCCGTATGCAAAAGCTCTCGAAAACCTTCGAGGCCGAGCACCCGGAGATCAAGTTGAACTGGGTGGTGCTTGAAGAAAACGTGCTGCGCCAACGCCTCACCACCGACATCGCCACCCAGGGCGGGCAGTTCGACGTGCTGACCATCGGCATGTACGAAGCCGCACTGTGGGGCGCCAAGGGTTGGCTGGAACCGATGAAGGACCTGCCGGCCTCCTACGACCTTGATGATGTGTTCCCTTCGGTACGTGATGGTTTGTCCGTCAAGGGTTCGCTGTACGCCCTGCCGTTCTACGCCGAAAGCTCGATCACCTATTACCGCACCGACCTGTTCAAGGACGCCGGGCTGACCATGCCCGAGCACCCGACCTGGAGCCAGATCGGCGAGTACGCGGCCAAACTTACTGATAAATCCAAAGAGCAATACGGCCTGTGCCTGCGCGGCAAAGCCGGTTGGGGTGAGAACATGGCGCTGATCACCACCCTGGCCAACGGCTTCGGTGCGCGCTGGTTCGATGAGAAGTGGCAACCGCAATTCAATGGCCCCGAGTGGAAGGACGCGCTGAACTTCTACGTCGACAACATGAAGAAATCCGGCCCGCCGGGTGCGTCCAGCAACGGTTTCAACGAGAACCTGGCGCTGTTCAACAGCGGCAAGTGTGCGATCTGGGTGGATGCCAGCGTGGCGGGCTCGTTTGTTACCGACAAGAGCCAGAGCAAGGTCGCCGAGCATGTCGGCTTCACTTTTGCGCCCCACGAGAAGACCGACAAGGGCACCTCGTGGCTTTACTCCTGGAGCCTGGCGATCCCTACCAGTTCCAAGGCCAAGGACGCAGCCAAGGTGTTCACCAGTTGGGCCACTTCCAAGGAATACGGCCAGCTTGTGGCCAAGACCGACGGCATCGCCAATGTGCCGCCAGGTACGCGCCAATCCACCTACAGCGACGAGTACATGAAGGCCGCGCCGTTCGCCAAGGTGACCCTGGAATCACTGAAAGTGGCCGACCCGACCAAGCCGACCGAGAAGCCCGTGCCGTATATCGGTATCCAACTGGTGACCATTCCGGAGTTCCAGGCGATTGGTACCCAGGTCGGCAAGTTCTTCTCCGGTGCGTTGACCGGTCAGCAAACGGTGGATGCCGCCTTGACCGCCGCGCAGACTACCACCGAGCGGGAAATGAAGCGGGCTGGTTACCCCAAGTAACCCAGCTTCACCACCGCTAAGTGTGGGAGCAGGGCTTTTGTGGGAGCTGGCTTGCCTGCGATGCAAACGACTCGGTATATCAGTAGCACCGAGGCGGTGCCATCGCAGGCAAGCCAGCTCCCACAGTGACCGCGCTCCGACGCAGATTCTGTAGGCATCTGACTGGTTCTGATCACCATGAATACACCCGCCAAAAACCGCCTGGCCAACCCCGGCTGGTTCCTTGTCAGCCCCTCGGTGGCCTTGTTGCTGCTGTGGATGATCGTGCCGCTGGGCATGACCCTGTACTTTTCGCTGATCCGCTACAACCTGCTCTACCCCGGCGAAAACCAATTCGTGGGGCTGGAAAACTTCAGCTACTTCATTACCGATTCGGGTTTCCTGCCCGGCGCCACCAATACCCTGTTGCTGGTGGGCAGTGTGTTGCTGATCAGCGTGGTGTTCGGCGTGTTGATCAGTGCGCTGCTGGAAGCCAGTGAGTTCCTGGGGCGCGGCATCGTCCGGGTGCTGCTGATTTCGCCGTTCTTCATCATGCCCACCGTCGGCGCGCTGATCTGGAAGAACCTGATTTTCCACCCGGTGTCGGGGATTCTCGCCGCCGTGTGGAAGTTCTTCGGCGCCGAGCCGGTGGACTGGCTGGCGCACTACCCGCTGCTGTCGATCATCATCATTGTGTCGTGGCAGTGGCTGCCCTTCGCGATCCTGCTGCTGATGACCGCCATGCAGTCCCTGGACCAGGAACAAAAGGAAGCCGCACGCCTGGACGGTGCCGGCGCCATTGCGATTTTCTGGCACCTGACCCTGCCCCACCTGGCCCGCCCGATTGCCGTGGTGGTGATGATCGAAACCATCTTCCTGCTCTCGGTGTTCGCCGAAATCTTCACCACCACCAACGGTGGCCCGGGCTACGCCTCGACCAACCTCGCCTACCTGATCTACAACCAGGCGCTGGTGCAGTTCGACGTGGGCATGGCCTCGGCCGGTGGCTTGATTGCCGTGGTCATCGCCAATATCGCGGCGATCATCCTGGTGCGGATGATCGGCAAAAACCTGACTGACAAGCCTTGAGGGCCGCGCCATGACACTTCAACAATCCCGCCGCCTGCAAAGCCTGCTGCTCGGCACGTTGGCCTGGGCCATCGCGATCCTGATTTTCTTCCCAATTTTCTGGATGGTGCTGACCAGCTTCAAGACTGAAATCGATGCGTTCGCCACCCCGCCGCAGTTCATCTTCACGCCGACGCTGGAGAACTACCTGCACATCAACGAACGCAGCAACTACTTCGCCTACGCCTGGAACTCGGTGGTGATTTCCTTCAGCGCCACCGCCCTGTGCCTGCTGATCTCGGTGCCGGCCGCCTACTCCATGGCGTTCTACGAAACCCAGCGCACCAAGGGCACGCTGCTGTGGATGCTGTCGACCAAGATGCTGCCACCGGTGGGCGTGCTGATGCCGATCTATCTGTTGGCCAAGAGCTTTGGCCTGTTGGACACGCGCATCGCGCTGATCATCATCTACACCCTGATCAACCTGCCGATTGTGGTGTGGATGGTGTACACCTACTTCAAGGACATCCCCAAGGACATCCTCGAAGCCGCCCGCCTGGACGGCGCCACCCTGTGGCAGGAAATGGTCCGCGTGCTGTTGCCGATCGCCAAGGGTGGCCTGGCCTCCACGGTGTTGCTGTCGCTGATCCTGTGCTGGAACGAGGCGTTCTGGTCGCTGAACCTGACCTCGTCGAGCGCTGCGCCGTTGACCGCACTGATCGCCTCCTACTCCAGCCCCGAAGGTTTGTTCTGGGCCAAGTTGTCCGCCGTCTCGACCCTGGCCTGCGCGCCGATCCTGATCTTTGGCTGGATCAGCCAGAAACAGCTGGTGCGCGGTTTGTCCTTCGGCGCCGTCAAATAATAATTCGAAAAGGAGGCCCATCATGGCCAACCTGAAAATCAAGAATCTGCAAAAAGGCTTCGAAGGTTTCTCGATCATCAAGGGCATCGACCTGGAAGTGAACGACAAGGAATTCGTGGTGTTCGTCGGCCCCTCGGGCTGCGGCAAATCCACCCTGCTACGCCTGATCGCCGGCCTGGAAGAAGTCACGGAAGGCACCATCGAGCTGGATGGCCGCGACATCACCGAAGTGACCCCGGCCAAGCGCGACCTGGCCATGGTGTTCCAGACCTACGCGCTGTACCCGCACATGAGCGTGCGCAAGAACATGTCGTTTGCCCTGGACCTGGCCGGTGTCGACAAGAAGCTGGTCGAGAGCAAGGTCAGCGAAGCGGCGCGCATCCTGGAACTGGGCCCGCTGCTGGAGCGCAAGCCCAAGCAACTGTCCGGCGGCCAGCGTCAGCGTGTGGCGATTGGCCGGGCGATTGTGCGCAACCCGAAGATCTTCCTGTTCGACGAGCCGCTGTCCAACCTCGACGCGGCGCTGCGCGTGCAGATGCGCCTGGAACTGGCGCGCCTGCATAAAGAACTGCAAGCCACCATGATCTACGTGACCCACGACCAGGTTGAAGCCATGACCCTGGCCGACAAAGTCGTGGTGCTCAACAGTGGCCGTATCGAGCAGGTCGGCTCACCGTTGGAGCTGTATCACCAGCCGGCCAACCTGTTTGTGGCCGGCTTTCTCGGCACGCCGAAGATGGGCTTTCTCAAGGGTAAGATCACACGTGTCGAAGGCCAGGACTGCGACGTGCAATTGGACGCCGGCACCCTGATCAGCCTGCCGTTGAGCGGCACGACCTTGAGCGTCGGCAGCGCGGTGACCCTGGGCATTCGTCCCGAGCATCTGGAAATCGCCGCGCCAGGGCAAACCACCCTGACCGTCACCGCTGACGTTGGCGAGCGCCTGGGCAGCGACACCTTCTGCCACGTCATCACCGCCAATGGCGAACCGCTGACCATGCGTATTCGCGGCGACATGGCCAGCCAGTACGGCGAGACGTTGCACCTGCACCTGGACCCGGCGCACTGCCATCTGTTCGACACCGACGGCGTAGCGGTGGCCCGCCCACTGCGCGCTGCCGCCTGATCCCGAGTATTTCCCGATGAAACTGAATAGAGCCAACCTCACGCAGCTGGCGCCGGAAGTGAAAACCCCGGCCTACGCGATTGCCGACACCCGCCAGGGCATCGCCCATATCGGCGTCGGCGGCTTCCACCGTGCGCACCAGGCGTATTACACCGACGCCCTGATGAATACCGGCGAAGGCCTGGACTGGGGCATTTGTGGCGTGGGCCTGCGTGCCGAGGACCGCAAGGCCCGCGACGATCTGGCCGGCCAGGATTACCTGTTTACTCTGTACGAACTGGGCGATACCGACGACACCGAAGTGCGCGTCATCGGCGCCCTCAGCGATATGCTGCTGGCCGAAGACAGCGCTCAGGCGTTGATCGACAAACTGGCTGACCCGACTATCCGCATCGTCTCGTTGACCATTACCGAGGGCGGCTACTGCATCGATGACAGCAACGGCGAATTCATGGCCCACCTGCCACAGATCCAGCATGACCTGGCGCACCCCAAGACCCCTGAAACCGTGTTCGGTTTTATCTGCGCAGCGCTCACCCAACGCCGCGCCGCCGGCACTGCGGCATTTACCGTCATGTCCTGCGATAACCTGCCGCACAACGGCGCCGTCACGCGCAAGGCACTGCTGGCCTTCGCCGCGCTGCACAACGCCGAGCTGCATGACTGGATCAAAACCAACGTGAGCTTCCCGAACGCCATGGTCGACCGCATCACGCCGATGACCAGCACCGCCCACCGCCTGCAACTGCATGATGAACATGGCGTCGACGATGCCTGGCCGGTGGTGTGCGAACCGTTTGTGCAGTGGGTACTGGAAGACAAGTTCGTCAACGGTCGCCCGGCCTGGGAGAAGGTCGGCGTGCAGTTCACCGATGACGTCACGCCTTACGAAGAGATGAAGATCGGCTTGCTCAACGGCAGCCATCTGGCGCTCACCTACCTGGGGTTTCTCAAGGGTTATCGGTTTGTCCACGAGACCATGAACGACCCGCTGTTCGTGGCGTATATGCGTGCGTACATGGACCTGGACGTTACGCCGAACCTGGCGCCGGTGCCAGGCATCGACCTGACGGCGTACAAGCAGACGCTGGTGGAGCGCTTTTCCAACCAGGCGATTGCCGACCAGTTGGAACGGGTGTGTTCCGATGGTTCGTCGAAGTTTCCCAAGTTCACCGTGCCGACCATCAATCGCCTGATTGCCGATGGGCGCGAGACTGAGCGCGCTGCGCTGGTGGTGGCGGCCTGGGCCTTGTATTTGAAGGGGGTGGATGAAAATGGCGTGCGTTACAAGATCCCCGATCCACGGGCCGAGTTCTGCCAGGCGCTGGTGACGGATGACGCGCTGATCAGCCAGCGCTTGCTGGGGGTAGAGGAGATTTTTGGCGTGGCTATTCCCAAGTCGGCGGAGTTTGTGGCAGCGTTCGAGCGGTGTTATGCAAGCTTGCGTGACAAAGGCGTCACCGAAACCCTGAGGCAACTCCTGAAGAAACCGGATTAAAACTGTGGGAGGGGGCTTGCTCCCGATAGCGGTAGGTCAGAGAAAGGTATTTGACTGACACTCCCTCATCGGGAGCAAGCCCCCTCCCACACTTGACCGGGTTACCAATCCAAAAATAATACTGCTGAGCACTCCATCATGACCCAGCACAACCTGTTCCTCGGAATCGACTGCGGCACCCAAGGCACCAAGGCCATCGTCCTCGACGCCTCCAGCGGCAAGGTGCTGGGCCTGGGCGCCGCCGCGCATACCTTGATCAGCGGCACCAACGGCCGCCGCGAGCAACACACCCAGGAATGGCTGGACGCCTTCACCGAAGCCACCCACCGCGCCCTGCAACAAGCCGGGGTGGACGGCCAGGACATCCTTGGCATCGGCGTGTCCGGCCAGCAGCACGGCCTGGTGTTGCTGGACGAACAAGGTGAAGTACTGCGCCCGGCCAAGTTATGGTGCGACACCGAAACCGCGCCAGAGAACGAGCGCCTGCTGGCACACCTTGGCGGCGAAAGCGGCTCCCTGGAGCGCCTGGGCGTAGCCATCGCGCCGGGCTACACCGTCTCCAAACTGCTCTGGACCCGCGAACAGCACCCGGACGTATTTGCACGCATCGCCCATATCCTGCTGCCCCACGACTACCTCAACTACTGGCTCACCGGTCGCGCCTGCGCCGAGTACGGCGACGCCTCGGGCACCGGTTACTTTGACGTGCGCAGCCGCACCTGGGATGTGGCGCTGCTCAGGCACATCGACCCCAGCGGCCGCCTGGAGGCAGCGCTGCCGCAGTTGATCGAAGCCGACCAGGCGGTGGGCACGATCCTGCCGGCCATTGCCGAGCGCCTGGGGATCAACCCCAACGCCGTGGTGTCCAGCGGCGGCGGCGACAATATGATGGGCGCCATCGGCACCGGCAATATCGCTCCCGGCGTGATCACCATGAGCCTGGGCTCATCGGGCACCGTGTATGCGTTTGCCGACCAGCCCAACGTCAGCCCGCAGGCGTCGGTAGCGACCTTTTGCTCGTCCAGTGGCGGCTGGCTGCCACTGATCTGCACCATGAACCTGACCAACGCCACCGGGGTGATCCGCGAGCTGTTCGAACTCGACTTGCAAGCGTTCAACGCCCTGGTCGAGCAAGCCCCGATTGGCGCCGAGGGGGTGAGCATGCTGCCGTTTCTCAATGGCGAACGCGTGCCTGCCCTGCCCCACGCCACCGGCAGCCTGCACGGTCTGACCATGACCAACCTGACCCGTGCCAACCTGTGCCGCACCGTGGTCGAGGGCACCACCTTCGGCCTGCGCTATGGCCTCGACCTGCTGCGCCAGACCGGCCTGCAAAGCCAGAGCATCCGCCTGATCGGCGGCGGTTCGAAAAGCCCGGTGTGGCGGCAGATGGTCGCCGATATCATGCACACCGAAGTGGTGTGCACCGAACAGAGCGAAGCCGCCGCCCTTGGCGCGGCAATCCAGGCCGCCTGGTGCCAGAGCGGCGAACCCTTGGCCAGCCTGTGCGACAAATGTGTGAGCGTCGACCCGGCCAGCCGTACCTTGCCGGCAACCGAGAGTGTCAGCGCCTATCAACAGGCGTATGAGCGTTATCAACAGCACGTGGCATCCCTTTAAGAGCGAACGACTATGTATTTGGTGTGTGGTGAGGCGCTGTTTGATTTTTTCAGCGAGGAGGATGCCAGCGGGCAGGCCGCCAAAGTCAATTACAAGGCGATTGCCGGGGGCTCGCCCTTCAATGTGGCGGTGGGCCTGCGCCGTCTGGGGATTGAAGCCGGGTTGTTCGGCGGCCTGTCCAGCGACTTCCTCGGCCGGCGCTTGTTGCAGGTGCTGAAAAATGAAGGGGTCAGCGAGCAGTTCCTGGTGGAATTCGCCGCGCCGACCACGTTGTCGATGGTCGCTGTGGGCGCCAATGGCTCACCGCAGTACAACTTCCGTGGCGAAGGCTGTGCGGATCGGTTGCTGGAAGTCGCGCATTTGCCGGTACTGGGCGATGAGGTGCGCGGGCTGCATATCGGCTCGTTCTCACTGGTGGTGCAACCGATTGGCGACACCCTTCTGGCGCTGGTCAAGCGCGAAAGCGGCAAGCGCCTGATCAGCCTGGACCCTAACGTGCGCCTTAACCCGCAGCCGGACATCCAACTATGGCGTGATCGCGTCGCCGAACTGGTCACACATGCCGACCTGATCAAGGTTAGCGATGAGGACCTGCACCTGCTCTACCCCGACCAGTCACCCGAAAGTGTGCTGCAAGGCTGGCTGCAACACCGCTGCCAACTGGTGTTCCTCACCCGCGGCGGCGACGGTGCCAGCGTGTTCAGCCGTGAGCACGGCAACTGGTCGGCACCGGCAGTCAAGGTGGTAATGGCCGACACGGTCGGCGCCGGGGATACTTTTCAGGCGGCATTGATTGCCTGGCTGACCGAGCATCAGCTTGATTCAGTGACTGGCCTGCAACAGCTCACGCGCGCGCAGATTGATAACATGCTCGGCTTTGCGATTCGGGCTGCCGCGTTGACCTGTACCAAAACCGGCCCCGACCTGCCGTACCGTCACCAACTGACGGACGCGCACATTTCGCGCAATTGAGCGAACCCGTTGTTGTAGGAGCGAGCTTGCTCGCTCCTACAGTGGCTAGTGATAACCGCGCCCGCCTGCTCGTTGCGGAGCCGGGGCATGGCTGTACTTGAGATCTTCACGCAACCCCGTGATCAGGTTGCAAATGGCTCGGCTGCTGTCGAGCTTATCGGCATTGATGCCTTTGACTTCCAAATCCACTCGATCACGGTTGCGCTCGTCATAGACTTTGATCGTCAGCGAAGCATCTTCGGCCTTGGTGCATTCACACCGTTTGGGCAGGAAACTTCCTTCAATAATGCTGCGCAACTCTAATTCCGAAAGCATGGTCAACTTCTCCATTTTCAAGACTGCCAACAGATTTTTTATGGGTCATGCAGGCACTTGCCAGCCTTGGAAAGTGCCCTCAACCACCAAGCCTACTCGGCTAAATCAAGCTGCGTTGTAACCATTCCTCATAAGCCAACAGCGGTTTTATATAATTAAAATTTGAACTATAAGTTCTGTATAAATCATCGCCAAACCGCCTCGATTAAACGTTTAACCCATCGTTTCAAATCAGACCGGACCGAGTGCCACGACTCTTTCTGCAACATAACGCAAACTATCAAAGTTGATATTCGCCCCCGAATTTACCGCCACCAGGGTCTGGCCGCGCACACCCCGCTCAGCCACGTATTTGCGAATGCCCGCTACGGCCAGTGCGCCAGACGGTTCGGTGATGGAGCGGGTATCGTCGTAGATCAGCTTGATGGCACCGCACAATTCGTCGTTGCTCACGGTGACGACTTCATCCACCCAGTCCCGGCAGATCTCGAAACCGTAGGCGCCGATCTGTGCGACCGCGGTGCCATCGGCAAACCCGTCGACGCTGGGCAGCACTACCCGCTCACCAGCGCGCAATGCAGCCAGCAGGCAACTGGAACCTTCAGGTTCCACACCGATGATGCGTACTTCGGGACGCAGGTATTTGACGTACGCCGCGATTCCGGCGATCAAGCCACCGCCGCCCACCGGTACGAAGATCGCGTGCAGCGGGCCTTGCTGTTGACGCAGTATTTCCATGGCCACTGTGCCTTGGCCAGCGATCACATCGGGATCATCGAACGGCGAAACAAAGGTGCAACCCGCCACCTCGGTCAGCTGCAACGCGTGGGCCAGGGCAAACGCAAAGCTCTCGCCATGCAGCACTGCCTCGGCGCCCCGGGAACGCACGCCCAGCACCTTCAATTCCGGCGTGCTGCAAGGCATGACGATACGCGCCTTGATGCCCAGTTCCCGCGCAGCCAACGCCACGCCCTGCGCATGATTACCCGCAGAGGCGGTCACCACGCCACAGGCTTTCTGCTCATCGCTCAGTTGCACCAGCTTGTTGTAGGCGCCACGAATCTTGAAGGAAAAGGTCGGTTGCAGGTCTTCGCGTTTGAGCAGTATCTGGTTGCCCAGTAACGCGGATAGCGCAGGCGCCGGCTGCAAGGGCGTGCGCACCGCCACGTCGTAAACCGGGGCGGCGAGGATCTTTTTCACGTAGTGCTCAAGCAATCCTGTATCGGCGGCAGGTTGCACGGCGCTGTGGGAACTCATGGGCGTCTCCTGGTGTTGGTGTGCTGCCCAGGAGTCGGAAAAACAAAACCCGCCTCTAGGGCGGGTTTGGGTGCAGCCGTGTGCTATCCCGCCAAATGAGGAATGGCGGTAATAATAATGCTCGGCTGGCGGCGCAAGGCTTGAAATGTCATGCAACGAAATTAACCGGCGGTGGTTGGACAAGTCAATGGCCTGTCGCCATTTAGCCGGCTGGACTTTACGATGAACATACAAAACGTATACGCTTTGTATATCCCTCCAACACAGTGAACGCCATGGGCATCGTCAAGATCACCGACCAACTGCACGAATAGCTACGCCTGGCCAGCGCCGCCATGGACCGCTCAATCAATGCCCAGGCCGAGTTCTGGATCAAGATCGGCCTGCTGGCCGAACTCAACCCACACCTGCCCTACAACGAACTGATCAACAAGCTGCTGCTGGACAAACCCGACCTCATCCGAGGGCGCGGCTGATGATCAAGACCCCCGCACAACTGGCGGTGATGCGCGAATCCGGGCGCCTGCTGGCCCAGGTATTCAGCATGCTCGACGGTTTTGTCGCCGCCGGGCGCTCGACCCTGGAGCTGGACAGCGCCGTCGAGGCCTTCATCCGCAACGAGCTCAAAGCCCGCCCGGCGAGTCTTGGGCAATACGACTACCCCTTTTGCATCAACACCTCGATCAACGAAGTGGTGTGCCATGGCATGCCCAGCGCCAAGGAGGTGTTGAAAGACGGCGACATCATCAACATCGATATCACTCTGGAGAAAGGCGGGTTTATCGCTGACTCCAGCAAGATGTACATGATCGGTAACGTGGCGCCCAAGGCCAGGCGTCTAGTGGAACAGACCTTTGAAGCCATGTGGGCCGGCATTCGCCAGGTTCGCCCCGGCGCACGACTGGGCGATATCGGCCATGCGATCCAGAGCCATGCACAGGCCAACGGCTACAGCGTAGTACGTGAGTATTGCGGCCACGGCATCGGCCGGCAGATGCACGAGGACCCCCAAGTGCTGCACTTCGGCCGCCCCGGCACCGGGCTGGAACTGCGCGAAGGCATGGTGTTTACCATCGAGCCAATGCTCAATCAGGGCAGCGCCAAGGTGCGCGACCTCAAGGACGGCTGGACAGTGGTGACCAAGGACAACAGCCTGTCGGCGCAGTGGGAACATACTGTGGCGGTGACGACAGACGGGTTTGAGGTGCTGACACTGCAACCGCACACCGACGCATAACCTGTGGGAGCTGGCTTGCCTGCGATGGCATCGACGGTGTGTCACTGACACACCGAGACGCCGGCATCGCAGGCAAGCCAGCTCCCACAGGGGAAATCAGTGTTCACGCATGACTGGCGCCGCCAGCGATGCGCTTGAGCCCGAACACCATCAACCCCGCCCCCATCGTCACCAGCCCTGACCCTGGCGTTTCAGCTCCAGGCGTCGCACGAACTCCTCCAGCACCAGCGCATACAGGTCGTCTTGCAGATAGGCATCTTCAATACCGGCGTCCATGTTCGGGTTGTCGTTGACCTCGATCACCACCACCTTGTCGCCGGACTGCTTGAGGTCAACACCGTAGAGGCCGTCGCCGATCAGGTTGGCGGTCTTTACCGCCAGTTCCACCACCGCCTTGGGCGCTTCATGGACCGCCAGGGTGCGGCATTCGCCGTTGATATCCAGGCCGATAGCCTTGTGATTATAAATCTGCCAATGGCCCTTGGACATGAAGTACTGGCACGCGAAGATCGGCTTGCGGTTGAGCACACCGATGCGCCAGTCGTACTCGGTGTAGAAAAACTCCTGGGCCAGCAACAGCACCGAATGTTCAAACAACTCGGCGGTGGCCTTGAGCAGGGCTTCCTGGCTTTGCACCTTCATCACGCCGCGCGAGAAGCAACCGTCGGGGATCTTCAACACCAGCGGGAAGCCCAGGCGCTCGCCGACCCTTTCGAAGTCTTCCGGTCGCTCCTTGTAGAGAATCTCGGTGGCAGGCATGCCCAGTTGATGGCTGTTGAGCAGGTCGGTGAGGTAAACCTTGTTGGTGCACCGCAGGATCGACGCCGGGTCGTCCATCACCACCAGGCCTTCGCTTTCGGCTTTTTTGGCGAAGCGGTAGGTATGGTTGTCGACACTGGTGGTCTCGCGGATCAGTAAGGCGTCGTACTCGGCCAGACGTGAATAATCCTTGCGCTCGATCAACTCCACATCGATGCCCAGGCTCTTGCCGACCCGCACAAAGTTTTCCAGGGCGCGGGCATTGGACGGTGGCAGTTGCTCCTGAGGGTCGTGCAGAATCGCCAGGTCATACCGCGCCAAACGGCGTGAGCGCGGCTGGCGCCAGACCTTGCGGCTGAAGTTGTCGAGGGCGTGGGCGAACTGATCCTCCTGGTCATCGCGCAACTTGTGCAACACGCCGGACTTAACCCCGTCGATATGCCAGCCATTGTGTTTGCGAAACTCAACTAACAAGATCGGGCACGGAAAGGTTTCAAATAACTGGCGGGCCAGCTCTTGCAGCGGTTCTATATTGGTTCGACCAAAATAAAGTGTCAGGATAAAGCCTTCGGTATTGCTGTAAAGGTGATGACTCAGGGCTTTATCGAGGGTTTTATCCAGGTCGTCCAGTGACAAGCCATACAGCGACTTTTTAGTCAGTTCACTGATGGTGCGCACCGACGGAATCACCTTGTGCCCGCGCGCTTCGGCCAGCAATGAGCAGTAGTAACCATGGCCCAGGTACTTGTAACTGCGGCACAGGTTGATGACCTGCACACGTTTGCCCGTCTCGCTTTCACGGGTTTGCTCAAGGTATTCCTGGGCCGTCACGATGTCTTCGCTGGGAAAGTAGGAGGCCCAATCTTCCTTGCGTTCGACAATGATCACCACTTGCTTGGACGCTTTGGTGGCGACCGATAAATAACCGCTGGAAGTTATTGTCGCCGCGACGTTTTGCTCGGATACTTCACGCCAATGACCTTGTACCGCTGACATAATATTTGATCCGCTTTAGAGAACTCGACCTTTTCTATTAAGCACGATCTTTTAGATAAGTCCCGTTTCGTTACGTAACTTTTACGGCGGTTATATGGCTCTTTCCTTTCGCGTTGCAACCCCCGCTGATGGGCCTCAATTGGTCGCACTGGAACACCACTGTTTCACCACCGACCGGCTCTCACCGCGCAGTTTCCAGTGGATGATCAGCCGTGCCCATGGCCAGTTACTGGTAGCGGAAAACGACGCGCAATTGCTCGGTTATGCACTGGTGTTGTTCCATCGCGGCACTTCACTGGCCCGCCTGTACTCCATCGCCATCGCCGAACATGCGCGCGGTATGGGCCTGGGCAAGCAATTGCTGACGCGCATCGAGGCCTGCGCCCTGGAACATGATTGCGCCTACCTGCGCCTGGAGGTGCGCATCGACAACCCCGGTGCCCTGGCGCTGTACGAGCGCAATGGCTACCGCCGCTTTGCGCTGATAAATGACTATTACGAGGATCACACCGCCGCTATTCGGCTGGAAAAGCGCATCCTCCAGCACTAGGTCGCACGCCCCAGAACGTACAGCGATGTCGAACAGATACTCGGCGGTGCCCTGGATCGACCCCAGGCATTGCAGGCCGGGGTGCTGTTTAAGCCACCTGCTTGACCCCGGCCTTGGCTTCCAGCTCGCGTACCAGCGGCAAGACGCGTTGGCCGAAGTATTCGACTTCCTCTTGAAAATGCAGGAAGCCGGCCAGTATCAGGTCCACGCCCACGGCCTTGAGCGCAACGATGCGCTCGGCGATCTGCTGCGGCGTGCCGATCAGGTTGGTCTTGAAGCCGTCGTTGTATTGCACCAGGTCTTCAAAGCTGGACTTGGCCCAGTTGCCCTCGCCTTCCGGTGAGGCCTTGCCCGCCTGTTTGGCCGCATCACCAAACGCATGCACCGCTTCGGGGTCGGCTTTTTCGATGATTTCGGCGAGTACGGCGCGGGCTTCTTCTTCGGTGTCGCGGGCGATCACGAAGGCGTTTACACCCACTTTCACCGAATGGTGATTGGCGCCAGCCTTGGTGCGAATGTCGTCAACCTGGGCCTTGATGCCTTCGGGCGTGTTGCCGTTGGTGAAGTACCAGTCCGACACGCGTGCCGCCATGCCCCGCGCCGCCCGTGAGCTGCCGCCCTGGAACACTTCCGGCTGGCCGAGCGGTTTGGGTTTCAAGCTGTAATTGTTGAAGCGGTAGAAGTCGCCCTTGAAAGTGAAATCGTCCTGGGTCCAGATGCCTTTGAGGGCGCGGATAAATTCCTCGGAGCGGCGATAACGTTCGTCGTGTTCCAGCCAGGGTTCGCCGATCGCCTGGAATTCGCCCTTGAACCAGCCACTGACGATATTCACCGCGATGCGCCCGTTGGTGAGCTGGTCGATGGTCGCCAGTTGTTTGGCTGCCAACGCCGGCTGCCAAGGGCCGGGCAGGATCGCCGCGATCACCTTGAGCGTGGTGGTCGCCGCCAGCAACGCATGGCTGAACGCGACGGACTCATGCTGGTTGTCGGCGCCGTAACCGGCGGTGAAGCGAATTTGCGTCAGGCCATATTCGAAGCCGGCCGCCTCGGCCAACTGCGCAAGCTTGCGGTTGTAGTCGATGCCCCAGTGAGTGCGCTGTTCTATCTTGCTGACCACCAGCCCACCGCTGACGTTGGGCACCCAATAGGCAAATTTCACGGCTTGCTGACTCATCGGACGGTACCTCGCACAAAAGGATGTCATGTGGCTTACGCAGCAAGCGTGCCAGTCACCCGCAAATGCCCGCGCCATGGGCGCTGCGTTAAAAAATCGGATATCTGATCAGCCTGCTGGCAATGTCACCGATCGCAGCGGTTTGTCGATCTGCTGTTGCAGGAGCAACACCCAATCACCCTCTCGCACCGCAAACAGGGGAGCAAAGTCCCGGCACGGACTGTGCAATCTCCAGCACATTCGATCACTGCCAGGAGCCCTACCCATGACTGAACAGCACGTCATCAACCCACTGTCTACCGGCGCCGATTACCCTGCGCTGGCCGCACGTTTTCGGCCGATCTTCCAGCGCATCGCCGAGGGTGCGGTTGAGCGCGAGCACAGCCGCACACTGCCCCATGAACCGATTCAATGGCTCAAGGACGCTGGCTTTGGCGCGGTGCGGGTGCCAGTGGAATACGGCGGCGATGGCGCGTCACTGCCGCAGTTGTTTGAACTGCTGATTGAACTGGCGGCGGCTGATTCCAACGTGCCCCAGGCCCTGCGCGGGCACTTCGCATTTGCCGAAGACCGCCTGAATGCGCCACCCGGCGCAAGCCGTGATCTGTGGTTCAAGCGTTTTGTCGATGGCGATATCGTCGGCTGCGCCTGGACCGAAATCGGCACGGTGGCCATCGGTGAGGTGGTGACCCAGGTCAGCCCTGACGGCGACCACTGGAAACTCAACGGCGAAAAGTTCTACAGCACCGGCAGCCTGTTCTCGGACTGGATCGATGTTTACGCTCAACGCAGCGACACCGGCGCCGCCGTGATCGCCGCCACCCGCACCCATCAGCCAGGCGTGGTGCAGAGCGATGACTGGGACGGCTTTGGCCAGCGCACCACCGGCAGCGGCACCTCGCGGTTTACCGACGCGGTGGTGGAAACTGAAAACCTGATCGACTTTGCCACCCGCTTCAAATACCAGACTGCGTTCTACCAACTGGTGTTGCTGGCGACACTGGCCGGTATCGGTCGCGCTGCGCTCAGCGACGTGGCCCACCAGGTGCGCAACCGCCAGCGCATCTACAGCCATGGCAATGCAACGCACGTCAGCCAGGATGCGCAGGTGCAACAGGTGGTGGGCGAAGTCGCCGCGTTGGTATACGCCGCCCAGGCCAGCGCGTTGAAGGCCGCAGTGCCGGCGCAACAGGCTTATCTGGCGCGCTTTGGCGGCAATGACGTGGCCGAACGCGAAGCCAATGTGGCGGCTGAGATTGAGTCGGCGACGGCGCAAGTGGTGGTTTCGGATTTGATCCAGCGTGCCACCAGCCAGTTGTTCAACGCCTTAGGGGCCTCGGATGTGCGCCAAGGCAAGGCGCTGGACCGGCATTGGCGCAACGCACGGACGGTGTCTTCGCACAATCCGGTGATCTACAAGGCGCGGATCGTGGGCGACTGGGTGATCAACGGGACAGAGCCACCGTTTGTGTGGCAAATCGGCAACGGCCCGGCGAAGTCCTGAAGTTGATCTGGGTCAAACTCTGGGAGGGGGCTTGCTCCCGATAGCGGTGGGTCAGTCCTGAATGTATTTACTGACACTCCCTCATCGGGGCATAGGTATCTACACAACTTCAGTTCGCAGCCCCCCTACGGTAACCACGATGCGAAGCGAGCCGCTCTTGCTCTTGATCTGCTTTTGATCTCAGGCGCCCCGTCAAACCACGCTGGCCGGAATTCGACAGGGATTTGGGGGGTAAACCGGCAGGGATGCCGGTTTAGCCGCCCCGCGCCATGGATGGCGCGTGGCGGCGGCCCCCCAAATCCATGGCGGATTACGGGCACACCGAGCCTAGGCGAGGTGCCGAGTGGTGGGGCAAGAGCCCTTTGGTTACTTTGGGGCTCTTTTCCAAAGTGACCCGCTGTAAAAGCGGAACCAATAGCGGCCGTTACCTAAATAACGGATATGTACTCGGTCTAATCCAACATCCTGGTCGCCCCTGAGGCAGCCATCGGGAGCAAGCCCCCTCCCACATTTGGAGCACATGCGGCTCAGAACGCCAGCTTGTACCCCACAGCCATCAACATGACCGCCAGGCACGGACGTAACACGCTGTCTGAGATCTTGCCGGTCATATGGCTGCCGAAGTAGATCCCCGGCAACGAACCTATCAGCAAGAAGCCCAGCAGATGCCAGTCCATATTGCCCATGCTCGCGTGGCCCAGGCCCGCCACCAGGGTCAGGGGCACGGCATGGGCAATTTCGGTGCCCACCAGACGGCGCGTGGCCAGGAACGGATACAGGATAAACAGCGCCACCGTGCCGAGGGCCCCGGCGCCAATGGACGTCAGGGCGACCATGGTGCCGAGGACCGCGCCGGTCACCACGGTCAGGGCGTTCAGGTTGCGCG
Source organism: Pseudomonas synxantha BG33R (assembly GCF_000263715.2). NCBI lineage: Bacteria > Pseudomonadati > Pseudomonadota > Gammaproteobacteria > Pseudomonadales > Pseudomonadaceae > Pseudomonas > Pseudomonas synxantha. The sequence goes on from NZ_CM001514.1 coordinate 3,409,461, forward strand.
GGCGCATGTGGTAGTCATCACCGGCATGTCGCTGAGCAAAGGCCAACAGGCTTTTCTTGAACAGGATCGCCAATGCGGTCAGCAACAGCACAAAGCCCAGCGCCTGCTTGATCACCGCATTCATCGCGCTGGGGTCGGTGTGCAGGCTGGCAAGGAACCACAGCGTCAAAAGCACCGCCGGCACACTGCCCAAGGTCAGCCAGCCAGTGATGGTCCAGTCGATATTGCGGTTCTTGCTGTGCACCAGCACACCACCGGACTTGGTGATGGCGGCATACAGCAAGTCAGTGCCCACCGCGGTGGCCGGGTTGATACCGAACCACAACAGAATCGGCGTCATCAGCGAGCCACCACCGACACCGGTCATACCCACGATAAAACCCACGATCAGGCCGGCAACCACGAAACCAAAATTACCCACATCCATTACAGCTACCTGCGGCCTTATAAATTTCTGGGCGCAGGATAGCGATTTTTCTTATAACCACTTATATCAATATGATCTGAATTTATACCTTTTAGCTTAGCCGTTCACATTGATAAGCCTGGGTCTGATACGGGAAGGCCACGGTGTCACGGCCTCGCAGGGCGGGATGGGTGTCTATCAGCGTGCGCAGTTGCGCGGTGACCGTGGCCTTTTGCGCGGCTGGCAACGCGGCGATAAAGCTCACCGAGAGAAAACGATCCATGATCACTTCCTGTGGGCTGCCCACATGGTGGTAGGCAAAACAGGTTTTTTGCGGCGCGCGAAAATACTCACCGGTAAAGGGTACGCGCCAGTGCCCGGTATGAAAACGTGGGGTGTCGCCCTCGTAAGGCGTGATGATTTCGGTGATCGCCGCCACCCAGTCCACCGATTCATCGCGCACGTTCCACACCAGTCCCAGGCACCCTTTTGGCTTGAGCACGCGGTGGATCTCTGCCAGTGCAGCGCGGGTCGAGAACCAGTGAAACGCCTGGGCACACACGAGTGCGTCGACACTGGCGGACGCCAGGGGGATGGATTCGGCGGTGCCGTCGAGCAAACGTACATCCGGCAACAGCTTGGACAACTGCGCGCCCATGGCCGCTACCGGTTCGACCGCAATCACCGTCGGCGCCAGGCTGCAGAGCAAACGGGTGAACTTGCCAGTACCGGCACCGAGGTCAACCACCGTCGATTGAGCATCGATGCCCAGCGCGTCGGCCAGCCAGCCGGTGAGTTGCCGGGGGTAATCAGGGCGCCCCTGAGCGTAAGTGACAGCCTGGGTAGAGAAACCCTGTTGAGCAGACGTGTGGACACCAGACATTGCCAATCTCTCCTCGGGTAAAGCGGGGCGCACAGTGTGCGCCCTTCCCCGCGGTTTTTCTAATCGGCCTGGCTGGGCAACCACACCCGGAACCGCGCACCGCCAAGGGGCGATGCCAGGGCCGTCAACGTGCCGCCTTGGGCCTCCAGGGCACGTCGGCTGATTGCCAGGCCCAGGCCAAAACCGCCGGTGGCGCGGTCGCGGCTGCGATCCAGGCGGTAGAACGGCTCGAAGATGCGTTCGCGCTGGTCCATCGGTATGCCGATGCCGTCGTCGTCCACCCAGATTTCGCAGCCGTTGGGACACACCTTGACCCCAACCTGAATGCGTTTGTCGCAATAGCGCGTCGCGTTGCGCAGCAGGTTCTGCAAGGCACGGGCGGTAAGGCGCGGGTCGAGGCTGAAGCGCTCCACGGTGCAGTCGAGCGCCACGTCGATGACAATCTCGGGGTTTTCCAGCTCGTCGTCGACGCTGCCCAGCACGCTGTCGATAAACTCATCGAGCGCAACCTCGACCCGTTCGGGCAATTGCGCGGGATTTTGCAGGCGGCTGTAGGACAGCAACTCCAGCACCAGCTCATCCAGCTCGCGAATATGCGCCACCAGGCTTTGCAGGCGCTCGCGACTGGCCTGGGGCAAGTCTTCGGAAAGCGCCAGCGCCAGGCCGAAATCCAGGCGGGTGAGCGGTGTGCGCAGTTCGTGGGAGACCGCATTGAGCAAGTCGCGCTGCTGGTTCAGCAGGTGCTCGATATCGTCGGCCATGGTGTCGAACACCGTCGCCAGGCTGCCGATGCTGGAGCTGGGCGGAAGGCGCGTACGCTCCCCGAGGTGGCCCTTGCCCAACAGCGCGGCGGTGCTTTTGAGGCGCTCCAGGTCTCGCCAGTGAGGACGCAGCCACACCAGCAGGCACGCCAGCAGCGCCGCGCCGATCAGCACGTTCATCGACCAGTACAGCAGGTTCATGTCCAGCGGGTCCGGCGGAATGGTCAGCTTGACCGCGAACTGCTGGTTGATCGGCGAGCTGATTTCTTCCATCCAGCCCCACTCGCCCAGACGGATCACCGACTTGCCTTGCTCCAGCAGTTGTTCTTCCTGCGGCGTATAGCGAGCGTCCTGGCGCAGCAACAGTTCAACCTTCAATGGCGCAAAATCGCGGCTCAACTGGTCGGTCACCTGGGACCAGTGTTCCACGGGTGCGCGCTGGTATTGCTTGACCATCAGCTTTTGCAGGCCGCGGGACTGTTCGATGTTGTAGTCCATGTAGCGGTGTTCGAACAGTTGGATCACCAGCTTGGGAATCAGAAAGATGGCTGCGCTGTAGGTGACGATAGTGATCAGGTAGAGGCGTAGCAGCACACGGAACATGGTTCAGCATTCCCACTCGGAGCGGCTGAACAGATAGCCCTTGCCCCACACGGTCTTGATCTTGCGCGCCTCGCCGGCGTGGTCGTCGAACTTGCGCCGCAACTTGGAAATGGCCACGTCCACCGAGCGATCGGTACCGTTGAACTCGATGCCCCGCAGGCGTTGCAGGATCTGGTCGCGGCTGAGCACTTCACCGGCGTGGCGCGCCAGTACCACCAGCAGGTTGTATTCACCGCTGGACAGCTCCACCGCCTGCTCGCGCCAGGTGACGGTGCGTTCCGACAGGTCGATGCACAGGTTGCCCATGATGATCCGGTCGTTGGCCACCTGAGGCTCGGAGAGGCTGCTACGGCGCAACAGCGTGCGCACCCGGGCCAGCAGCACGCGCGGCTCGCAGGGTTTGGTCACATAATCGTCGGCCCCCATTTCCAGGCCCAGCACCTGGTCGTGGCTGTCGTCGCGGGCGGTCAGCATCAGGATCGGCAGGCCCGCCGAGTCGGCGCGCAGCAGGCGGCAGACTTGCAGGCCGTCCAGGCCCGGCAACATCAGGTCGAGGATCACCAGGTCCGGTGGGTTCAGACGCGCACGTTCGCGGACGTGGTCGCCACGGCTGAGCACGCTGACGTGATAGCCATTGCGTTCCAGGTAGCTGGCAATCAGCTCGGAAAGTGCGGCGTCGTCTTCGACCAGAAGGATGTTGGGCATAGGGTGTTTCCAGAAAATACACTGATAAGTCGTACACAAATCCCATGTGGGAGGGGGCAGGCCCCTCCCACATTGAATCTTCAATAATTGCAGGATTGTGCAAGGATATACGCCCCCAGCCGACTATGGGCCGTACCTTACACTTCTTCACACACGACCTACACAGCTTCACAGCACCACGGCGCAGGTGACTCTAGGATGCGCCAGTCAATATTGGGATAAGAGCATGTCGAAGAATCTATTTGCGCCGTTTTGCCTGTTGGCCCTCACACTGGCGCTGAGCGCGTGTGGTCAGTCTGCAGACGAGGCGCCGGAAATGCCCCTGGCCAAAGTGCGCATCGAAACCCTGCAGGCCAAGCCCCTGTCCATTACCAGCGAACTGAGCGGGCGTATCGCCGCGCCGCGCATTGCCGAAGTGCGTGCCCGAGTGGCCGGTGTGGTCATGCAGCGTGTGTTCAAGGAAGGTCACGATGTGAAACAGGGCGACGTGCTGTTGCGCATCGACCCGGCGCCCTTCAAGGCCGACCTGGACAGCGCCCAGGCCAACCTGAGCAAGGCCGAAGCCAATGCGTTCCAGGCCCGCCTGCAAGAGCAGCGCTACAGCCAGTTGGTTGAAGGCAACGCCATCAGCGGCCAGGAATACGACAACGCCCGCGCCGCCCTGCGCCAGACCAACGCAGAGGTTGCTGCGCAAAAGGCTGCCGTCGAGCGCGCCAGGCTGAACCTGGGCTATGCCACCGTGACCGCGCCGATTTCCGGGCGCATCGGCCGTGCCCTGGTGACCGAAGGCGCGCTGGTCGGCCAGAACGAAGCCACGCCGCTGGCGATCATCCAGCAACTGGACCCGATCCACGCCGACCTCACCCAGTCCACCCGTGAGCTCAATGACCTGCGCCGCGCCTTTCGTGCCGGCAGCCTGAAACAGGTCGGCCAGGACCAGGCCAAGGCCACCCTGATCCAGGACGACGGCAGCCTGTACCCGTTGCCGGGCAAACTGCTGTTCGCCGAGATCAGCGTCGACCCAGGCACCGGGCAAATCATTTTGCGCAGCGAGTTCCCCAACCCGGACCTCGACCTGTTGCCCGGCAGCTTTGTACGGGTACGCCTGGAGCAGGCGGTCGACAAGCAAGGCATCAGCGTGCCGCAACGCGCCATCACCCGTGACAGCGCCGGCATCCCGATGGTGCTGCTGCTGGACGCCGAGCAGACCGTCAGCCAGCAGCCGGTGGAATTGGGCGCGGTGATCGAAGATCGCTGGATCGTCAGCAGCGGCCTCAAGCCAGGCGATCGCATTATCGTCGAGGGCCTGCAACATGCACGCCCCGGCGAAAAAGTTGAAGTGGACGACAGCCCGCTCGTAAAGGAATAACCCGTCATGCCGCAGTTCTTTATTGACCGCCCGATTTTCGCCTGGGTGGTGGCCCTGTTTATCCTGCTGGCCGGTTTCCTGGCCATCCCGCAGTTGCCGGTGGCCCAGTACCCCAACGTCGCGCCACCGAAGGTGGAAATCTACGCGGTGTACCCGGGTGCCTCGGCCCAGACCCTGGACGAAAGCGTGGTCAGCCTGATCGAGCAGGAGCTCAACGGCGCTGATCACCTGCTGTATTTCGAATCCCAGAGCAGCCTGGGTTCGGCGACGATCACCGCGACCTTCCAGCCGGGCACCGACCCGGAAATGGCCCAGGTGGATGTGCAGAACCGCCTCAAGGTGGTCGAGCCGCGCCTGCCGCAAGCGGTTACCCAGCAAGGCTTACAGGTGGAAAAAGTCTCCGCCGGCTTCCTGCTGCTGGTGACCCTGACCTCCAACGACGGCAAACTCGACGACGTTGCGCTCAGCGACTACCTGGCGCGCAACGTGATGAACGAACTCAAGCGCCTGGACGGCGTCGGCAAGGCCCAGTTGTATGGCGCCGAGCGGGCGATGCGTATCTGGATCGACCCGCAGAAGCTGATCGGTTTCAACCTCACGCCAGCGGACGTCAACGCTGCAATCAGTGCGCAGAACGCCCAGGTCTCGGCAGGCAGCATTGGTGACTTGCCGGGCACCAACACCCAGGAAATCACCGCGGCGATCCTGGTCAAGGGGCAATTGTCGACCCCGGCGGAGTTTGCCGACATCGTGCTCAAGGCCAACCCCGACGGCTCCACCGTGCGCATCGGCGATGTGGCGCGCGTGGAAGTCGGCAGCCAGGAATACCAGTTCTCCACGCGTCTGAACGGCAAGCCCTCCACCGCCGTCAGCGTGCAGCTGTCGCCGGGCGCCAACGCGCTGAGTACCGCAACCTTGGTGCGGGCGAAGATGGATGAACTGTCGCGCTACTTCCCGGCCAATGTGGAATACAAGATTCCGTACGACACCTCGCCATTCGTCAAGGTCTCGATCACCAAGGTGGTCTACACCTTGCTTGAGGCCATGGCGCTGGTGTTTGCGGTGATGTTCCTGTTCCTGCAGAACGTGCGCTACACCCTGATCCCCACGCTGGTGGTGCCGATTGCGCTGATGGGCACCTTTGCCACCATGTTGCTACTGGGCTTCTCGATCAACGTGCTGACCATGTTCGGCATGGTGCTGGCCATCGGCATCCTGGTGGACGATGCCATCGTGGTGGTGGAAAACGTCGAGCGCATCATGGCCACCGAGGGCCTGTCGCCCAAGGACGCGACCAAGAAAGCCATGGGCCAGATCACCGGCGCCATCATCGGTATTACCCTGGTGCTGGTGGCGGTGTTCTTGCCGATGGCATTCATGCCGGGCTCGGTGGGCGTGATCTACCAGCAGTTCTCGCTGTCGATGGCCACCTCGATCCTGTTCTCGGCGTTCCTGGCCCTGACCTTGACGCCGGCCCTGTGTGCCACCTTGCTCAAGCCGATTGCCAAGGGCGAGCACCATGCCAAGGGTGGTTTCTTCGGCTGGTTCAACAAGCGCTTTGACCAACTCACCAATCGCTATGAAGGCTGGGTGGCCTATGCCCTCAAGCGCAGCGGCCGCTACCTGCTGATCTACCTGGTATTGCTGGTCGGCATGGGGCTGTTGTTCAGCCGCCTGCCCTCCTCGTTCCTGCCGGTGGAGGACCAGGGTTACACCATCACCGATATCCAGTTGCCACCCGGCGCCAGCAAGAACCGTACGGTGCAGGTGGCCGAACAGATCGAGGCACACAATGCCGGGGAGCCTGGGGTGGGTGATACCACCATGATCATGGGCTTCAGTTTCTCCGGTTCCGGGCAGAACGCGGCGCTGGCGTTTACCACGCTCAAAGACTGGTCGGAACGCGGCAGCGATGACTCGGCGGCGTCGATTGCCGACCGCGCCAACATGGCCTTTGGCGACCTCAAGGATGCGATTGCCTACGCGATCCTGCCTCCGCCGGTGGACGGCCTCGGCACCTCCAGTGGTTTCGAGTTCCGCCTGCAGGACCGTGGCGGCGTTGGCCACGCCGGGTTGATGGCTGCACGTACCGAGTTGCTGGACGCGGCGGCGAAAAGCCCGATCCTGGCCAACGTGCGCGAAAGCGCCCTGGCCGAAGCCCCGCAAGTGCAGCTGGAAGTCGACCGCAAGCAAGCCAATGCCTTGGGCGTGTCGTTCGCCGATGTGGGCAATGTGCTGTCTTCCGCGATCGGCTCGGCTTACGTCAATGACTTTCCCAACCAGGGCCGTATGCAGCGCGTGGTGGTGCAGGCCGAAGGCGACCAGCGCAGCCAGGTGGCCGACCTGATGAAGATCAACGTGCGCAACAACGCCGGCAAGATGGTGCCGCTGTCGGCGTTTGTCGAAGCCAAGTGGACCCAAGGCCCGACGCAGTTGACCCGCTATAACGGCTACCCGGCCATCGCCATCAGCGGTGAAGCGGCGCCGGGGCACAGCACCGGCGAGGCCATGGAAGAAATCCAGCGCCTGGTCAGCCAGTTGCCCGCCGGCCTGGGCCAGGAATGGACCGGGTTGTCCTTGCAGGAGCGCTTGTCCGGCTCCCAGGCACCGCTGCTGTTGGGCCTGTCATTGCTGATCGTGTTCCTGTGCCTGGCGGCGCTGTACGAGAGCTGGTCGATCCCAACCTCGGTATTGCTGGTGGTGCCACTGGGGGTACTGGGCGCGGTGTTGGCCGTGTCGCTTCGCGGGATGCCCAACGACGTGTTCTTCAAGGTCGGCTTGATCACCATCATCGGCCTGTCGGCGAAGAACGCGATCCTGATCATCGAGTTTGCCAAGGACCTATATGACCAGGGCGAGGACTTGATCGACGCCACCTTGAAGGCGGCGCGGTTGCGATTGCGGCCGATCATCATGACGTCCCTGGCGTTTATCCTCGGCGTGGTGCCGCTGGCAATTGCCACCGGGGCCAGTTCGGCCAGCCAGCAGGCGATTGGTACCGGTGTGATTGGCGGGATGATCACGGCGACATTGGCGGTGGTGTTTGTGCCGGTGTTCTTCGTGGTGGTGATGAAGCTGGTGCGCAAGCGCCATAAACCAAACTGATCAACGCCGCTCCCAAATGTGGGAGCTGGCTTGCCTGCGATGACGGCGGCACAGGCGACATAAGTGTTGCCTGAACCAACGCTATCGCAGGCAAGCCAGCTCCCACAGGGTTATTGATTGCATTCATGATCAGGTACACCCGAATGAGCTATGGTGCTCACACATACTTATCTGTGAGCCGCCATGCCCTTCCTCGCCCGCACCCACCCTCGCCTCTCGTCCGCAGCCGTACTGGGCCTTGCCGTGGGCATTCTGGTACCGGCCGACACCCTCGCCAGCAAAATCCTGATCGGCTGGAACGCCGGAGTCTGGACCTACCTGATACTGATGCTGTGGCTGACCATTCGCGCCAAGGCCGAAGACGTCAAACGCATCGCCGAAATCGAAGACGAGAACGCCGGCTTGGTGCTGTTCATGGTGTGCATCGCCGCCATCGCCAGCCTAGCGACCATTACCTTCGAACTGGTCGGCAGCAAAGACCTGGCCACCTCCGAGCGCCTGCTGCACTACGGCTTTACCGGGCTGACGGTGATCGGCTCATGGCTGCTGATCGGGGTGATTTTCAGCGTGCACTACGCTAGGCTTTATTACACTTGGCCAGGTAAGGAACCGGCCTTGCGTTTTGCCGAAGGCTTGCTCACGCCCAATTATTGGGACTTCCTGTATTTCTCCTTCACCATTGGCGTGGCCGTACAAACCTCGGATGTGGGCGTCGCCACCCGTGGCCTGCGTAAAGTGGTGTTGGGGCAATCGTTGATCGGATTTCTATTCAATACCGCCATCCTGGGCTTTTCGATCAACATCGCCGCCGGCCTGTTCGGCTAGGGCTGCACAAACCTTCTAGACGCTCACACAACCGCCGAGCATGAATACACTTAACTTTTCCATCTCGGTGGTTTATGACCGCGCACAATTGGATCGACCTTTCCCAGGACGCCGACACCGGCATCGAGACGTTGCGCGCGCATTTTGAAGGCCACGCCTACGACCCCCATTGGCACGATAGCTACCTGATCGGCGTCACCGAACAAGGCGTGCAGCAGTTCAATTGCCGCCGCACCCGCCATAACAGCGTACCCGGCCAGGTGTTCCTGCTGGAGCCCGACGAGTTGCATGACGGCGACGCACCAACGGTAGATGGCTTCACCTATCACATGCTCTACCTCAACCCGCAATGGCTGGCGCGGGAAGTGAGTGCGGTGTTTGAAGAGGCGCCTGCCAACAGCCAGTTGAGCTTTGCCAATACCTTGATCTGCGACCCACGCCTGGCGTTGGCCACCAGCCAAGCGTTCCAGTCGCTGCATAGCAGCGAATTGCGCATCGTGCGCCAGCGTGCGATGGACCAGTTGTTGGAGCTCATCACCGGCCAACTTTACTGGCGCACCCGTTATCACCCAGACCCGCGTCTGCCACAGGTGGCCCACAAGGCCCGGGAATATCTGCATGCACATCTGCATCACGACGTGGGTATGGATGAACTCGCGCGAGCCTGCAACGTCGACCGTTTCCGCCTGACCCGTGCCTTCAAGAGCGCCTTCGGCTTGGCACCCCATGCTTATCTGGTGCAACTGCGCCTGGCGCGTGCCCGGCACTTGTTGGCTAAAGGCGAACCGCCAGCGCAAGTGGCCACTCTGCTGGGCTTTGCCGACCAGAGCCACCTGGGCCGCTGGTTTATGCGCGCCTACGGCCTGACCCCGGCGGCCTATCGCAAGCGTTGCTCAAATCTTCCAGACAGGTAGCGCGTAGGTTTGTGAAGCTCGACTCCATCGATTGGTATACCGGAGTCTCCCCGCCATGCAGTCCACGTTGTTCCCTTTCATGCTGTTTGCATGCGTCGCCTCCATTACCCCCGGCCCCACCAATATCCTGGTGCTGAGCAACAGCGCCCGTTACGGTTTCAAGGCTGCGCTGCCGATCATTTTCGGTGCCTGCGCGGGAGCTGCGGGGATCGTGCTGCTGGTGGGCTGCGGGATCGGTCAGTCGCTGGTGCAAATGCCCAAGGTGCAAACCGCGATGCAATGGGTCGGCGTAGCCTGGCTGAGTGTCCTGGCCTGGCGAATCTTCAGCGCCCCGGCTCAAGCCATCCAGGCCGATGCCAGGCAAAAACCCTTGGGCCTGTCCGGTGCCGCAGCGCTGCAATTGGTCAACCCCAAGACCTGGATGATGGCGCTGGCAGTGGTGAGCGTATTTGCGGGTACTGGCGCGCAACGCGAGAGCCAGGTGATGTACCTGTCATTGGTGTTTTTTCTGATTTCACTTCCCTGCCTGGGTCTGTGGGCACTGCTGGGCTCGGGTTCAGCCCGGATAGTGCGGTCGGCCCACGCCATGCAATGGTTCAATCGCGCGATGGCGCTGGTGCTGCTAGCTGCAACCTGGGTGAGCGTGTTTCGCTGAATACCCGGTCATCCGGTCACGTCCTACAATTTCTTGACGACTTTCCTACTTTAATGGTTTCCTGAAACCGGTTTCAGTCATTCCAATAAGAACAGAAGGTCAATGGCCGTGAACAACTTTTCCGCCGCCCAGCGCAGCCGCGTGACCATGCTCGATGTCGCCGAGCGCGCTGGCGTGTCCAAGGCCAGCGTGTCGCGCTTCATCGGCGATGACCGCGCCTTGCTCTCCGATGCCATCGCCCTGCGTATCGAACAGGCTATCGACGAACTCGGCTATCGCCCCAACCAGATGGCCCGCGGCCTCAAGCGTGGGCGCACGCGCCTGATCGGTATGCTGGTGGCCGATATCCGCAACCCCTATTCCATTGCCGTGATGCACGGCGTCGAAACCGCCTGCCGCCAGCACGGCTACAGCCTGGTGGTGTGCAACACCGACCGCGATGACGAACAGGAGCGCCAACACCTGGCAGCGCTGCGCTCGTACAACATCGAAGGGTTGATCGTGAACACCCTCGGCCACCACCTCGACCAACTGCTGGAACTGCAACGGGAAATGCCGCTGGTGCTGGTGGACCGCAAGGTCGAGCCGTTGCACAGCGACCTGGTCGGGCTGGACAACCCGGCAGCGGTACGTATTGCGCTAGAGCATCTTGAGCAACAGGGTTATCGCGACGTGCTGCTGGTGAGCGAAGCCACCGATGGCACCAGCTCGCGCCTTGAGCGCCTGGAGAGTTTCACCACCGAGATTGCCAAACGCCCGGCGTTGACCGGTGCCGTGGTTGAGCTGAACGGCGAACTGGAAAAACGTCTGCAAGCCTTTCTCGCCAAGCCCGGCCCCAAGGCGCTGTTTTGCGCCAACGGTGTTGCTGCGCTGGCCTGCACACGTGCGCTCAAGGCATTGGGTTGCGAGCTGTTCACCGATGTGGGCCTGATTGCCCTGGATGACCTGGACTGGTACCCGCTGGTGGGTAACGGCATCACCGCCCTCGCCCAGCCGACGCAAGCGATTGGTGCCAGCGCTTTTGACTGTTTGCTCAAGCGTCTGCGCGGCGATACCGCCCCCACGCGCACCCTGGATTTTTTACCCGAGCTGATTATCCGCGGCTCGACACAATCCCCTGTGGGAGCGGGCTTGCTCGCGAACGCGATAGATCAGCCACTCTTGCGCTGACTGACACACCGCCTTCGCGAGCAAGCCCGCTCCCACATTTTGTTTTGCGTATAAAAATGAAACCGGTTTCAGAGGTAAACAACAATGCATAAATACCCCGTCTCCATCAGCCTTTCCAGCTACGGCGCCGACCTCGTCCGCCAGCAGGGCCAATTGAGTTTTGTCGCGCTACTCAACGCCGCCGGTGCCCAGCGCATCGAATGGCGGGAAGAGTTGCTGACCCGCGAACAACCCGCCGAACTGGCCCAAGCCGCCGCTGAACAGGGCCTGGAATCAGTCTTTTCCTCGCCCTTGGAGCTGTGGGTCGCCGGCCGTGCGCAGCCCAATGCCGAGCTGGCCGCCACCCTGGACAGCGCCCAGGCCTTTGGCTCGGGCTGGCTGAAGGTCTCGCTCGGTTACTTCACCGACACAAACGACCTGGAAAGCCTGCACGCCTTGCTCAACCGTCACCCGGTCAAGCTGCTGGTGGAAAACGATCAGACCCTGCACGGTGGGCGTATTGAACCCATGCAACGGTTTTTCACCGAGGTCGAACGCCTGGGCCTGCCGGTGAAGATGACCTTCGATATCGGCAACTGGCAGTGGCAAGACCAATCTGCGCTGACCGCTGCACGCCTGCTGGGCCGGCATGTGGACTACCTGCATTGCAAGGCCGTGGCCCGTCGCCCGGACGGCAAGCTGGTGGCCTTGCCACCCGGCGCCACCGACCTGCATCTGTGGGAACAACTGCTCAAGCATATGACTCAAGGTATTACGCGGGCGGTGGAATTTCCGTTGCAGGGCGATGATCTGGTCGAGGTCACTGCGCAACAAGTCGCCACCCTCGCCTGCCTTGGCCAACCCCGCGTGGAGAACGCCCATGTCTGAGATCGATATCCTGTCGTTTGGTGAAACCATGGCGATGTTTGTCGCCGAGCAGACCGGCGATCTGGCCCAGGTCGCGCAGTTTCACAAACGCATTGCCGGCGCCGACAGCAATGTCGCGATTGGCTTGTCGCGCCTGGGGTTCAACGTGGCATGGCTGAGCCGAGTCGGTGACGATTCCCTCGGACGCTTTGTGGTCGACACGCTGGGCAAGGAAGGCATTGATTGCCGCCATGTGGCCGTCGACCCGTTGCATCCCACCGGGTTTCAGCTCAAGTCGCGCGAAGAGGCCGGCGCTGATCCTCAGGTCGAGTACTTTCGCAAAGGCTCGGCGGCCAGCCATTTGTCCATCGCCGATATCAGCCCTGCGTTGTTGCAAGCCCGCCATCTGCACGCTACCGGGATTCCACCGGCATTGTCCGATGCCACCCGTGAACTCTCCTTCGAACTGATGACGCAGATGCGCAACGCCGGGCGCAGCGTGTCGTTCGACCCGAACCTGCGCCCCTCGCTCTGGGCCAGCCAGACGCAGATGATCCGCGAAATCAATGCCCTGGCCGCTCTGGCGGACTGGGTGTTGCCGGGCCTGGGTGAAGGCCGCCTGCTCACCGGTTTCGAAGATCCTGCGGATATCGCTGCGTTCTACCTCGACCAGGGCGCCGAAGCCGTGGCGATCAAGCTCGGCCCCGAAGGCGCTTATTACCGCACCCACATGGACCAGGGCTTTGTCGCCGCCGTAAAGGTGGAAAAAGTCGTGGACACCGTCGGCGCCGGCGACGGCTTTGCCGTGGGCATGATCAGTGCCCTGCTGGAAAACTCAAGCTTCCCCGAGGCGGTGCAGCGCGCTAACTGGATCGGCAGCCGCGCCGTGCAGAGCCGTGGCGATATGGAGGGTTTGCCGACCCGCGCCGAATTACCCACTCGATCCGTTGCATAGCCCATTACCTGTTGCCACAACTACAACAAGCTCAGGAGCAACCCCATGGAAACCGTGAAACTCGCCACCCGTCGCTGGTGGTACATCATGCCTATCGTGTTTATCACCTACAGCCTGGCCTACCTGGACCGCGCCAACTACGGCTTCGCCGCCGCGTCCGGCATGGCCGAAGACCTGATGATCACGCCCGGCATGTCCTCGCTGCTCGGCGCACTGTTTTTCCTTGGCTACTTTTTCTTCCAGGTGCCGGGGGCGATCTACGCGCAAAAGCGCAGCGTCAAGAAACTGATCTTCGTCAGCCTGATCCTCTGGGGCGGCCTGGCGACCCTGACCGGCGTGGTGTCCAACGCCTATATGCTGATCGTCATCCGCTTCATGCTCGGGGTGGTCGAAGCGGCGGTGATGCCGGCCATGCTGGTGTACCTGTGCCACTGGTTCACCCGTGCCGAACGCTCGCGGGCCAACACCTTCCTGATCCTCGGCAACCCGGTGACCATGCTGTGGATGTCGGTGGTGTCGGGCTACCTGGTGCAGCATTTCAGCTGGCGCTGGATGTTCATCATCGAGGGCCTGCCGGCGGTGTTGTGGGCGTTTATCTGGTGGAAGCTGGCCGATGAGCGCCCCAAGGATGCCAAGTGGCTGAGCGACGCCGAAAAGCACAGCCTGGAAACCGCCCTCGCCGCCGAGCAGGTGGGAATCAAGGCCGTGAAGAACTACGCCGAGGCGTTCCGTTCGCCCAAGGTGATCATCCTTGCCCTGCAATTCTTCTGCTGGAGCATTGGCGTGTATGGCTTTGTGCTGTGGCTGCCGTCGATCCTCAAGGCCGGCTTGCAGATGGACATGGTCGAAGCCGGCTGGCTGTCGGCTCTGCCCTACCTGGCGGCGGTGATCGGGATGCTGGTGGTGTCCTGGGGCTCGGACAAACTACAAAAGCGTAAGCGCTTTGTGTGGCCACCGCTGTTGATTGCATCGATTGCGTTTTACGCCTCTTACGTACTCGGCGCCGAGCACTTCTGGTGGTCCTATACCTTGCTGGTGATCGCCGGGGCCTGCATGTACGCCCCCTATGGCCCGTTCTTCGCCATCGTTCCGGAAATCCTCCCGGCCAACGTCGCCGGTGGCGCCATGGCGCTGATCAACAGCATGGGCGCGCTGGGCTCGTTCGGTGGCTCTTACCTGGTGGGCTACCTCAACAGCAGCACCGGCTCGCCTGGCGCTTCGTACCTGTTGATGAGCGGCGCGTTGCTGCTGTCGGTGGTGCTGACGATTTTCCTCAAGCCCGGCGCCAGTGACCGCTCGCCGGTGCCAACCCTGGAGTTGAAGGTAAAAACCTCATGAAAAAGTCCGTTGTGTTGTACAAGAAACTCTCCGCGCCGCTGATGGCTCGCCTGCATGAGCAGGCCGAGGTCACGCTGATCGATGCACTGGATGAGGCCGGCCTGGCCAAACTGCGCGATGCGCTGCCCGGCGCCCATGGCCTGTTGGGTGCAAGCCTGCGCCTGGACGCCCAGTTGCTCGACCTGGCACCCAAGCTGGAAGCAGTGGCCAGCGTTTCGGTCGGGGTCGACAACTACGACATCGATTACCTGACCCAACGCGGCATCCTGCTCAGCAACACCCCGGATGTGCTCACCGAAACCACCGCCGACACCGGCTTTGCGCTGATCCTGGCGACCGCCCGGCGTGTGGTCGAGTTGGCCGACATGGTGCGTGCCGGCCAGTGGAACAAGAACATCGGCCCGGCGCATTTTGGCAGCGATGTGCATGGCAAGACGTTGGGTATCATCGGCATGGGCCGCATCGGCGAAGCCTTGGCCCAGCGTGGGCATTTTGGCTTCGGCATGCCGGTGATCTACCACAGCCATTCGCCAAAGCCTGCGGTGGAGGCGCGCTTTGGCGCGCAGTACCGAAGCTTGCAGGACTTGCTCAAAGAAGCGGATTTTGTTTGCCTGACGTTGCCGCTGACGGCTGAAACCGAGAAGTTGATTGGCGCGCAAGAATTCGCGTTGATGGGGGCGGAGACGATCTTCATCAATATCTCACGGGGCAAAGTAGTGGACGAAGCGGCACTGGTCGAGGCTCTGCAGCAGCGCACTATCCGCGCGGCGGGGTTGGATGTATTCGAGAAAGAACCGCTGGATCACGCATCACCGCTGCTGCGCTTGAACAACGTGGTGGCGACGCCGCATATCGGCTCAGCCACCCATGAAACGCGCGAGGCGATGGCCAAGTGTGCGGTGGATAATCTGCTGCAGGCGTTGTCGGGCGAGCGACCGCAAAACCTGGTGAACCCTGGGGCCTGGAAGCAATAACCCCTGGAACAACACTGTCCGATGTGGGAGGGGGCTTGCCCCGATGGCCATAGGTATCTACACAACTCTGTAGCGCCAACGGTAACCACGATGCGAAGCGAGCCGCTGTTGATCTTGATCTGCTTTTGATCTTGATCTCAGGCGCCCCGTTAAACCACGCTGGCCGAACCTAAGCGAGGTGCCGAGTGGTGGGGCAAGAGCGTTTTGCTTACTTTTGCCTGGGCCGGCATTCCGGCTTTTCAAAAGTGAGCCGCTGTCAGAGCGGAACCCTAGGTGGCCGTTACCGCAGGAATGGATATGTACACGGTCCAACTGTGTTGACTGTTAGGCCGTCTTCGCAGGCAAGCCAGCTCCCACAGTTGGATCGCTGAGTGTCAGGTAGATTGGCGTGGGCTGGCAGGCCGCCATCGCAGGCAAGCCAGCTCCCACATTTGGATTTCGGAGCGTCAGATGGATATGCGCCGGCTGTCAGGCCGTCACGGGAGCAAGCCCCCTCCCACATTTTGATGTGGTCGGCCTATACAGCGACTTCATGAATATTCTTTTACACTTCTGACGACTGACGGTTTCTGGCATTCTTCGCCTCCATTTTCCGACCCGAGCCTTCATTTTGTCTGACGCTCAAGCCCCTCGCCCGCGCTATAAATCCGACCTGATCTACGGCCTGGACGACCGCCCGCACTTCACCGCTGCGATTTTTGCCGCCTTGCAGCATGTGCTGGCGAGCTTTGTCGGCATCATTACCCCGACCCTGATCGTCGGCGGCGTACTTGGCCTGGAAAGCGAAGTGCCGTACCTGGTGAGCATGGCGCTATTCGTCTCGGGGCTTGGCACCTTTGTGCAGGCACGCACGTTCGGGCCAGTGGGTTCGGGCCTGTTGTGCCTGCAAGGCACCAGCTTTTCGTTTATCAGCGTGATTCTCAGTGCGGGCTTTATGGTCAAGGCCCGGGGCGGCGGCACCGATGAGATCCTCTCAACGATCTTTGGCATCTGCTTTTTCGCCGCGTTTATCGAGGTGGTGCTGAGCCAGTTCATCGGCAAACTGCGCAAGCTGATCACCCCGGTTGTAACTGGCACCATCATTACCTTGATGGGCCTGTCACTGATCAAGGTGGCGGTCACCGACATGGCCGGCGGCTATGGCGCTGGCGACCTGGGCGCCGCCAGCAATATGGGCCTGGCGGCGCTGGTGCTGCTGACCATCGTGGTGCTCAACCGCTTCAACAACCCGTTCCTGCGCCTGGGTTCGATCGTGATCGGCCTGACGCTGGGCTTTGTGGTGGCGTGGTGGCTGGGCCGCGTCGACATGGCCGCCCTGCCCCAGGTGCCGTTGATCAGCGTGCCAGTGCCGTTCAAGTACGGCTTCGCGTTCGACTGGGTGGCATTTATCCCGGTGGCGGTGATCTTCCTGATTTCGCCTCTGGAAGCCGCCGGTGACCTGACTGCCAACTCGATGATTTCCCAACAACCGGTCAAGGGCCCGCTCTATATCAAGCGCATCAAGTCCGGCCTGCTGGCCGACGGCCTCAACTCGGCGATGGCCGCCACCTTCAACAGCCTGCCGATGGTGACCTTCGCGCAGAACAACGGGGTGATCCAACTGACCGGCGTGGCCAGCCGCTACGTGGCGTACTTTATCGCCGGGCTGCTGGTGCTGCTGGGGTTGTTCCCGATGATCGGCGCGGTGCTGCAACTGATGCCCAAACCAGTACTTGGCGGCGCGACCCTGATCATGTTCGGCACCGTAGCCGTGGCCGGGATCAAGATCCTCGCCGAAGCCGGCCTGCACCGGCGCAATGTGCTGATCGTGGCGATTTCCCTGGGGATGGGCCTGGGCGTCGCCGCAGTGCCGGAAGTGCTGCGCGATTTGCCCAAGGCGCTGCACAACATCTTCGAATCGCCGATCACTGTGGGCGCGTTCTGTGCAATCCTGCTGAACATTTTCCTGCCCGAAGAGTTCATAGAGCTGGAAGAAGATGAATTCGATCCGGAGTCCTCTACCCTCAAGGTCATGCAGGACCCGGACGTCACGAAACAGTAGGAGCACTTTTATATGCGCAAGCTCATGGTTCTTTCGTTGTTATTGCTGAGCTTGAGCGCCTGCGCGCTGTTCCCCAATCGCGACCCGGTGAATATCAACGTGGTGGGCATCGAGCCCCTGCAAAGCCAGGACCTGGAAGTGCGCTTTGCCGTGAAGCTGCGGGTGCAGAACCCCAATGAAACAGCAATCGACTACAACGGCGTGGCGCTGGATCTGGAAGTCAATGGCCGGCCGTTGGCGTCCGGGGTAAGTGACCAGGCCGGCAGCATCCCACGTTTTTCCGAGACGGTGCTGATGGTCCCCGTGAGTGTTTCGGCGTTCTCGGTGTTGCGCCAGACCCTGGGCCTGAGCCAGACCCAAAGCCTGAATAACCTGCCCTATGTGCTGCGCGGCAAACTGGCGGGCGGATTGTTCGGCACCATGCGCTTTGTAGAGCGTGGCACTCTGGATTTGCCCAATACCGCCACCTGGTGATGCGCGAGTGATCTGATCCAAATCTGCGAAATGCAAGCTCGCGCCTACAAAAGCCTTGGGTTGACCCGGTTCAATCAGTGATGTAGCGCACGCCTGACTTGACGCGCTCGTCCACCACCAATTCAAAAATATCCGGCCGAGCGTAATGCCCCACTACGTCGTAGTCGTAGCGTGCCCGCACCAGATCATCTGTATTGATCTGCGCCGTCAATAAACCCGCCTCCCCCAGCAACGGCCCCGCCAAAATATCGCCCATGGGCCCGACGATCACGCTACCGCCGGCAATCAACGGACGGTCATCCGGCCAATTGGCAACCTCCACACCCAAGGCCTGCGGTGATGCCTGCACCTGGCAGGCGCTGACCACGAAACAACGGCCCTCATGGGCAATATGGCGCATGCTCACCTGCCACATCTCGCGCTCGTCCACTGTGGGCGCACACCACACCTGCACGCCCTTGGCATACATCGCCGTGCGCAACAGCGGCATCATGTTTTCCCAGCACACCGCCCCGCCGATACGCCCGACAGCCGCGTCAATCACCGGCAAGGTTGAGCCGTCGCCCTTGCCCCAGATCAGCCGCTCAGTGCCGGTCGGCATGAGTTTGCGGTGCTTGGCGACCAAACCGCTCGACGGTTCGAAATACAGCACGGTGCAATACAGCGTGCTGCCACTGCGCTCGATCACGCCGAGCACCAGGCTCGCACCGGTACGCGCCGATAACCCGGCCAGCGCCTCGGTCTCCACGCCCGGCACGTCGATGGCATTGGCAAAGTAGCGCGCAAAGGCTTCACGGCCCTCGGGCAGGCGATAACCCAATTGCGTGCCGAAGCTTTCGCCCTTGGGATATCCCCCCAGCAACGCCTCAGGCATCACCACCAACTGTGCGCCACTGCGCTGTATTTCATCTTCATAGGCCAGGATCTGCGCCAGGGTTTGCGCTTTGCCGCCAGGCAAGGAGCCGATTTGCAGGGCTGCGACGATCGATACGGGCATTGCGCTCACTCCGGTAATAAGGGTTGCCCATTCTCCGGCCAGACTCGATCATGAATAAAGCCCACCTCAGTGCTAAATGATATGAGCCAAATGAATATCGCCCAGGTTGACCTGAACCTGTTGAAAACCTTCGAAGCCCTGCACGACGAGTCCAGCGCCAGCCGTGCTGCATTGCGCCTGGGCGTTACGCAATCGGCAATCAGCGCCGGTTTGCGGCGTTTACGCGAACTGTATGGCGACCCACTTTTCGTACGCACCGGTCGCGGCCTGGCGCCCACCCTGCGGGCCAATCAGTTGAAACCGGTGATCAGCGAGGCATTGGACCGCTGCCGACAAAGCCTGGCGATGATCCACCCGGATAACCCGCATTATCAGGGGCGATCGGTGGTGTTAGGTCTGTCAGACGATTTCGAAATCGCCTACGGCCGGCAGCTGATGGACGCCATCGCAGAGCGCCTGCCGAAACTGCGGGTGATCTTTCGCCAGACCCACAGCCAGATCGTTGCGACTGCCCTGCTCGACCGCAACCTGGACCTGGCCATTACCGCCGGCGGGTTTGCCGAGCGCAGGCTGAGTCGGCAAGTGCTGGGCGAAGGAGACTACCGCTGCCTGGTGGACCCAGGCAGCCTGGCGCCCGGCCAGCAAGGTATCGAGCTTGCAGAATTCATCGCACGCGACCATGTGCTGGTGTCGTCAGGCGGGTTTATCGGTATTACCGATGAAGGGTTGGCGGCGCAGGGCTTGAGCCGCCAGGTATGTGCGTCCACCAGCCACTTTGCGGCGCTGCCGTACCTGCTCAAAGGCAGCGCGGCGGTGGCGACGATCCCCGGTCATGCGGCCCAAG
This sequence comes from Pseudomonas synxantha BG33R, assembly GCF_000263715.2. Classification (NCBI taxonomy): domain Bacteria; kingdom Pseudomonadati; phylum Pseudomonadota; class Gammaproteobacteria; order Pseudomonadales; family Pseudomonadaceae; genus Pseudomonas; species Pseudomonas synxantha. Next base: position 3,429,326 of record NZ_CM001514.1, read on the forward strand.
CGATTGCGCAGATGACCGGCTTGCGTGTGCTGCCCTGCCCGCTGGCGCTGCCGCACTACCCGGTGGAGTTGGGCTGGCGTACCCAGGCCCAGCTTGATCCGCTGTTGCTCAAGGTTCGCGAGGCGATCGTGGCGTGCTTTACTTCGCCGCTGCCATCAGCTTGTTGACTTCACTGCGCACCATGTTGGAAAACTCCGGCGGCGACATGCCGTCAAGTTCGGCGCGCACCCACTCGGCCCATTTGCCCTTGCGCTTGGCGCGCTCGCCGAACAAACGGGCGGCTTCGCCCTTGGCTTTGCCCAGGTTGGTTTGCCACAGGTCGTAGAGGCGCGACTTTTCGTCTTCCAGCTCGGCGCGTTCGGCGAGGGTCTTGTTGGCGAGATTGAAGCTCATGTTGAATTACCTGCTGCACAAATGACTGACATCTTACACTGTAGGCCCAAAGGGCCTGATCACCATTGTGCCGCAAATGGACGGCTCGCAAAATAACTGCAACTTTTGCCGCTGCCCGATACTCCATTGTTCACTGTCACATTCACTTGCAAGGAGTCACACATGGCCCGCAAAACCGCCGCCCAAGCCGTCGAAGAACAAATCAAGGATCAAGCCTTCAGCGAACTGACCGCGCTGATCGAAGAATCGGACAAACTGCTCAAAAGCAGCGCATCCCTGGTAGGCGAGGAAGGTGAAACCCTGCGCGAGCAGGTTGCCATCAAACTCAAGCAAGCCCTGGATTCGGTGTCCAGCGTCCGTGAGCGCAGCAAGCCGGTCGTGGACGCCACCGAGACCTACATCGGCGGTCATCCATGGCAGACCGTGGCCATTTCCGCAGGCTTTGGCCTGGTGGTGGGTCTGCTGCTGGGTCGCCGTCACTGATCAGCACGGGCTGCGCCCATGGCGCAGCCTGTTTCACCCCGCCGCCAGTTCTCGCAGTTGCCGAATGTCCTGCGTGTCAAGCTCTATGCCTGCTTCCTGCGACTTCGCCCGTGTGCGATGGCGCCGATCCCCCGGTAATCGCCGTAACCCCGCCGCATGCATCTGCCGCACCAGTTCCTGGCTGCGCTCGGCAAAGCTTTGCCCGGCGGTTTTGCGCGGATCGATGACTATCAGTAATTGGCCGGTCCAGGGCGTACGCGCTCCCGGATGATCGGCCCAATTGAATTCGAACGAAAAATTGCCGCCTGTCAGTGCCGCCGCCAGCAACTCGACCATCATCGACAACGCCGACCCCTTATGCCCACCAAATGGCAACAGCGCGCCCCCCTCCAGAATGGCTTTCGGGTCCTGGGTCGGCTGGCCCAGGCTATCGACGCCCATGCTCGGTGGCAGCCGCTCGCCTTTGCGCGCGGCGATCTGCACGTCGCCATGGGCGATGGCGCTGGTGGCCAGGTCGAACACAATCGGCGCGCCATCGGCCCGCGGCGCAGCAAACGCGATGGGGTTGGTGCCGAACAACGGGCGATCAGCGCCATGGGGCACCACGCAGGTCATGCTGTTGACCACACTGAGTGCAACCAGTCCTTCTTCGGCGAAAGGTTCGACGTCCGGCCACAAGGCCGCAAAGTGATGGGAATTGTGGATAGCCAGTAACGCAATGCCGGCGCTGCGGGCCTTGCTCACCAGTAACGCACGCGCGGCCGCCAGAGCGGGTTGGGCGAACCCATTGGCGGCGTCGACCCGTACGAAGCCTGACGCAACGTCGCTCACGATCGGTACGGCGGCGCCATTGACCCAACCGCTGGCCAGGGTCGAGAGGTAACCCGGGATACGAAAAATACCGTGGCTATGAGCGCCATCACGTTCAGCGCTGGCGCAATTGTGCGCAAGGATCGCCGCCACTTCTGGCGAGGTGCCGTGCCTGACGAAAATCTGTTGGAGCAACCCCACCAACTCAGTGAAGCTGATGAAGGCCGTGACAACTGTCGGAGACTGCGCAGACATTTGAAGCTCCATTTTTATGATTGGAAGGGGCAACGAATGGACATCCAGGCCGTCGATTAAACACCACCTGCAGCGCTCACTGTCAACTTACGACGAGACTCAATAGTTACCCCCGCCAGTCATCGGTGCCTGCCTACCCTGTGTCTTCCTATTCACGCTGGAGACAGGCGATGACCCGTGTCACCCCGCCCTATTTTTTCGACGAGTTCCTGCTACCCGTCAATCGCTCGACATTGAGCAAGCGCGAACGCGCCCTGGGGTTCACCGTCAAGGATCTGGAATGGCTGCACGGCGTGTATTACGCCAGCGACGCCAGCCGTCAGGATACCCGCCTGCAAAGCCCGCCCATGCGTGTAGAAAAGCTATTGATCAATGTGGCAGGGCAGGCTGCGATCCCACTCGCCGGCGCGTTTTCGATGAGTTCCACGCCCGACGGTGCCAAGGCTCTGCTGTACACGCCTTATGGCGGTATCCAGGTGTTTGACAGCCATGCCTCGCTGCTTGCCGAGGTCAGTCAGGCGTTGGCTGATTCGGTACAGCGCGTGCAATTGCTCAGCTTCCTGTCAATTGCACAGCGCAACAGCCTGCCGGCGGGTAGCGTTCTGACACTGACCACTTTGCCGGTCCTGGGTGCGGTCATGGAAGACCAGGAACAAACCCTGCAGGCCTGCCAACAGGCCAACGTGCAAGCAATGCTTGAGCACTTGCAGAAGACCCCGACCTTGTCCGCCATGCTCGACACATTGCTCGGCATCATGGCGCACCCTCATTTCCCCGGTCTGGATCAGCGGCAAACGCAAGTGAACTGCTTTCTCCAAAGCCCGACGGATGCCGATCGACGCTGGATCGACTCCCTGTCGTTACGTGATGCGTTATTGCAGTTCTATGTCAACCATGCCTGGCCCTTGGGGCAAACTCGCGAATTCATCAACCCCAAGCACGTCACCAGCCACTTCACCCAGCCCCAGTTGCAACAAGACCGCGAGTATTGGGACACGCTCATCGAACAAACCTCCGGTACGCTGTCCAAATTGCTCGACAGCCTGCTGCAGACCTACTGGAACGAAGACATCGACAGCGGCACCTCACGCCTTGACCTGTTCGCGCAAATCCTGGCTGACAAATTCCGCCTCGATGTGCTGCTCAAGCGCCAGAGCGGCATCCTCAGTGCTGACGAAAGCCATATGCTCCAGGCCCTGTTTCTCAGCGACCAGGGCGCTCGCAGCACCTACGCCGCCGAACTGAGCGTGGAAACAGTACGCATCTATGCGCCGTACCAGCACTACGTGGAACTGGCCAGTACCCTGATGCTGCATGACAGCCATGCCTACCTTTACACCCAATCCCGTGGCTTGCAGGTACTTAAAGATCTGGATGATCTCAAAGACACGCTATTGACCATGCTCACCGCCGCCGGGCACGAAGATGAACTGCTCAATTTCCTGTCTCTGGACGAGCGCAACACCTTTATCGGCCTGGACCAGATCAATGTTGCCGCACACCCCGTCACCGGGCACGTGTTCACCGACATGATCGAAGACATCGCCGCCAAGCAGACCAGTAATATGAACCATGCCCTGAGCCTCTATCGCAGCAGCGCCGGCCAGGTGGACCTGGAAGCATTGCTCGATTACGCCCTGGACATCCGCACCATGCTCGACAGTCGCCTGGCCGACCTGGACACCGATGGGCGCTGGACAATACATCCCGTCAGCAGCGGCAATGGCCGCCCCTCCACGGTGCAAGCCGAGCGCGCCAAGCTGCACCTGCAACGCCTGCGTGCTGCCGAAGAAGGATTGCAGATCGAGCGCCTTAAGCACCCTACACTGCGCAGCGTGGCCACCCTGGCCCTGAACACGGAACTGCAAACCCAACGACTGGACCTCAAGGCCGACGAGGTTTACGTCAACACTTACGCGTCCCGCGCCGAGCAGCGTGAGGAGCGCGCGCCTGTGTCTTCGCTGAGCATGGTTGAACATTTCATCGAGCGCCTCGGCCAGGAGAGCAAGCCGCTCCCGGTGTCTTCCAGAACTGGGTTTTACACAGAACGCAACCAGGGTGTCGCCCTGAAGCTCAATAACATGCCCCTCAAAACCTTCAACAACATGATCGAACGGGTCTTGAAGGTGTTTGCCGGCCACGAGATGCGTGAACTCCCGCGCCTGTTCCTGAATAACATCCGCGATAAGCACGCGCACTCGATGTTGTTGGGCCTGCGCAGCGAGGCTGAACTGCGGCTGCTGGGTAAAACGCTGACGCCACGCAGCCATGCCATTCTTGATGCAGTCCTGCAAACTGACAGCCTGGCGCGCCTGACCCGACATGGGATCAACGGGTTTCTGCCGGATGCTTATGCGCTGGCATTGCACAAGGGTACGTCCGACGCGCTGCTGCCGCTGGCCAATCTGTTTGTACTGACCGAACGTGGCGGCCTTGACCCCAAGAATTCGGGCCAGGCGATCCTATGGACGCCCCGGCGTGGTCATGAGGTTTTTGCGTCGGTCTCGGCCCTGCGCGAGGCGCTAACCCAGCGCCTGGCGCATCCGATCAAACGACTGTCGCTACTGGAAAATCTGTCATTGTCCCAGCGCGTGCCTCATCAGGCGTATCGCCTGGCTGCGCTGCAACGTATAGACGAAAACCTGCTGGACAATCGCCTGAAAACCTACGGCGATTACGTCATGGACTCGGTGGACCAACTGCTGGCCATGGACTTGCCGGCGCGCGCCGTGCAGGACCGCCTGGATGAGATCCTGCAGATCCCGGCGCCCACCAACCTTGCCCGAGCCCAGGCGCTGGCCGATGCCATGGTCACCCAGCAGGCCCTGCCCGTTTGGCTGGCAATGGCGCCCGCCAACGAGCAGATCTTCCATGCCGAACTGCTTGAGCAATACCACAACAGCGCCCCGGAAGAGGAAGACTACCTGCAAGGCATTCCCACCATTGGCGAGCACACCCTTGACGCCCTGTCGAAATTGCTCAAGGCGCGCTTTCCCAAGCAGACCATCAGCCCCGATGATGTGCTGATTCCCGTGCACCAGGCCCTCGACATCCATGACTACAGCCTGACCGATTTTGCCTTGCGTCACTGGCCGAACCTGGACAACCAGACTACCCGCCCCCGCTCGCGCACCGCCACACCGCTGCCGGACACCCTGGACGCCAATGCGCTGGTTCAACTGGTGCGGCAACTGGACTTGAAATCGGTGTACCAAAAGCGATTGCAAACCGAGATGGACACCCGCACGGAAGCTGCACGCAAACGCCGGCGCCTGTTCTGTCGGCAACTGCCATGGCAGGTGTTGCAATACGCCCACGAACAACATCTGCAAGAACGCCTGTCAAACAAGGCCTTGGGCTTGGTCCAGCAGGTGTTCGACATGCCTGACGGCCTGGCACGTGCGGCGTTGAAGGACGTATCGACGCTGATCCGGCCCGTGGAGCTGGTGGCGACTGCAGGCGCTACTGCCGCCAAGGTATTGGGCATGTACCTGATCAGCCCTGGAAGTAAAGAGCCCGGTCCGGTAGTGCTCTATGCGCCCTACAGTGAAAACCACGTGCTCAAGCAATATGACAACGAGCAAGCGCTGCTGGATGAAGTGGAGCGACCAGGGGAACTGCAGGACTGGGTCATCCAGCACCTGGAAGATCCGCACCAGGCCGTTTACCGCAGCTTGCTGCAAAACAACCTTCATCGCTCTTCGGATATGAGCCTGGCCTCATCTGCCGTGACCGGCAACCTGCTGCACTATTTATTCAGTGAGAACACGCTGATCCTGCTGAAAATGCTCGCCTGCCAGTTCGAAAAAGGCTCCAAGCTGCTTTGGGATAAAGTGGTGGGCGTGTTCGGCAAGGGCATACCCACGGCAGTGCACTTCATGGCGGGTAAACTCGCCTATCCACTTGTGGTCTGGCGCAGCTACAAGTTGGTCAAGCGCTCGGCTGAAGCGCTGCAACTGCACCAGTGGAAAGCCGCGATGAAGGACTTTAGCCTGGCTGTGGTGCAAATGGCCGCCCTGTACAGCGAGCTTGATGGCAGCGAAACCCCACCGCCTGATGACGCTGACCTGGTCGACCTGCCGGAAGGCGGCCTGCCCACCGCCACTACCCCGGGCCTGCGGGACGTCACCGCCACTTCCCGAACGCAGTTGCAGCGCTTGGAGGGCTACGACATCGCCCTTAAGGACCTTGAGCTGGACACCTCCACCCATGTCTACAAGGATAAGGCGAGCGCCAAGAGTTACGTGCCGCTGGCAGGCAAGGTGTATCCGGTGAAGAAAACCAAGGAGCACTGGCGCCTGGACAACGACGATCAGCAGGGCCCCTACGTTGGTCGCAATGCTGATGGCAAATGGGTAATGGACCTGAGCATACACAAGCCCCGCTTCGGCCAGGCCTGGACGCGGCAAAAAGTGCGACGGGCCGAAAGGCGCGACATCAATATTGAAGCACAGGGCATAAGGGCGATCGCCGCAGTGTCAAGCTGGAAAGCCCAAGTCATCGACGAAGCCTTGAACGTAGCGACCTACTACGCCGTCAACTGCAAGCGCAACATCCAGCTCTTTGCAGAGCTGCTCACGCCTGATAGTCGGGTAGGCCTGTTCTTGTGCGACCTGTTCGGCACTCTCAATCTGAACACGACCCAAGTAAAGAAAATCGAGGATATCATCGATGGAATACTGGATGAGTTAAGTGACCCCACCCTGATCGGCCCTGAATCAATGCGCCTTGTCAGCGGTGAAAGCGTGAACAACCCCACCAATGAGTACGCAATGGTGCTTCTCGATGACAGCGAACGCAAAGTGTACTTGTTCGAAAGGTTCTTCCATCCGAACCTGACGGAATACGCCACCATACTGAGTGAACCTTTCGACATGTTCGCCCATGCCAGAGCCTCTACCCTGATCCATGAGCTGACGCACCTGAAGTTCAAGACAGAGGACATTGCCTACCTGCGGAGCCTGGAACCATTCCGAGACCTGATCGATACGGCAAAGCCGGGTGCTCAGGCGGTGAAGACGCGCCAAGATGATTTGCAAACGAGCGGGCTGTCGGCGTTGACGCCGGCAACTATGCTATTCAAGGCATGGGATGACATATCCAACACCTGGGAGGATTACGGCTTTTTCACCGCCACCAGCTTCCTCAAACGCAGAGTCCTGAATATCACGGGTGCCAAGACCCTGAATGAGGCCCGAGAAGTTTTCATGAGCAATGTCGACAAGCGTATTGACGTGATTCTATCCAACGCCGACTCAGTCAGTTACATGATTACCCATCTGGGCCGCGCCCTGGATGCGGGGGCCTGAACAGGCCCCCCACGGGCGAATCAGTCTTTCTGATCACGCAGGACATTGCCGGAGGCGCCGTCGATGCGAGCTTCATAGACGGTGCCATCGGATTTACGGCCTTTGACTTCCCAGTAGCCGTCGTTATCGGCTTCGGCGGCGTAGACCTCGACATACCCAGCCTTGGTCTTCGCCACTTCAATCGCTTTTTCAATCGGAATCCAGCCCGCACCCGGCTTGTCTGCCAGCGCAGCGCCGGCGCTCAACAGCGCGGTGGTTGCACACAGGGCGGCTAAGGTTTTTTTCAACATGTTCGTACTCCTTGGTGGATGACAGTGTGTTTCCTGATTTTTTAGGCGCGTTTAAACAAGAATAAGTTCCAATTGATATGCAATCGCCATGATGCTGTTCTCGCCGTAAGGCTCGGAGGGGTAGAATGCGGGAAATCAGGATGAGTAAATGAGCGAAAAGTCCCTTTCAGAAGCCGAATACGACGCCATCACCGACGCCGCTGCGCATTGGTGTATGCGTGTGCATGCCAGCGACTGCACGGCGGCTGAACGTCAGGCCTTCGAACATTGGCACGATGCCCACCCGCTGCACGCCTTCGAGTATGCCGCGATGTTGGAAATCTGGGACGTGGCCGATCATTTGCCCCGCAATGCGCCTGCACCGCTTGTGGTGCCGCTCAAGCCTCGCAAACGCTGGCGCTCTTATGCGGTGGCAGCCGCCATTTGCCTTGCTGCTCTGCCGCTGGCCGCCTTCACGGGCTGGGAAGCCGGTTGGTTGCCAAGCTCGTATGAGCGGTTTGACGCCACCAACGGGCTGCGCAAAGTTACCCTCGGTGACGGCAGTGAGGTGGAGTTGAACCTGGGCACCGAGCTGGTCTACAGCCACTACAAGGATCGTCGCCAGGTGAAGTTGGCCAAGGGCGAAGCGTTTTTCAACGTCACCCATGACAGCGAGCACCCGTTTATCGTGCAGGCTGGCGAAGGCCGGGTTCGGGTGACGGGCACCCAGTTCAATGTGTGGAAGTATGAAGACCAGGTGCGGGTAATGTTGCTGGAAGGCTCGGTGCAGATCACCAGCGACGCGGTGCATGGCAGCGTGCCGTTGACGCCGGGGATGCAGGCCAGCTACCACCGCGGCGACGCCACACCGCAAGTCGCCGCGATCAAACCCAATGACCCTGCGCTTGCCTGGCGTACGGGCAAGCTGGTGCTTGATAACCTTGCATTGGCCGATGCGTTGCCGCTGATCAACCGATACCTGAACAAGCCAGTGATGCTGGCGGATGCTGGCACCGGGAGCATTCGCATTGGTGGCATCTATAACCTCAGCGAGGTCAACAACCTCATCCCTTCCCTGCCCAAGGTCCTGCCGGTCTACCTGACCCGCAACCAGGATGGCAATCCCGTACTCAACTCCATCCCGGGTAAAACGCCCAAGGGTTGAGGCGCGTTTTTTTTACTTCAGTGTCCACTTTTGAAACACCTCGGTACGCTGAATCGCCCAGCGGCTGCGGATTCATGCCCCTGTCATCGAGACTGTTTCATCGCTGACACAGTTGACGAGTGTGGCCGGGCATATCGCGCCGCCCAGCGACTGTTTCATGCTTGAAACACTGCTATCGGCGATGCGCGCAGAAAAATCGCAACCTATTGAGTTTCAAACGCAAACGAAAAGCGGCACGGGTTCTGCTCTTTCCCTGATAACGCTGTTTAGGGTCAGCGTTCAGAACAAGGACTGCCGCCGTGATCACACTCACACACGCCTCGATAACCGTACTGCTGATCAGCTGCGTGCTCAGCGCCGGCATCAGCCATGCGGGCGATGGCGTTATCGTGACAGGGCGAACCGTGCAGGGTCACATGTACGGGCGCACCTCCCTCCCCGATCCATACCCCACCACTGCCAACGCCAACCCCAGCAAAGAAATCATCAGTGCCACCTCCGGCGAACTCAGTGATCGGGACATTGGCGGCATCCGCAGCGGTTCGGGCCTTGCGCGATCCATCCAGCCTAACGGCAACCTGTCTGGCCTGAGCGCCACGCAAAACAGCCTGTCGACCCAGGGCGCCGGCGCAGCCGCCGGCCATGGCGCGGGCAGCAGCATGGCTGGGCAGATCAATGGTTCGATCCAGCGCGGCATGGCGCCCTTGAACAACCTGGGCAACATGCTGGGGGGCAAATGATGAAGCGCATCCTGTTGACCATCGCCCTGCTGGGCAGCGCCTCGGCAATGGCAGACAACACCGCCGTTATCAACAACAGCGGCCAACAGTACGAAGGTGTGCTGTCGATCAACCAGGCAGCCGGCAACCAGCAACAGATGTCCAACAGCCGCGCAATCGCGCTCGATGGCCGGGCCAGCAATGTGAATATCCAGCGGCTCGACGGCAACGTCGACCCGTCCTTGAGTGCCAAGGTGGCGATTCAGGGCGCTTCATTTATCAATGGCAACGGCGTGCTGGGCGTTAACCAGTCGGCCGGGGCCAATAACCAATCAATCAACGCGGTGCGGATCAGCCTCAACCCTGGCCCGCAAAGCATCGATGACAGCGTCCTGTTGCAACAGAACACGACGCAGTTGACCGACTCAGGGCTCACCTCCACCACTGGCAGCCGCCAGGTCGCGACCAGCGACCAGGCCTTCACCGGCAGCCGAGGAGTGATTCAGGTGAACCAGAGTGCCGGGGTGGGGAACCGAGTGGCTAACACCCTGGGCATCACTATCAAGTAACCGCTTGGTAGACGTTAGTTAGACCGTACCAACACTTAACCCAACTAATTAGAAGCAAGGAGAAACACCATGAAACCTCAAATGGCTCTGAAACCTCTGGTTTTCGCTCTCGCCGCACTCATGGCAGCAGCTGCTCAAGCGGGTGGCTGGCACCCTGCGCCTCAGCCAACGGGCGTAATTGCTGCTGTCGTCACGGATGTACAAAACAGCGCAGGCAATAAATTCAACGACACCAAAACCGAAAACAACGCGTCTGCCGATGACTCCGTCAACGGCAACAGCGGTAACGTCGGGGTCAACGTGCAGTCTGGCAGTGGCAACCAGGCCGACAACTCTGCCGCCATCTCCAGCGCCAAAGGCGATGCAGCGACCGTGTTCGGCGTGGTCGACGTGAATCAAAACAGCGGGCTGAACAGCTTCATCAACAAAGGCACGCAAAACAACTCCTCCCTGGATAATGCTGTTAACGGTAACTCCGGCAACGTCGGTTACAACGGCCAGTCCGGTCAAGGCAACCAAGGTAAAAACAACCTGGCTATCGTGACCGCTGACGGGAAAAATATCGCGGCGGCAGCCAATACCGAACAAAACTCGCTTGCCAACAACTTCCTCAACACCGCCGCCAGCAGCCACGGCTATGGTGGCAAAGCTCAATACGTGTCGAACAATTCCAGCCTCGACAACTCGGTCAACCGCAATTCCGGCAACGTAGGCGTCAACCTGCAATCCGGTGCGGGCAACCAGGGCAGCAACAGCCTGTCGATCGGCCAGGGTTGCACTGTGTGCAGCAGCGGCGTGCGCTTCTGATCCAACGGGGCCTTGGCAACAAGGCCCTTTTTATTTCAGTGCCCAACAGGTCATTCGATCATGCGTATCGCGACCCTCACCCTCTTGATGTTGCTCACCGGCACGACCTGGGCAGGCACCATGGCGATTTCCGCCATGCCCGGCGGTGCGGTGATCTTCAAGAAGGTCGAGAGCATCCGTGAGCGCCGGTTCGCCAACCTGGTGGAACAGAAAACCGATTTCAGCTGCGGTGCCGCGGCACTCGCGACCATCCTGCGCCAGGCCTATTGGCTGGACGTCGACGAAGACCACATCATCAAAGGGATGCTGGTAACCGCCGACCAGGACCTGGTGCGCACCCAAGGCTTTTCCATGCTGGACATGAAGCGCTACCTCGAAAGCATCGGTATGCGTGCCCGCGGCTACAAGATCGCAGCCGATACCCTGGTGACGGTGAAGATTCCCGTGGTGGTGCTGCTGGAAATTCGTGGCTACAAGCACTTCGTGGTGATGCAGCGGGCCGACAAGGACTGGGTGTATATCGGCGATCCCGTGCTGGGGCACAAGCGCTATTCCCGTGACGACTTTGTCAAAGGCTGGAATGGCATTGTGTTTGCCGTGCTGGGCGAAGGTTACGACAAGGCCAACGTCTTGCTCGACCCGCCCACTCCGCTGACGGCCAAGAACCAGTTGAACGAGTTCCGGCCCGTGGGCGATGCCGAGTTGATGGATTTCGGTTTTATCCAGAGCGACTTCTTCTAGAAGCGCAATAAGGGGCAGGACGCCCCAGGAGCAGCAGATGAACACTTTCCGTTGGCTGACGGTCTTGTGTCTGGCAGCCTCTATGCCCGCCTATGCTTCATCGGCTTTCAAACCGATCGAACTCAAGGACGCGGAGATGGCCGACTTGCGTGGCCGTTACGTAATGCCGGGGCGCATCATCAGCTTCGGCATTGTCATGAGCAGCACCTGGACCAACGCCGTCGGTGACCGCATTACCGGCACGGCCAACATGCAGATCGACAAGACCACCGTTACTCCGCAATTCTATGTGCAAACCACCGGTTCCACGGGTAACGGCAGCCTGCCAAACACCGGCACCGGTAATGTGGTCGGTGGCGCCGGCCTCGGCAGCGGCCAGGGCGTAACCCAAAGCGTGCGCACCGCAGGCGATGGCAACACCGCCTACAACGATGTGGGCATCAGCATCGAGAATGGTGTCGCCCCCGCCAGTAACCTGCAAACGGGGCAAGTGCTGATGGCCGACGGCACCGTAACCGGCGACAGCGCGGCGGGCCGCGTCAGCGTTTCGGCCAACAACGGCGGTGTACAAATGGCGATCCAGGCCAACCACAACCAGGGCAACAGCCTGCAGCAGATCGGCGGCGGCAATGTGCTGCAGGGTACAGTGCTGACCGGCAACAGCAACCTTGTCAGAAACATCACCCAACTCAACGTCGTGATGAACAATAACGGCTTGAACAACGGCGCGTTGAACTGCAATTTGGATCAACTCAAAGGCCTACGCACGCTCGGTTATTGAACTACGCTGACCCTCGACACTTTCGCATTAGAACAGGACGGCTTATTTCATGCATCGATCGTTATCGCTACGCGCGGTGATTTGTTTAAGTACGCTCTTGCCCGCATCCGTGCTGTATGCCGCGCCAGACGCCGATATCGAAACCCTGAAAAAGGAACTGCTGGAACTCAAGCAACGCTATGACGTGCAGCAAAAAGCCTTGGCCGTGCTGGAGCAACGCGTGCGTCAGGTAGAGGATCAACCCGCAGCGCCCGCCCCCAAGCGCTTGGCCAAATCACCTGCCGACTTCAAGCAAGGCGCTAACGCTGTCGCCGCCACGGGTACGGGTGCAGCCGCAGCGTCAGGTGGTGCAGGCGGTGGCGGCAGCTCCTACGGCCAATCCCTCAAGGACGACTCGGCCCCTGCGCAAAGTGTGAGCAACCTGTACAACGAGGCCAGCGGCTTTTTCGGCAATGGCAAGTTCAGCGTGGAAACCGGCATCACCTATGCCCGTTACGATGCACGCCAATTGACCCTCAATGGCTTCCTGGCGCTGGACTCGATCTTTCTGGGCAATATCAACCTGGACCGGATCAAGTCCGACAGTTGGACCCTGGACCTTACCGGGCGCTACAACGTCGACAACCGCTGGCAGTTCGATCTGAACGTCCCCGTGGTGTACCGCGATTCGACCTACCAGTCCGGCGGCGCCGGCAACGATGCCACCGCCACCTCGGAAGCCTCGGTGACCCGCGACCCTACCATCGGTGACGTCAACTTTGGCGTGGCCTATAAGTTCCTCGACGAAACGCCGACCTTGCCGGATGCGGTAGTGTCTGTGCGCGTCAAGGCGCCCACGGGTAAAGAGCCGTTCGGCATCAAGCTCGTCAGGCAACCCAACAACGACAACCTCTACTTGCCGGAAAGCCTGCCTACGGGCAACGGGGTCTGGTCGGTTACACCCGGCATTTCCCTGGTCAAGACCTTCGACCCGGCGGTGCTGTTCGGTTCGCTGTCGTATACCCACAACTTCGAAGACTCGTTCGATGACATCAGCAGTGAAGTCAACCAGAAGGTGGGGGGCAAAGTACGCCTGGGCGACAGCTTCCAGTTCGGTGTCGGTGTGGCGTTCGCCTTGAACGAGAAGATGAGCATGTCGTTCTCGGTTTCCGATCTGGTGCAGCGCAAGAGCAAGCTCAAGCCGGACGGCGGCGACTGGCAATCGGTGGTGTCCAGCGATGCAAACGCGGGTTATTTCAACGTAGGCATGACGATTGCCGCGTCGGATAACCTGACCATTGTGCCGAACCTGGCGATCGGGATGACCGATGACGCGCCGGACTTTACGTTCAGCCTGAAATTCCCGTACTACTTCTGATTTGTAGGAGCGAGCTTGCTCGCGAAAACCCATGGACGCCGCGTTTATTCAGGAAACACGCGTTATCGTTGACGTTTATCGCGAGCAAGCTCGCTCCTACAGAACAGCATGGGGGGTTGACCCAACCTAGCGGATCTGGTGCTTGTGCAGCAGCCGGTAGAACGTCGGCCGGGAAATCCCCAGCACACGGGCTGCAACACTGAAATTATCGCTGTGCCGATTGAGCACATCGCACAACGCCTGGCGTTCGGCGCGGTGCTTGTAGTCTTCCAGTGTCGCCATCGGCGGCGAAAGTACCTGCTGGCCTTGCAGCCCCAGGTCCACGGCTTCGATCTGGCGCCCTTCGGCCAGCACCAGACCGCGGCGCACACGGTTGGCCAGCTCACGCACGTTGCCCGGCCACGGGTGTTGCCCCATCGCCACCAATGCCTCTTCGCTGAAACTGCGCGGGCGTCGGCCGGTTTCCTGGCTGTAGAAACGCGAAAAATGATTGGCCAGCATCGCCACGTCACCATGGCGCTCGCGCAAAGGGACCGTGACTACTTGCAAGACATTGAGGCGGTAATACAGGTCTTCGCGAAAGGCGCCCTTCTCCACCGCGGCTTCAAGATCCACATGGGTGGCTGCCAGCACGCGTACATCCACCGAGATGGGTTGGCTGCCGCCGACGCGCTCGATATGTTTTTCCTGAAGAAAGCGCAACAGGTTGGCTTGCAGCTCCATCGGCAAATCGCCGATTTCATCCAGAAACAACGTGCCACCGTGGGCCGCCTCAATCCGTCCGACCTTGCGCTGATGTGCGCCGGTAAAGGCGCCCTTTTCATGGCCGAACAGTTCCGACTGGATCAGATGTTCAGGGATCGCCCCACAGTTAATCGCCACAAACGGCTTGGCGTGGCGCTGGGATTGTCGATGAAGGGTCTTGGCGACCAGCTCTTTGCCGGTGCCGCTGTCGCCACGAATGAGTACCGGCGATTCGGTGGGCGCCAACTTCGACAACAATTTGCGCAGTTCACGAATCGGGCGGCTGTCGCCTAACAACTCGTGGGGTTCATCTACCGGCACGACGCCCTTGCCCCGCAGTCGCGCCATGCCAAACGCACGCCCAATGGTCACCTGGACCCGAGCCACATCGAACGGCAAGGTATGAAAATCGAAGAACCACTCGCAGACAAAATCTGCGACATTCTGCAAACGCAGGACTTCAGGACTGAGCACGGCGATCCACTCGGTACCGCTGCGGCCAATCAACTCCTTGACCGCCTCGGGGCGTTCCAGATGGCAGGGCTGCAAGCGCAGCAGGCCCACATCGCAAGAACGATCCCCCACCGCCTGCAATGCACAGCTGTCCACTTCCCAGCCGGCAGTGCGCAAGCCGGGTAGTAGCCTGTGACAGTCATCACAGGGGTCGACTACCAGCAAGCGGCGTTGAACAGGTGTCACAACCATGACGATTCCTTGGCGCCAAGATTATTAAAGTTATTTAGAAACAAGGATTTGGGGCGCTTGGCGCTAACCCTAGCAAGATCTTGACGCTCACCTTGTACTATTTCGCTATAAGTGCGGGCAAAAAGCCATGTGTGTTTAATCGGGGGGAAAAAGTTTGCCACGGCCGAAACTTTCAATCAGCTTTCAAAACAGCCTCTTACATGACGTCAATCAGGGAAAGTTAAAATTTCTTGCTCTAGCATGTGACCCGCACCCCACCATCGTGCATCAGTACAAGTAACCCACCGCACGGTCAGCCCAACCGCCGGTACTCACTTGAATGGGCATACAGAGAGAAGACCCAAATGAACGCTCCGCTGCGCATCAACGAAGCTCTTTTGATTGCAGACCGTGCCTTCCAACCCTTTCAGTGCGTGGCCTGGCACGATGGCAATGGCGCCCTCAGCCTGAGCGTCATCGACCGTACCAACACCCGTATCGGCAGCAAACAGCTGTCGTCGACTGCCTATACCGACCCGGCTCAACTTGAAGACCTGTTGTTGCAGGCTCGCGCCGAGCTCGACAAAGATGGCTACCAGTTACAGTCCTGGGCAATGCCGAAGTAATTCAATGCGACAACTTCCAGCCAACGTCAAACATCGGCTGGAAGTTGTGCAATAACACTTCAAGTACTTAGCGTGCCGCGAGAATAAACCGTTCGAACGCCTCGGCAGCCCCGTCCTCGACGTTGCTGCCGGTCACCACATTGGCCTGGCGCTTGACGGTTTCTTCGGCCTGGCCCATTGCAATCGACAATCCAGCCACGTGAAACATCGCCGGATCGTTGCCGCCGTCGCCGATGGCGGCGGTCTGGTTCAGCGGCACGCCAAGGTGCTCAGCCAGGGTTTTCAAGGCCTCGCCTTTGTTAGCCAGCATTGCGGTCACGTCCAGATACACCGGCTGTGAACGCGATACCTGAGCCAAGCCTTGTACCTTGGGCTGCAACTGCGCTTCCAACTCCACCAGCAACTGCGTGTTGTTACTGGCCGCGACAATCTTGTCGACCCGGTCCAGGTAGGGCTCGAAGCTCTCCACGACCACCGGGCCATAGCCCAGGCCATCAGCTTCGCGCTGCACCATTGGCCCTGGCGGGTCGCGGCGCAGCCAATCGCCGTCGGCAAACACCCACACTTCTACATCCGGCTCGGCAGAAAACAGCGCCAGCGTGACCAGTGCCGCTTCTGCCGGCAAATGGTGAGCCACCAGGATGCTGCCATCCGGGTTGACCAGCGTGCCGCCGTTGAAGCCGGCCACCGGCACATCGATGCCAAACGTCTCGATCAAATGCAGCATGGCCTTGGGCGGACGCCCGCTGGCCAGGCTGAACAGCACCCCGGCTTCACGCATCGCAGCAATAGCGTCGGCGGTGCGCTGACTGAGGCTGTGGTCGGGGTGCAACAGCGTCCCGTCTACATCACTGAGGACAAAGCGGATGGGATGAATCGTTACGTCACTCATCCGAGGCTGTGCCAGGTGCGGCCGTCACGAGCGAGTAACGCATCCGCTGCCACCGGGCCATCTTCGCCAGCCTTGTAGGCCTGGATACCGTCGTCTTCCTTCCAGGCATCCAGGAACGGCTGCACGGCGCGCCAACCGTTCTCGATGTTGTCGGCACGCTGGAACAACGTCTGATCGCCGGTCAAACAGTCGTAGATCAGGGTTTCGTAACCTGTCGAGGGCTGCATCTCGAAGAAGTCCTTGTAGTCAAAACCCAACTCGATATTGGCCATCTCCAGAGTCGGCCCAGGCTTCTTGGCCAGCAGGTCGAACCACATGCCTTCGTTCGGCTGGATCTGGATTTTCAAGTAAGTGGGCTTGAGCTCATCGACTTCGGTATCGCGAAATTGCGCATAAGGCGCCTGCTTGAAGCAAATCACGATCTCGGTGTCGCGGATGCTCATGCGCTTGCCGGTTCGCAAGTAAAACGGCACACCGACCCAACGCCAGTTATCAATCATCACTTTGAGCGCAACGAAGGTCTCGGTGCTGCTGTCGGGTGCGACGTTGGCTTCTTCGCGATAACCGGGCAATGGCTTGCCAGCGATTTCGCCGGCGGTGTACTGGCCGCGCACGGAATTGGCCCGCGCATCTTCCAGCGACCAGGGGCGAATTGCACCGACCACCTTGGCTTTCTCACCGCGCACCGCATCGGCGCCGAAGGCTGCCGGCGGCTCCATGGCGACCATCGCCAGCAGCTGGAACAGATGGTTGGGCACCATGTCACGCAGTGTGCCGGTTTTTTCGAAAAAGTTACCTCGGGTTTCAACGCCGACGGTTTCAGCCGCGGTGATTTGCACGTGATCGATGTAGTGGTTGTTCCAGAATGCTTCGAACAGCACGTTGGAGAAGCGGCTGACCAGAATGTTCTGCACCGTCTCCTTGCCCAGGTAATGGTCGATGCGGTAGATCTGCTTCTCGCTCATCACCTTGAGCAGGCATGCGTTCAGCGCCTCGGCGGTGGCCAGGTCGGAGCCGAACGGCTTCTCGATAACCACGCGCCGAAAGCCATCGTCCGTTTCATTCAACAAACCGGCACTGCCCAGGCGCTGCACCACTTCACTGAAGAAGCGCGGCGCAGTGGCGAGGTAGAACACGGCGTTGCCGGTGCCGCTGTCGGCGATCTTCTGCGCAATATCCGCGTAAGTGCCGTCGTCAAGGAAGTCGCCCTCGACATAGCTGATGCCCTTGGCCAGTTGCGCCCACAGCGCAGGGTCCAGGGCATGTTCAGCATTGCCCCGGACCTTGCTGGCGGCTTCGGTGCGAATGAAATCCTCAAGCTTCTTGGCGAAGTCTGCGTCGCTGATGGCGTTGTGATCAACGCCGACAATACGCAGGCCATCGCCCAGCAACCCGTCGCGGCTCAGGTTGTACAGCGCCGGCATGAGCAGGCGCTTGACCAGGTCGCCATGGGCGCCAAACAGAAACAACGTGGTAGGTGGAGCGGGTTCGGCCTTGGGTTTCTTGCCGTTGGCGGTCATTTTTTGGAAGTCTCCACATGGCCGCCAAAGCCGAAGCGCATGGCAGACAGCATTTTGTCGCCGTAGGTGCTCTGCTGGCGGGAGCGGAAACGCGCAAACAGCGATGTCGACAGCACCGGTACCGGCACCGCTTGTTCCATCGCCGCTTCGATGGTCCAACGGCCTTCGCCGCTGTCCGCTACGGAACCGGAGTAACCATCGAGTTTCGGGTCGGTGGCCAGGGCGTCGGCGGTCAAGTCCAGCAGCCACGACGACACCACGCTGCCACGGCGCCAGACTTCGGCGATATCGGCAACGTTGAGGTCAAAGCGCTGATCCTCCGGCAGGTTCTCCGAGTTCTTGGTCTTGAGGATGTCAAAACCTTCGGCGAACGCCTGCATCATTCCGTATTCAATGCCGTTGTGGATCATCTTGACGAAATGACCGGAACCCGCCGGGCCTGCATGGATATAACCGTGCTCGGCGCGTGGGTCGGCTGCGGCCGAACGGTCCTTGGTGCGCGGGATATTGCCTAGGCCAGGGGCCAGGCTCTTGAAGATCGGGTCCAGACGCTGCACGGTCTCGACGTCGCCGCCGATCATCATGCAATAGCCACGCTCCAGGCCCCAGACGCCGCCGGAAGTGCCGACGTCAACGTAGTGCAGGCCCTTTTCAGCCAGGGCCTTGCCGCGACGTACGTCATCCTTGTAGTTGGTATTGCCGCCGTCGATGATCACATCGCCGTCTTCGAGCAACTCGCTCAAGGCATTGATAGTGTCTTCGGTGGGCGCGCCCGCCGGCAACATTACCCAGACCGCACGGGGCTTTTGCAGGCCAGCCACCAGGGCATTCAAGTCGGCGACGCCAGCGGCGCCCTCCTCGCTCAAGGCTTTGACGAAGGCTTCGTTACGGTCGTATACAACGGTGGTATGCCCATTGAGCATCAGGCGCCGCGCAATGTTACCGCCCATGCGGCCTAGTCCGATAATCCCCAGTTGCATGTGCTGATGCTCCTAACTTCTAAAAAATGTGTGACATAGTTTATAGCGCAATGAGGCTAATGAGGGTTAGTCCAGAGCAGATCCGTGTAGTTTCATGACAAAAAAGTTGCCATCGTTTCACCATCACCGCCTGAAAAGTCACACGACCGCCAAAAATAAAAAAGTTCCCTTGCTGCAAAAAAGAATTCAAACTTGCTTCCGACTGTTGCCCAAACCCTGTTTGAGCAGCGCGATCTACCGGCTATTTGCGAGGTAAGCAATGAGCACAGCACAGATGACCCGCCCGCCACAGACCCTCTACGTCAGCATCCGCCGCGATGAATTGCGCCAGTTGAAGGACGAGCGCGATCAGTTGCAACAGGAAGTCCTGCGTCTGCGTTCACACCTTCAAGCCCAGCTCGAACTGCCATCCCAGGCCAAGCCGGCGCTCTGCTGAACGCACCTGGTCAGTTTGTAAGGCAATACCTACGGAAAACTCACAAAGTTTTCACACACTTATCCTGATACTCCCGCCCGCGATGCCGCTCACGTTCTGAGCGGCCCGATGTCGCGCGACTCTGCGCGACGATCATTGACTGATGGGGCGCTGGATGGCGATGTTCAAACGCAGCACGACGACTGCGAAAGGCTTTGATTGGGCCGGCCTTGGTTGGCTATTCCTGTTTTTCTGGTATTTCTCGGGTATTACCCAGCTTCTTATCCAACTGACCGGCACGTCCGGCTTCAGTGGTTTCCGCCAGGCATTCTTCATGAGTGCACTGTGGCTGGCGCCGATGCTGCTGTTCCCGCGCAGGACACGCGTGCTTGCCGCCTTGATCGGTGTGGTGTTGTGGGCCTGTTCCATGGCCAGCCTAGGTTACTTCTTCATTTACCAGCAGGAGTTCTCCCAGAGCGTCATCTTCATCATGTTCGAGTCGAACATCTCCGAAGCGGGCGAATACGCGACCCAATATTTTGCCTGGTGGATCGTGCTGGCGTTCATAGCCCACACCGCCTTCGCCATCTTCCTCTGGACCCGCCTGCGCCCGGTGTACCTGCCTCGCGGCCAGTCGATCGTGGCGGCCATCGCCATTGTCCTGGCGGTTGTGGGCTACCCGCTGGTCAAGCAAATCGCCACCAGCGAAACCATGGAATTGGCCATTGATCGTTTCGAAACCCGTATCGAGCCTGCCGTGCCTTGGCAGATGATCGTCGCCTACCGTCGCTACACCGAACAGCTGGACAATATGCAGGGCATGCTCAACAGCGCCAGCCAGATCCCGCCGCTGAAAAACCTCAAGGACAGCATGGCCGGCCAACCGTCCACACTGGTACTGGTAATCGGCGAGTCCACCAACCGCCAGCGCATGAGCCTGTACGGTTATCCGCGCAACACCACGCCGGAACTGGACAAGCTGCGCGACCAGTTGGCCGTGTTCGATAACGTCATCACCCCGCGCCCCTATACCATTGAAGCGCTGCAACAGGTGCTGACCTTTGCCGACGAAGAAAACCCGGACCTGTACCTCAAGACGCCGTCGATTGTCAGCGTGATGAAGCAGGCCGGCTACAAGACCTTCTGGATCACCAACCAGCAGACCATGACCAAGCGCAACACCATGCTCACGACCTTTTCCGAACAGGCCGACGAGCAGGTGTACCTGAACAACAACCGCAACCAGAACGCCCGCCAGTACGACGGCGATGTGCTGGCGCCGTTTTCCAAGGCCCTGGCCGATACCGCCGAGCGCAAGTTCATCGTGGTGCACCTGCTGGGTACTCACATGAGCTACCAGTACCGTTACCCGCCGACGTTCGACAAGTTCACCGACCGCCAGGGCGTGCCGGCCGGCGTGAGCGACGCGCAGTTGCCGACTTACAACAGCTACGACAACGCGGTGCTGTACAACGACTTCGTGGTCTCCAGCCTGATCAAGGACTACGCCAAGACCGACCCCAACGGCTTTTTGCTGTACCTCTCGGACCACGGCGAAGATGTGTTCGACTCCGCCGGCCACGGCACCCTGGGCCGCAACGAAGGCAAGCCGACTGCACCGATGTACACCATCCCGTTCATGGCCTACGCCTCACCGAAGTGGCGCGAAAGCCACGACTGGAGTTTCGCCGGCGACCTGCAGCGGCCTTACAGCAGTTCGCAGTTGATCCACACCTGGGCCGACATGGCAGGCTTGAGTTTTGACGAACTGGACCACAGCAAGAGCCTGGTCAGTGACAGCTTCAAGCCTCGGCCCTTGTTGATCGGCAACCCTTACGAAACCAAGCAGAAGGCCCTGATCGACTTCAGCCTGATCAAGCCGAAGAAGGCCGATGGCGCCGAAGTGGTGGCGAAGTAATCAGGGGCCCGGCAACACAAAGATAACAATCATTCTCGTTTAAGCCTAAAGTTCCACACCTCCTTTCGTCTTTGAACCATGCCCTCCCACCCCGGGAGGGTTAGAAGACGACAAGGAGTCTGCCGCAATGTTCGCGCCTTTTACCCGTTCCATGACCTTCACCTTCGGGCTGTTCAGTCTTACGCTGAGCCCGGATCTGCTGGCTGAAATCGACCCCGGACAAGCCTCCAGCAAAGCCCTGGAGCTGGGCGCGACCACCATCAGCGCCGACGGCCTTGGGTCCACCACCGAGCACACCGGTGCCTACACCACCGGCTCGATGAATACCGCCACCCGCCTGAACCTTTCCATCAAGGAAACCCCGCAATCGATCTCGGTGATCACACGCCAGCAGATGGATGACTTCAACCTCAACACCTTGACCGAAGTGCTGCGCCAGACTACCGGCATCAACGTTCAACATAACGATTCGGACCGTGTCTACTACTCCTCCCGCGGTTACGGCATCAACAACTTCCAGGTTGATGGGATGCTCAACACATTCGGCTACATGAAGTCCGACGCCGACACCATCATCTACGACCGTATCGAAGTGGTACGCGGCGCCACGGGCCTGACCACTGGCGCGGGCGATCCTTCGGCCACCGTCAACATGGTGCGCAAGCGTCCTACTGCCCAATGGCAGGCACAGACCGGTGTGAGTGGCGCCAGCCATGACAACTACTACAGCTACATC
Source organism: Pseudomonas synxantha BG33R (assembly GCF_000263715.2). Classification (NCBI taxonomy): domain Bacteria; kingdom Pseudomonadati; phylum Pseudomonadota; class Gammaproteobacteria; order Pseudomonadales; family Pseudomonadaceae; genus Pseudomonas; species Pseudomonas synxantha. The sequence continues at coordinate 3,451,499 of NZ_CM001514.1, forward strand.
GACGTAGGCGGGCCTTTGGCGTTCGACGGTAAGTTGCGCGGGCGTAGCGTCCTGGCCTACCGTGACAGCAAATCCTTTCGCGATAACTATGGGCTGCAGCGGGCAGTTGGCTACGGCATTCTCGAAGGTGACCTTTCAGACGATACGGTGCTGGCTGTAGGTTTTGATTACCAGGACAAACAGGTACAAGGCACCTCCTGGGGCACTGTGCCCTACTGGAACAGCCAGGGCGGCAAGGCCAGGTTGCCTCGCTCCACCAATATGGCGGCGCACTGGAGCTCCTGGCCGCTGACTGACAAGACCACCTTCGCCACCCTCGACCATCGGCTCGGCGGCGACTGGCATTTGAAGGCTGCCTATACCCATCGCCAGAGTGACACCGACGGCAAGGTCTACTACGGCGGCAGCGGTTTTCCCAATGCAGACCGCAGCGGCATGACGGCCTGGGCCAGTCATATGCGCGGTACGTCGCGAATGGAAGCCATCGACGTCAACCTGGCCGGCAGCTACACCCTGCTGGGCCGCGAACACGCTTTGATGATGGGCTATGGCGAGGCCGCCCAGCGGGACGTGTCGCCCTTTATGCGTAACGACCTGCCTGCCAGCTACTACCCCATCGAGGATTGGAAGCACATGGGCGATATCGGCAAGTTCGCCGACACCGTCACCGACCTCAAGGGCGAACACAGCAAAAAACAGCAGAAAGCCGGTTACCTCGCCACTCGACTGAGCCTTACAGACCGCTTGCACGCTGTGCTGGGTAGCCGCTACGGCAGTTGGGAGCTGGAAAGCGCCACGCCTGAATACAACGACAATGATCAACTGACGGCTGCCGGCAAAACACGCCAGACCCACAACGACATGTGGACACCCTACGCCGGGCTGCTCTTTGACATCACCCCGCAGTACACCGTTTACGCAAGCTATACCGACATCTTCAAGCCGCAAGACAGGCGTGATATCAACAAGAAGTACCTGGAACCGGTGGTGGGCAGCAACTATGAGGTGGGGCTCAAGGGCAGCCTGCTCAATGAACGCCTGAACCTGGCAGCCGCCTATTTCTGGAGCACCCAGGACAATGTTGCAGAGCGCGATGACTCGGTCCCTCCCAACCCCGTCACTGGCGAGGAGTACTACAAGTCTGGCGGCAAGGGTAACAAGGTCAACGGCTTCGAATTGGAAGCCGCAGGCGAAATCCGGCCGGACTGGAACTTGACCGCCGGCTACACCTACACCCACTCGCTTAACGGTTCAGACAAACGTACCAATACCGGCCAGCCCTTGAACCTGTTGAAGGTCTCCAGCGCCTATCGCCTGCCGGGCGCATGGCGCAACCTCACCGTCGGTGGCGCGGTGAACTGGCAAAGCGAAATCTACGATTTCGGTAACCGGCCCACAGGCGCACGCAATAGCGAAGGTCGGGCGAAGATCACGCAACAGGGTTACACCGTGGTCAACCTGATGTCACGCTACCAGTTCGACGAACAGGTTTCCGCCTCGGTTAACGTTAACAATCTATTTGATAAAAAATATTACGAACGTGTCGGCTTTTATAATGGTGTGTATTGGGGTGACCCGCGATCTATCACGCTTGCATTGGACTGGAAGCTGTAGTCGCCTCCTGCGAAGTTAACAAAATCGTTAACTTCGCAGTGCCTGTCAGTTAATTCCCACTTAATAAGATTGCGCCATAGTCGCTCCATGATTCTGATCAAGGACCGGCCAGACACCTATCACTCTTAATGGGAATACCGCGATGAAAATCTCGACGTTGATGCTTGCCAGCCTGATGACCCTGACCTCCGCCGCTGCCTTCGCAGAGGGCGGTTCAGAGCGTTCGAAGGAGTTCTACAACAACTTCAGCTTCATTCAACAGCAAACTCACGGCACAGCAGAGCAACGAATGGCCTCTGCCGACGGAAAGACGTTGAAGGTCGATACCGTCAGCCAGGAACAACCGAACAGTTGATTTAATGCTTGGTTAATCCGTAATACCCTGCGCCATCCCGCTCCGTTGGCAAAGGTTTATTGGGCGCCATCTAATGGCGCCTTTTTTTCGCCAGTCGTTTATGACAGAGACTTGCTCCAAAACAACATACGACCATACTTTGGATCAAATACCGAATCATCGAACCCGAACTTGCGGTACGCCGATTGCGCCAGCTCATTGCCCTCAAGCACTTCCAGAGTAATCTTGCAGCAGCCCCTCTGGCGGGCGATTTCCTCGACCTTCTGCAGCATTTTCTGGCTCAAGCCCAAGCCACGAAACTGTTCCATCACCATCACATCGTGAACGTTGACCAGCGGGCGGCAAGCAAATGTCGAGAAGCCCTCAAAACAATTGACCAACCCCGCCGGTTCGCCACCGACAAACGCCAGCACGCTGAACGCATGAGGACGCTTGGCCAGTTCAGCCGGCAGTTGCTGCAACAGATCGGCTGACAAGGCGTGGCCGCCGCCCATCGGGTCTTGCGCATAGTGGTTGAGCAGCAAGCCGATGGCGTTGGCGTGCACCTCGTTGGTATAGCTGGCTTGCAGCACCAGAATGTCTGGGGTGTCCATTTCCTTCCTCGATAACGACAACCAGGGATTCGTTTCCCTTTGAGAGCCTCGATTGTAAGCGTGGAGTCGGCAGTAGATGAAGGAGATTAACTACAAATATCTGACGGAAATTGCGAAGGTTGCTTGCATCAAATCGTGCAAAAGGCCCTGGAGTGGGGATTTTTCCTAGACAGCAAAGCGCTGCAGTTGCATCTCTTGCAAGCGGCTCAGGGTGCGACGAAATGGAAACTCCAGGTAGCCTTCGGTGTACAGGCACTCCAAGGGCACCCGGGCCTCGATAAAGAGTGGCACCTTGCGGTCGTAGCATTCGTCCACCAAGGCGATAAAGCGCCGCACGCTGTCATCATGAACCGACAGCTGCGGCAATTGACGGTCCCCGGCCATCACCCGCTCGGCGCCGTCCTCGGTGCCACGGGCAATCCGCCCCGGGCGCTGTTGGGCGCTGAGGTTCGCAACCTCGCCCAGCAGGATGGCCTGGAAGCGGTCGCACAGCAGCATGAAGTCCATCGCGGCCAGGGGTTGCTCGCACAGATCGGCGTAACGACACCAGAGCACCGTGTCACTGGCCTGCACCGCCATAATGGAGCGGTACCCCACGCTCACCGCCCCGCTGCTCACGGCCTGGCCTTGGCTCAATTGCTTGAACACCGCAGCCAGTGCATTCGGTTGATTCACCCAATAGCGTTGCTTCCCCGCCCCCGGATGCAGGCGATGATCTTCGCCACCGTCCACCGCCACCACTTGCATATGCTGCTGGAGCGCGTCGATCCCCGGCAGAAAACGCTCGCGATTGAAGCCATCGGCATACAACTGATCAGGCGGCTGGTTGGAGGTGCACACCATTACCACGCCTTGCTCGAACATCACCAGGAACAGCCGCCCGAGGATGATCGCGTCGCCGATATCATTGACAAACAGTTCATCGAAGCACAGCACGCGCACTTCCTGGCTCAGCTCCTGAGCCAGCGCCCGCAAAGGATCCTGGGTTCCGGTGAGCTGGAACAAGCGCTGATGCACCCACCCCATGAAGTGATGAAAATGCTGACGCCGCGCGGGCACACGCAAGCTTTGATGAAATTGATCCATCAGCCAGGTCTTGCCACGCCCCACCGGCCCCCACAGATAGACCCCGGCAACTGGCGAACGGCCTTGATGCAACCCCTCGTGACAGGCTTGCAAAGCCTGCACCGCCCGACGCTGGGCGTCGTCAGGGACGAAGCCTAGTTGGGCGATGGCGTGCTGGTAGGCAATGAGGGGCGAGTCGAACGTCATGCCGGATGCTCCGCGAACTAATGTGGGAGGGGGCTTGCCCCCGATGGCGGCCTAAGAGCCGACCGGGATGTTGGATCAGATCGAGTACATATCCGTTATCTGGGTAACGGCTGCTATTGGTTCCGCCCTTACGGCGGCTCACTTTTGAAAAGAGCCCAAAAGTAAGCAAAAGGCTCTTGCCCCACCACTCGGCACCTCGCCTAGGCTCGGTGTGCCCGTAATCCGACAGTGATTTGGGGGGCCGCCGCCACGCGCCATCCATGGCGCGGGGCGGCTAAACCGGCATCCCTGCCGGTTTACCCCCCAAATCCCTGTCGAATTCCGGCCAGCGTGGTTTAACGGGGCGCTTAAGATCAAAAGCAGATCAAGAGCGGCTCGCTTCGCATCGTGGTTACAGTAGGGGCTGCAAACTGCAGTTGTGTAGATACCTATGCCCCGATGAGGGAGTGTCAATCAATACATCTGTGACTGCACCACCACATCGCGAGCAAGTCGAATCGTCGCACCGCCCCTCCCACATTTTTCCCCCGGAACATCAGCTAGAAAACGTTACGCCAGGCTCTTGCTGACCACCTCATACACATCGCTGGACAGCTCGCCACACGCGAGAATGCGCTCCAGCTCCGCCTTCATCAGCGCCTGGCGTGCGCTGTCATACTTGCGCCAGCGCGTCAGCGGCGCCAGTTGGCGCGAGGCAATCTGCGGGTTCAAGGTGTTGAGCTCGATCACCAGATCCGCCAGGAAGCGATAACCCGAGCCATCCGTCGCATGGAAGTTGACCAGATTCTGGCCTGCGAATGCGCCGATCAAGGCGCGCACCTTGTTCGGGTTCTTGATGGTGAACGCCGGGTGTTCCATCAACGCCTTGACCCGCGCCAGCCCGCCCGGCAACGTGCTGCCGGCCTGAACACTGAACCACTGGTCCATGACCAACGGGTTGTCCTTGAAGTTCTCGGCAAACACCGCCAGCGCCTGGGCTTTTTCCGCTTCGAACGGCGAGTTCACCAGCACCGCGAGGGCCGTCAGACGTTCGGTCATGTTATCGCTGGTGTCGAACTGATCCAGGGTCGCCGCCAATACTTGCGGCTTGCCGCTGAGCATCAGGTACGACAACGCGATGTTCTGCAGGGCACGGCGGGCAAAGTGCTCGGCCTCTGCCACGTACGGCGTTTGCTTGGACAGCTCACGATTGGCCTGGTAGCGCAGCCACAAGCCTTCGAACAGGTTCTCGGCCAGTTGCTTGCGGGCATATTCACGGGCCGCGTGGATCGCATCCACATCCGCCACTTCGCTGATTTCCGTCAGGTAGGCTTCACTTGGCAGCGAGAGCATTTCCGCGACCATGGCCTGGTCGAGACTTTCGTCGCTCAATACCGTGCGCAGTGCATCGATCAGGCGCTGGTCCAGCTTCAGCGGCTGGCCTGCCTGATGCTGGCCGATCAGTTCCTGCAACACCTGCACCGACAGCTGCTGGCCGGCATCCCAGCGGTTGAAGCCGTCGCTGTCGTGCTGCATCAGGAACATCAACTGATCGCGGTTATACGGGAAGCTCAATTTCACCGGCGCCGAGAACCCACGCAACAGCGAAGGCAAGGGCTTTTCAGCGACATCGACGAAGGTGAACGTCTGCTCGGCTTCAGTCACCGAGATCACGCGTGAGGTGCCTGCAGCTGTAGCCTCACCGGCCAGGCGCAAGTTGATTGCGGCGCCCTGCCCGTCCAGCAGGCCCAATTCCACCGGGATCACGAACGGCAGTTTTTCGACCTTGTCCGGCGTTGGCGGGCAGCTCTGGCGGAAGGTCAGGCTGTAGGTCCTGGCCGCCGCGTCGTAGGACTCGCTCACCGCCAAGCGTGGCGTACCCGCCTGGCTGTACCAGCGCTTGAACTGGCTGAGGTCGGCGCCATTGGCGTCTTCCATGGCCTTGATAAAGTCGTCGCAGGTCACGGCCTGACCGTCATGGCGTTCGAAGTACAGGTCACTGCCTTTGCGGAAGCCTTCGGCGCCGAGCAAGGTGTGGATCATGCCGACTACTTCCGAGCCCTTTTCGTAAACGGTCAGGGTGTAGAAGTTGGATATCTCGATAAAGCTGTCCGGGCGCACTGCGTGGGCCATAGGGCCAGCGTCTTCGGCGAACTGGTGCGTACGCAGATAGGCCACATCCTGAATGCGCTTGACCGTGGCCGAGTTCATGTCGGCGGAGAAGCCCGAATCACGGAACACGGTGAAGCCTTCCTTGAGCGACAACTGGAACCAGTCGCGGCAGGTCACGCGGTTGCCCGACCAGTTGTGGAAGTATTCGTGGGCGACGATGGCTTCGACGCGCTGGTGGGCAGCATCGGTAGCGGTTTCGGCGCGGGCCAGCACGGCGCTGGAGTTGAAGATATTGAGGCCCTTGTTCTCCATGGCGCCCATGTTGAAATCGTTGACCGCCACGATCATGAAGATATCCAGGTCGTACTCGCGGCCGTAGGTTTCTTCGTCCCAGCGCATGGATTTCTTCAGGCTGGTCATGGCGTGCTGGCACTTGTCGATGTTTTCCGGCTCGACGTAGATGCGCAACGCGACTTCGCGATTGGTCATGGTGGTGAAGCTGTCTTCGACGCACCACAGGTCACCGGCCACCAGCGCAAACAGGTACGCCGGCTTCTTGAACGGATCTTCCCAGGTCGCCCAGTGCCGGCCGTCTTCGCCAGGGCCACTGGCAATCGGATTGCCGTTGGACAACAGCACCGGGTAGCTGTGCTGCTCGGCGATCACCGTGGTGGTGAACACGCTCATTACATCCGGGCGGTCGAGGTAGTAAGTGATCTTGCGAAAGCCCTCGGCCTCGCACTGGGTGCAGAACATACCGCTGGATTTGTACAAACCTTCCAGGGCAGTGTTGGTTTCCGGATGGATCTTGACCGTGGTGTCGAGGGTGAAGGTCTCACTCTTTGGCTGCACGGTCAGGTGGCTGTCGGTCAACTGGTAGTCAGCGTCCGTCAGCGGCTGGTCGGCCAGGTTGACGCTCAGCAGCTCAAGTTGCTGGCCGTCGAGTACCAATGGCGGCAAACCGGCGCCGCGCTCGGGGTTGCGGCGCATCACCAGCTGCGCGTGGACCAGGCTGTGGTCCTCGAACAACTCGAAGGTCAGGTGCGTCTCGTCGATCAGGTAGTCCGGCGCCTGATAGTCCTTAAGGTAAATCATCTTCGGTTGTTCAGTGCGCATGCTTGGGATCCTTCTACTGATGCACGGCGAGCTGGTAGGCCGTGTATTTACGAATGTTGATAACGCCGGTGTCGAAGATCAGGTATTGGCCCTTGATGCCCAGCAGCGTGCCTTCGGCGATCGGATTCTTGTCCAGGTTGAAGCTGACGATCTTGGTCGGATACTGCTCGACCGGGTAGCGGATTTCAATCGGCTCAATGTCGGCAATGGTTTGGATGGCTTGCAGGCCAAAGCGTTCCTGCAAACCCAGCAAGCCTTCGGCGCAGGAGGCGAACAGCTCATCGCGCACCTGCTTGAGGTCCACCGATTGTGCGTCACCCTTGAGCAAGGCGCGCCAGTTGGTCTTGTCGGCCACCTGGCTACGGAACAGGTCTTCGACGAAGCCGGACTGCTGGCGAGTCGACACGCGCATGATCGGCAATGCCTGGCTGGCCCCCTGATCCAGCCAGCGGGTGGGCAGCTGGGTGGCACGCGTGATGCCGACCTTGACCCCCGACGAATTGGCCAGGTACACCACGTGGTCGGTCATGCAGAATTTTTCGCCCCAGCCTGGATCACGGCAGGTACCTGCGTCGTAATGGCAACGCTCGGGGCTCATGATGCACAGGTCACACTGGGCCAGCTTGGTCATGCAGGGGTAGCAATAGCCCTGGCTGAAGCTGGTCTTGGTCTTGCGCCCGCAATGGCTGCAATGAATGGCGCCCAGGTACTCCAGGCGCACATGGGTGCCGATCATCGGATTGACCGGCACCTCGACATCGCCCAGGCGAAACGCATATTGAACAGTCGGCTCACCAAGTTGCGCCGACATTTTGCTGACTGCACCGCGACCAATTTCAATCAATGGATCGCATCCGACTTGAACAGGATGTTCGCCACCGGCTCCGACTTGGACGCGCACTCCTGCGGGCCCATGTAGCCGGTACGCTGCTCTTCGGGCAGGTTCTGGATCTCCCAGGCGATCATCGCTTGCAGGGACAATTCGCGCTGCTCGGCGGTGAGCTTGCGGCCATCGGACCATTTGCCGATTTCCACGGCGAGCTTGAGGCTTTCGTAGATATCGGGGGTGATGTTTTCGATCATTTCAGCAAAAGAGGACATTCGGCTCTTCCTTATCAAATAGACGATTTGCGACGGTTGTACAGCCCGCCGAGCAAACCGGTGAGGCAACCGATAACCAGGCCGCCGACATGGGCCGCGTTGGCGATTTGGCCGAAGCCGATCATCGAGACCAGCCCCGACAGGCAGAGCAGCAGCCACACCAGCATCATCACCAGCACCCCACGGGGCAGGCGATAGGCTGGGTTGGGAGACAATAGTTGAAAGATCCAGCAATGCCCGAGCAGGCCATACAACACACCGGACAAGCCCCCGAACAGGCCAGGGCCGCCATAAGCGTATTGCGTGTAGTTGGAGACCAGGCTGAACAACAGGGTCAACCCCAGCAGGTTGATACTGCCCTGGCGCGCTTCGATGCGCCGGCCCAACTCCCAGTACCACATGCCGTTCATGGCCAGGTGCAGGATGCCGAAGTGGATCAGCATCGGCGTGACCAATCGCCACCACTGCCCTGAAGCGAGCGTGTCGGCCAGCGGTGTGAACTGGATGTACTCGCCCAGCACCCGGAAAGGCAGGAACGTCAGCCAGGCCATGGCTTGCAGGTTTTCACCAAGCAGGGTCACGGCGCCGACGATGAGGCTGGCCAGCAACACCAGCGCGGTGACCGGACTATGGCGTACTTGCTGGACAAAGCCTGGCCGAGCAACCGGTGCCTGTTCGGGAATATCCAGCTGCTGGTCCGGGTCGCCGGCAGGAAAGCGTTGATACAACACGCGCACGTCATCGCTGATGGTTTCGGGCACCCACAACACTTGCTCGCCCGCCTCCTCACTGACGCGATGGGGCACCTGCATGCGTTGCAGCAACTTGACGAAACCACCCAGGTCGACGCTCAGGGGCAAGCGCAATACGGCTACGGTACTCATGGAATGGCCTCAGGTCGCTCAACGTCGACCCATACAAATTTACGCGGATCCAGTTGGGTTTCCTGGTCGAGTCGATACGCCACCAGCTTGCCGTACAGCACCGCGCTGTAGTCCAGGCAGGCCAGGTTCGGGCGGATCGGCGCCGGTTTGCCGCTGCGCCAGTAGTGGCCGACGAACAACAACGGCTCGTCGACGCCGTAGCGCAGCAGGGAATTCTTTTCGGTGGACGACAACGGCGTGCGCGCCACCGGCTCTGGCAAAGCGTCGGGCTGGAACACGATGTCACCGTAGGTCTTGGGGTCATCTTCCCAGAACTTGGTACGGAAGAACGACCGCGTCAAGCCATCGCCACCGGTCAGAGTCAGGCCATCGGGCAGACGCATATCAGTGCCGCGCAGCAAGCGGTCGAAGGCGTTGCAGGCAAAACTGCCCGGTACGGCTGCGGCTTGCAGGAAGTGCTGGTCGATGCAGCCATCCGGGAAGGTGGCGCGCAATGGCTGGATGAAGCCTTCATCCCAGCACGCGTGCACCACGCGAAAACGCCCGGCGTCGACAAACAGCGGCATGTCGTAGAACCAGCCGAGGAAGTCGTGCCAGTCGGCCGGGTGGTGCTCGAACTGGGTCAGGGTCTCTTGGATCAACCGCGCATGACGTGGGTTGTGCTCGCGCACGAACTGCCTGCCGCTGCCGGGTGGTGCCGGGGTGGTCCAGCCCAGCGCATTGAACTCATGGTTTCCCATGATGCACAGCGCCTGCCCGGCCACGGTCATATCGTGGACGATATGCAGCGCCTCGCGGATGCGTGGGCCACGGTCGATGATATCGCCCAGGAACACCGCCATGCGCGACGGATGGCGCCAGGTGCCGCCCTGCTTGTGGTAACCCAATTGGTCGAGCAAGTGCTCAAGGGTATGAGCGCAACCGTGCACGTCACCAATCAGGTCGTAGCTACGCGCGGGATCGAGCATCAGTCGCCCCCACCCCCCAAGCGGCTGCCCCAGCCCAACTTGGTACGGCACACTTCGTAGTAGTTGTGATCCAGCGGGTGGATCAAGCGCAACTTCTGTGCCTTCTTGCTCACGGTGATGGTGTCACCGGGGGCGCAGGTGAAATGGTTCTGCCCGTCGCAGGAGACTTGCGGGTAGATCTGCATGTCTTTGGACACCACGATTTTCAACTCACTGTTGCCATCGACCACAATCGGTCGACTGGACAACATATGGGGGTACATCGGCACGATCACAATGGCATCGAGCTTGGGGTGCATGATCGGGCCACCGGCCGACAGCGCATACGCGGTGGAGCCGGTAGGCGTGGCGACAATCAGGCCGTCGGCCTTCTGGCTGCACACGAACTGGCCGTCGATATACAGCTCGAACTCGATCATCCGCGTGGATTTGCCCGGGTGCAGCACCACATCGTTGAGGGCATCGCCCTGCCCGATCGCCTCGCCATGGCGACGCACTTCGGCTTGCAGCAGGAAGCGGTTTTCCACCAGATAATGGCCGTCGAGCACCTTGGCCACTTCGACTTCCAGCTCATCGGGGCGGATGTCGGTCAGAAACCCCAGGCTGCCGCGGTTGATCCCCAGCACCGGCACGTTATGCCGCGCCAGCGCCCGGGCGGCACCGAGCAGGCTGCCATCGCCGCCGACCACGATGACCATGTCGCAGACCTCGCCGAGCATCTTGCGCGACGAGGTCTGCAGGCCGTGGCCCGGGAGGATTTCGGCGATGGTGTCTTCGAGGATCACATGCAGGTGGCGCTCGAGCAGAAACTTCTTCAGCCGGCGGACGGTGTCCAACACCTGGGTACTGCCCAGGCGACCGATAATGCCGATATTGCGAAATTGCTCCATGGGGCTCCTGCGGGATTTGGGGTGCGGCAAAAAAGAACGATTATGGGCGAAAGGCCGCCTCAGGCAAAATCCTTTGTCGCCGCCGCGCCTTGATGACAATGGTTCTCAGGCACCTTCACCCGGCTGAAAAGGCTATGCTCGGACCATGACCGTGTTCCCTGACTTGCACAACTTGCCTCGCCAATTGCGCCACCCCGAGGTGCGCGACCTGGCGTGGGTGATCCTCGCCCCGCCCATGCTGGCGCAAACGCCGTGGCCGCAGCGCCACCCGCTGGCCGGCAGTGACTGGGTGCAGGCGCCACACCGGCTTGAGCATTGGCTGCGTGCGCTTGATCAGGACAGCAGCGCCCTGCAGCAGTGGCTCAGCCTGTCGCGCACACGGCGCCTGGGCCTCTATTACGAGCGCCTTTGGCAGTTTGCCGTGCAGCACGCGCCGGGTGTGGAATTGCTGGCCGCCAACCTGCCGATCCGCCGCGCCGGGCATACCCTGGGCGAACTGGACATGCTGTTGCGCGACCGCGATGGCGTGCACCATCTGGAACTGGCGATCAAACTCTATCTTGGCCCACAGGACGGCAATGGCCAGGACACCGCGCAATGGCTCGGCCCGGGCTGCCATGACCGGCTGGACCGCAAGCTGGCGCACCTGGCCGAACATCAACTGCCGATTTCTGCACGGGCCGAGAGCCGCGACGCCTTGGCGGCGCTGGATATCCAGGTGTTCGATGCGCATTTGTGGCTGGGCGGTTATCTGCTCTATCCCTGGCCTGGCACGGCGCAACCCCCAATCGGCGCCCACCCGCAGCATCTGCGTGGATGCTGGTTGCATCAGCGTGACTGGTCGGATTTTGTCAGCACCCGCCCGCCCGGCCACTGGCAACCCCTGCCCCGCCACGCCTGGTTGGCACCTGCGCATTACACGGCGGATCAAGTGTGGAGTGAAGCGCAGATGCAAAGCTGGCTGAAGGACCTGGATCCGATGGCACCGGCGCAGTTACTGGTGCGAATGGTGCACAGCGGTGAGGATTGGGAAGAAGCCGAGCGGCTGTTTCTGGTGGCGGATCTTTGGCCGAATGTGCCGGGGGCAGGCTGATAGATCCTCGGTGTATTCAAGGCAGCCATCGGGAGCAAGTCGAATCGTCGCACCGCCCCTCCCACAGGTAGTGCTGCGGCGCACTGAAAAATGTGGGAGGGCTTGCTCCCGATGGCGACTGCCCAGGCACTACAACGCATCAATATGCTGATAATCCAACTGCAACCCCATCGCCAACTCCTGAGCCCGCCCCAACCGGATCGGCCCGCGCTCAATGTCTACCAGTAACCCCGGGCACTCCAACGGCGGCAACCCATCAATGGCTTTGAGCCGACCATCAGTGATCACCAGCAATCGCTGTTGCTGCGCCGGGTAACGCTTGCGCCGCGCTTTGAGCCACTGCCCGGCCTCGCTCAAGGCGGGGAGCAGCGGCGTACCGCCACCGGCGCCTAACTGCTCCAGCCAACCCGTCAAGCCCTTCGCCGCCTTCAAACCTTGCACCTGCCACCTCGGCGATGCCCCGCTGGCCGTCAACAGCGCCATGCGCGCCCGTTGCCGATAAGCGTCGTCGAACAGCTGAGCCAACAAACCCTTGGCATCGGTCAACGCCCGATGGCGCCGGGTGGACGCCGAGGCATCGACGATTACCAACCACAGTTCCGGCGCCGAACGGCTACGCAGGTGGAACAGCAGGTCATCACGGCATTGTGGCCGTCCACCGAGCAACGTACCCGGCCAATTGATCCTGCCGTTCTGTGCGCTGCGCGCCGTGCCCTGCCTGCCGTTGTCCAGCCGCCCCGCCTGGGGCCGGGCATCCGCCCCCGCGTCAGGTCGAGGGCGAATGCCTAGGGCTTTTTTGGCCAGGCCGGTACATCGCGGCGGGCGCCCGTGGGCAAGGCCGGCGCAGGCATATCGCCCCATTGGCCCTGCCCGGGCGAGCTTTCAGACGGTTTTGATGACTGTCCTTGATTCGGCGGTGCGGCCGGGGGCGTTTGCTGCTGACGACGGTGGCGCAAGGCAAACTCGGCCACCGCTTCAATGTCTTGCTCGGCAATGGCTGACGCGCCTCGCCACGCCGCATGGGCCCGGGCGCCACGCAGCCAGACCAGGTCGGCGCGCATACCGTCCACGCCTGCGGCAAAGCAACGTTCGGTAATCTGTGCCAACGCGTGATCGTCCAGGTCGATGCTGTCGAGTCGCGCCCGCGCCTGCGTGCAGCGTTCGCGCAACTCGGCTTGCGGCGCGGCCCACTGCGCGCAGAAGGCCGCCGGATCACTGTCGAAATCCAGGCGACGACGAATGATCTGCCCACGTTCGGCGGGCAAGGTCTGCCCGCTCAGCGCCACATTGAAACCAAAGCGGTCGAGCAACTGCGGGCGCAACTCGCCCTCTTCCGGGTTCATGGTGCCGATCAGCACAAAGCGCGCCGAATGCCGATGGGAAATACCGTCGCGCTCGATCAGGTTGGTGCCGCTGGCGGCCACGTCCAACAGCAGGTCCACCAAATGGTCGGCCAGCAAGTTGACTTCATCCACATACAGCACGCCGCCGTCAGCCTTGGCCAACACGCCGGGGGAAAATTGTGCACGGCCTTCACCCAGTGCGGCATCCAGGTCCAAGGTGCCGACCAGGCGTTCCTCGGTCGCGCCCAGGGGCAAGGTCACGAACTGGCCGCTGGCAAGGAGGTCCGCCAGCCCACGGGCCAGGGTCGACTTGGCCATGCCCCGCGGACCTTCGATCAGCACGCCGCCGATGCGGGGGTCGATGGCGGTCAGGCACAGCGCCAGTTTCAGGTCGTCAGCACCGACCACGGCGGACAGCGGAAAATGGGGAATCTCGGTCATCAGCTGTCTTCTTCTATATCCAGCAAGAGGTTTTCCAGTGCTTCGCGATAAGCCCCCGGCGCCTGCCACATGCCCCGCTGCTGGGCTTCGAGCATACGCTCGGTCATGTCGCGCAGGGCATCGGGGTTGTGCTGCTGCACAAACGCCCGGGTGTCAGGGTCCAGCAGGTAGGCATCGGCCAGCAGTGCATATTGATGATCGTCGATCAACGCGGTGGTGGCGTCGAAAGCGAACAGGTTGTCCACGGTCGCGGCCATTTCAAACGCGCCTTTGTAGCCATGGCGTTTCACGCCTTCGATCCACTTGGGGTTGGCAGCGCGGGCGCGGATCACCCGGTTCAGCTCTTCCTTCAAGGTGCGGATTCTGGGCAAGTCCGGCTGGCTATGGTCGCCATGGTAGCTGGCGGCCTTGTCACCGCTCAGGGTTTCCACGGCGGCGAGCATACCGCCCTGGAATTGGTAGTAATCATTGGAATCGAGCAAGTCGTGCTCGCGGTTGTCCTGGTTCTGCAACACCGCCTGCACTTGGCTCAGGCGCTGGGCAAACTGCTCGCGGGCGGCGGTGCCTTCATCGGAGCCCCCGTAGGCATAGCCGCCCCAGTTGAGGTAGACCTCGGCCAAGTCCTCGCGGCTCTGCCACAGGCGCCCGTCAACCGCGCCCTGCACGCCCGCGCCATAGGCACCCGGTTTGGCGCCGAAGATGCGCCAGCCGGCCTGCTTGGCCGCAGCCTCTGCATCCAGGCCCGACTCAACCAGCGCCTGGCGCTCGCTGCGCACCTTGGCGGCCAGCGGGTTCATGTCGTCCGGTTCATCCAGGGCCGCCACCGCCTGCACCGCTGCGTCGAACAGGCGGATCAGGTTGGCGAAGGCATCGCGGAAGAAGCCGGATACGCGCAGGGTCACGTCGACACGCGGGCGATCCAGCAGGCTGATCGGCAGGATTTCAAAATCGTCGACCCGCTGGCTGCCGGTGGCCCATACCGGGCGCACGCCCATCAGCGCCATGGCCTGGGCGATATCATCACCGCCGGTGCGCATGGTGGCTGTGCCCCAAACCGACAAGCCCAACTGACGCAAGTGGTCGCCGTGGTCTTGCAGGTGACGTTCGAGAATCAGGTTGGCCGATTGGAAACCGATGCGCCAGGCCGTGGTGGTTGGCAGGTTGCGTACGTCCACGGTAAAGAAGTTACGCCCGGTCGGCAGCACATCCAGGCGCCCGCGACTGGGCGCACCGCTGGGCCCTGCCGGGACGAAGCGCCCGCTCAAGGCATCGAGCAGGCCGCGCATTTCCGCCGGGCCGCAGGCGTCCAGGCGTGGTGCCACCACGATGCGCAGGCTTTCGACGACCGACTTGACGTCCTCCCAGCCAGGCTCCTCCAACTGCTCGACAGGGCCTTCCAGCGCCTGCTCGATCAAGCGCGTGGCGTAGAGCTCCAGGCGTTCGCGGGTATCGCCAGCGGTGCGCCACAACTGCCCGTCAATCTTTTGCAGTACCAACGGGCGCCGGCCCGTCCATGGCTCGGCCAAGGCGCAATCGAGCGGATCGAAGCCCAGCTCGAAGGCCTTGGCCAGCACCCGCAACAGGCTAGATTGCGGGCCACGGCCATCGCCACGGGGAATGCGCAGCAACGCCAGCAAGGTGTCGATGCGCAAGCGGCCCTCGGGCGACTCGCCAAAGATATGCAGGCCGTCGCGGATCTGCGACTCCTTCAAATCACACAGGTAGGTGTCCAGGCGCGGCAACCAGATGTCGGCGTCAGTCTCGCTGTCCAGCTCCAGCTCCTGGTCGATGCGGGTTTCGCGCACCAGTTTGAGAATGTCTTTTTGCAGCTCAAGCGCGCGGCGCGGGTCGAGCAGTTGCGCCTCGTAATACTCGTCGGCCAACAACTCAAGGTTACGCAACGGGCCGTAGGTTTCGGCGCGGGTCAACGGCGGCATCAAGTGGTCGATGATCACCGCCTGGGTGCGCCGCTTGGCCTGGGCGCCCTCGCCCGGGTCGTTGACGATAAACGGGTAGATATTGGGCAGCGGCCCCAGCAATGCATCCGGCCAGCAGTTTTCCGACAGACCGACGCCCTTGCCCGGCAACCACTCCAGGTTACCGTGCTTGCCCACATGAATCACGCCGTGTGCGCCGTAGGTGTGACGCAGCCAGAAATAGAACGCCAGGTACCCATGGGGCGGCACCAGGTCCGGGTCGTGGTACACGGCGCTCGCGTCCACCTGGTAACCCCGGGCCGGCTGGATGCCGACGAAGGTCAGGCCCAGGCGCAGGCCGGCGATCATCATGCGGCCGTCGCGGAACATCGGATCGTTTTGTGGAGCGCCCCAACGTTCCAGCACGGCCTGGCGATTGGACTCGGGCAGTCGATCGAACAACGCCTGGTACTCGGCCAGGCCCAGGCTTTGATGGCACGGGCGCTGGTCAAGGCTGTCGAGGTCGTTGGTGACACCGCCGAGCAGCTCGTGGATCAGTGCGGTGCCGCTGTCCGCAAGCGCCGGCGCCACCGGATAGCCTTCAACCTGCAAGGCCCGCAGGATATTCAGCGCCGCTGCTGGCGTGTCCAGGCCCACACCGTTACCGATGCGACCGTCACGGGTCGGGTAGTTGGCGAGGATCAAGGCGATGCGTTTGTCGGCATTCGGCACCCGGGCCAAGTCAACCCAACGCCGCGCCAGTTCAGCGACAAAATCCATGCGCTCGGGCGCTGCGCGGTAGCACACCACGTCAGACTGGCTGCGCTCGCTGCGCCAGGCCAGGTCCTTGAAGCTGATCGGCCGGCTGATGATGCGCCCATCCAGCTCGGGCAAGGCAATATGCATGGCCAGATCGCGAGGGCCGAGCCCCTGCTCGCTGGCTTCCCAGCCGGGCTGGTTATCCTGGGCGCAGATCGCCTGGATCACCGGGACGTTGCGCCGAAACGGTCGCAGATGCGGCACTTCGGGGCTGGATTGGGCAAAGCCTGTGGTGTTGAGGATCACCGCGACTTGCACGTCGTCCAACAGGTCCTCGACCACCGTGAGGCAACCGGGCTCTTTCAAACTGGCCACTGCGATGGGCAACGGGTTCAGGCCCGCTGCCTGCAAGCGCTGGCAGAACACATCGATAAATCCGGTATTGGCCGCCTGCAAGTGGGAGCGGTAGAACAACACCGCGGCCACGGGGAAGTCGGCGCGCCAATCCGCCTGCCAGTCATTGAGGCGGGCATTGGCTTTGTGCGGGTGATAGATCGCCGTACGCGGCAAGGTTTGTGGCTCGGCCCAGGCATAGTCGCGGCCCAGATGGGCGCTGGCCAGGCAGTGATAAAAGTCCAACGCATTGCCCAGGCCACCCTGGCGCAAAAAGTGCCACAGACGCTCGCGCTGTGCAGCAGCGACGGTGCTCAGGCCGCTGAGTTCCGGGTCTGGACGATCATCCCCCGGCACCAGGATCAACGTGACGCCACGCTCGGCCAGCTCTACCAGGCGCTCGATGCCGTAGCGCCAATAACCAATGCCGCCATGCAAGGAAATCAGGATGACCTTGGCGTGACGCAACACCTCATCGACGTACAGGTCGACCGAGGCGTGGTTCTGCACCTGCATCGGGTTGGCCAGGCGCAGGCTGGGGTAATCCTCGGGCAACTGCTGGGCGGCTTCGGCCAGCAGCGCCAGGCTGGAGTCACCGCTGCACAGGATCACCAGCTCGGCGGGGGTTTGCCCAAGGTCGGCAATATTGTCGTCCGCGACGAAACCACCGGGTTGGGTCCTGAGCAGGTGCATGGTTAAACGCTGAGGGCAGCGCGCAATTGCGCTTCAAGGCCAGCGGCGTCCAGCTCCTGACCGATCAGCACCAGGCGCGTGATACGCGCTTCATCGGCCCCCCAGGCACGGTCGAAGTGCTTGTCAAAGCGCGTGCCCACGCCCTGGATCAGCAGGCGCATCGGCTTGTTCGGGATAGCAGCAAAGCCTTTGACGCGCAAAATGCCGTGTTGCACCACCAATTGGGTCAGGGCGTCCAGCAACAGTGCTTCGTCGGCTTGAGGCAAGTCGATGGAGATGGAGTCGAAAGCATCGTGATCGTGGTCGTCTTCGCCTTCATGGTGATGATCGTGATGACTGTGGCGAGCGTCGATATGCTCTTCGGAGCCGGCACCCAGGCCGATCAGCACGTCCAATGGCAGGCGACCGCTGCTGGCTTCGATGATCTTGACCGCCGGCGGCAGCTCTTCGGCCACTTCCCGGCGCACGCGGGCCAGGTCTTCGGTGCTGATCAGGTCGGCTTTGTTGAGGATCACCAGGTCGGCGCTGGCCAGTTGGTCGGCGAACAGCTCGTGCAACGGCGACTCGTGGTCCAGGTTCGGGTCCAGTTTGCGCTGGGCGTCGACTTGATCCGGGAACGCAGCGAAAGTGCCGGCGGCCACGGCCGGGCTGTCGACCACGGTGATTACCGCGTCAACCGTGCAGGCGCTACGGATTTCCGGCCACTGGAAGGCTTGCACCAGGGGTTTGGGCAAAGCCAGGCCAGAGGTTTCGATGAGAATATGGTCAAGGTCGCCACGACGGGCCACCAGCTCACGCATTACTGGGAAGAACTCTTCCTGAACCGTGCAGCACAGGCAGCCGTTGGCCAGTTCGTACACGCGGCCGTTGGCTTCTTCTTCGGTACACCCGATGGAGCATTGCTTGAGGATTTCGCCGTCAATGCCCAGCTCGCCAAACTCGTTGACGATCACGGCTATGCGACGGCCCTGGGCGTTATCGAGCATGTGGCGCAGCAACGTGGTCTTGCCCGAGCCGAGGAAGCCGGTAACGATGGTGACGGGGAGTTTGGCCAGTGTTTTCATCGGATGCCCTTTGGGGCGGGCATACGGGACGACAGGCCCTGCGGCACGCGCAGCAGCGGATTTCGTCACCGGATCACCCCGCCCGGTTGAATTGGAAAATCAGTGACGAGGCAGGTCTCCTGGCTTGGGGCGTGCAGGTCTTGTGACCAACGCTGACTGCGCCTTCCCGCCGTCTCGGCAGTGGCGTGGCAATCAACTGAACCCTTCACAGTTGCGGGGGCAGCCGCGGCTTGAACCGCGTTCCCTTCTTAGCTTCGGCCTGAGCCGAAGAACCTCGAGGGTGCAAGGCTACGCAGTGCAACGGAGCGGGTCAATGTCGCGCCGCCTAAAGCATAAACATACCCAGCCTGTGCCTTAACCAACTCAGTCTTTGTAAGGCTTGCGCCGATCCCGCAAAAGCGCCTGCAATATGATGTCATATTCAATACGGAACGGTCGCGCAGAACGACACCACGCAGCAGTGCTCATTTCATACAGACACTCCTGCCATTTCGCAATTAGCGAAGTGTTTTTGAAATGTGGCGAATTTTAATCCATTGGCTTCAGGAATGAATCATGCTGATATCGACTTCTAACGCGCCCACTCCCTTCGCTCTTTTTAACGAAACAGGTGCAATCAATAACAAACCGCGAGTCAGTACTGACGCTGTTGAGCGTGCGCCGCAGAGTTCCCTGGCCAGCCCTCCGGCCGCACTGAACAATCATAGTAATCTGCCGCGATTCAAACGATCAGAGCCGCTTTTGAGCAGCCTTGTGGAACAGCCCACCAGCGCCCGCCCTAAGGTAGTCCATTACCAACAGGACGCTGTGATGAATAAGATAAAGCAGCACTTTCGTGAGTACGCCGCAGGCGAAAATGACCGTTTTGTAAACGTTAACGAATTGAAAGAAGCGGCAGGTCAGGTGCCAAGCACCAGAACTTTTTCCGCCGAGGCAACCTTGTATGCCAAGATACTCCTGCAAAACCCTCGGGCACTTCGTGAGCTAGATATCGGTATTGGTGACAATGGCAGGCCCGGCGCAGAAGATGGAAGATTCGATATTGCAAACATCAATCACATGCTAACAAAGCCCACTTTCATGGGGCAGCACCATACCGTTTTGCTGCGTTATAGACCCAACTAATTAATCTGGTCAAGTTACACAGTCGGCGATGTTTGACACTTGATCGCAAGGCTTCGACAGGCAAGGGGTGTTCGTCAAGACGCATCAATTTGACGTACATCACTGCGTCATGCTCTCCTACACATCTTGTTTCGGGTGCCCTTCACAGGGTGAAACGGGAAACCGGTGAGTCGATGCGTCGACGAGTCCGGTGCTGCCCCCGCAACGGTAAGCGAGCGAAGTGTCACAGCCACTGTGCAAATGCATGGGAAGGCGACGCTTTCAGGACGTTCAAAAGTCCCCTCGCAAGCCCGGAGACCGGCCCGAAAAAATCAGATAACAAACCCGCGGTGGGCGGGCGCTGTTCAGAACCCTGCGTGCCTGGCTCGCGGGGTTTTCATGCGCTCGTTTCACCCTGACACCTGAAAGGGACGCGCCATGTCGATCATCAGCAGCACTTCGCCCTCCGCCAGCAGCACTGCCACCTTGAGCCAACGCCTGACCGCCGCCATCGGTGCGTCAATCCTTGGCGCGTGCCTGGTGTATTTCGCCGGTTTCTCCCATATCGAAGCCGTGCACAACGCGGCCCACGATACCCGCCATAGCGCCGCGTTCCCGTGCCACTGAGACCTGCCGACATGATCAAGCGTATTGCCCAAACTGCAGGGTTCACCGGCCTGTTGGCCGCCCTGCTGCTGACCCTGCTGCAAAGCTTGTGGGTCGCGCCGTTGATTTTGCAGGCGGAGACCTTTGAAAAGGCTCCAGCTGTTGCCGAAGTCACCCATGAACATGCTGCTGGCGCCGCTGCCCACACCCACGACGCCGAAGCCTGGGAGCCGGAAAATGGCTGGCAGCGCGTGCTGTCGACCACCGGTGGCAACCTGGTCGTTGCGGTCGGGTTTGCGCTGATGCTGGCCGGCCTGTACACCCTGCGCGCACCAACCCGTACAGCTCAAGGGCTACTGTGGGGCCTGGCCGGTTACGCGACATTCGTACTTGCGCCGACCTTGGGCCTGCCGCCTGAACTGCCGGGCACCGCCGCCGCTGATCTGGCGCAACGGCAGATCTGGTGGATCGGCACTGCCGCGTCTACCGCTGCCGGCATTGCTTTGCTGGTGTTCGGTCGCGGCTGGTTGCTCAAAGTGCTGGGCGTGGCGATCGTCGCCGTACCCCACGTGATTGGCGCCCCACAGCCGGAAGTCCACTCCATGCTGGCCCCGGAGGCCCTCGAAGCCCAGTTCAAGATCGCATCGCAGTTGACCAATGTGGCGTTCTGGCTGGCCCTTGGTCTGATCAGTGCCTGGCTGTTCCGCCGTAACCGCGACGAACACTACTCGGCATGACCCTCGTCGTCGGCCTGGGTTGCCAGCGGGGTTGTGATGTCCGAACCCTGCTGGAACTCCTTGATAGCGCCCTCGCCGAAGGCGGCATTGAACGCCAACGCATTACCGCGCTGGCGAGCATTGATCGCAAACAGGCTGAGCCGGGGTTGGTGGCCCTGGCCCAATTGTTGAGCCTGCCCTTGCAGTGTTTCAGCGCCGAACAACTGGCCGGCTTTGAACATCGGCTGAGCCACAAATCAGCCGTAGCATTTAGCCATACCGGCTGTTACGGCGTCGCCGAAAGCGCCGCATTGGCCCTGGCTGAGCAACTCGCCCACGGCCCCGCCCGCCTGCTCATCACCCGCAAGAAAACCATCCAGGCCACCATTGCATTGGCCTGCGCCGGTTAAAATCCCGATAATTGCCGCTCTCGATCATGAGCATTCTTCATGCTCGCCCGTTTTTTCAACAGGAATTCCCCATGACCGTCTACTTCATCGGCGCAGGCCCCGGCGACCCGGAACTGATTACCGTCAAGGGCCAGCGGCTGATCCGCAGCTGCCCGGTGATCATCTACGCTGGCTCGCTGGTGCCTGCGGCGGTACTGGAAGGTCATCAGGCACACCAGGTGGTCAACAGTGCCGAGCTGCATCTGGAACAGATCATCGACGTGATCAAAGCCGCCCATGCGCAAGGCCAGGATGTGGCGCGCGTGCACTCCGGCGACCCGAGCCTGTATGGGGCGATTGGTGAGCAGATCCGTCACTTGCGCGAGTTGGGCATTCCCTTCCAGATCATTCCCGGGGTTACGGCGGTGGCTGCCTGCGCGGCGTTGCTGGAAACCGAACTGACCCTCCCGGACATTGCCCAGAGCGTGATCCTGACCCGCTATGCAGATAAAACCAGCATGCCGGCGGGTGAGGACTTCGACAGCCTGGCCCGGCACGGCACGACAATGGCCATTCACTTGGGGGTCAATCATCTGGAAAGGATCGTCGCTGAGCTGCTGCCGCACTATGGTGCAGATTGCCCGATCGCCGTGGTGCACCGCGCGACATGGCCGGACCAGGATTGGGTGGTGGGTTCGTTGAGTGATATTGCCCAGAAGGTCGCGACTAAAGGCTTTCGGCGTACGGCGCTGATTGTGGTCGGGCGGGTGTTGGCAAATGATAGCTTTGGCGAATCCTCGCTGTACCGCGCAGGTCACGCCCACCTCTATCGCCCCTGAAGAAATGGATTAATCCACAGCCAATCCAAACTATCAGACAATCATCATAACTTGCTGAATTTAGAGCATAAAAAACGGCGCTCACGGGGCGCCGTTTTTTAATCTCGCAGTGAACGCCTTACTTAGTAGTAGGCGTTTTCTTTCTGCGTGTGGTCGGTCACGTCACGTACGCCCTTGAGCTCGGGAATACGCTCAAGCAAGGTGCGCTCGATGCCCTCGCGCAGGGTCACGTCCGCCTGGCCGCAGCCTTGGCAGCCACCGCCGAACTTCAATACGGCAATACCGTCATCCACCACGTCGATCAGGCTCACCTGGCCGCCGTGACTGGCCAGCCCCGGGTTGATCTCGGTTTGCAGGTAGTAGTTGATGCGCTCGTTGACCGGGCTGTCGGCGTTGACGTTCGGCACCTTGGCGTTGGGCGCCTTGATGGTCAACTGGCCGCCCATGCGATCGGTGGCGTAGTCGACTACGGCGTCGTCAAGGAAAGCTTCGCTGAAGGCATCGATGTACGCGGTGAAGCTTTTGAGCCCCAGGGCGGTGTCTTCAGGCTTCTCTTCACCAGGCTTGCAGTAGGCAATGCAGGTCTCGGCGTACTGGGTGCCGGGCTGGGTGATAAAGACGCGGATGCCGATACCCGGGGTGTTCTGCTTGGACAGCAGGTCAGCCAGGTAATCGTGGGCGGCGTCGGTAATGGTTATGGCAGTCATGGAAACTCCTCACAGGCTTGCCGGCAGTTTACGCCAAATCATTACAGAGGTACAAAGTCCTAGTATTTTTGTCGGGAAATAATTGCCCGCCCCTCAATACCCAGTAAACGCTTGAGCGTGCGATAGCTTGCCTTCTCGAGCCATTGGTAGCTGCCATAGGCGCCCAGTACTATCAATACAATGCATACCGGCAGGATTGTGTAGGGATCTATTCCGGTTCGGTCAGCGACCCATCGCCCCACGGCTAGCACCAGCACGTGGATCAAGTACACCGAGTAAGAGCAATCACCAAGCAGCTTCAAAACGCGAGAATCTTGAAAGTAACGCTCCAGGGTCACACAACTGATAACCAATATCGCGCTCGGCACGCCCCATTCCAGCGCACGGGGTATGTCTGCCCCATGATAAATCGCCGCCAGCGCCGCCGCGATGCCCAGCAACGGCAACCACGCGCTGGCCTGACATAGGCCACGCCGGTAAAGCATACCGATCACAATGCCCATCAGAAACTCGAAAATAATGTCCTCATGGTAGAAGCCGCTGGCCAGGTCAAAGGCGGGAGTGATGATGTAGCACACCAGATACAGCAGCGCTGCTACCACCCACAAGCGATAGGCCGCGGGCACCAGCAAGGCAAAGGCAAACAGGCAATAAAACAGCATCTCGAAATTCAGTGTCCACCCGACATCGAGCAGGGGATAGACGCCGAAGCCTCCCGGGTTTTGGGCCGGGATAAAGAGCATCGACATGAGTACATGACCGGGTTCGAGCCGAGCCTCTGGAAAGATCGCAGGCACAACGGCAACCACGAGAATCATGATCAAGGTATAGAACCAATACGCCGGAACAATCCTCGCTATGCGCATCAGCATGAAACGCCCGGGGCTCAGCGCTTTGTCGGCAGTCGCCAGGTAAATCACCAAGCCACTGATGACAAAGAACACATCCACTCCAATGGCGCCTTTGTCGACAAACAGAGATTCCAGCGCGTTGCTGGCTTCAAAGTTGAAAAAACCTTGCATGAAATGGTGGCCCACCACACTCCATGCCGCCAAGGCGCGTAGAAACTGCACTGAAATCAACATCGGTGTCCCCTGTCCAGTCCGTAGGTAGGTATCCGACTGCTTCAGTGCTCACTTGGAGAAATGACCGGACCAATACAGTAGTTATAGATTCTCGTAGCGGTTCATGTCCAATACACCCTCTTCCACTGGCGTGGTTTCACGAATGTAGCGCGACAAATCGTGGAAGTATTGCCAGAACTGCGGATGACTGCGGCGTACCCCCCAGCGCTCGACTATTTTCTCAAACCGCTTGGCATCCTTGGCCTGCTCCATTTGCGTGACGAATTGCGGCACCTCTTGAGCTGGAATGTTGAACATGAAATTCGGGTAACTGCTCATCACCCCCGGATAGATGGTCAGTGTGTCGAGGCCCGGCTGGTAGCGATAAGCCTCACCCAACAGGAAAGCCACATTACTGTGGGCACGGTTACGCAGCATGCTGTAGACCACGCGCTGACCACCCTGGGTTTCGATGCGCAGCATAGTGGCTTCGGGCAACTGGTCGATCACCTTGAGCCCCGCCGCCGGGCGCGATGTCAGGCGGCTAAGCGCCTGTTCGGCGTCCCGCAAGGCCGGGTCGATACCAGTGCGCGAGCAATAGGCCCCGGTGCAGCGGTTGATTGGGTCGGGGCTGACGTTCAAACCGCCGTAACGCGTCAGCAGTTGGTTGGCAAAATCGCGCTTGGGATCTTTCTCGTCCAGATGCAGCCCCGTGGGCTTGTCGTCATCAATGGCTTCATAGTCCAGCCACAACTTGAGCTTGCCACTGTTCTGGTACCAGTCATCAAGGAAGTCCTCGCGGGTGTCGGCCGGCATCAGACGCAGGAAGTTCTGTTCGGCGCCGTTGCGGATCAGGTCGAAGTACAAGCGCGTCTGGGCCTGGTGCGACACATTGCCGAACACGTCGAAGTTGACTGCCAGTTGGTAATAAGTGCGTTCCAGCAGTGGGTAATCGAACAGCCACATCGTCTGCGGCACCTCGCCGATCAGGCCCTTGGTCACCGAGGCGCTGTCGAAATGGCGGAAGATGGTCAGCAAGGCATTGTCATTACCCGCCCACAAACTCGACCAACTCGGCGGCGGCACATCTGCGTAGCTATCGCGGCGCAACGCCTCATACTGATTACGCTTGTCGCGATAGGCCAGCCACAGGCCCAGCACACTGCCCACATCATCGTTTTGCCCAGGCATGGCCAACAATGGCGTGGCCTGGCCGCGGTAACGGGCATCGGTGATGTACAGGTCATGGTCCGGCTCCTGGAACAGTGTCCAGAAGTTATCGCGGATCACGTCCGTGGCGATCTGCCCACGGCACACCGGCCCCCGGATGAAAGTGCGCACGAAGTATTCGGCGTTATCCAACATGAACTGATAACGCGCCTTGGCCGGTATGGCTTCGAAGGTTTCGAACGGGTTGGCGCGGCGCCCCGGCCCATAGCCCGGCAAGGCGCTCACCTGCCAGTCACCGGAATAGAAGAGGTCTTTGATCCGCGCCATTTTCGCCGCGCTGAACGGGTAAGTGATGTGGGTTTTATGCACGATCACGCCCTGTACCGGCCACAGGCGGTAATAGACCTGAGTGCCTGGGTCATCGTTAGGACGTCGGGTCGCGATCAGGTCGATCGGCTGCCCGCTCGGCGTACGCGAACGCACCCACTGGAAGTAATGCCCCGGCTCGCCGTTCTCGAAGTAAATGTGGGCGAGGAACAAATGCTCGTACAACCAGCGCGCCACCAGGCTTTCCCGGGCGCCCGGCTGGTTGAACAGGGATTCCCATTGCTGCACCTGCAAGGCTTCCCTGGCGCTGGGCGCCAGACTCTGCTCATCAATCGGCGCACCGGAGGCCAGCCAGCGTTGCAGGGTCTGGTATTGCTGGTCGGTCAGGCCGGTGACGGCCAGCGGCATGCCCTCCTTGGGATGGGCGCCGGCATAGGCGTTGAACTCGCCGGGCGTCGCGCACATGTTTTGGCGGCTCAGGCCCAATACAATCTCGTCGGGCAGTTTGGCATTGGGTGGCAATGGCGCGTTATGCCCCAGCTCCAGCATACGTGCCATCAACGCAGCCTGGCTGCCCTGGGCATCCAGTACCGAGTAGAAGCCCTTCTGCTGCCAGGCTTGTTTGCCGAACGCGTCATAGAACAGCCGTGTAGTCGGTGTGGCCTGGCTACGCTCGCCGTCGTACACCGGCACCTTGCTCGCGCCACGGGCCGCGCCCTCTGCGCTGCCAAGGTTGAGTTGGCAAGCAGAGTCGTAGCAGGCATGGCAGGCCACGCACTTCTCGGTGAAGATCGGTTGGATATCGCGGGTATAGGAAATCGCCGAAGCGCGGCCCTCTGCCTGCGCAGTACTGGCTATCAAGGCCAGGACGGCGCTGACGATCAAACGAAGTGACATGTATCGGGTCCCGATTCAAGGCGTGCGGTCTGTGAAATGGCGGTAATTCTACCGGGCCATGACTGCCAGCAACGTGAGCGATATTCATGCAGAACCCATGTACGCTAAAATTCGGCACAGGTTTGCTATGATTCACGCCCTCCGTAATGCCTGACCAGAGTAGTCCCATGCCCGATCGTAGCGCTCGCCTGCAAGCCCTTCACCAAGCCCTCAAGGACCGTATCCTGATCCTCGACGGTGGCATGGGCACGATGATCCAGAGCTATAAGCTTGAGGAGCAGGACTACCGAGGCAAACGCTTCGCCGACTGGCCAAGCGACGTGAAGGGCAACAACGACCTGCTGGTCCTCACTCGCCCCGACGTGATCGGCGGGATCGAAAAGGCTTACCTGGACGCCGGCGCCGATATCCTCGAAACCAACACCTTCAACGCCACGCGCATCTCCATGGCCGACTATGGCATGGAAGAGCTGGCCTATGAACTGAACGTGGAAGGCGCGCGCCTGGCGCGCAAGGTGGCCGACGCCAAAACCCACGAGAACCCGGCCAAGCCGCGTTTTGTCGCCGGTGTACTGGGCCCGACCAGCCGTACCTGCTCACTGTCCCCGGACGTGAACAACCCTGGCTACCGCAACGTGACCTTCGATGAGCTGGTGGAAAACTACACCGAGGCCACCAAGGGCCTGATCGAAGGCGGTGCCGACCTGATCCTGATCGAAACCATCTTCGATACCCTCAACGCCAAGGCCGCGATCTTTGCCGTGCAAGGTGTATTCGAGGAATTGAATGTCGAACTGCCGATCATGATCTCCGGCACCATCACCGACGCCTCGGGCCGTACCCTGTCGGGCCAGACCACCGAAGCGTTCTGGAACTCGGTGGCGCACGCCAAGCCGATTTCGGTCGGCCTCAACTGCGCCCTCGGCGCCAGCGAACTGCGCCCGTACCTGGAAGAGCTGTCGAACAAAGCCAACACCCATGTGTCGGCGCACCCCAACGCCGGTCTGCCCAACGAATTCGGCGAATACGACGAACTGCCATCGGAAACCGCCAAGGTCATCGAAGAGTTCGCCCAGAGCGGTTTCCTGAATATCGTCGGCGGCTGCTGCGGCACCACACCGGGCCATATCGAAGCCATTGCCAAGGCCGTTGCCGGTTATGCGCCGCGCCCGATCCCGGACATTCCCAAAGCCTGCCGCCTGTCGGGCCTGGAGCCGTTCACCATCGATCGCAGCTCGTTGTTCGTCAACGTCGGCGAGCGTACCAACATTACCGGCTCGGCCAAGTTCGCCCGCCTGATCCGCGAAGACAACTACACCGAGGCCCTGGAAGTCGCCCTGCAGCAGGTGGAAGCCGGCGCCCAGGTGATCGACATCAACATGGATGAAGGCATGTTGGATTCGAAGAAGGCCATGGTGACCTTCCTCAATCTGATCGCCGGCGAGCCGGACATCTCCCGTGTGCCGATCATGATCGACTCCTCCAAGTGGGAAGTGATCGAGGCCGGCCTCAAGTGCATCCAGGGCAAGGGCATCGTCAACTCCATCAGCATGAAGGAAGGCGTCGAGCAGTTCATTCATCACGCCAAACTATGCAAGCGTTACGGCGCTGCGGTGGTGGTGATGGCCTTCGACGAAGCCGGGCAGGCCGACACCGAAGCGCGTAAAAAAGAGATCTGCAAACGCTCCTACGACATTCTGGTGAATGAAGTCGGCTTCCCGCCGGAAGACATCATCTTCGACCCGAACATCTTCGCCGTCGCCACCGGTATCGAGGAGCACAACAACTACGCCGTCGATTTCATCAACGCCTGTGCCTATATCCGCGACGAACTGCCGTATGCGCTGACCTCGGGTGGCGTGTCCAACGTGTCGTTCTCGTTCCGTGGCAACAACCCGGTGCGCGAGGCGATCCACTCGGTGTTCCTGCTGTATGCGATCCGCAGCGGCCTGACCATGGGTATCGTCAACGCCGGTCAGTTGGAGATCTACGACCAGATCCCGGCTGAACTACGCGATGCCGTGGAAGATGTGGTGCTCAACCGCACCTCGGAGGGCACCGACGCCCTCCTCGCCATCGCCGACAAGTACAAGGGTGATGGCAGCGTCAAGGAAGCCGAAACCGAAGAGTGGCGTAGCTGGGAGGTCAACAAGCGTCTGGAGCACGCGCTGGTCAAGGGCATCACCACGCACATCGTCGAAGACACCGAAGAGTCGCGCCTTTCGTTCGCACGTCCGATCGAAGTGATCGAAGGCCCGCTGATGTCGGGCATGAACATCGTTGGTGATCTGTTTGGCGCCGGTAAAATGTTCCTGCCCCAGGTGGTCAAATCCGCCCGAGTGATGAAACAGGCCGTGGCCCACTTGATCCCGTTTATCGAGCTGGAAAAAGGCGACAAGCCGGAGGCCAAGGGCAAGATCCTGATGGCCACGGTGAAGGGCGACGTGCACGACATCGGCAAGAACATTGTCGGCGTGGTGCTCGGTTGCAACGGCTATGACATCGTCGATTTGGGCGTGATGGTGCCTGCGGAAAAAATCCTGCAAGTGGCCAAGGAACAGAAGTGCGACATCATCGGCCTGTCCGGTCTGATCACACCGTCATTGGATGAGATGGTCCACGTGGCCCGTGAGATGCAGCGCCAGGACTTCCACCTGCCGCTGATGATCGGTGGCGCCACCACCTCCAAGGCGCACACGGCGGTGAAAATCGAGCCCAAGTACAGCAATGACGCCGTGATCTACGTCACCGACGCCTCGCGCGCCGTGGGTGTGGCCACGCAGTTGCTGTCCAAGGAGTTGAAGGCCGGTTTCGTCGAAAAGACCCGCCTGGAATACATCGACGTGCGTGAACGCACCTCTAACCGCAGTGCCCGCACTGAGCGTCTGAGCTACCCGGCCGCCATCGCCAAGAAGCCGCAGTTCGACTGGGCTACTTACACGCCGGTGGTCCCGACCTTTACCGGTGCCAAGGTGCTGGACAATATCGACCTCAAGGTGCTGGCTGAATACATCGACTGGACGCCGTTCTTTATCTCCTGGGACCTGGCCGGTAAATTCCCACGCATTCTTGAGGACGAAGTGGTCGGCGAAGCGGCGACCGCGCTATACGCCGATGCCCAGGAAATGCTCAACAAGCTGATCGACGAAAAACTCATCAGCGCCCGCGCCGTATTCGGCTTCTGGCCGACCAACCAGGTGCAGGACGATGACCTGGAAGTCTATGGCGACGACGGCCAGCCCATTGCCAAGCTGCATCACCTGCGCCAACAGATCATCAAGACCGACGGCAAGCCCAACTTCTCCCTGGCCGACTTCGTCGCGCCCAAGGACAGCGGCGTGACCGACTACATCGGTGGCTTCATCACCACCGCAGGTATCGGTGCCGAGGAAGTGGCCAAGGCTTATCAGGATGCGGGCGATGACTACAATTCGATCATGGTCAAGGCCCTCGCCGACCGCCTGGCCGAAGCCTGCGCCGAATGGCTGCACCAGCAAGTGCGAAAAGAACACTGGGGTTACGCCAAGGACGAGCAACTGGACAACGAGGCGCTGATCAAGGAGCAATACAGCGGCATCCGCCCTGCCCCGGGCTACCCGGCATGCCCGGATCACACCGAGAAAGCCCAGCTGTTTCAACTGCTGGACCCTGAAGCCCGTGAAATGCGGGCCGGGCGCAGCGGTGTGTTCCTCACCGAGCACTACGCGATGTTCCCGGCGGCGGCCGTCAGCGGCTGGTACTTCGCCCATCCGCAGGCGCAGTACTTTGCCGTGGGCAAGGTCGACAAGGACCAGGTCGCCAGCTACACCGCACGCAAAGGCCAGGACCTCAGCGTGACCGAGCGCTGGTTGGCACCGAACCTGGGGTATGACAACTGAGCCAAACCCCGACCACCCGGCTCGGCGCACTCAGGGCTGCGACTCAGGGGCGCCAGGACGGGCCGGGCTGAGGTGACGACGGTGCGGGCGTGGCAGGTTCCATGCCCGATAACCGTTGTATCTCTGCCCGGGACAGCTCCATGCGTTTCTGGGTACGGGCGGCGTCCCGTTCGACCTCCAACTGGCCTATGGCTTCGTTGTAGCGTTCCATGCTCTGGGCATCACCCCGATCGCTGTGCGCATCCTCCAAGGCTTCATGACGGCGTGCCAACTCGTCCTCAAGGGCCTCGAACTGTTCGGCGTAACGCTCATCCAGGTAGCGCAACCAATAATCACGTTGAATCAGGGTTTCGACAAACGCATCGGTACGTTCAGCGGCCAGGATCTGTGCGCGTAACTGTGCCTGTAGCTCGAGACTGATCGGGCTCGCGAACGCCATGTAGGCCGGCTGTCCGGGCAGTTCCAGGCCATCGGGCCAGTCGCGGGTCAAGCCGATCCGGTAACTCAAGCGCACCTCGGCCCGGTCCAGGCCTACTGCGGCGGCTTCTGCCAGTTGATCGGCCCTGCCCAACCGAAACAACTGCCGCGACAAGTTCAGCAGCGCCCGGCCCCTGAGGTCGAGCCGTTGCTGTGGAATATCGCGCAAGGCGCGGTACTCGAACACCCGCACTTCCATCTCGCTGAACGTCAGGATGCGGCCATCGATACAGGTGCCGTGGGTTTCAGCTTCGACGAACAGGGTGCCGCGCAGCTCGGCATTTTCGACGGCCCCCGCGATAACGTCCCAAACCCGTTGCGTGAGGCTCGGGCCGTTGAGGTTGAATTCCGAGGTCCGACGCAATAACGAAATAAGGTGGAAAAATCGATCATGATCATCTGCCTGTGCCAGTTGGTTCCACAGCGTCGTTCGTTGTGTCGCCAATGTCGTAGAGGTATTGGCCAACCAGGGGTCAAGTGCCAGCTGCGCGGTATTTTGCAGCGGGTTTACAATTTTCTCGGCCGGCAGGTAGCCGGCGTCCGGATCACTGTCATCGTCGTCAGAGCTAGAGCTAGAGCTAGAGCCAGAGCCAGAGCCAGAGCCAGAGTCGGAGCCCGAATCAGGATCGGAGTCGGAATCCGCGCCCGACTCAGTGTCAGACCCTCCAAAATTGCGGCGATGGGCGCGGTCGAGTTCTGCTCGTGAAAAGCCCATGACCTCATCGGCCTCATGCGCCTGGGCGTAGTCGCGCATCTGTTCAAGGGCTTGCGCGGTCAGGTTGTGGTTATCGGACAGGTCCGTACCGGACACCAAGCCGTCGTGCGCGCCACCGAGCAGAGGCTGCGCGAAGGACTCCAACGAATTGCCGCTCAGGTTCAGCCGGGTCAGGTGCTGCGACTCCAGCGCACCCTCGGGCCATCTTGCGATTTGGTTGTAGCTCACATCCAGTGTCTCCAGGCGACTGAAGTCCCGCAGATCAAACGCCCGCAGGTTGTTGTGGCTCAAGTCCAGCCAACGCAAACGCTCACTGCGCAGTTGAGCAGGCAACGACGGCACCTGCGTGAATGCGTTCGCAGTCAGTTCCAGACGTTCAAGCTGTTCCATGTGCTGGACGGCTTCGGGCAGCGCTGTCAGCTCGTTGCCGCTGAGTATCAACTGGTTCAATTGGGTAAAAGCGGCTAAAAACCCGTTGCTGCCCTGCGCAGTGAGCTTGACCCCCGTCAGATTGAGGGTGCGCACATGGGTAAACGGCATGGAGAGCGCTGGAAAATCACCGGGTTTGGTCAGATGAAGGTTCAACGCTTCGACCTCGACACCGGTACGTCCCGCTACCACCGCTTTCACCCAGGATTCGCGGATAGCCGTTGCGGGGGTTTGTCGCTTCAGGTGGTCGTGAATACCGTCATAAAAGCGTGCCTCGCGGGTAAACAACCAACCATTCAACTCGCGCGTCAGCACGTCGTGGGTCTGGCGCCACTGACCGATCTGCGTATCGAGTTGCACGTCGTCCAACCCCATCTCGCGCAGTTGCCTGACCCGGGCCAAGACTTGTTCAGGCGACATCAACGGGCTCAGCCGTCTTATGGCGATTTCCGGGGCGCCCTTCACACTCCCAACATCCTGTCGGATGGGCAGTAAATACCTTGCGACCGAACTCGCGGTCTGCTTCGGCGGAAACTCCAGAAACTCCAGCTCCAGCGCAAACCGGCTCAATGCGCCCTCAGGCAAGCCCTTGGCTATCTCGATCCGGCGCCGCGCCGCATTGAGCAACGTCGTGCCTTCGGCGCTCAACGGGTTGCCTGCCAACTCGGTACGCATCAACACATCCGAATCGTCACGCGCGAGCGACGCAAGGCTTGTCAATTGATTCTCACGTAGGTCCAGGCAAGTCAATTGCGCAAGATGTTCAGCGCCCTGTGGCCATTCGCGCAGCATCGATTCGCGCAGGTTCAGCGCCGTCAGGTCAGTCAGTGCGCTGACGTCGAGGGTGCCCAATTGGTTATATTGCAGGCTCAACACTTGTAGCCGGTTCAACCCATTCAATCGAGCCTGCACTGCCGGGGTCACTACGATCTGGTTATCGGACAAGTTCAGGTGCGTCAACTCCGGCAGGATGTCCGCATTGATCGGCACGTCGGTGAGGTGGCTGAAGCGCAGTTCAAGGCTTCGCACACCGGCAAACGCCTGGATGAAGCCCTGCATCTGCTCGGCAGGTACATTCTGCAACCACTTCACCGTCAAGGTTTTCACATGGGAAAAGGTGCCGGCCGGCAACACCGGCAATTCGCGGATTTTTTCCATGACCAAGGGATCGGTCGATGACAACTGCGGATCCGGCAGTTCAAACATCGAAATGTCGATATCGGTCGGCAGGCCATAGCGTTGGCAAACCGCCCCGCGCCAGCTTTTTTCCAGCAACGCCAGGATGCTTGCATTATGCCCGCTCTTCCAGCGCGCCCGCGCAAAGCGCACCCTGAACCCAGGGACCAAAGCGGGCTCGTAGAACTGCTTGAAAATACCGAGGTGTTCTTCACGCAATGCTTGCACGGCATTCATTCGCGTTTGTGGCGTGTTCCACAGGCCCATGATCATGTCAGTCATGCGCCGCCCCCTATGCGCTTCGCCCATCAGCAGGCCCAATTCGCCGCGCCCAAACCCTTCGACCATCTCGTCCAGGCTCGCCAGGTGTGGCCCGAACATCCCTGCATAGTTCTTGACGTGCTCGTAGGCAGGCTTGAAGTCTTCATAGCTGAACATCGACCAGTCCAGCGACAAACCACTCCACAACCGCTCGTAACCGGTATAGAGCTCGGCAGGCAGCGTCGCAATGGTGGTCAGGGCCAGGTCCAGCCGTTCTAGAAGCGGCAGTTTCTGCACATAGGCAGGCCATTGCATTGAGATGTTGGGCGCCACGATTTTCAAGCGTTTCAAGCCTTGCAGGGGGCTTAAATCCAACGTATTGAGGACATGGCCGTCGTAGGCTAAATAGCCGATCTCCAGGTGTTCAAGGCCGGCCAGTGCCGCCAGTTGTGGCGACAACTGCGCGCTCAACCGATGCGCATCGAAGCTGACGGCCAGATGCTTGAGCCCTTTGAACTGCGCCAACACCTGGGGCACACGGGTCAACCTCGGGCTAGCCTGCGCGGACTCTACGGCTGGGATGTAGGGTGCCCGTAAGGTCAGCTTTTCCAGAGCGGGAAACTGGCTCAGAAACCCATCGATATTGGTGTCATGCAGGGCCGTGCCGATGACCGATAATTCACGCACATATGAAAAGTTCGCCGCCAGTGGCGGCAACGGTTCGTTGAGGGTCAACGCCAAGGCATCGGCACCCGGCACTTTCCCAGCCAGCCAAGAACGACCCCAGCTTCGCTTAAGCGCTTCCCCGGCGATGAGATTGCTCTGACGATTGGCTGTCGACGAACGATTGACCCAATGATTGAGCGTGTCGTGCAGTGCCTGGTGTTCTTCAAACAACGCTTTCAACTTGCTGACGATCGCCCGGGCATCGTTCCCCGCCCGTTTCCACTCAAGGAAAAGTGCATTGATCTGTACGTCATCCAGATCCGGATAGATTCTGCGCACCTGATAAGCCAGCTGCTGGCTCACGCTCGGTCCCCGCCCACTGGCCTGATAGCCCACCAGCGTGTCATTGATGCGCACCGGCGCCTTGAACCTGGGCGTTTTCGGCTCCAACCACGCCGAGGCCTCCAGGCGATATGCATCGGCTTGCTCGATAAGTTTGAGTTGCAGCGCTGCGTACTGGCTGACGTGTGGCACCCCCAGACTCTGACGCGCCTCATCGGGCAAGGCATGCATCACCGAGGCAAAGAAGTTGTCGCCCTCCACTGCCAGACTGTTGAGTGCTTCGCCCCGCTCATCGAACGCCTGGTAGCTGGGGCCGTGTTTAACCAGGTATTTTTTCTGCGGCGCGGAGGGCGCACCAATACTGTCGAGCAACTCGCCTTGGGTGTTAGTGCTGCGCACTTCCAGGCGCAGCGTGTCCGGCCAGCCGGGCAAGGTCTCCAGGGTATGCAGCGCCAACCGCCGACTGTCTGCCGTGGCCATCGTCTCGCTGCGCAACCCCGCATAGGCGCGTGCCAGGCGCCCTTGCCGCGCATACCAACGGGCTTCTTCGAGCATGTTCAAAGGTACCCGCGAGGTGTTGACCAGCCGTTCAAGCTCATCGCCCCGGGCGTGGTCGAGCACGGTTTGCGCCGCTGTCTTGCTGAGCCCCGGGCAGGTGCGTTGCAGCAGCCGGATACGTTTGTCCAACGCGTCAGTTCCCGCGTAGATACTGTCGAAAATCGCCGATTGTCGGCGACGGGCGTAGTCGGCCAACTGCTTGTTGAATTCCAGCGCCCTGTGCTCATTGACCCTCGCAGCCTCAGCGCCAAGCAGCTGAGTGATTTCTGCTTCATCCAGAGCCGCCAGAATACGCGCGGGCACTTCACCACCCAGCACGTCGTATCGGCTCACCTGGATCGCCGGCTTTGCCGCGACACCTTTGACCGACCGCTCAATACCATATTTAACCGACTTGCCGGTCAGCACGACCCCATCGAACACTTCAAGTACACGCCCTACAGGCCATCTCGGCATTTCCACGATTAAGGGCAGCGCATACAAATACAGGTCATCAATCGTACGGTTGCCCTCCAGTTGCTCGATCACCCGTGCCGCATCCGCATCCGCCTTGAACAGGCGCATCGCATCGGCCAGCTCAGGCGGCGCAACCGTGTGATCCATGTGCATCTTGCGCAGCGTGTTGTCGCTGACCCCACTGACATCCGCGACCTTGAGCAGCTCGGTATCGGAAAAGGCATCAACGTCGTGCCCCATACGCCGCAACAGCGTCAGGCGGTCCCACTCCAGAGGGCGCTCCAGGGTATGCCGCCAGGCGCCGTGACCGTTGTGTTCAAGCAGCGGCTGGTAAGCCTCGGTGTCAGTCGGATGCTTGATCCGCCATTTGCGCGCCTGCGCATCGAAGTATTGCTCGTAGACCTGGCTGCCCTGACGGATATAGGTCCTGCCGTCTTGCACATATTGCCCCAAGGCATTGGGATGCAGGTCGCGCCGCAGGACCACCGGGCTCTCATAGCGGCTCAGGCTCGGCTTCCACAAACGCACCTGGCCATCGGGCCGCTTGACCTCACCCAACGCTTCAATCACCGGCTCCGCCTTGGCCGCTTGCCAATGGCTGACGCCAGCCCCCACGCCGGCCATCACGGCGATCTGCGCCAGGTTCTCGGCCACATCAATCAAGTGCGCCTTGGCGGCCTGGCGGTCGCCCTCACCCCATTCGATCGCGCCTTCCAGGGTTTCGTAGAGTAATTGCCCGGCCATCACCACCATCATGGCCTCCCCCAGCACCGGCACAAACATCGACACCATGTTCAAGCCCAACATGCCGATCTCCAGCAGGTGCGCCAACTTGGCGTCACGCGCCTTGGCATCCACATCCGCGGTGGGCACGGCATGGGCGCGGGCATCGGCGATCACCTGCTCGCGGTGTTGTTCGTAAAAGTACTTCCACGGGTCGATGTTCGCCGCCCAGACCGCTTTGCCGCGCCGTGTGCGCGTCGAGAGGTAAAGGAAAGGGTCAGGGTTGGGCTCAAGCTTGGCAGGCGCCTCGGGCGGCAACTCCTTGATGCCGGTGATGAAGTGCGGCGTGGTGAAATCCAGCAGTTTCTTCCAGGGCGAGCGCCAGATGTCGGAGGGTGAGTCAGCGGCCTTCCGGGTGAATTGGCTGAAGTAATAGGGCCGCTTGTCGTAGGGCACAAAGCGACTGAAGAACTGCTGGTACGGCGTCGGCGCCGGGTCATTCGGCCTGGCCGGGTCGCGGGCGGTGAACAGGCGCTTGAACTCGGCCTCCATTTGCCGCCAGCGGTAGCGTTTGAGTGGGTGCTCCGGGTCCTGGGGCACATAGATGATCAGCTCGTCAGGGTAACTGTATTTTTTGCAGATCGAGAACACCATGCAGCCGGTCATCCGCATATGCATCAGGCCCAGGGTTCTGAACCACACCTGCTTGTCGCCCATCCAGGGGTGGATTTCACCGTCGATCACCGACAGCAGCATGCGGTGATCGGCCGCTTCGATATCGCCGGTCAACAGTGCCTGCTCGGCGGCGGCCCTGACAGCGGCCTTCTGATTGGCGATGAACTGCTCGCGCAGGGTGGCTTGGGCGCTAGCGTCCTCGGGGTAGAAAAACCCTTGCAGATAGGCTTGGTATTTGGCACCGATATCGAGGTCACGACAGAGCGTCAAAAACTGACTGACCTTCAGGTTGATCGCCACCGAGTGATAGGTGCCGGAGATGCTGGTGGCTTGCATGAACCCGGAGGTCTTGTGGTACGCGCCCTCCTTGCACTCGTAGGCCTCGAAGTTGTGCAAGGCCGCTTCCAGCAGGGACAGTTTCAAAAACTCGAAATCCCCCACCTCGACTTCGACAATCCCTACCGCCAGCGGGCGGCGCAGGCACAACAGGATTTTGTCGACATCGAGGTCCAGTCGGTACTGATCCTTCAGGGCTTTGCGCAGCAAGGGCCGGGCGAAGTCATCGATGTCCTGGAAGGCGGCCATCGTGTTGTCCAGTTGGGTCTGGGTGGTGAGGTTGGCGAGGAAACGCTCGGTCACCTCGTTGCGTTGTTCAGGCGTAGCGTTCGCGAGCCACGCCGGCATGACCGTGCTGGCGTCCTTGAGCGCCTGCTTGCGGGCCGGCATCGTGTCGATCAGCCACTGCGGGCTGCTGCGCTCCAGGAAGTCGCCGTGCAGGCTTTGGGTGGCGGTGAGCTGTTTTATCGGTTTGGGTGCATCGTTTGCTGGCACGGCCGGCAAGGAAGTCTGGGAGGAATTGTCCATCGTGTCACTCCTTTGAAATGGACTGACAGCTCATCATGGCGCCCAGCGCGCCAGGCGGTGCATATATGACCTCGTGCGCGTTTGGGGCCGGTCGCTGGCAGTGGTACTCCTGTACCACCTGCGCGGTCACCACATTCGATTTCCTGTCGCTTCCCATAACAGGCAAATGGATTTCATCATGCCCACCCCGAGTTCCCCCACCGCCCTGAGCCAGCTACCCGCCCAGGCCATCCATACGCATTTCGCTACGCGCCCGGCCTTGTATTCCGTAGTGTTCAATGCCCTGCGTAGCCATATTCTGGAGCGCTATCCGGCGCTCAAACTGGACCTGTCCACAGTCAAACTAGCCATCCCGGACCCCAACGGGGTGTACACCTTCCGGCCGTTGATGGAAGTTGCCATCGCCCATGTGCTCAACCCACAGTTGCTCGACCTGCGGCCAAAACGCGAACTGGCGTACTACCTGACTCAACAGGTCCCCCAAATCCTCAAGGCTGATACCCCGCCCCTTATCGACATGCGGGTGATTGCGAACATCATCGATGCCCTGCCCGAGTCGATTCACCTATGTTTCCAGGCGGCGCTGGCCGACTACTGGAGCGAAACCGACAGCCATGGCAGCAGTCGCTGGCAGTGGCTGGGCGAATTTCTCAACGGCCGGATGACGGCAATAGCCGCCAGCCAATCGAACTTGAACGCGACCCAGCGGGACATGCTCAGGGTCGTCGCGACCTGGCCGGTGCAAGCCGAGCGCCTGCCTCAATCCTCACCCGCCACCTATGTTTATTTGATTGAGAACACATTCACCCACGCCGGCGAACAGGTCAGCCTGCTAACCCCCGACCTACTGCTGATGCGCGACAAGCAGGTGCTGCTGTACAGCGTGGCCGGGGATATCCAGGTGTTTGACAGCCTCGATGATTTCGGTGCTGCCTGGGGAGCCAGGATGCAGGCGCGGTTTCAGTTCGACAGCCTTACGTGGCGGCGCAATGAACCGGACGGCAATGTGTTCGAGCAACAGGCCGGCCTGATCCTCAATCAGCAACTGGAAGACCTGGCGACATTGAAGTTTCAGGGCCAAGACGAAAGAACGCTTGAACGACGCCTGGAAAAACTCACCGATCCGGCGCTTCTGTTTACCCAGGTGCCGACAGCCGCTGCGGCGACCTTGCAGAAGGTCAATGAGCAACTGCCGCCATGGCTTGCACAAGCCAGCGCCGCCGACCGTTTTGCCTACCATCGCCACATGCAGGACATGGCGCAGGTGCTGCAACACAACCAAGGCCGCGCGTTCAATGAGGGCATTGAAAACATCTACGGTTTCAGCCGCGCCGCGCTGCGCAAGCAGATGCAAGCCGATCATGGCGACTGCGACCCCGATGAGGTGGTACTGGACTTTGCCGTGGCCGCCGGCTACCCAGGCGGTGCCGGCATAATCGAACATGTGCGCATGTCGCTGACGGAGCTGGCGCTGAAGAACCTCGCCGGCAAGCCTAAAGGCACACTCACGCTGTTTTCCAAAAACGCAACGCCTCTTCCAAGCTGGCTCAACGAAGACTACCTGCTGGGCAGTACCGGGCTGATCCAGCGCGTCGATATCGGCGCCACCTATCCACAAACAATCAAAGACACCTTGTTGTCCGACACGGCTGACGCACGACGGCGCGAAACCCTGTTTACCCGCGAACTCAAGGTCAAGCTGCCGATGCAGGCGTTGGAATACAAGATCCGCGGGCAGCATGGCGTCACCGTCACCGGTTATCGCTACGTCAAAGCGTTGATGGGTGAAATGCCCTCGGACCGAATCGTCGACGATCAGGAGATTGTCCTGCGCCCATTGGCTTTGTGCCGCAAACCTGGCGCCGCGCCGGATGAAGTCAACAACGCGTTCATCATCGAGCCGCGTGACGCAAGTGTCGGCCCACATCTGCTTTATCAACCGCTGTATACCGACGCCCTGCACGAATTCCCCACCCGCCAAGCCCTGCTCGACGCGCTGACCACACCCGGCGTGTTGCAAGGCCGTGTGCTGGCCTGGCTGAGCGACAGGGCTCGCCCTGTGTACGACGAAGGAGGTATCAAGGAACCGCACATCATTCGTTTCGTGCCAGGGGATGAGTTTCGACCCCGTTTGGAGCGCCCTGCACCTGCGACCCTGGCCGTCGATGAGGGTGCTGGCGAATGGCTGCAATCGCAAGTCAATGGTCAACTGCTCAATCATCTGTTTGGCAGCACGGCACGGGCCTTGGTCGACCTGGCAGACCGCGAATCGGTGTCCAACCATGAAAGCCGCTGGGCCGTCGTGATGGAAGGCGCGTGGCTGCTGTTCAATACCCTGCTGTTACCGCTGGTACAGGGCCCGGCCATGCTGGCTGGCTGGTTCATGGT
Organism: Pseudomonas synxantha BG33R; assembly: GCF_000263715.2. NCBI lineage: Bacteria > Pseudomonadati > Pseudomonadota > Gammaproteobacteria > Pseudomonadales > Pseudomonadaceae > Pseudomonas > Pseudomonas synxantha. The sequence goes on from NZ_CM001514.1 coordinate 3,491,512, forward strand.
GCTGGTCAGCAGCCTGGAGCAGGACCTCTCCGGCCTGGACAGCAGTGACCCCACCACCCGTGAGCTGGCCCTGATCGATCTTTTGCTCAACACCGCCATGGTGCTGCTGCACGCCACTGCCCCTTCCGATCGGTCTCCACGGCCGTTGTCGGAGCCCTCCGCACAGGAGCATGCCCTGCACCTGGAAACGTGGCACCGCTCGGCGGGACTGCCACCTGCGCAAGAAGCACCCATAGTGCGTCATGGCCCAGTATCGCTGCCCGGTGAACCGCCGGCGACCGGCCATACGGCCTTGGACTTCGGCCACTCGATTTCCAGCCCTCATGCTGGCGCGAAGTTGCTCAAGGCGCTGCTCGATGTGCAGGTGCCGTGGCCCACCCCGCTACCCTCCCCTCTACCACACGGCATTCTTAAAGGGCTGTACTGGATTGACGGCAAGTGGCACGCCAGTTTCGGTGGGTTGTTGTTTCAGGCGAACGTGGTGCAGGGTTTCAACGAAGTCTATCTGGTGCATCCGGACCATCCCCAGCATCCCGGCTTCAAACTGGTCAGCGATGGGCAAGGACATTGGCGGCTGGACCGGCGTGCCAGGCTGGAAGGCGGCATGCCCAGGGAGCGACTGAGTAAGTGGAAGTCAACACGTGACGAGCGTATACGCGCGTTGACACAAGAGTTTGACGCGCTCCTGATAGAAATGGATTCAGCCATTGCCTCTACCACTGAGTTTGAGTCCGCCTTGAATACGGCCCGCGCCAATCTGGCCGACCAGGCAACACTTCTGAGAAAGGACTGGCTACTCCTCAGCACCTCAGCCCAGATCCCGGAGCTCCACGCCCAGGTCACGAGGCGCCATGCGGCCAGGCGAGTCAATACTGCGCAGGCCAGGGCTCAGTGGGAGGCAGCACTCGACAATTACCAGCAAAACGGCCGGACGCTGATCCCTTTGATGCAAAGAATCGAAGTCAAGGCCGATGAACTGATGAAAGTAGACCGTACAAATCACACACATAGGCAAAGACGAGATAAGGCAACACGAATTATCTATAGCTACTGGAGTTCGGTCTTTTCGTGTCTGGCGCAAAAAATGGCCGACACTCTGGTAAGCGACAACGGCGAAAACTGCGACGAGCTCGGTGAGCGCGCCAATCGAGAATTACCGGAAAACATCACCCATGCCTACGATGAGTACATCAACACCAAAACGCGCCAAGTAGCGGCCCTCAATCAAATGATCGAGCCGGCAGAACAGATCGAGACCTTCCTCAAACAAGCCGACCCTGCACTGCGCCCATTACTGTTGGAAGGAAATCCTTCCGACCAAGACATCTCCTCAGTGGCGATCAAACAACATGCAATGCTGGTGTTCACTGATTTGGTGTTCAATCGCACCCATCGCCCAGTGAGGGTGATGGAATTTCCGTTCATCCGTGTCCTCACCGACCCCCAACTCGCAAGTATTGTGCTCGCACATACAGAAATGCGCACCACCTCAGGCTACTCGACGGTGGAGCAAATCGATGTCCTCAAGGGTGCCCTTGAGCGCTATGAACAACTGGAGAATGCGGTTAATTCGTTGCACGACATGAACTCCGGCCTCGTGCGGGAGGCTTATCGCGAGTCATACCTGAAACACCTGGATGAGGCACGTTCGGGCCTCGAGACACAACTGGCCAACTTGATCCTGGTTGAAGAAAAGCTTGCCACCCGCCCCGCCCGTGACAAGAGCAAACGCCAAAAACCGGCAACCCGACGCGTCATCAAAACCGTTGATCAAAAAAGCCTGATAGGCGACTTACGCCCAAGCAAACCCAATGAACCGGTCGATTATGTCGATATTACCGATACGCTTACTGGAGAAGTCGTTAGCACTTACCAAGGTCGCAAGGGCAAATGGACAATCGTCGCGCCCCCGAGTGAGCCGAGAACGGCACCCACTCCGGCGGCACGGTCATTAAAAACAATCCGAGCGGATGGCGAAGCCCTCAAAAACGAGCGCACCGGTATCGACGCCAGCATTGGCTACCAACAGCACAAACTCCTGGACCCCATCCGACGGGAGGAAATCAACCCCAGTGACTGGGAGGTGATGCTGACTCAACATGCGGCGAGATTCACAGCGCTTGCCGAGGAGCTCAAAACCGCAACGGATGAACACGCCATTGCACTGCGCAAGAGCTACGAGAAGGCGGCAATAGAGGCCACTGCGCAGGCTTATCAACTGTGCGGCGAAGGCTATCTGCTGCAGCGTCCCAAAGCCGCCAAGGTCGATTTTTTACACACCCACAAGTTTGTCACCATCCACCTGGTGAAAAAACGCGTGCCCTTGAAGGCCGGAGACTTTCTCACCGAATATGCCATACGTGACAAACGTAAAATCCCTTCCGGAAAAAGGCCGGAAGATGCTGACCTTTGGTACGCGCACTTCCATTACCCATCCGTTGACTCGCCGGCTTCAACGCCTAGCTTCGGCCACCTGAAGACCCCGGCCGAGCGCCGATTTACGCGCAAGGAACTGATGGAGCAGGCCAAGGCGAATAACCGCGCCGTGATCAATCTGGACAAGGCCGTGATCGGCGCACCGCTGGATCAGAAACTGTTTCTCGGCCTGGAAGTGTAAGAGAGGTTTTGCTTTGACTACGCCCATGCTCCCAGGGCGTGGGCGTAATCCTATGGGCTACGGCTGTCTGGCTTGCTGGCGTGTCGAGGGCCCCGGCTGCGGCGACGCTGACCTGCCCGGTACCGCCACAACAATGTCCGCCGACAATTCGTGCACCTCCTGGCGGGACAGTTCAAGCCGCAATTTCACCCGGGCGCTTTCAATCACCTCCCACACCCGCCGGGCAAGATCGACCGGTTGGAACCGGAACTCATCGGTATCGCGCAGGCGTTCGAGCAAATGGAAAAAACGCTCATGTAGCGGTTCCTGGGCTAATTGCTGCCACATCTGCCGCCGGGGTGCGGCCAGGCCGTTACAAGGTCGCCAGACCCGTGCGTATGCAGGGTTGCGCAGCGAAACCATGGCCAGCGGGTAATTCAGACATGTTGTCACTCCGTTGATTTGGAGTGACAGCACATCACCGCTCAGTCTTTGGCCTGCGGTGAATAGTTAGGGGGGCAGGCCCTCACAGATAGATTGTCTATGCTCTTGAGGACAGCCATGCGCACGAGGGTTTTATGAACGATCCAGCCAACAATAAGCCGCCGACCTTCTGGCAGATGCTCCACAGCGTCATGGCGGCGGCCTTTGGTGTACAAAGCGGCAAGAACCGCGCCCGCGATTTCACCCACGGCAAGCCCAGCCACTTTGTCATCCTGGGCGTGCTCTTCACGGCGGTATTTGCCTTGACCTTATTCGGCGTCGTCAAGCTGGTACTGCACCTGGCCGGGGTCTAACGCAGCAGCAGTTGCAGGCTGAACGGGTAGCGGTAGGATGCCCCGGGCGCGACCGCAGCATGGCTGCGCAGCAGGTCGATGAGCATCAGGTAACCGGCCTGCTCATCGTCGGCCACCAGACTGCCCCGGGCCATGCGCAAGATTTTTGGGGCGACATATTGCTCATTCACCAGCACCAGGTAGTCGGGCCGCTGGGTGCCTTGCAGCGTCTCACGGGCTTGTACCAGGGTGTTATCGGCGTTTGGCTCGGAATAGCGCACGCGCAAATCCAGGCCAAGCTCCCTGGCAGCGGCCTGCATGAATTGCGCATAACTGACCCAAAAGGTTTCCGTGGACGAGCCTGGGTTAAGAAACACCACCGACGCGGCCTGGGCCATGGCCCCGTACGTCGATCCTGCTAACCACACACACGCAATCAGAACCTTCAACATGGTTGTTCGAGCCTGGAAAAATGATTGCCATGACAGTGGCAATACGACAGCCAATCGGGGCTCAATCAACGCTCTTTGTTACTGGTGGCTAACCCAGAACACGGCGGTTCCAACCACCAGAACAATCAGGAACAGAATGGCCCAGGCATCCACGGTACTATCAGGTTTACGGGCTTTGGTGGAATTGCTCATTGCATCGCCTCTTGTCGGTTTTATGGGTGACGGCACTAAGACTCGACCACAGTAAAGATCATGATTGCCCGCATGACAAATGTGGGTATGGCGATAACGGTTCTCATTAGTCAGTTTGGTTATTTACATATACCCAAACATCACTTTTGCGCATATACGCAAACTGGTATCGTGCGCCGGCTCCGTTGGGAGTGCGCGGCCGTGCGCGCAGATTTGCCGAGAACAGGACCTATATGTACGTATACGACGAATACGATCAGCGCATCATCGAGGACCGCGTCAAGCAGTTCCGTGATCAGACCCGACGCTACTTAGCAGGTGAACTGAGCGAAGAAGAGTTCCGCCCTCTGCGCCTGCAAAATGGCCTTTATGTTCAGCGCTTTGCGCCGATGCTGCGGGTGGCCGTGCCTTATGGCCAGCTGACCTCGCGACAGACGCGAATGATGGCCAAGATTGCCCGCGACTTCGACAAAGGCTACGCCCACATCAGTACCCGCCAGAACGTGCAGTTCAACTGGCCGGCGCTGGAAGACGTGCCGGACATCCTGGCTGAACTGGCCACTGTGCAAATGCACGCCATTCAGACCAGCGGTAACTGCCTGCGCAACGTGACCACCGATCAGTTTGCCGGCGTCGCTGCCGACGAGTTGATCGACCCACGGCCGTGGTGCGAGATCGTGCGCCAGTGGACTACCTTCCACCCTGAGTTCGCCTACCTGCCGCGCAAGTTCAAGATCGCCATCAATGGCTCGACCTCGGACCGCGCCGCCATCGAAGTGCACGATATCGGCCTGGAGCCGGTGTACAACGCTGCCGGTGAGCTGGGTTTCCGCGTGCTGGTGGGTGGTGGATTGGGCCGTACCCCGGTGGTCGGCGCGTTCATCAACGAGTTCCTGCCGTGGCAGGACCTGCTGAGTTACCTCGACGCCATCCTGCGGGTCTACAACCGCTACGGCCGTCGTGACAACAAGTACAAAGCCCGGATCAAGATCCTGGTCAAAGCGCTGACCCCTGAGGTGTTTGCCCAGAAAGTCGATGCCGAAATGGAACACTTGCGCGGCGGCCAGACCACCCTGACCGAAGCCGAAGTGCACCGCGTCGCCAAGCATTTTGTCGATCCTGAATATAAAGCCTTGAGCAACCAGGACGCCGAACTGGCCGCCCTTGACCAGCAACACCCAGGTTTTGCCCGCTGGCGCACGCGCAACACCCTGGCGCACAAGAAGCCAGGCTATGTGGCGGTGACCCTGTCGCTCAAGCCCACCGGCGTTGCCCCAGGCGATATCACCGACAAGCAGCTGGACGCCGTTGCCGACCTGGCCGAGCGCTACAGCTTTGGCCAACTGCGTACCTCCCACGAGCAGAACATCATTCTTGCGGACGTCGAGCAGAGCCAACTGTTCACCCTGTGGGGCGAGTTGCGCGAAGGCGGTTTTGCCACGCCGAACATTGGCCTGTTGACCGACATCATCTGCTGCCCGGGCGGCGACTTCTGCTCCCTGGCCAACGCCAAGTCGATCCCGATTGCCGAATCCATCCAGCGCCGTTTCGACGACCTGGACTACCTGTTCGACATCGGCGAGCTGGACCTGAACATCTCCGGTTGCATGAACGCCTGTGGTCACCACCACGTCGGCCACATCGGCATCCTGGGCGTGGACAAGAAAGGCGAAGAATTCTACCAAGTGTCCCTGGGTGGCAGCGCCAGCCGCGATGCGAGCCTGGGCAAGATCCTCGGCCCATCCTTCGCCCAGGAAGCCATGCCCGAGGTGATCGGCAAGCTGATCGACGTCTACATCGAACAGCGCACCGAAGATGAGCGTTTCATCGACACCTACCAGCGCATCGGCATCGACCTGTTCAAGGAGCGCGTCTATGCAGCGAATCATTAAGAACAACGAAGTCGTCGACGAAACCTGGCACCTGCTGCCCAAGGACGCGAGCTTCGACGGCATCTCCAACTGCGACGACCTGATCGTGCCGCTGGCGCTGTGGCGCGAACATGGCCACGCCCTCAAGGCCCGCGATGGCGGCCTGGGCGTGTGGCTGGACGCCGATGAAGAAGCCGAGGAAATCGGTGACGACGTGGAACACTTCCAGGTCATCGCCCTGAACTTCCCGGCCTTCACCGACGGCCGTAACTATTCCAACGCCCGCCTGCTGCGTGACCGTTATGGCTACAAGGGCGAGCTGCGGGCAATTGGCGATGTGCTGCGTGACCAGTTGTTCTACCTGCACCGCTGCGGGTTCGATGCCTTCGCCTTGCGTGCCGACAAAGACCCGTACGAAGCGCTGGAAAGCCTCAAGGATTTCTCGGTGACCTATCAGGCTGCGACGGACGAGCCGCTGCCGCTGTTCCGTCGACGCTGAGTATCAAAATGTGGGAGGGGGCTTGCCCCCGATGACGGAGTACCAGTCAACAGATTCGTTGCCTGATCCACCGCTATCGGGAGCAAGCCCCCTCCCACATTTGGTCCTGCTTGGCTCTGCAAATTTGGGTGGGCAGACCAAGGCCAACGTCGCCCCGTGCATTGCGCTGGTACGTGACCAGTGGTTCACCCCCCGGCGCCCCCGCCAATACCGCGTGGCCATGAAGCAATCTTCACACTATAGGGTGAGCATTCGCCGTAATCGAACTGTCCTCTACTGATCAGCAGTTTTTAACCTCACTGACGACTGGAGTTCCTCATGGCGAAAATCAACCTGGCCCAGCAACTGGCGACCACCCTTGAACAGGCGGGTATCAAGCGTATCTGGGGCCTGACCGGTGACAGTCTCAATGGCCTGACCGACGCGCTGCGCAGCATGGACAGTATCGAGTGGATGCATGTGCGCCACGAAGAAGTCGCCGCCTTTGCCGCCGGTGCCGAAGCCGCCGCCACGGGGGAGTTGACGGTGTGTGCCGGCAGTTGCGGGCCGGGCAACCTGCATTTGATCAATGGTTTGTTCGACTGCCATCGCAACCATGTGCCGGTGCTGGCGATTGCTGCGCAAATTCCGTCGTCGGAGATCGGCCTCAACTATTTTCAGGAAACCCATCCCCAGGAACTGTTCAAGGAGTGCAGCCATTTCATCGAGCTGGTGAGCAACCCCGAGCAGATGCCTCAGGTGCTGCACCGTGCCATGCGCTCGGCAATCCTCAATCGCGGCGTAGCGGTGGTGGTGATTCCTGGGGATGTGTCGCTGCTTGAAGTGGAAGACAAGCTCAAGCCCTGGCCAGCCCTGCACGCACCGCGCACCTTGCCGGCCGAGCAGGACCTGCAACGCCTCAGCGAGATCCTTCAGGGCAGTGAAAAGGTCACCCTGCTGTGCGGCAGCGGTTGTGCCGGTGCCCACGACCAAGTCGTAGCGCTGGCCGATGCGCTCGGCGCGCCGGTGGTGCACGCGTTGCGCGGCAAGGAACATGTGGAGTGGGATAACCCGTTTGACGTGGGCATGACCGGCCTGATCGGTTTCAGCTCCGGTTACCATGCCATGCTCGACTGCGACACCTTGATCATGCTCGGCACCGACTTCCCCTATCGCCAGTTCTACCCCACCGATGCCAAGATCATTCAGGTTGATTGCGACCCGCAAGCCCTGGGCCGACGCGCCACGCTGGATCTGGGCATCGCCGCCGATGTCAGGGAGACCATCGATGCCCTGCTGCCGCGCCTGACCCGCAAGACCGATCGCAGCTTTCTTGAGACCTCGTTGAAGCACTACGAGAAGGCCCGTCAGGGGCTGGATGACTTGGCGCAACCCTCCAAGGCGAATCGACCGATCCACCCTCAGTACGTCGCACGCTTGCTCAGCGAGCTGGCCGACGATGATGCGATCTTCACCGCCGACGTCGGCTCACCCACGGTGTGGGCGGCGCGTTATTTGAAGATGAATGGCAAACGCCGGCTGATCGGCTCGTTCAATCATGGCTCGATGGCCAACGCCATGCCCCAGGCCATCGGCGCCCAAGCGGCATTCCCTGGGCGCCAGGTGATTTCGATGTCGGGTGATGGCGGGTTCACCATGTTGATGGGGGATTTCATTTCACTGGCGCAGTTGAATCTGCCGGTGAAACTCATTGTGTTCAATAACTCGTCCCTGGGGTTTGTGGCCATGGAAATGAAGGCTGCCGGGTACCTGGACACTGGCACTGAGTTGAAAAACCCGGACTTCGCGGCCATGTCCAATGCCATGGGCATCCTGGGAATTCGCGTGGAGCAATCCGAAGACCTCGAGCCGGCCTTGCGCCGCGCATTGGCCCACGATGGCCCGGTGCTGGTGGACGTGGTGACCGCCACTCAGGAACTGGTGATGCCGCCAAGTATCAAGCTGGAACAGGCCAAAGGGTTCAGCTTGTATATGCTCAAAGCGGTGATGAGTGGGCGCGGGGATGAGGTGATTGAACTGGCCCGGACCAACTGGCTGCGTTAAACGAAAAGGTGGGAGGGGCTTGCTCCTCCCACACTTGAGCGCATTGCCCGATCAAGCCTTCTGTTTTTCTACCCATTTGCCGTAGGCATCGATAAATGCTTGCAAGAATGGTTTGGTCTTTTCCGACACCTTGCCCGCCTCATCGAACACACTGCCCGCCCCACCCAGGTAGGCTTCCGGCTGCTGCATGCACCACACATCCAGGAACACCAGTGACTGGCGCAGGTGATGATTGGCGCCGAAACCACCAATGGCACCCGGCGACACACTGATAATCGCACCAGGCTTGCCGCTCCAGGCGCTTTGCCCATATGGACGGGAACCTACGTCGATAGCGTTCTTCAACGCTGCCGGTACGGAGCGGTTGTATTCCGGGGTCACAAACAGCACCGCGTCGGATGAACTCACCTGTTGGCGGAAAGTACTGTAGGCTGCGGGCGGTGTTGCACCGTCGATGTCCTCGTTGTAGAGCGGCAAGTCGCCGATTTCAACAATGTTCAACTTGAGATTGGCAGGCGCCAGCTCGGCCAAGGCCAGGGCGACCTTGCGGTTGATCGACGCTTTTCTCAAGCTGCCCACCAGGACGGCAATCGTGTAGACCTTGCTCATTGAGGTTTCCCGACTTCTGAATAAAGGAGCTTGTAGTTATAAAGGCTTAGCGGCGTGTTCACCAGAGGGTTTCGAAGATTACCGGGGCGTTTTCCTTGCAGCAGCTTGCGTAGGAAGTGCCTGAAAACATCAGCGAATAGTATTTTTTTCTTATAGGTAAACTACCCCGCTCCCTGACGGTCTACAGAACCGCAAATCGAGTGTTTATCTCCAGAGGTTCTAAACAGATGGCAGCAGTACTAGTCGGACAGTTCCATGCCAGAGACGCGGAAGGCCGCGTATATTCGGTGCATGAGTTCCAGGAATCCAACCCGGCGCAAGGCGACCTGGCTGGCTCGGCGCCCACCACCACCTACAAGCTGGCCATTGGCGACCGTGTAGAGAAACTGGAAGGCGATGAATTCAAACTGATCCAGTCGGGGACCATTCTCGTCCGCGAATCGAAAACTACCCTGGCATCATAAGGGTCCCCGTTTGTACACCCGCTCAGTCCTGGCCATCGATGGCGTTGACTGGGCCGGGGCCATCATGGACTGCGGATCTGCGTCACTTCGATGCCCTGCTCGCTTTGCTTGAGCGTCACCACCAATTGCCCTCTCTCCCCCTCCACCGCGTACATCGAGCGCTTGTAGCCCGACCGATTGGACGCGGGGTACGCCTCCACTTGCCTGATCAAGGTAACCGCCAACACGGTGCCGACCTGCTCGCTCACCCTTTCCTGGGAACGGATGAACGTTTCAAGTGCAAGGCCTTCGGGTGGGTGTGCCGTGGGGTCGTTGAAGAGGTAAGCCGCCACGCATCCCACGGTCACAAGAACCGCGAGTTGCTTGGCCGTCACCCCGAAAAACGTCAAGGGTAGAGGCATTTGAGACCAGACCTGTTTTTTGTTGTAAGTACCGGCAAGCCGGCATTGGTCGTTGCTGATCAGACGCACCATTCTAATGAGGCCTTGGCCGAACGCCATAGGCCGGGGCGACCCGCGCAGTCTTTTTTGCGCCTGAGGGCTCGCACCATTGAATACACTTCGCGCTGCACATAGACTCCGGCCATGCGTTTACGTCATATCGAAGTGATTCAGGCCATCTTGCAAACCGGACACCTGGGCACGGCCGCCGAATGGTTGCAACTCTCTGTGGGTGAAGTAGACGCAATCCTGAAGGACGCCGAGTTGCAGCTGGGGTTCATGCTGTTTGCCAGCGTGCGCGGTCGGCTCCAGGCAACACGGGAAACGCTGGAGTTGCAGACGCACATTGCCCAACTGTACGAAGCCTTTGAGCCAGTACAGCGATTGGCCAGCCGTTTGAAACACCATCACGCTCCAACCTTGCGTGCCCTTTGCACCCCGCCCCTGGCTAACCAGCTGTTGCCGCAAAGCATCGCCATGCTGCGCAGACGTTTCCAGGATACGCCGTGCAACCTGTCGAGCCAGCCGACCCGGGAAATCGTCAGGAGCCTGCTGCTGCACGAAGCGGATGTGGGCCTGAGCCTGCATGACCCGGAACATGCGCAAATCCAGAGCACGGTGCTGGCCCAGGGCAAGCTGCAATTGCTCGCGCCCCATGGCTGGCTCAAACCCAGGCAGAAGTACATTGCGCTGCAAGACCTGGCCGGGCAGTCGCTGATCGGGCTTGAGGGGCATGACCCGCTCAGCCGTCTGCTGGATGCCAAGCTGCAAGCCCTGCGCCCGTTGCCGGTGGTGCAAACGCGGGTGCAGACGTACCAGATGATGCGCAGCATGGTCGAGGCCGGAGAAGGCTTGGCGATTGTCGATCCCTTTACCGCCTTTGGTGCAAGGGAGGCCGGGCTGGACACCTGCCCGCTATCACCGCCCATCCCTATCAGCCTGCACGCACTGACGTTGAAGGACACCTCATCGACACCAGCACTGAAGGCGTTGCTGGAGATCGTCGCGCAGAAAGCCGACGCGTTGCTGGCCGAGAAAGCGACACTCCCGCCGGCACAGTAACGATCTCCTGACCCTTCCCGCCCACGCCGCTTCCCACACAAATCCTAAACATTCACACGGGAACCCTGTCCTGCACGCAGCACACTCATCGAGCAGAAAGCATCAGCTTTCCACTGGACGATACACCGCAGCCAAGGATAAATCCCCATGCACCACCTTCAAAATGCACTGGCACATCTGCCGCTTGCAAACTCTACTGCCCTGTTTCATGCGCCCTCCCCCACACTGTCAATCACCCCCCCGCCCCTGCCGCTGGAGGGCTCGACCAGCGACTCGGACACTGAAGTGCTCGACAACCCGACAACCCTTAAACGAGCCTTCAGTGATCGCTGTAACTGGCAGGCACTGGCCGCGAACCTGGGCAAACTCCTCACGGAACTGCGCGAAGGCTCTCCCGCCGACTTGGCCGATCAACAAGGCGTGCTGGAAAGCCGACTCACGTCGCACTTGAACACCTCGACGCTGCCGGTGTGCGAGGGCTCCACCTACGCGGTGCGGCATAACCTGGCACCTACTGCACAAGTCAAAGTGGGTACATTTCTCAGCGGCAGCGGCCTGACCACTCCTAAATCCTTTGACGACTTACTCAAGCTCTATCACGCTGCCACGCAACACGTGCATACCCATCCTCTGGGTAATTTCAGCGGAGCGATGTCTTGGCCAGTCCCGCTGGAGGCGAAAGATAAACAAACTATCATCGACCTGTTGAACGCGCCTGACCCAACCCTGCCCGACCTGCCATTAGTCGACAGAAAAGGCGCGCTGGGTTATCTGTTGTCTGCCAGCAACCTGTCCAGCAATGACTTCAAATTCCCAGCCAGAGCGGTAGAAATGCTGCTGGGATCGGCCAAGGCACAAGCGCTGGGCCAAGCCATTCAAGCCCGGCTGGGCGGCATTGCGACGCACACCAGCATCAATGACTACCTGCTCGCCGCTATCCAGTTGGGACTGGACCCGCAATCCATGGGCACACCGGCGCGTAACAGCGTTGGCGGCTTTGATCTAGGGCAACGGGCGCTCTGGAATCAGCCGCCCAGCGCAACGATCGAGGGTTTGAGCCGTCATCTGGTCAAGGAGGCGCGAACCCCTGCGGCATCGGCTGAACTGGCAGCACATATGTTGCTGGCTCGTACTGCGCCTGAATACCTGGTCAAGGGCATTCCGCCCAACGTGACCTACGGCAGCATTCCCTGGACCCAGTTGGCCATCGCCGCCGCCAAGCTGGAAGCCCAATCACCGGGATGCGTACTCACAATGACCTACAGCGAAGTGCTCGCCGCCGCAGAGGGCCTCGACGTCGGCACACCGCTCTCGCAGCATATCCATCGCGAAGCCTTATGCAACTGGGCAATCGTTAATGGCCACTTGAAGGCTGAACCGACACCCACCGACACTGAAATGCGCGCTGTACAGGACGCCTTCAGCATCCAGCAGAAAGCCTTGCAAGCCACGGCCCTGGCACTTGCAACCCCCATTCCGATGCGTGAAAACATGGGAATGGATCTGCTCAGAGAAAAATTCCCAGGCGTACCCGATGAGGTCTTCAAGGCGAAAAACCTTACGAAAGCCCGGTTGATCAAAGGACGCCCCGGCATCTTCCCCGGAAGCCACTCAATGCTGGATGTCGTCATGCACGGCGACAAAGTCAAAAATGATGACAGCGAACATTGGATCACCAAAGACACGCGCATCCCCATCAAACAGTTTTGCGCGCTGTCCGACAGCGGCGCGCTGTCGGTAGTCGATGCGTTTAATCAGCAATACACGCCCGCGATGGAGGCGCAGGAGAAAGGCCATACGGGCATGACCCAATATCTGATCTCGACTTTGCCGCCGCAGGACCGGAAAAACTTCGAATATGGCCAGCTCGAGTTTTTCCACACTAACGACTACGTGATAGGACCGGATTTCTCGACAAAATCCCTGATCAAAAAAGGTCATACTCTCGACGTGAAGATCACCCGCGACGGGCAGGTTAATATCTATCGGATTGATACCCGCGCAGGGAGCATTACCAAACACAATTACCTGGCCCATATTTACTCGCCGCCCTACTCCCGGCTGGACATGCGTGACGCCAACACGCTGCACAGGACCGTGCGATTCAACCCTTTCGAAGACGAGCACACCGAGCAGGCCAAGGAAAAACCGACGATCGCTGAAACACCCAAGGTCTTCGATTCCGACCGTACCCGCTATATCGCCAAGGTACTCACCAAACGCCTGGATTTGCTCGGTAAGGATCTGCTCGAACACGCACGTGGAACCACGTCTTACGACAAAACCAGCGCCGCCAACAAGGCCATCGGAGAGTTTTTCCTCAACCTGATTCCCTTCAGGTCCGCGATTGTCAACTTCATGCAGGGCAATATCGGCGATGGCTTGCTTGACCTTGGCATGGATGTGATGGGCCTGGTGACGCTGGGATCCGCCAAAGCCGCCCATGCAAGCAAAGTGCTCACTAAGGGCGTAGCTGGCCTGAAAGGCGCGGCAAGAACAGCAAGGTTTCTGGGCACCGTCGCCATCGACGTGCTCAACCCGCTGGGCGGTGCAGGCGATTTACTCAAGGGCATCAGCCGCTGGACCTGGTCCAAGGGAAAGAGCGCGTTCAATGCCCTCAAGGGCGCCAGCGGCAGCTACGACGTGCTCAAAGCGGCAAGTACCCAACATGGTCTGGTGGCCGTGGGTACCTCAAAGGTTGTCGGTCATGACCTGGAAATGGGTGCGGTATTTCGTGGCGGCAACTGGCACGCTTTCGACTCGGTCAAGGGGGTGCCCTATGGCCCACCACTGAAGAATTTTCAACCGACCGTGGCGGCGGCTGCCGGGGAAGTCAAAGTCCTCAATAAACCCTCGCTGCTGGGTTATGAGGCTGTGATTGATCCGGACCTGCTGCAAGTCAAGGGGATGCAGAACAATGTCTATGTGGGCCCAAACAACAAAGAATACATAAAAATCGACAACAAGCTCTACGCCTCCACGGTCAAGGATGGCCAGCGTGTGATCCAACATCCCAGTGCCCCACACAACGACATCAAGGTCAAAGACCTGGGGAGTGCAGGTTGGGAAGTTTCAGTCACCGCCAACCGCTTGCTCGGCGGTGTGCCCGACGCCTTACCCGCCTGGAAGCTAGACGACAAAACCTACGTGCTGCCGATGGACGACATAAAAGTAAACGCGGGCGCTTCTTCTTACCCTTACACGATCAAGTACGAGGGCGACAGCTATGCCACCAGCTTTGACACCAAAGTAGGTGCATGGGTAGCCGGTATAGGAATCGGGAAAGGAGCAAGCCCCCAATACTTCTGGAGAAGCGCGAAGAACACGTGGCAGAAGGGATCATTGGAGGAATATCGAAATGCCAAGAAGATCGCCAATCACACTTTCAGGTTTGTCGAGTTCGTCCAGCCGGCCATTTTGCAGGCCCCCAAGAATGTCAGGCCAATTCCTAAAGACATTCACTACTTCTGGGCCGGCGGCGACATACCTGATCACCTCGTCAAGAATATGGTGGCTAATAGAAAAAAAATGCCCGATTTCAAATCCACGGTACACGTCGACGCCGACACCCCAGCGTTATTCCAGGCCATCAAACTCAAGCTGGCGAAAGACGCACCTAGCGTTACCGTCCTGAACTTGCATGAAGACGACTTTTTCGAGCAACTGAAGAACACCGAGTTGTACTCATACTTTCGCCGGGGCCAGGGTCAGAACCTCGCCGCCAGCTCCGATGTGGCGCGCTACCCATTGATGAATAAATACGGAGGCATTTATCTTGATACCGATGACCTGATCCAAGGTCACATCGGACCGATAGCATTGAAGGCCGATGACGGGGAAATCCTGGTCAGTACGCCGGTCGCTATTACTATCAACGATTACAAACCCTGCATTAATACGAGCAACTTCGCTACACAACCAAACAATCCGCTTATCGCGCAAGTGATCAGCGAGATGAATCGCCGCTTCCCTGCAAACAAGGCCTATTTTAAGGCCAACCGCCCGATCGTCCCCAGAGACGCCCAGGGTGCGTACACGCTCACCCCGGAATTTCAAGCATACGAAATCAAGGTTTTTGAAACGGTGGGCCCGCTCATGTTTGACGACGTATTGAAATCAACGCGCCCCGATCTTCACGACCTTGCCTTCGATGGCTACAGCAAGGAACAGTGGTACGTCGATGGCAAAAAGATAACACCCGAGAAAGTGCTCGACGCCGGAACGGACTTTCGAGAATATTTTGAGCAAAAAGGCATTGTCTGGTCCGACGACCTCCAGCAGAACCTAACGGACGCCAGGCTTCGCTACTTGAGATTCAACAAGAACCTGAGCATCAAAGTCGGTAGCGAAAACTCCTGGATTGACACATAACTTACAGTCACCAGCGCTGACCCTGCACAGCGCTCAAACCTCATTGAGTTCGGACTTGAACAACCGATACCAGAAAATTGCGACTTCGCGGGTTTGCGGATCAATCCCGCGATAACGCAGTTGATCGATCCCGCCCATCACATACCCGCAGCGCTCATACAGGCGGCAGGCACCCAGATTATTGTTCTGGGTTTCCAGCATCATGCCCGGGAGGTTTTTCTTGCGCGCCCAGAACTGCGCCACATCCAGCAGCGCCTTGGCCACGCCATGGCGTCGCGCCGGCAACACCACGGCCAACTCATCAACATGCGCAAAACCGTTCCAGTTGGTGCTGACCACAATGTGCCCTACCGCACGGTCATCCAGGTAGGCCATGAAGATCGCACTGTCGGCGGCATCGCGAAAGCTGGCGAACTCTTCCGGGTCGATGCCATAGCATTTGCGATACGGCAGGACGCGCTCAACCGGCCATTGCTCGACGCGCTGGCCCATCTGCGGTACGCCATAGGCGCTAACCTCGAAACTGAAGTCATTGCCCCATACATAGGCGTCAAAACCTTCGTCGGCGACGCGCACACTGAGCCCTGGGTACTTCGGGTTCATCACAGCTTGCTGCATAAACATTCTTAACCCTTGATGCAATCGACGGTGTAACGACGGCCACTGCCATCATCTTCGTGTTGCAGCCCATGAACATCGGCGACAAAACCGGGGAAACTGCTATCGAACGTGCGGGCAAATGCCAGGTAGTCGATGATTGAACGCGTTGATTCAGTAAAGCGCTCGCCGGGCATTATCAATGGAATGCCCGGTGGATAAGGCACCAGCATTACGGCTGCGATGCGTCCTGGCAAGGCATCGATGGATACCGCTTCAACTTCGCCTCTGACCAGTTGGTCGTAGGCATCGGCGGGTTTCATCGCGATCTGCGGCAATACTGTGTACATGCGCTTGAGATGCTTGGCGGTGGCGTTGCTACGGTAACAGCTGTGCAACTGGTCGCAAAGATCGCGCAGGCCCAAGCCCTGATAACGTACCGGCCCCTGGGCGTACACCGAGGGCAAACAACTGGCCAGGCTGACGTTGGCATCGTAACTGCGCTTGAACTCCAGCAACTCGGTGAGCAAGGTGCTCCACTTGCCTTTGGTGATCCCCATGGAAAACAACACGAGGAACGAATAAAGCCCGGTTTTTTCCACCACGAGGCCGCGCTCCCAGAGAAACTTGCTGACCACCGCGGCGGGAATCCCACAATCGCTCAAGGCGCCACCTGCATTGAGGCCAGGCATCACCAGGGTGACTTTGATCGGGTCCAGCAAGACATAATCTTCAGCCACATCGCCAAAGCCGTGCCAATCATCCTGGGGATGCAATAGCCAGTCCGCCGTGGCAACGCGGTCGATACCCGCCACCGATTGTGGCTGCCAGATCGAAAACCACCAATCCTCGGCAGCGATATGCTGGCGCAGGTTGGCCAGCGCGCGGCGGAAACTCAGGGCCTCGTCGAACATTTCCTGCAACAGCGAGCGCCCGGCGGGGCCTTCCATCATCGCCGAAGCGACATCCAGCGAAGCGATGATGCTGTATTGCGGTGAAGTCGAGATGTGCATCATGAAGGCTTCGTTGAAACGGTCACGGTCCAGCTGCCGTGCGCCGCCATCCTGCACATGAATCATCGATGCCTGGCTGAATGCGGCCAGCAGTTTGTGGGTGGAGTGGGTGGTAAATACCAGCGGGCTGTCCGGTGTGCGCGAGGTGCCCATGCCATAGCGCCCGGCGAAAAACTCGTGAAATGCCGCATAGGCATACCAGGCTTCGTCGAAGTGCAGCACCTCTACGCTATTACCCAATTGCTGCTTGATCAGTTCGGCGTTGTAGCACAGGCCGTCGTAGGTGGAATTGGTCACCACCGCCAGCTTCACCTTGGGTGGCCGGCCATATGCCAACGGGCTGGCGTCGATCTTGGCGCGGATTGATTCGGGGCTGAATTCACTCAAGGGGATCGGGCCGATGATCCCCAGTTCGTTGCGCTCCGGGCACAGATACAGCGGGATCGCGCCGGTCATGATGATCGAGTGCAGCACTGACTTGTGGCAGTTGCGGTCCACCAACACCAGGTCGTCGCGACCGACCATGGAATGCCAGACGATCTTGTTGGCGGTGGAGGTGCCATTGATGACGAAGAAGGTATGGTCGGCGCCAAAGTTGCGCGCGGCGCGGGCCTCGGCTTCGGCCAGGGGCCCGGTATGATCGAGCAGCGAGCCCAGTTCAGGGACAGAAACAGACAAGTCCGAGCGCAGGGTGTTCTCCCCGAAGAACTGGTGAAACGCCTGCCCCACCGGGCTTTTACGATACGCCACGCCACCGCCATGGCCAGGGGTGTGCCAGGAATAATTGGAATCGGCGGTGTGCTGCACCAAGGCCTTGAAGAACGGCGGTAACAGGCCGTCCAGGTAAGTGCGGGCAGAGCGGGCGACCTGGCGCGCCAGGAACGGCACGGTGTCTTCGAACAGATAAAGAATGCCGCGTAGCTGGTTAAGCTCGCTCATCGCATCGGCCGGCGCGTTTTCAAGGGTGACTTGCTCACCCAGGGCAAAGATCGGCAGGTTGGGTGCCCTTACCCGCGCCAGGCGGATCAGCTCGACCATGTTTTGCAGCAGGTGGGTATTTTCCCCGGCGCCTTCTGCTGCGATCAACATGCACGCCAAACCATGATGGGTGGAGGCCACCAACCGCCCTTCGGCGTAATCCACCGCAGAAAATATACTGAAGCCCTCTTGTTCCAACTCCCTGGCGATGCCTCGAACCCGGTCACCGGCAACGGTGTCGGCCTTGATGTCACGGTGCACGATAAGAATAGGGAACTTGAGGTCTTTGTACATGAGCGCTCTTACTCCGGAGGGCTTTGCACTCAGGGTAGAAGCTGGAAGCGAATGTGGCGAATGAAGATTTGGCAGCCCATCAAGATCAACTGCACTGCCCCGTGCTTATTGTTGCGTCAATTGAGTCCACAACGCCGGCGCACCCGCCGCCTTGGCAATCGCTTCCAACCGCGCCACGTGCTCGGCCAGGTCCTGCTCGCTGGCGCGGATGATTGGCGTCGGCTTGCGATCGGCCGGCAGGCGGCGGATTTCCGAAGGGCGATTGCCGGAGCCTTCCGCCGAACCACTGCCATCGGACGCATTACCAGCCAGGGACAGGCTGGTTTGCCCGCCGGTCATGGTCAGGTAAACGTCGGCCAGGATCTCGGAGTCGAGCAAGGCGCCGTGCAGCTCACGGCCGGAGTTATCGACGCCATAGCGTTTGCACAAGGCATCGAGGCTGTTGCGCTGGCCCGGGTGACGCTCACGGGCCATCATCAAGGTATCGAGGATGGTGCAGTGCTGGGAAATGTCCGCACGGTCCGTCTGCCCCATCAGGGCAAATTCGTTGTTGATGAAGCCGATGTCGAACGCTGCGTTATGGATGATCAACTGGGCGCCGTTGATGAACTCGAAGAACTCATCGGCCACTTCAGCAAAGCGCGGCTTGCCCTTGAGGAACTCGTCGGTGATGCCGTGGACGCCGATCGCGCCTTCGTCACTGTCACGATCCGGTTGCAGGTAAACGTGGAAGTGGCGGCCGGTCAACCGGCGCCCCATCAGTTCGACGCAGCCGATTTCGATGATCCGGTGACCATCGGTCACCGGCATGCCGGTGGTTTCGGTATCGAGTACAACAGATCGGATGGCCATCAGGGTTCAGCTCTCAACGGTGTGGTGTGCAATGTGATGTGGTGAATCAAAGGGCGCGATGTTAACACGTGGGCTGATTCAGCTCTGCTTGTAGCCGCGCACTTCATCCACACCACGATTGGCCAACTGGTCGGCGCGTTCGTTGCCAGGGTGGCCGATGTGCCCACGCACCCATTTCCAGGTGATGTCGTGACGGTTGCATTGCTCATCGAGCAATTGCCACAGGTCGGCATTCTTGACCGGCTCCTTGGCCGCCGTCTTCCAACCGCGCTTCTTCCAGTTGACCATCCACTCGTTGATGCCCTTCATCACGTATTGCGAGTCGGTCACCAGCAGCACGTTGCAGCGCCGCTTGAGTTCTTCCAGGCCACGAATAGCGCCCATCAGCTCCATGCGGTTATTGGTGGTGTTGGCTTCACCGCCCCACAGTTCCTTCTCCACGCCCTTGCACACCAGCAAGGCGCCCCAACCGCCGGGGCCGGGGTTGCCCTTGCAGGCGCCATCGGTGAAGAGTTCTACGCTATCGGTCATCGGTTGTATCCATCAAAACGGGCTGGCGGTAATCGACCGACAGTATCCCGAGGCCGGACAAATCGGCCTGAAATCAAAAAAGGGTTCAGCGTTCGCTTTGCTTGCGGTTGACCTTGGCCATCGGCATCGGCACGAGCTTGCCAATGGGCTGGCGCGCAACCTGACGCACCGGCCGCAACCCGACCACGATCTTGCGCGCTACCAGTAGATAGAAGCCGCCGCCGGATAATTGCCAGGCACCCGCACGGCGTTCCCAGCCGGCCAGGCGGCCCTGCCACTTGGCTGTTGCAAGCGGCGGACGATAGCACCCGAAGCGACGTTTCTCCAGCGCAAAGCCCAGCAGGTTCAGCCAGTCTCCCACCCGCGATGGCGAGATGCAGCGCGCCTGACGCAGGCCATCACGGGCGAACACACGGCGCAAGCCCCAGCTGCTCCAGGGGTTGATACCGACAATCAGCAAATGGCCACCTGGGCGCACGCTGCTCGCGGCTTCGCGCAGCAACCCATGGGGCGACAGGCAGAAATCCAGGCCATGCTGCAGCACTACCACATCAGCGGCGTGCTCGCTCAAGGGCCAGGCCTGTTCCTCACAGACGATTTCCACCCCCGGTAGCGGCGCGCCCAGGCGAACATTGCGTTGCACCTGAGGCGCCGAAGGCGGCGTCTGGGCCGAGGGGCCGTAATGCACCAGATAGCCGCCAAAGAACCGGCCCAGCTCGTCGTCGAGCATACGCCGCTCTTCGTCCAGCAGAAATTGCCCAATCGGCCCGGACAACCATTCACGAGCCGAACTGATCAGGGCCAGCCACTCAGGATCGGCCTGGGCGAACGCTTTATCAGTCATTGCATTCTCCAACTCGCCTAGACGTTCTAAGATGCACCAATGTGTTCAGCTTGGCGAATCGAAGAATGATACAGATCAGTGCCCTACCCGCCTTCACCGACAACTACATCTGGTTGTTACAAGACCCTTCCACCCTGCGCTGCGCCGTAGTCGACCCGGGCGATGCCGCGCCGGTGCTGGCCTGGCTCAAGCACAACACCGAGTGGACCCTCAGCGACATCCTGGTCACCCACCATCACCATGATCATGTGGGCGGTGTCGAGCAACTGAAAAATACCACCGGCGCCAAGGTTTACGGCCCGGCCAATGAAAAGATTCCGGCGCGGGATGTAGCCCTGCACGACAATGACCGCATCAACGTGCTGGGCTGGGACTTCGACGTGTACGCCGTGCCGGGGCACACGCTGGGGCATATCGCCTTTTATCACCAGGGCGTGTTGTTGTGTGGCGATACGCTGTTCGCTGCCGGCTGCGGCCGCCTGTTCGAGGGCACGCCGGAGCAGATGCATGCCTCCCTGCAGCGCCTGGCCGCCCTGCCTGCCGATACACTTGTGTACTGCACCCATGAATACACACAAAGCAACCTAAAGTTTGCCCAGGCCGTTGAACCGGACAACACCGATATCGCCGAACGGGTGGAAAATGTTGCCCAACTCCGCGCCCGTGGCGAGATCACGCTGCCTTCGAGCCTGGCGCTGGAAAAACTCACGAATCCCTTTTTGCGCACCGCTGAAACATCCGTTAAACAAAAAGCGGACGAACGGAATGGCCGCGACAACCGCTCTGGGGCCGAGGTGTTTGCTAGCTTGAGGGCTTGGAAAGATAAGTTCTAAGAGGATGCAATCTGATACGTAATTTCTGAATGGTTGACCGGAACCAAAGCGCTTTCTAGAATCGCCCGACATTTTTGCCCGGAACTTACTTCCAGCCAATGTCGTCATCTATTCGTAAATCCATTTCTTCAGACGCATTGACCCGCTTGGCTCAAGCCGTGGCGGTGGCCGTTTCCGCAACTCTGGCGGGCTGCCAATCGACTAATTACGCTGCACAATCCACCGTGCAACCCAAACCCAATCTTGCTGCCAAGATCAAGCAAAAACCTATTTGGCTATCAGAGAAGCCCAGCCCCGAAGTGCCCCAGGATGTCTGGGAACGCATGCGTCGGGGCTTTCAATTGCAGGACGGTGTAGGCGTCAACCCACGCATCGAGCAACAGCGTCTGTGGTTCGCCAGCAACCCGTCCTTTCTGGAGAACGCCGGTGAACGCGGCAGCCTCTACATTCATTACATCGTCGAACGCCTTGAAGAACGCAACATGCCTCTGGAGCTGGCCCTGCTGCCAGTGATTGAAAGTGCCTACAACCCGATGGCTTATTCGCGCAGCGATGCGGTCGGCTTGTGGCAGTTCATTCCCTCCACCGGGCGCTACTTCAACCTGCGCCAGACCCGTGCCTACGACGGCCGCCGCGACATCACCGCCTCCACCACCGCCGCCCTGGACTATCTGACGCGTCTGCATGACATGTTCAACGGCGACTGGCTGCTGGCCCTGGCGGCTTATAACGCCGGCGAAGGTACGGTCAGCCGGGCGATCGAGCGCAACGAAAAGCTCGGCCTGCCCACCGATTACTGGAACCTGCCCCTGCCCCAGGAAACCAAGGACTATGTGCCCAAGTTCCTGGCCCTGTCCCAGGTGGTTCTGGCGCCAGAGGCCTACGGCGTCAACCTGAACCCGATTGCCAACACGCCGTACTTCGAAGTGGTTGAAGTCAAGCAAAGCATGGACCTGTCACGGGTTGCCGCGTTGGCCGAGATCGACGAAGACGAACTGTTCCAGCTCAACCCGGCCCTGAAACAACGCACCACCCTGGACGGCCCCCAGCATTTGCTGGTGCCGACCTCCAAGGCGCAGCTGCTCACCAGCACCCTTTCGACGATGAAGCCGGAAGAATTGCTGAGCATGCGCCCCAAGAAGCCGGTGTTCGACGAAGTCGAGACCAAGTCGGTGGCCGGGCGTACCCGCAGCTACAAGGTGCGCAGTGGCGATAACCTTACCTTGATCGCCAAGGCCAACAAGGTCGACGTGCATGACCTGCAACGCTGGAACAAGCTCAACGGCCAGGCACTCAAGGTCGGCCAGACCCTGGTGATGCAGGATACCCGCAAGGCCGTCGCGAAAAAACCGGTGCAGTACAAGGTCAAGAAAGGCGACTCGTTGTACATGGTCGCCAAGCGTTTCAACGTTGAGATGCAACATCTCAAGCGTTGGAACCCACGCACCGGCCAGGCACTGAAACCGGGGCAAATGCTGGTGGTGTCGGGGCCAAGATAAGGCCCTCAAGAACACCGAGGAGCTAATGTAGGAGGGGGCTTGCTCCCGATAGCGATGTGTCAGCCAGCCTGGTATTGACTGACACACCGCTATCGGGAGCAAGCCCCCTCCCACATCGGCCTATAGCCAATTTCAAGATGCTTTTTCCAACCGGAACAAGCTGTTACTGTACCGATCATAAAGCCCAAGCCGCCTGGATCGGATCTCTGACTTGAAGCGTCCTCTCCTTCTACTAACAAGTCTGGCCTTGAGCTTTGCTGCGAACGCGACGATTACCGAGAGCCACGGTTACGCGCAGTTCGGCTCACTCAAGTACCCGGCCAAATTCACCCATTACGATTGGGTAAACCCTGCAGCGCCCAAAGGCGGCACACTGCGGGTTATGGCCTTTGGCACCTTCGACACGCTCAACCCCTATACCTTCAAGGGCACCAGCCCGGTTTCCACCGGCAATTTCCTGCAATACGGCGTCAATGAGCTGAACGAACCCTTGATGGTCGGCACCGGCCAGTACGCGCCGTCGGGCGACGAGCCCACTTCCAGCTATGGCCTGATTGCCCAGTCGGTGGAATACAGCGAGGACCGCAGTTGGGTGGTGTTCAACCTGCGCCCCGAAGCGCGCTTTCACGACGGCAAGCCGATCACCGCCGCAGACGTGGCGTTTTCCTATCGCACGCTGTTGACCGAAGGCCATCCGCAATACCGTACGAGCCTGCAGGAAGTGGCCCGGGTCGATATTCTCAACCGCCACCGCATCCGTTTTGTATTCAAGCGCGCGGGCAACCCGTTGCTGATCCTGCGCCTGGGCGAACTGCCGGTGCTGCCCCAACACTATTGGAAGGACCGTGACTTCAAGGCCACCACCTTCGAGCCGCCGCTGGGCAGTGGACCGTACCGCATCACCAAGGTCGCCCCCGGGCGGCAGTTGGTGTTTGAACGGGTCAAGAATTACTGGGGCAAGGACCTGCCGGTCAACCGAGGCTTCTACAACTACGACAAGGTCGAGGTAGAGTTCTATCGCGACAGCGACGTGGCTTTTGAAGCCTTCAAGGCTGGTGAATTCGACATTTACATCGAGCATCAGGCCAAGAACTGGGCCACGGGCTACAACTTCCCGGCGGTCAATCGTGGCGATGTGATCAAGGCGCAGATTGCCCACCAGATCCCCACCCAGAGCCAGGGCCTGTTCATGAATACCCGGCGGCCCGCCTTCAGCCAGGCCAAGGTCCGCGAAGCCCTGGGGTTGATGTTCGACTTCGAGTGGACCAACCGCACCCTGTTCAGCAGCGCCTACAAGCGTTCGGTGAGCTATTACCCCAACAGCGAATTCTCGGCCACCGGCCTGCCCGTGGGCCATGAGTGGCTGATGCTCTCGCCCTATCGCGACCAACTGCCGGCCGCACTGTTTACCCAGCCGTTCAGCCTGCCGCAGACCGACGGTCGCGGTATCCCCCGCGACACGCTGCGGCGCGCCCTGACACTGCTCGGCGAAGCCGGCTGGAAACTGTCGGGCCAACGCCTGCTCAACAAGGATGGGCAACCGCTGCGCCTGGAGATCCTGCTGGTCAACCCGAACCTTGAGCGCATCCTGCAACCTTATGTCGAAAATCTGACCCGCATCGGCATCGACGCCCGCTTGCGCACCGTCGACCGGGCACAGTACAAACAGCGCCTCGATCAATTCGATTTCGACATGATTCTGATGACCCTCAACCAGACCTTGAGCCCTGGTCTGGAGCAGTGGCAGTACTTTCACTCCAGCCAGGCCACGATCAAAGGCAGCAAGAACTACGCCGGCATCACCAACCCGGTGGTCGACCATCTGTTGGATCAACTGCTGGCGGCGCAGACCCGCGAAGAACAACTGGCGGCCGGCCGCGCCCTGGACCGCGTGCTGCTGTGGCAGCACTACAGCATTCCCAACTGGTACCTCAACTATCATCGCCTGGCGTACCGCAACCGGTTCGCCTTCGTTACCACGCCGCCCTATAGCCTGGGCCTGAGTGCGTGGTGGCTGAAAGCTTCGGAGAAAGCCCAATGATGTCTTTGCGTACTACCCTGCTCGCCAGCCTGTTGCTGTGCACCGCGGCCCAAGCCGCCCCGCAACACGCGCTGACCCTCTACAACGAGCCCCCCAAATACCCCGCCGACTTCAAGCATTTCGACTACGTCAACCCCGACGCCCCCAAAGGCGGCACCTTCCGCGAATCGGCCATGGGCGGCTTCGACAGCCTCAACCCCTACATCAGCAAGGGTGTGCCGGCGGATAACCTGCCGTTGATCTACGACACCCTGGCCATGCAAAGCCTGGACGAGCCCATTACCGAATACGGGCTGGTGGCGGGCAAAATCGAAAAAGCCCCGGACAACAGCTGGGTGCGTTTCTACCTGCGCCCCGAAGCGCGCTTCCACGATGGCCATCCGATGCGCGCCGAGGACGTGGTGTTTACCTTCCAGACCCTGATCAAGGACGGTAACCCGCTTTATCGCAACTACTACGCCGATGTCGACGAAGTGGTGGCCGAAGACCCGTTGCGTGTGCTGTTCAAGTTCAAGCGCACCAACAACCGCGAATTGCCGCTGATACTCGGGCAGTTGCCGGTACTGCCCAAGCACTGGTGGGCGACCCGCGACTTTTCCAAGGGCAACCTGGAAGCTCCCCTGGGCAGCGGGCCTTACCAAGTGGCGCAGGTCAAACCCGGACGCATGATTCGCTACGAGCGGGTCAAGGACTACTGGGCCAAGGACCTGCCGGTCAACAAGGGTTTCTACAATTTCGACACCCGCATCACGGATTACTACCGTGACAGCACCGTGTCCCTGGAGGCCTTGAAGGCCGGGCAGTTCGATTACTGGCTGGAGTTCAGCGCAAAGAACTGGGCCAACGCCTACAACATTCCAGCGGTGACCCAGGGCCGACTGATCAAGGAAGAGATTCCCAACGGCAACCCCACCGGCATGCAGGGCTTTGTGTTCAATATGCGCAAGCCGATGTTCCAGGATGTGCGCGTGCGCAAGGCCATCAGCCTGTTGCTGGATTTCGAATGGAGCAATAAGCAGCTGTTCAACGGCGCGTACACCCGAACCCGCAGCTATTTCGAAAACTCGGAAATGGCCGCCACCGGTTTACCTGGCCCGGATGAACTGGCGATCCTTGAGCCTTTGCGCGACAAGATCCCGCCCGAAGTCTTCACTCAGGCGTTCGAACCTTCCAAAACCGACGGCAGCGGCATGATCCGCACCCAGCAGCGTGAGGCTTACCAACTGCTGCAAGAGGCAGGCTGGAAGATCGTCGACGACAAGATGGTCGATACCACCGGCAAGCCGGTGACTATTGAATTCCTGCTGGCCCAGACCGAATTCGAACGCATCCTGCTGCCGTTCAAGCGCAACCTGTCCGACCTGGGCATCGACCTGGTGATTCGCCGAGTGGATGTCTCGCAGTTCGTCAACCGCCTGCGCTCACGGGATTTCGACATGCTGGTGGGCAGCTTCCCACAGTCCACCTCGCCCGGTAACGAGCAGCGCGAATTCTGGAAATCCTCCAGCGCCGACAAGCCCGGCAGCCGTAACTACATGGGTCTCAAGGATCCGGCCGTTGACCAACTGGTCGAAGAGCTGATCGATGCCGGCTCGCGCCAAAGCCTGATTGCCCACGCCAGGGCGCTCGACCGCGTACTCCAGTTTGGTTACTACGTGGTGCCCAACTGGCACATCAAGACCTTCCGCGTGGCGTACTGGGACCACTTGGGTCATCCCAAGGTCTCGCCACGCTACGACGTGGGCACGGCCACCTGGTGGGCCAAACCCGATGTCAAACCGGCGGTCTCCCTGGACACCACACAAAACGCCGATGCGGCGAGCGGAGGCGATTGAATGCTGGCCTATATTGTTCGCCGCCTGTTGCTGATCATTCCCACGCTGTTCGGGATTCTGCTGATCAATTTCGTCATCATCCAGGCCGCCCCCGGCGGGCCGGTGGAGCAAATGATCGCCAAGCTGGAAGGCTTCGACGGCGCCACCAGCCGCATTGCCGGGGGCGGGGCCGAAGTCGCGGTGGCCGGCTCCAGCTACCGTGGCGCCCAAGGCCTGGACCCGGCGCTGATCAAGGAAATCGAAAAGATGTACGGCTTCGACAAATCGGCGCCGGAACGCTTGTGGATCATGGTCAAGAACTACGCACGGCTGGATTTTGGCGACAGTTTTTTTCGTGACGCCAAGGTCATCGACCTGATCAAGGAAAAGATGCCGGTGTCCATTTCCCTCGGGTTATGGAGCACCCTGATCATGTACCTGGTGTCGATCCCTCTGGGGATCGCCAAGGCCACGCGACACGGCAGCCACTTCGATGTGTGGACCAGCTCGGCCATCATCGTCGGCTATGCGATTCCGGCGTTCCTGTTTGCGATCTTGCTGATCGTGGTGTTTGCCGGCGGCAGTTATTTCGACTGGTTCCCCTTGCGCGGGCTGACCTCCAACAACTTCGACGAGTTGAGCGTTGGCGGCAAGATCCTCGATTACTTCTGGCACCTGGCGCTGCCTGTCACCGCACTGGTGATCGGCAACTTCGCGACCATGACCCTGCTGACCAAGAACAGCTTTCTCGACGAGATCAACAAGCAATACGTGGTCACCGCCAAGGCCAAAGGGCTGACCAACCACCGCGTGCTCTACGGCCACGTCTTCCGCAATGCGATGCTGCTGGTGATCGCCGGCTTCCCCTCGGCGTTCATCGGCATCTTCTTTACCGGCTCGCTGCTGGTGGAGGTGATCTTCTCCCTCGACGGCCTGGGCCTGATGAGCTTTGAAGCGGCCATCAACCGCGACTATCCGGTGGTATTCGGCACGCTGTTTATCTTCACCCTGCTGGGACTGGTCGTGAAACTGATCGGTGACCTCACCTATACCCTGGTCGATCCGCGTATCGACTTCGCCAGCCGGGAGCATTGAGATGAACCTGTCCCCCCTCAATCGCCGCCGGTTCGAGCGGTTCAAGGCCAACAAACGTGGCTGGTGGTCGCTGTGGCTGTTCCTGATCCTGTTCGGGCTGAGCCTGGGCGCCGAGCTGATCGCCAACGACAAACCCCTGGCCGTACATTACGACGGCGACTGGTATTTCCCGGCGCTCAAGCGCTACCCCGAGACCACCTTCGGCGGCGAATTCCCCCTGGAAGCCAACTACAAGAGCCCGTATATCCAGGAACTGCTCAAGGCCAAGGACGCCTGGACCTTGTGGGCGCCGATCCCGTTCAGCTACCAGAGCATCAACTACGACCTGAAGGTCCCCGCCCCTGCGCCCCCTTCAAGCGTGAACCTGCTGGGTACCGATGACCAGGGGCGTGACGTGCTGGCGCGGGTGATCTACGGCTTTCGCGTATCGGTGCTGTTTGCCCTGACCCTGACCGTGCTCAGCTCGATCATCGGCGTGATTGCCGGCGCGTTGCAGGGGTTCTATGGCGGCTGGGTCGACCTGGCCGGGCAGCGCTTTCTGGAGATCTGGTCGGGGCTGCCGGTGCTCTACCTGCTGATCATCCTCGCCAGTTTCGTGCAGCCCAACTTCTGGTGGCTGCTGGGGATCATGCTGCTGTTTTCCTGGATGAGCCTGGTGGATGTGGTGCGCGCCGAGTTCCTGCGCGGGCGCAACCTTGAGTACGTGCGCGCAGCGCGGGCGCTGGGCATGCAGAACGGCGCGATCATGTTCCGCCATATCCTGCCCAATGCGATGGTCTCGACCATGACCTTTCTGCCGTTCATCCTTACCGGCGCCATCGGCACCCTCACCGCCCTGGATTTCCTTGGCTTCGGCCTGCCGGCGGGTTCGCCGTCGCTGGGTGAATTGGTGGCCCAGGGTAAATCCAACCTGCAAGCGCCGTGGCTGGGCATGAGTGCCTTTGCCGTACTGGCGATCATGTTGAGCCTGCTGGTGTTTATCGGCGAGTCCGCTCGCGATGCGTTCGACCCGAGGAAATGAGATGAATCCGGACAATCTGATTGAAATCCGTGACCTCAGTGTCGAGTTTGTCACCGGTGAACATCACCACCGCGTGGTCAACCAGGTGAGCTTTGACATCAAGCGGGGTGAGACCCTGGCGCTGGTCGGCGAAAGCGGCTCCGGAAAGTCGGTAACGGCCCACTCGATCCTGCGGCTGCTGCCCTACCCGTTGGCGCGACACCCGAGCGGCACTATCGAATACGCCGGGCAAGACCTGCTGACCCTTAAAGAAAAGACCCTGCGGCATATTCGCGGCAACCGCATTGCAATGATCTTTCAGGAGCCGATGACCTCGTTGAACCCGCTGCACTCCATCGAGAAGCAGATCAACGAAGTACTCGGCCTGCACAAGGGCCTGACGGGCAAGGTCGCTACCCGGCGCACCCTGGAGTTGCTGGAGCTGGTGGGCATCCCCGAACCGCACAAACGCCTCAAGGCGCTGCCCCACGAATTATCCGGTGGCCAGCGCCAGCGGGTGATGATCGCCATGGCGTTGGCCAATGAGCCGGAGCTGCTGATCGCCGATGAGCCGACCACGGCCCTGGATGTCACCGTGCAGTTGAAGATCCTGGAGTTGCTCAAGGAGTTGCAGGCGCGGCTGGGCATGGCGCTGTTGCTGATCAGCCACGACCTCAACCTGGTGCGACGCATCGCCCATCGCGTGTGCGTGATGCAGCAAGGTTGCATCGTGGAGCAGGCCGAGTGCGAAACATTGTTCCAGTCGCCCCAGCACCCCTACACCCAGGAATTATTGGCAGCAGAGCCCAGCGGCGGCCCGGCCGGCAATGAGGTCGGCCCAGCGTTGCTGGAAGTAGACGACCTGAAAGTCTGGTTCCCGATCAAGAAGGGCTTTTTGCGCAACACCGTGGATTACGTCAAGGCGGTGGACGGCATCAACTTCAGCCTGCCCCAGGGGCAAACCCTGGGCATCGTCGGTGAAAGTGGCTCGGGCAAGTCCACCCTGGGCCTGGCGATTTTGCGCCTGATCGGCAGCAAGGGCGGGATACGCTTCGAAGGCCAGCAACTGGACACGCTTACCCAGCAACAGGTGCGGCCGTTGCGCCGGGAAATGCAGGTGGTGTTCCAGGACCCGTTCGGCAGCCTGAGCCCGCGCATGTGCGTCAGCGAAATCGTCGGCGAGGGCTTGCGTATCCACAAGATGGGCACGCCTGACGAGCAGGAAGCAGCGATTATCGCAGCGCTCAGGGAAGTGGGCCTGGACCCCGAATCCCGTCATCGCTACCCCCACGAATTCTCCGGTGGCCAACGCCAACGTATCGCCATCGCCCGCGCCCTGGTGCTCAAGCCGCGCCTGATTTTGCTGGACGAGCCCACCTCCGCCCTGGACCGCACGGTACAACGCCAGGTGGTTGAGTTGCTGCGCGGCTTGCAGGCCAAGTACAACCTGACGTACCTGTTTATCAGCCATGACCTGGCGGTGGTGAAGGCGCTCAGCCACCAACTGATGGTGGTCAAGCAAGGCCAGGTGGTGGAGCAAGGCGATGCCAAGGCGATTTTTGCCGACCCACAACATGCCTACACCCGCCAGTTGCTCAAGGCCGCCTTTTTGGTACCTGCCTGACATCACATCAAGGCTGACGCCACGGGCGGTGTGTGTAAAGATCAGCCCTCGATCTCTCAAGGGATGGAACCACCGCCATGTCGCTGAACACCACTGCCCGCCCCGCTCAGGCGCCTTGTTTCTGGCGTGACGAACGCGTGCCGTTTATCGAGGCGCGCACCATTGCCGACGGGCGCAAGGTTACCTATACCCGGCACGCCCATGAGCACTTTTCCATCGGTGCGATCACCACCGGGCGCAGCTATTACCACTACGGCACACAAACGTTCGAGATCAGCGCTGGCACCGTGGTGCTGATGAACCCCGGCGACGTGCACGCCTGTAACCCTATCCAGAATGAGCATTGGTCCTATCATATGCTCTACCTGGATACACCCTGGCTGACCGACCTGCAGCACCAGTTGGGTTTCAGCACCGACCAGGGTTATCGCCCGTTCAGCACCCCCTATACCCGAGACGTCTCGCTGTATAACGGCTTATTGGCGTTGTACCGACTGTTGGTGGATGAGCAGGCCGAACTGCTGCACAAACAGAGCGCGCTGGTAGGTTACTTCAGCGAAGTCCAGCAGCGTTTGAACCCGTCGCTTACGCCGATACGAGAGGTCAATCACAAGCTGGAGCGTGCGGCGGACTTCATCCGTGAACACTGCACCGAGGCGTTGAAGCTGGAGGACATTTGCCTGGCGGCCGAGCTGTCGCCGTCGTACCTGATTCGCGCGTTCAAGCAATATTACGGGCTGACACCCCATGCCTTCCTGGTCAATCGCCGTATCCAGTTCGCCCGCGCTCGATTGCGCGACGGCGAACTGATTGCCGATGTCGCCCTGGCCGCAGGCTTTGCCGACCAGGCGCACTTCCAGCGCACGTTCAAACAACACTTTGCCGCCACGCCCGGGCAGTACCGCGAGAACCTCAAGCCATCAGCAAATAACCCACACTGGCCACCAGCAACGCGGCCATTGAGCGGTTGAACAGGCGCACGCCCTGCGGGTTGTTCAAGTAGCGACGCAAGAACGTCCCGGCATACGCCCAGCACGCCACCGACAGGTAGCAAATCACCAGGTAAAGCGCCGCAAACAGCCATACCTGCCCCGCATCGCCATCGGCCACGAACAACCCCATCCCGGCCACGCAGGCCAGCCAGGCTTTGGGGTTGAGCCATTGCATGATCGCGCCGTACAGCATCGATGGCGCGGTAGCGGCGCCTTCAGCGTCAAGGCGACCGTCATCCATCGCCAGTTTCCAAGCCATATACAACAGGAAAGCCACCCCGCCCCACTGGATTACCTGAGTCAGTATCGGCCAGCGCACCAGCACTTCATGCAGCCCCAGGCCGATCAGCACCAGCAGTAAAGTGAAGCCGACTGCCGCGCCGAACACATGTTTCTGGCTGGCGGCAAAGCCAAAGCGTGCACCGCTGCTCAGGGCAACCACATTGACCGGCCCAGGGGTGATGGAGGTGGCCAGGGCGAAAGCGGCCATGGAAATGATCAAGCTCATTGCAGTCCCTTCTTGTTATGTCAAACACAGGTGACTTCACGGTAAAGGCTCAGACACTGCGGATATTGAACAAAATGCCCCTTGGTGAACATTTGTGGTGATTCTGTAAAGGCGTGATTCCAGGCCACCTATCTCGGTTAAGGTAGGCGCCCTTTGGCCTTGACTCACTCTTCATGTCAACACTCAAGCACCTGCTGGTACTGCTCCCGCTGATCATCATGTCCCAGTCTGCCCACGCCCAGCCCGGCGCTGTGCGTTGGCAGCCGTGCACCAACAGCCCCTTCGACAATTGGTTTGACGCTGAGCCACCGGAGGATCTGCTGTGCGGCTATGTTGAGGCGCCTTTGGGATATTCGGGCAACGCCAAGGCGGACAAGGTACGACTCGCGCTGACCCGCTTGCCTGCCACCAGCGTCAAACAGGGCAGCGTAGTGGTGATCAGCGGGGGGCCGGGTCTGCCCGGGATCAACCCCTTCCTGGCCGATGACGACACCGTGGCCAGGCTCACGCGCTCCTACGACATTATCGGCTACGACCCGCGAGGCGTGGGGCAGTCAACACCGAAGATTTCCTGTGCCTTGCCCGAGCGGGACGAAAAAACGGTCATCGACGAAAACGACGCTGGCGCCTTGGAAGCCCAGGTCCGCAAAACCCTGGCCGCCTGCATCGAACATACCGGCGCAAAGGTCTTGCAGCACATGGGCACCGACGACGCGGTCAATGACCTTGATGTGATCCGGGCTGCGTTGGGCGAACCCGGTTTAACCGCAGTAGCCTACTCCTACGGCACCCAGGTCGCGGCACTGTATGCCGAACGTTTTCCAGCGCAAACCCGTGCATTGGTGCTGGACGGTGTGGTGGACGTTTCAGAGGACGATTACACCCAGCTACTGAATCAGGCTCGCGGCTACCAGCAAACCTTCAAACGCTTTGCAGCGTACTGCGCAAAAAACCGTGACTGCCCTTTACCGTCCGATGAGGCGGGAGCGACCAAGGCGTTTCATCAACTATTACGCCAGGTATACGACACAGCCTTGATCACGCCCGATGGGGACGAAGTGACCGCCGACGACCTATTGACCACCACTCAAGCGCTGCTGCTGTGGTCCGACCGCTGGCCCGAGCTGATGGCTTTGTTGCACAAGGCCAACGACGGGATCGCCGATGAACAGGTAGCCGGGCTGATTGACGAGAACGTCGGGGAAGATGCCGATGATGCCCTGAGCGTAATCTCTTGTGTAGACGTCGCAATCCCGGGTCGCGATGTTCAGTTATTGCGCAAGCAGAGACAGGCGATTCGAGAGGCCTCGCCCTTCACCAATTACCTGGCGGTGCAGCAGTCGGGCTTGGAACTGTGCGACCTGTGGCCATGGCGCGGCACACTTTCAGCCCACGTGCCGGTGGCCGCACCGAGCCTGCCACCGTTGCTGTTTGTCGGCCAGCGATTCGATCCGACTACGCCCTACATCAACGCGCGGCAGATGGCGAAATGGTTTAAAAGCCCACTGGTCACCCGTGAGGGAGACGGTCACACCCTGGTGCTCAACGGTATCGACCGCTGCGTGGATGAGGCTGTCGTCGACTATCTGCTGGCGCCTCGTGAGACCAGAACGGACAAGACCTGCCGCTAGCCAAGTGCCGAGTGCCGAGTGCCGAGTGCTGGGGCAAGAGCGTCTGGCTATCCGGTCGTCCCCACCGCCGGATCAAACCACCGCCGCCCGCTCGCGCACAAAGCGCGGCAACTGATCACCCGGCAATGCCTTGCTGAAATACCACCCCTGGATAAACAACTCAGGTCCCGTACTCAAGAACGCCAGTTGCTCGGCAGTCTCCACCCCCTCCACTACCACGCCCAGGTTCAACGCCTCACAAAACCGCAACATGCCGGTCAGCACCTGGGCGCCCTTGGGGTCGCGCTGGGCCACCACAAAACTGCGGTCGATCTTGATAAAGTCCACAGGAAACTGGTGCAGGTAACTCAACGCGGAAAACCCGGTGCCAAAATCATCGAGATACACTTTTGCTCCGGTGGCCTGCAGTTTATGGATGGTTTGGCGGGCGGCGGGAATATCGCTGACCAGCGCATCTTCGGTGATTTCCACCGACACTCGGCCATCGGCCTGGGCAAGAATTTCTACCAGGCGATCACCATAGGCGGCGTCCTTCAAGGTGGCACTGGAAATGTTGATGGTCATGGGCAGTTCAAAGCCGATCTTGCGCCACTTCTGATACTGGCGCACGGCCTGGGACGCCACCCACACGTCCACGTCCGGCATCAGCCTGGCTTGCGCCAGCCATTGCAGGAACTCCCAGGGTGAATGCACCGTGCCGTGGCTGTCCCGGGCGCGCATCAATGCCTCGCACCCGGTGCACAAGCCGGTACGGGTAGACACCTGGGGTTGGAATTCAAGGTAGAACTCGTAATCGCTGATCTGCTGGATCCGGCTCAATTCAACGGCCTGCCGCGCCAGGGTCCGGTGGGAGGCCATTACCGGGTCGAACTCCAGCAGGCGGCCTTTTTCTTCGAGGCCGCGAAAGGTCATGTCCAGAGACTTGAGGTAAACCGTGCCACCGTCGATGGACTGACGATGAATGGCCCGCACGTAGGGCGCATACACCAGCGTGCCCAAGCCCAACAGCAACACTTGCAGGGCCACAGCCGCCACGTCGCCATGGGTGCTGAGGTAGGCATTGAGCAGCACCGGCGCGGTAAACGGCACGCTGGCCACCGCCGGCGAGACCCAGCCCAATTGCACCACCGTCAATGCCACCATCGCGTTGAACGCCGGCACCAGTAGAAACGGTATGAACAAACGCGGGTTGAGGATGATCGGCAAGCCAAACAACAGCACCTCGCTGACGTTGAATAACGACAACGGCAAGCTGGCGATCGCCAGCAACCGCATGGAGTGGCTGCGGGAGAACACCAGGATCGCCAGCAGCAGGCACAAGGTAGCGCCCGATCCGCCGATAAACGCAAAACTGCCGAGCAGGCCGTTATTGAGCAGGTATTGGACCGGCTGCCCCGCCGCCAGCGCCGCACCATTAAGCACCACGGCCTGGTCCAGTACATCGAACAACGGCTGCATGGCATAGACGCCGTGAATGCCGAAGAACCACAGCAGCGAATTCATCAGCGTTACAAACAACCCAGTGCTGTAAGGCGATTGCAACGCATCGAGCACCCGGGGCCCCTGCAATTGCGCCACGTAGGGAATCAGCAACAGCAACGTCAGTATCATCACCAGTGACAACGCCGTGATCGCGCCAGGGATCACCATGTTGATGGTGCCCTTGAGGTTATGCCCAACCAGGTCTTCGTTGACCAGGCGTGTCCAGCGAAAACGGTGCAGCCAGGCAATGGCCGGCACATTGATCAAGGGCGAAGCGATGGCAATAAACAGCAGGAAGGTGGCCGACGCCCGGGGATACTCGCGCAATACGAACGTGGCAACCACCACGTGGGCCAGGCACAGGAAGGCGACCGGCAGCTGGGGCAGGCGATGCTGGATCGCCAACATGTAACCGATGGAGGCCGCAACCAGCAAGGGAATCACCGAGCTGATCTGGTTGTGCAACCCCGCCAGGAAACTCACTACCGGGGGGGCGAACCCCAACGCCTGGGCGCACTCGGACAGGATCAGGAATCCGGCGGATACCAACAGACACGGCAGTATCCACAACAACCCCTCGCGAATCGCACGCAACGACTCGGTGCTGGCCAAGGCCGCCAGGCGCTGGGTAAGGAAAAGTTTGAACAGCGTTTGCGCCATGAGCCGTCCTCTGCCCGTCACCTATTGCCGCTGGAAGCCAGGGCCGGAAACACACGCTAACGCTACACGCCCTGAGAGCAGGAGCGAAAGACTTTTGCCAGCCCGTACCGCGCTTCTTGGGATAAAACGCACGATAGCTGCACTTATTTCCCACCGAATTATCGAACTTTCTGACTTGAAGCAACCCCTAAGGCTATCTGAGTCGGTATCATCCGCGTCTGTCTGCGTGTTAAAGGATGTTACAACTTGCAAACCAGCAGGTACGCAGTCAGGGAATCAGGCCTGGAACGACAACAGGCACAAAGGAGAGAGCTTCATTATGCAAGACAAGCGGTCAAGCAACATGCGTCCCCTATTTGTCACCATTTTGCTGTGGTTGTGCAGTGTGGTGCTGCTGTTTGTAATCAAGAATGTCATTGAGCTGTTCACCGGGCCAGTCGCTGAAACCTGGGTTGACCTGGCATTGGTGCTAGTCGCTTACCTGATGTTCTTCTTGCTGGCGCCGTTGCAGAACTGGATGCGACGCAGAGCCCGAAAACGTGCGCGCCTTCACCCCAGCGCGCACTCAGGCGATTCCAAGTCCCGTCCTTCGCACTAAGGGCATGTCTTTGTCAGCACCCAGCGATACTTACCAGCTTGCCTTGGACAGGTTTTTGCGCGATCAGCCACATATCGCCGCTGAGCTGGACAGCCTCAACCCGTTGGCCGCCCAGGCCAGGGGGGAAACCCTGGCGCAGTATCGCGCCGAGCGCTTGCACGAAGCGTTCGAAGCCCACGCGGAGCAGCGACATCTGTTCGCCTGGGAACTGACCCTTGAACTAACGGCCGACTCCACCGAAACCTTCGAGGCCCAGCGCCGCGAAGTGCATAAAGAAGTCGCACAGATGGCCGGCATGGACTGGGTGGAGTATTGCCAGCTGCATGGCCTGGCGGTCTGACCTTTACCCTACAAGTACCAGCGTGGCCGGCTGCAGGCCATCACTTCGCGCAATTCGGCGAGTGTTACCGTTCGACGCTGCGGATCTATCGCCAACGCCGAATGTAATGCCGGCCAGCAGTGCCTGGGTAATTGCGCGGGCCGGGCCAGCCGGTCAGTGAAAGAGCGTGCGCCGATGCGCTGACCACTAGCCAGCTCATACACAATGCAGGCCATGCCGTATACCTCCGCAGCGCCGCTCAGCGCACCGCCGTCCAGTAATTCCGGGGCCGCGTAGGCGGGTGTCCAGGCATTGAAACGAGTACGGCTGACACTTGGCAAGCCCATCGCCTCGTGCGCCTGAGCATGCCCCAGGCCAAAATCGAACAAACATACGCCCTCCTCTCCCACCATGACGTTGGCGGGTTTCACATCGCCATGCAGGACGTTCTTCTGGTGGATGTAGGCCAAAGCATCAAGCAACTGCAGAGCGATGGGTTGCAGTTCCTGCCAGGGCAAACCATAGGGGCACTCCAGCAGCAGCCGGTCGAGGGTCACCCCTTGCAGCAGCTCCATGGTGAAAAACGCAATTTTGCTGTGGGTGTCGACCTCAAAGGAAAACACCCGTACCACACGGTCGTGCCGCAGGCTGCGGGCCAACGCAAACTCGCCGTACAACAGCACATGCGCGTCGGGGCACTGGGAAATGGACTCGCCCAGCAGCTTAAGTGCCACCCTGGAGCAAGGCTGGCCCAATTGCTCATGCAGCAGATCGCGCGCGCGGTACACCACGCCCATGCCGCCGCTGCCCAGGACGTGCTCAAGGTGATAACGCCCTGCCAGCAGACGGGATGGTGCAACCGTCAGGTTCAAGGTTGCACCACAACTGCGGTCAGGTCATCTCGCACCGGCCTGCGCAACGCCCCGGCGAATAATTGTTCCACCGCCTGCCGGGGCGTTCTCCTGCTCAACGCCCGTCCCACCTCGACATGGCTGAGGGTCTGATACAGGCCATCGCTGCACAACAGGAATACATCCCCAGGGCGAGTACTGAGCTCCAATACCTCAAGGTCCAAACGCGAGCGCGCACCAACGGCGCGGGTCAAGGCCCTGGCATCGGGGTGCGCCTGGGCTTGCGCCACGCTGATATGACGCTCGTCCATCAGGCGCCGCAGCAGCGAGTGATCCTTGGATAACTGGTAGAGGTTCTGGCCCCGCCATAGATAGCAGCGACTGTCTCCGGCCCAGACACAGGCTGCCCGACCGTTCTCCAACAGCAAGGCCACCACGGTACTGCCCATCGTCGCGCCATCATTTGAGTCGGGCTCTGTCCACGCACGCCGCAATCGCTGGTTAACGCCTTGCAAACTTTCCCGAACGGTATTGATCCGTTGATGGAGGTTGCCATGAGCCGACACTGAAGCCAGGTGGCTGACCACCCAATGACTGGCGACATCACCGTGCCGATAGCCGCCCATTCCGTCCGCCACAGCCCAGCAACCGCCATGCGGGTTGTCCAGAAACGCATCTTCATTACGCAGTCGCGCCTGCCCTCGCTGGGTGCGCCCGGCACTGCGCCAATGGGCGCCGGCCTGGCTCACAGTTGCTCCGGCAATCGAAAGGTGCGCCATGTGTCCATATCAAACGGCCCTGGCGTGCGCTGGCTGGTCAGCAGGTAATTGGCGCGCAGACCGGCGAGGTCTGCCTTGAAAATCTGCATATTTGCACCACTTGCGGGTTCTTTCTGCAGCAGATCGAAAAACCGGAACAGCGACCAGGCCCCTGCGTTTTTCTCGATGCCCAACGGGCGCTGCTCTGTACCTCTGTCCAGCACAAGGCTGCTGCGCCCATTCTCTGCCTCGGTGGGCCAATGAAACGCCATGGGCGTGATCGGGCCGTGCCGATATTCCAACTGCTGGTCGCCAAACCGCAGTACGGCTCGGCTGACCGATTGGTCCAGGCTGTAGGGCGCCAAGGTAAATCGCACAGACAACTCCCCCGAGTCCTCGCTGAAAAAGCCGCGGCGGATTACCTGGGTTTTCGTCAGTTGGTCCAGCAGCGAGCGCGAAACCGGCAAACTCTGGCCATCCAACCCACGCAACCTGTAACGGCTGCCATCGGCGCTGATGAAAGGCCGAAGATATCCCTCATAAAAACGCGCCATCACCCCCTGCGGCTTGAAGAACTCCTGAAAATCATGCAGCGCAACATCACTGCTTGCATGGGCATTGAATGGATAACGTCGGCGAAGGGCCTTGGCATAAAGGCTATGTACGTCGCCCTGATACCGTTGGTTGACATGCACATACGCCTGCTCCAGCAAATGCCGCCAACTGTCGTCGGCCACGCCCTCGAACCAACCGGCAAGCGGCAGCGGCAGACGCGCAGCAGCATCACGCAAATTGCCCAGTACATCCTGCTGCCCCTCCATACGCTGTCGAGCACGCAGGAAGGCCGCCTGCTCCGGCGCGCTGTCACGGTTCAATGCCGTGAGTTGCAGGTGCAGCTCACCGAGCAAACGCAACGCCTGGGCCAGCTCTGCGCCGGGGTTGTGCTGCTCATCGAGCAACTGATGCAAGGGTTCAAACCGCTGCTGCAATGCCCGCCGTGGCGCATCGTCAAAAACCGACTGCCCATCCGTCAACGTCGCCTTGGCCAGCCCTGCCAGCTCTCCCGAATGCTGGGACACCTTATCCAGCAGCACATGGCCTGGCAGCAAACGAGTGTTTTCCCGCAACTGCTGCAATAGCCGAATCAACGGGGACTGTGCCGAGGTCAGGCTCATGAGCTGGTCGGCATCCTGGCGCAGGCTGTCGGTCTGTTGCAGCCTGACTCGTCCGAGTACGTCGCTCCAGGCATCGGCATACTCACTGAAGTAGCGTTGCTGCAGTTCTGCCATCAACCGCCGCAGATCCTGTGGCCCCAGGTCGGTGCCCTGCCCCAGCACCCAATTATCCTGAGCGATGGCATTGACCAACCTCGGGCCCTGCGCCTCAAAGTACTGCACATATCTTTTTGTATAGAAACCGGGAACAGGCGGGTCGATCGTGGCAAATACCTTACCCTCGGCCAGGCGCAATGGTTCCAGGTTGCGCGCTTGTTCGCGCAATACTCGATACACGCCATCGGCCAACGATTCCCCCCTCAGCACTTCGCGGGCCTGGGCCACTCGCTCATCGTTGAGCGGTGTGACAAACGGCCGTTCAAGCAGCCGCGCCAAGTGCTCCCCCAGACGCTTCTGCGTGGGCATATCCCCGGCAAAACGCACCGACCAAAGGCCTGTCACATGCTGTGCCAGCCAGGTCGCGTCACGGCGCTCGCGCAGATTGAGCATCAAATACGCACGCAGGTTATCCAATAACCGTTCGCGGTCCCCCAGGCTTGCCTCTATCTGTTCTTCAAGCTGCGCGGTTATCCAGACCAGCAGTTGCTGTTGCAGCGCCTGCTCATAAGCCTGGTCTACCCAGGGACGACTCACCTCGCCCTGATACAGGCCGAGGCGCTCGACCAGGCGCACATCCTGCGCCGCCGGAAACACCCGGGTCGCCGCCAACCGCGCATCCAACAGCCCCAACAACGCCGGGCTTTCATCGCTTTGAGCCCCTGCGGCCGGCGCCGTCTGGGCGACCAATGCCGCCAGTTGGACCAGGCGTTGCTGGTTGACGCTGTAGCTGTACATCCACAGACCGCTGACCCCGCCAAGAATCAGCGCGACTGTCATCGCTTGCAGGCCCTGGCGCTGACGGATGCGCCGCTGCTCCTGGGCTTGCAGGCTGGCAAGACCGGCTTCGGCAAAGATCACCTGGCTGAACAGCCCCCTCACAAAACGTACATGCCTGTCATCGGCACAGGTCAGGAAGAACCCTCGCAAACCATTGATGGGTTGGTAGCGATGAGCAGAAAAGGCCATTTCAGCGAACAGGCTTACACGCTCACCGACGCGTGCCGCCTGCTGGGGAAACTCCAGGATCTGACCACGACGTTCAACGTTGCCCTCCTGGTGCAGTCGCGCAATCAGCTCACCGTTCAAACGCTGCAATAATCCCTCGACGGCCTCGTGAACCTGGGTATTTTCAGGCATGCCGCTGCCGACATCCAGTGGCTGCCCCAGCAGGCTGTCGGCACCTTCCCCATGGGGTGAATCAAAGAACTCAGCGAATCCGGGCAATCGATCCGCCTGGGTCAAGACCAGATAGATCGGCACATCCACATGTAGTGTTTGCTGGATCTCCTGCAAGCGCGCGTGCACACGACGGGCATGGTGATCCAGGTCGTACTCGCTGGTGTTGAGCAACGTGTCTACCGACAGAGCCACTACCACGCCGTTGAGCGGGCGCACCCGGCGGCGCCACCTGAGGAGATTCAGCAGAGTGGCCCAGCCTGCGGCATCCACTGCACTGTCAGGCTGGGTCAGATAGCGCCCCGGGGTGTCGACGAGTACGCCTTCGTCGGCGAAATACCACTCGCAATGAGCACTGCTGCTCGTCGGTCGCCTGTCAGCGTGTTCAGGCGATAACTGCAAGCCGGCTGCCGCCAGCAGCTGCGTCTTGCCACTGCCCGGCTCACCCATCAACAGGTACCAGGGCAACTCATGGCGCCAACGCGCGCTGCGCTCTCCATAACGGCTGGAGGTTTTCAGCAGGTGAACCGCATCCTTGAACCGAGTGCGTACGCAGCGGTATTCGTTCTCCACCCGTGTCGACGGCTGCTGGCGGGGCTGGCGCTCAGACCGTGGACGCCGGGCGGCACGACCACCGCGGGCAAGGGCCATCACCAACCCCCAAAGCAGGAACACGACGCTGATGGTGACCAGGCGAGACGTCGCGCCCTGCCAAACAGGCTGATCATTCACCGCCAACAGCGGCCCCCAAAACCACACCACTGCCGCACACGAAAGCGCCAGCAACATGCTCCAAACCCAAAACCGGCCCAGCACGGCGCCCACACCCTTGAAGAATGCGCTCATTCTTTGCTCCCTGCGTTTACAAGGACGTGCGGATCAAATCCGACGCCGAAAATTGAAGCGGTTGCAGCGCGTTCGCGCGCTCCGTGCTCAGCACCCAGGCAAATCCTGTGTACATTGCCAGCAAGCAAACCAGGGTGAAGATGACTAACCAGGTAACGGGAACAACGCACAACCCCGTACGCCGGCTCGCCCCGTGCATCGCGGGCACGGGTGGCGCCGGCGACGGCTCCCCGCGTACGTGCCGGATCTGGCGATACAAGGCATCGCGAACACCTTCCAGTTGCGACATGCCGCGCTCCATCACTCGGTATTTGCCCTCGAACCCCAGGGATAGGCACAGGTAAAGCAGCTCCAGCATCGGCAGGTGCTTCACCGGGTCGCGTGATAGACGCTCCAGCAGTTGGAAAACTTTTTCGCCGCCGAAAGTTTCGTTATGAAAGCGGCTCAACAGGCTCACCTTCGACCATTCACTCTGTGCCCCCCACGCCGTAGTAACAACCGCCTCATCGATCACACTGCACAACACATAACGCGCCGACATGACTTGGCTGCTTTCAACACCGCCCTGCAAGGCGCGGGTTTCGAATTGAGTCACCGCCAATGACAATCGGTCGTTGAGCGTGCCCAGGTCTTCGCGACCAGAGCAGACCCTGAGCGCCACGATCTCGGACAACACCGCCCAAGCCGCAGCCACCAGCGGGTTGAGCCCGGCCTTGAAGCTCGACGCATCGAGCATACGGCCGGCATAGATCATGCGATCTTCCAGCTGCTCATAGCGTGGCGGCGATGGGAAGTCCGTCAATGGCCCCTGTGCAGGCCCATGACCCTCACGGTCGAGCAGGACGGTTCTTTCATCCTGTGTGTACTCACTGTCCATGGCATTCAATTCCTGATGGCCCAAAAGTTGAGTTCAAGCCCGGCGAAGTCACCGCCTACGTGGAACGCGAAACCGCCCGACTGCTGCAATTGCGCGATCTCGGGGGCACTCATATCGAGGATGAAATAGGTCTTGCCGGCATGAAACGGAATCTGCCGCGGCGCCACTGGCAGCGGCTTGACCTTGATACCGGCCAGGTGCAGGTTGACCAACTCACGTATGCGCTCTACCGGCCCGACTTTCAGGTGGGCCGGCAGGCGCTGGCGCAGTTCCTCTGCCTCACACTGCGCGGTGGCTGCCAGGATGAACGTGGCCGTGCCGAGCAATTTCAACTCGCTGACCGGGCAGACCAGAACGCCGTACTGGCGTGGTTGCAATGTCAATTCGATCGCATGTTGCTCAAGCACCACCGACAGGACGGCGCGTACGCGCTCCATCAGCCCACGAAAACTGGCGCCCTGGTCGCTGTGTCGATAATGCACGTCCAGCTGCGCGCGTTTACTGTCACAGGCGAACGTTGATAGCTCGCCGAGCATCGACACCAACAGGCGGAACAGCGCTTCAGGCCGAACCTGGGCCTGGCTCAGGCAGTGCCGCAGCGCGAGTTCGGTACGATTGATCACCTGCAGCATCAGGAAATCACCGAGTTGTGTGCTTGCAGCCGTGCTCTCGCCACGAATGCGCGCCGCGATGGCATCGCCACGGCTGGCAAGCAGACCGACGACTTCGTTAAGGCACGACGCCAAGTAGCCATGCTCCTGCACGAAAATGAAGGTCGGAATGAACGCGTTATCCAGGCTCACGCCCCCTTCACCGCTGACATCCAGTACCTGGGCAACCTTGAGTTTGACGAAGCTCTGATCACCCGTTTGCTCGCCCAATACAAGGCGTAAGTCGGGCCGTGCGCAGCTGATTCGGCAACGCGCATCTACACCCAGGTTGGAGTCTCCCACTTCCACTTCGCATCGCAGGTAACGCGCCAGAACATCGCTCTGTTCAGGCTGGCGAACCTCAAGGTGATTGCCGCTGGCCAGGGGCAGTGCCAGGTAAATGCCCTGCCTTCCCGCATCAGTTGGCACCTGCAACACCAGCGGTTCCATAGCGGTACTCAAATCAAACAAGCTCCCGTCCGGCAAGACGCCACTTGCCTGGTTGACCACCAGCTTGCCCAGCTTTAGGTATTGCTCATTCAACTCCAGGGTAAGGAAGCCCCAGGCATCACTGCCCAACAAGCGCGTCTGGTTGAGTTGCTGTTGGTAATAGCGGTCGTTGTGCTGCAAGTGCTGTGGCCGCAGCAACATGCCTTCTTGCCAGATCACTTTATGAACAGGCATCTCAGCGCACCTCCATCACGGCGAGCGAGTCGACAACGCGTATGCCGTCCTGGTCCAGCACCAGATCGGCACGGTTGCGCTGGTGCAGAGTCACGGGGATCAACTGCCGCCATTGAACGTGCGGCAAGTCTCGGTAAGCCGCCAACACCCCCACAAAACGACTGTCGGGACCGATACGGAGTTTGAGCGCCAGGCGGTCACCTGGACGCAGCTCGACTTCTTCACTGCTTACCCAGTCCTTTGCCAGCAATTGCTGCGCCTTGTCATACAGGCTGAAGAAGTCGGCATGTTCGAAGGCGACGCCATGGCGCAGTTCGATCAACTGCACCACCACGGGAGAGGGGCGACCGTGCAGGTCGGGGTTGACGTGCTCGTTGGCGGTCAACACCACGTCCAGCTTGGTCAGCGTGGAAAAAGGCGATACGGCGCTGCAACCCGCCAGGAAACCAGACAAAAGCAACACCAAAGCGCGGGTGGCTCGATACATGAATATCATCCTGAAAAATCAATGTGCAGGGAGGAGATCAGGCGCACCTGTTCTTCATAGGCCGTGGCAAAATCGCCGTTCAACGGGTGATCGTTCAACGGCCCTTGCG
Source organism: Pseudomonas synxantha BG33R (assembly GCF_000263715.2). Lineage (NCBI taxonomy): Bacteria > Pseudomonadati > Pseudomonadota > Gammaproteobacteria > Pseudomonadales > Pseudomonadaceae > Pseudomonas > Pseudomonas synxantha. The sequence goes on from NZ_CM001514.1 coordinate 3,535,864, forward strand.
CCACCAAACGCTGGTAGTGACGCTGGTAAGCACGCCAACGCGCCCCATCGGTAAAAAATCTTGGCGGCTTGCCCTGAGACTCAAAGCACCAGGCCAAATGGTTCGGCTCGAAGGCCGTGTACACCTTATTCACGGTGCTGCGACAGGCAGCCTGCAGCGCGACCTGATGTACCTGCAGCTCCCGATGAGCCTGACCAATGGCCCGCAAGGCGGGCATTTGGCCCAAAGCCTCTGTATCCAGCAGTGCGGATAACGCCGCGTTGGTATCACTGAACATTTTCAAGGGGTTCCGGGCTGCGCCCTGACTGTCGAACGACGGCCTCCCCCATTCGTGATGCAACTCTTCACGCGTGCGCAGAGCTTGTTGCAGCCCCTGGATCGTCAAGCGAAACAAGCCCGCCACCTTGATCGCCAGCACCTCCCTGGCCGCTGGGTCGAGTGCGTCGAGCCCCACGCCCAAGGCCGCCGCGAACTGTGACCAGAACACTTCATCAGTCGAGGGTGCCATTGCACTAACGTGCACTGCAGCAGCGTCTACCCCGGGTTCTGCCCGGCGCGGGAATGTCACATGCTCCCTATCGGTCCCGTGGCGTTCGGCCCACACCCCTTGCTCATCAACGGCCTCGCTCAATGCTGCCAGGTCATCCGAGATGGCCTGCTGCTGGTGCTCCAGGTCCAGCGCGTGCAGAGGGTACAGGGACAGGAAGGCATCATCGGGAATCGGTACTGCCGCACTGGCACGCAGCTCGCCGCAAGGTCGTGCGGGTTGCAACAAACGCGCACGTAGCGCCAACGCCCCAAGTTCGAATACATCGCCATCATTGATCAATCGCGCCTGCCCCTTGCGCAGGCGTTCAGCACTGCCTGCCACGCCAATACCGTTACGGCTGATATCAGTCAGGAAATAGCGGCCCTCACGGTAACCGACTAATCCATGGTGACTGGAGAGCACGCGGCTGGGGTCGGGTATCACCCAGTCACATCCGGGGCCGCGGCCAATCACGCCGCCCACCGCGTCAAATACTTTGTGGGCCGAGGGTTCGGCGCTGGCGCTGTCGACCGCACAGACCTCAAACACAAGCTGCATCGTCATGATCCCTCTATTCATCGGCCACGAGTAATTGCCTGTGGGTCACCCAGAGGACGGTACTCGGTATCATCGAACACGTAGTTGGCGTTACAGCCACCCAGCAAACACAACACAAGCAACACGGCGTGCCATGGACGGTCAGGCATCAGGTTTCTCCCACAGTAAAAATCAAGTGCGCCATTCAGCATTTCTCCCTGGCATCGCCGACGGGGATATTCAAGCGTGCAAGGCGGTAAAGCAGCGTGCGTCGGGCAACCCCTAGCTCCCGCGCGGTACGGGTGCGATTGCCATGGTTCTTGTGCAAGCAATCGAGCAGGAACACTCGCTCTACTCGTTCCATGCGCTGGCGCAGCGTCACATCGTCGCTCGCGGCCGGCGCCGCAGTCGGTGGCAGCGCCAGGTGTTCCGGCAAGATCACGTCGGCGTCACACAACAACACGGCACGCTCAACCATGCATTTAAGCTCGCGTACGTTGCCGGGAAAGGCGTGGCCGGAGAGTTGATCAAGGGCCAGGGTGGACCAACCCACGGGTGACCTCTCCAGCGCCGCGCACGCCTCGTCAGTGAAATAGCGCGCCAGTTGCAGCAGGTCGCCGTCTCGCTCGCGCAGGGCCGGTAACGTGATCGGGAACTGCACGAGCCGGTAATAGAGGTCTTCGCGAAAGCGCCCCTCGGCGACCATCGCAGCGAGGTCGCGATGAGTCGCCGCAATGATCCGCACGTCGACCTTATGCGCCGCGCTGGCACCCAGCGGCCGGACCTCGCCCTCCTGCAAAACCCGCAGCAATTTGGCTTGCAGTGCCAGCGGCATGTCGCCGATTTCATCCAGCAGCAACGTACCGCCGTGCGCGGTATCAAACAGGCCCGCATGATTGCGCTCGGCCCCCGTGAACGCACCTTTGCGATAACCGAAGAGCTCGCTCTCAAGCAGCCCTTCAGGGAACGCCGCGCAGTTCTGTACCACGAAGGCTTTCTCCCGGCGCGGGCCGGCCGCATGAATGGCCCGAGCTACCACTTCCTTGCCGGTACCGGTCTCGCCGCACAGCAGTACGGTGTACGGGGTATGCAGGACTTTACTGATCAAATGGCACGTCTGCTTCATCGCCGCACTGGAGCCAATCAATCCGTACTCCCTGGCCAACGGCTTGTTGCACCTGAGCCTTGAATCAACGTTGGGCTGCATACTGCGCAGTACCAGCAGCTGGTTCACGGCGAAGCTGCCCAACTGCGCCAGGGAGGTGGCGTAGCCTTGCAACTGGGCCGGCTGTTGCCGAGCGCACAGCAGCACACCGGCGACCCGCTCACCACGATTGAGCAATGGCACGCTCAACAGCGCCCGCCAGGGCTTCACCGGTACGGGCAGGAAATGAACGTCATGGCAACTGCTCTGCACATCTTCCAGGCTCAGGACAGCGCCTTGGCTCAAGGCATGGTTCAACAGGGGTGGAGGGTGCAGATCAGAATCTGCGACCATCGATGCCCCCTCGGACAAATGCTGGGCAATCAGTTCAAGGCGACCGGTCACTTCATTGAACAGGTAAAACTGGCTGAGTTCGCACTGGCTCAGTTGTGCCACACCGGCGACGAGCGCGTCAGGCAGCGCCTGTTCATCACGGTACAACGCCAGGCGTGTAAAGCAGGCGGCCAGCGCATTGGCGTATACCAGTGGGTCGGACAATTCGCCTGGCAGGTCCACATTCATCATGATCATCAACCCCTGTGAAAATTGCCGGCAAGCGTGACCACGCCGTCGGCCTGTTCATGCGCCAGCCAGGTGGTCCAGCCCAGGCGGCAAAGCGTGTTTTCGCCAATGTGCAACGGCCTGACCTCGCCCGGTGCCAACGTCAGGCGCAGGTCGTATTCCAGAGGGTCGCGCAGGGTCAGTCGCACCAGCGCGCACAGCCGCTGGTACGCCTCTGCGATAGGCAGAAAATCATGCAAACGCTGCCAACCCAGCGCCGGAAGATGCACCCTGAACTTACCGCTGCGGTCAGCGATACGATGCCCCAGGACAAGGTCCTGACCAAGGGCACTATTGGCCCGCCCCAGATGATTGCATTGCAACTGGCTGACCTCGACCGTGCGCTCCACCCATTGCTCGATAAACAACGCGTCGTGCTTGAAGTAGTAACGCAGGACAACCTCGATCAGCGCAGCCGAGTGCACTCGCAAACTCAGCAGGCCCAGATAAGGCAGCAGGCGCTTGCAATCAAGCTGCGAAGCACTGCGAAGCACTGCGAATTGCGCTGTCGCCCAGCCCCATCAAGGCAAACATCTGCTCGGAGAACCTGTCGTCAGCACCTGCCCGGAAACACGCCCGATAACGGTATTTGCGCCAGATCGGCAACATCAAGCGCTGCAGGCGGTGATGGAACAGATCAAGGAAATCTCGAGTCGGGTTGCCGCCCGAACGCTCGGCAAACGCTTGCTCGGCGTAAAACGCAGGTAGCGGCGAGCCAGCACCGAATAACCCCAATACGTTGAGACGCAAGCGAGCGCGCAAGGCCCCGTGCTCGCTGAAAAACTCCACGCGGTCGATATCGTGCGCAGCAAACCCAAAACCGGGGTTGGCCTGGAACTCCAATTGGTCATACAGCGCCTCGTCATCCAGCAGCGGATGGGCCTCGCGCAGTCGTTCGATGATCTGCACAATCGCCTGAAATAGCGTGTACTCACGAATCACACGGCAAAGTTGAGTCAAAACAGCGGTTGCTGCCCCATCCGGGATGGCCATAGGTACACGTCTCCTTGTGTGCTGATGACCCGCAACTCGTGATACGAATTGAGGCTGGCATAGAGTGCAAAGAACTGATTGAGAACAGAGGCGAATACAAACAGATCGCCCTGACCGACAAAGCCCTGGGAATCAACCGTCAGCTCGACCTGCAAGCCTCGAACAGGCAGCCCGCGGTGCAGACGGTCCACCGCCTCATGGCGAATGGAGCGCAAAGCGCTCAACCTTTTCTGACTGACCTTCAACGCCTGTCGATCGTGATAGCCTGGCAAGTCGTAGGTTTGGAGTATCACTTTCAAGGCATTGATATCGGTCAACGACAGATAGTTGACCGACATATTGCTGATGAGCTTCCACAAAAAACCCTGGTCCAGTGGCGGCGCAAAGCTCGCGGTGGGTGTAGTGATGTTGCAAAACCCCAATGACTCCGGGGTCTGTTCCCCGGGCAGGCTGATTTCGCCTGCACGAAGTTGGCGCGGCAGGTTGCAATTGGTACAGGTCAGTTCGACCGACAGGGTTTCCTGGCCCTGTTCGCGGCGGCTGGGGAATCCCATCCAGGTATCAAGCCCGCCATGCTGTACCGATGAACGCTGGCGAATGCTGTAACTGGAGGGTGCCGCCGAAGCCTCGTGAACGCAGTCATGTTCAAACGACTCGAACGGCACATAGGTCTGATAGCCCAACCCGCCGGGGCGCCACCCGGTGACCTGGTCCACGGAAAACACACTGGCATTGCCCGGTGTATATTCCCCAGGTACCAACAGGTACTCATCCTGTTTACCGTCCAGGCGAATGGGGATCGCATCCTGTTTGAACAGGTTGACGATGGGCGTGCAATACAGCTTCACGTTGTCCAGGGTTGGACGCAGGGGATCACGGCCCTGGGTGTGAAGTTCGAAGCGCATCACCATGCCATGCGCCTCCCGGAGCAGCTCGTCAGGCAGCGTGTGCACCACGTTCAGCCCTTCGACGTCGACAAACAGGTATTTCTCGGGAAAAGCGAAGTACTCCTGCAGATGCCGATAACCATCAAAGGTGTTCTGCGGATAAGGAATCAGCGCCTGCTCCGGGGAAAACCCCACTGGCTGGACCTGGCCGGCACTGAGGCGCAGCGTCACAGGTTGCCCGTCGCGGGTCCTCACCGGCATACCCTCATGATCCAGCAGCGACAGGCAGATACTGCCGACATGGCGCAACAGGCTGAGGTACAGGCCCTGACTGATGTAGTGGTCGCCAGCCAAGTGCAGCCTCAGCGAATCAAATGCCAACTCACTGAAGTTACCTTGGGTACTCATGGTCAGTTGCAACTCCAGCCAGGCCCCTTCGCCCTGGCAGCGGTATTCCAGGCCACTGAGTTGCAAGGGCATGATGTCGGTGGCATAGCATGTGCGGAACCGGCAACGCTCACCCTTGATGGGAGCGCTTTCCACGGCGGTGTCCCGGGCCACTCGAACACTGGGGCCGGCACGTTTCAAGGGGTCGAATTGCAGGATGCTGAAGGCCGGTGTTGGCCGCATGTAATGGGGCCATAACAAGTGCATCAACGAATGCGTCAGCTCGGGCAGTTCGTCATCCAGCTTTTGGCGCAGGCGAGCGGTCAGAAATGCAAACCCCTCCAGTAGACGCTCGACATCCGGGTCCTGGCCGGCCTCAGCAAGAAACGGCGCCAGAGCTGGATTACGCTCGGAAAAACGCCGCCCTTGTTGGCGCAGCGCGCTGAGTTCACTTTGAAAGTCGCGGTTAAACGTCATGGACGAAAACCTCTACCCGCCCGGCTTGCGCAAGACGGGCCTGAAACACGACCGGTTGCAGGACGCCGTCGATAACTCGCTCAGCTTCAATTGCAAATGCCAGGACCAGGGACCCACGCACATCGGGCAACAGCCTGACATGCACATTCGCCAGTCGCGGTTCGTAGGCCTGGATAAAACGCTCGATATGCAGCCGCGACTGAGTCAATGATTCATGCAGGCTCAGGCGCATGTCGTTGAGATCAGGCAAACCGTAATCAACCAGTGTCTGGACACTGCCCGCACGTGTGCTGAGCATTTTTCCCAGATGTGCGGCGATGGACGCCACAGGACACCCTCGCGTTGACTCACCGCATTCAAGGCGTTCGAAAAGGCTGTTGTGCTGAACCATGCCCTGGCCTCTGCTCATTCTTTATCGAGCTTGCCAACCAGGGACAAGGTGAAGTCTGCCCCCATGTACTTGAAATGCGGGCGCACCGTCACGTTGACGCGGTACCAGCCGGGCTCGCCCTCGACATCACTGACGACGATGCGCGCGGCACGTAGTGGGCGCCGTCCACGCACTTCGGCGCTGGGGTTTTCCTGGTCCGCCACATATTGGCGAACCCACTTGTTGAGTTCCTGCTCAAGGTCCGTGCGCTCTTTCCAAGCGCCCAACTGTTCGCGTTGCAGAACCTTGAGGTAATGGGCCAGGCGGTTGACCACCATCATGTAGGGCAATTGGGTGCCCAAGCGGTAATTCAGTTCTGCCGCCCTGCCTTCTTCACTGATGCCAAAGGATTTGGGCTTTTGCACGGAGCTGGCGGAAAAGAACGCTGCATTGTCGCTGCCCTTGCGCATGGTCAAGGCGATGAACCCTTCTTGCGCCAGCTCGTATTCGCGCCGATCCGATACCAGCACTTCGGTAGGGATCTTGGTTTCAATCTCGCCCATGCTCTGGAAGTGATGCAGTGGGAGGTCCTCGACGGCCCCGCCGCTTTGCGGCCCGATGATATTCGGGCACCAGCGAAAGCGAGCGAAACTGTCTGTCAGCCGCGTGGCAAAGGCATAGGCGGTATTGCCCCACAGGTAATGCTCGTGGCTGTTAACCACGTTTTCCTGATACGCAAAGGTCTTGACTGGGCACTCAAGGGGATCATACGGGGTGCGCAACAGAAAGCGCGGGACGGTAAGGCCAATGTAACGGGCGTCTTCGCTCTGGCGAAAGCTTTGCCATTTGGCAAACTGCGGCCCTTCGAAGTGATCCCGCAGGTCTTTCAGGTCGGGCAGCCCGGTGAAGCTTTCCAAGCCAAAGAAACTCGGCCCCGCCGCAGCAATAAAGGGGGCGTGAGCCATGCTGGCGACGCTGGAGGCGTATTGCATCAGCTTTACATCGGGCGCACTGGGCGAGAGAAAATAATTGGCAATGATCGCACCCACCGGCTGCCCGCCGAACTGACCGTATTCAGCGCTGTAAACATGCTTGTAAAGCCCGGACTGAGTGATTTCCGAGGAATCCTCGAAATCATCCAGCAGGTCTTCGCGCGAGACATTCAACAGCTCGATCTTGATGTTCTCGCGAAAATTGGTGCGGTCGACCAGCAACTGCAACCCCCGCCAGGAAGCTTCCAGTGCCTGGAAGTCGGGATGGTGCAGGATCTCATCCATTTGCTGGCTGAGCTTGGTATCGATCTCGGCGATCATCCGGTCGACCAGGCGTTTCTTTACCGGTTCGTCACGGTTGTGTGGCTTGAGCAGCTCCGCGATAAACGCCGATACGCCGCGCTTGGCGATGCCGTAAGCCTCGTCGTCAGCGCTCAGCAATGTCTGGGCGGTGATGTTGTCGAGGATGCTGCAGGTGTGGATAGTTTGTACCGATTGCAGTTCGTGTTGAATCGTGGTCATGGGGTCAGTGTCCTTTTACTGAAAATGTCAGGCGTCTGGGCTGGGCAGCCCCAGCTCGGCCATGACTTGTGCTCGGGAATCACCATGGGTCAGTGCCTGCTCGATAGCCTTGCGAAAGCTTGGGGTGTTACCCAATGGCCCCTTGAGCGCCACCAGCGCTTCACGCAGTGCCATCAGCTTTTGCAACTCCGGGATCTGCTCGACAAGATTCGCGGGATTGAAGTCTTTCATCGCGTTGATGCGAACCTGGATCGCCAGTTCTTCCACGTCGGCTTGATCCTGGAGGCGATTGGGTACGTTCAGCGTCAGGCTCACTGCCTGCTTGGCCAACACCTCGTCGAGGGTGTGTTTGTCGATACCGATGGGCTTGCGATCTTCCAGCTTGCGCAGGTCCGCACGTTGGGAAAAGTCTCCCAGCACCAGCAGCTTCAACGGCAGTTCGACTTCTTCCTGCGCACCGCCGACGGCGGGTTTGAAGGTGATATTGATACGTTCCTTGGGGGCTACCGAACCGTCTTTGGCCATGGTGCTTTTCCTTTTATTTGATGAGGCACTATTGAAGTACTGCTTCCAGGTCGAAATGACACAACCGGCGATGCAGGGCATCCTTGCCGTCGCGTATGGCTTGGCTTTGAGGTAACAGGTCGTAGCAGCGATACAGGAGCTGAGCGACTTGCAGGGCCAACGCCGGCTCCCAGCCTTCCAGGCCCGTGCGCTGTAATTGAAGATCGAGTTGCTCCAGCTGGATCCTGGCCAGCTCGTGTTTGCCGGCCGCCATGCACAACCTGGCCAGCGCCAGGCGCCAATGAAAACGGCAGCGATCACTGCGCGCACCGTGCAAGCCTTGCTTGATCACGCCCACTGCGGCTTTGAGTCCGTCCTTGCGCAGACAAGGCATTACCGACTCCAACGCCGCCTCCCAGGGCTGGGTCGTCAGGTCGGTCACGACTTCACTGGGCGCAGGCTTGCGCACATGGCGCATCACGTGCAGCGCAATCCACTCGGCTGTCGCAGTGTCGGCAAAGGGGGTGCCGTCGTCGAAGCGGTACTCCGTCAGGTTTGGCAGGCGCTGCAGCAGCAACGCGAAATGTATCTCCAGTTCGGCCATGGCCAGGTCCGCGTGCAAGCCGTCCAGACACTCCCAGGCCATGCGCAAACCATCGAACCAGAACAACGCACCGGCCAGACTGACTTCCAGTTCGAACAACACATCGGCGTAATGGCCTTGGCTCAAGCGCTCCTGATAACGCTTGAGCTTGTCGGCGGCCAATGGGCGCAGCGCGGTTACTCGTTCACTGTTGGCGTCGGGGTAGTTGACGAGCATCAGCCACGCCAAGGTTCGGCCCAGGCGCAAAGCCCGCAGGTCGGTGGCGTTCTGACGCAACCACCAGGCGCATAAAGGCCGGGCCTGTTCCTGTAATGAGCGCAGTAATTTGTGCGCCTCTTTTTCGCTGTTGACCGGTTGCTCGGGGGTGGGCAACTGGACCGCCGCTTGCCTCACGCCGGCGATAGCACCCGCGCGCCCATCAGCTTCTGGCGCCTCTTGCGCCGCATCGGCCAAGCCCTCCGCCAATTGCCGTCGAATCGGCAGCAGCACGGGAGCATCACTCCCCAGATGTTGGGCCCATAGTTGGTCCAGATGTTCGAGGTGTTCCAGCAACGCTTGAAATAAAGGCTGTTGATCATTGAGCGAGATTTTTTTTGCAAACGCTTGCTCAAGGCGCGACACCAACCAGCCAAACGCAGCAACGCGGGTACGCAGTTTGCCAGGGTAGACGTGCACCCAATGGTGCTCGCAGAGCTCACGCAGCACACCGAGGCCGGCCAGCAATCCAGCCAATGAATCACGCTGATACAAGGCCCAGGTCAACCATCAGGCGACACGCAGATCCTCGGAGTGCTCACGCAGCAGGCATTCGCTGATTTCGCTGACCCGCTGCCAATCCGGCAGCCCATTGCCATGAACCGACTGCGCTTTGCCAAGCTCGTCTTCCAGCGCTTCGAACTCGCTGGAAAAGCGCATATCAATGCCCACGAAATTGCCCGACGAACAGGCTGCTCGTGCAACTTCCAAATAATAGGCATAAAGTTCTTTTGAATGACTCATTTTCGGCCGCACACAACCATCCAAGGCAAAATAGGCAAACTTAACGCCATTAAAGTACGTATCAGAGAGCCGTTAAGTTCCGTTCAAACATATCGAGACACAAGAACCTTAGCCACGCATAAAGCAATGAGCAAGCGACGGACCAAAACTTAAGAAACATCCTACGCGCCGCTATAATCTTGGCCTGCGCAGCTATTTGCGCACACATTCGAGTAACAACAACTCTGTCAGCTCGGCCAGCCGTATACTTCACCGTAAAAACACGTGAGCAACTAAGTGCGCATCGATGCGCAACTTTTACAACTAAAAACAGCCCATCGCCCGGAATAAAATCCAATACGCAGCGCATCAAACAGTGCTCACCCTTATTTCATTGAACTTCACACTTTCAGGCACGCTTCTTGTTATAGGTTATAGGCACTTACCCGTTCAGCCATTTCGCTGTTCGGCAAAACCTACTCAACCCGGCAAGGAAACCAATCATGCCAACACCCGCGTACCTCTCCATCACCGGAGTCAAACAAGGCTTGATCACGGCAGGCACATTTACTCAGGACTCGGTAGGCAACATTTATCAGGAAGGTCATGAGGATCAGATACTGGTCCAGGCGTTTGCCCATCAGGTGATCATTCCTCGCGATCCGCAATCGGGCCAGCCGACAGGTCAGCGCGTGCACAAGCCGCTGATGATCAGCAAGGTTTTCGATAAATCGTCACCGTTGCTGTTCAGCGCCCTGACCAGCGGTGAAGAAGTCTCCTGCCGCCTCGAATGGCTGCGCACCTCGTCCGCCGGAACCCAGGAGCACTACTTCACCATTGAACTGGAGGGTGCGACTATCGTGGACATCCAGTCACGCATGCCCAACTGCCAGGACCCCGACAACGCCCACTTCACCCATCTGGAGGATGTGCACTTCACCTATCGCAAGATCATCTGGACTCACGAAGTGGCCGGAACTTCCGGCTCGGACGACTGGCGCAGCCCAGTGGCCGGCTAACCACGGTTTAAAGCGGGAACGGCTGCCAGGGAAGGCGCCGTTCCTGCTGGCCGGTTACACCATCGCCAATGGGTGCTTACGCTTGGGCGCTGCGAACACACGATCGATAGCGTCCAGGTCATGTTCATCCAACACCAGCTTCGCAGCTGCGGCGTTGAGTCGGATGTGTTCAGGTGTGACCGCCTTGGGGATTGCGATAACACCCTCCTGGCGCAGGACCCACGCCAGCGATACCTGGGCCGGTGTGACCTCATGGCGACGTGCGATCTGCTTGAGGGTCGGGCTCGACAGCAGCTCACCACCCTGGGCGATGGGACAATAAGCCATCAGTGGCAAATGATGCTGTTGCCACCATGGCAACAGGTCGAACTCTATCCCGCGCTCTTCAATGTTGTAGAGCACTTGATTGGTCGCACATGCAGGGGATGCGAGCTCCTGCAGGTCTGCCACATCAAAGTTGGAAACACCCCAGCGGCCGATTTTGCCGGCCTCGCGCAAACGCTCGAACGCTTCGACAGTTTCTTCAAGTGGGTACTGGCCGCGCCAGTGCAACAGATACAAATCAATGTAATCGGTGCCAAGGCGCTGAAGGCTGGCTTCGCAGGCGCGAGGCACGCCCTTTTGGCTGGCGTTATGCGGATAGATCTTGCTGACCAGAAATACCTGGTCGCGCTTGCCACGAATTGCCTCTGCGACCACCTCTTCGGCACCGCCGTCGCCATACATCTCGGCGGTATCGATGAGCGTCAGGCCCTCATCGATACCCAGTTGCAGCGCAGCAACTTCGGCGCGGCGCCGGCTTGGGTCTTCGCCCATGCGCCAGGTCCCCTGGCCGATGACAGGGACGGGAACACCGGCCAGATCAATGGTACGCATGACAACCTCCTGGTGAGTGTGCTGATTAACAATGTGGCATTGAGCGGACAAAAGGGTTCAATCGCAGTATGGTTGCCCTTTCGCCAGTCGCCAGGAATCACCGGTAATGCTGTTTGTCGTCATGCTCGGGGGCAAGCATCCACGGGCCAAAATCGAAGTACACGATGTGGTGTTCGCCGTGGCGGACACGTTGCAGGCCAGCTACCCGCAATTGCGCGACGCCTGGTTTGGCAGCCCCAAGGGTGTGCACATCGACTCATGGATGGCGGTCGACGGCGTCGACGGCTGGAAAGTTGAACTGAGCCATCTGGCGCCCCATGGCGACGTGCCCCGCCTGTACTTCATCAACCTCGGTGGCTATGAAGCCCATAGCTTCGGCGAGGCCCATCACTACCTGCTGGTAGTCGCTCGTAACAAACAGCAGGCCATGAGCCAGGGCAAGCAGCAGATGCTGCGCCACTGGTCCCAGGCCCACACCGACGGCGTGCTGGATATTGACGACTGCCTGCCGATCGACTTGGTGGACGGCCGTTATATCCACCTGGTGCAGGGGCCGCACCAACCGATCGTGCAGCGCAACGACTACATCGTGTTGCCTTGAACCGCCACACGGAAAAAGGCACGACTGAACAGCAGCGGAACTTTGCCAGGAAATAACCGCCTGAATCCGGTACGCTCACCGTTTTTTTACTCTAGGAGTTATTCCCCATGGCCAAAGCCACCGCCCGTCACATCCTCGTTTCCACTGAAGACAAGTGCAACGAGCTCAAGGCCCAAATCGAAGGCGGCGCTGATTTCGCAGAAATCGCCAAAGCCAATTCGTCCTGCCCATCCAGCCGCCAGGGCGGTGATCTGGGTTCGTTCGGCCCAGGCCAAATGGTCAAGGAATTCGACACTGTCGTATTCAGCGCCCCGGTCAATACCGTGCAGGGCCCGGTGAAAACCCAGTTCGGTTATCACCTGCTGGAAGTCACCAGCCGCCAGGATTGATTCAATCGGCGCAGATGCGATAAACAACGGCCCGCCCTTTGGCGGGCCGTTGTGCATGTGATGACTGGCGATGCCCAGGCCGTTAGCGTACAAATCCCTATTCTTCTTAACCCGGCGTTCAAGGCTGATAATGCGATTGGCTTTTTCATCTCTGCTCTGCTCCACCTTGGCCCTGCTGATGGCCAGCACTGCGGCGATCGCAGCCCCGCAAACCTACCTGACGGTTTACGGCGAGCCCGCCAAGTACCCCGCCGGTTTCAGCCACTTCGACTATGCCAACCCCAACGCGCCCAAGGGCGGCAGCCTGCGGCGCTCGGCGCTGGAGGTCGGGCGGTTTGATCATGTGCTGCCGTATATCGACAAAGGTATTGGCGTGTCTCAGGTCGACGGCTGGGTGTATGCGCCCCTGGCGCTGCGCTCGCTGGATGAGCCCTACACCGTTTATGGCCTGGTGGCAGAAAAAATGGAGCGCGCCGACGACGGCCTGTCGCTACGTTTCTACCTCAATCCCAAGGCGCGTTTCGCCGACGGTACCCCGATTACAGCCGAAGACGTGCGCTACAGCTTCGATCTGCTGATGACCCAAGGCAGCCTGCGCTTTCGCACGTTGTTTGCCGACGTCAAGCACGTCGAAGTCGAAGGCGAGCGTCAGGTGCGCTTCGACTTCTCCAGCAACGAAAACCGCACCCTACCCCTGGATATCGCCACCTTGCCGGTGTTCCCGGAACATTGGTGGAAGACCCGTGACTTTGCCAATGGCGGCGGCTACGAAGCCCCGCTGGGCAGCGGCCCGTACAAGGTCAGCAAGATCGACGCCGGCAGCACCATCACCTTTACCCGCGATCCGGATTGGTGGGGCAGGGATTTGCCGGTCAGCCGTGGCCTGTACAACTTTGATCACCTGAGCCTGGAATACTTCGGCGACACCGAAGTGGCGCGCCAGGTGCTGCGCGGCGGCGCCTACGACTTCAACCGTGAATTCTCCGCCACCGGCTATTCCATCGGCTACAACGGCCCGGCGCTGGACGATGGTCGCCTGCAGCGCGCGCACCTGGCCAAAGAGATGCCGCAACCGGCCCAAGGCTATGTGTTCAACGTGCAGAAGCCGATTTTCAAAGATCGCCGCGTGCGCCAGGCCCTGGCGATGCTGTGGGATTTCGAATGGGCCAACCGGCAAATGATGCGCAACCTGTACATCCGCCAGCAAAGCTACTTTTCCAACAGCCCGCTGGCGGCCAGCCAATTGCCGACCCAGGAAGAACTGGCGATCCTGGAACCGTTGCGCGGGCAAATCCCGGATGAAGTGTTTACCCAGGTATTCAAGGCCCCGGTCACCGACGGCAGCGGCATGATCCGCGATAAACAACTGCAAGCCCTGGCACTGCTTGAGGACGCGGGCTGGAAACCGGTGGGTGACAAACTCGTCAACGCCCAGGGCGAGCCGTTGGAGTTCACCTTCCTCAACGTCCAGAACGGGCTTGAGCGCCTGTTGCTGCCCTACAAGCGCAACCTGGCGCAGATCGGCATCACCCTCAATATCCGCCGCATCGACTCTTCGCAGTACGTGAACCGCCTGATGGCCCGCGACTACGACATGATCGTCACCGGTTTCCCGGTCACCACCTCGCCCGGCATGGAGCTGTACAACTACTTCGGCTCCGCCGCTGCGTTCGATCCGGGCGCCAACAACTACATCGCACTCAAGGATCCGGCCGTCGATACGCTGATCAACGGTTTGGTGAAGGCCGACACCCAGGCACAGATGCTGACCTACGCCCACGCCCTGGACCGTGTGCTGCAATGGAATTACCTGTGGATCCCCAACTATTACCCCCCGGGCACCTCCGCCGCGTGGTGGAACCGTTTCGGCCGCCCGGCGATCGAGGCGAAGAATGACGAAGCCCTGGAAACCTGGTGGGAAGTCAGCCCCACGCCACTGACTAACGAGCAAATGCAGGCCGAGCTGAAAAAACGCGGAGGAGCCCGTTGATGTTTGCCTATATCGTACGGCGCCTGCTGCTGATCATCCCGACGCTGGTGATCATCCTGCTGGTGAACTTCGTGATCGTGCAAGCCGCGCCCGGCGGGCCGGTGGAACAGGCCATTGCCCATCTGCAAGGCATTGGCGGCGGCGGTGTAGCGGGCGCATCCGGCGAAGGCATCAGCGGCTCGCGGGCCAGTCGTGGCCTGGACCCGAAGCTGATCAAGGACATCGAAAAACAATACGGCTTCGATAAGTCCGCACCGGAACGCCTATGGTTGATGCTCAAGAACTACGCCCAGTTGGACTTCGGCAACAGTTTCTTTCGCGGCGCGACGGTGACCGACCTGATCCTGGAAAAGATGCCAGTTACCATTTCCCTTGGCCTGTGGGCGACGCTGATCACCTACCTGGTGTCGATACCCTTGGGGATACGCAAGGCCGTGCGCCATGGCAGCAGCTTTGATATGTGGAGCAGCACGGCCATCGTGATCGGTTACGCGATGCCGGCGTTCCTGTTTGCGATGTTTCTGATTGTGGTATTCGCCGGCGGTACGTCGCTGAACTGGTTCCCGGTGCGCGGGCTGGTGTCGGAAAACTTTGCCGAACTGAGCACCGTGGGCAAGATTGCCGACTATTTCTGGCACCTGGTTTTGCCGGTGACGGCGCTGGTGATCGGCGGGTTTGCCACCTTGACCATCCTCACCAAGAACTCGTTCCTCAATGAGATTACCCGCCAGTACGTGGTGACCGCCCGTGCCAAGGGCCTGAGCGAACGCCGGGTGCTGTACGGCCATGTGTTTCGCAATGCCATGCTGCTGGTGATCTCGGGGATTCCCCAAGCGTTTATCAGCGTATTTTTTGCCGGCTCACTGCTGATCGAAGTGATCTTCTCCCTCGATGGCCTGGGCCGCATGAGCTACGAGGCGGCAGTGTCCCGTGACTACCCGGTGGTATTCGGCTCGCTGTTTATCTTCACCCTGTTCGGCCTTTTGATAAAACTCATCGGTGACCTCTGCTACACCCTGGTGGACCCGCGTATCGACTTTGCTGCGAGGAACGCCTGATGCTTGACCTGTCTCCCGTTGCGCGTCGGCGTTTCGAACGCTTCAAGAAAAACCGGCGTGGCTGGTGGTCGCTGTGGTTGTTTATCGGCCTGTTTATCCTGACTCTGGGCGGCGAGTTGATCGCCAATGACAAACCCTTGGTGCTCAGCTTCAAGAACGAGCTGTATTTCCCGGTGTTCAAGCGCTACACCGAACAGCAGTTCGGCGGCCAGCTGCCGTTCCAGGCGGACTACCGCAGTGACTACGTGCAAAAGCTGATCAAGCAGGACGGCGGCTGGATGCTGTTCCCGCCGATTCCCTTCAGCGACGACACCCCCAATTATGAGCTGACCCGCCCTGCCCCGAGCCCACCGTCGGCGGTGAACTGGCTGGGCACCGATGACCAGTCCCGCGATGTGCTGGCGCGGGTGATCTTCGGCGCAAGGGTGTCGATCCTGTTTGCCCTGGCCTTGACCGCCATCAGCGCCGCCATCGGCATTGCCGCCGGGGCGTTGCAGGGTTACTACGGCGGCTGGGTGGATTTGCTCGGGCAGCGCATTCTGGAGGTGTGGTCCGGTCTGCCGGTGCTGTACCTGCTGATTATCCTGTCGGGGTTCGTCGAGCCGAATTTCTGGTGGTTGCTGGGGATCATGGCGCTGTTTTCCTGGCTGGCGCTGGTGGATGTGGTGCGCGCCGAGTTCCTGCGCGGGCGCAACCTGGAGTACGTCAAGGCCGCGCGCGCCCTGGGCCTGGGTGACGCCAAGATCATTCGCCGGCATATCCTGCCCAATGCCATGACCGCGACGCTCAGCTATCTGCCGTTTATCTTGACCGGGGCGATATCCACCTTGAGCGCCCTGGATTTCCTCGGCTTCGGTATGCCGGCCGGCAGCGCGTCCCTGGGTGAGCTGATCGCCCAGGGCAAGCAGAACCTGCAAGCCCCCTGGCTGGGCCTGACCGCGTTTTTCACCTTGGCGCTGATCCTGTCGTTGCTGGTGTTTATCGGCGAGGCGTTGCGTGACGCCTTCGACCCTCGCTCATGAGTAATTGCCTATGAACCTGATCGAAATCCGCGACCTGTGCGTCGCGTTCAGCGGCCAGACCGTGGTGCGTAATCTGAGTCTGGACGTGCGCCCCGGCGAGTGCCTGGCACTGGTGGGTGAGTCGGGCTCGGGCAAGTCAGTGACTGCCCATTCAATCCTGCAACTGCTGCCGCAAGCCGGTACCGAAACCACGGGCTCGATCAAGTATCGTGGCCAGGAGTTAATCGGTGCAGCGCCGTCTACCCTGCAAAAACTGCGCGGCAACCGTATTGCGATGATCTTCCAGGAGCCGATGACGTCCCTGAACCCATTGCACAGCATCGAAAAGCAGATCGGCGAAACCCTGCTGCTGCACAAGGGCCTGGGCGGCAAGCAGGCGCAGGCGCGGATTCTCGAACTGCTGGAGCTGGTGGGTATCCAGAAACCCCAGGAACGGCTCAAGGCCTACCCGCACCAGCTGTCCGGCGGCCAGCGCCAGCGGGTGATGATCGCCATGGCCCTGGCCTGCGAGCCGGAGTTGCTGATTGCCGACGAGCCCACCACCGCGCTGGACGTGACCGTGCAGCGCAAGATCCTGCTGCTGCTCAAGTCTTTGCAGCAACGCCTGGGCATGTCGCTGCTGCTGATCAGCCATGACCTTAACCTGGTGCGCAGTATCGCCCAGCGGGTCTGCGTGATGCGCGCCGGGGAAATTGTCGAGCAGGCTGACTGCCAGACCTTGTTCACCGCCCCACAGCACCCTTACAGCCGCTTGCTGCTGGACGCCGAGCCCACGGGCGATGCGCTGTGCAGCGACGCGCGCGAGACGGTGTTGCAAGTGGACAACCTCAACGTCGATTTCCCCTTGGGCGGCGGATTGTTTCGGCGCAAGACCTGGCTGCGTGCGGTCGACGGCATCAGCCTCAGCGTGCAGCGCGGCAAGACCCTGGGGATTGTCGGTGAGTCCGGCTCGGGCAAATCGACGTTGGGCCAGGCGATCCTGCGTTTGCTTGACTCCACCGGCAGCATCCGCTTCCAGGGTGAGGCCCTCGACCCGCTCAATCATCAGCAGATGCGCCCGTGGCGCAAGCAGATGCAGGTGGTGTTCCAGGACCCCTACGGCAGCCTCAGCCCGCGCATGTCGGTCGAGCAGATCATCAGCGAAGGCCTGGAAGTGCATGCGCCATGCAGCGTGGCCGAGCGCGATGCCCAGGTGATCCAGGTGCTCAAGGACGTGGGCCTCGACCCCGCCAGCCGGCATCGCTACCCCCATGAGTTTTCCGGTGGCCAGCGCCAACGCATCGCCATCGCCCGCGCCCTGGTGCTCAAACCGGCGCTGATGCTACTCGACGAACCCACTTCGGCCCTGGACCGTACGGTGCAGAAACAAGTGGTAGCGTTGCTGCGTGAACTGCAGGACAAATATGGCCTGACTTACCTGTTTATCAGCCATGACTTGGCCGTGGTGCGCGCCATGGCCCATGACATGATCGTGGTCAAGGATGGCAAGGTGGTGGAGCGCGGCGCCAGCCATGACGTTTTCGAAGCACCGCAGCACCCCTACACCAAGGAACTGCTGGCAGCGGCGCATATTCCCTTGTGATCATTAACAGGATTCTGCCTCCATGAGCACGAGCCTCAAGGACTACCAACACGTTCGCGGCCTGGCCATTCAGTCGTTGTTCGAGATCATCGAGCAGTCCAGCGAAGGCACGGTCATCGTCGACCGCGACGCGAATATCGTGTGGATGAATGAGCGTTACGCCAAGCGCTTCGGCCTGCACAGCGCCGATGAGGCCATCGGCCAACCCTGCGAGCAGGTGATTTCCAATAGCCTGTTGCGCCAGGTGGTGCGCGATGACCGGCCGATACTGCTGGATATCCAGGACACCCCCAAGGGCCCGCTGGTGGTGATGCGCCTGCCAATCCACGATGATGCCGGAGCGGTGATCGGCGCGATTGGCTTTGCGCTGTTCGACGAGTTGCGCAACCTGTCGCCGCTGATCGAGCGCTACCTGAGCATGCAACAAGAGCTGGCCTCGACGCGCTCGCTGCTGCGCTCGCGGCAAAGCAAATACAACTTCGCGCATTTTATCGGCACCAGCGCCGCCAGCCTGGAGGTCAAGCGCCGGGCGCGGCGCAGTGCGAGCGCCGAGTCGCCGGTGTTGCTGCTCGGCGAAACCGGCACCGGCAAGGAACTGCTCGCCCAGGCCATCCACGGCGCGTCACCGCGGGCGCACAAAGCCTTCGTAAGCATCAACAGCGCGGCCATTCCCCATGACCTGCTCGAAGCCGAGTTCTTTGGCACCGCACCCGGCGCGTTTACCGGCGCCGACCGCAAGGGCCGCCCTGGCAAGTTTCAGATCGCCCAGGGCGGCACGCTATTTCTCGATGAAATCGGCGACATGCCGCTGCCGCTGCAAAGCAAACTGCTGCGGGTGTTGCAGGAAAAAGAATTCGAACCAGTGGGTTCCAACGAGATGCTGCACAGCGATGTGCGGGTGATTGCAGCCACCTCCATGGACCTGGAAGCGGCGATCAAGCGCGGCGAGTTTCGTGCGGATTTGTATTACCGGCTGAATGTGCTGCCGATCCAGGTGCCGCCGTTGCGTGAGCGCTTGGAGGACATCCCGGCGTTGAGCGAGGCGATCCTCGAGGAACTGCGCAGCCAGCACGAACTGGAGCATGGGGCGCTGGCGTTGCTCGCACAACATGCATGGCCGGGCAATATCCGTGAACTGCGCAATGTGCTGGAGCGGGCGGCGCTGTTGAGTGATGACCTGGTGTTGAATGCCGTGCAGGTTCGTGCAGCGATTGGTACGTTCAGTCCAGTAGTCCGTGGCCCGGTGGACGCGATCGAGGGTGAAACCTTTGCGGCGGCGCGGGAGCGGTTTGATCGGCAGGTGATTGCGGGGGCGCTCAAAGCCAGTGACGGAAATGTTGTAGAAGCGGCCAAGCGGTTGGGGTTTGGGCGGTCGACGTTGTATAAAAAAATGTTGGCGCTGGGACTAACCTAGTCTCAAAAAAGAGACGACATTCCCAATATCAAGACATTCTTATGTGGGAGCTGGCTTGCCTGCGATAGCGGTCTAACAGTGCCCTACAAGCCAGCTGAACCACCGCTATCGCAGGCAAGCCAGCTCCCACAAGGATCTCCACTCGTCTCAAGATTGAGACTGCCGTCTCGAAAATCACTCTCAATCCACAATAAATCCATACATATCAACAAGTTATAAATCTGGCACACATCTAGCTATAGCCCTCCCACCGCTTCACCCCACAACAATAACAATCCGATGGAGACACACCATGAGTGTGATCATTGCCCTGGCTGCGCTCGCGCTGCTGATGCTGGCTGCGTACCGTGGCTATAGCGTTATCCTGTTCGCCCCCATCGCCGCCCTCGGCGCGGTGCTGCTCACCGACCCATCAGCCGTCGCCCCCGCCTTTACCGGGGTGTTCATGGAAAAGATGGTCGGTTTTATCAAGCTGTATTTCCCGGTGTTCCTGCTCGGTGCGGTGTTCGGCAAGCTGATCGAGTTGTCGGGTTTCTCGCGCTCGATCGTCGCGGCTGCGATCCGCTTGCTGGGCACGCGCCAGGCAATGCTGGTGATCGTGCTGGTCTGCGCCCTGCTCACCTATGGCGGCGTGTCGCTGTTCGTGGTGGTGTTTGCGGTGTACCCGTTCGCGGCAGAGATGTTTCGCCAGAGCAATATCCCCAAGCGCCTGATCCCGGCGACCATCGCCCTCGGCGCGTTCTCGTTCACCATGGACGCCCTGCCCGGCACGCCGCAGATCCAGAACATCATCCCCAGTACCTTCTTCAACACCACTGCCTGGGCGGCGCCGTGGCTGGGGCTGATCGGCACGATCTTCGTGTTTTGCACCGGTATGCTCTACCTGGCCCGCCAGCGCAACAAGGCCCAGCGGGCCGGGGAAGGTTATGGCACCGAGTTGCGTAACGAGCCGGAAACCGCCGAGAACCTCAGCCTGCCCAATCCCTGGATCGCGCTGTCGCCGCTGATTCTGGTCGGGGTAATGAACCTGCTGTTTACCCACTGGATCCCGCAGTGGTACGGCAAGACCCACAGCCTCAGCCTGCCGGGCATGAGCGCGCCGGTGACCACCGAAATCGCCAAGCTCACCGCGATCTGGGCGGTGCAGGCAGCGTTGCTGGTGGGGATTATCGTGGTACTGGTGTTCGGCTTCTCCGCGATCAAAAGCAAGCTGGCCGAAGGCAGTAAAAGTGCGGTCAGCGGCGCGCTGCTGGCGGCAATGAACACCGCCTCGGAATACGGCTTTGGCGCAGTAATCGCCTCGCTGCCAGGCTTTCTGGTGCTGGCGGACTGGCTCAAGGGCATCCCCAACCCGCTGGTCAACGAAGCAATTACCGTGACCCTGCTGGCGGGCATCACGGGCTCGGCTTCCGGCGGCATGAGCATTGCCCTGGCGGCGATGTCCGAGAGCTTTATTTCAGCCGCTCATGCGGCCAATATCCCCCTTGAAGTGCTGCACCGGGTCGCGGCCATGGCCAGCGGCGGCATGGACACCCTGCCCCACAACGGCGCGGTGATCACGCTGCTGGCGGTCACCGGCTTGACCCACCGCGAAGCCTACAAGGACATTTTCGGCATCACGATTATCAAGACCCTCGCGGTGTTCGTGGTGATCGGTACTTTCTATGCCACCGGCATTGTGTGAGGTTTTCATGACGACTTTGAATGGCAGGACCGCTCTGGTCACCGGCTCCACCAGCGGCATCGGCTTAGGGATAGCACTGAGCCTGGCCAAGGCCGGCGCCAACCTGATTCTCAACGGCTTTGGCGACGCCAGCGCGGTGATCGCCCAGGTGCAGGCGTTTGGCGGCAAGGTCGGGCATCACCCGGCGGATGTCAGCGACCCGGCGCAGATCGCCGACATGCTCACCTACGCCGAGCGCGAGTTCGGTGGCGTGGATATTCTGGTCAACAATGCCGGTATCCAGCATGTGGCGGCGGTGGAAGACTTCCCGGTGGAGCGCTGGGATTCGATTATCGCGATCAACCTGTCCTCGGTGTTCCACAGCACACGTTTGAGCTTGCCGGGCATGAAGGCCAAGGGCTGGGGGCGTATCGTCAATATCGCCTCGGTGCACGGCCAGGTCGGCTCAGTGGGCAAGGCTGCGTATGTGGCGGCCAAACATGGGGTGATCGGCCTGACCAAGGTGGTGGGCCTGGAAACCGCCACCAGCAATGTGACCTGCAATGCGATCTGCCCGGGCTGGGTGCTGACGCCGCTGGTGCAGAAGCAGATTGATGATCGCGTGGCCAATGGAGTCGACCCGCAACAGGCGCAGCAGGATTTGCTGGCTGAAAAACAGCCGTCCCTGGAGTTCGTCACGCCTTCGCAACTGGGCGAGCTGGTGTTGTTTTTGTGCAGCGAGGCCGGCGCCCAGGTGCGCGGTGCGGCGTGGAATATCGACGGTGGCTGGCTGGCCCAATAACCCCAGACACATTGGAACTTCACTGTTTGGAAGACCGATACTAGAACAAGAGATTTCGCTATGTCCGACATCCTCTGGCAACCCTCGCCCGAACGCATCGCCAACACACGGATGGACCAGTTCCGCCGCTTCATCAACCAACGCCACGGCCTGCACCTCCACGACTACGCTGCCCTGCACCAATGGAGCATCGACCAGCGCCCGGACTTCTGGCGGGCGATTGTCGCGTTCTTCGACGTGCAGTTTCGCAGCCCGCCCAGCGTCACGCTGATCGAAGACATCGAGATGCCCAGCGCCCAATGGTTTCCCGGCGCCACCCTGAACTTTGCCGAGCACCTGTTGCGCCGCCGCGACAATCATCCTGCGGTGGTGGCTGTCAGCGAAGACGGCCAACGTGAACAATTGAGCTATGCGCAACTGGCGGAACACGTTGCCGGCCTGCAAAAAAGCTTGCGGGCGGCCGGGGTTGGCATGGGTGACCGGGTGGCCGCGTGCATGCCTAACACCTGGCAAACCCTGGTGGGTATGCTTGCCACTACCAGCCTCGGCGCGATCTGGTCATGCTCCTCGCCGGATTTCGGCACCCAGGGCGTCATCGATCGATTCGGCCAGATCGAACCCAAGGTGCTGATTACCTGCGCCGGCTACCGCTATGCCGGCAAAAACATCGACCAGAGCGCCAAGCTCAATGAAATCCTCGCGCGCCTGCCCTCCCTGCAACAGCTGATCATCGTGCCCTACGCCCGGCCTCAGGCACAGGTCGACGATTACCTGAGTCAAGCCCGGGTCACGCTGTGGGACGACTTCTATCAGGCCGGCGGCGTGCCCGATTTTGTCGCAGTGCCGTTCGATCATCCGCTGTATATCCTCTATTCCAGCGGCACCACCGGCATCCCCAAATGCATCATCCATGGCACCGGCGGCGTGCTGCTCACGCACCTCAAGGAACACGGCCTGCACGCCGACCTGAGCCGCGAGGACTGCCTGTTCTACTACACCACATGCGGCTGGATGATGTGGAACTGGCTGGTGTCGGTGCTGGCGATTGGCGCCACGGCGGTGCTGTATGACGGCTCACCGTTCCACCCCGGCCCCGAGCGTTTGATCGACTTGATCGATGCGGAAAAAATCAGTGTATTCGGCACCAGCCCGAAATTCCTCGCTACCCTGGAGAAAGCCGGGTTGCAGCCACGCCTGAGCCACGACCTGAGCAGCCTCAGGGGCCTGATTTCCACCGGCTCGCCACTGTCACCCCAGAGCTACGACTATGTGTACCGCGAGATCAAGAACGAGCTGTGCCTGTCGTCGATGTCCGGTGGCACCGATATCGTCTCCTGCTTCGTGATCGGCAACCCGGTGCTGCCGGTGCGGCGTGGCGAGATGCAGTGCAAGAGCCTGGCCATGGCCATCGAGGTGTGGGACGACCAGGGCCGGCCGCTGATCGGGGAAAAAGGTGAACTGGTCTGCACCCGGCACTTTCCGGCCATGCCCATTGGGCTGTGGAACGACCCGCACCAGCACAAGCTGCGCGCCTCCTATTTCAGCCAGTTCCCCGGCGTATGGGCCCAGGGTGACTATGCCGAGCAGCGGGCCAATGGCAGCCTGCTGATTCATGGGCGCTCAGACGCGGTGCTCAACCCTGGCGGCGTACGCATCGGCACCGCCGAGATATACCGCCAAGTGGAAAAAGTCCCGCAGGTGCTGGAAAGCCTCGCCATCGGCCAACGCTGGCAGGACGATGTGCGTGTGGTGCTGTTTGTGCGCCTCGATGACGGTGTCGAGCTGGATGAGGCGCTGCAACAGCAGATCCGCCAGGTAATCCGTGCCAACACTACGCCGCGCCACGTACCGGCCAAGATCCTCGCCGTCACGGACATCCCGCGCACCATCAGCGGCAAGATCGTGGAGTTGGCGGTGCGCAACGTGGTACATGGGGAGCCGGTAAAGAACACCGATGCCCTCGCCAATCCCGAAGCACTGGAGCAGTTTCGCCGACGCCCTGAACTGGGTTTTTAGATGAAAGGTTTCAGCGCTGAACCGCTGTTTTGAAGAAAAGCCGTCAATGCGTGCTATTTTTCCGGGGTAGTCATCCATTGATGATCCTTGGGACAATGGATGTGGTCATTTTTCAAAGCGTCGTGTTCAGGGCTTTTTTTCATGAATGGAACATCCACCGGTAGCGAAGCCGCTGCATTGATCAAGCGGCTGGACTGGGCGCAAAGCCCCCTCGGTGAGGCCAGCGAGTGGCCGCAGAGCCTGCGTACCGCCGTCGATATCGTCGTGCATTCGCCGATGCCGATGGTGCTGCTGTGGGGCCCGCAACTCATACAACTGTATAACGATGGTTTTGCCCAACTGGTGGGCAACAAGCACCCCGGCGCCCTGGGCCAGCCTGCGCATCAGACCTGGCCGGAGCTGCAAAGCTTCGCTGCGCCGGTGTACGACGCGGTGCTCGGTGGCCAGGTGCGCACCTTCAGCGAGCAGCGTTTTGTCTTGCAACGCGAATGTCGCGACACCGAAATCTGGCTCGACCTGACCTACAGCCCGGTGCGCGACGAAAGCGGCCAGGTGGCAGGCATCCTGGTCACCGCCATCGAAACCAATGAACGGCGCAGCAAAACCCTGGAACTGCAGCAGCGCTCCGAAGCGAGCCTCAAGGCCCAGCACAACACCGAGCAGCGCCTGCAACTGGCACTGGCAGCGACCGATGCCGTGGGCACCTGGGACTGGGACATCGGTGAAGACCACTTTATCGCCGATGCACATTTCGCCTACCTGCACGGTGTCGACCCGAGTGACGCCGGCCTGCTGCCCATCAGCGCCTATCTGCTCGGCGTGCATCCCGAAGACCGTGGCATGGTCACGCGCAGCATCAAGCATTGCATCACGTTCGGCACTGAATACGCCGAGGAGTACCGCCTGCTGCAAGCCGACGGTCAGGTGCGCTGGGTGTTTGCCCGTGGCCGCTGCTACAAGGACCAACAAGGCCGACCCGCACGCTTCCTCGGTGCCGCGCTGGACCTTACCGAGCGCAAGCACACCGAACAGGCGCTGCGCCAGAGCCAGACCGAGCTGCAACTGATCATCAACGCCATGCCGGTGCTGATCGGCTACGTGGACCATGAACAGCGCTTTCGCCTGAACAACAGCGCCTACCTCGACTGGTACGGCAAGACGCCCCAGGAACTGTACGGCAAGACCATCCGCGAAGTGCTCGGTGATGAGGTGTATGCCGGGCGAATCGACAAGATCGAAGCGGCCCTGAACGGCAAGGCGTGCAGCTTCATGACCCTCACGCCCCATCGCGACGGCCGCCCGCGCCACGCGTTGATGAAATACCTGCCGCGCTTCAGCAATGACGGTTCGGTGAATGGCTTCTACATTTTTGTGATCGACGAGACCGAACGCAAACTCACCGAAGAAGCCCTGCGCCATCTCAACGAGAACCTCGAAGAGCGCGTGGCCCAGCGTACCCAGGCGCTGGCCGAGGCCAACCAGCGCCTGCAAAACGAGATGTTCGAGCGTGAACGGGCCGAAGACGCCCTGCGCCATGCGCAGAAGATGGAAGCGGTGGGCCAGCTCACCGGCGGTATCGCCCATGACTTCAACAATATGCTCACCGGCATCATCGGCAGCCTGGACCTGATGCAGCGCTATATTGCCGCCGGGCGCAGCGAGGAGATTGGCCGCTTTGCCGATGCCGCCGTATCCTCGGCCCATCGCGCCGCCGCCCTCACCCACCGCCTGCTGGCGTTTTCGCGGCGCCAGTCGCTGGACCGCCGCCCCACCGACCCCAACCAGCTGGTGGCATCCCTGGAAGATCTGTTCCAGCGCACCAAGGGCGCGCATATCGCGCTCAAGGTGCAACTGGGCAAAGACATCTGGCCGGTAAATACCGATGCCAGCCAATTGGAAAACGCCCTGCTCAACCTGGTGATCAACGCCCGCGACGCCATGCCCGACGGCGGCGAGTTGCTGATCGAAACCGCCAACAGCTACCTGGACGGCACCGACATCACCACCCTGGAGCCGGTCAAGGCCGGCGACTACGTGATGCTCGGCGTGAGCGACAACGGCAGCGGCATGGCGCCGAAAATCCTCGCCAAGGCATTCGACCCGTTCTTCACCACCAAGCCTATCGGCCAAGGCACCGGCCTTGGGCTGTCGATGATTTACGGCTTTGCCCAGCAGTCCGGTGGCCATGTAACGATCCAGAGCGAACCGGGCCAGGGCACCTGCGTGCGCCTGTACCTGCCGCGCCTGTACGGCACCGCACTGGAAAGCGACCTGCCCGTCAGCCTCACCGAAGCCCCGGTGGCCCTGGCCGGTGAAGCCGTGGTGGTGGTCGAGGACGACCCCGCAGTGCGCATGTTGGTGGTCAACGTCCTCGACGAACTGGGCTATACCGCGCACCAGGCGGCCGACGCCCGTGCCGCGCTGCCGCTGCTGGAGTCGGATTTGCGCGTGGATTTGCTGGTGACCGACGTTGGCCTGCCGGGCATGAACGGCCGGCAACTGGCGGAAATCGCGCGCCAGCATCGCCCCGGCCTGCGGGTGTTGTTCATGACCGGCTATGCCGAGAAAGCCGCTGAGCGCCAGGGCTTTTTGGAAGACGGCATGGACATGGTCGCCAAGCCCTTTTCGATCGACCTGCTGGCCACCAAAATCCGCAGCATGATCGGCGTCGAGGCCTGAGTTCAGGCATAATCGCGCGCCGTCGCACACCTGGTAGAAATCAATGAAAGCCCAAGCCCGTCATATCCTGGTGAAAACCAGCGAAGAAGCCGAACAACTCAAGCAGCGCATTGCCAAGGGCGAAGCCTTTGACGTGCTGGCCAAGAAGTACTCCACCTGCCCGTCGGGCAAGCGTGGCGGCGATCTGGGCGAAGTGCGGCCCGGGCAGATGGTAGGCGCGATTGATGCGGTGATCTTCAAGAAGCCGGTGAAGGTGGTGCACGGGCCGATCAAGAGCAAGTTTGGCTATCACCTGGTGCAGGTGTTTTACCGGGATTGAGCACTTGGCTCCAGACCGCTATCGCAGGCAAGCCAGCTCCCACATTTAGCGGTGTACACCCGGTAAAATGTGGGAGCCGGGCTTGCCCGCGATCCGCCGCAAGCGGCCATTCACCTCGGTATCAGCGCCCCCGGCAGCTGAATCACCCGGCTCGCCAATCGATGCCCCGCCAATGCAGCCTCTTGCGGCGAGCCACCTTTGAGCCGCCCGGCCAGATACGCCGCACTGAACGAATCTCCCGCCGCCGTAGTGTCCACCACCTTTTCCACCTTCAACGCCGGCACCGCAAAACGCTCTCCCGCACAGCGAATCAAACACGCATCCGCGCCACGCTTGAGCACCACTTCTGCAATCGATGGATAGGCCGCAAACACCTGCTCGCTGTCCTCATAGCCAAACAGCGCGTGCTCGTCATCCTCGGTCAACAAGGCAATATCCACTTCAGCCAAGACCTTGCGATAAGCCGCACGGGCCGCTTGCACATCGGCCCATAGCCGTGGCCGGTAATTGTTATCGAACACCACCTTGCCACCTCGGCGGCGGGTTTCGACCAGGGTGTCCAGCAAGCGCTCGCGCCCGACCTCGCCCAGCACCGCCAGGGTAATGCCGCTGAAATACACCACGTCATAGTCCGGCAACGCTGCCAGGATCGGCTCGGCCGCAGGCGTGGTGAAGCAGTCACGCACGGCCGCTTCGTTGCGCCAGTAGAGAAACTTGCGCTCGCCATTGGCGTCGGTCTGGATGCAATACAAGCCCGGCAGACGCCCGGGCAGGCGCTGGACCATACCCAGGCCAAGGCCCTCGGTTTGCCACTGCTGGCACATGGCGTCGCTGAAACTGTCATCGCCCAAGGCGGTGACGTAGTCGACACTGGCGCACTCGCCCAGCTCACGGCGCAGGTACACCGCCGTGTTCAGGGTGTCGCCGCCGAAGCTCTGGTGCAGGCTGCCGTCGGCGCGGTGTTGCAGTTCGATCATGCATTCGCCGATAAGGGCGATGCGGGGTTGGGTGGTCATGGCTGCTGTCTCGGTGGGGCTGATGGCCTCATCGGGGGCAAGCCCCCTCCCACAGGGGAATGCATTCCAAATGTGGGAGGGGGCTTGCCCCCGATAGGTGCGGCTCGGTCTAGAAACAGGTACGCAGCGACTCGACCACCTGCAACTGCTCATCCACCAGGCAACCCACCTGCCATTTGTCGAAAGTCAGGCAGGGATGGGACGTGCCAAACGAAATAATGTCGCCAATGCGCAACTCAACCCCCGGCGCTACGGTCATGAACGCATGTTGGTCCATCACCGCCGTGACCTTGCACGCGCTCACATCATCACCGTGCGCCGGGACGATCCCGGCCTTGTAGCGCTTGAGCGGCACCGGCAAGCCGGCGTCATAGGCCACGTCGCGCTTACCCAGGGCAACCACCGCAAACCCCGGCTCCGGCAGCGACTGC
Source organism: Pseudomonas synxantha BG33R (assembly GCF_000263715.2). Lineage (NCBI taxonomy): Bacteria > Pseudomonadati > Pseudomonadota > Gammaproteobacteria > Pseudomonadales > Pseudomonadaceae > Pseudomonas > Pseudomonas synxantha. The sequence goes on from NZ_CM001514.1 coordinate 3,564,286, forward strand.
ACGTGCGCCCAGACCTCCATCGCCGGGCGCAGGCCCTCGTTGAGGTCGCTGCGTCGGTCGAGCACGCAGCATTGCGCATCTTTGTAGATGCCATGGTCGTGGGCCACGTAGCTGCCTGGGCGCAACACACTGAGGAAACGACCGGCAGCGTTCTGCGCCTCGAACGACTCGGCGATCAGGTCGTACCAGGCCGAGCCCGACGCCGTGATGATCGGTTTGGGCAGGTCGAACAGGCCGCTGTCTTGCAGGTCCACCGCCAGGCGCACCAGGCTGGCAGCGAAGTCACGGATGCCGCTGATGGCGTGCTCACCGTGGATCACCCCTTCGTAGCCTTCGATGCCGGTCAACGCCAATGCCGGTTGGGCCTTGATCGCCCGGGCCAGTTCACGCACTTCTTGTTCGCTGCGACAGCCACACCGGCCGCCGACCACGCCGTACTCGATCATCACGTTCAGACGCAGGCCGCGCGCGGCGAAGAACAGGCCCAGGTCCGCGACGTTGTCCGGGTGATCGACCATGCAATGGAAGTCGAAATCCTGATCGGCCAACAGGTCGGCGATCAGCGCCATGTTCGGCGCCCCCACCAATTGGTTGGCCATCAGCACACGACGCACGCCACCGGCGTAGGCGGCGCGGGTTTGTACGGCGTTGGCCAGGGTGATCCCCCAGGCACCGGCGGTGATCTGGCGCTCGAACAGCGCAGGCATCATGCTGGTCTTGCCGTGGGGCGCCAGCTCGGCGCCGCTGTGGCTGACAAAGTCCTGCATCCAGCGAATATTGTGCTCCAGGGCGTCACGGTGCAGCACCAGCGCCGGCAGGCTGACATCGCGGACCAAATGGGCACCGACGGCGGCGGCACCTTTTTCAACGGCATTGAGGGCAGACATGGAAAACTCCTATTCGTTGATGCGCCGGGCCAGGCTGTTGGCGCTGTCGATCAGCACCCGGCGATAGTCGTGGTAGTGCTTGCTGGCATCGGCTCGCGGGGCAACGATGCACAGGGTCGCAATGCTGATGCCCTGGGCGTCCCGCACCGGGGCGGCGAAGCAATGGGTGAAGGTGTCGGCCACACTGTCGAAGGAAAAGAACCCATCGACGGTGGCCTGGCGGATCTGCACCAGGAAGGTATCGAGCGGCAGGCGCAGGCCGTCCGGCAGGATGAAATCGTCGGGGTCGATCAGCTCGATGATCTGCTGGTCGCTCAAATGCCCCAGCAACAAACGCCCGGAAGCGGTCCACGGGATCGGCGCGTTTTCACCGATATCCGAAGAAATACGAAAATGCCGCTGGCCTTCGCGCATCAGCGCCACCGTGTACTTGCGCCCGTTGAGCAGGCACATCTGCGCGGTTTCGTGGGTCTGGCTGACGATTTCCTGCAGGGCGTGATCGGCCTCGCGGGTCAGGTCGAAGTGCCGCAGGTGCGCCTGGCCGAGGAAATACAACTGGCGCCCCAGATACACGTGACCGTCCTTGCCCACGGTTTCCAGAATGCGCCGCTCCAGCAGCGACGCGACCAATTCGTAGACCGTGGACTTGGGGCTGCCGATGCCGCTGGCAATGTCATTCGGGCGCAGGGGTTGGCCGACTTCCTTGAGAAAATCGAGGATATCGAACGCACGGTCCAGGCCTTTGGCGCGGCGTTTGATGGTGTCTTCGGTCATGGCAGTGATGGGTCCGGTCAAAGTTCCAGGGTTTGGCAGAGATTCCCTGTGGGAGGGGGCTTGCTCCCTCCCACAGTTGATTTTCTGTGGGCTTTAGAATGTGGATTCAGCCCTTTTTCTTGTAGGCCACGCAGTCGATCTCAACCTTGCAATCAACCATCATATTGGCCTGCACACAAGCCCGCGCCGGGGCGTGCTCGGGGGTGAAGTATTCGCCGAAGACCTTGTTGAAACTCCAGAAGTCCCGTGGATCTTCCAGCCACACGCCCACGCGTACAACATCCTTGAGTTCATAGCCGGCTTCTTCGAGGATCGCCACCACGTTGCGCATGGTCTGCCGGGTTTGCTCGACGATGCCGCCACTGATGATTTCGCCATCCACCGCCGGCACCTGGCCCGACACATACAGCCAGCCATCGGCCTCCACCGCGCGTGCGAACGGGCGTGGCTGGCCGCCACCTGCGGTGCTGCCGGTACCGTAACGAGTAATGCTCATAAAAGTTGCTCCTTGTTAAAAACGAATGTTCTTTAAAAATTCCGCCAGCCGCGGCGACTGCGGCCGCTCGAAGATGTCCTTCGCAGTGCCCTGCTCTTCAATGCAGCCCTGGTTCATGAAGACGATCTGGTCGGAGACTTCATAGGCAAAGCGCATTTCGTGGGTGACCAGCAACATGGTCATGCCCTCCTCCGCCAGCCCCTTGATCACGCTGAGCACTTCGCCTACCAGCTCCGGATCGAGGGCCGATGTGACCTCGTCGAACAGCATCAGACTGGGGTTCATGGCAATGGCGCGGGCAATCGCCACGCGCTGTTGCTGACCACCAGACAATTGGCCGGGAAAGTGGTTGCGCCGCTCCAGCAGGCCGACGCGGTCCAGCCACTTTTCGGCCAGGGCCACGGCTTCATCCTTGCCCATCTTCTTGACCTTGAGCAAGCCAAGGGTGACGTTTTGCAGCGCGGTCAGATGCGGGAACAGATTGAATTGCTGGAACGCCATGCCGGTCATGGCGCGGTGCTGGGCAATCACCCGCTCCGGGTGCCGTACGCGCTTGCCGCTGACCTCGCTGTAGCCAATGGACTCGCCGTCCAGGGTGATCTGCCCGCCCTGGAACTCCTCAAGCAAGTTCACGCAACGCAGCAAGGTGGTCTTGCCCGAGCCGCTGGAGCCGATCAACGTCACCACATTGCCGCGCTGCATCGACAGATCGACACCCTTGAGCACTTCCACCTGGCCGTACTGTTTACGCAGGCCACGAATGTCCAGCAGCGCTGGTTTGGTTTGAGCTTGGTTCATGGCAAGGCCACCCGCTTTTCAATGTAGCGCCCGAATAATTCGATGGCGTAGTTGATGACAAAGAACATGAAACCGGCGAACAGGTAGAACTCCAGGGTCATGAAGGTGCGGGCGATCACCTGCTGGGTGCTGAGCAGCAATTCGGCCACGCCGATCACCGACAGCAAGGTGGAGGCCTTGACGATTTCGGTAGAGGAATTGACCCAGGTCGGCAAAATCTGTCGCAACGCCTGGGGCAACAACACATAGCCCAACGACTGGTAAAACGTCAGGCCAATGGCCTTGCCCGCTTCCAGTTGCCCACGGGGAATGGCTTGCAGTGCACCGCGCACGATTTCCGACACGTGGGAGCCACAGAACAGGGTCAACCCGACCGCACCGGCCTGGAATGCACTGATCTGCCAGCCCAGGGCCGGGAGCATGTAGAAACACGCCAACACCAGCACGAACACCGGGGTGCCTCGAATCAGATCGACGTACAGACGAAACGGCGCGCGCATCCAGAACTTGCCGTAGGTCAGGATCAACCCGGCGACGATACCGATCAGGGTGCCGAAGATAATCGCCAGTGCCGAGACCGACACACTGGCCTGGAAGCCGACCCACAGGGTCTCGCGGGCGATCCACAATTCATGCAGCCAACTGGGGGATTCATACATGCAAACCCTTCCTTAACGACGGATCGCCAGACGCTGCTCCAGGTAACGGAGCAGCATGGCAATCAGGTAACAGGCAGCCACATAGAGCGCGGTCGTCACCAGCCAGGTTTCAATCACCCGGTAGCTTTCAACGTTGATCTTGCGGGCGTAATAGGTCAGCTCCGGCACCGCGATCGCGGCGGCCAGGGATGTGTCCTTGAACAGCGAGATAAAGTTGTTCGACAGTGCCGGCAACACGTTGCGCAGCATCACCGGCACGGTGATATAGGCACGAATCCGCCATTCGCCAAGGCCGATCGCCAACCCCGCTTCGCGCAAGCCCTTGGGAATATTCAACAACCCGGCGCGGAATACTTCGGTCAGGTAGGCACCGGCGTACAGCGACAAGGTGACGATGAACGAAGGGATTTTGTCCAGGCGAATCCCCAGGGACGGCAAGGCGAAATAGATCAACAAGATCAACACCAGGATCGGCGTATTGCGCACCACCGTCACGTACACCGAGGCCAGGATGCGCAACGCGCGGTGCCGGGACAGCATGGCAAACGCCATCAGCAGGCCGATCACGCAGCCGATGGCAATCGACAGCAAGGCCAACTGCAGGCCCAGGCCGAGCCCCGCCAGCAAGGTGTCGAAGTCACGCCAGACGGCGGCAAAATTCAACTGATAGTTCATGGTCGGCAATACCTGAGTGAGGCGTGCTCAAGCACGCCCCGGCTGTTCCGGATCATTTGAATTCCACGGGAAAACCGATGGCCGGTTCTGGCAGGTCAACGCCGAACCACTGCTTGAAAGAAGCCTTGTAGGTGGGAAACTCCACACCGGTCATGGCTTCATGCAGCGCGGTGTTGACGAAATTCAGCCAATCCTGGTCGCCACGCTTGACCGCACACGCGTAGGTTTGCGGGCTCCAGGCGTAAGTGGGGCTGCGGTAGCGACCGGGGTTCTGCACCATCAGGTATTTGACCGAGGACTGATCGGTGGCAGCCGCATCGGCGCGGCCGGAGTTCACGGCCTGGTACATCAGGTCGACACTGTCGTACTGGTCGACCTTGGCTTTGGGCAGTGCCTGGTGCACCAGTTCTTCGGCGTACACGTTTTGCAGCACGGCCACGGTCACGTCATCGCCTGCGGCTTGAAGGTCTTCGATTTCCTTGTACTTGCTGTTGTTGGGCAACAGCAGGCCGACGCCTTCGCGGTAGTACGGCAAAGTAAAAGCCACCTGCTGCGCACGGCTGGCGGTGACGGTGATGAACTGGCAGCTCATGTCGACCTTGTCCGTCAGCAGGTTGGGAATGCGCGCATCGGATGACTGCACCACAAACTCGACCTTGCTCGGGTCATTGAACAAACCCTTGGCCACCATGCGGCCGATGTCGATATCAAACCCCTGCAATTTGCCATCCGCTCCCTGGAAGTGCCACGGCGCATTGGTACTGCCTGTACCCACGATCAGATGCCCGCGCTTGAGCACATCATCCAGCTTGCTGTCTGCCGCCTGCACCATGCTTGTGAAGGAAGCCGATGCGGCAACAAGAAAAACACACGCTTTGAATACGGATGGTCGGTGATGCATGACAAGCACTCCAGGGATTGTGTATTCCGCTATACCGGAACTTGGTATGTAACAACGGAATAGACAGCAGAAAGTGTGCCACAGACGCCAGAGGAAACCTATGGCGGCAAGAAATGCTTTATGGATCAGCGTGATAGTGATTGAAGCGGCATACAGCATTGCGCCGTCACCGTATGGCTGTGCTACGCAACGCCCCACGACGGTGTTACTGCGCACCGATCTGAACACTTGAATCAAGCAGGTACCAAGCGCGCGAAGAGGGACCTGTGAAGGTTGACAGTAGACCGGAACGATTTTCCAACTTAGCTTAGGCCAAGGAGTGACAAGGAGACGCCCGATGAGCTACGTCAATGCAGTGATCGCAAATAAGGCGGAATTTGACCGCGAACTCAATACGAGGCAACCCGTATTCGTTGTATTCATCTCCCATGATTGCGCGGCATGCACTGACGCAATGCCACGCTTCATGCGGATAAGCCAGCGGTACAAGCACCAGATCAAGATCATGATCCTCGATTGCACCGAAACACCAAGCCATCCAAGCGTGGACCGAATTCCAATGCTGCTGATCTACCAGGACCAACAGCTTCAGGAAACCGTTCCCGGACTCGGCGAGCAAGCGATTGAACACGCGTTCAAGCGATTCGCTCGCCTCCAGATCAAGGAGCCGTAAGCGGCGACAAACAAACCTGCGTCACCCTCCGCTCTTCCACCGCGGCCACAGTCAGGCGCCACCCCTCGTATTCAAGACTATCGCCCACAACCGGCAAGCGATCCAACAGACTCATCACCAGACCGGCCAGGGTCTGGTAATCCTCCGTCGCCACGGCCTTGAAGCCGGTGCGTCGGCTCACCTGATTAAGATTCAAGGCACCATTGGCACGAAAGCCCGCGCCCTCCTCGACAATGTCCGGGCCTTCGATTTCACTGGCATCGGGCAATTCACCGGCGATGGATTCCAGAATATCGGTCATGCTCAACACGCCCATGAAGTCCCCGAATTCGTTGATCACAAAGGCGATGTGGGTGGACTCCTGGCGCATCTGCTCCAGGGCATTGAGGATCGAAAAGCTCTCCAGCAGGTTGATCGCCCGGCGCGCCAGGTGCTCCAGGTTCGGCTCGTTACCGGCCAGGTACTCCTTGAGCAGTTCCTTCTTGTGCACAAAGCCCAAGGGTTCATCCACCGCACCGTTGCGGATCAGCGGCAAACGCGAGTAGGACGAATGCATCAGCTTCAGGCGGATCGTGTCGGGATCGTCCGCCAGGTCGATGCAGTCAACCTTGGCCCGTGGTGTCATCAGGGTACGAATCGGCCGTTCGGCCAGTTGCAGCACCCCGCTGATCATCACCCGCTCACGTCGATCAAACAGCGGGCCCTGCGCAGTATCCGGCTCGCCCAGCAAGTCAGCGACCTCTTCACCCACCTCTTCCACCGCCAGGCTACGACCACCCAGCAGACGCATCACCGCATGGGCGGTACGCTCACGCACCGGCAGCACACCTTGTGCCGATTTCTTGCGACGCGAGCGGGCGATCTGGTTGAACACCTCGATCAGAATCGAGAAACCAATGGCCGCGTACAGGTAGCCCTTGGGAATATGGAAGCCCAAGCCTTCGGCGGTCAGGGCGAAACCGATCATCATCAAAAAGCCCAGGCACAGCATGATGACCGTAGGGTGGGCGTTGACGAAACGGGTCAGCGGCTTGCTTGCCACGATCATCAAACCGATGGACACGATCACCGCGATCATCATCACCGCCAGCTCATCGACCATGCCCACTGCGGTAATCACCGCGTCGAGGGAGAACACTGCGTCGAGCACCACGATCTGCGCCACGATCGGCCAGAACATCGCATAAGCCACATTGCCCTTGTGCTGGGCCACGTGGCCTTCCAGGCGTTCGTGCAGCTCCATGGTGGCCTTGAACAACAGGAACACACCACCGAACAGCATGATCAGGTCACGGCCGGAAAAGCTCTTGTCGAACACCTCGAACAGCGGCTGGGTGAGGGTCACCAACCAGGAAATACTCGCCAACAGGCCCAGACGCATCAGCAACGCCAAGGACAAACCGATCAAGCGCGCACGGTCGCGCTGCTCCGGCGGCAACTTGTCTGCCAGGATCGCGATAAACACCAGGTTGTCGATACCCAGCACCAGTTCCAGCACAATCAAGGTCGCCAGGCCGAGCCAGGCCGTGGGATCTGCTAACCATTCCATTTATAGAGTCTCTGTCTTTTAAATTTTTAGAACGCCGGGCACGGCAACGTGCGGTCATACGACCGGGACAAGGTTAGTTGACGGAATACGGGGTGCTTCAGCGGGAACAGCGACAGTGGTTGTCTTGGGGAAAGACGACTGGGAGGCTCCGAGAGGGTGTTCATGCAAGTCCTGAAATGACAAAAGGACTTGAATCCTACATTTGAAATACAAAATTCCCACAGCGCAAAACTATTACAAAACCTGTAAACCCCTATCAGAAGCACAGCAACTCTTGTGGGAGCTGGCTTGCCTGCGATGCAGACACCTTGGTGTTTCAGGCATACCGAGGTGATTGCATCGCAGGCAAGCCAGCTCCCACAGAAAGCCTGCCCACAAGTCAGGTGGGCGATAAATCAAGACTTTCGGGTGGCATCATCCAGCGCCAGAATGGTGTGAGCATTGGTGACCGTCGTCGCCAGCGTATTGATCACCCCCGACCGCAACGCCCCCAGCGTCGCCGCGGCCTTGGTATTTTCACTGGCAATCGCCACCACATCCGGGATGCGGAACAGCTCCTGCACCGTCAACCCGATCACTCGGCCTTGAATGGCGTTGACCGCCGGCTGGCCGTGAATATCGATAAAGTCATAGCCCATCATGTCGCCCACCGTGCCGGACAACCGCGCCTGGGCGATTTCCTGGGGCGAGAACCAGCCCATGCGCACCATGTTGCTGTTTTCGCTCATATCACCAATGCCGATCAGGGCAATGTCGGCACGCCGGGCGCGGTCGAGGGTGGAGCGTACCGTGTCGTTATTGATCAACACACCACGCAGTTCCGGGTTGGCCACCAGGGCCGGGGCGTACAGGCTTTCGCTCTCGCCGCCAAAGCGCAGGGCCAGGCGCCGGCAGATATGGTCGGGGTTCATGTACTCGCCGGCCTTGAGCGAACCACCGATAGCACATACGAACGTGCAGTTGCGCGTCACCGGCAGGAACACGTTATCGGCCACCGCGCCGACGTTACGGCCCATGCCCACGGCGACGATCATGCCATCGCCCAAGGTTTTGTTCAGGTAGTTGGCGACCAGGCTGGCGACTGCCGAGCGCTGGGTGTCGGGGTCGCTGTGGTCAACGGCGATCAAGGCGCGGTCGAGCTTGAAGCGCTCCACCAACGCGCGCTCCAGTTCGTTGTTCATCGCCGGGTGCTGCAACACGCGCACCTCGACAATGCCTTCATCTCGCGCACGCTTGAGCAGGCGGCTGACTTTGGCCCGCGACAGGTCAAAGCGCTTGGCAATGGCTTCCTGAGTGACGTTCTCAAGGTAATAGAGCATCGCCACTTCGGTCATTTGATCGATATCGCTGGCCATGCGCTGGGTACTGTCACTCATGGGGACGGGCTTCCGTTTCGGCGTCAAAGGCGCATTCTCCCGACTCTTGCCCCGTGCCGTCCACTACTGATGCCCATCGCGCTCGATTGCGTTGATGCGCTCGACCTTGGCCCCGGAACGCGCCGCCTCGAACTCCGAGGCCAGGAACGCCGTGACAATGCTCTTGGCCAGTTCGGCGCCGATCACCCGCGCACCGATGGACAGAATCTGCGCATCGTTGCTCTTGCGCGCCCGCTCCGCCGAATAGGTGTCATGGGCCTGAGCCGCACGGATACCCAACACCTTGTTGGCCGAGATGGCCATGCCGATGCCGGTGCCGCACACCAGCACGCCGAGGCGCTGCTGCCCGGCGCTGATGGCGTTGGCCACGGCCAGCGCGATGTCCGGGTAGAGCACCGGCGCAGTGGAATGGGTGCCGAAGTCAGTGACCGGGTAACCCAGCGCCTCGATATGGCGCTTCAACAGCTCTTTAAGCTCAAAACCCGCTTCATCGCATCCGATAGCCACCGGAAAAGGTGTGTTCATGGCGTCTGGCTCCGCTGCCCTGACCTAGATTAAGACTGATCAGATGATCACTCAGTGAAATTTTGCTCAGTCATTTCGCGATCATTATGCCCTTCATGTCAAGCGAGATTTAACTGACCTTGCAGTCAAAGCGGGATAAACAGCCGATATAGTCTCTACAGATGAGAATCAACGCTTTTTAATGAAAGAGATTGACTGATCAGAATTTCATTTGATACACATATGATCACAGCGAAACATGACTGTGCGACCTAATAAGAATTCACAGCACGAGGACACGCCGATGGCCAAGCCATTACTGCTCCAGGCTGAACACGTCGCCAAGGCTTACGCCGGGGTACCTGCCCTGCGTGACGGGCGCCTCTCTCTGCGCGCCGGCAGCGTCCACGCCCTGTGCGGTGGCAATGGCGCCGGCAAGTCGACCTTCCTGAGCATCCTGATGGGCATCACCCAGCGTGACGCCGGCACCATTGTGCTCAACGGTGCACCGGCGCAGTTCAACCGCCCCAGTGAAGCCTTGGCGGCCGGGATCGCGATGATCACCCAAGAGCTGGAACCCATCCCCTACATGACCGTCGCCGAAAACATCTGGCTGGGCCGCGAGCCGCGCCGCGCCGGTTGCATTGTCGACAGCAAGGCCCTGAACCGCCGCACCCGCGAGCTGCTGGAAAGCCTGGAGTTCGACGTCGACGCCACCAGCCCCATGCATCGCTTGAGCGTGGCGCAGATTCAACTGGTGGAAATCGCCAAGGCGTTCAGCCATGACTGCCAGGTGATGATCATGGACGAGCCCACCTCGGCCATCGGCGAGCGCGAGGCAGAAACCCTGTTCAAGGCCATTCGCCGCCTCACTGCACGGGGTGCCGGTATCGTGTATGTGTCCCATCGCTTGAGCGAACTGGCGCAAATCGCCGACGACTACAGCATCTTCCGCGATGGCGCATTCGTGGAAAGCGGGCGCATGGCCGATATCGACCGCGACCACCTGGTACGCGGCATTGTTGGCCAGGAACTGACGCGCATCGACCACAAAGTCGGCCGTGAATGCGCCACCGACACCTGCCTGCAAGTCGACAACCTGAGCCGCAACGGCGAGTTCCACGACATCAGCCTGCAATTGCGCCGTGGCGAAATTCTTGGCATCTACGGGCTGATGGGCTCCGGGCGCAGTGAGTTTCTCAACTGCATCTACGGCCTGACCGTAGCCGATTCCGGCAGTGTCACCCTGCAAGGCAAGCCCATGCCCATCGGGCTGCCCAAGGCCACCATCAACGCCGGTATGTCGCTGGTCACCGAAGACCGCAAGGACAGTGGCCTGGTGCTGACCGGCAGCATCCTCTCCAACATCGCGCTGTCGGCCTACAAGCGCTTGTCGAGTTGGTCGCTGATCAATGCGCGCAAGGAAGCCCAACTGGCCGAAGACATGGTCAAGCGCCTGCAGATCAAGACCAGCTCTCTGGACCTACCGGTGGCGTCCATGAGCGGCGGCAACCAACAAAAAGTCGTGCTCGCCAAATGCCTGTCCACCGAGCCGGTGTGCCTGCTTTGCGACGAACCCACCCGCGGCATCGATGAAGGCGCCAAGCAGGAGATCTACCACCTGCTCGACCAGTTCGTACGGGCCGGCGGCGCCGCCATCGTGGTGTCGTCCGAAGCTCCGGAACTGCTGCACTTGAGTGATCGCATTGCCGTATTCAAGGGCGGCCGGCTGGTGACCATCAGCACCGACACCGCCCTTTCCCAGGAAGCCTTGTTGAGTCTTGCCTCATGAATGCCAAAACCCTTGCCGCCCCTGTCACCACCGCGCCACGCAACCGCTTGCGCCTGTCTCTGGACCGCTTCGGCCTGCCGCTGGTGTTTATCCTGCTGTGCGTGGTGATGGCGTTCTCCAGCGAATACTTCATGACCTGGCGCAACTGGATGGACATCCTGCGCCAGACCTCCATCAACGGCATCCTCGCCGTGGGCATGACTTACGTGATCCTGACCAAGGGCATCGACTTGTCGGTAGGTTCGATCCTGGCCTTTGCCGGATTGTGCAGCGCGATGGTCGCCACCCAGGGCTATGGCCTGTTGGCGGCGGTCAGCGCCGGGATGTTTGCCGGGGCGATGCTTGGCGTGGTCAACGGTTTCATGGTCGCCAACCTGTCGATCCCTCCGTTCGTGGCCACCCTGGGTATGCTCAGCATCGCCCGCGGCATGACCTTTATCCTCAACGACGGCAGCCCGATCACCGACCTGCCCGACGCCTACCTGGCGCTGGGTATCGGCAAGATCGGCCCGGTGGGCGTGCCGATCATTATCTTTGCCGTGGTCGCGCTGATCTTCTGGATGGTGCTGCGCTACACCACCTACGGCCGCTATGTATACGCGGTGGGCGGCAATGAAAAAAGCGCGCGCACCTCCGGCATCGGCGTGCGCAAGGTGATGTTCTCGGTGTACGTGGTTTCGGGCCTGCTCGCCGGATTGGCCGGCGTGGTGTTGTCGGCACGTACCACCTCTGCCCTGCCCCAGGCCGGGGTTTCCTATGAACTGGATGCGATTGCCGCGGTGGTAATCGGCGGCACCAGCCTGTCGGGCGGTACCGGCAGCATTGTCGGCACCTTGTTCGGGGCGCTGCTGATCGGCGTGATCAACAACGGCCTGAACCTGCTCGGCGTGTCCTCCTATTACCAGCAGGTCGCCAAGGGCCTGATCATCGTGTTCGCAGTACTGATCGACGTGTGGCGCAAGAAAAAACGCTAGAGAACGACCCACAACAATAACCGGAGTTCTACTCATGAAACTTGGTACCACTTTGGCCGCTGCGGCGACCCTCACCCTGCTTGCCAGCAGCATCGCCCTGGCGGCCGATGGCAAGACCTACAAGATCGGCGCAGCCGTCTACGGCCTCAAGGGCCAGTTCATGCAGAACTGGGTGCGTGAGCTCAAGGAACATCCGGCCGTCAAGGATGGCACCGTGCAGCTGACCGTATTCGACGGCAACTACGACGCCCTGACCCAGAACAACCAGATCGAAAATATGGTGACCCAACGCTACGACGCGATTCTGTTCGTGCCCATTGATACCAAGGCCGGTGTCGGCACGGTCAAGGCGGCCATGAGCAACGACGTGGTGGTCATCGCCTCCAATACGAAAGTAGCCGATGCCAGCGTGCCGTATGTGGGGAACGACGACGTCGAAGGCGGCCGCCTGCAGGCCCAGGCCATGGTCGACAAGCTCAACGGCAAGGGCAACGTGGTGATCATCCAGGGCCCGATTGGCCAGTCGGCGCAGATCGACCGGGAAAAAGGCGAGCTGGAGGTGTTGGGCAAACACCCTGACATCAAGATCATCGAGAAGAAAACCGCCAACTGGGACCGCGCCCAGGCCATGACCCTCACCGAAGACTGGCTCAACGCCCACCCCAAGGGCATCAACGGCGTGATCGCCCAGAACGACGACATGGCCCTCGGCGCCGTGCAGGCCCTGAAGTCCCACGGACTGACCTCCAAAGAGGTACCCGTGACCTCCATCGACGGTATGCCGGATGCGATCCAGGCGGCAAAAAAAGACGAAGTCACCACATTCCTCCAGGACGCCCAGGCCCAATCCCAAGGCGCACTGGACGTGGCCCTGCGCGCCCTGGCCGGTGAGGACTACAAGCCGCAATCGGTGATCTGGGAGCGCTACGCCAAGGACGTGAAATGGGGTGACGGCACGGCCAGGAACTACATCCTGCCGTGGGTGCCAGTGACCAATGCCAATGCGGATGCGCTGTACCAGCAAGTCAGCGGCGGCAAGTAGTCAGTGGCTTGAAACACAGTCAACTGTGGGAGCTGGCTTGCCTGCGATGCAGGCGCCTGGGTGCATCAGGTAGACCGGGTCGATGCAATCGCAGGCAAGCCAGCTCCCACATTGGACCGCGTTCTACCTTTTGATCTGTAACAGGAGTTATTCATGTCTGGTTTCTGGAACCAAGCCTTCGACCTCAATGGCCGTTGTGCGGTGATCACCGGCGGTGCCGCCGGGATCGGCCTGGCCTGTGCCACTCTGATGGTGGAACGTGGTGCGCGGGTGGCGCTGCTCGACCGCGACCCGGCGGTGGTCGAAGTGGCCGCCCGCCTGGGTACCGGGCACCTGGGCATTGCCGTCGACCTCGGGAAGATCGACCAGATCCAACCGACTGTCGACAACGTCTTCGCTCACTTCCAACGCCTGGATTACCTGATCAACAGCGCAGGCGTGGTACTGCTGGACAAGGCTATCGACGTCAGCGAAAGCGCCTGGGACACCACCCTGGACATCAACCTCAAGGCCAGTTTTTTCATGGCCCAGGCTTGCGCCAAACACATGCTCGCCCAGGGCAGTGGGCGCATCGTCAACCTCGCCTCCCAGGCCGCCGTGATTGGCCTGGACCGCCACGTCGCCTACTGCGCCAGCAAGGCGGCGATTGTCGGCATGACCAAGGTATTGGCCATGGAATGGGCGCCGCAGATCAACGTCAACGCCATCTCCCCCACCATCGTCGAAACCGCCCTGGGCAAGAAAGCCTGGGCCGGCGACGTGGGTGAGCGGGCCAAATTGCAGATCCCGGCGGGGCGTTTTGCCCAGCCGGAAGAAATCGCCGGTCTGGCGCTATACCTGCTCAGCGATGCCGCGCAGATGATCACCGGCGCCAACATGGTGATCGACGGCGGCTACAGCATTCAGTAATTCATCTTTATGTCGTGAGGTCTTGTCATGTCCACCGTCACCGAACGCACACCCGAACAACTTGCCCCGAGCATCCCCAAAACCATGCAGGCCGTGGTCTGCCATGGGCCGGAAGACTACCGCCTGGAAACCGTCGACGTGCCCACCCCCGGCCCCGACGAGATCCTGACCAAGGTCGAGCTGTGCGGCATTTGCATGGGCGATATCAAGACCTATCGCGGCGCGCCGTCGTTCTGGGGCGACGCCGAGCAACCGCGCTACGTGAAGCCGCCGATGATTCCCGGGCATGAGTTCGTGTGCCGTGTGGTCGCCCTTGGCCCAGGCGCCGAAAAGCGCGGCGTGGCGGTCGGCGACCGGGTGATTTCCGAACAGATCGTGCCGTGCTGGGGTTGCCGCTTCTGCAACCACGGCCAGTACTGGATGTGCCAGAAGCATGACCTGTATGGCTTCCAGAACAATGTGCAGGGCGCCATGGCCCAGTACATGATTTTCACCAAGGAAGGCATCATCCACAAAGTGCCGGAATCCATCGCCCCCGATGAAGCGATCCTGATCGAGCCATTGGCCTGCTCGCTGCACGCCGCAGAGCGCGCCGACGTCGACCATGACGACATTGTGGTGGTCGCAGGCGCCGGCACTTTGGGCCTGGGCATCATCGGCGCGGTGCGGTTGCGCAACCCGAAAAAGCTTATCGTACTGGACATGAAACCCGAGCGCGCCGCCCTCGCCCTGCGCATGGGCGCCGACGAAGTCTGGAACCCGGCCGAGGTCGATGTGCTGGCCAAAATCCGCGAGATCACCGACGGCTACGGCTGCGACATCTACATCGAAGCCACCGGGCACCACAAGGCCGTCAACCAGGGGCTGGCGATGCTGCGCAAGTTGGGGCGCTTCGTCGAGTTCAGCGTGTTCAATGACGAGGCCACGGTCGATTGGTCGATCATTGGCGATCGCAAGGAGCTGGACATCCTCGGCTCGCACCTGGGGCCCTATATGTACCCGAGAGCCATCGACTTTATCGGTAACCGCAAAATCGACATGCGCGATGTGGTGACCCACAAGTTTGCCCTGGCGGATTTCAAGGAGGCGTTTGCGGTGATGGAGCGCGGCGATAAATCGCTCAAGGTGGTGCTCGAACCCTGATTCCAGCAGCAACACACAAACTGTGGGAGCTGGCTTGCCTGCTCCCACAATGGAGGGGTGTCACCCCTTAGAACAAGAACACAGGAACCCGCGTTATGAATCGAGTCATCAACGATCCCGACCAAGTGGTCGAAGACATGCTGCGCGGCATCCTGGTCGCGCACCCCGAACTGCGCCAGTACGAAACCAACCCGCGGGTCATCGTCAAGGCCCAGCCCTCCGGTCAGGGCCGGGTCGGCATCGTCACCGGCGGCGGCTCGGGGCATGAACCGGCGTTCCTAGGCTATGTCGGGCCGGGCCTGGTGGATGCCGTAGCCGTCGGTGAGATTTTTTCCTCGCCCACCGCCAAGAGCTTTTTCGACGCCTTCCGTGCCGCCGACCATGGCGCGGGCGTGGCGTGCCTGTATGGCAACTACGCAGGCGACAATATGAACGTCAAGCTGGCGATGAAGATGGCCGCCAGCAAAGACATGCGCATCCGCACCGTGGTGGCCAACGACGACGTGGCTTCGGCGCCCAAGGCCGATATCGCCAAGCGTCGCGGAGTGGCCGGGGAAATCTTCATGTGGAAGATCGGCGGTGCCGCCGCCGCCCAGCATTACGACCTCGACGGGGTGATTCGCGTCGCGCAGAAGACCGTCGACCAGTGCCGCTCGATCGGTATCGGCCTCACGCCCTGCACCATCGCCGCCGTGGGCAAGCCGAACTTCCAGATCCCTGACGGCCAGATGGAACTGGGCATCGGTCATCATGGCGAGCCGGGCATCGAAGTCATCCCGATTGAACCGGCCGCCGCCATGGCCGAGCGGATGCTTGCGCCGATCCTGGCCGACCGCGATTTCAGCCAGGACGACAGTGTGGTGGTGCTGGTCTCGGGCCTTGGCGCCACGCCAGTGATGGAGCTGTACATTTTCTACGCCGAGGTGGAAAAACAACTCAAGGCCAAGGGCTTGAAGATCCACCGTTGCTACGTCGGCAACTACTTCACCTCCCTGGAAATGATGGGCGTGACCCTGCTCGGCCTCGACGCCGAGCTGAAAACCCTGATCGACCAACCCTGCCGTTCCATCGGCATGACCCAGGCGGAGTAAACATGAGCCAGCACTTTTCCACCCGTGACGGCAGCGCCATCGTCGCCGATCTGGTCAGCGTCATCGTGGCCAATCGCGAATACCTCAGCGAAGTCGACGGCGCCATTGGCGACGGCGACCACGGCATCAACATGGCCAAGGGCTTCGCCCACTGCGGTCGCACTATCGAAGGCCGCCAACTGAGCCTGGCCCAAGCCCTGGATGAACTGACCCTGAGCCTGATGGAAGGCATCGGCGGCTCCATGGGCCCGCTGTATGGCAGCCTGTTTATTGGCATGGCCGACGAAGTGCGCAATTGTGAAGACATCGACGCCGCGACCTTCGCCCATCTGTTGCGCGGCGGCTTGACTTCACTGCAGGACATCACCGAGGCGGGCGTGGGGGACAAGTGCCTGATGGATACCCTTATTCCTGCAGTAGAGGCGTTTGAACAGGCACATGCATCCGGGGCGTCTTTCAACGATGCGCTGGAGGCGATGAAAACCGCCGCCTCCCAGGGGCGCGATTCGACCAAGGACCTGGTGGCCAAGATCGGCCGCGCCAGTCGCCTGGGCGAGCGCTCTCTCGGGGTGCTGGACGCCGGGGCGGTGTCGTGCTGCCTGATTCTTACGCGCCTGGCCGACTCGGTGCAGCCGCGACTGACTGCTTGACCTGCTGGATATACCGCGCCACCGCCGGCGCTTTTTCAAAACGCCGGTAAATCAACGACAACCACGACGACGCCTCATTGCCCTGGATACTGCGATACACCACGCCCGGCAGGCTCACATGCCCGACCATCGATGCTGGCACTACCGCAACCCCCTGCCCCAACGACACCAGGGCCACCACCGCCACCAACCCGCCCGGCTGCGCGCCGAGGCGCGGTGCGTAGCCGCCCTGGGCGGCGACATGCAAGGTGCCGCTGATTTGTTCCGGCAGGATAAACGTCTCGTTTTCCAGGTGCTCGCAGGTGATTGCCTTAAGCCCCAGCAGCCAGGAATCATGGGCCAGCGCCAGCACAAAGCCTTCGCTGTCCAGGCGCACCGCCTCCACGCCGTCCGGCAGAGTCATCGGCGAACGGATATAACCGATATCGCAGCGCCCATCTGCCACCGCGCCCGGTAGCGCAGCCATAGCCCATTCGCGCAGGTTCACGTTCACATCGGCAAACGCCTGGCTGAACCCCCGTACCTGACGCTGCAACAGCCCGCAGTACAGCGCCGAGGCCACGTAACCCAACTCAATATGCCCGATCTCGCCACGCCCGGCGCGCTGGGCATTGCGCTGGGCGAACTCGAATTGGCGCACGGCGGCTTCGGCCTCGCTCAGCAGCGCGGCACCCGCTTCGGTGAGGCTGACTTCGCGCTGCCGGCGGATAAACAAGCGCGTGCCCAGGCTGGTTTCCATGTCCTGGATTTGCCGGCTCAGGGTCGGCGGCGCAATACCCAATTGCTCGGCGGCGCGGGTGAAATTGCGCTGCCGGGCCACGGCCAGAAAGTAACGAAAATGGCGGATTTCCATGGCAGTATTAGCTCAAAGGTAATGAAGTACTTCCTGGCGCCTAACAAAAATGTGATTAGCCAGGGATAAGCTCGCAGTACCTGAACCCTAGAGAGCCCTTGCGATGCAAGTCAACCGAGATTTCCGTATTGCCTATCAGGTAATTTGCTTGTGAGCCAGGTCAGTCCACGCCTGACGCTGGTGACCGCCTCCGCTGTCTGCGCGTTGATCGTGCTGGATACCAACATCGTTGCCGTCACGCTGCCGAGCATCGCCCGTGACCTGGGCGCCAACTTTGCCGATATCGAGTGGGTCGTCAGCGCTTATATGCTGGCGTTCGCCGCCTTGTTGTTGCCGGCCGGGAGTATCGCCGACCGCTTTGGCCGCAAGAAAACCCTGGTCTGGGGCCTGGGTATTTTCATCTTCGCCTCCCTAGGCTGCGGTGCAGCACCCACTGCGCTGTGGCTGGACATCGCCCGGGCCGTGAAGGGGGTGGGTGCGGCGCTGCTGCTGACCTCGGCACTGGCGTCTATCGGGCATACCTTCCACGATGAAATAGAACGCGCCAAGGCCTGGGCGTTCTGGGGCGCGTGCATGGGCGTGGCGATGACCGCCGCACCGACCCTGGGCGGCTTGATTACCGAGTACCTGGGCTGGCGCTGGATTTTCTATCTCAACCTGCCGGTGGGGCTGGTACTGATGGCCTTGGTGCTGCGGGCGATTCCCGAGTCCCGCGACACCCGATCGGCGCGCCTGGATCCCTGGGGCAGCCTGGCGTTCAGTGGCAGCTTGCTGTGCCTGATCTGGGGGCTGATCGAGGCCAATCGCATCGGTTGGGATAGCCCGCTGACCTACGCCCGCCTCATCGGTGGCGGGCTGTTGATGGGCGTATTTGTGCTGGTCGAGCACCTGCAGCAGCGACCGATGGTAGACTTGCAGCGGTTTCGGCACCCGCGCTTTATCGGCGCCTTGCTCGGCATGTTTGCCTACGCCGGTTGCGCCCAGGTGATGATGACGTTGCTGCCGTTCTACCTGCAGAACGGCCTGGGTTTCTCCGCGATTGCCTCGGGCCTGGGCATGTTGCCGTTTGCCTTGACCATGCTGATCTGCCCGCGCGTCGGTGTACGCCTGGCGGCACGCTTCACACCGGCGACCATGATGGCGAGTGGCTTGACCCTGGTGGGCTGCGGCAATCTGTTGAGCGCGTGGGCCGTGCAGGCCGGCGGCTATCTGCCCTTTGCCCTGGCGATCGCCGTCACCGGTGCAGGCGCGGGGTTACTCAATGGCGACACGCAGAAAAACATCATGGCCTGCGTGCCACGAGATCGCGCAGGCATGGCCTCGGGCATGAGCACCACCATGCGCTTCAGCGCAATCATGTTGGCCATCGGCGTGTATGGCGCATTGCTGAGCAGCCACAGCGAACAGTTGCTGAGCGCGAGTATCGACCCGCAGTGGCAGGCGCAGGTGGCGGGTATTGCTTCGCGGGTGGTAGCCGGTGATATGCCCGCGGCGCTGGATCTGGTGCCCGAAGCAGCGCGGGTGACGGTGCAACCGCTGGCGCGGCAGGCGTTCGTGGGTGGGTTCAGCGAAGTGTTGTGGGTGGCGGGTTTATTGGGGCTGCTGGGCGCGCTGGTGGTGGGGAGCCTGATGCGCAAGCCGATACCCACACACAGCTGAATGTTGGAAAGGCTTGCCCCCGATGAGCATCGGTATCTACACAACTTTGTAGCAGCTAAATGTAACCACGATGCGCAGCGAGCCGCCCTTGATCTTGATCTGCTTTTGATCTTGATCTTAGGCGCCCCGTTAAACCACGCTGGCCGGAATTCGACAGGGATTTGGGGGGGTAAACCGGCAGGGATGCCGGTTTAGCCGCCCCGCGCCATGGATGGCGCGTGGCGGCGGCCCCCCAAATCCATGGCGGATTACGGGCACACCGAGCCTAAGCGAGGTGCCGAGTGGTGGGGCAAGAGCGTTTGGTTACTTTGCGCTTTTCAAAGTGGCCCGCTGTAAAAGCGGAACCAATAGTGGCCGTTGCCCAAATAACGGATATGTACCCGGTCTGATCCAACATCCTGGTCGGCTGTCAGGCCGCCATCGGGGGCAAGCCCCCTCCCACAGGAGACCGCCTACAACCTGAGGATGGTTACCAGAACCGCTGCTGGGTCAGCCGGCTCCACCAGGTCAGCAATACCCGGTCTACCGAACCGCTGGCCGCCAGGCCCACGCGCTCCTGCAGGCTTTTACGCTCGGCATAGTGCAGGTGGAACACTTCGGCGGTCTTGGCCTTGGTGGCCAGGTATTCATCGCTGGTTTGCAGCTCGTCGACCAACTGTTTGTCGAGGGCGGCCACACCCAACCACACTTCACCGGTCGCTACATCATCAATCGCCAATTGCGGGCGGTACCGCGAGACAAAGTTCTTGAACAACTGGTGGGTGATGTCCAGGTCTTCCTGGAACTTCTCCCGGCCCTTCTCGGTATTTTCGCCAAACACCGTGAGGGTGCGTTTGTATTCGCCGGCAGTCAGCACTTCGAAGTCGATATCGTGCTTTTTCAGCAGGCGATTGACGTTGGGCAACTGCGCGACCACGCCGATGGAGCCGAGGATGGCGAAGGGCGCGCTGATAATCTTCTCACCGATGCACGCCATCATGTAGCCGCCGCTGGCCGCCACTTTGTCGATGCACACAGTCAACGGCACGCCGGCCTGGCGAATACGCGCCAGTTGCGACGACGCCAGGCCATAGCTGTGCACCATGCCGCCGCCGCTTTCCAGGCGCAGCACCACTTCATCCTTGGGGGTAGCCAGGCTCAGCAGCGCGGTGATTTCATGGCGCAGGCTTTCGGTGGCCGACGCCTTGATGTCGCCATTGAAATCCAGCACGAACACCCGTGCCTTGGCCTGGGGCTTCTTCTTGTCTTTCTTCTTTTCGGCTTTGCTCTCGGACTTGCGCAGCGCCTTGAGCTGGTCTTTGTCGAGCAGGCTCGACTCCAGGCGCTCGCGCAGGCCCTTGTAGAAATCATTCAGCTTGCTGACCTGCAGTTGGCCGGCGGACTTGCGACGACCCTTGCTGCGCAGCGCTGCGAAGCTGATCAATACCACCAGAATAGCGACCACCAGGGTGACGGTCTTCGCCAGAAAGCTCGCGTATTCGGCCAGAAAATCCATATGTCTCCTTAAAAAATGCACTGCGCCAGGCGCGGATGGCCCCAGCATACCGACGCCACCGCGTTGGAGCCAGTGCTCAAACCGCCAGCAGGCGGGCTCCAACGGGCTTTTAAAACAAGCGTATGTTTTTTCATTGACAGCTCGCAGGCATCCTCATAACCTCGCCAGACTTTCAACGTACCGGGAAACGGACGTGGGCAGCATCTATCTGATTCGACATGGCCAGGCCTCCTTCGGTGCAGACGACTATGACGTCCTGTCGCCCGTCGGCGTGGAACAGGCGCAAGTGCTCGGTCGCCATCTGGCAGACTTGGGCCTGGTGTTCGACCGCTGTATCGCCGGCGACCTGCGTCGCCAGCAGCACACCGCCACCGCCACATTCGATCAATACAAAGCCCTTGGCCTGCTGGTTCCGGCACTGGAAACCGACAGCGCCTTCAACGAGTTCGACGGCGAAGCGATTATCCGTGGTCTGTTGCCCGACTTGCTCAGCAGCGAACCCAACGCCGTGCACGTCCTGCGCAATGGCGCGCAGAACCGCAGTGAATTCCAGCGCATCTTCGCCCTGCTCATCGAGCGCTGGCTGGCCGGCACCTATGACCCACCGGGGCTGGAAAGCTGGCTGGGGTTTGTCGAGCGGGTCCAGGGTGGCTTGCAGCGCATCCTTGAGGCCGCCGACAACGCCGACAAAATCGCCGTGTTTACCTCCGGCGGCACCATCACCGCCCTGCTCCACCTGATTACCCGAATGCCTGCCGCCCAGGCGTTCGAACTGAACTGGCAAATTGTTAACACCTCGCTCAACCAGCTGAAATTCCGCGGTCGCGAGGTGGCACTGGCTTCCTTCAACAGTCATACCCACTTGCAACTGTTGAAGGCGCCGCAGCTCATCACTTTCCGATGAACTGCGGCCAACCGTGACCCCAAGGTCACTGGACTCACCATAAAAGGATCGAAACCATGACTGACGTAGCCAAAGCTGTAGAAGCAATGAAAGCCAAATTCAACCCAAGCGCTGCCGAAGGCTTGGACCTGGTGTTCGGTTTCCGTATCGACGACACCAAGAACTTTTCGCTGGTGGTCAAGGACAAGACCTGCGAACTCCAGGAAGGTGAAAACCCTGACGCCCAGGTCACCCTGGTGATGGACAGCGAGACCCTGGAAGGCATCGTCGACGGCTCCACCGACGGCATGCAGGCGTTCATGGGCGGCAAGCTGCGCACCGAAGGCGACATGATGCTGGCGATGAAGTTGAGCGAGCTGTTCCCTTCCTGATTCGGTAACCCGGGTCAAACAATCCCGTCTTTACAGGCGGGATTTTTTTGCCTGCACGCCTGGTCCCATCACCAGCCGTCTCTCAGTATCCGCAACTCCAAATGCTGCAATAACATAATCGTTTTTCCATCCACAATATCCCCACTCTGCACCATCGCCAGCGCCTGCTCGAAGCCCAGCTCCAACACCTCGATATCCTCGCCCTCTTCTTCCAGGCCACCGCCCGCCCCCACTCGATCACCTGGCTGATACTCGCCGATAAAAAAATGAATCCGTTCAGTCACCGATCCCGGGCTCATAAACGCTGCATAGATTTTCTCCACATGCCCCACGCGGTAGCCGGTCTCTTCTTCGGCTTCCAGGCGTATACGCTCTTCGGGGCTGGCGTTGTCGAGCAAGCCGGCCGCTGCTTCAATCAGGTAGCCGGAGTAATCGTTGACGAACGTCGGCATACGGAACTGGCGAATCAGCAGCACCGTGCGGCGCTCGCGGTTGTATAAAAGGATCGTTGCGCCGTTGCCCCGGTCGTAGACCTCACGCGTCTGGGCTTGCCAGCTACCGTCGCGACGGCGCAGGTCGAAGCTGTATTTCTTCAACAGGTACCAGTTGTCCGAAAGGGTTTCTTCGCCAGTGATGCGCACGGGGCTATTGTTCATGGTCAAGCCTTGGTAGAGGGAGACAGATTCAGGTGACGGCCTGGGTAGGCGGCTGTTTGATGCGCGACCATGCGGCAGCGACTTCTTCAGCACTGCCCGCTTTTATGCGGGCGAGATTGCGCGGGTAATCCACGCCGGGATTTTCGCTGAAACGCGTCGCGGTGAATTGGCCGTTGCTGGCGCGCAATATGTAGCCGGTGTCCGTGCACTGCGTCGAAGCAAGGAACAAGACCCCCGGCGTCACCCACTCCGGCTTGAGTTCGTCCGGCTCGTCGGTCACGCCCCACATGCGTGTCTTGGCCACCGGCGAGATCGCGTTGACGCGGATTCCGGCCTCGGCGCCTTCATGACTCAGCGCGTTCATGATGCCCAACTGTGCCATCTTGCCGGCGCTGTAAGCCACTAGCCCGGTTTGCTCGTATTGCGCATACATGGCGCGGTCGGAAGTGGTGAGGATGATGCGCGGCGCGCTGGAGCGCAGCAGGTACGGCCAGGCGTGCTTGCACAGCCACAGCGGCGCGTAGAGGTTGATGTCCATGGCGCGCTGAAGGAAGCTGGCGTCCAGTTCTGCGATGGGCTGGTAACCCACCCAACCGGCGTTGTGAATCAGGATGTCGAGTCGGCCAAACGTTTCGAGGGCAAACGCGATCAGTTGCCGGCACCCCTCGTCCGTGGACAAGTCACCGCCATGGCCCACCACCGTCAGCCCTTCGTCACGCAGGGTGTCGGCGGCCTGTTGCACCACCGACGCATCGGTGCCTGCACCCATCTTGTCGGCGCCAATATCGCTGATGACCACACGGGCGCCGGCCAGGGCCAACCCTCGTGCATAACTGAGCCCCAAGCCGCGTGCGCCGCCGGTGACGATTGCGGTTTTGCCGATGAAATCCATGTACTGACCCTCCTGTTGGCCGTCTACCCTAACAATCGGCACCCGTGTTGTTCAATGCTGTAACACTTTCATCTGTCACGACCGTCGTATTAATACCTGCGCTCGCGGAGCTTCTGGTAAAACCCGTGCTTCGCCTTTGTCCTGGAGCCTTCATGCCATCCCGTTTTATCGCCCGCCTGGGCCTGCGCTGGCTGCCCCTGCTGTGCATGGCCGTGTTGATCATAGGCCTTCCAGTCGGCTGCGCCGTGCTGCAACACAAGGAACGCGAACTGGTGTTTCGCATCGAACCGGGGACCGCCGGCTGGTACACCGGCCTGCCCAAGGCCGTGCAGGAGTTCGAACTCAAGCCCGCCAGTTTCAAGTCGGGGCAGAACATTCATGGCTGGTGGTACCCGGCCGCGAACAAAGACGCACCGGCCATCCTTTACCTGCACGGGGTGCGCTGGAATCTGACGGGCCAGCTGTTTCGCATCGAGCAATTGCACGCCCTGGGCTTCTCGGTGCTGGCCATCGACTATCGCGGCTTTGGCCAGAGCCAGGGCGACCTGCCATCGGAGACCTCGGTAAACGAAGACGCACGCATCGCCTGGGAACGCTTCCAGACCCTGCAGCCGGACCCGGGCAAGCGTCTGATCTACGGGCATTCACTGGGAGGTGCGGTCGCCGTCGATCTCGCCGCCGAGCTGGGCAAGCAGGTGCCACTGCCAGTACGCGGGCTGGTGATCGAGTCCACGTTCACCTCCCTGGCGGATGTGGCCACGGCCGTTGCCAATACCTCGTTGCCGGTACGTTGGCTGCTGTCGCAGAAGTTCGATTCCATCGACAAGATTGCCGACATCCACATGCCCTTGCTGGTGGTGCACGGCCTCGATGACCGCTACGTTCCACCGCGCTTCAGCCAGCAATTATTTGAAGCCGCCCAGCAACCCAAGCAATTGTTATTGGTGCCCGGTGCCAGCCATAACAACAGCATGAGCCTGGCCGGTCGCAACTATGGCAAGGCGCTGGAAAACCTGATGCGCACGCAGATGCCCGCCCGGGTAGTGACACACTCCACAGGTCGCGACAACGCGTCATAAACACACTTTTCGACACTGGGTTCGCGCTTGGCTGTCAAGCGCAAACCCTGCCCATACTGGCCCGAAACACAAGTTGATCAAATAATGATCTTCACGCAAATCGCCAACGCAGCCGGGCGTTCGCAAAGTTATCCACAGAGATACCCACGGTTTTCGTGGACAACTCTTTTTATATTTTTACGTTTTTTTGCTCAGGCAGCACTTTCAGGAAAGGTGCCAGGCAGCAAAATTTCGCGGTTCACATCGCGTATATCGTTATAGCCACACAGCGCCATCGACACGTCCAACTCACGGGCGATGATATCGAGCGCCTTGGTCACGCCCGCCTCACCCATCGCCCCCAGGCCATACAAGTGCGGGCGACCGATCATGGTGCCCCTGGCGCCCAGCGCCATGGCCTTGAGCACGTCCTGGCCGGAACGAATACCGCCGTCGAGCCACACTTCAATACGGTTGCCTACGGCCTCAACAATGGCCGGCAACTGGCTGATACTCGACGGCGCGCCATCGAGTTGCCGACCACCGTGGTTGCTCACCACCAACGCATCCGCGCCGGAGTCGGCCGCCAGCCGCGCGTCCTCCACATCAAGGATGCCCTTGATGATCAACTTGCCGCCCCAGCACCGCTTGATCCACTCCACATCGTCCCAGCTCAGGCGCGGGTCAAATTGCTGGGCAGTCCAGGACGACAGCGAACTCATGTCGGCCACGCCCTTCACATGCCCGACGATATTGCCGAAGCCACGCCGCTGGGTGCCGAGCATACCCATGACCCAGCGCGGTTTGGTCATCATGTTGAGGATATTGGGCAGGGTCAGTTTGGGCGGCGCCGACAAGCCGTTGATCAAGTCCTTGTGGCGTTGCCCCAGGATCTGCAAGTCCAGCGTCAGCACCAGCGCATCCACCCCGGCAGCCTTGGCGCGCTCGATCAGTTGCTCGATAAACCCACGGTCGCGCATCACATAAAGCTGGAACCAGAATGGCTGGCCGACATGCTCGGCAATGTCTTCCAGCGAGCAAATACTCATGGTCGACAAGGTGTAGCGCAGGCCGAACGCCGCAGCGGCTCGGGCGGTCAGGATCTCGCCATCGGCATGTTGCATACCTGCCAGGCCGGTAGGTGCCAGGGCCACGGGCATGGCCATGTTCTGGCCAATCATGCTGGCGCGGATCGAACGCTCATCGATATTGCGCGCCACACGCTGGCGGAACTTGATGCGCGCAAAATCGCTTTCATTGGCGCGGTAGGTGCTCTCAGTCCAGGAGCCGGAATCGGCGTAGTCGTAGAACATCCGGGGCACACGTTTTTGCGCCAGCTTGCGTAAGTCTTCGATAGTTGTGATCAACGACATCGGGTCACCTCTCCCTGAACTGAACACAGAGAGTAACCGGCCATCGCCCACGCAACCAGCCGTTGCGTTTCTCGAAGCTGATGAGTAATCTCGCATAAACCCGCAATAAAGCGCATAAACATGCACGACGCCCATCAAGCTATTGATCTGCCTTCCCTGCGTAAACAAAAGATCCTGTTGTTGCTCGAACGCGACGGCAAGGTCACGGCTTCCGAGCTGGTCGAGCATTTCGCCGTGTCCCAGGACACCATCCGCCGCGACCTCGGCGAACTCGCCGCCGCCGGTTTATTGCAGCGCGTACACGGCGGCGCCCTGCCTCGGCCCAAGGACACCGGCAAGGATTTTTTCACTCGTGTCGGCGAAACCACCGAAGCCAAACGCCACCTCGCGCGCCTGGCGGCCGAGCGAGTTGAAGACGGCCAGATCGTACTGTTCGACTCCGGCTCCACTACCCTGCAGATCGCTCAGTCACTGCCGCACGAAATTCACCTGACGGTGGTCACCCCATCACCGATGATCGCCATCGCCCTGGCAGACCATCGGCATGTAACGGTGATCCTGGCCGGTGGCCAACTCAATCCCGCCACCCTCTCGACCGGCGGCCATGAAGCGCTGCGCCTGATCCAGAGCATCAAGGCCGACCTGCTGTTTACCGGCGTCTGCGCGCTGCACCCGCAGGTGGGCATTACCTCGCTGCATTTTGCCGAAGTGGCGATCAAGCAAGCCTTGATCGACAGCGCGTCCCAAGTGGTTGCAGTGACAACCTCAGACAAACTCGGTGCAGTGGAACCGTTTGTGGTGGCACCGTGCAGCCGTATTCATACGCTGATTACCGAATGGGATGCGCCGGGGGTCGAGGTGTATGAGCAATTGGGGTTGGAGGTGCAGCGGGTGATGGTTCAGTGACGCCGCAACGACTGATGAATGCGGCGCTCTGCGCGCTGATGGAGCGAGCCATGCTCAATGTCCCTTGTCGAGCTTCTCGTTGATCGCATCCGTCTGGCGTTGAATGTCCTTGATCGAGGTGGGTGTCAGCACTTTGTCGATGGTTTCGGTCTTCGGGTTCGCACGCTCCAACGTCTGCCCTTTCATACCTTCAGCCTTACCCTTCTGCGCGTCTTCAGAGCTGACGGGGTCGGGGGTTTTATCGGCGTTCTTGTGTTCGTTCACAGTGCAATCTCCTGGCAATAACGGCCGTCCAAACAGTGGCGGCCTTGTGCAGCAGAACACGCTGAATTTGAATTGGTTCAAGGAAATTTCCACGCCTGACCGTTGGGCAAACACGCGCAAAAAAAATTAAACCTTTTGCTCGCCTCCCCGCTCAACACTTGGGTACGGCATCACGCCATTTCTGAGGAGAGACACCATGACAACTCGACTGATGAAACAAATGGGCCTGACGTTCGCACTGGTTGCCGGCTCGATTTCTACCGCTATGGCGGCCACGTCCAACGACTTTGTCGACAACGCCGCCGAGGGCGGTATTACCGAGGTGGAAGCCGGCAAGCTGGCGCTGGAAAAAAGCAGTTCGGCAGACGTAAAAACCTTTGCGCAACATATGGTGACCGACCATACCAAAGCCAATGACGAGCTGATTGCATTGGCAAAAAAACTCGATATCGAGGTTCCGGATGACGCCGCCCTGACCGACAAGGCGAAGAAAGCGATTCTGGAAATGCGCGACGAATCGTTCGACAAGGCCTATGCCAACAACCAGGTGGCCGCCCATGAAAAAACCGTCGAACTGTTCAAGAAAGAAGCGGCCTCTTCGGACAATGCCGAGCTGAAGGCGTTCGCCACCAAGACGCTGCCTACCCTTGAAGCTCACTTGAAAATGGCCAAGGAACTGCAAAGCAAATACGCCAAATAATCAACCTGACACCGGAGGCATCTGAGTATGAGTTCGCAACTCACGGGTAAGAAAATCCTCGTCATCACGTCCAACACCGGGATCGAGCGCGACGAGCTGCTCAAACCCCTGGAAACCCTGCGTGGCTATGGCGCGACGGTGACGCACGCCTCCAGCAAGGGCGGCGCCACCCAGACCTTTGTCGGCGATACCGAAAAGGACGGGACAGTTGAGTCCGATGTGCAATTGTCTGATGTGGTCGGCAGCAACTTCGATGCATTGGTCATCCCGGGCGGGACGGTGAATGCCGACATTTTGCGTCAGGATGCTGCGGCGCTGCGCTTGATCAACGAGTTCGCTCAGGCCGGCAAGACCATCGCAGCGATCTGCCACGGCCCGTGGGCGCTGATCGACGCCGGCGTGGTCAAGGGCAAAACCCTGACCTCGTATAAAAGCGTGCGCATCGACCTGGAAAACGCTGGCGCTGCGGGCGTGGTGGATGCCGAGGTCAAGGAATGCAAAGCCAATGGCTGGACCTTGATCACCTCGCGCACGCCGGACGACTTGCCGGCGTTCAATGAAGCGATTGCCAGAGCTGTGGCCGGCTGATCATGGCTAACGAATGACAACAGGCGCCCATGGGGCGCCTGTTTTTATATGGCTCACCGACTCAGCTCTTGCGATGCTCGGCCATCTCGCGCTTGGGGCCGAACATCGCCCATGCGATCAACCCCAACAGCGGCACGAAAACCAGTACCACCACCCACAGTCCCTTGGTCTCCCAGCCACCGGTACTGCGCAAGACGATATTGATCGCCCACAGTTCCAAGAGCAGCAGAATCACTGCCAATATGATCCAGATATATTCTATTTGCATGATTCACCTCCTGAAGTCTAAAGGTTAGGTCAAGCAGATCGCTCAAGGGTTCCATTAGAATTTTCAGGAACGCTCACGCGAGCCCGGCACGTGACCGGCAGAACTGCGTTGTGCAATCTCGAAAGGGCCAGACCATGCAAGCTGCACGACGAACCCGCCCCTATAAATATCTATCCATTTGATTTAAATAGTTATTTAGCCCCGATGAAAGTTGGTACGGCTGATGCAATTCCCTCACTACGAGGCGTGCGTTTCGACATGCCCGACAACTACCCGTGAGGTTGCACATGAATGCCATCGACCTGCTCAAAGCCGACCATGAACGCGTCAAGACCCTGCTCACCCAACTAAGCGAGTCCACCGAGCGCGGGGTTAAAAAGCGCACCGAGTTGCTAGCCAAGCTCGAGATGGAAATCACCCTGCACACCAAGCTCGAAGAAGAAATCCTTTATCCCGCTTTTAGGAAAGCCGGTGGCAAGGAACAAGACATCATGTACCACGAGGCCAAGGAAGAGCACCGCACTGTCGACTCGCTGGTGCTGCCCGACCTGAAGCAGACCGAGCCCTCCTCCACCGAATTTTCAGGCCGTGTGAAAGTGGTCAAGGAACTGCTTGAGCACCACATCGAAGAGGAAGAATCGGAGATGTTTCCCCAGGCGAAAAAACTGCTGGGCAAGGCAATACTTGAAGAGCTGGGGGCCGAAATGGAGGCGATGAAAGCGGCCTGCAAAAAGGCCTCGACCAACAAACCCCTCGCGGCCTGATAGACCCGCAATGAAAGCTCAAGCGACGGCCCCACGGGGTCTGTCGCGCTATCGAGC
The DNA here is from genome assembly GCF_000263715.2 of Pseudomonas synxantha BG33R. Taxonomy (NCBI): domain Bacteria; kingdom Pseudomonadati; phylum Pseudomonadota; class Gammaproteobacteria; order Pseudomonadales; family Pseudomonadaceae; genus Pseudomonas; species Pseudomonas synxantha. Next base: position 3,593,987 of record NZ_CM001514.1, read on the forward strand.
TTCACCGGTGATTTCTCCTCGCCTACTCGGCGACCCGGCCGACCGAGCCGGCCTGGACGCCCATGCTAGCGTGCCATTGCCCATGGCATTGGCACTGGGCTTTCAGGAGATTCACCAAAATGGACACGCATTCACCCACCTACACCAGGCTCTTCAAGGAAGACTGGGAGCTGCTTTGCTCGGCTTCCTCCATGGCTGCCGTCGATTCACCGGCAGCCTATCTAAAGGCGCTGTATTTATTTGCCCAGGCGCTTGAGGAAAGCGGAAAAGGCCAAGCCGGCAAAGTCACCCTGGACCAGCGGCGACCTGAGCTCAAGGCATTGCCCATCAACGAACACAGCCTGACGGCTGTGATCCCCCAATTGTCGATCATTAATGAAACCCTCACTCATCAGATCGACACATACCTTAGAAAGACCACCGGTGAAAACCGTGGACGCTCGCTGGATACGGTACTTGGTCTTCAACGCTTTCCGTTCGCACTGCCGTTTGAACGAGCCCATCGGCAATGCTGGCTCAGCTTGTCCGCAGGCAAGCCGCAACTGGGTGAACTCAGCTATCGCATCAGTCTGAAGCTGCCCATTACCCAACGCGCTCAGAACGCCTACGGCGTCGTCAGGCACGCGGCCTATGAAGCACAGCGATTGCTGTGCGGCTTGAGCCCTGCACAGCAAAACTTGTTGACGGAACCGTTTCTGGAAAACTCGGAGAATGTGCACGCCACTGAATTTTTCGCGCAGCACTATGGCCTCCAGGAGGAGTCGCTCAAGAAAACGCCCCATTGGCTGCACCAAACCGCTCTGACTCACGACCAGACCCAGGCATTACTGGCATGTGGCAGGTACCTGCCGGTGCTCTCGGGCAATGTATCTGCCGCCGCACTGCCAAGGCCGACTGCCGAGCTGCAGATACATGAACGGGCAGCCTACGTGAACGGCCCAATAACCAGGAATGCCGAGACGCAGCAACCGCTGTCGATAGAGCCCGAAAAACTGCAAAACACCTCATGGAACCGCTACCAGCGCCTGCACCGAATGATTCGCCTGCAACGCTGGACGCAACTGCCGTTTGAGGATCTGGACGCGCTGTTGATCAGCGTTGTGCGACGTGAGCAGAATGCTGATCCGCATCAGCCCTGCAACGACAATACCTTGCGGGCGCTGGGTGTCTACCGCTACCTGGAGCGGCGTCATGGCCTGCCACTTGAAGAGTTTGCGGCGATGCTGGATGCGCTTCCTGTGCGGGCGTCAGGCAATCGCCTGTCGCTGTATGACCAGGTGTTCAACCACGCTTCAATGCCCGGCGAGACACTGCGGGTGGATGTGCCAAATCTGGCGCTGCATGAAGCGTTGCCGGACAACCTGCGACATCGGCTGTGTGCCGGTCTGAACCTTGGGGACACCCCCGACGCCTTGCATTGGCTGATCGGACAGGCGCGTCAATACCTACCTTCGCCTTGCCCGACGCTGACGTTCTATAGCGCCCTGTACCGCCAGGCTCGGATCGCACGGTTGTTCGGGCTGTCGGTGCTTGACAGTCATCACGTGGCGGCACTGCTCGGCGGTACGGATTACACAGCCCAACTGGTCAACCCCTCACTACGCAGTTCCGGCGTCAACGCACCGCCAGACATGCTCGATGTGCTGATGCAAATGGATTGGCTGGTCGGTTGGCTCAAGGACACGCGCCAATCGGTTGATCAGCTTCGCCGCCGTTTAGTCCTGGAGGCGGGCGCACAGCCGGCCCAGATCCAGGCGTATCTCACCCAGCTTGATGACCTGGTGCAATTGACCCGACAGGGACTGCTGGTGCAAGAAGACATCGCTGACCTTACGCTGCCCCAGCCCGAACCAGACACCAGCGCCGCGCCCATTCCCTGGCATGCCCTCATCGTCCAGGGCCTGCTGTACAGCTACCCCCAGCTCAAGCCGCCAGCCCCCAGCGAACTGCCCAAGGCACTTGTGCAACTCATTGAAGCTCGAACCCTGAGCCTGGACCCGACCCGCAACGCTACCCTGCACGCCGATGCCAAACACGCAGTGACCAAGAAGCTGGGCGAGTTCTATCGGCAGCTGCAGCCCTTGAAGGAAAAAATCGATGCGCTGTTCAGCGCCCCATCGCATTTGCCTGGCGATCCGGCACTGTACCTGCAATCGCGCAAGCTCACCGCCCGACAGATTGCCCGTGCGGCCACCGCCCAATCGCCCCTTGACCTGGTCAAACATCTGCTGCTGTTGTTGCCGGACGCAGAAGTGTTATTGGAGCTGGGGGTGAGCCGCCAGACCCTGCACACCTTTTTGCTCCACCCGCACTGGTTGAGCCAGGAGCAGACGCAAGGCTCGCTGCTCAAGCTGACACTGAACACGCTGTACCTGCTGCAGCGCTTTGCCCACTGCCTCGACACCTATGGGCTTGCCCAACACAGCGTGCTCGATTACCTGCAACGCGCCAATACACCCTCTGCGGCAGACGTCGACACCTCGGCCAGCCCACGACTGGCCGCCCTGCTCAAGTGGGACGCCGGCGAGATCGAGCATCTGGTCGACCATCTCCCGAACAAACAGGTAAAGACCCTGGCCGACCTGGACTGGATCCTGCGTTGCCACCAAACCGTCAGACTCACCGGGCTCTGTGCCAAAACCCTGCTCAAGGCGACCGATCTGCACGCCACATTGATGAATGAGGACTGGAAACACGTCGGTTCGGCATTGATCACTACCGCCCCATAACACCGCTTTGTTGCGACCGGATCAAGGAACGACCATGTCTGCCCCCATCACCCAACACCTCAACGAACAGCTGCGCGACGCGATGCTGGCGTTCTACATGAACACCGTACTGCCCGAAGATCCCACCGTGCAGACACTGCAACTGGCCGACACCTTCAAGCACGTCGACGATATCTACGCCTATTGGTTGCTCGACCCCCAGGTCAGCCACGCGGTGCCCACCACCCGCATCGCCAGTGCGATTGCCAGCCTTCAGCAGTACATCAACGCCATCTACCTGGGCCTGGAACGCGGCTACGAAGAAACAGGCATGAGCCATGCCCAGCAGACCGAATGGCGAGACACCTTGCTGACCTACTCGCTGTGGCGCGCCAACCAGCAACTTTGCCACTACCCGGCCAGTTACCTGAGCCCCACCCTGCGCCACGACAAGAGCGACAGTTTCAGGCAACTGGAAGACGAGTTGAACCAGTTCCGTACCGAGCCGGCATCGCTCTTGAAGGCTGTTCACGGTTACCTCAATCGCTTCGAAGAACTCGCCAATATCAGAACCCTCAATGGCTATATCGATGGCGACAGGGACAGCTTCGCCAGCAGCGCCTATTACTTCATTGGCAAATCCAGCTCTGAAAACACCTATTACTGGCGCACGCTGGCTATGCCTGAGCGCCCAGCCGAGGGCACCGCTCCCAAGCCAGCGGTCTGGTCGGGATGGAAAAAAATCCATCTGTCCATCGACGACAATGTTCCCGAACAGACGATCCGCCCAGTGGTCTTCAATGGCCGTCTTTTCCTGGTGTGGGCCCAATGTATCAATCCGATGTCCTCCACCAAAGACATCACCCCGTTTGGACGCGGCGACGTTGAATCCGACAAGGAATACCAGCAACGCCTGGATACCCGGATACAGAGTACCTACCTGCAGTTCCGGCTGTACTTCTCGTTCAAAAAGCTCGATGACAGCTGGAGCACGCCGCAATTGTGCATCCAGGAATACAACATCGCCAAAGAGCTCGACGAGTTGAGTTCAGAGGACTTGATGAGTGCCACCCATACGATTGCCGTTGTCGACGCGAACCCCCTCACACCGTCGCTGTTTCTGGGCCTCCTCGCCCAGCCGAACACTCCAGCACCCGCGCAGAACAACGCAACCCATCGAAATTTTTACCAAGCCATTCGTGTGGACGAACACTTCAACACCCATTGGCTTGAGAGCATCGGCAGCACCCGCAAGACGCGCCTTTGGCTCGATGAATCTCATCTGGAACTGGCGGGGCGCTACCTGGCCATGTTTACACACCACAACCATGCCAGGTTTCAATTCAGGGCCACGAAAACCGCGCAGGTAAACGTGGAAGCTTTAACCCTTGACGCGCCTCATGGCGCTGTCAACGGCTGGAATTATGAAGGCCATCAGAACAAGATCCGTGCGCTGACGAGCGCCGATATCAAGTTCAATACCACGACCTCGATACTGGAGGTGACGACCAGGCTCGCAGAAGGTTTCGAGCCGCATCACACCCTGATCTTCAACTACGACAACGACCTGGTCACGTTTACCCTGACCTTGAGTACAAACGGCGTGCCCCAGGCAAATGAAACGCTGAAGTTGAGCGCCACCTCACAGATCCATCTCAAGAGCGCCGTGCTCATTGAACTGTCCTCCGTGCAAATAGGGCTGAGCCTCAAATGCCAGAAAACCGGAGTCGAGCAGGCTGACTTTATTCGCAATGAAAGTAATCAACCGTTCAGTCTTGCCCTGCCCCCGAAAGAAAATGCCAGCCCCCCCACAGATTCCGTCACCCTGGACCTGGACGGAACATACATTTCACGCGAAGCCTTCGAGTATTTTTCCGACGCACCGGATTCTGCTTACCTGGTTTCGCTGACATTCCATGAAGATCACGGCTCGCCACCGGACCATAAGCACGACTTATTCCACGGCACTGTCACGCTCAACCAAAAACAACGTCTGTACAGACCTGTACTGATGTATATGAAACAAGCCAATGCTGCTTTGCCGGAAACCCTGAACAGGAACAATACCGTGCTGGTCGGGCAGGCCGAACACTCGCGCCGCAACCTGCGCGATGCCTTCACGGAACTGTCCATAAAGCATTTTTTTGACGTGCCGATCGAGTTCGCGCCGCAGACGATGAGGCCTTATGGCGAGGAAACCGGCAATCCTCCCCCGGCCTCATTGACCCTTATCCACGGCGTGTTGATACTGGAAAGCGATGTGCGCTATCCCTCGCCCACCATTCTGGGCTATGCGCTGAAAACTGCCACATTCAGGCTCGGCACCCATAGCAATCCTCCTGTCATCCCGCTGGCCCCGCGCATTCGTCGTCTAACATCGGCGCCTTATGGCACGGCGGAGTTCATCGATTTCGACGGCAGCGCCATCGATTTCGACAGCAGCGCCATCGATTTCGACAGCAGCGCCATCGATTTCGACAGCAGCGCCATCGATTTCGACGGCAGCGCCATCGAGTACGGCGTTACGCCTAAGCACAAACGCGCGCCCATTCGTACCAACACCTGCGTTGCGAGCCTGCTGACAAAAACTGCAGGAGCCGACGTACATCACCTGTTCTCCTTGCCAACGGACGCCTGGCGTGAGCCACCGCTGGCGGGCGAAAAGAATTACAGCCTGCTGGACTTCCAGGGTGCCCATGGTGCGTATTACTGGGAGCTGTTTCTTTACCTGCCCTGGTTGTTGGCGCACCGTTTGAACCTGGAACAGCAATATGCCGACGCCGAAGTCTGGATACGGTTTCTTTTCGATCCTGCTCATCAGTCTGCCCATTGGCGTCAGCCGATGCTGTTGGCCGACACTGCGCCACCACCCAGCCAGACCTTGCTCTGTGCTCATCGACTGGCCAAAAGCAGCCCCGTGCATTTTCGCCAGGCGCTGTACCTGTTGTATGTCGATATTCTGCTTAATCGCGGTGACGCGGCCTACCGGCAAATGAGCCGCGACAGCCTGGCCGAGGCCAAGCTGTGGTACATCCGCACCAAAGGATTGCTGGGGCCGCGCCCACCGCTCAACGCTGTTGATCCCTGGGTGACCACGACCCTGGACAAACTGCAAAGTCCCTCGGCACTTGGCAGGACGCCGGTGCCTGCCGGCACAGCACGGTTGTGCCGATCCCTGAGCCCGGACCTGCTGATGCGCTGGGACAAGGTCGAGGCGCGCCTGTACAACCTTCGCCATCACCTTGACCTGACCGGCAAGCCCATGAGCCTGCCGCTCTACGCCGCCACGCTGACACCCCAGGCGTTGCTGGCCGCCTACCAACAAGGCACCGACGGCGCCAGCGTGCAGACAACCCTGCGCACTGCGCACGCCGGGCACTATCGCTTCCAGGTGGTGCTGGGGCACGCTTTGCAGGCCGTGGATAACCTGATCCAGTTGGGAGCGACCTTGCTGTCACTGTGGGAGCGCAAGGAGCAGGCCCACTTTGTAGAATCCCAGCAACAACAGGCCTGGGAACTGGCCAGGTTAGCCGTCGAGCAACAAGCCCAGGCCGTGCAGGTCGACACCATAAACAGGCATGCCCTGCTGGCCGGGCGTCGCATCGTCGAGGCCCGGGTGGCCTTCATAGAGCAGCAACTCAAGGTCGGCATCAGCCCGGCAGAAGCCCAGGCCACCCAAGCGTATCAGGACAGCGCACACTGGGAAACGGCAGCCGCGGTTGCTCAAGCCGGCGCGGGCCTGGCGATGCTGATACCGAATATTTTCGGCACCTCCAATGGCGGCGTGCGTTACGAAGGTGCCTTTCACGCGCTGCAAGCCATGTCCCAAGGCATGGCCAACGAACAGCGCGCCAACGCCGCCCACCTCGACCGCTCCGACCTGTTCGCCCGCCGCGCCGCCGAATGGGGTAATGCCCTGGAGCAGGCGCGCCTGGAACTGGCCCAGGTCGATGCACAACTGCTGGCTTACACCGAACAAGAGCAACATACCCGCCTGCAATTGCGCCTGGCCCAAACCGCGTTCACCCAGGCGCGAACCTTGTATGACCTACTGGGTAAACGCTTTACCAACGCCCAGCTCTATCAATGGCTCAACGGCCAGCTTGCGACGTTCTACTACCAGGCGTATGACGCCACCCTGTCCCTGTGCCTGGCCGCCGAGGCGTGCTGGCAAGAGGAACGCGCGGAGTGGAACAAACACTTCATTCAAACCGGGCTCTGGGTTCGCCAATACCGTGGCCTCAGCGCCGGCGAAGCCCTTAAACAGAATTTGCTGAGCATGAGCAGTGCCTACACCACCCAGAACGAACGCTTGCTGGAGATCACCAAAACCGTGTCGTTGGGTCTGCTTCACGACCAAGACGCTTCGGCCACAGGCGATAAACCCTGGGCAACGCTTAAAGCCGAACTCCTGACTAACGGTACGCTGAGCTTTGAACTGACCCGCAAGCTGTTCGACGACGATTACCCTGGCCACTACCTGCGGCGGATCAAAAGCGTCAGTGTCTCCCTGCCTGCCACCCTGGGGCCCTACGAAGACATCAAGGCCATCCTGACCCAAACCGGCAATACCACGCATCTTGCGCCCACGTCTGATAAACCCGAGGTTGCAGCAAAGAAAGACTGGCGCGCCAGGCAGGAAATCGCCCTGTCCAACGGGCTCAACGACAGCGGCCTGTTCACCTTGAACTTCGACGGTGACGAACGTTATCTGCCGTTCGAATACACCGGCGCCATTTCCACCTGGCAACTGAGCTTCCCCAATCATAAGCGGCAAGAGGCCCTGCTCAAATCCTTGACCGATATCATCGTGCACCTGCGTTACACCGCCAGGAACAGCGGAGGCCTGCGATGAGCATGCAGTCATCCGATTTTTTGCAGCCGGCAATCCCTGCCCTGCCCAAGGGCGGCGGTGCCATCCAGGGCCCTGGCGTCAGTTGGGGGCCTGTCGGCTCACGGGGCGAGGCGTGCCTGGACGTGCCTTTGCCGATTTCGCCCGGACGCGGTTTCGCCCCTGCGTTGAGCCTCGGGTATCGCAGCTCGCAAGGCAATGGCCCGTTCGGACTCGGCTGGACACTGTCGGCGGGCGCGATCAGCCGTGATACACGCAAGGGTATCCCGGCCTACGGCGAAGATGACAGTTTCGTCAGCCCCCAAGGTGTCGAGCTGATCCCGGAGCGTGACGCCCATGGCGAGATTCACGCCACCGCTTGCGACCAGTACAACGGCCTGCCCCTGGGTGAAGCGCATCGGGTAGTGCGCTATATGCCAATCGTCGAGGGCAGGTTCGATCGGATCGAACATTGGTCATCCTCAAGTGATACTGCCGGGTTCTGGCTGGTGCAGGGTGCGGATGGCTGCGTACATCTGTTCGGCAAAACCCTGATCGCTCGCTGCGCAGACCCGGAGGACAGCCGCCATGTGGCCCAATGGCTGTTGCAGGAAAGCCTCAATCCCCTGGGAGAGCAGATTTATTACCACTACAAGCCAGAAGACCAGCGCGCTCCAACCACCAGGGATTACCGTGCGCAGCGTTACCTGGCCAGGGTGTGCTACGGCAACCTGCGACACCGCGAACACTTGACGCTTTGGAATACCGATGTGCTCGCCGAGAAACAATGGCACTTCGAGCTGCTGCTCGACTATGGCGAACGCCACACCGAGCTGAGCCAGGTGCCGACCTACGCCGAGCAACAGCCGTGGCTCTCGCGCAGCGACCCGTTCTGCAATTACGCCTACGGTTTTGAACTCGGCACCCAGCGGCTTTGCCGGCAAGTCCTGATGTTTCATTACTTTCCGGATGAGCCGAGCATGGGCGCCAACCCGGTGCTGACCCGGCGACTGCTGCTGGAACACACCGACCGTCACGCCGCAGGCAGTTGCCTGAATGCCTTGCACAACCAGGCTTATGACGCTCAGGGAACGGCCAGCGCCTGGCCGCCCCTGGAGCTGGCCTACAGCGCCTTCAAGCCGGCACTGGAACCCGCCCGCTACCAGCCGTTCGACGGCATGGCGGGTGTCAACGATGGGCAACACTATCAACTGGTGGACCTGTGCAACGACGGTCTGCCGGGCATCCTGCACCGTACCGACAAAAGTTGGTATTACCGCGAACCGCTCAGGGCTGCGCGTGTGTCCGGCCTCGATGCGGTGACCTATGGGCCATGGCAGGCACTGCCACGCATTCCCGTCGCAGACACTGCCCAGGCCACTCGTCAGGCCCTGGCAGACCTCAATGGCGACGGACACCTCGAATGGGTGGTGGCCCAACCGGGCATGAGCGGTTTTTTCACCCTCGATACGCAGCGACAATGGTCAAGTTTTACGCCATTCGCGGCGATACCCCAGGAGTTTTTCCATCCCCACGGGCAATTCGCTGACCTGATGGGCAGCGGCCGCCTGGACCTTGCGTTGATCGGCAATCACAGCGTGCGTTTGTATGCCCATCACCAGAGCGAGGGGTATGGCGCCGGCCTCCAAGTGCCCTACGAGCACGCCGACGAGGGTCTGCCCACGCTCAGCCATACATCGACCGAGCTGGTCGCCTTCTGCGACCCGTTAGGCAGCGGTCAACAGCACTTGGTGCGTATTCGCCATAATGAAATCAGATGCTGGCCAAACCTGGGCCGCGGACGCTTCGGCAAGGGATTCGTGTTTGCGGCATTGCCGTTCGACTACGCCAGCTTCGACGCCGCCAATATCCGCCTGGCTGACCTCGACGGTTCAGGCGCGGTGGACCTGATTTACCTGCAGCCTGAACAACTGCTGATTCTCATGAACCGCGCCGGCAGCGGGCTGATGCCGCCTGTGACGTTGCCCTGGCCAGACGGCGTGCTCCACGACGCGACGTGTCAGGTCAGTTTCGCCGACCTTCAAGGCCTGGGCTGTTCCAGCCTGATCCTGAGCGTACCGCACATCAAACCCCGGCATTGGCGCTTCGACTTTGTCCGTCGAAAACCTTATTTGTTGACGGCCACCCTCAACAACATGGGAGCGGCCACCCTACTGAGTTATCGCAGCAGTGCCCAGGAATGGCTCGACGAAAAACACCAGCGGCCGTCCTCGGGGAAAGCCTCAGTCAGCAGCCTGCCCTTCCCCGTGCCGGTGGTTCGGCTTCAGCGGCAAACAGACCAGGTCAGCGGCAATCGGCTGACCCAGTATTTTCGCTACCGTGAAGCCTGTCACGACAGCGTTGAGCGCCGGTTCATCGGCTTCGGCCTGGTGCTGGAAACCGATATGCCGCCGTCCGCCAATACCGCATCGGGAGTACTGACCAAACGCTGGTTCAATACACTTGAGCTTTCGCGAGAGGGGTTTTATGCAGGGGATCGACATGCGCCTGTGGTGGGGCCGACCCTGCTGGGCCAGTTGGAGACCGGGCGCACTCTGGACACCCTGATTGCCAACCCGCAGGCATCGACCTGGCATCAAGTGCGGCGTGCGCTGGCCGGTAGCCTGTTGCGCGAGGAGGTCTACGCCGCCGCCGATAAACCGCCGAACGGCGTGCCCTACTCGGTGCAGCAACAACGTTATCTGGTACGCCTTATAAGCCCGTCGCGAAAGGCTGGCGAACCGGCGACACTGCTGCCTTTGCTGCTGGAGTCGATCACCTGTCACTACGAGCGCCAGCAGGATGATCCGCGCTGTCGGCACCTGTTGAATCTGCGCTGGGACACCTACGCCAGCCTTGTGCACAGCGTGGTGGTCGATTATGCCCGCCGCAAGAGCGCCACTGACGCCGCGCCGTCCGGCCAACCCCATGAGCAGCAGTGGTGGCGCGCAGCGCACGACCCGGCACAACAGGCTTACTACCTCAACGAAACCCTCGCCCGCTTCATTCACCTGGACGCACCGCAACGCTGGCGCCTGCAACTGCCTTACCAGCAGCGCAGCAACGTACTGACGCTACCCAGGCAAGCATGGCCGCACGGGCAGATCGGCTATGAACAATTCGTCGCCGAGGACGCGTCCAACCCCTTGAGGCCGGGTGACCAGCGCCAACTCGGCGGGCTGTCGGTGCAGCACTATTGCCTGGCGGAGCACACCACGCCGTTACCGCCCGGAACCGCGAGTTTCCAGGCTTTGCCCGCTTACGTCGAAGTCGCCGAACTCGATGCGCCGGCATTGAGCGTCTATCAAGACCCACAGATCACCGCCACCTTGACCGAACAGCATTATCGCCCGATGTCCGCGTTTCTCTCGGCGATTGCAGGGCAGGACGATGCAATGACACTTTGGTCGGTCGGCCGCGGCTACACTCGTTACGCGCAACCTGATGGGTTCTATCGGCCTCGTCGCCACCAGGCCAGCATGAGCCACGCCGCGACGCAGACCGAATACGACGCCTACTGGCTACACGTGATCAAAGTTCAGTCAGCGGACGGCTGCTCGACCCAGGCCGACTACGACTACCGGATCGGCCTGCCGGTGACAGTCACCGACGCACAGCGCACCCGGCAGTACGCGCAATACGATGCCCGCGGACATCTGATTGCCACTGGCCTTGCGGGTGAGGAACAGGGCAAGCCTGTCGGCTATGACAACTGGCAATCCGTCACCCGCGCCCTCGACAGCGGCCCGACGCAGGCGCTGGCCGATCCTGCCACGGCCCTTCACAATGCCCAGAGCGCCTGCTTTTATGACGTGTTCAGTTGGATGGGCCGCATCCCGGCTGCCAGTGTGCAGGCGCACTGGGTGAGCAGCGGTTACCTGCTACCCAGCGGGCACATTCGAGCCTCAGCGCTGGCGCGCATCAACCACCTGCCCAGCCGGCAGCCCCATCATCAAACGCTTTTAAGCCTGATCAAGACTGCCCGTCGAGTGCCGGTGCACGCCGTGGTGCTGCATGACGACCACTGGCAGGGAACGCCAGGTGAGGCCGATCGGCAGATCCACGTCGCCCTCGCCTTCAGTGATGGTTTTGGTCGCGTGCGGCAAACCCAGGAGCAAGCACAATCAGGCCCCGCGTTTGCGGTCGACCCCGCCGGAACGTTAAGCGAGGGTGCCGATCAAGTCGAAGCCACTCGCCGCTGGCGCATCAGTGGGCGCGTCGAATACGACAACCGGGGGGGCGTGGCGCGGACCTGGCGGCCTTACTTCGCCGACCGTTCCGGGTACATCGACGATAAGGCGTTCAATGCCTCGCGCCCCAGCGAACGACACGTTCACGACGCACTTGGACGCCCGGTACTTACCCTCAACGCCAATGGCGACACGCGTCGCCAAACGTATTGTGTCTGGTACAGCATCAGCGAAGACGAAAACGACACTCACGCCCCTGACTGACGATTGCCACCCAAAGAGCCGGGCCTTCAAGGGCCCGCGCTCCAGGGCCTGATGTACTGCTTGCCTCAGCGACGATGAATATCTCTCACACCGACTGCCCGATAGTTAGGCCCGCTCACATGCGCAATCAATAACCGGTAGGCGCCGCGACCCCGATGCCCGCGATACAACGGCAAATCGAAACTGCGGGTGTTACGCACTCCACGAACGGAGTGCCCTGAAGAAAAGGCCACTCGCCCCTCGATAAGATCGTTCAGGACGCCCCTGACGATGTCACCTTGCGCTCCTCGCAACTCATTCATGATGTCTTCGACATCGATGACCGGGTTCTGTGGACCCGGCGCAGGAGCAACTGCCGCAGGTTCGGGCGCTGAAACGGCGCCCGCTTCGCCATAACCTCGTCGCCCCGCACTTGCAGCCTTTGTCAGCGGGTGGACTTCGGTAGCTGTCAGCCCGGCTGCCGGCAATGGGCCAACCCTTTCATGTTGCGGAGGGCGCACCGTCATCGCTTCAAATCCCAGTCTTTTTAACTCCCGATCCGGGTTTTTGTGTGATTTGGCAGCTTTCAAAGCCGCGTGCTTGCGATGACCGGGTCCGGTGTAGGCGTAAATGCCACCGTAATCGTCAGGTATCAATCCGTAGGCGTAGCTCCCACTGTCGGATTTGTTCACTCGGAACTGATGAAGAAAATCCGCAAACGCAGTGATCTCCTCCTCGGTGGGGTTGGCCCCTTGCAATATATCCCGGGCATTTTCCATGGCCATTTCTCGATAAACTGCACTGCGCTCGTTTTCCCAGCTCCTGTCAACTCTTGCCTGCTGGCGAGCCCACAACGTTGCGCCCACAACTGCCATCATGAATCCCGCGACAGCTATCTGCGCGGCTTGGCTTGCGTCCAAGCTCATGGATGACCCAGCCAACACCGCCATGATAATGATGATGACCACTTCAACCAGGGGATTGCGCTGCAAGCCATTGTCATCCACATAGCCGACAGGGTTGTTCCCTACCATGGCGTACAGGTTCAACCCATCCACATCCCCCGCCGGGTCTGCACTTATCCACCGCATCAACCAGGGTGCGTAATACCTGAACCCGTAGTAATACAAGCCGCTGGCGTCGCGCTCCTTGCCCGAGTAACGCCGGGTTTTATAGCTTGCTTCAAGCGCATTCTTCGCGGCCCACCAGGCGGTCGCGCCGAACGGGTAATAACTTTCCTGGATGAGCAAGGCCGCTTTTTCGTCAAGCTCCAGAGTACTGCTGCCCAGGTGATCGCAGAGGCTGAAGCGCAGTTGCTCGTCCACCATGCCCTCGGGGCGCCCCTGTTGCCATTGCAACCCTCTGACCGCAGTGCGCCCGGCCTGAGCAAGCAGCACATTGCGCCATTCACCCGAGGTGCCCTGGCGATGCAGCTCCAGGCCCGGTAGATACAGCACTTCATGGGTATGGGTCTGTGAGCCGGTGTGTGCCACTCGGCGTTTGCTGACCCGCTGGCCGGCGCCGTCGTACACATAGACCTCATCGTCATGTTCGCCGCTGTCACGCAGCACTTGCGCAACACGAACCAATTGGTTGCGCACATTCCAGGTCAGCGCCTGCCCACGCGCCAGTTCCTTGAGATTGCCGGCCTGATCAAAGCGATTGCCCAGGCCGGGCGCCGTCGCCCCCTCCCGCTCGATCACGCTGTGGTTACTGTGTTCACCTGCGTGCATGTGCTGGGTAAAGCCGCTGCCGGAGGAAGGAACATGGCGCATCTGCGTCAGGTTGCCGGCCGGGTCGTAGGCGTAGTGTCGGGTGTAGTTGCGCCAGAGATTGTCGTCCGTGGCCCCGAACACGACCCTGCCCGGCAGCGCGGATGTGCCGGCGCTACGGGAGTTTTCCCGGCCAGTGGCCTTGATCAATCGTGACAGGCTGTCGTACTCGAACGTACTGACCGCCGCCACCTGAACGTTAGTCGCCCACCGCGTCGGCTGCGTCGCGTCGTGGATGCGCAGCACGTTGCCGACCCGGTCGTAGCGGTATGAAAGGTCTTGCAGGAGCCTGCCCGGCGTGTTTTTGAGGTGGGCGCTCAAGCGCATCAAACGGCCATCGGTATCGGCGTACTCGGCCACGCTGACGACACCATTGCCCGTGCGTTCGACCAACACCTGCGCCGAGGCGTTGAAGGTGCGCTGATCCACCAAGGTCTTGCGCGCTCCGCTCTTGAAGACTATTTCGCTGTGGGTCAACAAGCCGTCTACGCCGTAACGCGATTGCTGACGATTGCCGAGGGCATCGACCTGTTCCAGCACCTGGCCCAGCGCGCCGTACCGCCAGGTGGTCGTGAATGCCTCAGCCTGCAAGTGTGCGTCGCGTTCACTCTCCGCCAGCGGCCAGTCGGACGCAGTGTATTGTGCGCGCAAACGCCGGGTTTGCACCGTGACGCTGCCCTGTACGTTGTAATGATCGAAGAACAGCGTACCGGCTGGATCATCGTGGCGGATCAAGCGGCCACAGCGATTACGTGCCGCCTCCCGAGACGTCATGCCGGCGTAGGTCATGCGCTCCACGCAGCGCTCTGCCGCTTCGTCTGCAGCACGCTCAAACACCGCCACGGGGCGTAGCAACTGATCGTATTCAAACCGCTGCCGGGCGCCACGGCTGTCCCATTGCTGCACGACCTGACCAGCGCTGCCAGGCAGCATGACCTGGCTACCGGCATCCACGCTATCGGTACTCAGGGCTAGCCCGGTGAGGCTATGGCGATTGGACAGATTGGGCGGCACAGCGTCGTCAAGGCCGTGCAGGTCAGACAGCCTGGGGTCCCATTGTTGCTGCAGGAAGCCCCGGGCGCCGAATACCTGGCGCGTGACATACTCCAGAGGTTGCTGTTGTAGCGTGTTGCGGTGGTAAGCCACGCTACGCACGGTCAACCCTCGCGGGTCGAAAACCGTCAGTGACGGGGTGTTTTGGTGCAAGGAAGACATAAGCGGATAAACCTGAAAACCAATGGTTCACAAAGCCTAGTCATCCGCTCCAGGGTCGCATGGCAGCGCACCACGCTGTGACGCGTGCGGGTCTTCCGAATCTCTCGTCAGCGCTTCAAGCCCTACGACCAAACATGCGTCGCAATACCTGAGGCTCGCCTCGCAGCGAATGCACAAGCACCGCGCCGATATGCCCGACAATCAATACCAGCATCGTCCACCCCAGTTCGCTGTGGAAGTCGCGGCCCAGATCAATCATCCACTGCACCTTTTCGCCTTCCAGGCCCTCCATGATCGTCAGGCCAAACGCCGAAAATTCGCGACCGGAGCCGTACTGGCGCAGCAGCCCGATCACGGGGATCAGCAACATCAGCGCATAGAGCGCGCCATGCCCGATCGATGACCAGCGGTTCACGCTTGGGGGGCGATGGTGCCGGTGCAACAGGTTCCAGCTGGCCCGCAGTATCAGCAGCACCAGCAATAACAACCCTGTGGGCTTGTGATAGGGCCACAGCAGTTTGTCCACCGTAGAGTCGGAAGCCAGGTAGTGGGCCACCGCCGTGCAATAGATCCAGGTGAAAACCAGGGCCATCAACCCGTGCAGTGCCCGACTGACAACATCGTAGTGATCACTGGGCAAAGGGGTTGTCTCGAACATCTTCTTCATCGCAGCCTCTTGTGTTTTTGGCGTCGAACGTGAACATCGCACTCTTGCGGGTAAAAAAATACCGCTCCCATCAGCAGTATGAAAAAACAGTTTCATCCTACAAAAAGTTCGCGTTTCTTAGGTCGCCTCCCGTCATAGTTCGACCAGCACTTCAAGGCACCGGTTGCCAACCGCTGAAGCCAGCCTGGCGGGTCAACGGGCACCAGGCAAAATCCCCTGCCGGGGCAGGCAACACCTGGCGTTCGATATCAGCCAGCGGCCTGCCCTTCCAATCAACAATCCGTGCGTCTTGCCAGGCCAGAACCACGCCCTGGGCCTGGCTTTGATCGGTCGTCACCCAGCACGCCGCCGCGGCAGCCATGAAGGTTTCTATCGGCTCGTTATCTATTTGCGCACGGTACATCGAGCCCAGCAGCCAGCGGCAGACGTTCAGATGGTAGGTCCAATCCAACGGCGGCCGATGGCGATAGGCCCAGGTCATAAAGCTGCGAAACAGGTTCAGCCCCTCCGGCGGGTCAAGCTTGAGCAATGCCGGGCAGATATCGAACAAGGTGTGCCAATGGGGCAACAGGCGTGCATCCAGGTGCACAAAGCAACGGGCATTACTCGGGTAGTCGGGCAGCGCGGGCTCCGCGCACAGGCGACGGGACGCCTTGCTGACCAGGCGGCTGGCGCCTGCAGGCAATAGTTGATTCATGGATCGCACCCATAATCGTGACGACAGAATGCCCCCTGGTCTCAGGAGGCCCAAGGCATACGTCAGAATGCGGGGGAAGCGCGGGGGTTGGCCGAGGGCCAGGAATAACGCGGCGGCGCCTTGTTGCGACGCTCATGGCCCGGGCGCGGGGTTTGCCCGAGGCCAAGCAGCCAGGCCAGGCCGATCAGGAATACGATAGCGACGGTAATGGCGTTGCAGACCGGGCAGGCAAAGTAGTTCGAGATGTTGCTGGAACTCGGGTCAGCCAACCCTTTATCGGAAATTGGCAACTGGCCACCTTCCACTGAACAGAACAGCCCACCGATGCCGTTGAGCTGCTGGCCCATCATCTGACCGTGCCCCAAACCGCAGGCGAACAGGTTCATCAGCACGCAGAAGTACAGGGCCCAGGCGATCAGCGAACGGTCAGAGTGGCGCAATTTCATGGCGGCGACTCTACCACCGAAGCCGCAAAAGGATGAAGTGCGGTGCGCCCCTGTGGCAGAACGTCGCAGATTACGCGCAGTGGCCAGGGTTGATAGACTCTGCACCCTTCTCGTTACTCCTTTTCCAAGCCTGGTGAGGCAGCTCCATTGCTTCGCAGGCGTTTCACAGGATGCATAGTTGATGAGTACGTTATTCACCCGCCGCAAAGTGCTGACCGGCATGGGCCTGTTGGGCCTGGGCAGCCTGCTGGGCGGCTGTGACTACACCCCCAAGCTGAACTTCAAGTACGGCAAGGACCTCAGTGACAAGATCATGGGCCGCACCTTCAAGCTCAAGAACACCGACGGCGAAACCGTCACCCTGAGCTCGTACCGTGGCCTGATGCCGGTGGTGTTCTTCGGCTTCACCCAGTGCCCAGCGGTCTGCCCGACCGCCCTGGCACGCGCCGCCCAGGCCAAGAAGCTGATGGGCCGCGACGGCAAGATCATGCAGGTGGTGTTCATCACCCTGGACCCGGAACGCGACACCCCCGAGATTCTCGACAAGTACGTCAAGGCCTTCGACCCCAGCTTCGAAGCCCTCTACGGCACCCCGGAAGAAATCGCTGTGGCCGCCAAGGAGTTCGGGATCTTTTATGAAAAGATCCCCGCCGGCGACACCTACACCCTGTCCCACACCGCCACCAGCTTCGTGTTCGACACCCGTGGCAACCTGCGCCTTGGCTTGCAGGCATCCCTCACCGCTCAAGAGTGCGCAGAAGACCTGCTCACCGTCATGGAGGTCTGCTAATGACTACCGCTCAATACCTGAAACGCTTTGCCTTCGGCCTTACCCTGCTCGGCCTCGCCGCCCACGCCAGCGCCCAGGTGCAAGTGACCGACGCCTGGGTGCGCGCCTCCGTACCGGGCCAGCCGTCCAGCGGTGCCTTCATGACCCTCACCGCCGACAGCGACAGCCAATTGCTCAGCGTGGCCTCGCCGATAGCCAAGGACGTGCAGATCCATGAGATGAGCATGAAGGACGACGTGATGCGCATGGGCCCGGTGGACTCGGTGGCCCTGCCGGCGGGTAAATCCGTCAAGCTCGACCCCAACGGCTATCACGTCATGCTGATGGGCCTGACCGGCCAGATCAAGGAAGGCGACCAGGTGCCGCTGACCCTTGTGGTGCAGAATGCCAAGGGTGAAAAGCAGGCCGTTGAGGTGACGGCCAATGCCCGGGGCCTGGACGGCATGGATCACAGCCAGATGGACCATAGCAAGATGCATTGATTGCCCTGTGGGAGGGGGCTTGCTCCCGATGGCGGCCTCCGGGCCGACCAGGATGCTGGATCAGACCGAGTACATATCCATTGCTGCGGTAACGGCCACTTATGGTTCCGCTCTTACAGCGGGTCACTTTTGAAAAGCGCAAAAGTAACCAAAACGCTCTTGCCCCACCACTCGGCACCTCGCTCAGGCTCGGTGTGCCCGTAATCCGACAGGGATTTGGGGGGCCGCCGCCACGCGCCATCCATGGCGCGGGGCGGCTAAACCGGCATCCCTGCCGGTTTACCCCCCAAATCCCTGTCGAATTCCGGCCAGCGTGGTTTAACGGGGCGCCTAAGATCAAAAGCAGAGCAAGATCAAGAGCGGCTCGCTTCGCATCGTGGTTACGGTCGGCTGCGACGAAGTTGTGTAGATATCGATACTTATCGGAGCAAGCTCCCTCGCCATGGATTTGGGGCCACACCCTATCCGAGCAATACTTGGTATCCTGCCGCCCCAACCCATACGGACGCGTGCGTATGCAGATCGCCCCCGCTTTCATCCTGCATCAGACCGAGCATTGGCTGCTCAACCACCACCAGGCGTCAAAACTACCGGGATATCTGATGCTCGGCGCCAAGACATCGGTTGACTCGTTGGCCGACATGCCCGACGACGCACTGGCCGAACTGGGGGGCTTGCTCGCAAAAGTCCAACGCGTCATGCAAGCGAAACTGCAACCCAAATGGTTGTACATCAGCCGCTACGGCCATATGCCGGGGTTTCCCCTGCACTTTCACTTTATCCCGGTATACGACTGGGTTGAACAAGCGTTCTGGCACGACGAACGTTATCGCAGCCTGCAGGGGTTCGGCTCACAAGCTCTCACCAAAAGCCTGACCGATGGGGCCGAGCTAACCCTGTTTGTATGGCGCGAATTCGGCGAAAGCCTCACCCCACCACCGATTCGGGGCCCCGGCGTTGCTCAGGTCATTGAGCGATTGCGCGCAGCATTCAAAACGCCGGCATGACCCGCAGCCGCTTCACCATCGGCACACACGCCAGCACCAACCCCGAGGGTGAGCGATACACCGCCTGCTCATCCCCCACATAACCACATGAGCGGTAGAAACTCACCGCATTCAAGGTGGCGTCCAGCACTACCTGTTCAATCTCCATCTGCCGTGCAATACCCTCCACATGGGCAAGCATCGCCTTGCCATAGCCGCGCCCAGTGAACGCAGATCGTACGAACAATGCACCTACTTCATGGTGATCAGGATCGAGCATACCGGTAGCCACAACTTCACCGTCCACCCAGCCCAGGTAGAACGGCTTTTCCATCAGCACGCTGTAGCCATCACTTGCGCAACCTCGGGTCCAGAGCGCCATTTGCTCCGCGCTGTAGGCGCCAATGCACTGACCGCGAATGGCGTCACGGCGAATCTCGAACGCTCTGTCGGAGTCGTCTGGCGTAGCTCGTTTTATCTCCAACACTGCCTGTTCCTTCCATGACTTCAAATTGCCATTAGCCCATTTGTGCTAATCGACCCTGCCCGCCTGCGACGCTATATTCCTCGGCACTTCCAACGCTTCCTCAACACCGCGCATTCATTGCGTGCGGGTTTGTTGCGCGCTGGAAAAACCAAAACAATCCCAAGGAAGACGCACCATGAAACTCCACTCCCCTGTTACTCGCCTTGCCCTGCTGGGCGCCTTGATCATCGGCGTCGCCGGTTGCAGCAATATCAAGCCCACTGAAGATCACCTCAAGAAGCTGTCGGAAACCAACCTGGGCGAGCCGGTAAAACGTATCTCCAATGTGCGCAGCGATTCCATGACCACTTACTATGTCGCCAGCACTGCGTCCGGCGAATACAACTGTTCCGTACCAAGCGGGGCCAGCGGCGGTGCATTTGCGATCGCCAGTTTTGGCCTGATGAAACCTGCCGCCTACTGCCAGCCAAAAGGCGCGCGTGGCAACGGGCTGACACCGTTCATGCAGTAACTTTTTCCTGGCTGAGGTCACGCAACCTGCCGCGCAGTTCCGCAGGGCGCACCGGTTTGGACAAGATGGCGATCTGACGGTCGTGCAACGCGGCCTGGATTCTCTCCACGTCGTGACCCGTGAGGATCAACGCCGGCACCGCCCAACCGCGTTGCTGGCGTAGCTGGTCGATGCATTCGATGCCAGTGGCGTGATTACCCAGGTCGTAGTCGGCGACGATGATATCGCAGTCGCTGACCAGCCCCTTCCCACTCGACTCAGCCTGCACCTGGCACCCCCATCGCTCCAGCAGCGCCTGGGTGGCAAGCAGCACGTTGTGATCATCCTCCACCAGGCACACTTTCAGACCGGTGAGCAAGCCGGCCTGGCGCACATCGTCGCGCAGCGCCGGTTGACGCGGCGCGTTGGCCAGGGCCAGGCCGTGCAGGCTCACCGAGGTGCCCTGGCCCAACCGCGAACGCAGGCTCACCTGCATCCCCATCAATTGCCCCAGGCGCTTGACGATGGACAGCCCGAGGCCCACGCCTTCGACATCCTTGTCACGCAGTTGGCGCACGCGATAGAACTCTTCGAAGACCTTTGACAGATGCTCCCGTGCAATCCCTCGCCCCTGATCATGCACCTCTATGACCAAGCCGTTTTCGCGACTACGCACGCCGATCAGCACTGGCCGCTGCGCGCCGTATTTGAAGCAATTGGAGAGCAGGTTTTGCACCATGGTTGCCAACATGCCCGGATCCACCAGCGCCCAATGAGCGCAGGGGCGCAAGCGCAACTCCACGCCGGCCCAGCGTGCGGCCTCGGCGTTCTGGCGCACCAGGTCGGCAAGAAAGTCGCCCAGGTGGATCACCTGGTATTTGGGCAGCAGGCGACCATTGTCGAGGGTGTAGAGGTCGAGGATCGAACGGAACAGTTGCGACACGTTGAGCAGCGAGCGATCGATATTGTCCACCAGCCGCCGCTCGTCATCCCCCAACCGTGCTTCGCGCAGGCAGGCGGTGAACAGGCCAATGGAGTGGATCGGCTGGCGCAGGTCATGGCTGGCTTGGGCGAGAAAGCGGGATTTTTCCAGGTTGGCGGCAATGGCTTGTTCCGAAGCCTTGCGTGTGCGCTCCAGAAGGATATGGGCGTACACCGGGATCACCGTGCTGGTGATCATCAGCATCAACACCATGAACGGTTGCGCCTGCCACAGCGGCGTAAGCTGGTACACGATCAGCAGCGCCAGCAACGCCAGCCCCGTGGCAATCGCCAGGTAGCGCGACCCGTAGCGCATCCCGTTGCCCAGGTTCACCCAGACCATCACCGCGTACAGCGGCAACGCTGCTTCACCGCCGACCACCAGGCCGAACGACGTGCCGGTGTAGTCGTGGATCATGCCGAAGATGCGCCGCGCCGGGTAATGCCCGGGCCAGCGTGCGATCACCTGGCGCAACACGATGGACGCCAGCAGGAACCCGAAGATATACAGGATCACCGGCAGGTAGGTGTCCAGCGACTGCCCGGGCAAAAAACCCAGTACGCTGATATACACAATGGCGATGGTGGCCACCACGATGCGCAGGTTAGCCTGATCGAGTTCGGAGTTGGTCTCGGGACTCATAGTCATATCCTTGACATATCATCTTTGGAAAAGGGCCCTTGGCCCGCTGGTAAAGTAGCATGCCTCGACACCACCTTGCCCCAGGAAGGAGCTCGCCATGACCGGCCGGATCATCATCGCCGACGACCACCCGATGTTTCGCGAAGGCATGGCACGCACCGTGCGGCGCCTGCTGCCAGACGCCCAGGTGCAAGAGGCCGGCGACCTGGCCACAGTGAATGCGCTGCTGTGCGAGGCGAGCGAAGTCGACACCCTGATCCTCGATCTGCGCTTCCCCGGCCTGACTTGCATCAGCCAACTGGCCGAACTGCGCCAGCAACTGCGGCGCACAACGTTGATCGTGGTGTCGATGGTCGACGACCCGGCGCTGATCGAACAGGTGATGGCCCTGGGTGCCGACGGTTTTATCGGCAAGAACATCGCCCCCGACGACATTGGCCAGGCGTTGCTGGCGATCCGCAACGGCGAAGTGCTGGTCAAGTTCGCGCCTTCGGGCCTGCTGCCGCTGGACACCCACACCCTCACCACCCGCCAGCAGGAAGTGCTGCGCCTGATAGCCCAGGGCAAGACCAACAAGGAAATCGCCAAAGCCCTGGATATTTCGCCGTTTACCGTGCGCATTCATGTGTCGTCATTATTGCGCAGTTTGAATGTGCCGTCGCGGGCGGCGGCGGCAGTAAAGTATTCCGGGGAATTCTAGGTCGTCCGAATGTGGGAGGGGGCTTGCTCCCGATGGCAGTGGGTCAGTCCAAGATGCGTTTACTGACACTCCCTCATCGGGAGCAAGCCCCCTCCCACATTGGACTGAGTCGCATCAGTCAGGCCTGCGCTCTGCATCCGATATTTCAGTCGAACCTCACACCTTCCCCTCCAAGCAAATGGCCTTGCTGTGCCATAAGCTCGACGTTTCTTTATGATGTTGCCTTTCGCTCAACGCCCTGGAACCACCCATGCCCACCCTCACCCTGCGCAATGCTCTGCCCACCGACGCCCGCCGCTGCTTTGAAATCGAAACCAGCGCATACGAAGGCGACGAAGCCGCCACTCTGGAAAAAATCACCACGCGCATCGCCCAGTATCCCCAGGGCTTTTTGATCCTGGAGGAGGATGGCGAAGTCGTAGGTTTCATCAATTCCGGCTGTGCCCACAATGTGGTGATGTCGGATGAGGCATTCAAGGAATTGGTCGGCCATGTGGCCGAGGCGCCGAATGTGGTGATCATGTCGGTGGTGGTCGACCCGGCACATCAAGGCAAAGGCTATGCAAAAAAACTGATGACCGTGTTCGTGCAGCGCATGACAGCAATGGGCAAGCAGACGATTCACCTGATGTGCAAGCACCAGCACGTGCCGTTGTACACCCGCATGGGCTACACCTATGTGCGTCCTTCGCCGTCGGATCACGGTGGGATGGCGTGGCATGAAATGGTGAGAACTGTCTAAGAAAGGTCATTACATAACTGTTTCCAATCGTGAAACAAGCGCACACCACTGAGCCGTCAAATGTATTTCTACAAATGAAAACCTGAGTACCAACGACGCTTTCTTACATCCAGCCTGACTCTGCTGCCCCTTTGCCGGATTGCGCCTATCGCCACTCTCACTATTTGGAAACCCGCGACCACAGCGGTTTCACTCGGTTACATTCACCCGAAATGGGCCGCATTGAGCGACTGCTCACGGCGCTGTAGCCTGCGAAACGCCGAGCCGGGACGCCGTCCTGGCGGGTCAATATCCCAGCTATCAGAGAGGTGCAATCGTGTCTTCAATCAATGGTTACAGCCCATCTATCCCTGCATACCAACCCGTTGACAACAGCAGGATCGACAACGACAAAGCCAGATACAACCCCAAGGAAGAAAACCAGATTGGGGACGATGCAGAAGTGTCCGATGGCAAGGGCGGCTGGAAGAACATCGGCGATGAATACAGGGCCCACGCCAACCGTAGTCGGCTGGATCAAAACTTCCTGCCTTCGGACGAAAAGGCCGTCGACAATTCTCAGGTCAACACTGCCCGCAGCCGGTTAGATCGCAACTTCCTGCCGTCGGACGAAAAAACCGTTGAGAACGCTAAAGGCAACGCCAACCGTGACCCCATTGATTTCGAAATCAAATCCGATGGCAAGGGCAGTTGGGTCAAGGCGTAACACTGCAATCGGCTGTTTGCTGTCCAAACCGTTGTGCCCCCCATGGCATTGCCAAACACCCGCTTGCCATGGGGGGGGTCGAAAGTGTAGGTATCGGCTAACGCGTCACCAACTGCCGGAAGCCCCACCGCCACCACTGGAACCACCGCCACCGGAGGAACTGCCACTGGAGCTGGAACTGCTGGAACTCGAACTGGAGCCGCTACCCGATCCCGTCCCCTCGCCGACCTTGCCGAAGATGATCAGCGCGACAAACGATGCGATGGGAAACGCCAACAGCCAGCCGTCGCGGCCGCCGTCAATTACCCACCCTGCCACCACGTACACGACTACCGCCGCCAGCAGTCGCACACTAAAACCTGCACGGCTGGTGCGCCAGGTCTGCCTCATGATCAGCAGTAGCACCAGGTACAACCCCAGCACCACCAAAACGCCCAGTGGCCACAGCAGCCAATGGATGAAACTGACGTCCACATACTGGTTTGCCACCACCAACCCGAGGATATAAGCCAGCAGCCCGATTACGCAGTAAAACAGCGTACGCACCTGCCACAGCGCGCCGAATATCGCGCCGCCTATCAACAGCGTCAGCGGCATGACAAACAGGAACATCGGCCACTCCCGACCGCCCGCCAGCAGCGTCAGCAACAGCGTGGCCGCCACGGTGACGATCAACGCCCGGCGCCAATGCAGCTTGCCGGCAGCGATCGCCATGCCGCCCAAGCCGCCCAGGATAAACGCCACCAGCAACGCGATAAATTGAGGATTGATCCCGGCGCCCGCCAATGGCGGCAAGTCACCGCCGTCCACCAGTACGGTCAGGGCGTCCACGCCCTGTTGCACACCGCCGGCAAAATCACCCTGACGAAACGCCGGGGTGATCTGTTCTTCAATAATGCGATGAGCCAGCAGGTCGGTGACGATGCCTTCCAGGCCGTAGCCCACTTCAATGCGCACTGCGCGGTCAGCCTTGGCCACTACCAGCAGGATGCCATCGTTGACGTCCTTGCGCCCCAGCTGCCAGGCGCGAAACAGTTGGTTGGCATAGTCTTCGATAGCGGCGCCGCCCGTGGTCGGCACCAGCAACACCGCGACTTGCGCGCCTTTGCGCGCTTCAAGGTCGCCAAGCTGGCTTCTAAGGCGCTGGGTGGTGGTTGCGTCGAGGGTGTTGGTGAGGTCAATCACCCGCTGGTCGAGGGCGACCCCGATCGGTGAAGTGTCCGCCTGGGCTATGCTCAGCACGCCGAGGAGCACCAGGGCCAGCAAACCCGAGACCTTTTTACACCAATTCCCTATCATGTTTTGTTACCTGAGGTTTCTTCCTTAAGCTGCCGACTTTACCTTATCGACGTATAACGCGTGACCCCAGGTGCGCGACTATCTAAACTGCGGCCTTACCCCGCATAGCAAATTGCCAGCTACGAGAACGCCATGGACCTGCGCTACCGCAACAATGTGAATGTGATGGGCGACGGTCCTTCGACGCTGGTATTTTCCCACGGCTTTGGCTGCAATCAAGCGATGTGGAACCAGTTGGCGCCGCACTTTAGCCAGCGCTTTCGCGTGGTTCTCTACGACCTGGTCGGTGCGGGCCGGTCGGACCTCAGCGCGTTCGACAAAGCCAAATACCAGGCCCTGGACGGCTATGCCCGCGACCTCAACGAGATTATCGACGCCTACGCCCAAGGCCCGGTGATCTTGGTGGGCCACTCCGTCAGCGCGATGATCGGCACCCTCGCCGACCGTTTTGTCCCCGGGCGTATTGCGGCGCACGTGATGATCGGCCCATCGCCGCGCTATATCGACACTGACGATTATGTTGGCGGCTTCAAGCGCGAGGATATCGACGACCTGCTCGACACCCTCGACAGCAACTACCTGGGCTGGTCGAGCGCGATGGCCCCGGTGATCATGGGCGCGCCGGACCAACCGGCACTGGGTGAGGCGTTGACCGAGAGCTTTTGCCGCACCGAGCCGGACATTGCCAAGCAATTTGCCCGGGTGACCTTCCTTTCGGATAACCGCCAGGATGTAGAGGGCCTGCCCACTGCGGTGTTGATCCTGCAATCGACTGACGACCTGATCGCCCCCGTAGCCGTGGGTGAATACCTGCACCGCGTGCTGCCCAACAGCACTTATTGCCTGGTGGACAATGTCGGCCATTGCCCGCATATGAGTGCACCCCAGGCGTGCGCAGCGGCAATGGACCGGTTCCTGGCCCCCTGGGCGCCTGCCGATGCCTGCTGAGTCGCTATTCGACAGCGCCGCCTGCGCCCTGGCCGTGACCCAGGAGGACGGCACGATCCTGCACGTCAACCCGCGCCTGAGTGACTGGCTCGGGTTCAGCGCGGCCGAACTGCAGGGGCGCCGCTTCCAGGACCTGTTGACCATGGGCGGGCGGATTTTCTACCAGACCCACCTGGCACCAATGCTGCGCATGCACGGCAGCGTCACCGAAGTGAAGCTCGACATTCGCCACAGCGCCGGGCACAAAGTGACCGTATTGCTCAACGCCAACCAGCGCCGGCAGGCCGACGGCGTGGTGCATGACTTGGCGCTGTTCGGCACCACCGACCGCGACAAGTACGAGCGCGAGCTGCTCAATGCACGCAAGTTGGCCGAAGCGCTGCTCCAGGAAAAAACCGCCACCGAGGTCGCCCTGCAACAGGCCCAGGCCGAACTCAGCGCGGCCTATGCGGTTGCCCATCGCCGGGCGTTGTTTGCCGAACAGATGGTGGCGATTGTCAGTCATGACTTGAAAAACCCCCTTACCGCCATCCGCATGGCTTCGGACTTTCTGCAGCGCGGCGAGCGCACGGCCAAGGAGCGCCAACTGCTGGGGCATATCGGCCAGTCGGCCGAACGCGCCCATCGCATGATCGCCGACCTGCTGGACTTCACCCAGGCGCGGGTCGGCCAAGGCATCACCATCAAGGCGGTGCCGCTGGATCTGCACGGCGTTATTCAACAGGCGGTGGATGAATTGCGGGTGGCCTTTCCCAGAGCCACGCTGGTGCATCAGGCCGAAGGCAACGGCCAGGCGTGCCTGGATGCCGACCGAGTGCAGCAGATGATCGGCAACCTGGTTGCCAACAGCGTGGCCTATGGCGACCTGCTGCAACCGATCACCATCACCTCGCGCCTGGGCGACAACGCCTGTGCGGTCGCAGTGCACAACCATGGCCTGGCGATTCCCGAAACTCTGCTGGCCGGGTTGTTCGAGCCCATGACGCGTGGCACCGACCAGGGCAGCGATGTGCGCAGCGTCGGCCTGGGCCTGTATATCGTGCGCGAACTGGCCAAGGTGCATGGTGGCGATGTGGCGGTGACGTCCTGCGCCACGGCCGGTACTACGTTTACCGTGACGTTCTAGGCCAGGTATGCGGCGCCCTGCATGATCGGCTCGACACGGCCGGTCAAGATGACTCCGCCCTGCCCGTCCCACTGCACCGTGACCGTGCCGCCGTCGCATTCGACCTCCACGCTGTCATCGAGCAGCCCGCGCCGAATTCCATTGACCACCGCGCCGCAGCAGCACGAACCGGAGCCCAACGGCACCGCGCCGCCCCGCTCCCAGATGCGCAGGCGGATACGGCCACGGCTCAACACCTGCACAAAATGCACATTGGTCTTGGCCGGGAACAGCGGGTGGGCTTCAAGCGCCGGGCCCACCGCCGCGACATCGATGGCAGCGATGTCTTGCACAAAAAACGTGCAATGCGGATTGCCCATGCTGCAGGCCGCCGGGTTACCGTCCATCGGCAGCACGCGGGTGTCCATCGCCTCGGCCAGCGGCACCGCCGCCCAGTCCAGCGACGGCGCGCCCATGTCCACCGACACCCGCTGCCCGTCGACGCGTGTGCACGTCAGCAAACCGCGGTCGGTGCGTAATACGACGGTGTCGATGCCGGTCTCGTGCATCAGGCGGTCGGCCACCCCGCGAGTCGCGCTGCCGCAGGTTGGCAGGCGCGTGCCGTCGGGGTTCCAGAACTGGACATGTGCGGCGGCGTCTCCACAGTCGAGCATCACCGCCAACTGATTGAAACCGATACCCGAGCGGCGGTTGCCCAGGCGGGCGGCGACCTGTGCAGTGATGGGGTTGTCCTGGCCACGGCGGTCGATGATGATGAAGTCGTCGCCATGGGCGTGCATCTTCACGAATGGCAGGGTCATGGGGCGCAGGTCCTGTTGTCGAAGTGAAGCAGTTCTAATAACACTGTAGGAGCGAGCTTGCTCGCGAAAATAGTGAAGACCACACGTTTTACCTGGAAGTACGCGTTATCGTTGACGTTTTTCGCGAGCAAGCTCGCTCCTACCAAGGGTTGATGACCATGCTTTTTGTATTCAGCGGTCTGCCCGGCAGCGGCAAGACCACCGTTGCCAGGGAACTGGCGCGACAGACCGGCGCGGTTTACCTGCGTATTGATGTGATCGAACAGGCGCTGCGCGATGCCGCCGTATTGGCGGGGGATGTGGGCGCCAGCGGCTACAGCGTGGCCAATGCATTGGCGCTGAGCAATTTGCGCTTGGGGCATCGGGTCATCGCCGACTGCGTGAACCCGGTCAGGGACAGCCGCCAAGCCTGGCAAGCCGTGGCGACGGCAGCGCAGGTTGAACTGATCAATATCCAGGTGGTGTGTGCTGATCAGCACGAGCATCGGCGCCGTGTGGAAAGCCGCGTGGGCGATGTTCCCGGGCTGGCGCCGCCGACCTGGCAGTCGGTGCTGGTGCATGAGTATGAATGCTGGGATGAGCCGCCGTTCAGGCTCGATACGGCGCAGAGGACGCCCGCTGAGTCAGTTGCAGCGATCCTCGCCCATTTTCCCCACAACGCCTGATCCGTGGCGAGGGAGCTTGCTCCCTCGTCACAGGTAAAGCAGGGATTTTCAGTTGGGGAAGTTGCCGCGCAACGCCTCCAAGCCACCGCTGTAGACGCCGGCAAATAACTCCTCCACCGCCGCATCCGAGGTACCCGTTGCCGGAGTGAACACCCCGGACCAGGTGACTTTGGCCGACGACTCGGTCAGCGCTTCAACCTGCACGGTCGCCAGATACGCACTCACCGGAAACGGCGATTCTTCAATCGTGTAGCTATAAATGCGCGCCACGTTGTCAAAGGTCTGCAAACGCTCGACGATCTGGCCGCCGTCAGCGGTGGTCAGGTGACGCACACGGCCACCTTCGCTCGGCTCGCTCTTGGCGATAAAGGGCAGCCAGTCGGGCAGGCTGTTGAAGCCGCCAATCAGTTGCCAGACCTGGTCGGCGGATGCCGGGATTTCAATTACTGAAGACGCTGTTGCCACAATAAATACTCCAATCAGGGGAAAAATCAGATCGCCATGCTGTCGACAACGCCACCGTCTACGCGCAAAGCGGCACCGGTAGTGGCAGACGACAGCGGTGAAGCAATGTACGCCACCAGGTTCGCCACTTCATCCACATTGGCTGCACGCTGGATGATCGAGGTGGGCCGCGCATTACGCACAAACACATCGGCTTCTTCCCGCGCACTACGCCCGGACTGGGCCGTGGCGTCCTTGAGCATCTGTTCCAGGCCGTCGGTAAAGGTCGGCCCCGGCAAAATCGCATTCACCGTCACCCCGGTGCCTGCCAGGCGCTTGGCCAGGCCGTGGGAGACCGCCAGGTTGGCGCTTTTGGTCACGCCGTAGTTGATCATGTCGGCCGGCGTCGCCACCCCGGATTCCGACGACACAAAGATCACCCGCCCCCAGCCCTGCTCGACCATGCCCGGCACATAGTGCCGTGCCAGGCGCACGCCGCTAATCACATTGACCTCATAGAAGCGCGTCCATTCACTGTCCGGCGCGTCGAAGAAATCCACATCGTTGAAGATGCCGAGGTTGTTGACCAGGATATCGGCGCGAGGTTCGGCGGCGAACAGTATCTCGGCGCCCTCCAGGGTGCCAAGGTCGGCCACCAGCCCACGCAGGTCAGCGCCGGGCACCCCTTGGCGAATGCTGGCCAAAGCGTCGTCGACCTTGCCCGCGTCCCGCCCGATCACTACCACCGTTGCGCCGGATTGCGCCAGGGCCTGGCTGATGCCCAGGCCGATACCGGCGGTGCTGCCGCTGACGATGGCCACTTTGCCGCTCACATCAATTTTCATGGTTAGCTTCCTTAAGATTAGAGAGGCAGAGGCGCGCGGTCCGATATCAATCGGGCCTCGCGTAGCGCTTGCCAGAAGGCTGCTGGAATCTGTTCTGACAACGCCGCAACGTCTTCAGCAATGCGACCCGGACGACTGGCACCGGGAATCACCGCCGCCACGGCCGGGTGTGCCAGGGAAAACTGCAGCGCCGCGGCTTTCACACTCACGCCAAATGCCTGGGCAATCGCCTTGATCTGCTCGACCTTGCTGATGATCGCAGGCTTGGCGGGCTGGTATTCAAAGTGTGCGCCGCCGGCGAGGATGCCAGAGCTGTACGGGCCGCCGACCACAATTTCAACCTGCTGGGCCAGGGCGGCGTCCATCAGGCGTTGCAGTGCGCGCTCGTGGTCCAGCAGCGTATAGCGGCCGGCGAGGAGGAACCCGTCGGGCTGCGCCTCAGTCAGGTCCAAGGTCAGTTCACACGGCTCGACGCGATTGACGCCCAGGCCCCAGGCCTTTATCACACCCTCCTCGCGCAAGCGGGTCAGCACTTTGAAGGCGCCGGTGCGGGCCTGGTTGAAGTAGTCCAGCCACTGGTCGCCGTAAAAATCCTGGGCGATATCGTGAATCCACACGATGTCGAGGCGATCGGTTTGCAGGCGCTTGAGGCTGTCGTCAATGGAGCGCAGGGTGGCATCGGCGCTGTAGTCATTGAGGATTTTATTCGGGCGGCCGTGTTCGAACACACCGCTTTTTTCGCCAAGGTCGCGGGCGCCGGTTTCGACTTCATCCAGAATCACCCGGCCGACCTTGGTGCTGAGCACGTAGTCATCACGGTTGTAGTTGGACAGGGCCTGGCCCAAGCGGATTTCCGACAGGCCCGAGCCGTAGAACGGCGCGGTGTCGAAGTAACGGACGCCGTGGTTCCAGGCGGCTTCGACGGTGGCCTGGGCTTCGTCTTCAGGGATGGCGCGGAACATATTCCCCAAGGGTGCGGTGCCAAAGCCCAGTACGCCGGGGAGTTTGTCTTTCAAGCTCATGGTGAGATCCTCAATCGGTTGGTTGTGACCGTTGAGCAGATGCTAGATTGCGTTAGTCAGACCGTCCAAGACATACTGCGACCAACTTGAGTCCTTGCAGGTCTTACATGATCGATCTACGCCAACTGCGCTACTTCGAAGTGGTCGCCGAAGAGGAACACGTCGGCCGCGCCGCCGAGCGCTTGCACATCTCCCAATCGCCCCTGAGCCGGCAGATCGCCCAGCTGGAGGAACGCCTGGGCCTGACCCTGTTCGAACGCAGCCAGCAGCGCATCCGCCTGACCCGCGACGGCCAGACCTTCCTGGCTGAAACCAAGGCGCTGCTGACCCATGCCAACCGTCTGGAATCGCTGGGCAAGCGCCTGGGCCGTGGGGAAGAAGGCGGCCTGTGCATCGGCTATATCGAAAATGCCATGCACGCAGGCCTTCTACCCAACGCCCTGCGCATACTGCGCGACGATCGGCCCACCGTGCACATCAAGCTGTATAACCTGCCCTCCCTCGAACAGTTGGAGGGCCTGCGCCAACGCAGTCTGGACATCGCCCTGGTAAGCGAGCCCCCCGCCGACGACGATCCAGATCTGAGCGCCTTGCAGGTGCTCGACGACCCGATGCTGCTGGCCCTGCCCGAACAACATCCGCTGGCCCGGCAACGCGAACTGCTGCCCGAACACCTGGCCGACCAACAATGGATCGGCGTGCAGCGCAAAGCCGGCGCCAACCCCGCCGATGATTTCGTCGCCGCCTGCATTCGTGCCGGTTTCACCCCACAGATTCCCATGGAAGCCGGCGAACCCTTTACCGCACTGGGCCTGGTGGCGTCAGGGCTCGGGGTAGCGATGGTGCAGAAGGGCCTGAACCGCAACGCCCCGCCCGGCGTGGTGTTGCGCGAGTTGCCGTGGCTGACCTACACCACACCGCTGTGGGCGGCCTGGCACCGCGTCAATTTGCGCCCGCTGGTGGAGACGTTTCGCAAGGTGCTGACTGAACCTGAGGCCAGTTAACAAGGCGCCACAGTACAGCGATTGCCTGCGCCCTTTGTGTGATCAAAGCACCTCGCGCAACCGATACCACAACATCCCCAACGCCAGCAGCGGCGAGCGTAGCGCCTTGCCGCCCAGGAAGGTCATGTGCGGCACCTGGCTGAAAATATCCAGGCCGCGACTTGCACCCGCGTGAATCGCTTCGGCCAACAGCCGTGCGCACCAGTGGGTCACGTTGAGGCCATGGCCAGAATAGCCCTGGGCATAGAACACATTGGGGTATTGCTTGAGCCGTCCGACCTGGGGAAAGCGGTTGGCGGTGATGCCAATCTTGCCGCCCCACTGGAACTCGATGGCGGTGTCGGCCAGTTGCGGGAACACCTTGAGCATTTTCGGGCGCATGTAGGCGGCGATGTCCTGGGGATCGCGCCCCGAGTAATGGCAGGCACCGCCAAACAGCAGGCGCCGGTCGGCGGACAGCCGGTAGTAATCCAGCCCGACTTTCTGGTCGCACAGCGCCAGATTCTGCGGAATCAATTGCTCGGCCACCGTTTTCGGCAACGGCTCGGTGGCGATGATGTAGCTGCCCGCCGGCAGCACCTTGCCGCCCAGGCGAGGCTCCAGGTCTTCAAGGTGCGCATTGCACGCCAGCACCAGATGGGCGGCACGCACACTGCCGCCGGCGCAACGCACCTGCACAGTGTGGCCATGGATCAGTTCCAGCACCTGGGTCTGTTCAAAGATCCGCACCCCGAGGGCCTCGGCCACCTGCGCCTCGCCGAGCACCAGGTTGAGCGGGTGCAGATGCCCCGAGCCCATGTCGACCAGGCCACCGGCGTACACCGTCGAGCCCACCACCTGGGCCATGTCCTGCGCGCCCACCAACCGGGTTTCAGGGGCATAGCCCATGGCCGCCAACTGCGCCTGTTCATTCTTGAACGCGGCGAATTGCGCCGGGGTATTGGCCAGTTCACAAAAACCCCAGCGCAAGTCGCAATCGATACCATGCTCGCCGATGCGCTCGCCCACCAACGCCACCGAGTCGATACCGGCTCGCGCCAGATAGCGCACGCCCTCCTCGCCCACGTATTTGGCAAACCCCGAGACATCATGACCGATACCCCGAATCAACTGCCCACCGTTGCGCCCGCTGGCACCCCAGCCAATGCGGCGGGCCTCCAGCACAATCACCGTGAGCCCGCGCTGGGCCAGTTCGATGGCCGTGTTGACCCCGGTGAACCCGCCGCCGATCACACACACATCAACGCTCAGATCAGCGTCGAGTGCAGGCCGCTGCGCCATGGTGTTGGCTGTCGCGCGGTAATAGGACTGCGCATGTTCGCTGGACTGAATCATCGGTTGGACTTCACTTTGCTCCAGGCGCGGGTCATCACGCGCATGGTCGCCGGCGTAGGCGTGGTGGAAATGTAGAGTTTGTCGAGGACGTCCTGGGGCGGGTAAACCTCAGGGTTGTTGACCAGTTCCGGGGCCATGAACGGCTTGGCCGCCGGGTTGGCGTTGGCGTAGCCCACCGAGGCGCTGACCTTGGCGATCACTTCGGGTTCGAGCAGGTAGTTGATGAACGCGTGGGCCTCTTTGGGGTTGGTGGCGTCGGCAGGAATGGCCAGCAGGTCGAACCACAGGTTGGAGCCTTCCCTGGGAATCGAGTACGCAATGTTCACCCCGTTTTTGGCTTCCTTGGCGCGGTTGGCGGCCTGGAACACATCGCCGGAATAACCGAAGGCCACGCAGATATTGCCGTTTGCCAGGTCCGAGATGTACTTGGAGGAATGGAAATAAGTGATGTACGGCCGCAGCGTCAGCAGCTTGGCTTCGGCCTGCTTGTAGTCCTCGGCGTTCTCACTGCGAGGGTCCTTGCCCATGTAGTTGAGGATCGCCGGGAACAGCTCATCCGGCGAATCAAGGAAGGCCACACCGCATTCGTGAAGCTTCTTGAGGTTGTCCGGCTCGAACAGCACCGCCCATGAATCAATGCGCTCGATACCCAGCACCTGCTTGACCTTGTCGACGTTGTAACCGATGCCATTGGTGCCCCACAGGTACGGCACCGAGTGCGCGTTACCCGGGTCGTTCTGCTCCAGCAGCTTGAGCAACCGGGGATCGAGGTTCTTGAAGTTGGGCAGTTGCGCACGGTCCAGCGTGAGGAACGCGCCGGCCTTCACTTGCCGCGCCAGGAAGTGGTTGGACGGCACCACCACGTCATAGCCGGTGCGCCCGGCGAGCAACTTGCCCTCCAGGGTTTCGTTGGAGTCGAACACGTCATAGACCACCTTGATCCCGGTCTTGGCCTGGAAATCCGCCAAGGTGGTTTCACCGATGTAGTCGGTCCAGTTGTAGACGCTCACCGTCGACGCTGCCTGGGCGCTAGCGCTGATTGCCGCCGGCAGTACAAGTGCAAGTGCCAACGGCAGAAACTTGTTCACAAGACGCATATCGTCACCCTTTTTATCGTTGTTTTAGACGCTCAACAGCAGGAATTCACGTTCCCAGGAACTGATCACCCGCTTGAAATTCTCATGCTCGGCGCGCTTGACCGCGACGTAGCCGCGCACGAATTTTTCGCCCAGGTACTGCTTGACCGTGTCGCAGTCTTCCATGCGTGCCAGGGCATCCTCGAGGGTGAACGGCAGGCGCAGGTTGCGGCGCTCATAGGCACGGCCTTCGACCGGCGCACTGGGCTCGATCTGCTCGATCATGCCCAGGTAGCCACACAACAAGCTGGCGGCGATCGCCAGGTAGGGATTGGCATCGGCACCCGGCAAGCGGTTTTCCACGCGCATCGCCTCGGGGCTGGAAGTCGGCACGCGCAGGCCGACGGTGCGGTTTTCTTCACCCCATTCGACGTTGACCGGCGCCGAGGTGTCCGGCAAAAAGCGCCTGAACGAGTTCACGTTGGGTGCAAACATCGGCAACAGCTTGGGGATGTACTTCTGCAGGCCGCCGATGTGATGCAGGAATAACGGGCTCATGTTGCCGTCGGCATCGACGAACACCGGTTTGCCGGTGGCAATCTCCACCACGCTCTGGTGCAGGTGCATGGCGCTGCCGGGTTCGTCGGCCACCGGCTTGGCCATGAACGTGGCGGCCACGTTGTGCTTGAGCGCGGCCTCGCGCAGGGTGCGCTTGAACACAGTGATCTGATCGGCCAGGTCCAGGGCGTCGCCGTGACGGAAGTTGATCTCCATCTGCGCCGGGCCGTCTTCGTGGATCAGTGTGTCGAGGTCCAGGCCCTGGGCTTCGCACCAGTCGTAGACGTCTTCGAACAGCGGGTCGAATTCGTTGGCGGCATCGATGGAAAACGACTGGCGCCCGGTTTCGGCACGCCCCGAACGACCGATGGGGGTTTTCAACGGCAGGTCCGGGTCTTCGCAGCGCTGGGTCAGGTAGAACTCCATTTCCGGCGCGACAATCGGCTGCCAGCCCTGGTCGGTGTACAGCTGCAGGACTTTTTTCAGCACATTGCGCGGCGACAGTTCAATCGGGTTGCCCTGTTTGTCGAAGGTGTCGTGGATCACGATGGCGGTGGGCTCGATGGCCCAGGGCACCACGTAGGTGGCGTTGGCCACCGGGCGGCAGATCATGTCGATATCGGCCGGGTCCAGCAGGTCGTAGTAGATGTCGTCGTCGACAAAGTCCCCGGTTACCGTTTGCAGCAGCACACTTTCCGGCAGGCGCATGCCTCGCTCATGCAGGAACTTGTTGGTGGGTGCAATCTTGCCGCGTGCGATGCCAGTCAAGTCACTGATCACGCATTCGACTTCGGTAATCTTGTGTTCTTTCAGCCAGGTGGAGAGCTGATCGAAGGGGGCGTTCATAAGGACCTCGTCTTGGGTGGGATGCGGCGCCGGCTTGTACAGTCGACACATTGAGGTCTATCTTGGGCCGGCCTTGAAACGGCATCTATCCACTTTGCACGCAGTACAACGCACCAATAGAGTGCGCACGGATCCCCCATGACACAGGCAACCGCTTTGCGCGTACAGGCCTTCGCTACCGGCGATGTGACCGCCCAATGCAGTGCGACACCCGGTTGGGTGCAGCATTACCAGCAAATGTCCCCCGGGCACTTTGCCGGGCGCGTGCGCTACCTCGACCTGCAAGGCGTGCAGGTGTACGAAGAATGTATGAACACCCGCGTGGAACAGCACTTCAACGCGCCGCCAGGTGCCCTGGCGTTCTGCTTCGATGGCAGCGACAACGCGCTGTACCTGCTTAACGGCGAAAGCCGCAATACCTGGATCACCCCGCAGAACTACCGCGAAGTAGCGGTGGTGTTCGGCCCGCAGTTCGTGCAGCGCCATGGGCTGGACATGGCCAGACTGGAAGGGTTGTTCATGGCGCCACTGGCCTGTCAGCAAAACGCGCTGTTCACTCGCTGGCTCAGCGGAACCCTTACGCGCCTGTCGGCACTGACCGACCCCATCAGCCGTGATGCCCTGACCCAGCAGTTGCTCGACGATTGCCTGTTTATCCTCGACAACGCCTGCGTGTGCCTGGACGGCAGCTCCTTGCAAAAACGCAATGAAGAACGCCGGTTGATGGCACGTATCGGTGAATGGGCGGCGGATGCACCGGATGAAACTGCCAACCTGTTGGAACTGGCGCAGATTGCGGGTGTGCCGTTGCGCCAATTGCAGCAAGGGTTCAAGACTTACACCGGGATGAGCCCGGCGCAGTGGTTGCGGTTGCGTCGGTTGAACGGGGCGCGGCGGGAGCTATTGAGTGGCGCGGATACCACCGTGGCCGAGGTGGCGATGAATTGGTCGTTCTGGCATCTGGGGCGGTTTTCCAATAGCTATCGACAGCTGTTCAAAGAGCTTCCCAGCGAAACTCTGAGGCGCTTTGGTTGAAACGCTATCCCCTGTGGGAGCTGGCTTGCCTGCGATAGCAACCTGTCAGTCGCTGATTGACTGCCTGAACCCCCGCTATTGCAGCTTAGGTATCTACACAACTTTGGGGCGACGCTGGACCTTTGGCGAGGGAGCTTGCTCCCGTGACGGCCTGCCAGCCGACACAGTTATACCGAGTACATATCCATTCCTGCGGTAACGGCCACTTAGGGTTCCGCCCTGACGGCGGCTCACTTTGCAAAAGCGGCAAAGTAAGCAAAACGCTCTTGCCCCACCACTCGGCACCTCGCCTAGGCTCGGTGTGCCCGTAATCCGACAGGGATTTGGGGGGCGCCTGAGATCAAAAGCAGATCAAGATCAAGAGCGGCTCGCTTCGCATCGTGGTTTCGATCGGCAGCTACAAAGTGGTGTAGATACCTATGGCTATCGCAGGCAAGCCAGCTCTCACATTTGATACGTGGTGTGGCAGAGCCCCTGCTGCATAACTTGTAAAATCCCGCCGTTATGCCTAGCTTATGCGCCCCCCCGCCCTGCGTTTAAGGCCCTGCCCATGGTTCTGCGTTTTCGACCCGTCGTCACTTCACGTTTTGCCCTTGGCCTGCTGCTCAGTGGCGGCATCGGCAGCAGCCTGG
Source organism: Pseudomonas synxantha BG33R (assembly GCF_000263715.2). Lineage (NCBI taxonomy): Bacteria > Pseudomonadati > Pseudomonadota > Gammaproteobacteria > Pseudomonadales > Pseudomonadaceae > Pseudomonas > Pseudomonas synxantha. Next base: position 3,631,398 of record NZ_CM001514.1, read on the forward strand.
CCGCCGAGATCCAATTGCCGGCGGTGAAGGTCCAGGGCCTGGATGAGTCCGGTTACCGCAATGAAACCGCTTCGGTGGGCGGTTTTGACGAAGCACCATTGCTCGACACTCCGGCCTCGATCACGGTGATCAACGCAGCCTTGATCAAGGACCAGCAGGCACGCTTGCTCAGTGAAGTACTGCGCAACGATGCCTCGGTGGGCGACAGTTACGCGCCCATCGGCTATTACGAAAACTTCGTGGTGCGCGGCTTCTCGCTGAATGCGGCCAGCAGCTACAAGATCAATGGGCGCACCATCACCGGCGAGCAGAACGTCGCTCTGGAAAACAAGCAGCAGGTGGAAGTGCTCAAGGGCCTGGCCGGTTTGCAGAGCGGCATTTCCGAGCCCAGTGGCGTGATCAACTACGTGACCAAGCGGCCGGAAGATGTGCGTTCGGTAACAGTGTCTACCGATGATCGCGGCAGCGGTTATATCGCCACCGATGTCGGCGGCTGGTTTGGCAGCGAGCAGCAGTTCGGCCTGCGTGCCAACGTCGCCCATGAAGACCTCAATTCCTATGTGGAACACGCCAATGGCCAGCGTGATTTCGTATCCCTGGCCTTTGACTGGAACATCAGCCCCGACGCCGTGCTGCAACTGGATGCCGAGTACCAGAACAAGCAACAACGTTCGGTACCGGGGTATCAACTGTTGGGCGGTACGCAGGTGCCCCATGACGCCTCGCCGAAAAAGCTGCTGGGGCACCAGACCGGCGGCAAGCAGGTGGGGATTGATTCGCTGAACCTCAACGGCAAGTTCGAGTACCGTTTCAGCGACCAGTGGAAAGGTAATATCAGTGCGGCGCACAGCAAGGTGGTGATTGACGATTACAGCTCGTTTGCGTGGGGCTGCTACGGGTCGGCCAGTTGCAGTTCAACAAGCGTACCGAACTACTTCAGCCCCGAAGGCAATTACGACGTCTACGATTACCGCAGCCCTGACGACACTCGCCGCGACGATGAAATCCAGGCGGCCATGACCGGCCTGTTCGACACCGGCAGCATAGGCCACGAACTGACGTTTGGCACCAGCGCCTTTCGCCGGGTGATCGACAAACGCAAGTCGGTCAACGAATTTATCGGCACCGCCAATATCGACGAACGAGTTCCGAGTTTTCCCCCTACCGACAAACCGCTGAACGACAGCCACCGCAACCTCGACAGCCGCCAATACGGCCTGTTCGTCACTGACCGCATTCGATTCAACGAGCAATGGCAAACCATCCTCGGTGGCCGTGAAGTACGCCTGGATGAAAAAGCCTTTGACGGCGTCACCGGCAACCAGACACGCCACACCCAACAATACGTGTTCCTGCCCCAGGCCTCGCTGATCTACAAACCAGTGGACAACGTTTCGCTGTACACCAGCTACAGCAAGGGCCTGTCACTGGGCGGCACGGCGCCGTGGTTCGCAAAAAACCAGGATGAAACACTCGCCCCCACCGTCTCGCGCCAGATCGAAGCCGGGGTTAAATACGACTGGCGCCGCATCAGTTTTGCCGCCGCCGTGTTCCAGACGCGCCAGGCTTACCAATACGCCAAGCCCGAAGGTGACGGTTTCACCTACCTGCAGCAAGGCGAGCAGAAGAACACCGGCCTGGAACTGTCCGCCAACGGCTGGGCCACCGACCGCCTGCAAATCGCAACCAGCGTGGCAGCGATTCGAGCGCGGGTCAGCGGCAGCGGCACGCCGGACTATGAAGGCCACCAGGCGATCAACGTACCCAAGCTGCGCGCCAGCCTGTACGCCGACTATGCCTTGCCGTGGGTCAATGGCCTGGCGGTACTGGGCGGCGTGCAATACAGCGCCAAGAAATACGCCAATCGCACCGGTAATGTACAGGTAGGCGATTACGCGGTGGTCAATGTCGGCAGCCGTTACACCACCAAGGTCGATGGGTACGAGACGGTGTTTCGCCTGAGCGTCGACAACCTGTTCGACAAGCGCTACTGGCGCGACGCAGGCGAGTACATGGGCGATGACTACCTGTTCCAGGGCGCACCGCTGACGGCGCGCTTGAGTGCATCGGTCAACTTCTGAAGACCCGCGGCGTTGCCAGCCACAACGCCGCCAAACTGCATACCAACAGGCTCCAGCCAAGGTCCTGGGTCCATGCCACCAGGGTCAGCCCGCCACCAATCACCAGGTAATACAGCAAGCCAAACAAGGCGGCGGCAGTGCCGAGGCGATCGCGGTAGTCGACTAACGCGCCGCCGAGCACGTTGGGTATCGCCATGCCGAATGCCAGCACCACCAGCAACATCGGCCATACCAATAACCAGCTGTGTTGCAGGGCCAGTACCAGCAGGCTCCCCACCACCGCCACTGCAGCAGCGACAAACACCAACTGATCGCTGTCCATACCACGCTTGAGCAAGGCTTTGTTCAACCACGCTCCCAGGCCGGACCCCAACGCCAGCAACACGCCGCTGTAGCCGAACTCGGCAGTGGAGCGCCCCAGTTGCGCGAAGATAAACGGGCCCACGCTGTAATAGCTGAACAGCGCAATATTGAAGGCTGCCACCAATCCGACCGAGCGCCAGATTCCGGCATCCTTGAGCATCAATCCGAGTGTCTGGCCAAGGGCGGCCGTGGGCAACGATGCCGGGCGTGTTTCCGGCAGGGCCCACAGGCACCAGGCCCACAACCCCAGCGCGAGCAGCAGCAACGTGCCAAGCACGCCGCGATAGCCAAAGCACTCCACCAGGCTTGCACCGCTGAATAACCCGATGGCGGGGCTGGCCGCCAGCGCAATGCCCATCAGCGAAAACACCTGGGCCAGTCCAGCACCGTGGAACCGGTCACGCAACACAGTCTGGGTGACCACCGACCCCACCGCCGCACCGAAAGCAGCACACGCCTGGGCCAGCAACAAACCGCTGAATGTGGTCACATTCAAGGCCAGCGCCGAGGCGCCTGCATAAACCCCAAGCCCGATCAGCATCACGGGCCGTCGCCCCCAACGATCGCTCAAGCGCCCCCATACCACTACACCAAAAGCGAAGGCCAGGAAGTACACCGACAGTGTCTGCCCCGCCCGCTCAGGCTCGACCGCGAACACCCGGCCGATATCGCCCAGGGCCGGGCTGTACAGGGTCTGGGCCAATTGCGGGAACATCAGCAAGGCCATCGTCAGCATCAGCAAATTTCCAGACTTCATCACCAGGTCCATCCATAAAAACAATGGACGAATTCTAGGGCGCGCCAACTGGGGTATTATCCAGACTTCGACATTTTATCCATGAAATCGGACAACCCATGGCTTGGCTCGAAGCGACTGCGTCTTTCAATCCCGACGCGTTTGCCGCTCCCGTGATCGGCATCGCTGCGGTGCTGGGCAATCACGACTCCGGCATGCATCGCCACCAGCGCGGGCAGTTGCTGTTCACCCAGCAAGGTTGCACGCGCATCACGCTGGACACCCAGCTGTGTCTGCTGCCGCCCACCCGCGCTGCCTGGATACCTTGCGGCCTGCCTCATCGCGCGGTGATGCAGCACGCAGTCGATTACCGGTCTGTATACGTGAGCGCGGCCCTGGCCGGGCAGTTACCCGCGCAGGTGCGCGTGATCCAAGTGAGTACCTTGCTGCGGGCCGTACTGGAACCGATGGCTATGGCACCCTTCGAGACCGATTGGCACACCGGCCGCTATGCCCACTTGCTTGGCCTGTGCCTGGACGAAATCCGCCATGCGGTCGAGCAGCCCCTGCTCCTGCCGTTGCCGCAAGACAAGCGCCTGGCACCCTTGCTGGCCCAACTCGACCGCTTGCCACCGACATTGCAGGAACTGGAGCAGCACATTGGCGCCAGCACCAAGACCATTGGCCGGATTTTCCTCAAGGAAACCGGCCTGGGGTATCAGAAGTGGCGCCAACAGTGGCGACTGATGCGGGTGATCGAACTGCTCGCCACCGGGCGCAGCCTGGGCTACTGCGCCTTTGAACTGGGCTTTGCCAGCGACAGTGCGTTGATCGCCTTTTTCAAAGGCATGACCGGCAGCACCCCGCGTGGTTATTTCAAAGCCAACTGATGCCTTACTTGGGCATCTTGCGAAACCCCACCGCCAGGCGATTCCAGCTGTTGATGGTGGCGATGGCCACGCTCAGGTCGACTTGTTCCTGTGGGCTGAATTCGGCGGCCAGGGCGTTGAAGTCTTCATCCGGGGCGTGGGTGTGGCTGAGCAGGGTCAGGCTTTCGGCCCAGGCCAGGGCGGCGCGTTCACGTGGGGTGAAAAATGGCGTTTCGCGCCAGGCCGACAGGGTGTACAGGCGCCGCTCGGTCTCGCCGCCTTTGCGCGCATCGGCGGTGTGCATGTCGAGGCAGAACGCGCAGCCGTTGATTTGCGAGACGCGCAGGCGCACCAGTTCCAGCAGTGGCAATTCGATGGAGAGTTTGCCCACCGCCGCTTCCAGGGCGAGCATGGCTTTCATCGCGTCGGGGGAGGCGGTGTAGAAATCGGTACGGGTTTGCATGATGAGACTCCAGAACGTTGGGACAGGTGCGCAGAGTAATCAGCGCAGCGTTCTGGAGAAATAGCCAATCCGGGCGAAGAACAGGTGACCAATCTACAGGCCACGGCTCCTCAACCACTGGATGAAGCCCTTCTTGACCGGCACCACGGGTACGTCTTCGGTCAGGGCCTGGGCGGCATGGCGACGGAAATCCAGCAGCGCTTTCATGGCTTCGCCGATATCATGCCGGGCGTCCAGGCACGGCTTGAGGTATTCATTTTCGATGCGGTACAGCGTGCAGTAGGTCTTGGCCGAAAAATCCGCCAGTGCCGCCTGGTCGGAAAGGATGCCGGACTCACCGATCACCTCCCCCGGCCCCATGCGCCCGGCCTCGAACTTGTGCCCGTCCTTGATCAACAGCACCGAAACCACGCCAGACTCGATGATGAACAGGTGATCGCTGACCTCCCCTGCCGCCAGGATCATCTCACCAGCGCGGTAGGTGTGCAGGGTCATGTTCTGGCTGAAGGTGTCTTTTTCTTCCTGACGCAAGGTGGAGAAGATCGACGAGCGCTCAAGCAGAGCGCGGGCGCCGGACACGGATGGCGGGGTGCTGCCTTCGGTGGAGGACAACAGCCCCACACCTGCCGCCTGCAAATGCCGATAGGCTAGGTCGTAAAGCTGGTTGCGTGTTTCACGCTTGAGGCCCATGGCCGGCACAAACCCACTGATTTCATATTCCACGCCGCCGCTGGTGGAGGCCTTGAACGCCACGCTTGGGGCGGGCTTGGCCAGCAGTGGCCGGCAACCCTGCATCGCACGCTCCAGGGCCTCGATCACGGTTTGCGGGCGCGCATGGGGGCTGACTTGCAGGCTGACCGCCAGGCCGAACATGTCTGCCGGGCGCGAAAAGTTGATGATCTTGGCTTTGGCCGCCAGGGAATTGGGGATCACCGCCAGGCTGCCCTGGGACGTTTGCAGGCGCGTGGCGCGCCAGTCGATGTCGGTGACGCGGCCTTCAGTACCGTCGATGGAGATCCAGTCATCGATCTGGTAAGGCTTGGTGGTATTGAGGACGATCCCGGAAAACACATCGCTCAAGGTGCTTTGCAGCGCCAGGCCGACGATGATCGCCACGGCGCCGGAGGTGGCCAGCACGCCCTTGACCGGCAGGTCGAGCACATAGGCCATGGCGGCGATGATCGCGATCAGGAAAATCACCGCGCCCAGCAGGTCCTGCAATAAACGTCCGGTATGGCCGACCCGCTGCATCATCACTGCGCCGAGCAACACCGTAAGGGTGCGCGCCGCGAACAGCCACCAACCGATCTGCAACGCCGTGGCGGCGAGGTGCAAGGTAGTGTCGTCGGCATAGGGCGCCGCTTGCATGGGGTTCATGCCGTCGTTGAACAACACGGCACTGAATACCGCAAAGATCACCAGCCGCGCCGCCAGTTTCCAATTGGCCAGGCTGGGGGAAATAAGGCGCCACACGGCAATGTCGATAAGGATCAACGCCAGGGCGCACAACATCGGGTGATCAGCGATAAATGAGGGCATCCAGGCGACTCCAGGGCGAATGCCGAGAAGATCGCATGAAATGAAGAAGACGGGTATAGCACGAAGCAAAATGTGGGAGGGGCGGTGCGACGATTCGACTTGCTCCCGATAGCGGTGGGTCAGTCAAAAAAATCAAACTGACAGACCGCTATCGGGAGCAAGCCCCCTCCCACAGGGTTATTTAAACCTACCCAGGATTCAGGCGTGCATCTGCCCGAACTTGCCCGACTGGAAGTCGGCGAACGCCTGGTGAATCTCCTGCTCGGTGTTCATCACGAACGGACCGTGGCCGACGATGGGCTCGTCGATGGGTTCGCCGCTGAGCAGCAGCACCTTGGCGTCGTCATTGGACTCCAGGGTGATCTGATCACCGTCACGCTCGAACAACGCCAGTTGCCCTTGGCGCGCGACTTCTTTGCCGTTGACCAGCACAGTGCCGCTGAGGATCACCAAGGCCGTGTTGCGCCCGGCGTGCAGGTCCAGCGTGACCGCTTTACCGGCGTTGAGGCGCAAGTCCCACACGTCAATCGGCGTAAAGGTGCGGGCCGGGCCCTGAGTACCGGCGAATTCACCGGCGATCAGGCGCAATTGCCCCGCGTCGTCAGCCAATGGCAGCACCGGGATATCGCCATCCACGATGGTCTGGTAACCGGCATCCGCCATTTTGTCCTTGGCCGGCAGGTTGACCCACAGTTGCACCATTTCCAGCGCCCCGCCCCTACGGGCGAAAGCCTGGGAGTGAAATTCCTCGTGGAGAATGCCCTTGGCTGCAGTCATCCATTGCACATCGCCCGGGCCGATTTTGCCGCCGGCACCGGTGGAATCGCGGTGCTCGACTTCGCCGTCGTAGACGATGGTCACGGTTTCAAAACCGCGATGCGGGTGTTGGCCGACGCCGCGACGCTGTTCAGTCGGGGTGAATTCAGCCGGGCCTGCGTGATCCAGCAACAGGAATGGGCTGATGTGCTTGCCCATGGTGTCGTAGGAAAACAGCGTGCGTACCGGGAAACCATCGCCGACCCAGTGGGCGCGGGGGCTGGTGTAGATACCAATTAGCTTTTTCATGATGTACCTCCAAAGTGAGTACACCATAAATCGCCTCACCCTTGAGCACTAGCCGGCAAAACTGGCCCTGATCGTTCTATATATAGGACAGTGTTTTAATCTGACGTTGGCGCAGCAGCTGAAAGGCAACCAGCGCCGACAATGCAAACCCGGCCTGGATAATGATCATCGGCGTGGCACTACCATCGCGCAACTGGCTCAGCAGCAACCCGCTGCATGTGGCGCCGAACATCTGCGCAAAACCCATCAACCCGGCGGCCAAACCCGCACGGTGCGCATTGGGCATCACAGCCCCGGTAACGGAACCGGGCAGCACCAGGCCGCCGCCAAGCGTAACCAGGGCGATGGGAATATCCAGTCCCACTACCGAGAGCCCGAACAACCCGTAGATCGCCAGGGCTGCAACCCCGCCAACCGCCACCATCGTCACACCCATCGCCACAATGCGCTGCGGCCCCAGGCGTTGAATGTTACGGCGGGTATAGGTGGAGCCGACGATCAGCATCGACACGATCAGCCCGAAGTTGAGACCGTACTCCAGGCTGCTGAAACCCAGCAGATTCATAAACACCGCCGATGAACCGGCGATCACCGCAAACATCGCGCCGTAGGTACACGCCAGAGCCACCGCGTAAGCACGATACTGGCGACCCTTGAGCAAATCCAGATACTGCCCGCCGAGGGTGCGCCAGTGGGCGGCCCCAGGGTCGAGGTGATGGTTGCTCTCGCGAAAGAACAGCAGCGCCAGCAGTAACACCAGGCTGCCGATCACCAGCGCGAGGGCGATGGGTGCCTGCCAGCCGAGCATTTTGATCAGCAAGCCCCCGGCTATGGGCGCAACGACGATGGCATACAACATGCCGATCATGGTCAGTGCCAGCGCCGGGCCCGCCTCGGCTTTCCACACATCGCGCACGGCGGTGCGCGCCAGTACCAACGCGGCGCACGCGCCAAGGCCTTGCAGCACGCGGGCGGCGATAAATTGCTGGATGTCGGTGACCAGCAGCATCGACAGCGTCGCCACAACGTACAGTGCCAGGCCTGCGATCAAGACCGGCCGCCGGCCGATGCGGTCCGACAGCGGCCCGAACAGCAGCTGCCCCAGGCCAAACGCAGCAACGAACGCCGACAGCGCCATCAGTGCCGAGCCTTGCGGCGCCAGCAGCGCCCGCTCGATGGCACCCAGACCCGGGATGATCAGTTGTGTCGAGACTTCCCCCAATGCAGTGAGGGCAACCAGCAAGAACAACAGGCTGCGTGACGGTGCCGGGGCGTTTGTCATGGGGAATATCCGGGGGCTGGATTAATTTATATTTCGACCATAATATGAGTGAAAAATTATGTCCATAATTTTTTGCCCTATGGTCACCCTGGAGTTCGCCATGCCCCCTCTCCCCCTGCGTCTTCTCACGCCCCTGGTCCTGTTGATGTTCCTCAATGGCTGCAACAGCAAGGCCGATACCGCCCAGGTGCCAGTGCCGCGCCCGGTACTCGCCGCCAAAGTCGAAGCAGCCGGCACCCAGCAAAGCGCCTATACCGGTGTAGTGGCCGCGCGCACGGAAAGCGACCTGGGCTTTCGGGTCAGCGGCAAGGTGATCGAGCGCAAAGTCGACCCCGGCCAGCACGTCTCCCGTGGCGACACCCTGTTGGTGCTGGACATCGGCGACTTCGAACTGGCGCTGCGCTCGGCAAAAAACCGCGTCAACGCCGCCCAGGCCCAACTGCGCCAGCGCCGTGATGACGAAAACCGTTACCAGCGCCTGGCCAGTACCGGCGCGGTGTCGCGGCAGATCTTCGATCAGTCGGCCACTAACCTGCGCGTCGCCCAGGCCGAACTGGCCGCGGCGCAATCGGATGCCAGCCAGATCGAAAACCGCCGCACTTATTCAGTACTCAAGGCCGATGGCGACGGCATCATCACCGACGTGCTGGCCGATCGCGGCCAGGTGGTAGCCGAAGGGCAAATCGTGGCGCGCCTGGCCCATGACGGCGCCCGCGAAGCCATCGTCAACCTGCCGGAGAACCAGCGTGACCTGGCTGCGCAAAAAGCCCTGGCGTTTCCCTTTGGCGCAGCGGACCAGGCGGTGACCGCCACCCTGCGCGAACTGTCCGCCAGCGCCGACCCCGTCACCCGCACCTATCGCGCACGTTATGTGCTGCATGGCCCGGTCGAACGTTTCGCCCTCGGTTCCACCATCACCGTGCGCCTGCAAGGCAACGGCCAGCCCCTGCAAACCCGCGTGCCCATTGGCGCCTTGCAGGATGCGGGGCAAGGCACGGGCGTATGGGTGATTGGCGACGATTTCAAGCTCAGCTTCGCCCCGGTGAAGGTCGCCAGCCTCGGCCAGGAGGACGCCTTGCTCGACAGCGGCGTAACACCCGGCCAAACCATCGTCGCCCTCGGCGCTCACCTGTTGCACAGCGGCGATACGGTGCGCTTGCTGCCCGCCCAGGCGCTGGCCCTCAACCGTAAGCAGGATCAATAAGTATGCGCGGGATCAACCTCTCCGAACTGGCCGTCAAACACCGCGCAGTCACCCTGTTTTTGCTGATTGCGATCCTCGTCGCCGGGGTCTTCGCGTTCGGCAAGCTGGGCCGCGCCGAAGACCCCTCGTTCACCGTCAAGGTCATGACCGTCACCGCCGCCTGGCCCGGCGCCACCGCCCAGGAGATGCAGGAGCAAGTGGCCGACCGCCTGGAAAAACGCCTGCAGGAACTGGACTACTACGACCGCGTCGAGACCATCGCCCAGCCGGGTTTCGTGTCGATGCGCATGACCTTCCTCGAATCCACACGCCCGAGCGAGATCCAGGCGCTGTTCTACCAGACACGCAAAAAGCTCAGCGACGAAGCCGCGCAACTGCCCAAAGGCGTGATCGGGCCGTTTTTCAACGATGAATATTCCGATGTGTATTTCGCCTTGTATGCCCTGGAGGCAGACCACCTGCCCCACCGCCAACAAGTACAAATGGCCGAGGAACTGCGCCAGGGCTTGCTCAACCTGCCGGGGGTAAAGAAGGTCAATATCCTTGGCGAGCAGGCCCAGCGCGTGTTTGTGGAGTTTTCCTATGAGCGCCTGGCAACTCTGGGCATCAAGCCCGAACAAATCTTCGCCGCCCTCGCCGCGCAAAACGCCGTGGCGCCCGCAGGCTTCGTCGAAACCGCCGGCGCCCGTGCCTACATCCGCATCGACGGCGCCTTCGACAGCCTCGCGCTGATCGAAAACGTACCGCTGCAAGTCAATGGCCGCGTGCTGCGCATCGCCGATGTCGCCACCGTGAGCCGTGGATATGAAGACCCGCCCAGCTACCGCATCCGTCACCAGGGCGACCCCGCGCTGATGCTGGGCGTGATCATGGAAAAACACTGGAACGGCCTGGAACTGGACAAGAGCCTGCTGGCCCAGGAAGCCAGGATCCAGGCCGACCTGCCCTTGGGCGTGAACTTCGCCAAAGTCTCCGACCAGGCGAAAAACATCAGCCTGGCGGTCAACGAGTTCATGCTCAAGTTCTTCGTCGCCCTGGCCGTGGTGATGCTGATCAGCCTGCTGGCCCTGGGCTTTCGCGTGGGGCTGGTGGTGGCGGCAGCCGTGCCGCTGACGCTCTCGATCGTGTTCGTGATCATGCTGGTCACCGGCCGTGAATTCGACCGCGTGACCCTCGGCGCACTGATCATCTCCCTGGGCCTGTTGGTGGACGACGCGATCATTGCCATCGAGATGATGGTGGTCAAACTCGAAGAAGGCTTTGATCGGATCCACGCGGCCACCTACGCCTGGAGTTCCACGGCGGCGCCAATGCTGACCGGGACCCTGGTCACCATCATCGGTTTTCTCCCGGTAGGGTTTGCGCGCTCCGGGGCGGGCGAATACGCCGGGAATATTTTCTGGATCGTAGGTTTCGCGCTGATTTCATCCTGGCTGGTGGCCGTGGTGTTTACGCCTTATCTGGGCGTGAAGTTGTTGCCGCACATCAAGCCAGTCCCCGGCGGGCATGATGCGATTTATGCCGGGCGCTACTACCAGAAACTGCGCAGCCTGGTGGAGGCCTGCGTGCGCCGGCGCTGGCTGGTAACCGGGCTGGTGGTGGCCGCGTTCGTGCTGTGCGGCCTGGGTATGGCGGTGGTGAAGAAACAGTTCTTCCCCGACTCCGACCGCTCGGAGCTGATTCTTGAAGTGTATATGCCACCCGGCAGCGCATTTAAAAGCACCGAAGCGGTGGCAGCGCAGGTGGAGAAAGCCCTGTTGCAAGAGCCGCAGACCAGCATGGTGGACACCTATGTGGGCGGCGGTGCACCACGGTTTTTCCTGTCGTTGAACCCTGAAATGCCCGACCCGGCGTTCGCCAAGCTGATCGTGCAAACCCCCGACTCCCACGCCCGTGACGCGCTGAAACTGCGTATGCGCGAGCGCATTGCGGCAGGCGAATTTCCATCGGCGCGGGTTCGGGTCACACAGCTCGTCTTCGGCCCGCCGGTGCCGTTCCCGGTGGTGTTTCGCGTCTCCGGGCCAGACCTGAATGTGCTGCGCGGGCTGTCTGAAGACGTGCGCCAGGTCGTGGCCGGCAACAAGCTGACCAGAGACACCTTCCTCGAATGGGGCGAGCGTGCCAGCGCTTATCGCCTGGTGCTGGACCAGGATCGCCTGCGCTTGCTGGGTTTTACCCCCGACGAGGTCAAGTCCCAGCTGAACGCCCTGCTCAGCGGCAACCCGATCACCGAAGTCCGCGAAGGCAACCGCACCGTCTCAGTGGTGGCCCGCGCCCAGGGCAGCCAACGCGAAGACCTTGCCAACCTCAATAACATGACGCTGACCAACAGCGCCGGTACGTCGGTGCCGCTGGGCCAGGTCGGGCATTTCAAGGCGGTGATGGAAGAACCTATCCTCAAGCGCCGTGACCGCGCCACCACCGTGGAAGTGCGCGCCGACATCATCGACGGCGTGCAACCGCCCGATGTGGAAATGGCCGTGTACAAAGACCTGCAACCGCTGATCGCCAAGCTGCCCAGTGGTTACAAAATCGACATCGGCGGCCCGGTAGAGGAAAGCGCCAAGGCCAACGTGGCCCTGGCGGCGCTGTTCCCGATCATGATCCTGCTGACCCTCACGGTGATCATGTTCCAGGTGCGCTCGTTCGGCGTGATGTTCATGGTGTTCGCTACCGCGCCTCTGGGCCTGATCGGTGCAGTGCCGACCTTGTTGCTGTTCAACCAGCCATTCGGTTTCAACGCGATTCTCGGGCTGATCGGCATCGGCGGCATCCTGATGCGCAACACACTGATCTTTACCGACCAGATCCGCCAGAACCAGGATCACGGCATGGCGATTCGCGAGGCCATCATCGAAGCCACAGTGCGCCGTGCGCGCCCGGTAATCCTCACCGCACTGGCAGCGGCGCTGGCGTTTATTCCGCTGACGCTGTCAGTGTTCTGGTCGTCGCTGGCCTATGTGCTGATTGGCGGCGTGTTGGTGGGCACGGTGTTGACGCTGTTGTTCCTGCCGGCGCTGTGCAGCCTGGTGCTGCGCGACAAGGTTGCTGAAACTTCCCACGCAAGCGCCGGATAAGCTCTACTCCCCCGCCCTGAAAACCTCTGCAAAGTCCCTCGCCTGATCAAACAGTGCGAGGGATTGCAGATGGTTGTTTTCGTTAGAGCCCTGGTTGACAGGGCTGGCTCTTGATTCCGGTGATCGCTGGCTTTGTGCTGGCCCCCATGGATCCCAAGGCGCCGGATGTCACTCGCGTTTTAGCGGATTTTCGTACCTGCCTGAACACGTTCGACGCGTGGGCCGACAGCCTGTTGAGTGGTTCGGCACTTGCCATGGAGCAGGTGTTCAAGGTTGGGGAAGACGTCGCACTGGTCGCGCCGGCCTCTTCCGACAAACCCAGCCGCACCGTCGCTCAATGCAAAGCCCAGGGTGGGTTGACCCTGGTGCATCTGTTTGAAAGTACCCGGTTTGTACCCATCGGCAACACCCAGGTGGAACTGCAAGCCCTGGCTCGAGATGGCAGCCCGGTCGGCGCGCCGCTTCATCGGACCATCGGCCCCAGCGGCATCCTCGAAGTCAACGACTGTACCCGCGACCAGCAATACCAAATCACCTTTTACCCCAATGTCTCCAAGGATCACGTCAAGGCGCTGTATGCCTCCTACACGTCAGTGATTGCCGGGTTGGAAGCTGATCTGCGCAAGCAGTGGGACGAGCATTTCCAGCTTCAATGGGCCGACTTTGTCAAAGCGCCAGCCTATCAACGCAGTGGAATGCAGGGCATGGCCTTTGCTACCGGGCTCGGCAAGGCGCTCTACAACCTGTGGGACAACATCACCGAGCTGTATGACCTGCTCGCGAACTTCAAATCCAACAGCGAAAAGTTGCTGAAGTACCTCTCCCAGGCCGAGCTGGATGCGCTGCTCGCGCTGGGCAAAGACACGCTGGCCAAGGGATTGCTGGTGCTCAGTGATGAGCCGCTGCTGTTTATCTACGTGGCAGCGGTGGTGGCCTGGATACGGATGCTGCCGCCGCCGCAGATGTATGAGTTGCTGGGTGAAATCACCGGCGAAGTCTTGATCAACCTGCTGCTGATCTGGGCCACGCGGGGTATTGGCGTACAGCTGCGGCTGGGTGCGCAGATGCTCAGTCGCGTCAAGTCCGAGCAAGCGCGGGCGTTGTTGGAGTTGCTGGCCAGGCAGGTGGCGGGGCCGCGGTTGGACACGCATGTTGAGGCCGCCAAGCCTGTGTTGCTGAGCAGTGCGGCGACGCCGATCAGGGTGGTGCCGGCTGTACCGTTGAAGGCTGGGAATCAACTGGTTTCGAACCCGGTGCCCGCAGTGCGAAGCAAGGCCCGGCAGACCGTATTGGTCCGGCAGGAGCACGTCGATGATGCGCCGGCTGTGGCTTCGAATCCGAAGGGGGATGCGGCGGCACCTGCGGACAAGACGGTTACTAACGGCTGCCCGGTGTCGATGGTCACCGGGGAAGAATTGCTTACCCTCACCGACGGCGCGCTGGATGGGGTTTTGCCGTTTGAGTGGACCCGGCTGTATCGCACCAGTGCGGTGGAAGTCGATTGTGGGTTGGGGTTTGGCTGGAGCCATGCGCTGGCGCACAGGCTTTGTGTGTCGGGCGATTCGGTGGTGTGGATCGACCATGAGAACCGCTCGACCACCCTGCCCTTGCCGACTTCTGCTCGACCCGCGATTACCAACAGCCTGGCGGAAGCGGCGATCTACTTGGGCTCGACGCCTGATGAGCTGGTACTGGCCCAGGCGTCGCGGTTCTATCACTTTCGCGACGGTGCACTGGTTTCGATCAGCGATGCGTATGACAACCGTCTACGCATTTGCCGTGATCGTTCCGGGCGGATTGAGCGGCTGGATAACGGTGCTGGCCGCTCGCTGCTGCTGCGTTATGAGCTGGATCGAATCGTCGCGGTGGACTACCAGGTTCATCGCGCCACAGGGCGCGAGCCCTACGTCTGGGAAACCGAGCAGAACGTTGTTTCCTACGCCTATGACGAAGCGGGACGACTGGTTTGCGCGACCAATGCCGTCGGTGAAAGCGAGCGTTATCGGTACGACGATCAGCACGTCATTCTTGAGCGGCAGCTGGCCGGTGGGGCGAGTTTCTTTTGGGAGTGGGAAGGCTCCGGCAAGGCGGCGCGTTGCGTCCGGCACTGGGCGAGCTTTTCGCAGATGGACACGCGCTATGCCTGGGGGGATGACGGCCGTGTCACCGTGCATAACGTCGATGGTAGTCAGGAGGTGTATGTCCACGACGACCGGGCGCGGTTGGTGCAGCGCATCGATCCGGACGGCGCGCAGCATTTCAAATCCTACGATAAAAAGGGCCGGCTGACCGTCGAGCAAGACCCGCTGGGCGCGGTGACGGCGTATCAGTACGACGAAGCCGGACGCTTGGTGGCGTTGTTTCCGGGAGATGACGAGCCGACGTCCTACGAGCATGACAACGGTTTTGTTCGGGTTGTGAGGCGTGGGGAGGCAGTCTGGAAATACGAGCGTAATGAGCAAGGCGATGTTACGCATAGGACCGATCCTGACGGCGAGGTTACCGATTACAGCTACAACAAACACGGGCAACTGACCGGGGTTTGGTACCCGGATCACAGTTGCCATCGGCTGGTGTGGAATGAGCGTGGGCAGTTGCTGGAGGAGCAATTGCCCAATGGCGGAATCAAGCGTTATCGCTATGACGATTTAGGGCGACAGATTGCCCGTGAGGATGAACACGGCGCCCAGACCGTTTATGAATGGGACAGCGTCGGTAGGTTGATTCGCCTCGTCCTGCCAGGCGGCGCCACACGAGAATTCAGCTACAACCCCTACGGCAAAATCATCGCCGAGCGCGATGAACTCGGCCACGTCACCCGCTACGAATACGCCGATGGCCTGCACCTGATTAGCCGCCGTATCAACGCCGACGGCACCCAGGTCAAGTACCGCTACAAAAACACCCGGCTGCTGCTCACCGAAATCGAAAACGAAGTCGGCGAAACCTACCAACTCGACTACCACCCCAACGGGCTGATCCAGCAGGAAACCGGCTTTGACGGCCAACGCACCGCCTATGCCTACGACCTTAACGGCAATCTGCTGGAGAAGACGGAATACGGTGACGATGACTCTACGTTGGTTACTCGCTACGAGCGCGACCACGCCGGTCGCCTCGTACGAAAAACCCTGCCCGATGCCAGCGTTGTCGACTATGGCTACGACCGTCAAGGCAATCTCCTCAGCGTCGAAGACGGCCACTGGGCGTTGGCCTACGAGTACGACCGCCAAAACCGCCTGACCGCTGAACACCAAGGCTGGGGCACCTTACGCTATGGCTACGACGCCTGCGGCCAATTAAAAAAACTGCGCCTGCCCGACAACAACCGCCTCACCTTCAACCACGACAAAGGCGGCCACCTCGCTACCGTCGAGCTCAATGGTGAAGTGCTCACCTCGCATCTCTTCAAGAGCGGCCGCGAAAACCAACGCCAACAAGGTCAGTTGCTCAGCCATTACCACTACGACGACCAGAGCCGACTGCACGCCCATGCAGTCACACAGCAGGAAAATTACCTTTACCAGCGCCAGTACGACTACGACAAATCCGGCAACCTCACCCGCCTGCTCGACACCCGCAAAGGCGAACACCGCTATCACTACGACCCCCTTGCCCGCCTGACCCGCGCCGATTACTCGCAGGACGTGCAGGAACGCTTCGGCCATAACCCGGCGGGAAACTTGCTGATGCAAGACCGCCCTGGCCCAGACATTGTCGCGGCCAACCGCCTGGTGATCCAGGGCGACCGCCACTATGACTACGACGCCTTCGGCAACCTGATCCGCGAACGGCGCGGCAAGGGTCATCAACTCGTCACCGAATACCGCTACGACTGCCTGCATCGACTGATCGGCGTCACAAAACCGAACGGCGAAACCTCCAGTTATCGCTATGACCCGTTTGGGCGGCGCATCAGCAAAACCGTAGATGACAAAACCACGGAGTTTTTCTGGCAAGGCGACAAGCTGATTGCCGAACACCATGCGGACTGTCATCGCAGCTACATCTACGAACCGGACAGCTTCCGCCCATTGGCGCTGCTGGAAGGCTATGGTCCAAAGGACACCAAGCCCTACCACTACCAACTCGACCACCTCGGCACACCGCAGGAACTGACCAGCCCCGAGGGCGAAATCGTCTGGTCCGCCCATTACCGCGCCTACGGCCAGATCGCCCGCCTCGACGTGGGCAAAATCGACAATCCGCTGCGTTTCCAAGGACAGTATTTCGACCAAGAAAGCGGGCTGCACTACAACCGCCATCGCTACTACAATCCGGATATTGGCCGCTACCTGACGCCGGATCCGGTGAAGCTGGCGGGTGGGATCAACGGGTACCGTTATGTGCCCAATCCGACGGGATGGGTCGACCCGCTAGGCTTGAATACATGCCCAGGTGCTGACGGGTGTAAACCCAGCACCAGTGCTCCAAACCCTGCGGAGAGTGTTAACCACGGAGAGCCTGCCTTACCGCAACTGACCCGCGCGCAGCGGCAGGCGAGAATTGATGAGCTAGCAGAGGCAAACGCCTACAGACGTTTGAAAGAGATCGAACAAGCATTCCCAAGAGCACATTTTTTGGAGAAGCACGGCGCGCAGACAACCCCCGACTCCCAACTCGAAAGAGTAAGATCGGGTAAAAACCCAACAACAGAAGAAATCGAAAGATACATTGGTGGAAGAAAAGATGGTGAACCCAAAATACCTACTGCAGCCACTAGATATTTCAGCCACCGGGACCAACTCAACGCCATTTATCGCGCACAACTTATATTTAAATATACAAATCTACAAACATCTCGCAGACCAATGCATATGGGAAAAATAATTGGAGAAGGATACAAAAAAAATAATTTTGAATACGGAAGACAAAGCAAAGCCATTGTAATACTTGACAATGATGGCAATCCGATTACTGCGTACACGGAATTCTAAACATGAAGCTCAGCCCAGAACTATCAACACTCAGAAGCCTACTATTCACCTACAGCATTGAAAACTACGACGACCCTGAAAGAGAGCGCTTCATCGCTTCAAAAAACGTTAACAACGAAACAGAACTCGCCGAGCTTTTTGAAAGATTGACTAAACCAGAATTTCTATCATATAAGCCTGAAATCCAACAGTGGCATATCGACACACTTCACTACTATTTAAATACAGATGAAAACTTTGATTCTGTTTTTTATCTTTTCGACACCTATTTTGATGACGAAATAATTGATCACCGGCAATTCATGGCTGTGCTGTTACGCTGCTTACAGCACTACAAGATAGAGTCCGATGCGAGCTAATGTCCCTAAACAAATAAACACCTCCAACAAAAGGAAAAACCCTATGCAGTTAAGCACACAGTTTAAAAGTCATCGAGCGCAATTCGCTGTATTAAATGAGGCGACCACAAGAGCAGAACGCAATCTACCGCCTTTTACCGGGGAAGATTACTACGGCAACCCAATTGTCCGAATCGAAATGCAGGGTTGCGGAAGAGGATATATACCAAACCCTACTGATCGGAACAATCCAATACTTGATGAAAACATGGATGCAGCGATCGCGAAATTCGATCGCGAAACCAAAGAACTTTATACCGTATTCCCTGTGAGCAATGACCAATGCTGAAACACCCTTTTCTAGATATCCCTTACGCACCAAAACTTCGCCATTTACTCAGCCCGTTCGATATTTATGATCGCGAAGAGACTGTAGGTGAAGAGCTTGCATGTTACGACATCAACCTTGACACAGACAGAGAGCGGCTGATCAAAAAATACATAATTGAGAAATCTTCAGATCTAAGCTATCGACATCGCAAGGTCTTATGCGACAAATTGGGGGCCGCACTTAGCGACGAAACCTATAACTTTTCGCACTTATTGAGACAGGCTCCAGGCTATTACTGCACCCTGCCTTGAGGATGGAGTGACATGGACAATCCAAAAGGTTTTTTCGAAGAAATTTATAGATTAGCTAATGAGTGGTGGAAAGAAGACCTCCAAAAAGCCAGCCTCGAAGACCCTGCCACATGGTGACCCGAGTCTTGGATACACTGAATATCCAATGTGGGAGGGGGCTTGCTCCCGATAGCAGTGATTCAGTCAATGCATATGCGAGCTGATCCACCGCCATCGGGAGCAAGCCCCCTCCCACATTTGAATCTGCTTCGCTCTGCAATCCAACGCTCCGATCAGCGCTTGGCCAGCTCCATAATCATCCGGCTCAACAGATAAACCCGCGGCACCACGCTCTCCACCTCGGCATATTCCTCCGCCGTGTGGATATTGCCCCCCACAATCCCAAACCCATCCAACGTCGGCGTCCCTACCCCGGCCGACAAGCTGGCATCTGCGGCGCCGCCGCTGCCTTCGATGGTCAATTTGCGCCCCAGTTCGCCATAAATACCTTGGGCTATCGCCACCAACTTATCCGATTCGGCCGTCTGCGGCATCGGTGGCAGGCCGCGTTGCAGGCTGGTTTTCACTTCAGTGTCGGGGATCAACTTGTTGGCTGATACCCGCGCCAGATCCTTCTCGATTCGATCGAACTCTTCGGGCACCGCCGCACGTACGTCGGCCTTGGCAGTGGCCTGGTCGGGGATAACGTTAGTGCGGTCACCGGATTTGAGCACGGTGAAGTTGATGGTGGTCTTCTTCTCTTCATCACCGAGCTTGCCCAGTTGCAGGATCTGGTGCGCGGCCTCCATGGCGGCGTTGCGTCCCAGTTCCGGGGCGACGCCGGCGTGGGCGGACTTGCCTTTGACTTCGACCACCGCGGTCGCGCTGCCTTTGCGCCATACCACCAGGCCGTCCGCTGGGCGGCCGGGTTCCAGGTTGAGGGTCACGTCATGGACCTTGGCGGTTTTACGGATCAGTTCCGAGGCAGCCTCAGAGCCGGTTTCTTCGCTGGCGTCGAGCAGGAAGGTGATCTGTGCGTAGTCCTTGAAGCCCTGGTTTTTCAGGACTTTCAGCGCGTAGATGCCGGCGACGATACCGCCCTTGTCATCCATCACGCCGGGGCCATAGGCACGGCCATCCTTGATGTGAAACGGGCGCTCGGCGGCGGAGCCTTCCTTGAAGACAGTGTCCATGTGCGCCATCAGCAGGATCCGGGCCTTGCCGGTGCCTTTGAGGGTGGCAACCACGTGGCTGTTATTGGCCGCCTTGTCCGGTACCAATTCAATGCTGAACCCCAATTGCTTCAACTCATCCACGGCGATGTCACGCACTTGGGTCAGGCCCGGCTCGTAACCTGACCCCGAGTCGATATTTACCAGGCGCTCCAACAGCTTCAGGGCCTGGGCCTTGTACTGCTCGGCATCCGCCTGGATCT
Source organism: Pseudomonas synxantha BG33R (assembly GCF_000263715.2). Taxonomy (NCBI): domain Bacteria; kingdom Pseudomonadati; phylum Pseudomonadota; class Gammaproteobacteria; order Pseudomonadales; family Pseudomonadaceae; genus Pseudomonas; species Pseudomonas synxantha. The sequence continues at coordinate 3,651,408 of NZ_CM001514.1, forward strand.
GCTTGTGAGGTTCGGCGCTGTAGGCCGGCATGACGAAGGACAACGCCAGGGTGGCGGCCAGCAGGGTACGCGGGAAAGTGAAGAGCATGGAGCGATCCTTTTTTGTTGGAATGGGCTCCCCACACCCTATCTCACTAGACCGACCGCAACCAACCCTCCTGCACGGCGTTCACCCGGTTGCGCCCGCTGCTCTTGGCTTCGTACAACGCCTGGTCGGCATCGTTGAGCCAACCGATGGAGTCGGCGTGGGTCGGCTGGTACGGCGCAAGGCCGATACTCAAGCTGACGCGCAATGCCGGGTCCTGGGCATAGGCCAAGGCGTTGAAGCGATCGCGCAAGGCCTCCATCACTTCGGTGGCGCGATTGAGGGGCATGTCCGGCAGGATCACGCAGAACTCATCGCCGCCATAACGCCCGGCCAGATCGGTGGCGCGCAGGTTCTGACGCAGCACTTTGCTCAATTGGCGCAGGACGATATCGCCGGTCACATGGCCGTAGGTGTCGTTGATGGTCTTGAAGTGGTCGATATCGATCAGCGCGATGGCGGCGCCCGCCTGGTTTCGGCGGCAGCGTTGGAACTCGATGTCCAGGTGGTCTTTCCAGGCGCCGTGGTTGAGCAGGCCGGACAAGCTGTCGGTGCGGCTCAAGGCCAACAGCTCACGCTTGTGCCGGGCCAGGGTCACGGCCTGGCGGTAGCAGATCCAGCCCAGCACCAGGGGATACAGCATCAGGATCGGCAGGCAGGCATACAACTGGGCCTGGGTGGTCACGGCGATAAAAGCAGGCGCAAAAATCAGCAGCGCCGCCCCCAGCCCCAGCGCCTGCGCCGCCCACCCCGCCAGCATAAAGCGCGTGCCACCGATGGCCACGTTGTTCATGGTCATCATCGACAGGGTGGTGACGCTGGGCAGTGGGTTGAAGTGCATCGCGCCGACCCAAAACCCGCCGCAAAAAGAATCGAACAACAGGCTACGGCGCTCACTGCGCAGGGTATGGGCTGCATGCAAAGACAATTGAAACGCCACATGCGGCCACACAAAAGCGTTGATCAGCATCCAGGCCCACACCCAAACGGAAGGACTCAGCGGATACATGGCAAACACCACGCAGACGAAGCCGAGGCTCAGCCCCAGAAGACGAGATTTGTACAAGCGCGAAGCGAGCGGAAGTCCCTTTCCTCCTACGGCTGGCATGGTGGGGTGCGATCCTGAGTGAGTGCCTGGAGTCTAACAGGGCAACGTCAAATCGCCACTACTGCTTACACGCTAATCCTTCAGTGTGAAAAGCCACGCGCCAGCATCCATGCAACGCCCAACAGCAGCACTGCGGTGCCCCGCTGCAACAACACCCGCCGCTTGGGGTTTTCCAGCACATGCTTGATGCGCTGGCCGAAATAGCAATACAGGCACCCGCTGGCAAATTGCAGCAACAGGAAGGTTGCCCCGAGGATGGCGATGTCCGCCGCCGAACTGTGCTCCCCCGCGCCTGCAAACTGCGGGAAAACCGCGCTGAACATGATGATGGTCTTGGGGTTGGAAAAGCCGGTCAACAGCCCTTTGCCAAACAGGCTGCGCGAGCCCTCCACGGCGCCCGCGTTGTTGATCGACACACCGCTGCTGGTCCACTGCTTGTCGGCCAGGTAGAGAATATAGGCCACCCCGACAAACTGGATGGTCTGGGTAATGGCAAGGTTGCCCTTGATCAGCTCCGAGAAACCGACGGCAAAAATCAGCATGGAAATCAGGTACGACACACTGGCGCCGAGCTGCGCCGGGATCGAACTGCGCAGGCCGTCCTTCAAGCCCAGGCTCAGCAACAACAGGGTCATGGGGCCGGGACTGAAGGTCATGGTGGCGCAAAACAGCAGGAAGTAGAGAAACGAAGACAGGGTTAATGCACTTGTCATGGCCGCGGACCTTGAATGGAAAGAAACGCGCCTCAAGCGCCCGCCCCAGGGCGGTCTTGGCGGTCTGGTTACGGCGCAGTCTAGGGCAGCGGCATTGCACAAGGCAGGTAAAGTGATGCCTAATTCGGCCTGACTTCACCGGTAAAAGCACCGGCAAACACAAGGACGCGTCATGTTTGTATCCGCCATCGCTTTTGTGAAAGGCACCCCCAAGGTCCAGCAGATCGTCGAGGCATTCAGCCAGGCCATCGAGAACGGCGAATGGGCGCCGGGCAGCAAGTTGCCGTCGGTACGGGAATTGACCCAGACCCTGGGCGTGAGCAAGTTCACCCTCAATGAAGCGCTGGACCGCCTGCGCGGGCGCCATTTGCTCACCTCCAGCCAGGGCCGTGGCTACTTCGTGGCGATGGACAGCGCCCGGCCGGCAACGGCGACCTGGGTCGACTTGTTGCCCCAGGACCTGCTCAGCATATTGCGTCGTCCGCTGGTCACCGCCAGTGGCGAACTGCGTCCCGGCGGCGGGCACTTGCCGGAGGAATGGCTCAATGGCGACGCGATCCGCCAGGCCATGCGCAGCGTGGTGCGTGCGCCAACGCTGCGCATCGCAGGCTTGGGCACGCCAGCCGGGCTGCTGCCGTTGCGCCAGGCGCTGCAACAGAAACTGCACGGTGAAGGTTTGTCGGTGCCCGTGGAACAGATCATCACCACGCCCAACACTGTGCAGGGCCTGGACATGCTTATGCGCCTTCTGGCCCGACCTGGCGACACGGTGTTGCTCGACGCGCCGTGCTACTTCAACTTCCGCGCCAACCTGGCGCTGCATGGGGTCAAGGTCGTTACCATTGAGCGCCGCCCCGACGGTTTCGATTTCGCGGCCCTCGAACAGTTGCTGGCCGAACACCGCCCCAGCCTTTACCTGACCACCAGCGTTTTGCATAACCCCACCGGGCATACCTTCAGCCCCAGCCAAGCGTTTCGCCTGCTGCAACTGACCCAGCAATACCACTGCCATATCGTCGAGGATGATCTGTATGGCGACCTGCACCCCAACCCTCCCCCGCGCCTGGCTGCCGTCGCCGGGCTCGACCAGGTCACCTACTTGTCAGGGTTCTCCAAGATCCTCAGCGCCAACACCCGGGTCAGCTACGTCGTGGCGGCGCCGCAACTGGCCGCCAACCTCACCCATATGAAGTTGATGAGCGGCGGCGTAACCTCCGAACTGTTCGAACAGATCGTCTACCGCATGCTCACTGAAGGCAGCTATGCCAAGCATCGCAAGCGTATGGTGCAACGCCTGATGGAGGCCGGTGGACGCGTCGAACAATGGCTCAAGCACTGCGGCTGCGAACTGCCGATGGCCTATGAAGGCGGAATGTTTATCTGGGCGCGCCTGCCGAAGGGGGTAAACGGCGAACTGCTGGCCCAGGAGGCGTTGAAACGCAGCATGGTGCTGGCGCCCGGTGCGCTGTTTGGCTACGACCCGGCCCATCGCGACTCGATGCGCTTCAATGTGGCCCACAGTGATGAGCCACGGGTGCAGCGGGTGTTTGAGGCGTTGTTGTTGCATGGGGTCGCCCAGAGCAATTCCCGCGTGTAGCCGTCAGGATGCCCTGGGGGGGGGTGAAGGTCTGTTTGCCGGAGCCGCGGTACGACCTTCAACTGACGATATCGCTGCGTTGCATTTGCCCCTCCACATGGAGTACGAAATTTGGCTCGCCCGGTGCGCCGGATATCTCCAGGGTACTTATTTTCAACACAGGGTTGTATGCCAACACGACTTCCCCGCTGATGCCTGAAAATGCGTCAACAAAGGTCAACCGCCCTTTGCCCAAGGATACCCGGATACCTGACACATCGACCTTGTCCTCGCCACTGACAAAATCCATGATCCGGTCGGGTTCGGCCTGAGTCGACTCACTGAGCTTCCCGTAGACGAACTCGTCCTTGCCTTTGCCTCCCCATAACATATCTGCACCGCCTGCGCCGTACAGCCGATCATTGCCATCGCCGCCCTTGAGTTGGTTGGCCACTTCGTTGCCCACCAGCAAATCGTTGCCGGCACCGCCGATGGCGTTTTCGATAATTGCGTTATAAGCAATACCGACGTTGCCCTTCAGGCCACCGACATCTGAAAATGAACCGTCCTTCAAGCTGATTTTCTGGTCCTGCGTATAACCAGAAAAATCCAGCGTGTCATTGCCACCGCCGTCCCAGATAGCCGCCACCATTTTATCGCGGCCCGATTTGACGCTAAGGAAGTCGCGGTCCGTGTTGGAGTTGAAACCGTAGGTGGTGTCATCTTTGCGAGTCGCATGGTTGGCGCCGTATTTATCCTGGTAGGCACTGATATCGTCCAGCATCGGCGCTGAAGCACGCCAGCCACCGTGGTTCATGTAGCTGGTGCGTTCGCCCCTGTAGCTCATGATGGAGTGGCTTTGAGAGTCTTCGTGATGACTCACTTGAGTTTTCTTCATGCTGCCATTGTAATCACCAGGGTGGGCCAACCCCATGGCATGCCCCAGTTCGTGGACAATGGTATAGCGCCCCGCATTGCCCAGGGCGGCATTGGCAACGGACTTATCGCCGTCTTTATTCACGAACCACACATCGCCGCTGCGGGCATCGTTGGGTTTTGGCAATACCGCATGGGGATTGCCGTTATAGGGGTGCCCCTTGGTATCGATCTTCTGAGCGTAATTCCCGATCGTTATATGACCTTCGCTATTCGCCGTTTTCGCGCTCTCGGTAAACTTGACGTTCGCTACGTCTTCAATGGATTGCAACCCCAGCCGCGTCTGATGCCGTTGGTTTTCCAGCACATCGGTGAACCCGGTCTTATTGAACTGCTGTTTATGCTCGCTCTTTGGGGGCGTCCGGAATTCATAGGTGACGTCATAAAGACCATCCCCATTCTTATCCGACCAACCAGGACTCTGGCGCCAGAGTTGCTTGGTCGCGTCTTCAGGTGACTTGGACGGTAGTCCGTTATGCTTTATGTCACCCCCTCGCTCATCTCGAGACTGAAAAGTCTGGATAGCTCGGAATGTATTACTCGGGCCAGAAGGAACGGTCGCCATACTTTCACGCTCGTACAGTTGAAAAACGCTATCTTCAGATCTCTGAAGCGAGTGAACTGTAGGAGTGTGACGAAACGTGGCGCAGTTTTTACCTGTGGCTGTGCGTGCCGATTCAGGGACCGCTGTAGGACGCCCCTCACCCCGGCAACGGAATTACCCGCAACGGCCGCACCGACTTGTACGAAAAGCTCGAATAGATTTCCTTGACGCAGGGCAAGGTCTGCAAGACTTCGCGGGCAAACTCGCCGAACGATTCCAGGTCCTTGGCCACCACCTCCAGCAAAAAATCATAGCGGCCCGACACGTTATGGCACGCCACGATTTCCGGAATCTCCAACAGGCGCTGCTCGAACGCGCGGGCGATTTCCTGGGTGTGGCTGTCCATCATGATGCTGACAAACGCGGTCACCCCATAGCCAAGCGCCTTGGGCGAGAGGATCGCCTGGTAGCCGCTGATCACCCCGCTTTCCTCCAAGGTGCGCACCCGGCGCCAGCAGGGTGAGGTCGTCAAGGCGACCCGCTCGGCCAGTTCGGCCACGGTCAGGCGGGCGTTGCCCTGCAATGCGTTTAAAAGGGCTTTGTCGGTGCGGTCCAGCTTGATGGGCATAACGTGCCTCTAATCATTATTTTTATCGGTGTTTGATTCACAAACGCGGGTTTTTCCAGCAGTTTTTGCAAGGTTCGTCCGTGGTTATGAGCATAGCATTGTAGGAAATAAGGAGCGCCCGACATGACCAATAAACACAAGACCTGCGGTTTTTCCACCCGTGCCATTCACCACGGCTATGACCCCAAGGACCACCACGGCGCGCTCGTACCGCCGATTTACCTGTCGGCCACCTTCGCCTTTCCCACGGTTGAATACGGCGCCGCGTGCTTTGCCGGCGAAGCCAGCGGCCACTTCTACACGCGCATTTCCAACCCGACCCTGGCGCTGCTGGAATCACGCATGGCTACCCTGGAAAACGGTGAAGCGGCGGTGGCCTTCAGCTCCGGCATTGGCGCGATTGCCGCGACGTTCTGGACCCTGCTACGCCCGGGCGACGAGGTGATCGTCAGCCAGACCCTGTATGGCTGCACCTTCGCCCTGTTGCACCACGGCATCGGCGAATTCGGCATCAAGGTGCGGCATGTTGACCTGACCGACCTGGCCGCCCTGCAAGCGGCCTTGTCCCCGGCAACCCGCATGATCTACTGCGAAACCCCGGCCAACCCCAACCTGCGCCTGATCGACATCGCCGCCGTGGCCAGGCTTGCCCATCAACAGCCGAATGTCACCCTGGTGGTCGACAACACCTACTGCACGCCCTACCTGCAACGGCCCCTGGAACTGGGCGCCGATGTGGTGGTGCACTCGGCCACCAAATACCTCAGCGGCCATGGCGACATCACCGCAGGCATTGCGGTGAGCAACCAGGCGCTGGCACAGCGCATTCGCCTGCAAGGCCTCAAGGACCTGACCGGCGCGGTGATGTCGCCCCAGGACGCATCGTTGCTGATGCGCGGCCTCAAAACCCTGGCCCTGCGCATGGACCGCCATTGCAGCAATGCCCAGGCGCTAGCCGAAGCCTTACAGGCGCACCCGGCCGTGGAGAGTGTGATCTACCCCGGGCTGCGGTCCTTCCCACAGTACGAACTGGCGACCCGGCAAATGAAACTGCCCGGCGGCATGATTGCCTTTGAACTCAAGGGCGGGATCGAGACGGGGCGGCGCTTTATGAACGCACTGCAACTATTCACCCGTGCGGTCAGCCTGGGGGATGCCGAATCGCTGGCGCAACATCCGGCGAGCATGACCCACTCCACCTACACCCCCGAGCAACGTGCGCAGCACGGTATCAGCGAGGGCCTGGTGCGTTTGTCGGTGGGGCTTGAAGACGTCGCCGACCTGTTGGCGGATGTGCATCAGGCCCTGGCCAAGTGCGGCCGCAACACGGTGCGTCAGGCCGCGACAGCGCCCTCTGCAGTGAGATAGCGCCTACACGTAAAGTGATTTTTATCCTGGCGGTGGTCGGACGGATCCGACTACCGTTATGCGTTTTTAATCTGAATTTTATCGATTGGATCCCCCTGCCTTCGCCAGCCTGTACTAGCATGGTGGCGGCGGGAAGGATTATCTGTGCAGGTTATTCATAGCGGTTACCTTGTTGACTCCCGCCGCTATAACGCCCAATACCTGTACCCGAAACTCATGGACGAATTGATGAACTCACACCTGTTCCCACATATAGGCAAGGTCATCGCCAGCACCGGCAGCCGCCATTTCCCACGTATGCTGCATGACCTCATCCTCACCCAACTGGCTGTGGACGCCACCCATATCACCCAGCTGCAGGTCAACAGCGAAGGCCACAGCCGCCGCAAGATCAGCCCGGTCTACACCGACTCGGTGGCAACCCTGGGGGCCGAGCAGCCCGCCGCACAATTGCACCTCAGCCGACGCAAGGACGATGTGCGCTACGTGCTGTCGGTGTACCGCTCGCACCCCTCGCAGAGTTTTTCCGCCCAAGAGCGCAGCATGTTGCAGGACTTCTCCACGCTGTTGCTGCCCATGGTGGAAAAACACATCACCGCGATCCAGCCTGGCCGTCAGGACAGCCCGCCGGCAGTGCCACAGCACCAGGGCATCGAAACCCTGCGCCGACGCATCCAGGAGCGCCTGGTGCAATCGGGGCTGACCCTGTCCAACCGTGAACTGCAAGTGTGCGTGGGCCTGCTGGCCGGGCGCACCGCACCGGAGTTGGCCGAACAACTGGCATTGAAGGTCAACACCATCGAAAGCTACCTCAAGCGCGCGGCGATCAAGCTGGGGATCAGTGGGCGGCATTCCTTGTTGCGGTGGATGTACGCCACCGAAGGCAGCACCAGCTTCTAAGCTGACAGCGGCAAAAATGTGGGAGGCGGCTTGCTCCCTCCCACATTGGTTCTCAATTGGCAGTAGACATCAGTCCCGGGCCAGCGCCTCGATCGGGTCCAGGCGCGCCGCGTTCCTCGCTGGTACAAACCCGAACACAATGCCGATCAGCGTCGAGCAGGCAAACGCGGTAATGATCGAACCCACCGAAAACACCATTTCCCACTCCTTCACAAACAGCGAAAACAGGTAGCCGATGGCGTAGGACAACGAGATCCCGATGATCCCGCCGATCAAACACACCATCACCGCCTCCACCAGAAACTGCTGGCGAATATCCGACTGGCGCGCCCCCACCGCCATGCGGATACCAATCTCGCGGGTGCGCTCGGTGACCGACACCAGCATGATATTCATCACGCCAATGCCTCCCACCAGCAATGAAATCACCGCAATCAACGACAACAGCAGCGCCAGGGAACGGCTGGTTTTTTGCACCGTCTGCATGATGCTGTCGAGGTTGTTGGTGAAGAAGTCCTTGGTGCCGTGACGTTGCAGCATCAGCTTGTTGACGTTGTCCTCCACCACCTTGCTCGGCTGGCCGTCTTTGATGCGCACGGTGATGCTGTCCAGATGACGCTGGCCCAACAGGCGCCCCGCCGCCGTCTCATACGGCACCCACACGTTCAGCGCCTTGCTGGCGGCGAACATATTCTTGTTGTCCGCCGTCACGCCGATCACCGTACACGGCAGGTTGCCGACCAGGATCACCTGGCCCAGCGGGTCGATGTTCGGCCCGAACAGGCGTTGGCGAGTGTTGTGGTCGATCACCACCACCTGCGCCTGGCGCCGCGCATCGCTTTCACTGAAGGCAATGCCGGCTTCCAGCTTGAGGCCCTTGACCTTGAAGTAGCGGTCACTGACGCCGTTGACCTGGGCATCCACATCGATGTTGCCAAAGCGCAGCAACAGGTTGCGGCCCACCACCGGCGTGGCGCTGTCGACGTAATACAGCTGGTTCAGCGCGTCCACATCCGAGGGCATCAGCGTCTGGATCGCCGAGGCGCGACTGTCACCAAAGCTGGTGCCGGAAAAGATATCGATGGTGTTGCTGCCGATCGCCTGGATGTCCTTGAGCACATAGCGCTTGGCGCCTTCGCCGATGGCCGAGATCGACACCACCGAGGTGATCCCGATCACAATGCCGAGCATGGTCAGCAAGGTGCGCATGCGGTGCGAAATCAGCGCCACCCAGGCCATGTTGAAGGCTTCCTTGAATAGCCCCAGGCTCGCCACCAGGCGCCGCGCACCACTGCGCCTGGGCTCGATCGGCGCTTCGCTGGGCAGCTCCAGGCCAACGCTGTCATTGACCTTGTCACTGACAATCTCACCGTCACACACCTCGACAATGCGCTGGGCATTCGCGGCGACCTTGGGGTCGTGGGTGACGATGATCACCGTGTGCCCGGCCGCGTGCAGCTCTGCGAGGATACGCATCACTTCCTTGCCGCTGTGGGTGTCGAGGGCACCGGTGGGTTCGTCGGCGAGGATCACTTCGCCGCCGTTCATCAGGGCCCGCGCGATACTCACGCGCTGTTGTTGCCCGCCGGACAGCTGGCTGGGTCGGTGGGTGATATGACTCGCCAGGCCCAACCGCTGGAGCAACTCCCGCGCGCGGCTGTGACGCTGGCTTTCAGGAGTGCCAGCATAAATCGCTGGCATTTCCACGTTGTGCAAGGCGCTCAGGTGAGCAAGCAAATGGTAGCGCTGGAAGATAAAGCCGAAGTAATCACGGCGCAGTTCAGCCAGTTGCTCATCGCCCAGGGAGCGGGTTTCGATGCCATTGATCTTGTAGCTGCCGGCAGTGGCGTAATCCAGGCCGCCAAGGATATTCATCAGGGTCGATTTGCCCGAGCCCGAGGCGCCGATGATCGCCAGCATTTCCCCGGCATGAATCGTCAGGTCGATGCCTTTGAGCGCGATGAATTCACGCTCGCCGGCCATGAAGCTGCGGGTGATGCCCTTGAGTTCCAACAGAGGCTGGGTCATGGCTCAGCTCCCTGCCACGGCGGGTGTGGCGTCGCCGATCACCACCTTGTCGCCCTCGGCCAGTCCATCCAGAATCTGCACCTTGACGTTGTTATTGATGCCGGTTCTGACGTTGCGCTCTACCGCTTTGCCCTTGGCATCCAGCACCCGCACCGGGTAACTGCCGTCGGCATTGCGCGCTCCCAGCGCCGCCACCGGCACCATCAATGCGGCCTCTGCGGTGTCGAGCACAATGCGCACCTGTGCGGTCATGGCGATGCGCAGGCGATGGTCAGGGTTGGGCACGTCGAACAGCGCGTTATAAAACACCGCGGTGTTCTGCTTGGGGGTGCCGGCGGTCTGGGTTTCGAGGAAGTTCTGCGGGGCTGGTTCAGTGCCGCGCAGTTTGGCGTAATAGCGTTTGTCCGCCTCGCCGAGGATGGTGAAGTACACCTGCTGGCCGGGGCTGATATGAATCACATCCGCTTCCGAGACCTGGGCCTTGACGGTCATGGTGTCCAGGTCCGCCAGCTTGAGCAGTACCGGTGCGAGCTGGCTGGCGATCACGGTCTGGCCTTCCTGGGTGACGATGCCCACTACGTCGCCGTCGATGGGCGCGTTGATGCGGGTGTAGGCCAGGTTGACCTTGGCGGTGTCGATCTGGATGTGTGCGCTTTTGATCTGTGCGTCCAGGGACAGCAGGTTGGCCTGCTGCACCTGGAAGCTTGATTCGGCGTCTTCGAAATCCTGGCGTGACACCGACTCGTCGGCCTGCAGGCCCTTGTAGCGTTCATAGACAGACTTGGCCTGCTTGAGCTGCGCGGCGGTGGCGCGGCGTTGGGCCTGGAGGTTTTCTTCGTCGACCTGGGCTTTGCGCAGGGTGTTCTGCAGGATCAGCGGGTCGATTTCGGCTAGCCACTGACCCTTTTTTACCTTGTCGCCGACTTTGACTTTCAGCGATTTGAGCTGGCCGGAGACTTGGGCGCCGACGTCGACCTGCTTGATGCCTTCGAGCAGGCCGGTGGCCAATACCGCGTTTTCGATATCGCCGCGTTCGGTGGTGGCGGTGAGGTATTGGGGGGCGTCGGCGGGGGCCTTTACGGTGTAGATGATCAGGCCGATGGCGACGGCCAATGCTGCCAGGAGGCCGATTTTGCGGAATTTAGACGTTTGCATGGTTGGCTTCTTGATTGAGTACAGATCCGTTATTCGGGTAGAGGCGGCATCGGGTTGCAAAAGCAGAGTGAGGTTTCATTGACTTGCACTGCTTAAAAATGTGGGAGGGGGCTTGCTCCCGATGGCGGCCTGACAGCCGACCAGGATGTTGGATCAAAACGAGTACATATCCGTTATTTAGGTAACGGCCACTATTGGTTCCGCTCTTACAGCGGCTCACTTTTGAAAAGCGCAAAAGTAAGCAAAACGCTCTTGCCCCACCACTCGGCACCTCGCCTAGGCTCGGTGTGCCCGTAATCCGACAGGGATTTGGGGGGCCGCCGCCACGCGCCATCCATGGCGCGGGGCGGCTAAACCGGCATCCCTGCCGGTTTCCCCCCCAAATCCCTGTCGAATTCCGGCCAGCGTGGTTTAACGGGGCGCCTAAGATCAAAAGCAGATCAAGATCAAGATCAAGGGCGGCTCGCTTCGCATCGTGGTTACCGGGGGCAAGCCCCCTCCCATACTCCTGCCATTTCTGACCCACCTCGACAGCCAAAACCGGTCGGCTATAAGGCCGCCGCGCTGTGCTTTTGATCTGGGATCGCCCCGTTAAACCACGCTGGCCGAACGCGGACTTTGGAGCGTGGGTAACCCGGCAGGACGCCGGGTTAGCCGCGCTGGGCCATGGATGGCCCATCGCGGCGGCCCACGCTCCAAAGTTCGCGTTCGGGCACACCGAGCCTAGGCGAGGTGCCGAGTGGTGGGGCGAAGGCCTTTTGGTTACTTTTGGGCCTTTCCAAAAGTGACCCGCTGTAAGAGCGGAACCATAAGTGGCCGTTACCAAAGGAACGGATATGTACTCCGACAGACCGCAATCGGAAGCAAGCCCCCATTTGGATCGGTGTACAAGCATCAAGACACCACCTCCCCAACCCCAACCCCTTCCAACCACCACTTGGCCAAACCCGAAACATTCGGCACCTTGAGCAAGGTGAAGTGATTACCCCCGCCATACCAAACCTCCAACCCACTCCCCTGCCCCCGCCACCCCTCAACCATCAACCCCTGCTCACGCTGGTTCCCCGCCGCATCCAAGGCCGGATCCTGCGCCAGCACCAGGCGCACCACCCCGTCATACCGCGCCTGCGGCCGATAAACCGTGCGCAACGCCGCCGCATAAGTACGCGCAGGCCCATCCATTGCATCCACGGCAGCACGCGCCGGCAGTAAGCCAACGCCGATCATCCCCATATGCAACCACTGTCGCTGCGCCACCTCATCGCGCCCGGCGAAGTCCACCGGATCAATCCCCAGCGACTTCCCAGCCGCCAACTGCATCGCCTCGATCAATCGCAACAGCGCCGCCGTCGAGGTATAGGGCTTGCCATCACGCCCCGGCGCCTCACTGTCGATCACTGTCAAAGAGCCCACCTCGCGCCCCATCGCCTGCAAGCGCAGGGCCATTTCCAGCGCGACCCAGCCGCCAAACGAATGCCCGACCAGATGCACCGGCCCGTCCGGGCACTCCTGCTCCAACGCCGTGAGATAACACCGCGCCGCCGCTTCCACCTGGCTATGAGGCACCGCCTCGCCATCCAACCCACGGGGCTGCAGGCCATACAGCGGCCAATCACGTCCCAGCGCGTCGCTCAAGCCCACGAAACCGGTCACGCTGTCACCTGCTCCCGGCACGCAGAACACCGGGGCATAGCCGGCGCGCCCAGTCTGGATGCGCAACAACGGCTGATGGGCCGCGCAACTCACCGGCGTACTCGTCGCCAGCGCCTCGGTCATCGCCCGGCCCAGGCCCTGGATATGCGGCGCCTGCATCATGCTCTGGTGATCCCCAGGCACGTGCACCTGGCGCAGTTGCCCGGGCGCCAAAGCCGTGTCCCAGCCCAACGCCATACTGCGTTGCGACAGTTCGGTGGGGCGCTGCTCGGCGCTGAACAAGTGCACCGGAATCGGCAGCGGGAACAGGCTGTAGTGGGCCAGGGCGTGCCCGTGCCCGACTTCGCGCTGAAGAAAACTCAACAGGTCCGCGTCCGACGCCTCCGCCATTTGCGCGTATAGCAAACCTTGATCGCGACAGCGTTGCAGCAGATCCGCAAAGTCCAGCTGTCCAATCCGCGCCTCCAGTTGTTCAAGGCTTGCCAGCTCATTTACACCTCCCTGTGCTTTCCAATAAGCCGTGCATTGCAGCAACAAATGCCGCTTGAATGCATCCGGCCCGCTCCAGCGCGCTTTGCCCTGGTCAGTCAGGCGCGGCACATAGCTGTCGATCAAACCGAGGAAGGCCACGCTTTCATCCAGCCCCAGCAGTTGCATGGCGATTTCATAGGCCAGCACCCCACCAAAAGACCAGCCCGCTACCCGATAGGGACCGTGGGGCTGAATCTCGCGGATCAGCCCGACCATGCGCGCCGCCAGGCCTTCCATGCTGTTCAGGTGGGCCTCGCCCAGCGCCAGCCCCGGCAGGCCGTAGATCGGATAATCACCCGGCAGATGCTGGCCCAGCGCCGGGAAATACACGTCCATGCCGCTGAACTCATGCACCAGAAACAGCGGTGCCTGCGCCCCGCTGCTGCGCACGGTAATCACGCGGGTGTCGGGCAGTACATCATCCCCGCGCTGACGCAGCATCGCCGCGACGCCGGCCACGCTGGCATGTTGGAACAGCTCGGCCAACGACACCGGCAAACCGGCCTCGTCCAGCAGGTTGACCAGGCGAATCGCCAACAACGAATGCCCGCCCAGTTCAAAGAAGCTGTCATGCCGCCCCACTTGTTCGAGTTTCAACACCTCGGCCCAGCGTTGCGCCAACGTCTGCTCCAGGGCGTCGGCCGGCGTTTCGAACGTGCGGCTGGTCGAGGCGTCCCAGGCAGGCACCGGCAAGGCGTTACGGTCGATCTTGCCGTTGGCGGTCAACGGCAATTGCTCCAGCGCGACGTAGGCAGACGGCACCATGTACTCGGGCAAGTGCGCGTGCAGGTAAGCCCGCACCGACTCGACAGCAACGGGTTCGCCCGCCCAGGTGAAATAGGCCACCAGGCGCTTGTGCCCCGGAACCTCTTCACGGGCCAGCACCACGGCATCCTGGATGCCTGCGAACGTCGCCAGTCGCGCCTGGATTTCACCCAGCTCAACACGAAAACCTCGAATCTTCACCTGGTCGTCATTACGCCCGATGCACTCCAGCAGACCGTCGGCCGTCCAGCGCCCGAGATCGCCCGTACGGTAAAGCAAGGCGCCTGGGTTGAACGGGTCCTGCACAAACTTTTCAGCCGTCAGCTCGGGGCGATTCAAATAGCCCAAGGCGACGCCATCGCCGCCAATGCAGATTTCACCGACGATACCCAGCGGTACCGGCTGCTGCTGCGCATCGAGCACATACACTTGGGTGTTGGAGATCGGCCGCCCCACCGGCACGCTGTCGGCATCATCGGCAATCGTGTGCACTTCGCAGGTGGTGGCGTAAGTGGTGGTTTCGGTCGGCCCATAGCAATGCACCAGGCGCAACGCGGGTGCCTGCGCCAACAGCGTGCGGAACGCCGCCGGATCGGCCCGCTCCCCGCCGCACAAAAGGATGCGCAAGCCAGCCAGTGCCTGGGGAATCAACTGCACGTATTGGTTGAACAGCGCGGTGGTGACAAACAGCACCGTCACGCCCTGCAACGCCTGGGCGAAAGCGCTCGGATCGAGCAAGGTGGCGTGGTCAATCACCTGCACCTGGCCGCCATTGAGCAGTGGCCCCCACACGTCCATGGTGCTTGCATCGAACGCTGGGTTCGACGCAAAGGCCACGCGGTCGGCGGCATTGAAATCGGCATAGCCGTTGTTGAGCACCAGGCGCGTAATGCCGCGATGGGGCACCAGCACGCCCTTGGGCTGGCCGGTGGAGCCGGAGGTGTACATGATGTACGCCACGCTGTCCGAGGGTTGCGACAGGTCCGGGTTGTGGCTCGGTTGCGGGGCGAGACCAAGCGTGTCCAGGTCCAGGCGACGCACCCCGCTCTCTATGACGCAATCGCTGCGGGTCAGCAACCAGGCCGCGCCACAGTCTTGCAGCATGAACCCCTGGCGTTCAGCCGGTGCATTCACGTCCAACGGCACATAAGCGGCGGCGCATTTGAGGATGGCCAATTGGCTGACCAGCAACTCCAGCGAACGCGGCAGCAGGATCGCCAGGTGATCCCCAGGGCGCACACCCAGGCCGAGCAGGTGATGGGCCAAGCGGTTGGCGCGGGTATTGAGTTCGCCGTAGCTCACCCGCCGCTCGTTGTGCACCAGCGCCACCGCGTCGGGACGCGCCATGGCCTGGGCTTCGAACAGGCGCTGCACCGTGTGCTCACGCGCGAATGTACGGGCGGTGGCGTTGAAGTGCTCAAGCACCTGTTGGCGTTCGCTTTGAGGCAGGATCGGCAAGCGGTTGATGGCGATATCGCGATGACCTTCCAGAGCCTGCACCACCTGCGCCAGCGCGATTTCCAGGTAGTCGCACAAGCGCCGGGCGCCCTGCCCCATGACGGTCAGGCTGAACCCTTCACCGAGGTCATCCACACTGACCGCCACGCCGTAGTGCGTGTGCTCCTCGGCCTTGAACAACTCAATGCCCTGCCACGCCTCGGCCACGCCACCGGCCTGGGGTGCGCTGTGACGATAGTTGAACAATACGCTGAACAACGGCGTCGCCACCGGCACACCACTGCAACGCTGGGCCAACGCCAGGGGCGCATGTTCATGACTGAGCAACTGAGTCAGGCGCCCATGGGTGGTACGCAGTGCCGTCAGCACTGAGTGCTCCCCCAGGTCGACCCGCAGCGGCAAGGTATTGATAAATACGCCCATGGCCCGCTCGGCGCCTTCGCCGCCTTGCAGGCGGCCGAGCATCACCGTACCGAACACCACCTGCTCGCGGGCGCACACCTTGCCCAGGACGTGGGCCCAGGCCAAATGCATCACGCTGGCCGCACTGACCCCCGCCTGGCGGGCCTGGCTGCGCAGGCGTCGGCTCAACGACAGGTCGAGACCCACGCGTACGTTTTCCACGGCCCCCAGATTGGGCACCTCGGTGGGTTCGTCGACCTCACCGAGCATCTCGCGGAAAAACATCTCGTGATCCTCAGCGCCCAAACGGGTCTGGGCCACGTAGTTGCGATACGGCACGGGCGCGGCCAGCGTGTCCTGAGTGCCCAGCAGAAACGCCTGCATCTCGTGCTGCAGGATATCCAGGGCAACGTGGTCCATCACCAGGTGATGAAACAGCAACGTCGCGACCACCCGTTGCGATTGCTCGGCGTACACCAGCCGCATCAGCGGCGCCTGGCCAAGGTCCAGGCGTGGCGGCAGCGGCCCGCTCTCAACGCTTAGCCGGGCGTGGCGCCACACCACCTGCACCGGTTCTTCCAGGCCATCCCAATGCAAGGATGAACGCAGGATGTCATGACGCTGGATCACCGCCTGCAATGCGCTGGCGAAGGCCTCCAGGCGTGCGCGACTGTCAAAGGCAAACTGCGCCTGTAACACATAGGCGTCATCACCTTGCACAGCGCGATGCTGATACAGGATGCCGGCCTGCAACGGCGCCAGCGGGTAGATATCCTGCACATTCACCGCACCGCCGGGGATGCTGGCGACGATGCGCTCGATGGCCGCTTGATCCAGGCTGACCAGCGCCAGCATGTCTGGCGTGATGCGCACACAATCGGCCGCAATGCCATTGGCCGGTACCGCCACTTCACGCCCGCCGCCCAAAGCTGCCGCCAGGGCAGCCAAGGTCGGTTGACCAAACAGCACTTTCACGTCCGCCGACAAGCCCAGGCCGCGCATACGCCCGATCAGGCTGACCGCCAGCAACGAGTGGCCGCCCAGTTCGAAGAAGTTGTCGTGCCGGCCCACGCGTTCCACGTTGAGCAACTCGGCCCACAGCGCGGCCAAGGTGATTTCCGTGTCGCCCAGCGGCGCCTCGTACTCGCGCACCACCAACGCCTCCAGGCCCGGTGCCGGCAATGCCTTGCGGTCGAGTTTGCCATTGGGGCTCAGCGGCAGCGCATCCAGGTGCACGAAGCTGGCCGGCACCATGAACTCCGGCAGGTGCAGGAGCAAATGGGCGCGCAGGCTTTCAGTTTCGCTCGGCACGCCGGTGTAGTAAGCGATCAGGCGCTGCTCGCGGGCAATCACGGCGGCTTCCTGCACCGCCGGATGCTCGGTCAGGCGTGCCTGGATTTCGCCCAGCTCGATGCGCAGGCCACGGATCTTGACCTGGTCATCATTGCGCCCCAGGTACTCGATGTTGCCATCCGGCAAGTAGCGCCCGACGTCACCGGTGCGGTACATGCGCCCAGGGGCAAACGGGTCATCGAGGAAACGCTCGGCGGTCAGTTCGGCACGGTTGAGGTAACCCCGTGCGACTTGCACCCCAGCGATAAACAATTCGCCCACCACGCCCAACGGCACAGGCTGCAACTGCCGGTCCAGCACGTACATGCGCGTGTTGGCGATCGGCTTGCCGATGGGGGTGTTGTCGGGCACGTCAAAGTCTGCGCAGTGCCAGGCAGTGACATCCACCGCCGCTTCGGTGGGCCCATAGAGATTATGCAACTGGCTGCCCGGCAACTGTTGCTTGAAGCGGCGTACCAGGCTGCCCGGCAAGGCTTCGCCGCTGCACATCACCCGCACCAGCCCGCCCGCTTGGCTGACGTCACCGTGGGCGAGGAAGACATCGAGCATCGACGGCACGAAGTGCAAGGTCGTGACCCCTTCGGCTGCGATCACCTGGCACAGGTACTCAGGGTCTTTATGCCCATCCGGGCGCGCCATCACCAGGCGTGCGCCGGTGGACAGCGGCCAGAAGAATTCCCACACCGACACATCGAAACTGAACGGGGTTTTCTGCAACACCGTATCGCCTCCCGTGAGCCGGTATTCGTCCTGCATCCACAGCAGGCGGTTCACCACCCCGGGGTGTTCGTTGATCACGCCTTTGGGCTGGCCGGTGGAGCCGGAGGTGTAGATCACATAGGCGGCCACCCCGGCCACCGCTGGGTTGGTGATGGGCTGGTGCTGCCAGGTGGGCTGGTCCAGATCGAGCACCGGCACCTCGCCCAGCAGCCCGAGGGTGCTGCCCTGGGCCAGCACCACCGCTGGCGCGCTGTCGTGCAGCATGTAGGCGATACGCTCCAGCGGGTACGCCGGGTCCAGCGGCACATAGGCGGCGCCGGCCTTGAGGATCGCGTACAGGCCAATGACCATGTCCAGGCCACGCTCCACGCAGATCGCCACCCGCGCCTGCGGCTGCACGCCGAGGGCTTGCAGGTGGTGGGCCAGTTGGTTGGCGCGAGCGTTCAGTTCGGCGTAGGTCAGTTGCTGCTCGCCGGCCTTTACCGCCACGGCCTGCGGCGTGCGCAGTACCTGCGCTTCGAACATACCGTGCAGGGTCTGGTCGAGCGGGTAGTCCACAGTGGTAGCGTTGAAATCCACCAGCAACTGCTTGCGCTCACGCTCATCCACCAGCGGCACATGCGCAAGCACCGCCTGGTCGTTAGCGACCATGGCCTGCAACACGCGGGTGAAGTAGCCGAGGTAACGCCGTATCGTCGATTCATCGAACAGCGCCACGGCATATTCCAGCGCGCCGAGAATACTGCCCTGCACTTCCCCCAGGTTCAGCGACAGGTCGAACTTGGCGAAGTGACTGTTTTCGACAATGCCTTCCAGGGCCAGGTCGCCCAACGCCAGGGTCGGCGCGCTGCTGTCCTGCCAGCTCAGCAGGGTCTGGAACAGCGGGCTATGGGCCAGGCTGCGCGGCGGCCGGGTGATTTCCAC
Source organism: Pseudomonas synxantha BG33R (assembly GCF_000263715.2). NCBI lineage: Bacteria > Pseudomonadati > Pseudomonadota > Gammaproteobacteria > Pseudomonadales > Pseudomonadaceae > Pseudomonas > Pseudomonas synxantha. Next base: position 3,670,255 of record NZ_CM001514.1, read on the forward strand.
CACCTGTTCGAACGGCAAATCCTGATGGGCCTGGGCCGCCAATGTCAGCGCCTTGACCCGAGCCAGCAGGGCCTCGGTGCTCAACTCGCCTGAGGTGTCGATGCGCAGCGCCAGGGTGTTGACGAACAAACCGATCAGCCCTTCCACCTCGGTGCGCGTGCGGTTGGCCACCGGCGTGCCGATCACCAGCTCAGGCTGCCCGGACAAGCGCGCCAGCAACGAAGCCCAGGCGCTCATCAAGGTCATGTACAGGGTGGTGCCATGGCGCTGGCTCAAGGCCTTGAGCCCGGCAGTAAGGCGTTCGTCCAGGCGCACTTCGACGCTGCTGCCGGCGTAGTCCTGCTGCGTCGGGCGCGGGCGGTCGGTGGGCAGGGTCAGCAACGCCGGCGCGCCGGCCAGGGTCTGCTGCCAATAGGTGCTTTGGCGGTGCAACACTTCACCGCTCAGCCACAGGCGTTGCCACACGGCAAAGTCGGCGTACTGGATCGGCAAGGGCGGCAACGGGTCGGATTGGCCGTGGCTGAAGGCTTGGTACAGCGCCATCAGTTCACGGGTCAGCACGCCCATGGACCAGCCATCGGAGACGATGTGGTGCAGGGTCAGCAGCAGCACATGGTGATCGTCGGCCATCACCACCAGGCGGCCGCGCAGCAACGGGCCACGCTCCAGGTCGAAGGGCGCCGAGGCTTCGCCGTGGATCAGCGCGTCCAGCGCCTGTTGCGGTTGCGCGTGGCAACGCAAGTCTTGCACCTGCAGCGGTAACACCTCCTCGGCCGGCACGATCAGCACCTGGGCCTGGTCGCCGTGTTGGGCAAAGCGGCTGCGCAGGGTTTCATGCCGCGCCACGATCCGCGCCAGCGCCCGTTGCAGTGCCTGCACATGCAACTGCCCGCGCAAACGCAGGCCGATAGGAATGTTGTAGGCGGTGTTGGCGCCCTCCATCAGCGCCAGGAACCACAGGCGCTGCTGGGCAAACGACAGCGGCATCTCTTCATCACGATTGGCCGGCAGGATATCCGGCAAGGTGCTGCGCCCGGCCTGGGCCAGCAGTTCGGCGACCGCTGCCAGTTCGGCGTTGGCGAACAGGTCGCCCAACGCCAACTCGACCCCCAGCCGCTGGCGGACCTGGGAGACCATGCGCATCGCCAGCAGCGAGTGCCCGCCCAACTCAAAGAAATGGTCACGCCGCCCGACCCGTTCCACTTGCAACACCTCGGCCCAGATCTGCGCCAGCACGGTTTCGATCTCGCCCTGGGGCGCTGCGTATTCGCGGGTAAACACTGCGGCCATGTCCGGTGCCGGTAGCGCCTTGCGGTCGAGCTTGCCATTGGTGGTCAGCGGCAGCGCGTCGAGCTTCATGAAGGCGACCGGGACCATGTAGTCCGGCAACTGCGCCACCAGGTGAGCGCGGATTTCGCCTACCGTCAGCGCGTCAAGTTGCGGGTTTTCGGTGAAGTAGGCCACCAGCCGCTCTTCACGCACCAGCACCACCGCTTCCAGGATGCCAGGCAATTGGTTGAGCCGGGTTTCGATTTCTCCCAGCTCAATGCGCACGCCACGGATTTTGACCTGGTCATCGTTGCGCCCCAGGTAGTCGAGCGTGCCATCGGGCAACCAGCGCACCAGGTCGCCGGTGCGGTACATGCGCCCGGGGTTGAATGGGTCGCGCAGGAAGCGCTCGGCGGTCAGTTCCGGGCGGTTCAGGTAACCTCGCGCCACGCCCTTGCCGCCCACGTACAACTCCCCCGCCACCCCTAGCGGCACCGGGCGCTGGTGTTCGTCGAGCACGTAGACGGTGGCATTGGCGATGGGCTTGCCGATATGCAACGGCTGGCCCGCCTCGACCTTGCCCGACGTGGCGACCACCGTGGCTTCGGTGGGGCCATAGTTGTTGATCAATTCAAAGCGCTGCGCCCGGCCGAACTGGCGCAGGCGATCGCCGCCGACCAGCAGGGTGCGCAATGTCGGGTGCTCGATAGTCTGGCTGAACGCGTACTCGGCCACCGGCGTGGGCAGGAAGCTTACGTCCAAAGGCTGTGCGCACCACCAGGCCAGCAGCGCGTCGATATCTTCAGCACCGTCATGGGCCGGCGGCAGGTGCAGGGTGGCACCCACACACAGCGCCGGCCAGACTTCCCAGGCCATCGCATCAAAGCCGAAACCGGCAACACTGGCGGTATGCCGCCCGGCGCGCAGGTCAAAAGCGCTGCAATGCCAGTCCACCAGGTTGGCGACGGTGTGGTGCTCGACCATCACACCTTTGGGCAAGCCGGTAGAACCCGAGGTGTAGATCACATACGCGAGGTTCGTCGGGCCGACAGCGACCTTGGGGTTGCTCGCCGAGTGATGCTGCCAGGTGAAGCGATCGAGGTTGATCACCGGCACCTCGATCTCGGGCAAACGAGCCAGCAACGCGTGTTGGGTGAGCACCGCCACCGGGGCGCTGTCGCTGAGCAAGTAGCTCAAACGCTCGGCCGGGTGGGACGGGTCTACCGGCACATAACCGGCCCCCGCCTTGAGGATCGCCAGCAGCCCGGCCAAGGTGTCGAGCCCACGCCGCGCCACAATGGCCACGCGATCATCGGGCCGAACCCCCAGCGCCAGCAGATGATGGGCCAGCAGGTTGGCTTGCTGGTTGAGTTCGGCGTAGGTCAGTTGCCGCCCTTCGTGCACGGCGGCGATGGCGTCCGGCGTGAGCGCAGCCTGGGCTTCGATACGCCCGTGCAAAGTGGTGCCTTGCGGGAACACTGCCTGGGTGGCGTTGAACTGTTGCAACAGCAGGCGCTGTTCGGCGGCGGGCACTACCGAAAGTTGGTCAAGCGCAGTGTGCGGCGCCTGCTCCAGCGCGGTGACCAGGTTTTCCAGCGCGGTGTGCAGGTAGGCGCAGACGCGGTGGGGGTCGACCTGGGTGCTGGCCAGCAAACTCAGGCCGAAGCCTTCGCCCAGGTCGTCCACACTCAGGGTCAACGGGTAGTTGGTGCGTTCCTCGGCGCGCAGTGCGGTAATGCCGTGCCAGGCCGACACTGCCTCGGCACTGGCGGCGGGAGCGCTGTGACGGTAATTGAGCAGCGCACTGAACAGCGGCGTCGGGGCGATCACGCCGCTGCAACGCTGGGCCAATGCCAGGGCCGCGTGCTCATGGCGCAGCAGCGTGGTCAAACGTGCGTGGGTGGCCTTGACCCCGCTGCGTACATCCTGGGCGTCGATATCCACACGAAACGGCAAGGTGTTGATGAAGATCCCCAAGGCGCGGTCAGTCGCATGGCTGCCTTGCATACGCCCCATCAACACGGTGCCGAACACCACCTGCGCCTTGCCGGCCAACACCGCCAGTACCTGGGCCCAGCCCAGATGGAACAGGCTGGCGGCGCTCACCCCCAGTTGCCGGGCCTGCACGCGTATACGCTGCGCCAGCTGCGGCGCCAATGGCAGGCTGACCTCGGCAATGGCGCGAGCATCGCCCTGCACATCCTGCAGCCCGAACGGCAAGGTCGGCTCGACGATATCGCCGAGCATCTGCCGGAAGAAACTTTCATGCTCCTGCTCGCTGATGCCCAGCCGCGCCTGTGCCACGTAGTTGCGAAACGGTACGGCCTGGCCGAGGGCCGCGCCCTGCCCCAACAGACACGCCTGCATTTCATGGCATACCACTTCCAGGGCGCTGTGATCCATCGCCATATGGTGGAACAGCAAGGTAGCGACGATGCGCTGGTGGGTCGGGTCTTCAGCATGTACCAGGCGCAACAACGGTGCCTGGGTCACGTCGAGGCGATAATGACGGGCATCGAACAAGTCATGCAGTTGTGCGGCGATATCGCCGTCGGCCGGGTCGAGCATCAAGGCTTGCACCGGCAGGCGCGCCTGGCGCCACACCACTTGCGAAGGTTGCGCCAGGCCATCCCAGACCACCCCGGTGCGTAAAATGTCGTGGCGGTCCATCACGCTTTGCAGCGCCTGGGCAAACGCCTCGAAGCGCTCCAGGCTGTCAAACGCGAACTGCGACTGCATCACGTAGGGGTCGCCCTGCTCGGCGCTGGCATGGTGAAACAGAATGCCTTCCTGCAATGGCGCCAACGGATAGATGTCCTGGATATTCGCCACACCGCCCTGAACGGTAGCGATAATGCGCTCGATCTCGTCCTGGCTCAGGGTCGAGAGGGTCAGCATGTCGGGGGTGATGCGCTCGGCATTGGCGGGAATGCCATTGGCCGGTACGACCACTTCGCCAACCTTGGCAGCCGAGTACTCACCGGCCTTGATCAGCTCGATCAGCGCCGGTTTGTGCTCGCGCAAGGCGGCCAATATTGCCGGGTCGCTCAAGGCTTGCCGGTTGCCGTTCACCGACAACTGTTCGCCCTTGAGCGCCAGTTGCACGTCCTTGGTTTTCAGGGTTGCCAGCAGCTCGAGGATGTTCACAGGACGATCTCCATTCGTTCGGTCATTGCGGCGTAGCCGGCCAGGGTCGGTTGTTCGAACAACGCTCGCACATCGGCTTCCATGCCTTCCTGGCGCAGGCGCCCGATCAAGCTCACAGCGAGCAGCGAGTGCCCGCCCAGTTCAAAGAAATTGTCATGCCGGCCTACCCGCTCCACCTTGAGCAGCTCGGACCACAACCGGGCCAGCAGGATTTCGGTATCGCCTTGGGGTGCTTCGTACTCACGCACCGTCAGTGCGTCCATACCCGGTGCGGGTAACGCTTTGCGGTCGAGCTTGCCGTTGGGGCTCAGGGGCATGACGGGCAGGTGCACGAACAGCGCGGGCACCATAAAGTCCGGCAGGTGCTGCAACAACTGGGCGCGCAGGCCGTCGATGTCACTTGGCAGGCCAGTGTAATAGGCGACCAGGCGCTCATCACGAACCACCACCACCGCGTCGTTGACCGCCGGATGCTCGATCAGCCGCGCCTGGATTTCCCCCAGCTCGATGCGCAGGCCACGGATTTTCACCTGGTCATCGTTGCGCCCCAGGTATTCGATATTGCCGTCCGGCAAGTAGCGGCCCACGTCACCGGTGCGGTACATCCGGCCAGGCGCAAAAGGGTCATCGAGGAAGCGCTCGGCGTTCAGCTGCGCACGGTTCAGATAACCCCGCGCCACTTGCACGCCAGCGATGAACAGCTCACCGACCACGCCCAGGGGCACCGGCTGCAACTGCCCGTCCAGCACGTACATGCGCGTGTTGGCAATCGGCTTGCCGATGGGGGTGTTGTCCGGGACGTCCGGGCGGGCGCAGTTCCAGGCCGTCACGTCCACCGCCGCTTCCGTGGGGCCATACAGGTTGTACAAACCAATGCCCGGCAACTGCTGCTTGAACCGACGCACCAGGCTGCCCGGCAGCGCCTCGCCGCTGCACATCACTCGCACCAACCCGGCCGCCTGGCTCACATCGCCATGGGCCAGGAACACGTCAAGCATCGACGGCACAAAGTGCAGGGTGGTGATATTTTCTGCCTCGATTACTTGGCACAGGTACGCAGGGTCTTTGTGCCCACCCGGGCGCGCCATCACCAGGCGTGCGCCGGTAAACAGCGGCCAGAAGAACTCCCACACCGACACGTCGAAGCTGAACGGGGTTTTCTGCAAGACCGCGTCATGGGCCTTGAGGCCATAGGCGTCCTGCATCCACAACAGACGGTTGACCACCCCGGCGTGTTCATTGATCACGCCCTTGGGCTGGCCGGTGGAACCGGAGGTGTAGATCACGTAGGCCGTGTGCCGGGCAGTGAGGCCCGCGACCTGCGGGTTGACGCAAGGCTGCTGGTGCCAGGTGCTCTGGTCGAGGTCGATCACGGTCACATCGCCCAGCAAGGCACGAGTGGCGGATTGGGCCAGCACCACCACCGGCGCGCTGTCTTGCAGCATGTAGGCGATACGCTCCTGCGGGTAGGCCGGGTCCAGCGGCACATAACCGCCACCGGCCTTGAGGATGGCGAACAGGCCGATCACCATGTCCAGGCCACGCTCCAGGCAAATGCCTACCCGTGAGTCCGGCTGCACGCCCCGTTCACGCAGGTGATGGGCCAGGCGGTTGGCGTGCTCATTGAGCTGTTGGTAACTCAGTTGCTGTTCGCCCGCCTTTACCGCCACGGCGTGCGGCGTGCGCAGAACCTGGGCCTCGAACATCCCGTGCAGGGTCTGGTCGAGGTTGTAGTTGACCTCGGTGGCGTTGAACCGCACCAGCAGCTGTTGCCGCTCTTCTGGTCCCAGGATCGACAGGCGATTGATCGCCTGCCGGGGTGCCTGCTCAAGGACCTCGACCAGCGCGGACAAGGCGTTGTGCATATAACCGCAGAGCCGTTGCGCATCCACCTGGGCCAAGGCCGTGAACGCGTAACCATCACCCAGGTCATCCACGTTCAGGGTCAACGGGTAATTGGTGCGCCCGTCATTGACCAGGGTCTGCATACCCTCCCACGCCAAGTGCGCATCCGCCGAACGGGTGGCGGCGCCGCGATGGCGATAGTTGAGCATCGAACTGAACAACGGCGCCGGTGCCGCCACGCCGCTGCAACGTTGAGCCAGGGCCAGCGAGGCGTGTTCATGGCCAAGCAATTGCGTGAGTCGCGCATGGGTAGCCCGCACGGCGGCGCGGGCGCCCTGGTCATTGATGTCCAGGCGCAGCGGCAAGGTATTGATAAACACGCCCAGGGCCCGGTCAGCACCCTCGCCACCTTGCAGGCGGCCCACCAGCACGGTACCGAATACCACCGTGTGGCGCGTCGATACCGCGGCCAGCACCTGTGCCCAGGCCAGATGAAACAGGCTGGCGCCGCTGACGCCCAACAACCGCGCCTGGCTGCGCAGGCGCCGGTTCAGGTGGTTGTCCAGTTGCAGGGTATGTTCTTCAATCGCACTGCCGTCGCCACGTACATCCTGCCAACCGAATGGCAGCGTCGGTTCATCCACATCGCCGAGCATTTGGCGGAAAAAGGCTTCGTGCTCCTGCTCGCTGACACCCAGGCGCGCCTGGGCCACATAGTTGCGATACGGCATCGGCGCGGTGGTTGGCGCGGCGTGGCCGAGCAGGTAACCCTGCATTTCCCGCAGCACCACGTCGAACGCGGTATGGTCCAGGGCGATATGGTGGTAGAGCAACACCGCCACCACGCGTTGGTTGGCCGGGTCCTGGGCATACATCAGGCGGATCAACGGCGCCTGGCTGATATCCAGGCGATGATGCCGCGCATCGAAACGCTCATGCAGGCCGGCAAGCACGTCGCCGTGCAAATGCAGCTCCTGAACGCTCAACGCCGCCTTGCGCCACACCACTTGCAACGGTTGCGCCAGCCCCTCCCACACCACCCCGGTGCGCAGAATGTCATGGCGGTCGATCACCTGTTGCAGCGCCTGCGCGAAGGCTTGCAGACGCTCGACACTGTCAAACGCCAGGTGCGATTGCAGCAGGTACGGGTCGCCCTGCGCGGCCGTGAGGTAGTGGTAGAAAATGCCTTCCTGCAGCGGCGCCAGCGGGTAGATGTCCTGCACGTTGGCAGCGCCGCCTGGCACCTGGGCGACTACCTGATCAATCGCGCACTGGTCGAGGGTCACCAGCGCCAGCATGTCGGGGGTGATACGTTGGCACTCGGCACTGATCCGGTTGGCCGGCACTTGCACCTCGCGACCACTGCCAACAGCAGCGGCCAGCGCGGCCAGGGTGGGCTGGCTGAACAGCACGCGCACGTCGGCGCTGAGGCCAACCTGGCGCATACGCTCGATCAGGCTGACGGCCAGCAATGAATGGCCGCCCAGTTCGAAGAAGTGGTCATGGCGGCCCACCTGCTCCACTTGCAGCACCTCGGCCCAGATACGCGCCAGGGTGGTTTCGACCTCGCCCTGGGGGGCCTGGTACTCGCGGCTGAGCACGGCGGCCTGATCGGGATCGGGCAGTGCCTTGCGGTCCAGCTTGCCGTTGGCGGTCAGGGGCAACACATCGAGGCGCATGTAGGCGACCGGCACCAGCGCATCGGGAAGCTGGGCCTGCAATTGCGCGCGCAAGGTCTCGATGGGGAGTGCGCGTTGCTCGGTGAACCAGGCCAGCAGCCGGCCTTCGCGCACCAGCACCACCGCTTCGCGAATGCCGTCCAGGGCGGCCAGGCGGCTTTCGATTTCGCCCAGCTCAACCCGCACGCCACGCAGTTTGACCTGGTCATCATTGCGGCCCAGGTACTCCAGATTGCCGTCGGGCAACCAGCGCACCAGGTCGCCGGTGCGGTACATGCGCCCCGGGCTGAACGGGTTTTGCAGGAAGCGTTCGGCAGTCAAGTCCGGGCGATTCAAGTAACCCCGTGCCACACCGCTGCCGCCTACATACAGCTCACCGGCCACACCGACCGGCACCGGGCGCAACTGCGCATCCAGCACATAGCTGCCGGCATTGGCGATGGGTCGACCAATATGCAACGCCTGCCCGGCCCGCACGCGACCGGAGGTGGCAACCACCGTGGCCTCGGTGGGGCCATAGTTGTTGATCACGGCAAAGCGCCGTTCCTGGGTGAACTGGCGCAGGCGATCGCCGCCAATCAGCAGGATGCGCAAGGTGGGGTGTTGCAGGTGTTGGCTGAACGCGTACTCGGCTACCGGCGTGGGCAAAAAGCTCACGTCCAGCGGCTGCGCCCGCCACCAGGCCAGCAATTCATCGATGTTTTCATTGCCCAGTTCGGCGGGCGGCAGGTGCAGGGTCGCACCGACGCACAAGGCCGGCCAGACTTCCCAGGCCATCGCGTCAAAACCAAACCCGGCCACACTGCTGGTGTGACTCGCAGCGGCCAGGCCAAAGGCTTCAGAGTGCCAATGCACGAGGTTTTCCACGTTGTGGTGTTCCACCATCACGCCTTTGGGCTGGCCGGTAGAGCCTGAGGTGTAAATGACGTAGGCCAGGTGCGCGGGCGTCAGTGCGGGCAACTGTGGATTGTTGACGGGCAGGTGCTGCCAGACGGGGTCATGCAAGTCGAGCAGCGTGACCGTGCCCAGCAGGTCACGGGTACTGGCCTCAGCGAGTACTGCCACCGGGGCGCTGTCGCGCAACAAATAAGCGATGCGTTCGGCGGGATACGCCGGGTCAATCGGCACATAGCCGGCGCCGGCCTTGAGAATGCCCAATAGCCCCACCAGCATCTGCGGGCCACGACGGCAGCACAGCGCCACGCGGTCATCCGGTCGCACGCCGAGTGCCAACAGGTGATGGGCCAGTTGGTTGGCACGCTGATTGAGCTGCTGATAGGTCAGCGCCTCGCCGCCCTGCTGCACGGCAATAGCGTGGGGTTGGCGCTCAGCCTGTACCTCAAATGCGCCGTGCACGGTGTGGCCACGGGGGAAATCCTGGGCCGTGGCATTGAATTCGCGCAGCAGGGTTTCACACTCCGCCGCGGGCAGGATCGGCAGGCGATTGAGTGCAGTGTCCGGCGTGCACTCCAAGGCTGTGAGCAACTGCGCCACAGCGTTGTGCATGTAGTCGCACAGGCGTTGCGCGCCGATCTGCGGCACCGCCAGCACACTCAGCCCGAAGCCGTCACCCAGGTCATCCACGCTCAGGGTCAACGGGTAATTACTGCGTTCCTCACCGCCCAGCAGCTGCACGCCCTCCCAGATGCCGTGGCCGTCGCGGGCCATCTCGGCGGGGTTGCTGTGACGGTAATTGAGCAAGGCACTGAACAATGGCGTGCTGGTCGGCACACCGCTGCAACGCTGAGCCAGGGCCAGCGAGGCATGTTCATGCCCGAGCAAGGCGCTCAGGCGTGCATGGGTGGCCTTGACCGCCGCTGACGCCCCGGCGGCAACATCGACCCGCAGCGGCAGGGTGTTGATAAACATCCCCAGCGCGCGGTCTGCACCTTCACCGGCTTGCATACGGCCCATCAGCACCGTGCCGAACACCACGTCATCGCGGCCCGACACCAGCCCCACGACCTGGGCCCAGGCCAGGTGCATCAGGCTCGCGGCGCTCACACCCAGCTGTCGCGCCTGCTGGCGGACCCGCTGCGCCAGCGCGGCGTCCAATGGCAGCCCGGCCTCCTCGATGGCGCGGCCATCGCCCTGCACATCCTGCAAACCAAACGGCAAGGTTGGTTCATCCACATCGGCGAGCATGTCGCGAAAGAACTGCTCATGCTCGGCCACACTGACACCCAGGCGCGCCTGGGCCACATAGTTGCGAAATGGCGCGGCGGCGGGCAAGTCCTGGGCCTGGTTGAACATGAAGGCGCGCATTTCCTGGCCGACCACCTCCATGGCTGTGTGATCCAGCGCCAGGTGGTGAAACAACAGGATCGCCGCAACGCGGTTGTGCGCCGGGTCCTGGGCATAGACCATGCGCAGCAGCGGCGCCTGGGTGATGTCCAGCCGGTAGTGCCGGGCATCGAAGCGGGCGTGCAGTTGCTCGATGATGCCGCCGTCGGCCGGGTCCAGATGAACCTCCTGCACCCCCAGTTGCGCCTGGCGCCACACCACTTGCAGCGGGCTGTCCAGGCCCTCCCAGACCACGCCCGTGCGCAGGATATCGTGGCGGGCAACCACCTGTTGCAGCGCCGCCATGAACCCGTGCAAGCGGTCGAGATTGTCGAACGCCATGCGCGATTGCAGCAGGTACGGGTCGCCCTGTTCGGCGCAGAGGTGGTGGTAGAGAATGCCTTCCTGCAACGGCGCCAGCGGGTAGATGTCCTGCACATTCGCCGCGCCACCCGGCACGCTGGCGACGATACGCTCGATGGCATCCGGAGTAAGCTGCACCAGGCTCAGCATGGACGGTGTGATCTGTGTGCAACCGGCCGGGATGCCATTGGCCGGCACCACGATTTCGCGACCACTGCCCACCGCCGCCGCCAACGCTGCCAGGCTCGGCTGGTTGAACAGCACCCGCACATCGGCGCTCAGGCCCACTTGGCGCATACGTTCGATCAGGCTCACCGCCAGCAGCGAATGCCCGCCCAACTCGAAGAAATGATCGTGACGCCCGACGCGTTCGAGCTTGAGCACGTCCTGCCAGATCTGCGCCAGCAAGGTTTCCACCTCGCCTTGCGGGGCTTCGTAGCCACGACTGAGCAAGGCCGACGGGTCCGGTGCCGGCAAGGCTTTGCGGTCGAGCTTGCCATTGTTGGTCAGGGGCAGACTGGCCAGCGGCATATAGGCCGACGGCAGCATATAGTCCGGCAACTGCCCTTGCAGGTGGGCGTGGACCAGCTCAATGCCCAGGTCTGCCGCGGCCCAGGTGAAGTAGGCGACCAGGCGTTTTTCACCCGGCATATCTTCCCTAGCCAGCACGGCGACATCCTGGATGCCCGGGCAACTGGCCAGGCGTGCCTCGATCTCACCCAGCTCGATACGAAAGCCACGGATTTTCACCTGGTCGTCGTTGCGACCCAGGCATTCGAGCAAGCCGTCTTGCGTCCAGCGCCCGAGGTCGCCGGTGCGGTACAGCAAGGCGCCCGGGTTGAAGGGGTCCTGCACAAACTTTTCAGCCGTCAGCTCGGGGCGGTTCAAATAGCCCAGGGCGACGCCATCGCCGCCGATGCAGATTTCACCGGTGATGCCCAGCGGCACTGGTTGCAACTGTGCATCGAGCACATAGATCTGTGTATTGGAAATGGGCCGCCCCACCGGCACGCTGTCGGTATCCGTACCGACCTCGCGCACTTCATGGGTGGTGGCGTAGGTGGTGGTTTCGGTCGGCCCGTAGCAATGCACCAGGCGCAGCGCCGGCGCACGCGCCAACAGGCTGCGAAATGCCGCCGGATCAGCACGCTCACCGCCGCACAGCAGGATGCGCAAACCGGCCAACGCCTCGGGGATCAATTGCACGTACTGGTTGAACAGTGCGGTGGTCACGAACAACACCGTCGCGCCCTTAAGCTCGGCGCCGAACGCCAACGGGTCGAGCAAGGTGGCATGGTCGATCACCTGCACTTGCCCGCCGTTGAGCAATGCGCCCCACACATCCATGGTGCTCGCATCGAACGCCGGGTTGGAGGCGAAGGCCACGCGGTCGCTGGCATTGAAGTCGGCATAGCCATTATTGATGACCAGGCGCGTGATGCCGCGATGGGGCACCAGCACGCCCTTGGGCTGGCCGGTGGAGCCGGAGGTGTACATGATGTACGCCACGTCTTGCGCAGACCGAGCCAGCCCCGGGTTGTCCGCCGGCAGGTCGGCCAGGTCCAGTTCGGCAAGATTGTCCAGCACCTGACGGGCGCCGCTGTCCTGCACCATGAAGGTTCGACGTTCGAGCGGCGCGTTGACGTCCAGCGGTACGTACACCGCCGCACACTTGAGCACCGCCAACTGGCTGACGACCAGGTCGATGGAGCGCGGCAGCGCCAGGGCCACCGCCTCACCTGGCCGCACGCCACGGCCAATCAAATGATGGGCCAGGCGATTGGCGCGGCGATTGAGGTCACGGTAGCTCAGCGACAGCAGGCCATGCACCACCGCGACCGCTTCAGGCCGGGCCAGTGCCTGGGCTTCGAACAGTTGCGCAACGGTGAGCTGCGACGGGTATTCCCGGGCGCTGGCATTGAAGTCTTCAAGCAATAAGCGCCGCTCGGCGGGCGGCACAATCGACACCTTGTGCATGGCGGTGGTGGGCGCGTGTTGCAGCGCGCTCACCACATGGCGCAACGCGGTGAGCATGTACTCACCCACGCGTTGCACATCCAGATGGGCGACACCTTGCACCGTCAGGGCAAACCCCGTGCCCAGGTCATCGACGTTGAGTACCAGCGGGTAGTTGCTGCGCTCTTCGGAGCTGAGGATCTGGATACCGAACGCGGCAAAGGGGTTGTCCCCCGGCGCTTCATCGGGTGCGCTGTGCCGGTAGTTGAGCAAGGTGCTGAACAACGGCAACGAACCCGGCACGCCGCTGCAGCGCTGGGCCAGGGACAGCGCGGCGTGTTCATGCGCGAGCAACTGCGCCAGGCGCGCATGGGTGGCGCGCACGCCGGCTTGCACGCCGACGCTGCCGAGGCTGACCCGCAGCGGCAAGGTATTGATGAACATCCCCAGCGCGCGGTCAGCGCCCTCGCCGCCCTGCATACGCCCCAGCAAGACCGTCCCGAACACCACGTCCTGCTGGCCCGACACCTGGCCCAGCACCTGGGCCCAGGCCAGATGCACCAGGCTCGCCGTGCTGACGCCCAGTTGCCGCGCCTGTTCGCGCAGGGCCAGGCTGAGGGCCGGTTCCAACGGCAGATGGGCCTCATGGATGCCGCTGCCGTCGCCGTTCACATCCTGCAAGCCGAAGGCCAGGGTGGGCTCGTCGATATCGCCGAGCATCTGGCTGAAGAAGGCTTCGTGCTGCGCCTGGCTCAGGCCCAGCCGCGCCTGGGCCACGTAGTTGCGGTACTGCACCGCGTCAGGCAGTTGCGCGCGGTTGCCGTGCAGGCTGGCGCTCATTTCTTCGACCAGCACTTGCAGCGCCGTGTGATCGAGCAGGATATGGTGCAGCAGCAGGATGCCGACCAAGCCGTCCGCCTCTTCAGCGCAGGCCAGGCGCATCAGCGAAGCGCGAGACAGATCCAGGCGATAGTGGCGAGGGTCGAAACGCTGTTGCAACTGCGCCAGGGCATGGGCGCCCTGGGTGTCCAAGCGCTCAACGGCCAGCGGCGCCTGGCGCAACACCACTTGCACCGGTTCCTCCAGGCCCTCCCAGAGAATCGCAGTGCGCAGGATATCGTTGCGTTCGATGACACTATGCAGCGCCTGAATAAAGCCATCCACCGCGCCCTGGTCGTTAAAGCGCAACTGCACCTGCAACACGTAGGGGTCGCCCTCGCTGGTTGCCAGGTGGTGGTAGAGAATACCGGCCTGCAACGGCGCGAGAGCGTAGATATCCTGCACGTTGGCCACGCCACCGGGCACGGCCTGAAGGATGTGATCGATGGCGGCCTGGTCCAGGTTGACCAAGGACAGCATGTCCGGCGTGATGTGCTCACTGTGTTCCTGGATCAGATTGGCCGGGACCTGCACCTCATGGTGCCCGCCCACCGCTGCCGCAAGGGCCGCCAGGGTCGGCTGGCCGAACAGCACGCGTACATCGGCGCTCAGCTCTACCTGGCGCATGCGTTCGATCAGCTTGACCGCCAGCAGCGAATGCCCGCCCAACTCGAAGAAGTTGTCGTCACGCCCCACCTGGTCGAGCTTGAGCAGGTCCTGCCAGATCATCGCAATGGTGTTTTCCACCACCCCTTGGGGCGCGGCATAACTGCGCCGGGCCAAAGCGTCGGCATCGGGTGCGGGCAGGGCTTTGCGATCGAGCTTGCCGTTGGTGGTCAGGGGGAACGCCTCCAGGCGCACGAAGGCGCTGGGCACCATGTGTTCGGCCAGGCTCTGCAGCAAGTGATCGCGCAAGGCGGCGACGCTGGGCTCACCCTCGGTGATCACGTAGGCCACCAGACGCTTGTCACCCGGCTCATCCTCACGGGCGATCACCACCGCATCGCGCACGCCGTGGGCGGTGGCCAGGTGCGCCTGGATTTCGCCCAGCTCGATACGGAAACCGCGGATCTTGACCTGGTCATCGTTACGCCCCAGGTACTCGACACTACCGTCGGCCAGCAGGCGGCCGAGGTCACCGGTCTTGTACATGCGCAGGCCGGTGGCCGGGTCCGCGAGGAAGCGTTCGGCGTTGAGTGCCTCGCGGTTCAGGTAACCGCGCGCCACCCCGGCGCCGCCCACGTACAGCTCGCCCACCACACCGTATGGCAACGGCTCGTGTTGTTCATCCAGCACATACAGCTGCAAGTCGGGGATGCGTACGCCAATCGGGCTGACGCCCACCAGTTGGGCATCCGCCGCCTCCAGCGCACGATAGGTCACGTGCACGGTGGTTTCGGTAATACCGTACATGTTTACCAGCTGCGTACCGGCATTCACCGCCCGCGCATACCATGGCTTGAGCATGGCCGGTTCAAGGGCCTCACCGCCAAAGATCACCTGTCGCAACGAATGCGCCTGGGTGCTGTGGCCCTGGGCCGCGATCAACTGGCGGAACGCGCTCGGCGTCTGGTTGAGGATGCTCACTTCGGCTTCGCAGAGCAGCGTGTAGCACTCATCCGGCGAGCGGCTGACCAGTTGCGGCACGATCAGCAACTGACCGCCGTGCATCAGCGCGCCCCAGATTTCCCACACAGAAAAATCGAATGCGAAGGAGTGGAACAGTGCCCACACATCGTGCGGGTTGAACCCGAACCAGTGTTGGGTGGCACTGAACAGGCGCGCCACCTGGCGGTGCTCGATCATTACCCCCTTGGGTTGGCCGGTGGAACCGGAGGTGTAAATCACATAGGCCAGATTGGCCGGGCTCAGGTGCAGCCGTGGATCGGTGATGGGCAACTGGCCCAGGCTGTCGAGGTCAAGCTGCGCCAGTTCGCCTACCCGGTGACGAGTGCCGGCCTGCACCAGCACAACCACCGGTTGGCTGTCGGCGAGGGTGTAGGCAATGCGTTCCTGCGGGTATGCCGGGTCTATCGGCACGTAGCCGGCACCGGCCTTGAGGATACCGAGCAGGCCGATGATCATCTGCGGGCCGCGCTCCACGCAGATCGCCACGCGGCTGTCGGGCTCCACGCCCTGGGCCAGCAGTGCATGGGCGACCTGGTTGGCGCGTTCGTTGAGTCGACGATAGGTGAGGCGCTGCTGCTCAAAGCGCACGGCAATGGCTTCAGGCTGGGCGGCGGCGTGGGTTTCGACTTGCTGGTGGATCAACGCGGTATCGGCGTAGTGCGTGGGGCTGTGGTTCAAGGTATGCAGCAGGGCGTGGCGTTCAGCGTCGGGCAGGATGTTCAGGCCGCAGAGCGGCCTGTCCGGTCGCTGCTCAAGGGCGTCGGCCAGGCTTTGCAGCGCGGTGTGCAGATAGCCGGCAACCCGCAGTGCACCGATGGTCGCATCCACCATCACCGTCAGCGCGAAGTCTTGCCCCAGGTCGTCAACGTTGACCGTCAGCGGGTAGTTGGTGCGCTCTTCGGCGCCCAGAACCTGGATGCCGTCGGCAACCTCGATCACGGCGGCCATGTCGGTGGCCGCACTATGGCGATAGTTGAGGATCGCGCTGAACAACGGTGTGGGTGCTGCCACCCCGCTGCAGCGCTGGGCCAGTGCCAGGGACGCATGTTCGTGATCGAGCAGGCGCGTAAGACGCTCGTGGGTGACTTGCACCGCAGCGCGCACGCTTTGCGCGCCAACATCAACCCGCAACGGCAAGGTGTTGATGAACATGCCCAAGGCCCGCTCACCGCCCTCGCCTGCGCCCATGCGCCCGAGCATCACGGTGCCGAACACCACCGCCTCGCGACCGGAAACCACGCCCAACACCCGCGCCAACGCCAGGTGCATCAGGCTCGCCACGCTCACCCCCAACGGCCGCGCCACACTGCGCAGGCGACGACCAAGGGCGCTATCGACGGGAATGCGCGCTTCATCAATGCCCTGACCATCGCCCTGCACATCTTGCAGGCCGAACGGCAGCGTCGGTTCATCGATATCGGCGAGCATGTCGCGAAAGAACGCCTCATGGGCCTGTTCGCTGACACCCTGGCGCACTTGGGCGATGTAGCTGCGAAACGCCACCGGCGGGCCCGCTTGCGCGTGCTCACCGGCCAGGTACAGCTGGATTTCATGGCGCACCACATCCAGGGCGGTGTGATCGAGAATGGTGTGATGGAACAACAGCATCGCCACCACGCGCTGGTTGGCCGGGTCCTCGGCGAACACCAGACGCAGCAGCGGCGCCTGGCCAAGGTCCATGCGATAGGCACGGGCGTCATAGCGCGCGAGCAATTGAGCGAGACGGTCGCCGCCATCAAAATGCGCTTCTTCACACGCCAGCTGCGCCTTGCGCCACACCACTTGCAGCGGCTCGTCGAGGCGCTCCCACACCATGGAGGTGCGCAGGATATCGTGGCGGTCAATCACCCATTGCAGCGCCTCAGCAAAGGTTTGCAGGCGTGCGCGGCTGTCGAACACAAACTGCGCGTGCAGCACGTAGGGGTCGCCCTGCGCGGCAGAAAGATGGTGGTAAAGCATGCCTTCCTGGAGCGGCGCTAGGGGGTAGATATCTTGCACATTCGCCGCGCCGCCGGGGATGGACGCGACGATACGGTCGATGGCCGGCTGGTCGAGGTTGACCAGCGCCAGCATGTCCGGGGTGATGCGATAAGCCGGGCTCAGCCAGTCACCGCCATGCTCGGCGACCAGGGCCAGCAACTGGGGTTTATGCGCGATCAATTGATCCCAGAGCGCGTCATCCAACGCCTCGTCATCGCCCAGGACGATCAGGTCGCCTTCTTCAGTTTGCAGACGGATCGCATGGGTGGAGATCGCTGCCAGTAAGTCGCTGAACTGCATGGGGTAACCTGCCTGATAAGTCACGGTTTAAGAGAATGTCCGTATTCAGTTTTGCCGCTAGGCGCGGCGCCCTTGAAAAACAACGGGCGCAGCCGGGGGCCTGGAGAGGCTTCCGGCAGGCTTGGAAAATTAAGGGATTTGCACAGTGGGAGGTGACATGGGAAGCGGGGACACGTGTCGGGTGGGAGGGTTCCCGTGTTTGCTCGCGGGTCTTCAACTTTGCTGAGTTTTGCCAGTACTGCGGTGATGATCGCCCAAGTCACATCTGTGGGAGGGGGCTTGCTCCCTCCCACATTTTGGCCTGTGTCGCCTGTTCGACATGCATTGTTAAAGGCCAGCAATCCATATCCCTTTAATTTGCAGGACGTTTCCTAGACAATCCTTCGGCCTTGCGCCTGCTCAATCCACTGGCTAGCCTTCGCTTCGTCGCTGCATATCAGCGATCGGGTGTGGAAACCCGGGAATGAGTAGGCGTCATGATCGTATGCAAACGCTCAATGGCGGCTGTGCGCGGGCAGACTTCGGTCTGACTGGGTCCTACTCCCCGGTTTCCACCCCGCGTATGGCTGCCACCCAATCTGCCGTGTGGAAACGGCACCGGATGGCGCCCCAACTGAGTAGGAGCTATATCCATGAGCAAAATCGTCCCCGACCCACCCTACCCCGTTTTTGTCGTCCACGAAGACCTGAGCTTCGAAGACGCAATCGCCAGCATTTCCTCGCTGCTACGCTGCGCCACCACCACAGCAACCGAAACCGCCGAGGGCCTCAAAGGCACCCAACGCGACATGGCCTGCTCCACCGCCCACTTGATCGACATGGCCCGCACTCTCGCCGACCGCGCACTGGATTGCCTGCAACCCACACCCCCCAACACCCCATAACTTTTGTGGGAGGGGGCTTGCCCCCTCCCACATTGGCCTGTGTCGCCTCAACGAATGATTACTCATGGCCCGATCTGGCAGATGCACATTCAGTCAACGGACACTGCCTCAAGTGTCCTTAAGCTCAGATCGAAAGAGTATTTATCAAGCGGTTTTCAGAACCTTATGCTTCGGCTCATTTCGTTGAATATCGAGCCGCTCATGACCCTCCGCCACCCGCTTGCCGCTGTATTAGGATTGCTGGTTTTCTCCATCGCCGTGAGTGCCGACGCCCAGGAGACCCTGCGTATCGGCTATCAGAAATCCTCAACCCTGATCACCCTGCTGAAAACCCGGGGCACCCTGGAAAAAGCCCTCAACGCCAACCACATCGACGTCAGCTGGCATGAGTTTCCCAGCGGCCTGCCATTGCTCGAAGCATTGAACGTTGGCAACGTGGATATCAGCGCCGACGTCGCCGACACGGTGCCGATCTTCGCCCAGGCAGCCGAGGCCCAGCTCACCTACTTTGCCCAGGAAGCGCCCTCACCTGCGGCCCAGGCCATCGTGGTGCGCAAGGACTCGCCGATCCAGCAATTGGCGGACCTCAAAGGCAAGAAAATCGCGGTGACCAAGGCCGCCGGCGCCCACTATTTACTCATCGCCGCGCTGAACAAGGCCGGCCTGGCGTTCACCGATATCCAGCCGGCGTACCTCTCGCCAGCTGACGGTCGCGCCGCCTTCGAAAACAACAAGGTGGATGCCTGGGTCACCTGGGAGCCCTTCCTCACCAGCGTGCAGCGGCAACTGCCGACCCGCACCCTGGCGGACGGTGCCGGGCTTGCCAGCTACAAGCGTTATTACCTGACCGGCACGCCTTACGCCAAGGCCCATCCTGAAGTGCTGAGGGTGGTGTTTGCAGAGCTGGAAAAAACCGGCCAATGGGTGAAAGCGCATCCGCAGGAGGCGGCAACAGTGCTCGGGCCGTTATGGGGTAACCTGGACGCTGCGACGGTGGAAGCCGCTAACGCGCACCGCAGCTATCAGGTGCAGCCGGTGACGCTGGAACAGTTGGGTGAGCAGCAGCAAATTGCCGATGCGTTCTTCAAGGCTGGCCTGCTGCCCAAGGCGGTGGATGCCAGGGCGGTGCAGACCTGGCAACCCTAGGTAAACAAGGCGTGCCGGAAGTGGTACAAAAGCAGTCCTTGCCACTTTCCTGGAGGCCGCGGCCATGACGTCCAAGCTCGAACAACTCAAGCAATTCACCACCGTGGTCTGCGACACCGGCGACCTGGAAGCCATCAGCCGTCTGCAGTTTGCGCGGGTTCAGGAAAAACTGGAAACGCTGCTGGCCGACGCATGACCACTATCAACCCGCTGGGTCAACCCCGCACGCTGGTGTTCCTGGCTTACCCACAGATGGGCTTGCTCGACCTGACCGGCGCGCAAACGGTGTTCTGGGCCGCGACCAAGGCCATGGCCGAACGCGGTTTGCACGGCTACGTGGTACACAACGCCAGCCTGACCGGTGGCCTGATGCCGACCGCCGAAGGCTTGAGCGTCGACACCGTGGCGCTGGCACAACTGGCCCCTGGCGCAATCGATACGCTGGTGGTGCCCGGTGCGCCCGCCATTGAGCAAGCCATGGCGGATAACACTGCGCTGGTGGACTGGCTGCGCAATGCCTCCGGCCAGGCTCGGCGTACCGCCTCGGTATGCAGCGGCACCTTTTTGCTGGCCCAGGCCGGCTTGCTTGAGGGGCGCCGCGCGGCGACGCATTGGGCCATGTGCGAGCTGCTCAGACAACGCTTCCCGAGCATCGAAGTGGATGTGGATGCGATATTCGTGCAGCAAGGCACGGTATGGACCTCCGCCGGTGTGAGTGCCGGGATCGACCTGGCCCTTGCACTGGTGGAAGCCGATTGCGGGCGCGAGGTAGCGCTGCAAGTGGCGCGCGAATTGGTGGTGTTCCTCAAGCGCCCCGGCGGCCAGGCGCAGTTCAGCCAGGTGCTGCAAGCGCAAACCGCCGACAGCGCCGGCTTCGATGCCCTGCACGTGTGGATCAGCGACAACCTGCGCGACAGCGACCTCAGCGTGGAACGCCTGGCTGCGCAAAGCCATATGAGCCCGCGTAACTTTGCCCGGGTCTATAAACGGAAAACCGGTCGCACCCCGGCCAAGGCCATTGAATTGTTTCGCATCGAAGCGGCGCGGCGGATGCTCGAAGATTCCCAACGCAGCATCGACCAGATCGCCCGGCTGTGCGGGTTTGGCGACGAAGAGCGTATGCGCTGCACCTTCCATCGGCATCTGGCTATCGCGCCTCGCGACTACCGCGAGCGCTTTTCTCGCTAGGCCGGTTAAAAGTGGCAGTGATTCAGGGTTATCTGTCCTTTCTGACAAGCAGTACGGCTTTTACAGTGATCCGGCAATGCCTTGCGGCTTACCTGGTCTCTGGAGCAACCTCATGAAACAACACATTCTCATCATTGGCGCCGGCTTCGGCGGCGTGTGGAGCGCCCTGAGCGCGGCCCGCCTGCTGGACAAACACGACCGCAACGATGTGCACATCAGCTTGCTCGCCCCGCAGGCGCAACTGCGTATTCGCCCACGTTTTTATGAGCCCGACGTGCACGCCATGCAGGCGCCGCTCGGCCCGCTGTTGAGCGCAGTGGGCGTGACCTTTGTACAAGGCGCTGCCGACAGCATCGACGCCAACACCAGGCAAGTGACTTACCGTAACGCAGCGGGCAGCCCGGCCACCCTCAGCTACGACCGCTTGGTGCTTGCTGCCGGCAGCCGCTTGAATCGCCCGGGCATGGACGGCATCCAGCACGTATTCGACGTGGACCAGATCGAAGACGCCACGCGACTTGAAGCGCATATCAAGGCCCTGAAAAACCTGCCCGACAGCCCGGCCCGCAACACCGTGGTCATCGCCGGCGGTGGTTTTACCGGAATCGAGACCGCCACCGAAATGCCTGCTCGACTGCGCACGGCGCTGGGGGATGCTGCCGATATTCGCGTGGTGGTGGTGGACCGGGGCCCGCAGATAGCGGCGTCCATGGGGGATGGCATTCGCCCGGCGATCATCGAGGCCAGCCAGGCGCTTGGGCTTGAATGGGTACTGAACACCTCGGTCGCCTCGGTGGACGCCGACGGCGTGATTCTGGCAGATGGGCAGCGGATTGCGTCCAGCACCGTGATCTGGACCATTGGTTTTCGCGCCAACCCGTTGACCGAGCAGATCGATGGCATCTGCGATCCTCAGGGTCGCCTGCACGTGGACGCCACTCTCAGGGTCAAGGGCCAGCCTGCCGTCTACGCCGCCGGGGACGTGGCCTACGCCGCCACCGACGACCAGGGCAACTTCGCCGCCATGTCCTGCCAGCACGCCATCGCGCTGGGCCGCTACGCCGGTAACAACGTCGCCGCCGACTTGATCGGTGTGGCACCAATGGCCTACAGCCAACCCAAATACGTGACCTGTCTCGATCTCGGCGCCTGGGGCGCGGTGTACACCGAAGGCTGGGACCGCCAGCTTAAGCTGGTGGGCCAGGAAGCCAAGGCGCTCAAGCAACAGATCAACAGCGTGTGGATCTACCCACCCGCGGCGGATCGAGCGGTGGCGCTGGCGGCGGCGGATCCATTGATTCCGGTGGCGTAAGTGTGGGAGGGGGCTTGCTCCCGATGGCGGTGAGTCAGTCACTGATGTGTTGACTGACACTCCCTCATCGGGAGCAAGCCCCCTCCCATATTTAGTCTGTGGTTACCCGCTGGATACTGGTCGATCAGCTCGGCACACCCGTCCCAAACCGCCGAATCGCCAGGCAATACCCCACCAACGCCAATGCCGCCAGCAGCCCACCCGCCGCGCCGATCCAGGCGAAGCCCAAGTGGCTGCCGACCCAACTGCCCATCAACGCGCCACCGCCGATGCCGATGTTGTAGATACCGGAGAACATCGCCATGGCCACGTCGGTGGCGTCCGGTGCAAGCACCAGCACTTTGGACTGCATGGCCAGGCCAAAGCCCATGATCGCCATGCCCCAGAAAATGCTCAACACCACCAGGTAGGATTCAGCGCCGCTCAACGGCAGCATCAGCGCCAGGCACGCGGCGAGGATAAACACTGCGCCGATCACGAACAGGTGCGGGTTGAAGCGGTGCACCAGGCTGAACAACAACGAGCCGATAATGCCGGCCCCCCCGAACACCAAGAGGATTAACGTCACCGCACTGCCCCCCAGCCCGGCGACGCCTTCGACGAAGGGCTCGATATAGCTGTAGGCGGTAAATTGCGCGGTGACGGTCATCGCGGTCAGCACGTAGAGCGCCACCAGTGCCGGGCGCTTGAACAGCAGCGGCAGGCTACGCAGGGAGCCGGAGTTCTGGCTCGGCAACAGCGGCAAGGTGCGCGCCAGCCAGAACACCAGGGCCGCGGCGAACGCGGCGATCACCAGGAAGGTAGTGCGCCAGCCCATGGCCTCGCCGAGCAGGCGCCCCAAGGGAATGCCGAGCACCATCGCCAGGGACGTGCCCGTGGCCAACAGGCCAAGGGCCTGCACCTGCTTGCCTTCGGGCGCCAATCTTACGGCCAGCGAGGCGGTGATCGACCAGAACAGCGCGTGGGCCAAGGCAATGCCGACACGACTGACCATCAGCAGGCCGAAGCTGGTGGCGACGCTAGAGAGAATATGGCTGGCGATAAACAGGCCGAACAGTACGATCAGCAGCTTGCGCCGTTCGACGTTGCGGGTCAGCAGCATCACCGGCAGCGAGGTCAGGGACACGATCCACGCATAGATGGTGAGCATCAGACCGACGCTGGCCACGGGCATGTCGAAGCTGGCGCCAATGGCGCTGAGCAGCCCCACAGGGACGAATTCGGTGGTATTGAACACAAACGCGGCCAGCGCCAGGGCGATGACCGGTTGCCAATTGGCTTGGGGGGTTGCGGCTGAAAGGCTCATTGACGGGCGGGGTACTCTGGCGATGATCAAGCGGCCACCCAGGACAAGCGCCGCCGCCGAGCATTCTATAGGTTTCTCGCGCGGCTGTTGATGCGGATCGTCGCCCGATGGCTTATGGCGACGTCATGGTAATGATGTAGTTGCCGGACTCAATGGGCTTGCCGGCGGTGTCTACCAGCAGATAGCGCTGGTCGTAATAGCGCCCCTCGCCGCTGTCTGCCACCAGCTGCACATGGGCCGCGTTGACGCTGGCCACCGGCGCCACATGGCGCACCTCGAAGCGGCTGCCGCGACTCACTCTGGCACAGCCGCGCAGTTCCATCACCGACCCGCTGCGCGCATTTGTCGCACACCCCGGCTCGACGATGGCGCCAGTGAACCTGATGGTGCCCTGCCCGACTGTCTGCGCCGCGCCGCAGGTGCTTGCCCACAGGCAAAGAAGGCCTGTCACTACCGCAAATCGACGAACGTTCATGCCGAGACTCCTTCTTGGGTTAGTAAGAAGTTAGTCGTCGGCGCAGCGGTTAACTTGAGCTTATTTGTCTGGGAATGAGAGGTGCATCACGGATCCACCTGCCCCATCAACTCGGGGATGCTTTCCGGGCGCTGGGCATATCGCTGAGCCAGCGCCGCGCACACCATCAGTTGGATCTGGTGAAACAGCATCAACGGTAAAATCAGCACGCCCATGCTCGCCCCGGCGAACAGCACCTGCGCCATCGGCACGCCGGTCGCCAGGCTTTTCTTGGAGCCGCAGAACAGGATGGTGATGCGGTCTTCCTGGCTGAAACCGAATGCCTTACCCAACAACGCGGACGCTACCAGCACCAACGCGAGCAATACGCAGCAGGCAACTACCAGACCGCCCAGTTGCCACAGCGGGATCTGATGCCAGATGCCCTCATTGACCGCTTCGCTGAATGCGCCGTAGACCACCAGCAGGATCGAGCCCTGGTCGACAAATTTCAGCCAGGCTTTGTTGCGCCCGACCCAGTCGCCGATCCAGCGGCGGGCGATTTGCCCGGCAATGAATGGCAGCAGCAACTGCACGCTGATCTTCAGGATCGCGTCGACGGTGGAGCCGCCATCGCCGTGTACGTTCAGCAGCAGCGCCACCAGCAGCGGGGTCAGGAAGATACCGAACAGGCTGGAAGCCGCCGCACTGCAAATCGCCGCCGGGATATTGCCGCGGGCCAGGGACGTGAAGGCAATCGCCGATTGCACAGTGGCCGGCAACGCGCACAGATAGAGCATGCCCATGTACAGCTCGGTGCCGATCAGCGGCGACAGCACCGGCTTGAGCGCCAGGCCCAGCAGCGGAAACAGCACAAAGGTCAGGCTGAACACCAGCAGGTGCAGGCGCCAGTGACCTGCACCGGCAACGATGGCCTGGCGCGACAGCTTGGCGCCGTGCAGGAAAAACAGCAACGCGATGGCCAGGTTGGTCACCCAGCCGAACGCCACGGCGGTCTGGCCGCTGGCCGGTAGCAGGGAGGCAAGGATCACCGTGGCGATCAGGGTCAGGGTGAAGTTGTCGGGCAGAAAGCGCGGGCGGGTCATAAGCAGATCTTCCAGGGGTTGCCAAGAGCGTCCCGGCGACTCTAACGTAACGATCCTTTACCGACTAACGCCAATGAGCCAGTAAATGCCGCCAAAAGGACATGAAAAAACCGTGCGCCGCAGTGTGCCCGGGCTTTCCAGCCTGCCACGGCCGGTTTATGGGCGTACCGAGTCCTTGCCCAACCGGGCGCTGACAAGACGGCACAGCCACCCGTGGGTGCAGTTGTCCTACGCGATTTCCGGGGTGCTGGAGATCCACACCAGCGTCGGCCGTTTCGTCGCGCCCCCGCAGCGCGCCGTCTGGATTCCGGCAGGCATGCCCCATCGGGTGTTCAGTTCGCCCCATACCGAAATGCGCAGCTTGTACCTCGATTGCAGCGTCACTGCCTGGGCGGCCGAACGGTGTCAGGTGCTGGAGGTGAGCAGTTTGTTGCGCGAGTTGATCCGTAATTTCAGCCAGGTGCCGGTGGAATATGCCGAAGATGGGCCGGATGGGCGCCTGGCCCAGGTGCTGCTCGACCAACTCGCCGCCGCGCCCCAGGTGGATTTGATGCTGCCGCTGCCTCACGACCCACGGCTGCGGCAGATTTACCGCAGCTTGAACCTGCACCCCGAGCAGCAGACCACCTTGGGCGAGTGGAGCCGCAAACTGGGGGTCAGCGAAAAGACCCTGAGTCGGGTGTTCCTGAGTGACACCGGGCTGACGTTTCGCGCATGGCGCCAGCGCCTGCGACTGCTAAGCGCCCTGCCCGCCCTGGAACAAGGCGAGCGGGTGACGGATGTGGCATTGGGGTGTGGCTATGAATCGACCTCAGCGTTTATCAATGCATTTCGTCAGCAGTTCGATTCCACCCCCGGTGAGTTCTTCCGCTAACCCTCCCACGACGCAAATAATCCCCAAACCCACGCTCGGCTGGTATTGTGCCGCGCTTTGAAACACAGCAACCGACTGCGAGGAAATGGACGTTGAACACTGACGAAAAAATGACCGGGGACCTGTTCGAGGTCGATAAGCGCCTGTCACTCAAGCCCGTGGTGGACTTCAACGCCTACCTGCGCATCGCCTTCGGCGATGGCCCTTGCACGTGCGTGCGTTGCGCTGCCAGTGGCTGTGACGAAAGCGGCTATGAGTTCCAGCACGCCTTCACTTTCGACGCCAAGCCAGTGCATCGCCGTTTCGCTTCGACGGCGGGCAGCGATGTGTTGATGGCGTTGAAAAAGGCATGGCTGTCGTACACCAAGGCCGAGTTGGCGCTCAGTGGCGTGCTGGTGCTGGACACGGTCAAGGAGTTTGTCGAGCCGCAGTTGCACAAGCGCCTGGCGCCGTTGTTCATGGCCAGTGGCTTGGTCAAGGATGTGGACGGCGAGTTGCGTATTCAGCCGCAAGCCATGGCCTGACATATCAAAATGCGCCTGTGCGCAGCCCATCAATGGTCGCCTCGACTCTGAGCGAGCAGATGGTCGACCACACTGCCCAGGCTGCCCACCTCATCGGCACCGTCGGCGCGGGCCTGGGCGTACCAACGCAACTGTTCGGTGGCACTGTTACCGCGCCGCAGCAGCGCTTGCAGCGTATCGAACAGCCGCGGCTCGCCCATGGCCTCTGCGGTGACACCGAACGTCTGGCGCGCGCATTGCAACCATTGTTCGGCGCTGCCCATGGCGCCGGTGTCGTTCAACGCAAAGTGGCCGCCCGCGCCGTAGCGTTTGGCCTGCCAGCGATTTTCCTTGAGCAGCCAGCGCGTTTGCGCATTGAACCCGGCGCCGGGTCGCTCCAGGCCGCAGGCATGGGTGACCATGACGCGAAACAGCGTGGCAAGGGCCAGGGCATCCGCCAACCGCGGGCAGGCGTCGGTCATGCGCAGTTCGAGGGTTGGGTAACGCGCCGCCGGGCGGATACCCCACCAGCCGTTGCCATCGGCCTTGATTGCACCCATGCGATTCAGCAACGCGAGGTAGCGCAGGTATTCGTTCCAATCGGCGAAATGTTCCGGCACGCCCATGCGCGGCCATTCATCACAAGCGGCCTGGCGGTAGCTCATAAAGCCGCTGGGCGCGCCATCCCACAATGGCGAGGAGCAACTGAGCAGCAACAGCAGCGGCAGCCACGGTGAAACCTGGTTCATCACGGCGATGCGGTCATGGGTGTGCGGCACCTGCACGTGCACATGCAGCCCGCACAACACGCTGCGCCGTGCTACATACTGAATATCGTCGAACAACTGCTGGAAATGGGCTTGGTCAGTAGGTCGCTGTTCGCGCCAGTCGGCCAATGGATGGCTCCCCGCACACACCACGCCGAGGCCAAATTCACCCAGGCGCTGCGCCAGATTGCGGCGCACTGTCGCCAGGTAATCCGCGGCTTCAGCGCTGGCACTGAATACCGGTGACGCGACCTCGATCTGGCCCTGGAACATTTCATACGCAAAGCCCGCGCCGATCGCCTCGCGACAGGCCGCCAGCACCGCCGCCGAAGGCTCGCCGAGCATCCGGCGGGTGTGCAGATCAGTGATGAAGTATTCCTCTTCGATGCCGAAAGTGAGCATCGAGGGTCAACGCAGTCGGGTAACGGTGAGCGCAACCACCGCGATGCGCTCCACACGTTCATAGCCAGGTTTTTCCAGCTCCTCGCCGAAGACATCAGGATCCAGTTCGCGGTAGGTCCAGCCGTAGACATCACTGCCCAGCAACGGCTTGACCGCGTCAAGGAAAGGATCGCCACCGGCCACCATCGCCACTCCGGTATACAGCAACAGGCTGCCGCCCAGGGCCAGGCGTGCGAGGGACTCGCTGACGATGCGCACCGACAACTGCTCCCCCAACGCCCCGCCACCATGGCGATAGGCACGCTGGCGGTCATCGTTCATGTACGGCGGGTTGGCGACGATCAGGTCGAATTGCCCTTCGACGCTGGCCAGCACGTCACTGTGGTACACGCTGACATTATTCAACCCGGCCAGCTCGGCGTTCACGGCGGTCAGGCGCAGGGCACGCGGGTTGATGTCCACCGCCAGCACCTGGGTGTCATGCCAGGCCCGGGCAACCACCAAGGCACCGACACCGGCGCCACAGCCGATGTCCACCGCACGCTTGAGCGGTTCGAAACGCTGCTGCAAATGGGCTTCGATGACCTGGGCAAAACGGTAGCTGTCGGGGCCGAAGAACACCGCGTCCGCTTGCACCGTGGGATACGGCGAATGGGCGAACAGCAGATCGTCGAGGCTCGACCAACGCACCGTGCTGCGCCATAAGGCATCGTGCTTTTCGATCACATCGGCTTGCTGCAACTCTTCGCGAAACGCCTCGGGCAACAGGTCGTGGTCGAACGGCATCGACCAGCCGAATACGTCGCGCAGCGTCATCGCCAGCGGCGTCGCCAAACGCCGGTAGACGCGCTCATGGGTCAAGGGCGTCGGCGTAATGAAGCGGTAACCGCTTTCCTTCAACCCCCGGCCCAGGTTCAGCAAGGCGCGATCAGCGAGTTGTTGGGCAGACATAGGCACATTCCTTAGCGCAAACGCGCACGCAGTTGGATAAAGCGGCGGGTGGCGTACAAGCCTGCGGGGCTGCTGTGGCGCCGCGCCGACATCCATGGGATCAGCGCATTGAGCTGTTGCTCGTCGGGCAGATTCCACAGTGAATCGGCCAGGGCCTGGGTGTCAGGGTCCGCCGGGCATTGCTGCTCGCGGGCAAGTCGACTGCCGCGCCCCGGTCGAACCGGCGGAACGCGCTGGCCGCTGGCCCAGTCACCGGCGATCCAGTCATGCAGCAGCTGTTTTTCCGCCGCGCTGAATACCCCGAACATCGCCGCGCCGGCCCCCTCGATCAACTGCCAGAAACGGCTGTCGGCGGGGTCCTGGTTGCGCTTGATCCAGCCCTTGTCCTGCAAGGCGGTGAGGAAATCGCCGATCTGCCCCGGCTTGGCCAGCCATTGGTTGACGGTCTGGCCTTCGAAGCGGCAGTAGTCCGAGTGCATGTGCTGGCCGAAGGTGCGTTTGCGCTCAAGCATCGCAATCACTTCGTCGTGCAGGTTGAACTGCTGGATGACAGCCGTGGTACCCGGGCCAAGATCGTTGAGGCGATACCCAGCGGCGACGCGGCGGTAGAACGCTGCCCTGCCCTCGCCCAGCGGCAGCAACCCCAACACCGATTGCGCGGCCTTGCTGGCGTGGCCGCTGCTGGCGTTATCGATGGTCACGTGGAGGGTGAAGTAATAGGGGTCGATGCCCAGTTCGCTGAGTTCGTAAGCGGTGATCAGCAGGTGCAGCGGCAACTGTTCGTAGCCCAGGTTGTAGCCGATGACTTCCGGCAGGAATTGGTCGGCGCACAGGCCCAGGGCCAGTTGCAGCGCACCTTGCAGGTAGTGCTCATCCTCAAGGCCGGCGTCGCTGTCGGCATCGTGGTCGCTGAGCAACTTGCGATAGATCACCACGTGGTTCTGCGCGGCTTCACCGTCGCCCAATTCTTCCAGATAGGTAGTGAGCAAGCCGTCGAAGCGCTGGTCTTGCCAATAGCGCAGCAGGCCATAGAGCCAGGCGCCATCCACCTGTTTGGTCGGCGCCACTCGCTGCAGGACATACAACGCGTGGGCTTTGTTGTGAAAATAGCGCCGTGGCCGGCCTTGCTGGCGCTGCTCAAGGTAGTCGGCATAGGCCTGGGCCACAACGGCGCAGCGCTGTTCGACCCAGGCCGTCAGGTGTTCGGGCGACTCAGGCAAGTCGCAGTCGGTTTCCTCTACCTGGGCCAATTGATCTTGCAGGTAGTCATGCGCCAGTTCGGCGGCGTCTGGCGTTTCGCCGTACAGCTGTCGATACACCCGTTGATGATGGCCCTGGACCGAGTCGGTGAGAGAGGCCGGCTGGCCCGACAGCGCTGTAAGGAGTGTCATGATGGCAGTTTCCGCAAAGTCCGTTACAACGGGCCTCCCACAAGGTGGCCCCGCAAGAGCGCTCAACTTCACGCGCTTCTAGAATGCAGAGCGTCGGGGCGTGCGGAAAATTCAAATGAGGTTATGAAGGGGGGGATAAGCGGTCGCAGTAAAGGCGCTCGCTGATGAAATACGAAGGCGGGAGGCTCAGGGATATTCTTGCCTGGCGTGCAATACGTTGACTATTTCGATCCGCTCGGCAGTCACTCTATACACCAGCACATAATTGGGATGTACAACCACCTCACGAGTACCTGGCACCCGGCCGCACGGATACAGATAGGGGTGCTCAGCCAGTGGTAGAGGCGCGCCTTCCAGGCGGGTCTTGATGCGTCGTGCAGCGCCGGGGCTTTCTGCTGCGATAAAAGTCACGATATCAATCAGGTCGCCGATGGCTTCGTCAAGCCAAACAAACGGCCAACATCAAGCCTTGGCCCGCTGCTCAAGCTCTGCTTGCAGAATAATCGCCTCAACTCGTGCCATGACCTCGTCATGAGGTACACCGGGGCCGGGGTTGGCCAAGCTTTTTTCGACTTTTTTACGAAACCAGAGATCATGACTACTCGCCTGCTCTTCGGTTTCAAACTCGGAAACAATTGGGGAAAGTTGAACATCCATCAGATAACCTCCTGTATGAATGTTCAGCAGTTTAGTCGCAACCTGGCGGGCTGTCTCGAACCACCGGATGAAATGCAGGGCGTCGCACTTCAAGCTTCAAACAAAACGGCACGTAAACGTGCCGTTGCGTCGTACTCACTCAGCGCTGTTACTTGCGCGCCGCCTCCCACTGCTTGAGCAGATCGTTGTAGTTCACGGTTTCGCCCTTGGGCTTCTCGTTTGCCAGTTTCGGCTTCGGCGCGCCCGGCTGGTCGAACCAGTATTGCGCGTCACGCTCGGGGTTCATTTTCGGGCCGCACACCGGTTGCACCTTGGAGCGTTCCAGGCGCGTCATGATCGCGTCCTGCTCCTTGGCCAGATTGTCCAGCGCCTGTTGCGGGGTTTTCTCGCCGCTGGCGGCGGCGGCGATGTTGCTCCACCACAATTGCGCCAGGCGTGGGTAGTCCGGCACGTTGGTGCCGGTTGGCGACCACTCGGTGCGCGCCGGGCTGCGGTAGAACTCCACCAGGCCGCCGAGTTTGGGCGCCATGTCGGTCATGGCCTGGGAGTTGATATCCGACTCACGAATCGGCGTCAGACCGACGATGGTTTTCTTCAGCGACACGGTTTTCGAGGTCACGAACTGCGCGTACAGCCAGGCCGCGAGTTTCTGCTTCTCAGGCGTGGACTTGAGGAAGGTCCAGGAGCCTACGTCCTGATAGCCCTTCTTCATGCCTTTTTCCCAGTACGGCCCGACCGGCGACGGCGCCATGCGCCATTTCGGCGTACCGTCGGCATTCACCACCGGCAAGCCCGGCTTGACCATGTCGGCGGTAAACGCGGTGTACCAGAAGATCTGCTGGGCAATGTTGCCCTGGGACGGCACCGGGCCGGATTCGGAGAAGGTCATGCCCGCCGCTTCCGGCGGCGCGTAGGCTTTCATCCAATCCACATATTTTTGTGTGGCGAACACCGCCGCCGGGCCGTTGGTGTCGCCGCCGCGGGTCACGCTGGAACCCACCGGGTGGCAGTCCTCCACACGAATGCCCCACTCGTCCACCGGCAAGCCGTTGGGCAAGCCCTTGTCACCGCCGCCGGCCATGGAGAACCACGCATCGGTAAAGCGCCAGCCCAGGGACGGGTCTTTCTTGCCGTAGTCCATGTGCCCGTAGATGCGCTTGCCGTCGATTTCCTTGACGTCTTCGCTGAAGAATTTGGCGATGTCTTCATAGGCCGACCAGTTCACCGGTACGCCGAGGTCGTAGCCGTATTTTTCCTTGAACTTGGCTTTCAGCTCCGGGCGTTCGAACCAGTCGGCGCGGAACCAGTAGAGGTTGGCGAACTGCTGGTCGGGCAATTGGTAGATCTTGCCGTCCGGTGCGGTGGTGAAGGACAGGCCGATAAAGTCCTTGAGGTCCAGGGTTGGCGAGGTGAAGTCCTTGCCTTCGTTGGCCATCAGGTCGGTGATGGATTCAGTCTTGCCATAGCGAAAGTGCGTACCGATCAAGTCGGAATCGTTGACCCAGCCATCATAGATATTCTTGTCGGACTGCATCTGGGTTTGCAGCTTCTCCACCACGTCGCCTTCCTGCAGCAGGTCGTGGGTCAGCTTGATGCCGGTGATTTCACTGAACGCCTTGGCCAGTACCTTGGATTCGTACTCGTGGGTGGTGAGGGTTTCCGACACCACGTTGATCTTCATCCCACGGAAGGGCTCCGACGCCTTGATAAACCACTTCAACTCCTCAAGCTGTTGGGCTTCGGTGAGGGTCGAGGGTTTGAACTCGCTGCCGATCCATTTTTTCGCGGCATCTTCATACGCATCGGCCCAGGCCGAAGCGCTCAAACCGCTGAGGGCCAGTACGGCGGCCAATGAAATGCTATGTCGCAGCTTATTGTTTTTATTCAACATAGAGACCTCCTGGTTGTTTATTCATAAGGGCACTAGCCCCAACGCATCACACTCAACAGCCATACCAGGGAGAGCGCGGACGCCACCCAGATGCTCCAGTCGGTAACGCCGATCACCAGCAAATGCAGGTAGGCGCTGCCGAGAAGTCCGATAAACAAGCGATCACCACGAGTGGTACTGATCGGTAGAAAACCGCGCCGGGCGATGCTCGGCGAGCGCAGTTCCCAGGTGGTCATGCCCGCCAGGATCAGCGCGATGCCGCCAAAGAACAGCGCAGTGGGGGTGGTCCAGGCCATCCATTCCATCATCGATTCCTCTAGACCCGGCCCAGGGCGAAGCCCTTGGCCACGTGGTTGCGAACAAACCAGATCACCAGCATGCCCGGCAGGATCGTCAACACCCCCGCCGCTGCCAGCACGCCCCAGTCAATGCCCGAGGCCGAGACCGTACGGGTCATCACCGCCGCGATGGGCTTGGCGTTGACTGAGGTCAAGGTGCGCGCCAACAGCAGCTCGACCCAGGAAAACATAAAGCAGAAAAACGCCGTGACGCCGATGCCGGAGCCAATCAGCGGGATAAAAATCTTCACAAAGAACTTGGGAAAACTATAGCCATCGATGTAGGCGGTTTCGTCGATTTCCTTGGGTACGCCGGACATGAAGCCTTCAAGGATCCACACCGCCAACGGCACGTTGAACAGGCAGTGAGCCAGGGCCACGGCGATGTGCGTATCGAACAGGCCGATGGAGGAATACAGCTGGAAAAACGGCAGCAGAAACACCGCCGGCGGCGCCATGCGGTTGGTCAGCAGCCAGAAGAACAGGTGCTTGTCACCCAGGAAGCGGTAGCGCGAGAACGCATAGGCTGCCGGCAGCGCCACGCTCAGAGAGATCACCGTGTTCAGGCTCACGTAGTACAGCGAGTTGAGGTAGCCGGTGTACCAGCTTGGGTCGGTGAAGATCACCTTGTAGTTGGCCAGGGTGAACTCCTGGGGAAACAGGGTCAGGCCGCCGAGGATTTCGGTGTTGCTCTTGAACGACATGTTCAACAGCCAGTAGATCGGCACCAGCAGGAACAGGATATAAATCAGTAACGGAATAAGCTTGCGCTTGCTCATGTTGGCGGCCTCAGCGGTTGGCGTCGGAATGGGTCATGGCGGTGTAGAACAGCCAGGACACCAACAGGATGATCAGGAAGTACACCAGGGAAAACGCCGCCGCCGGGCCCAGGTCGAATTGGCCTACGGCCATCTGGGTGAGCGTCT
This sequence comes from Pseudomonas synxantha BG33R, assembly GCF_000263715.2. Taxonomy (NCBI): domain Bacteria; kingdom Pseudomonadati; phylum Pseudomonadota; class Gammaproteobacteria; order Pseudomonadales; family Pseudomonadaceae; genus Pseudomonas; species Pseudomonas synxantha. The sequence continues at coordinate 3,703,681 of NZ_CM001514.1, forward strand.
GACTCAAGAAGGTGGTGGCGTTCCCCGGCCCGCCGCCAGTGAGGACGAAGGGCTCGGTGTAGATCATGAAACTGTCCATGAACCGCAGCATCACCGCGATCAGCAACACGCTTTTCATCTTCGGCAATTGAATATGCCGGAACACCGCCCAGGCCGAGGCCCGATCAATCCGTGCGGCCTGGTAGTACACATCGGGAATTGCGCGCAAGCCGGAGTAGCACAGCAGCGCCACCAATGAGGTCCAGTGCCATACGTCCATCACCAGCACGGTGACCCAGGCGTCCATGGTGTTAGCCGCATAGTTGTAGCTGATGCCCATGGCGTTGAGGGTCGAACCCAGCAGGCCGATGTCGGCACGGCCAAAGATCTGCCAGATGGTGCCGACCACGTTCCATGGAATCAGCAGCGGAATGGCGAGGATAATCAGCACCAGTGATGACCAGCGTCCTTTGGTCGGCATGGTCAAGGCGATGGCGATGCCCAGCGGGATTTCAATCAGCAGCACACAGGCCGAGTAGATGAACTGGCGCAGCAACGAGTCGTGCAGGCGCGGATCGAGCAGCACCTGCTTGTACCAGTCGGCCCCGACGAAGTAGCGGCTGGACTGGTCGAAAATATCCTGCACCGAGTAATTGACCACGGTCATCATCGGGATCACCGCACTGAACGCCACCAGCAGGAACACCGGCAACACCAGCCACCAGGCCTTGTTGTTCTGCACCTTGTTCATGGCGCCACCTCCAGCAGGTAATCGTCGGCGTAAAGCATCAGCCATTGCGCGGGGAAGCTGATGGACGCCCTGCCCTCCGGCACCGGTTTGTCTTCGGCCAGGCGCACTTTGAGCGTGGCGCCGTCGAGGTTGAGGGTCATGATCTTGTAGGTGCCCAAGTCCTCCACATGCGTGACGTCGGCTTGCAGGGCGTCAGGGTTGTGGTCGTCCCATACATGGATAAATTCCGGGCGGATGCCGACCTGGAGCTTTTTGTAGTCGGTAGCATTGATGCGTTGCTGCAACGCCTGCGACAGCGGCAGAAAGGTATTGGCAAACCCCACACCACCCGCCCTGGCCTGCACCTCGATCAGATTCATCCCTGGGCTGCCGATGAAATAGCCGACAAAGGTATGACTCGGCCGCTCGAACAATTCACGCGGGGTGCCGAACTGCACAATCTGCCCGCCGTGCATCACCGCGATCTTGTCGGCGAAAGTGGAGGCTTCCAGTTGGTCATGGGTGACGTAGACCATGGTGATATTGAACTGCTCATGGATCTGCTTGAGCTTGCGCCGCAGTTTCCATTTCAGATGCGGGTCGATCACCGTCAGCGGCTCGTCGAACAGGATCGCCGACACGTCATCACGCACCAGACCACGGCCCATGGAGACTTTCTGTTTTTCGTCGGCGGTGAGGTTGCGGGCCTTTTTGCTCAGCAGGGTTTGCAGGTCCAGCACTTCGGCAATTTCCTGCACCTTGCTGTGAATTTTCGCCTCGGCCATGCCCTGGTTTCGCAGCGGGAAGGCCAGGTTATCGAACACTGTCATGGTGTCGTACACCACCGGGAATTGGAACACCTGGGCAATGTTGCGTTTCTCCGGCGTGAGGTCGTTGACCACCTGGGTATCGAACAGCACCTGGCCCTCAGAGGGGCTGAGCAGGCCGGAGATGATATTGAGCAGCGTGGATTTGCCGCAGCCCGACGGCCCGAGCAACGCGTACGCACCGCCCTGCTCCCACACATGGTTCATTTCCCGAATGGCGTAGTCCTCAGGCCCTTTTGGCGTGGGGCTATAGCTATGGGCAAGGTTACGCAAATGGATCTCGGCCATCAGGCAACCCTCGCGACACGGCGCCCGGGGGCCTGGACCAAACGGCCCTGGCCATCGAACACAAACAGTTTATGGGTGGGGATATACACGCGGATCGGCGCGTCCACATCGTACTCATGCACCCCCGGCAGGTGCAGCACCAGCAGGAAGTGCTCGCTGCGCACATGCAGGAAGGTTTCCGAGCCGCTGATCTCGGCGACTTCCACGGTCACCGCCAGCTCCAGGTCATCGTCATTGCTCGGTACCAGGCTGATATGGCTGGGACGCACGCCGAAACGGAACTCGCCCTCGCCGATGGGGCGCAGGTCGACGTTGAGCGGGAAATGCACGAAATTGGCGAAGCTCACTTCGTTGCCGCTGATGCGCCCTGGCATCAGGTTGATCGGCGGTTCGGAGAACAGCTCGGCGGCCAGCACGGTTTGCGGCTGGTGATAGACCTCGGCGGCCTTGCCGCTCTGGATCACCCGGCCTTCGTGAAGAATGGTGGTGGTGCCACCCAGGGCCAGGGCCTCGTTGGGTTCGGTGGTGGCGTAAATGGCGATGGTGTGGCGCGCCTTGAACAGTTCGCGCATTTCCTGACGCAGCTCTTCGCGCAGTTTGTAGTCCAGGTTGACCAGGGGCTCATCGAACAGAATCAGTTCGGCGTCTTTGACCAGGGCGCGGGCCATGGCGGTGCGCTGCTGCTGGCCACCGGACAGTTCCAGCGGGTGGCGTTGCAGGAACTTCTCGATGCGCAGCATCCTGGCGGTTTCCAGCACCTTGCTCTGGATCAGCTCGTTGGACACACCGGCCTGGCGCAACGGCGAGGCGATGTTCTCGAATACGGTCATGGTGGGATAGTTGATGAACTGCTGGTAGACCATCGACACATTGCGCAGGCGTACCGGCTTTTGCGTAACGTCTACGCCGTTCATCAGGATGCGCCCGCTGCCGGGCTTGTCCAGACCGGCCATCAGGCGCATCAGACTGGTTTTGCCGGACAGGGTGCGACCGAGCAAGACGTTGAAAGAGCCGGCTTCAAAACGCAGGTTGGCGTCGTCGATCCAGGTTTGGCCGTCGACAACGCGGGAGACATGTTCCAGGGTCAATGACATGACACGACCTTTTTATTATTGGAATGAATCTGGCCAGGTGTCAGAGCGAGTTTCGTGCCAAAACTGCAAGCGCTTGATGCATAAGGAAATGGGTTAATCGGGATGTTCAGGAGTGAACAAAGTGGCTGAACAACTGAACACTTTCGGGGTTGACAATGAATAGTTCTGAACAACACTGTTCGAACCCGGTTCAAGCCTCACATAGGACAAATGTGGGAGGGGGCTTGCCCCCGATGGCGAAGTGTCAGCCAGCATTTCTGTCACTGATATACCGCTATCGGGAGCAAGTCGAATCGTCGCACCGCCCCTCCCACACTTGAACCCATTTCAATGGTTGAATGTGCACATCCAATAACAATAAAAATGAAGGTCGCACCATGGCCGAACCACTGGCACACGACACCCTTATCCAGGAATCCTGGCGACGTTGCCGCGCCTTCGGCCTGGACCACCAGAGCACGCCAAGCTTTGACCAACTGCCCGCCGAAGGCATCAGTCAACTCCTGGAAAGCCAGCATTCACTGGTGCAGACCACGCACCAGGAAGTACTGCCCTACTATGAAAACATCCTCAGCAACTCCAACTGCCTGATCATGCTGGCTGACAATCAGGGCCAGGTGCTGACGTCGTGGGGCACCCAGCGGTTTATCGAACCCAAGCTGGCCCGTGGCTTCAGCCCCGGCGCCAGCTGGATGGAACGTGCCAGCGGCACCAATGCCATCGGCACCGCGCTGGCCTGCGCCCAGGCCGTGCATATCGAGCACGATGAGCACTTCCTCAAGGCCAACCGTTTCATGACCGGTTCGGCGGCGCCTATCTTCGACGCCCAGCGCGAAATCATCGCGGTGCTGGATGTATCCAGCGACAGCTACCTGCCGCCCTCCCATACCCTGGGCATGGTCAAAATGATGAGTCAGACCGTGGAAAACCGGCTGATCCTCAACCTGTTCCGTGGCGAACATTTCCAACTGACCTTCAACACCGGCTTGAGCAACCTCGACAGCCAGTGGGCCGGCCTGCTGATCTTTGATGAAAGCGGCCAGGTACTATCAGCCAATCGGCGTGCGGATAACCTGCTGGGCATCAGCCTGTCGCGGGTGATGATCGACAGTCTGTTCAAGGTGTCTTTACTGGAGTTGCTCAACCAGCCCGAAGGGTTGCCCTTTGCGTTGCAGGCGGCTGGGCGCAACCGCTTCCAGTGCCTGTTGAAGCGCCCCAGGCAAATGCCGGTGCAGGCCCGGGTGTTCAGCCAACCGCCGCCAGCGCCGACCTCGATCAACCTCAAGACCCTGCATTTTGGCGATGTGCGCATGGAGAAAGCGGTGCGCCAGGCCGAACGTCTGCTGGAAAAGGACATTCCATTGCTGATTCACGGCGAGACCGGGGTGGGCAAAGAGGTGTTCGTCAAAGCCCTGCATCAGGCCAGCTCGCGCAGCCGACAGGCATTGATCGCTGTGAACTGTGCGGCGATTCCGGCTGAGCTGGTGGAATCGGAACTGTTCGGCTACGAAAAAGGCGCCTTCACCGGCGCCAATCAGAAAGGCAGCATTGGCCTGATTCGCAAGGCGGACAAGGGCACGCTGTTTCTCGACGAGATCGGTGATATGCCGTTGCCGACCCAGGCCCGCCTGTTGCGGGTGTTGCAGGAGCGCTGTGTGCAACCGGTGGGCAGCAGTGAGGTGTTCCCGGTGGATTTGCGCATCATCTCGGCGACCAACCGCGCACTGCGCGAGTTGGTGCAGGCCGGGCGCTTTCGCGAGGATTTGTACTACCGCATCGGCGGCCTGACGCTGGAGTTGCCGCCATTGCGCGAGCGCACCGACAAGCAAGCGTTGTTCCAGCAACTGTGGCAGCAACATCGCGAGCCGAACCAGTGGGCCGGGCTGAGTGCCGAGGTGCTGGGGTTATTCGAGCAACATCCGTGGCCGGGCAACTTGCGTCAGGTGAGCAGCGTGTTGCAGGTGGCGCTGGCGATGGCCGAGGAGCAGCCGATCCGCGCAGAACATCTGCCCGATGATTTTTTTACCGATTTGAAGCAAACGGCGCCGCTGCCCACCTGCGAGCGCCTGGATGAAAACCTTGACCTCAACCAACGCCTGCAAGCCGTGGGCGGCAATATTTCCCACCTTGCGCGGGAGTTGGGAGTGAGCCGCAACACCCTGTACAAGCGCCTGCGCCAACACGAAGGTTGATTTAACGCCAGCTCCACGACACGCCGGTGTAGATACCACGCCCATCGGCAGGGGTAGAACGTGCTGCGTCCACGCCTTTGTCGTCGTACCCCGGCGTAACGGTATTGGCATAGCGACGGTTGGTCAGGTTGCGCAGATCGACCCAGGCTTGCCAGTCTTGCTTGGGCGCGTCATAGCCGAACGTGGCGCCGAGGGTGGTGTAGGCCGCGGCGTAGTAGGAATTGGCGTAGTCCACCGCTACCCGCGAGGCATGTTCGGTGTTGAGGCTGGTGTAGAAACCCGTCGGGTGGCTGTAGCGCACCTGCGCCTGATAGTAATGCTTGGGGATGCCGGGCAAAGTGTTGTCGCCGAAACGGTCATCGTCACGGTAGTGGAAATCGCTGAAGATATAGGCCTGGCGCAGGTCGAGCTTGCCGTTGCGGCCGCCGTCCCATAGCGGGCTGAGCAGGCTCAGTTCCACGCCCTGGTGCACGGTGGGGCTGGCGTTGGATTCGGCGATGATCGCGCTGCTGTTGGCAGTCTGGGCCTGGGTTTCCACGGAAAGCAGTTCGTGGCGTACTTCAGAGCGGTAGAGGGCCAGGTCCCACTGGCCGAGCCACGCTTCGCCGCGCCCGCCGATTTCCAGGGTGGTGGCGGTCTGATTGCGTAACTTCACACCTTCGCGCTGTAGCCCCGTGGCCGCGCCGTTGCCCGGACCGAAGTATTTGTTGGAACCCCAGATCATCGACCAGGCGTGCGGCGGCTCTACCGAGCGGCTCAGGTTGGCGTATACCTGCAATTGCGGGGTGAAGTCGTAACGCAGGCCGATGCGCGGTGCGTAGTCCCAGTCATGTTGACTGAGCGGCGCCTGGCCATCGGGGTAAGTCACCTGGGTTTCGCGGCGGGTGTAGATCGCGGCAAGGCCGGTGGTGAGCCACAGATCCTCCAGCAGTTCCAGCTCATTGCCTACATGCAGCACGGTGTCGGAGCCCAGGTAGCTGTAGTCGCGGGTTTTGGTCCCGGGCGCGTAGATTGCGGTGTTGCCTGCGGGGATGCGTACATATTCCGACGCGCCATTATTGGGCATCGCCTGGGTGGTACGCAGGCCGACGGTGGTTTTGCTGGCATGGCCGAACAGGCTGTCCTGACGGATGTAGTTCAGGGTGCCGCTGATATCGGTGTAGGCGACCTTGAGGCGGTTGGTGCCCTCGCGCAGATCCATCGGGTAGTCGTGATAGGCCAGCCCGACTTCCACTCGGGCGTTGTCGTCCAGTTGCAAGGTGGTCTTGTTGGCGATCCAGGTAGAGCCCGGTTGCAGGCGTTTTGAATCGCGGGCGGCGTTGAGGCTGTTGGCGGCACGCGGGTCATGGCTGATCTGGTAGCGCGTGAGCTTGCCGGGGGAATCGTTGGTGGTTTCGCGGTAGCGCAGGTAGAAGCGCGTTTCCAGATCCGGGTTGAAGCGGTAGCCAAAGTTGGCGGCGATGCCCTTGCCGGTTCCGGCGCTCTGGTGCTGGTAGCCGTCGGACTCGGAATCGGTGAGGCTGATGTAGTAATCGGCATCCCCCAGCACCTGGCCGGAACTGATCTCACGCTGAGCATAGCCGCGGCTACCGACCTCATAGCGCACTTGCAGCTTGGGCGCGTCGTAGCCGGTGTGGGTCACGTAATTGACCGAACCACCCAGGGCCAACGCGCCCTGATCGAAGCCATTGGCGCCCCGCAGCACTTCCACGCGGCTTTGCCACAACGGGTCCTTGAGCTCATAAGGTGTACCGCCCGGGCCCGTGAGCGGCAGACCGTCGAACATTTCATACAGGCCGGACGCGTGGGCACCCGGGCTGCGATTCAGGCCAGAACCGCGAATGGACAGCTTCACGCCTTCGTTATTCGCCGCCTTGGCGTACACCCCGGCCTGGTACTTGAACACATCTTCGTTACTGCTCACCCGCCCCTGTTGCACGCTGCTCATATCGATGTAATTGCTGCCGCCGGGCACGCGTTGTAGCTGTGCCTGGGCGATTTCGCCGGCACTGGCTTCAGTGGTGGTGACTTCGACTGGCGCCAGTTGCAGGCCTTCGGCCTGTACCAGCGAGCTGAGAGTCAGGGCGGCAAAAAGAAAGGGCGGGTGGCGCAGCAGCATTGGGGCGGGTCCTTGGAATTACGGAACGTGGCAGGCCAGGCCCACCACGCGAACAGTGATGGGAAGGCAGGCACGCCCGTCAGGTCACGCCTTATTGACGAACCATGGCACCGGCAAAACAGTACCGGGCAGGTTTCAGCCGTCCGGCTCCGCCAATTCCCGCATCAGATCATCCGCATCGGAACCCGGCGCAAAGCGGAAACCGTACATTTCATCGGTAGCCAGAATCTCGCCCAGGGCATCCAGTAACTGGGCTTGCGAGGGTGAGTTGCGCAGCAGCGTGTGCGCCGGCAACAGCAACTCGGCAGAGACGCCTTGAGCAGTCGCGGCGTCGATCACCGCGAACAGGATAAACCGCAAACGTATTTCGCGATCCGTGGGCCAAACCGTTTTTCGTTTACCCAAGGGAGGGCCTCGTGTTTAAGAAAAATCCGAGGCTATTGCTCGCAGGCAAGGGTTTCAAGCAGCGAGAGGCAAGATAGGCACCTTCCTACAGCAGAAAGGGAAACACCCCACTGATTGTTCGATGGATGCGTCTCACTGCACCGGCAGGAAGTTCATCAGCAATAAACTTTGCGCGTAATTGAGGCCAATGCGTCGGTAACGCTCATCAAGGATTTGGGTAAGCAAGTCCAGGCGCGCAACGATCTTGCCAAACTCAACGGCAAAACTGAGGTTACTGCCCTCCTCCGATATTTCATTGGAGAACAACAGCAATACACCGTTGGCATCCTGGCGCTGGCTGAGAAGCCAGGTGGCCTTTTCGATATTGCGCGCCGCATTGCTGACAAACTGGGGGTTAATCGAGTCGGTCACATAAAACTGCGTACGCCCGCCGTGGGCGGTCACGAGCATGCTGCCAATCGCATAGATGAACGCGCCGACGCGGTCGCCGCGAAAGTCGGGGCTCAGGGAGTAGCTCAGGGCGGCCAGATCACGCCGGTCTCCCAGTGCGGGCAAGGGTTGACGGTTTTCGATGGCCTGGCGAATGACCCGAGCGGCGCTCACCGCATCCGGATAGCCCGACTGACGCCACTGGCTGGGGTTGCGCAGGTAAAGCTTGCTCATCAACAGGTAGAGGCTTTGCAGGTTGTCGCGCATCCCCAGGGTGGCCATGCGATCGACACTGGTCTGGAAGAACTCATCGGGCTTGCCATCGCTGAATTGCCTGGCGATATCGCGGCCCTGCTGCTGACTACAACCCACTGCGCAGAGCGCGAGCAGCGCAGCCAGCAACAGCGGCCATAGAGAGGTAAAAACAGTTGACGTTCGATCCATCGGCACCGGGTCTGATTCTGTGGGCCACGTGCGGGAGTCGAGTGGCCGGGACAGGGGTAGATCAGCAAAATGGAAAAAAGTGCAGCGGTGCGGGTCAGATAAGCATAGGACTACAGGCGCTGATCTGACCCGGCACTTGATGGCCGGATGCGCTAAAGCACTATCGTGGCAAGCATCCCCAAGGCGCCCAGGCAAAACCCGACCAACGCGCCGCGCCCAGGCGCTTCATGAAACAGCGACCAAACCACCATAGGCTCAAGCAGCAACAAGGACGTGACCGAAACCACGGTGACAATCCAGATATCACCCACCGCCCTGTGACGCTGGCAAACAAAAGTTGCGTCAGCGGCAACTACAATCCCCCAGGCGCAGGTGGATACCAACAACCAGCACCAACAGAACGTGAACAAGGCTGCGGATGCGATCAATGCGATTGGCGGCCTGTTCAAATAACCCGAGACAAAGCCCCGGATTTACGGGGCTTTTGGCGCCTTGCTGCAAAGGTCTGCCGCACGCACACGGCCCATGCTAACTAAGCGCCGTGTCCAGAAATATCATCACCGCAAGGCCCAATATCAACCAGCGTACGAGCGGCATTCATATCATCACTGGAAGTTCAACTCTGTGCAAACCACAGGCGTAGTGCGAAGTGTACGCAGCCCCAAAAGCACAACCACAACCATGAGCAAGCCCGCGACAATCGCCACACCAAATCCTGCCTGTGCGCCATAGATGTCAATTACCAACCCCGCCAACACGCCACCGAGCGCGACACCGATACTGATGCCTGTAGTCATCCATGTAAGCCCCTCAGTGATCCGGGATGGTGGAACAATGATCGTACCAAGATTCATGACAACTACCATTGTTGGCGCGAAGGACATTCCGGCCACAAACAGCATTGCACTAAGGATGTAGACGTTCGGTGAAAGAATAGGCAACACGGAAGTGACCGCCGTTATCAACACTCCGATGAAAAATTGCTTTTCAATCGGCAAAGAGATTCTCAGTGCACCGAATGTGAGGCCCGCGATCATTGAACCAAGCGCATAGGCCGCCAGGATGAAGCTGGCGGAGGCAGGCCAGCCCTGCGCGTTGGCGAAGGCAACAACCGCCACGTCGACCGATCCGCCGATTACACCCATTGCCAAAAGTGCCAGCACAATGGTGCGGACGCCGGGGATAAGCAGAGTCGAGCTTGCGTTACGCCTGATGCCCACGACTACTTTCGGTTCAGTCTGGCGCTGCATGAGAAAAGCGGTAACGCCGACGATCAGCAACAGCACCGCGACAAGCGGTCCGGCTTCGGCAAAAAAACTCACGCTCAAACCAATGGCAAGGGGCGGGCCGACGATAAAGGCAAGTTCGGTCAGAACCGTGTCTAGAGAGAAGGCCGTATGTAACTGCGGCTTGCCACGGAAAAGCTGTGTCCAGCGGGCTCTGATCATCGCAGGCATGCTCGGCATCGTGCCTGCCAACGCTGCCAGAACGAATAGCAGTGAGGCTGGGGCACTCATGTAGACGGCGAGTATCAACGCCAATAACATACCAATACTGAAAGCCGTCACGTAGGGTAGAACCCGACGTTGGCCGCGCTGATCCACAAGTTTCGAGATTTGCGGACCAATCAGGGCATTCGCCAGAGTGAACGTACCGGCCACCGAACCCGCCAGCCAGTAAAGCCCTGTCTGCTGCACCAGCATGGTAATGATGCCGATGCCGATCATTGCCTGCGGCAGGCGGGCAATGGAGCTCGCTACGACTAATCCCATGACGCCCGGGGTAGTCAAAAGTTCGCGATAGGGATTCGCCATGATTGCTCCTTTTCATAAGGTAATGCTGATGAACGCCCCGCCGCATGTGACACATGCGGATTCGGCCTTCATCAACACTGATGGGTTATTTGCTCGTGCATGCAAGTGGGCAGCGGCGCGCCCACTAGCGTGTAGAGGGGCGAAAAGCGCTACAACAGCGCTCGATTCAAGGCGGCGGCCAAATGCGTGCGATTATTGAAGTCCTCCATCATCGAGACGTGCCCGCCTGGAATCGCAACCGAACTGATCGCCCAGTCAGGCAACAGCTCGCGCCACCCGCCCACCCTGCCAACCTGCGATAAAGCACCGGCCTCTGGTTCAGTCGCGAAAAAATGATGGAGATTGACCGGTAACGGCGCGGGTTTGTAGGCACGGGCAATCTGCGAAAAATGATAAATGCCGTGCCATTTGGCTGTTTCCAGCGCAACGTCTGCATTGACATCATAGCCACCCAAATCCTGGGCCTTTGTGATCAGCTCGGATATCTCCTGCCCTTCATCCAGCACATCGAACTTGTATCGCTCCGATTCCGAGGCAACCGCTTTCACATGCTCAATAAAGTAGCGTCTGATGCCATGGTTTTTATAGGGCAACTTATGCGGAGCAGGAACATCGATGAAACCTAGAAACTCAATGCTGGCCCCCTTTGCTGTCAGCGCTTGGGCGATGGCATAGGCGAGAATCCCACCAGAAGAATACCCGGCAATGCGATACGGCCCTTCAGGCTGTATCGCCTGCATAAGCGGAATCATCCTTTCGGCCATATTTTCCAATGAGTGCGGCAAAGGATCACCGATAGCAGCCCACGGCAATGCGTAGACCGGACAGCTGGAGCGGATTTGCTGGGCAAGCGAAACAGCATACGAATAATCGGCTAACCCCGAGGGCACGAAAAACACCGGGCACTCAGCCCCGCCCGCGCGCACGGTAATTACCCCGACCTGCGGAACGGGCACAGGAGACTGTGCGATCTGAACGGCAAGGTTGGCCAATCGAGGGTGTTGAAAAATATCGCCAAGCGAGCATTCCAAACCATAATTTCTGATCTTCTGCATCATCTGAACAGCCATGAGCGAATGACCGCCGAGTGCGAAGAAGTTGTCCTGTCGACCGATGCGCTCAAGTCCAAGCAAGCCTGACCAAAGTGCTGCCAGGATAGTCTCCGTCTCACCTCGCGGCGACTCATACGCCGCGTGGGCAAAGGCCTCATCTCCAGGAGCAGGCAAGGCCCGCCGGTCAAGCTTGCCATTGGGGGTCAGCGGCAAACATTCAATCAACACAAAGGCTGACGGCACCATGTAGTCGGGTAGGCGCTCACTTAAATAATCTCTCAGTCGTCCTGCTATCGGCAGATTCGCGTCCGTGGCGGCATCAGGGATGCAGATATCATCTTTGGAGACCGCCGGCTGCGTCACTACATATGCGATCAGGCGTTTGTCCAGGTCCACACCTTGCACGTCCACCACCGCCTCGCGGATGGAAGGGTGCGTGGCCAGCCTGGCAGCGATTTCACCCGGCTCGATCCGCAAGCCGCGAATCTTGACCTGGTCGTCATTACGTCCCAAAAACACCAGATTTCCATTGGCCTGGTAACGAGCCAAGTCACCTGTCCTATACATACGCGCGTCGGGAGTAGCGGAAAAAGGATCAGGCAAGAAACGCTCATTCGTCAGTTCGACCAGGTTCAGATACCCACGCGCAACTCCCCTACCTCCGATGTAAATCTCACCGACCGCTCCCAGTGGAACAGGCGTGCCGTCGCCATCCAGAAGGTAAATGCAGGCGTTAGAAATCGAGCGGCCTATAGGAACCGGATCAACGTCATCCAAGGAACAATGATGGACCGCCGCCCAGACCGTCGCCTCAGTCGGGCCATATTCATTGAATAACTCAACCGCCGGAAAGGCTGAAGCCACCTCCTGGACCAACTGCCCAGGACAGGCTTCACCCGCCACTTTCACCTGACGCAATTGTGCATATCCACTTTGGGCGACTTGTGCAAGGACCAGTCTTGCCAGTGACGGCACCAGCAGCAAGGACGTGACTTCATTTTCAATCAAAACGCGGCTGATGATGCGGGGATCTACGACCGCATCGCTACCGGGCACACACAAGGCACCTCCGGTTGTTAACGTTCCGAAAATGCCTGCTACCGAACTGTCGAACGCCATGGATGACAGCAGTAAGAACACATCGCCAATGCCTGACTTATAGAACGTAGTCCTTGCCAGTGTGGATGAGACCAACCCACGATGCTCGATCATGACGCCCTTGGGGTTACCGGTCGAACCCGAGGTATAAATCAGATACGCCAGATGGCGGGATGTGAGGCCGCGGATCTGCAGATTGGCATCCGCTCGTGCCGGTATTTCATTGGGATCAAGCACGGTGTAAGACATTAAAGCCTCACCTAGCGCTTGCCGCCCGGCCGTATCGGCCAGCACCAATAGAGGTGCCGTGTCGTCAAGAATGTATGCCAGACGATCTGCCGGATAAGCCGGATCAAGCGGCACATAGGCGCCGCCCGACTTCAGGATCGCCATGAGCCCCACAATCATGGCCATGGAACGCTCGACACAAATAGCCACTCGCTGGTCTGGCCCCACACCCAGTTCAACCAGCCGCAGTGCAAGCTGATTAGCTCTGGTATTGAGTTGCGCGTAACTGAGCGTCTTGCCTTCACAGATCAGCGCTGTCGCCTGCGGGGTGCGGGCAACCTGCGCCTCGAACACATGATGAATACACAGCTTTTGCAGGGAAGATGCGGGCGTCGGGTTCCACGTCTGGAGCAGCAATGTCTGTTCAGCCGCTGGCAGAATATTCAGCTGTCGAACCGGGCGCTGCGGCGAGTGCTCCAGGCTCTGAGCCAAGCTGTCCAATGCCTGCTCCATATAGGCACATACACGAACGGAATCGAATGGCGCCACCACTTGCGTCGTCAACCCCAACGAGTGACCGAAATCTTCGACAGACAACGTAAACGGGTAATTGGTCCGCTCCTGCTCACTCAAGAACTCAGCGCCCTTGATTTGCCCCATGGTCTGAACAATGTTGTCCGAGCCCGCCAGGTCATTGTGCCGGTAATTGAGCAAGGCGCTGAACAACGGCGTGCCCGTGGCGACCCCACTGCACCGTTGCGCCAGCGCCAGCGAGGCATGTTCGTGGGCGAGCAAAGCTGCCAGGCGGGCATGTGCCTGCTGGACGCTTTGGGCGGTACCCATGCCACCTGAGTCAAATCGGATCGGCAGCGTGTTGATGAACATGCCCATAGCTCGATCTGAGCCATGACCGGCTTGCATGCGCCCAAACAGCACCGTACCAAACACAACCTTTTCCTGGCCGCTGGTGCGCGCCAGTACTTGGGCAAAGGCCACGTGACACAGGCTGGCCAGACTCACGTTCAACCGCTTCGCCTGAGCCCGCAACCGTTCATTGAGATCGGCAGACACCCTGCGATAGGTCTGGCTCACCTGTGCGCCGTCCAGATGCACCTGTGCCAGCCCAAAGGGCAGCGTCGGCGCCTCTATGTCAGTCAGCATGGACCTGAAGAAAGCTTCATGCTCGGCCACGCTTTTACCTGACCGTACCTGACCTATCAGGTTGCGGAACGGTTGAGGCGAAGGTAATTGCTCACTACGTTCAGCGAGGAAAGCCTGTACCTCGTGATAAAAAAACTGCAATGACGAAGCGTCGTCGATTAAGTGATGCTGCAGTTGCACCAGGATGAACCGGTCTGCGCCAGGGTCATGCGCAACTATAAAGCGCAGTACGGGCGCCTGCGTCAGGTTGATCCGATGCCGGCAGGAATCAAAACGTTGCGAAAGCTGATCGGTAACAGAACCATTTGCCGGATCGAGCACCACATCGACGACCGAGAGAGGAGCCTGGCGCCATACAACTTGCGCTGCACGGGACAACCCGTCCCAAACAAAGGCTGTGCGCAGAATGTCGTGACGGTCTACAACCTGCTGAACCGCGCACAGATACCACTCCAGTGTTTCACGATCAGCAAAGGCCATCTGGGCAACCAGCAAGTAGGGGTCACCCTCCTTCGCCAACAGGTGATGAAAGAGGATGCCATCCTGCATGGGTGAGAGCGCATAGATATCCTGGATATTGGCCACACCCCCAGGAACCTGTGAAACGATCAGGTCGATGTCCACTTGGCTGAGATCTATCAGCGGCAACAGGTCGGGCGTGATAATACGTGTTTCAGGCCTGATTAGATTGGGTGGCACCACCTCCTCGCAGTGTTGACCAAGCTTTCCAGCCAGTACTGACAATACCGGCGTCTGAAACAAATCCCGCACAGCCAGGCTCAAGTTCTCACGGCGTAACCGCTCGATCAATCGCACCGCCAAGAGTGAATGCCCGCCAAGGGCAAAGAAATTGTCATGACGACCGACTTTTTCGACCCCAAGCAACTCTGACCAAATCCAGGCAAGTGTGACCTCAATCGCACCCAACGGCGCCTCGTAGCGTGCATGCGCAAAGGCGTCGTCCTCTGGAGCCGGCAACGCTCGCCGGTCCAGCTTGCCGTTGCCCGTCAGCGGCAAACTGTCCATTCGCACGAAGGCGGACGGCACCATGTAATCGGGCAAACGGTCGCTCAGGTAATCACGCAGCGTGCCCGCCAAAGCCAAGCCGGCCTCGCCGGTAACTTGCAGAGGCTGGATGTCTGAATTCGCGACGACGTAGGCGACCAACCTCTTGTCGGCAGCCTCACCTTGCGCGACCACCGCCGCTTCGCGAAGGGCCGGATGCTCAGCCAATCGGGCGGCAATTTCACCCAATTCAATCCGGAAACCGCGAATCTTGACCTGATCATCATTGCGCCCCAGGAACACCAGGTTCCCGTTCGCAAGATAACGAGCCAAATCCCCCGACCTGTACATCCTCGCAGCGGACTCCTCCGTAAAAGGGTCGCGCAGGAAGCGTTCAGCCGTCAGTTCGGGGCGGTTTAGATAACCACGCGCGACGCCGGCACCGCCGATGTACATTTCACCCGTAGCGCCCATCGGAACAGGCTGGCCAAAGGCGTCGAGAAGATAGAGTTTCAAGTCCGGAAGACGCTGGCCGATCACGCTTTCGTCTTGTCGCGCATCGGCTGAGGTCAGAGGGTAGTAAGAGACATGGACCGTGGTTTCCGTAATCCCATACATGTTCACCAGTTGCGGGCCAGAGTCGCCACGTTGGCCATACCATTCGCGCAGAGTCGAGGGCTGCAGCGCTTCGCCGCCAAATATGACATAGCGCAGCCGGTCCGACGATGGCTGTGCATACTTCATCAAAGCAGTAAATGCGCTCGGGGTCTGGTTAAGAACGGTGATGCCCTGCTCGCAAATCAACTGGTAGAACGCTTGCGCGGAGCGGGTTGTCGCATGTGGCACCAACACCAGTGTGCCTCCATGACGGAGGGCGCCCCACAGTTCCCACACCGAGAAGTCGAAAGCAAAAGAGTGGAAGAGGCACCAGACATCACTGGCCTCGAAAGCAAAATCGGCGCGTGTCGTGTCAAACAGGCGTACCACCTGAGCATGTTCGATCATCACCCCTTTGGGTTGCCCGGTTGAACCCGACGTGTAGATGATGTAGGCGAGGTTCTCGGGGGTAAGGCCAGCAACCCTTGGGTCAGCATCCGCTTCGACTGCCCCTTGTGCATGAACCTCGTTGGGATCGAGTACGGTTCGGCCCTGCAACGCGTCACCGAGTGCCTGGCACCCGGCCGCATCGGCCAGCACCAGCACCGGAGCGGTATCACCTAGAATGAACGACAGTCTCTCGCCCGAATATTCCGGGTCGAGCGGCACGTAGGCGCCCCCGGCCTTCAGAATCGCCAGCAGGCCGACAACCATTGCCACAGAGCGCTCGACACAGATCGCCACACGCTGGTCAGGCCCTACGCCCAAGGCAATCAGCCGGTGCGCCAACCGATTGGCCCTGACATTGAGGTCACCGTAGCTGACCGACTTGCCCTCAAAGACCAGCGCCGTAGCTTCAAAATTGAGCGCAGCCTGCTCCTCGAACAGCTGGTGAATACACTGATGCGCAGGGTGGACTTCATCCATCGAATTCCATGTCTTGAGCAACAAGGTGCGCTCAGATGGGTCAAGCAGGTCTATTTTTGCGACGGTCTGGCTCGCATCCTGTGTCATCGCCCCAAGGACATTCTTCAGATATCCAACGTGACGTTCAATTGTGGCCGCGTCGAACAATGCCGTCGCATAGCCAAGAGCACCCACGATTTGGTCGCCGATCTCGGCAAGGTTCAACTCCAGATCGAACCGGGCTACTGCGTAGGAAGAACCCACCGGGCTGGCTTCCAGGCCGGGCAAAGCCCATTGGCCTGCATCGTAGTTCTGCCAGGCGAACACCACTTGAAACAATGGCGTATGACTCAATCGTCTAGGCGGCTGGATTATCTCCACCACTTGTTCGAACGGCAGGTCCTGATGGTCCTGGGCCTGGTGTGCTCGCTCGCGCACTCGCGCAGTCAACTCGGCAACGCTCGGGGCGCCGCCAAGATCAACCCGCAGCGCCAATGTGTTGACAAAGAGACCGATCAGCGACTCGATGTCACTATGGCCCCGGTTGGCACTTGGCACACCAATCACAATATCTTCCTGCCCTGACAGACGTGACAGCACGGCCGACCAAGCCACCAGCACTGCCATAAATAGCGTTACGCCTTGCTCCTGGCAGAAATGCTTAAGGGCAATTGTGAGCTCTGCGCTGAACTCGATCGGCACCGAGGCGCCGACAAGGGATTGTTGCTCGGGCCGACCCCGGTCCGTTGGCAGGTCGAGTAGGGTTGGCGCATCGGCCAGCGTCTTTTTCCAGTACGTGGCCTGTTGGTTCAAGCGCTCACCGGTCAGCCATTGCCGCTGCCAGGCGGCATAGTCCGGATACTGGATAGGCAGCGCCAGCAACGGATTGGTCTGATGTTTGCTGAAGGCCGTGTAGAGTGCGCTCAGTTCAGGCAACAGGATACCGAGCGACCAGCCATCCGAAACGATGTGATGTTGCGTAAGCAGCAATACGTGCTCTTCACCGCAGGCGGTGCCAGGCACATGGATCAGGCAAGCCCTGATCAAAGGGCCTGCAGCGAGATCAAAGGGTTCACAAGCCTCTTGGGTACAAAGCTCTGCAAGCTTTGCTTCCTGGTCGGGGCCGACCAGTTCAATCGTGCGTAATGGCAGACCGTCGCCGCTGCCCAGCAGGCGCACCTCGACCTCGCCCGCTTGGGTGACGAAGACCGACCGCAATGCATCATGACGCGACCACAGTGTATTAAGGGCTTGCTGCAGAACCTTCACATCCAACTGGCCGCGCAATCTCAGCGCCAGGGGGATGTGATAGGCGTCGCTGATGTTACTGTCCAGTTGCGCCAGAAACCACAACCGCTGCTGCGCGAAAGACAACGGCAGGGGCTGCGTACGATGCAGGGGCTGAATCGCTGCGCACGCCCCGGCACCTGCGTCTCGTCGGGCGTCGACAGCCGATGCCACAGCCTGGAGCGTTGGCGAGGTAAACAAGGATGCAAGGGGCAGTTCCGCCCCGGCGGCGGCAATACGATTGACCAGCCGCACGGCCATGAGCGAATGGCCTCCGAGGGCAAAAAAGTTGTCCTGACGACCGACTTGTTCAACGCCCAGCAGCTGCGACCAGATTCCGGCAAGGAGGATCTCTGTCGCGCCAAGTGGCGCCTCGTAGGTTTCACGCGCATAAGCGCTCTCCTGCGGGGCAGGCAAGGCCTTACGATCAAGCTTGCCATTGGCCGTCAACGGGAAGCTGTCCATCCGCACAAAGGCAGACGGCACCATATACTCGGGTAAACGGTTGTTCAGGTATTCACGTAGCACGCCCGCCAACGCCAGGCCGGAGTCCGAAACCTCGGACTGCGTCAACACATAAGCGACCAGGCGCTTGTCGACCTCCTCGCCTCGCGCCACCACCACCGCCTCACGGACGCCAGGGTGCTCGGCCAACTTAGCTGCAATTTCACCCAGTTCGATGCGAAAGCCGCGGATCTTCACCTGATCGTCGTTACGTCCCAGGAACGCCAGATTGCCGTCTGGCAGATAACGCGCCAGATCCCCCGACCGGTACATCCGCGCCTTGGGTTCGCCCGAGAAGCGATCATGCAGGAAGCGTTCTGCCGTCAGCTCTGGCCGGTTCAGATAGCCGCGTGCCACACCAGCGCCAGCGACATAGATTTCTCCCACTTCCCCTGCGGGTACGGGCTGGCCGTGCGCATCCAGAAGGTAGAGGCTCAGATCCGGCAGACATTGACCGATCACGCTGTGGGCTTGTTGCGCATCCAAAGGTGTCAGCGGATAAAAAGTGACGTGAACCGTGGTTTCAGTGATTCCATACATGTTTATCAGTTGCGGGCCAGACGCTCCCCGCGCGCCGTACCAGTCGCGCAAGATCCCCGGCTGCAAAGCTTCGCCGCCGAAAATGACATAACGCAATCGGTCCGATGACGGTTGCGTGTATTCCATCAAGGCGCTGAAGGCGCTCGGGGTCTGATTCAGGACGGTGACACCCTGCTCACAAATAAGCTGGTAAAACGCTTTCGGTGTACGAGTGACAGCATGCGAAACCAGCACCAACGTGCCACCATAACGAAGGGCGCCCCACAGTTCCCAGACCGAGAAGTCAAAAGCGAATGAGTGGAAAAGGCACCAGATATCACGGTCGTCAAAACCGAAGGATCGATGTGTGGTGTCGAACAGACGCACCACCTGAGCATGTTCGACCATGACGCCCTTGGGCTGTCCGGTTGAGCCAGAGGTGTAGATGATATAGGCAAGGTTGTGGGGGGTGAGGCCGACCACTTGAGGGTTGGCGTGCGCTTCAACAAAGCTATCGCCAGGATCGAGGACGGTATACGCCTGTAAAGCGTCCCCGAGCGCATGGCAACCGGCCGCGTCAGCGAGCACCAGAACCGGCGCCGTATCACCCAGAATGAACGCTAGCCGCTCCCCCGAACTTTCGGGATCAAGAGGCACATAGGCGCCGCCCGCCTTCAGGATCGCCATCAGGCCTACAACCATCGCCGGGGAACGCTCAACACAGATCGCCACACGCTGGTCAGGCCCGACGCCCGATCCGATCAGTCGATGCGCCAACCGATTAGCCCTGACGTTAAGTTCGTCATAGCTAAGCACTTCGCCCTCAAAGACCAGCGCCCTTGCCTCGGGACAGCGCGCAACGTTTGCCTCAAATAGCGTGTGAATACATACATGAACAGAATCTTCAGACGTAACCAGGTCGTGCATCCTTGCCTCCAGAAGTGAACTAACTCACTTCTAACGATTGATTGCACCTCCATCAGGTAAGTGCAAGTCCATGAAAAATCTTCGCGCGCCCCTAGCGGCCAATTGCCTCAATCCATTCAAGGCAACGTACTGATCATTTGAACTAACCAGGGTCTTTCGTATAAGTCAGGCTCGGCAGCAGCCCAAGATTTGCAGGCTTCTCATGCAGACCGCAGGTGAAAATCAGATTATTTTACCACCATGACAAAAAGGTCCATGGACTGATAAATCTGGACATTCATGTGTCTGCGTTAGAGATAAAAAGCAATCCTTCAGCAAGATGATTGAGGCAGATTTTAAGCTGCGAAGCCCTGCAAGGCTCAGAGTCTACCCCTGATACTTCGAAGTCAACATCGATCTAAAACCGATCCTTCATACCCCGCCTCAGCGTTTTGGCCTTGCTCGCCAACGAGGTGATGCTGGCCGTTTACCCCCCTGAAAGCCCCAAAAAATCAATGCAAAAAACGCAGACAAAAAAATCCCGCGGGCGTTAACTCGCGGGATTTTTCTCGTGTTTGGCGGGAAACCAGGGATTCGAACCCTGGGAACGCTATTAACGTTCGCCGGTTTTCAAGACCGGTGCATTCAACCACTCTGCCAATTTCCCTTGTGCATCACAGGATTATAGTAGCTCATCCCGTGTCAGCGGGCGCCATAATACCCGAATGAAACACACTGTCAAACTCTCTGCATCGCTTGTTACAGAGCGTCTGTTATGATCTTTGCGACTGAACGTTTCAAAACTGAAGGAGTGTCGCCATGCGCGAACAGAATTACGCAGTGAATGGCAACGCGCAGGCTGAGCAGCTTGAAGTCAGCCGCGTGTTGCGCAATACGTACGGCTTGCTCGCCTTGACGCTCGCATTCAGCGGCGTGATGGCGTATGTGGCCCAACAGATGCGCGTTGGTTATCCGAATATCTTTGTCGTGCTGATCGGCTTCTATGGTCTGTTCTTCCTGACCAACAAGCTGCGCGATTCGGCCTGGGGCCTGGTGTCGGCGTTTGCCTTGACCGGTTTCATGGGCTTTATCCTCGGCCCGATCCTCAACCGTTACCTCGGCATGGCCGGCGGTGCGGAAGTGGTCAGTTCGGCGTTTGCCATGACGGCGCTGGTATTTGGTGGCCTGTCGGCCTACGTGCTGATCAGCCGTAAGGACATGAGCTTCCTGGGTGGTTTCATCACCGCAGGCTTCTTCGTGTTGCTGGCGGCGGTGGTGGCCAGCATGTTCTTCCAGATCAGCGGTCTGCAACTGGCGATCAGCGCAGGTTTTGTGCTGTTTTCCTCGGTGTGCATCCTGTTCCAGACCAGCGCCATCATCCACGGTGGTGAGCGTAACTACATCATGGCCACCATCAGCCTGTATGTATCGATCTACAACCTGTTCATCAGCCTGTTGCAGATCTTCGGCATCATGAGCCGCGACGACTGATCAGCCAGCGCAATAAAAAATGCCCCGTATCGCAAGATACGGGGCATTTTCATTTCCAGGCCTGAAAGATCAGTACTGGTTGGGTTCCATCTCCAGCTCGACCTTGAAACGCTTGAAGATATCCTGCTGGATACGTAGCGCCAGGTTGGCAATCTCGCGCCCTGTGGCTGCGCCGTAGTTGACCAGCACCAGGGCCTGCAGCTTATGCACGCCCGCATCGCCGTCACGAAAGCCCTTCCAGCCTGCCTTGTCGATCAGCCAGCCGGCGGCGAGTTTCATTTGCCCGTCGGCCTGAGGGTATGCGACCAAGTCCGGGTATTGGCTTTGCAGTTCGGCAGCGAGGGCCTGGGACACCAGTGGGTTCTTGAAGAAGCTGCCGGCATTGCCCAACTCTGCCGGGTCCGGCAGTTTCTCGCGGCGAATGCTGCAAATCGCCCGGCTCACATCGCTTGGTGTAGCGTGGGTGATGCCCTGCGCGGTCAGGCGCTGTTGCACCGGGCCGTAGTCGAGTTTCAGGTGAGTGGTGCGGCTGAGGGCAAAGCGTACCCGCAGGATCAACCACCGCCCGACTTCATGCTTGAACAGGCTGTCACGGTAAGCAAAGTTGCACTCGTCCAGGCTGAAATCCCGCAGTTCGCCTGTCTGGCGATCCAGGGCGGTGAGGCCGGCGAAGACATCCTTGATCTCCACGCCATAGGCCCCGATGTTCTGCATGGGTGCGGCGCCGACGGTGCCGGGGATCAGGCTGAGGTTTTCCAGGCCGCAGAAGCCGTGCTCAAGGGTCCACAGGACGAACGGGTGCCAGGCTTCGCCCGCTTCGGCTTCGACCACCACGTGCACGCCATCGTCGTGCAGCACGCGAATGCCTTCTGTTGCCATGCGCAACACCAGCGCCGGGACATCCTGGGTCAACAGCAAATTGCTGCCGCCACCGATCACCAGCAACGGTACCGCGTGTGCAGCGGCATAGGCGATGGCCTCGCGAACCTCGGCATCGCTGTGGGCCTCGGCAAATAATTGAGCGCGCACATCAATGCCAAAGCTGTTGAATGGCTTGAGCGATACCTGCGCAAGCACTTGCAAGGTCATAACCGCCCCTTCAATTCGATCACCAATAAATCACAGGCGCGCTCGATCAGGTCCAGGACCCGCTCGAAACCTTGTTCACCTTCGTAGTAAGGGTCTGGCACTTCGTCCACTTCGCCGTCAAAGCGGCGCAGGAACAAGTCCAGTTCCGCCTTGCCCTGCCCCGGCTGCATGGCCTTGAGGTTGCGCAGGTTGCTGTGGTCCATGGCCAGGATCAGGTCATAGCGCGCAAAGTCGGCGCGGGAAACCTGCTGGGCACGCTGGAATGACAGGTCGTAACCACGCCCCAGTGCCGCACGCTGGCTGCGCTGGTCCGGCGGGTTGCCGATATGCCATTCACCGGTGCCGGCAGACGCCACCTCGATCTGGCCGGCCAAGCCCGCCTCGCGCAATTTATGGCGCAGGACGCCTTCAGCGGTTGGCGAGCGGCAGATATTGCCCAGGCATACAAACAGAACTTCCATCAGGCGCCCAGCAGGCGACGGACGCGTTCGAGATCTTCCTGAGTGTCGACGCCCGCCGGCGGCGCTTCCAACGCATCGCCCACATGGATGCGCACGCCGTGCCACAGGGCGCGCAGTTGCTCCAGGGATTCGGTGTTTTCCAGCCAGCACGGGCCCCAGCTGACAAAATCATGCAGGAAACCGGCGCGGTAGGCGTAGATGCCGATATGGCGGCGATACGGCACGCCTTCCGGCAACACGTCGCGACTCCTGGCAAAGGCATCCCGCGCCCACGGCAAGGTAGAGCGACTGAAGGTCAGTGCCAGGCCGTTGATGTCGCTGACCACTTTCACCACGTTCGGGTTGAACAGCGTCTCGATATCTTCGATCGGTTCGGCCAAGGTCGCCATACGCGCCTCGCCATGGGCCGCGAGGTTGGCGGCGACCTGGTCGATGACACCCGGCGGTATCAATGGCTCGTCACCTTGCACGTTGACCACGATGGCGTCGGGCGCCAGGCCAAGCTTGGTCGCCACCTCGGCCAGACGATCAGTGCCGGAGTTATGGTCTTCGCGGGTCAGGACCGCTTCGGCACCGAACCCTTTGCACGCCTCGATGATACGCGGGTCATCGGTGGCCACCACTACCCGCTCGGCGCTGCTCTTGCACGCTTGTTCCCACACCAGCTGGATCATCGGCTTGGCGCCGATCAGTTGCAGCGGTTTGCCCGGCAGGCGCGTCGAGGCATAGCGCGAGGGGATGACGACGGTAAAGGCGGTGGTCATTTATCCAGGCGCTCATCGGTGGTCAGGGTACGGGCTTCGCTTTCAAGCATCACCGGGATGCCGTCACGGATCGGGTAAGCCAGGCCGGCACCTTTGCTGATCAGCTCGGTTTTGTCGGCGCTGAGCTTGAGCGGGCCTTTGCAGATCGGGCAAGCGAGGATGTCGAGCAGTTTGGTGTCCATGAGTGATTCCTGGAAAGAAGCGTTAAGGCAATAGACGGTTGGGCAGCAGACGCATCAACTGCGTGTCGAACCAGGCGACGAACGCTGGCGACGGCACCGCATCCACCGCAAGGTACCACCAGTCGGGCTGGGCAAAGGCGCGGCACTTCACCGCGTCCTTTTCGGTCATGACCAGCGGCAATGACGGGGTAAAATTCAAGACCTCGGCGCTGTAGGGCGCATGGTCGGCAAAAGCATGGGGCAGCGGCTGCCAGTGTAGCGTTTCAAGGGTATTGAAGAAACGTTGCGGATTGCCGATACCGGCGACCGCATGCACCTGTTGGCCCGGCGCAAAGTGCGTGACGGGCTGGCGCTCGCCGCTGCGCAGGTTGACCAGCGCGGTGGGCTGCAGTCGGAACGCAAAACCATCCTCACGGTCCGAACCGGCACCGTTATAGAGCAACGCATCTACACTTTGCAGGCGCTCCACCGGCTCGCGCAACGGCCCGGCCGGCAGGCAGCGACGATTGCCGAGGCCACGGGCAGCGTCGATCAGCACCAGTTCGAGATCGCGGGCCAGGCGGTAATGCTGCAGGCCGTCGTCGGAGAGGATCAGGTCCAGCGGTTCACTGGCCAAGAGGGCCTTTACCGCGCGGCTGCGGTCGGGGTCGATCATCAGCGCTACGCCGCTGCGCTGCACGATCAGCAAGGGCTCGTCGCCGGCCACCTCGGCACTGTGGCTGGCCTCGACCCGCCACGGCAACTGCGGCGGCTTGGCACCGTAGCCACGGCTGACCACGCCCACGCGCAAACCGCTACGACGGCAATGCTCGATCAACCACAGGATCAGCGGCGTCTTGCCGGTGCCTCCCACGGTGATATTGCCGACCACCACCACCGGCACCGGCGATTGATAAATCTCGCCCTCGCCTGCCACGAAGCGCGCACGCTTGCGTTGCACCACGCGGCGATACAGTGACTCCAGCGGCCGCAACAGCACCAATGCCGGATGGCCCTCGTACCAGGCCTTGAGCAAACGATCGGACATGGCCATCAGGGCGGGCTCGCCGCCTCGACGGTGGTCATGCGCAAATGGCTGAAGCCGAGCTTGCCGGCCGCGTCCATGGCGGTGATCACCGCTTGGTGCTGGGTCTTGCCATCAGCACTGATCGACAGCGGTAGCTGGGTGTCGCCACCGGACTCCTTCTGCAAGGCCTCCATCAGGCCGGCGAGGTCGTTTTTCTGCAGCAATTGGTTATTCACTGAAAATACGCCTTCTGCGCTGATGGCGATATCCAGTTGCTTGACCTGCTGGTCTTCGGCAGGTGAACCGCTCACCGCCTCCGGCAAGTCGACACGCAGCTGGGTTTCCCGGGTGAAGGTGGTGGTCACGACAAAGAACAGCAGCAGGATGAACACCACGTCGATCAATGACGCGAGGTTGATATCGACATTTTCCCGTTGCTTGCGGCGAAATTTCACGCTTTGCCCTCGACCAGGTCTACGTCACGATCGCCCTGCACCACTTCCACCAGCTTGATGGCCTCCTGTTCCATGCCAACCACCAGTTCGTCGATGCGACGCTGCAGGAAGCGGTGGAAGAACACCGAAGGAATCCCCACCATCAGGCCGGCGGCGGTGGTGATCAATGCCTTGGAAATCCCCCCGGCCAATACTGCCGCGTTGGTGGTCATGCCCGAGCCCATGAACGAGCTGAAGATATCGATCATGCCCAGCACCGTGCCGAGCAAACCGAGCAGCGGCGCCATGGCGGCAATGGTGCCGAGGGCATTGATGTAGCGCTCCAGTTCATGGATAACCCGGGCAGCCGCTTCTTCGATGCACTCTTTCATGATCTCGCGACCATGCTTGGAGTTGGCCAGGCCGGCGGCGAGGATTTCACCCAGCGGCGAATTGGCGCGCAGCTCCTTGAGTTTTTGCTTGTCGAGCTGTTTGTTCTTGATCCAGCCCCAGACCTGCCCCAGCAGGTGTTCAGGGGTCACGCGACTGGCGCGCAGGGTCCACAGGCGTTCGGCGACGATGCCGAGTGCGGCGATGGAGCTCAGAATGATCGGCAACATCATCCAGCCGCCGGATTTGACCAATTCCCACACAGTGAATGTCCCCTCGAAAAAGTGCGCCACTTTACCATATAGGTTCGGCAGCGGGGTTCGTCGGCAACAGGCCCTCCTGTCGCGACCCTGAGTCTTTGGTAACGCTGGGTTACGGTAACGGTTCGCGCCAGAAACGACGTTGACTGCGCGCAACCGTTGGTGGCGTGAATGCCCCCAGGCGCAGCCGTACAGCGCCTTGCTCGGCACTGTCATATACCCGGCTACCCAGCGCCTGATAGCGCTCCAGCACCTGCGGATGCGGATGGCCGAACGCGTTGCCGCGCCCCCGGGAAATCAGCACCGCGGTTGGCGCCAGCCGCTGCAGGAAAGCCCAGGACGAAGAACTGCGGCTGCCATGGTGCGGGACTTGCAGCCAGTCGGTCGGAACCGCCAGCGGCGAGGCCAGAAATGCTTGCTCGGCGGCGCGATCGATATCACCGGTGAGCAGCAGGCGTTCGCCGTTGGCCTGGACCTGCAATACACAGGATTTCGGATTGCCCTCGATAGCACCAGGCCATTGCCACAGTTCGAATGCCACGCCGTCCCACTTCCAATGTTCACCGCTCCTGCAGGGTTGCGTAGCGAGAAACGCTGGCAGCCCTTCGGTTTCACCGCCTACCACACGCTTGATGGGCAGGCCACGAGCCACCGCCGCGGCACCGCCGGCATGATCGGCATCGGCATGACTGAGCAGCATCATGTCCAACTGCCCTACCCCGAGCTTCTGCAACGACGGCAAGACCACGCGCGCGCCCAGATCGACAGGCCCCGAGCGCGGGCCGGCATCGTAGAGCAAGGTGTGATGGCGGGTACGCAGGATCAGTGCCTGGCCCTGGCCGACATCCAGTTGCAACACTTCCACCTGGCCATGGGGCACCCCATCCCTGGGTGGAAACACTGCCACCAACAGCATGGGCCAACCCAATACTCGAAACGGCAGACCCTTGGGCAACAACACAATCACGGCGCCCGCCAGGCTCACCAGCCAATACCTCAAAGGCACCTCAGCCGGTACCCAGGCCGGCAGTTGTGCAGCCAGCAGCGCCAGGCCCTTGAACAAAACATCCAGTGCACCACCGGCCAGCCACAACACGCCCTCGCCGACCAACGGCACCCATAGCAGCGCCGTGCCCAGCAGCGCCAATGGCAGTACTACCAGGCTGATCCAGGGCACGGCGAACAGATTGGCCACTGGGGCACTGAGGCTGATGGGCAACCCCAACACCAGCAGAACCGGAAACAAGCCAATTGCGATCAACCACTGGGGACGGGTCCAGATTTGCCAGACGCTCCACGGCCCCAGGCGCCCGCTGAATGCCAGCACCAACACCGCGACCGCCGCAAACGACAACCAGAACCCCGGCTGTAGACTGGCCAGGGGCTCAATGAGCAACACGCCATTCAACGCCAGCAACAACGGCCACCACACCCCCAAATGGCGAAAACGCAAACGCCACAGCAGCACCAGGCCCACCATCACACAAGCCCGCTGCACCGGCACGCCAAACCCTGCCAGCAGGCCATAGCCCAACGCCCCGGCAAACGCCAAGCCGCACGCCCATGGCAGCCACGGCCAGCCTCGCGGCCAGCAACCATAGCGCGCCAACATCGCGATCAAGCCGTAGATCAACCCCGCCAACAAGCCAATGTGCTGTCCGGAAATCACCAGCAGATGCACCGTGCCGGTGTTCTGCAACACCTGCCAATCCTCAGGTGCAAGCCCGGAGCCGTCGCCCAGCACCAACGCCGCCAGGCCCGCCTCGCGGCCGTGCGCTTCCACGGCCATCAGGCGCTGGCGAACCGCATCGCGCCAGGCATTGCGCGCCGGCGCCAGGCGCTCACCGTCCTTCACCGTCGCGCTGGCGCCGATACGCTGGGCCAGCAGCCAGGCTTCGTGGTCAAAGCCATGAAAATTGAGCAGGCCGGCGGGCCGTTTGAGCGTCAGTGCCAGACGCCAATACTCGCCGCTGTTTACGGTCGGCCCGCCGTGCCAGGACACCCGGATACGTTTGGGCAGCCGTGCATTGCGCGACCGACTGTCGGCCAACTCGAAACGCGCGCCCGTGCCGGTCTGCTGCGGCAAGCCGATGACACGCCCTTGCACCCAGCGCGTCTGCCCGTCCAGCGCCGGTTGCAATCGATCATCCAGCGCCCCCTGCGCGCTGATGCAGGCCCAACTGAGGCCGACCAGAAAGAACGCCACGGGATAGGTGCGAAAAGGCAGCAGCATCAAGGCCAGTATCAGCATGGCCAGCAACCCGGCGCCAGACGGCAATGCGGGCAACCAGCGCAACACCAGCAACCCCAGCGCCAGCGCGAACATCCCTGTTTTCATGGATCATCCTTTTCCAGTGATCCATTCAGTCTTAGCCGGCTAACCAAGAGCGCCTATGATGTTTTGTCACAAAGTCTGAATTTTCTGTTTATAGAATCCGGGCATACTTGCCCTTCAAATTGACCTGGACCCCTTATGCCCCGGCGCTTATTCAAACGGTACATGCCCGATCCCAGCAGCATCAGGGAACACAAGTCATTACAGTTTCTTGGCACCCTGCTGCATGATCCGAACCTCTGGCACCTGAACCGGCATTCGGTGGCTCGCGCCATGGCGGTGGGTTTATTCGCGGCGTTTATACCGATTCCTTTGCAGATGCTGCTTGCGGCGATCCTTGCGATCACTGTGCGCGGCAATATGCCGATAGCAGTCAGCCTGGTGTGGCTGACCAATCCGGTCACCATGCCGGTGGTATTCGTCTGTACCTACCTGACCGGCGCCTGGCTGATGAATGTGCCGCCACGCAGCCTGCCCGACGACCTGACCTGGGAATGGATCAGCGGCCAGTTGAGCACGCTCTGGCAACCGTTTCTGCTGGGTTCAGTGGTACTGGGGCTGGTGCTGGGGGCGCTGGCTTATTGCTTGACCATGGCCTACTGGCGCTGGTGGGTCGCGCACCAGTGGAAGAAACGCAAGCTGCGTCGCCGTTGACGGTTAACGGGCCGGCAAGCGTATATGTACGCGCAAACCCGGCCCGCTGTTCTGCGCCCATAAGCGCCCGCCCTGACGCTGCACGGCGTTGCGGGCAATGCTCAAGCCCAGGCCGAACCCGCCGTCGCCGGGCCGCGAGCCGTCCAACCGGGTAAAGGGCGCGAAGATAGTTTCCAAATCCTGCTCATCAATACCGCCGCCCTGGTCCTGTAGCCAGATATGCCAATAGTCCCCTTCGCGGCAGCCATCGAGTAGCACGGTGCCCTCGGCTGGCGAGTGGCGTATGGCGTTGCGCAGGATATTTTCCAGGGCCTGGGCCAGTGCATTCAGGTTGCCGCGCACCCAACTGTCCGGCGGTAATAAGCACGGCAAGCGCGACGCCGGCCAGTGGCTTTCGAAACAGGCATTTTCGCGCAACATGTCCCACAACGCCTGGAGCTGAATGTCTTCCTGGGGCAGCGGCGCTGTTTCGCTGTCGAGCCAGGCCAGTTGCAGACTGTCTTCCACCAGGCGCTGCATGGCGTCGATTTCCCGACCCAGGCGCTCACGCAGCCTGGCCGGGTCTTGCTCGCTGTCGCAGGCCACCCGCAGGCGGCTCAAAGGCGTGCGCAATTCATGGGACATGTCGCGCAGCAACTGCTGTTGCAAGCGCACCGTGCCCTGCAAGCGTTCAGACATATGGTCAAA
This sequence comes from Pseudomonas synxantha BG33R, assembly GCF_000263715.2. NCBI lineage: Bacteria > Pseudomonadati > Pseudomonadota > Gammaproteobacteria > Pseudomonadales > Pseudomonadaceae > Pseudomonas > Pseudomonas synxantha. Next base: position 3,733,018 of record NZ_CM001514.1, read on the forward strand.
GGCGCGCCCCAGCTCCCCGAGCTCATCCTGGCGACTGGTCGCATCCCGGGACATACGCGTATTCAACTGATCTGCACGCCAGGCATTGGCCTGCTCGCGCAATTGATTGAGCGGCATGATCAGCAGCCGATAAAGGCCGATGCACAGCAACAAGGTAAACAGGCCCGGGATGACGCCATTGGTCACCACCCGCCAGAACAGTTGATAACGCCCCGGCATAAAGCGCTGCGGCAACTCGATCACCAGCGACCCCATCCCCGGATCAACCGGAAACGGTACCTTCATCCACGGCAAACCGATGACATGCCGGCTGACCGGCCAATCCAGCCCGCGTAAAAAGGTCAGGCGCTGGCTTTCCTTGTCGCTGAGCGGCGTGCTGCCCAGGGATTGCAAATCGTTGCCGATCACACCCACCCAGGTGGTTTCACGCTTGGCCATCAATTGCAACCAGGCATCCACGCCGGCGCGGCCTTGTGTACTCCACGCCAGTTCGGCACCTGCGGCGTAACCGCTGAGGATCTCCCGCGACTTGTCGGACAGGTAAGCACTCTGCTGCTCCATGTAGCGGCCCCACGACCAACTGAGCCAAATCATCAGCAAACAGAAGGCGATCAACAGGCAGGCCAGCTTCCAGAACAATGAGTGTTTGCCAGGCAGCCGCTCAAAGCCCTTCATCATGACCGCTCAGCACATAGCCCTTGCCCCACACTGTACGCACTTCACGCTCGGCGTAGCCGATGGCCTTGAGTTTGCGGCGAATCTGACTGACGTGCATGTCGAGGCTGCGGTCATGGGGTGCATAACCGCGCTGCAGCACGTGTTGATACAGGAAGGCTTTGCTGAGCACTTCTTCAACATTGCGCTGCAGGGTTTCCAGCAGCCGGTATTCGCTGCGCGTCAACCCGGCCCAGTGTTGCTGGCAGGCCACATCACAGCGCTCATCGTCAAACTGCAACACCCGGGCATCCTCACGCATCACCGGGCGCGGCGGCTCGGGGCGGCGATCCAGGGCCACGCGGCGCAGGATGGCTTCAATGCGCACACGCAGCTCTACCATGCTGAACGGTTTGGGCAGGTAGTCGTCCGCCCCCAGGCGAAAACCGCTGATGCGATCGGCTTCAGCGCCCAGGGCCGACATCAGGATCACCGGCATGGCATGGCTCTTGCGCAAATGGGTGAGGATCGACAAGCCGTCGAGCCCCGGCAGCAGGATGTCCATCAACACCAGGTCGAACGCCTGCTCGCAAGCCATTTGCAGGCCCTGCTGGCCGTTGCGGCACCACGTCACCTGAAAACCACTGCGGCCAAGTTGCTCATGCACGTAGGCACCCAGCACGGGGTCATCTTCGATGGTCAGGATTGTGGGTAGGCCAACTGCTGCGGGAGTCATTAGCGTCTGCAAGTCATTCTCAATCACTGATTATTCAAGATTAAACGTTCACAGGCAATCGCCACCCGGCGCCGAATGGCCCGAAGATTGCCGCCTGTCATTAATTTGCAAGATTCCAGGTCGTGCAAATGGCTACACTGCGCAGGTGGTGCGGGCCGGATGCCTGTGTGGATAATGGATAACAACGTGGTAGCAGGAGAGTGGCGTGCTTAGAAGAATGGGTATAAAAGGCCGCGTACTGTTGCTGACCTTATTACCGACCAGCCTGATGGCTCTGTTGTTGGGAGGCTATTTCACCTGGATGCAACTCTCGGAGTTGCAGAGCCAGTTGTTGCAGCGCGGCGAAATGATTGCCGAGCAATTGGCGCCATTGGTAGCGCCGGCCCTGGGCCACAAGAACGCCGAGCTGCTGGAGCGCATCGCCACCCAGTCCCTGGAGCAACCGGACGTGCGCGCCGTGTCGTTCCTGGCGCCAGACCGTTCGTCCCTGGCCCACGCCGGCCCGACCATGCTCAACCCACCACCCACCGGCAACAGTTCGCGCCTGTTGCAGCGCACCGGCAACGATGCCACCCGCTATCTGCTGCCGGTATTCGGCCGCCATCGCAACCTCGCCGGCGACGTGATCCCGGATGAGGCAGACCGCCTGCTGGGCTGGGTCGAAGTGGAGCTGTCCCACAATGGCATGTTGCTGCGCGGCTACCGCAGCCTGTTCGCCAGCCTGTTGTTGATCGCCATCGGCCTGATGTTCACCGCAGCGCTCGCCCTGCGGATCAGCCGTACCATCAATTCGCCGATTGGCCAGATCAAGCAAGCCGTGGCCCAGCTCAAAGACGGCAACCTGGAAACACGCCTGCCGCCCCTGGGCAGCCAGGAACTGGACCAGCTCGCATCGGGTATCAACCGCATGGCCGAAACCCTGCAGAACGCCCAGGAAGAACTGCAACACAGCATCGACCAAGCCACCGAGGACGTACGCCAGAACCTGGAGACCATCGAGATCCAGAACATCGAGCTGGACCTGGCGCGCAAGGAGGCCCTGGAGGCCAGCCGTATCAAGTCCGAGTTCCTGGCCAATATGAGCCATGAGATCCGCACGCCGCTCAACGGCATCCTCGGTTTTACTCATCTGCTGCAAAAAAGCGAGCTGTCGCCGCGCCAGCTGGATTACCTGGGCACTATTGAAAAATCCGCCGATAACCTGCTGGGCATCATCAACGAAATCCTCGATTTCTCGAAGATCGAGGCCGGCAAGCTGGTGCTCGACAGCGTGCCGTTCAACCTGCGGGACTTGCTGCAAGACACCCTGACCATCCTCGCCCCCGCCGCCCATGCCAAGCAGCTTGAATTGGTGAGCCTGGTGTACCGCGATACGCCGCTGGCGTTGGTGGGCGACCCGCTGCGCCTCAAGCAGATCCTGACCAACCTGATCAGCAACGCGATCAAGTTCACCCGCGAAGGCACCATCGTCGCCCGGGCGATGGTCGAGGACGAACAGGAGGACAGCGTGCAATTGCGCATCAGCGTGCAAGACACCGGCATAGGCCTGTCCAACCAGGATGTGCGCGCGCTGTTCCAGGCGTTCAGCCAGGCCGACAACTCGCTGTCGCGCCAGCCTGGCGGCACCGGTCTGGGCCTGGTGATTTCCAAGCGTTTGATCGAGCAGATGGGCGGTGAAATCGGCGTCGACAGCACGCCGGGTGAAGGCTCGGAATTCTGGATCAGCCTGAACCTGCCCAAGACCCGCGACGACGTCGAAGACCTGCCCGCCCCGCCGCTGCTGGGTCGCCGCGTGGCCGTACTGGAAAACCACGAGCTGGCGCGCCAGGCCCTGCAACACCAACTGGAAGACTGCGGCCTGGAAGTCACACCCTTCAATACCTTGGAAAGCCTGACCAACGGCATCACCAGTGCGCACCAGACCGAACAGGCCATCAGCCTGGCGGTGCTCGGCGTGACGGCCAATGACATTCCGCCCGAGCGTCTCAACCAGCACTTGTGGGACCTTGAACACCTGGGTTGCAAGGTGCTGGTGCTGTGCCCGACCACCGAGCAGATGCTGTTCAACCAATCGGTACCCAACCCCAACAGCCAATTGCAGGCCAAGCCAGCCTGCACACGCAAGCTGCGCCGCTCCCTGGCCGACCTGATCAGCCCCCGCCCTTCACGCAGCGAGCCGGGTGAGCCGCTGTCCAGCCGTGCGCCGCGTGTGCTGTGCGTGGACGACAACCCGGCGAACCTGTTGCTGGTACAAACCCTGCTGGAAGACATGGGCGCCAAGGTGCAGGCGGTCGAGAGCGGTTACGCGGCCATTGATGCGGTGAAGCAGGAAACCTTCGATCTGGTATTGATGGATGTACAAATGCCCGGCATGGACGGCCGCCAAAGCACCGAGGCGATCCGCCAGTGGGAAAGCGAGCGCCACGGCACGCCGCTGCCGGTGGTGGCCCTCACGGCTCACGCCATGGCCAATGAAAAACGCGCCCTGTTGCAGAGCGGCATGGACGACTACCTGACCAAGCCCATCAGCGAGCGGCAACTGGCCCAGGTGGTGTTGAAGTGGACCGGCCTGGCCCTGCGTAACCAGGGCCCGGAACGCGTCAACGACGGCCTGGCTCAAGGTGTGCAACTGCTGGTGCTCGACCATGAGGAAGGCTTGCGTCTGGCCGCCAATAAAGCCGACCTTGCCGCCGACATGCTCGCCATGCTGCTGGCCTCCCTGGAAGCCGACCGCCTGGCGATTACCGTCGCCCGCGAAGCCAATGACAATCACGCCCTGATCGAACGCGTGCACCGCTTGCACGGCGCCACGCGCTACTGTGGCGTGCCGCAATTGCGCGCGGCGTGCCAACGCGCGGAAACCCTGCTCAAGCAGGACGATGCCAAGGCCATGGCCGCGCTGGATGAACTGGACATGGCGATTGCGCGGCTGGCCAGTGAAGCCAGAGTCAGCGCCTGACGCAATTTTATGGACAACACCAATCAAAATGTGGGGGCAAGCCCCCTCCCACATTTAGTCAGCATTTCCATCGTGTAAATTGCAGGGAGCCTTCTTGATGCGCGTCATTTTGTTCAGCAGCCAGACCTACGACCGTGACAGTTTTCTCGGTGAACCGCTCCCCTCGGCCCTGGAGCTGCAATTCCAACCCGCCCGCCTCAACCTCGACACCGTAGCCCTGGCCGAACACCATGAGGTGGTCTGCGCCTTTATCAACGACGACCTCAGCGCCCCGGTGCTGGAGCAACTGGCCAAGGGCGGTACACGCCTGATTGCCCTGCGTTCGGCCGGCTACAACCATGTGGACTTGGTCGCCGCCAAACGCCTGGGCCTGAGCATCGTGCGCGTGCCCGCCTATTCGCCCCACGCCGTGGCCGAACACGCCGTGGCGCTGATCCTGGCTCTCAACCGCCGCCTGCACCGCGCCTACAACCGCACCCGTGATGGCGACTTCAGCCTGCATGGGCTCACCGGTTTCGATCTGGTCGGCAAAACCGTCGGCGTGGTCGGCACCGGGCAGATCGGCGCGACCTTCGCCAAGATCATGGCCGGCTTCGGCTGCCAATTACTGGCCTATGACCCCTTCCCCAACCCACACGTCCAGGCCCTGGGCGCTCGCTACGTCAGCCTGCCCGACTTGCTGGCCGAGGCGCAGATCATCAGCCTGCACTGCCCGTTGACTGCCGACAGCAAACACCTGATCAACGCCCGTTCCCTGGCGCACATGCAGCCCGGTGCAATGCTGATCAACACCGGCCGCGGTGGCTTGGTCGATACGCCCGCGCTGATCGAAGCCCTCAAGGAGGGCCAATTGGGCTACCTGGGGCTGGACGTTTATGAAGAAGAAGCCCAGCTGTTTTTCGAGGACCGCTCGGACCTGCCCCTGCAAGACGACGTACTCGCGCGTCTGCTGACCTTCCCCAATGTGATCATCACTGCGCACCAGGCATTTCTCACCCGCGAGGCGCTGGCGGCGATCGCCGGTACGACGCTGGCCAACATTGTGGCGTGGGTCGATGGTCGGCCACAGAACCTGGTCGAGGGTTGATCAGCGGTCACATACCAGGCTCATGATGGGCCGGCACCCGTGATAGGATGCCGCGCCTATTTGGAGGATCCATGGCCGAACACGATTTCCGCTTCAGCTTGCTGAGCCCGCAACACACCCTGATCGAATGCCGCGCCCTTGTGCCGGGCCGTTACCAGGTCACCGGCAACGGTGGTTCGATCAAGCACGGTGACGTGCTGATCGTCACCCTGCGCGGCAGTAAAACCCTGTCGATGCGCCTGACCGTCGAAGGTGACGCGCGCTACTCCATACGCCCGGCGGGCCAATGGGTCGCCATGGCCCAGGGGCCGAAGTTCGGCGAACTGGAAATTCACACCTGGAAGGTCAACTGCGACAGCTGCGACGCCGTGCTGGAGTTTGAATTTTCGGTGGAAACCAAGCTGACCAAAGAGCCGCTGCAACCGGCCGCCAATGCGCGCATCAAAGAACTCGGCTGGGCCAGTGAAGGCGACAAGCACCGCTGCCCGAAATGCCAGCAGGCCGCACAATGAAGGGCCCGCTGCTGCTCGCCGCAATCGGCGCGGCTCTGACGGGTTGTGCTACCGACGGCCCGAAGCTCGAACGCGACCACAGCTACGTGGTGGAGTGGATCGGTGAGCGCCCGCTGATGGACTACGCGCACCTGACCGTCACCCTTGGCGCTGATGGCCGCGCCTACGGCAACGGCGGCTGCAATCACTGGTTTGCACCGTATACCGTCGAGGGTGACAAGCTCAGCTTCGGACCTATCGGCAGCACCCGCAAAATGTGCGCCGAGGCGTTGATGGAGCAGGAGCACCGCTTCTTCCAGGCCCTGCAAGGCGTGCAGCGCTGGGACATCTCGCCGATCGAACAGACGCGGTTCTGGCCAGCCGAGGGCAAGCCGATTCGTTTATGGCTTGAAGAGGGCTGATATCCCCAATCTTTGGATTGATGGGATCTCAATGTGGGAGGGGGCTTGCTCCCTCCCACACTTTCTCTGAGGTGTTGCTTTAACCGCGCAGGGCCTTGAGCTTGGCCAGCACCCCTTCTGCGGTCTGCTCACCCATCAACTGCTCACGCACCTTGCCCTTGTCGTCGATGATGTAGGTCACCGGCAATGCCTCACTGCGTGGAATCTCGAAGATCCCGTCCGGGTTCTGGGCCAGGACCGTGAACTTGATCCCCAGCTTGTCGCTGGCGGCCTTCAGTTCCTCACCCTGCACGTTGTCGAAGTTAACCCCGAATACCTCCACACCTTGCCCTTTCAGTTGCTCGGCCAAGGCATTGAGCTCGGGGATTTCCGTGCGGCACGGGCCACACCATTCGGCCCAGTAGTTAACCACCAGCCACTGTTTGTCCAGGCGTTCGGCCGCCACTTTCTGGCCATATTGGTCAACGCCGTAATCGTTACCGCAGCCGCTGAGCAGCAGGGTTGTGATGATCGCCAATGCACCGATCAGTCGCCTTGTCATGGGGTATTCCTTCGCAAAAATGAACGTTGGCTGCGACCTATCGCCTCTTACGGTTTAAGGACAGGCGCCAGCGCAGGTAGAATACCCGCCACCTTACGCAAGATGCGACCCGCACATGACCGATCTGACGCTTTATCACAACCCGCGCTGCTCGAAATCCCGCGGTGCGCTCGAACTGCTTGAAGTTCGCGGCCTCAACCCGACCGTGGTGCGCTACCTGGAAACCCCGCTGGACGCCGCGCAAATCCAGGCCCTGCTCAAAAAACTCGGGATCAGCGCGCGCCAACTGCTGCGCACCGGCGAAGAGGAATACAAAACCCTCAACCTGGCCGATGCCAACTTGAGCGAAGCGCAATTGATCGCCGCTATCGCCGGGCACCCCAAGCTGATGGAACGCCCGATCCTGGCAACTGCCGACAAAGCCATCATTGGCCGCCCGCCCGAGAACGTATTGGAGATTCTGCCGTGACCACGCCCTATGTGCTGGTGCTGTATTACAGCCGCAACGGCTCGGTAAGCGAAATGGCCCGGCAGATTGCCCGGGGGATCGAACAAGGCGGCATGGAAGCACGTCTGCGCACGGTGCCGGCGATTTCCACCGAGTGCGAAGCGGTTGCGCCGAGCATTCCCGAGGAAGGCGCGCTGTATGCCAGCCTGGATGATCTGAAGCACTGTTCAGGCCTGGCCCTGGGCAGCCCGACACGCTTTGGCAACATGGCTGCACCGCTCAAGTACTTCCTCGACGGCACCAGCAACCTGTGGCTCACCGGTGCCCTGGTCGGCAAGCCCGCCGGCGTGTTCACCTCTACCGCCAGCCTGCATGGCGGCCAGGAAACCACGCTGATGTCGATGTTACTGCCGCTGCTGCACCACGGCATGTTGATCACCGGTCTGCCTTACAGCGAACAGGCACTGCTTGATACCCAGGGCGGCGGCACGCCATACGGCGCCAGCCACCATTCCGGGCCTGACGGCAAGCGGCTGCTCGATCAACATGAAATCACCCTGTGCCGGGCCCTGGGCCTGCGCCTGGCCAAGACCGCCACGCTGCTGGAGCACGGCCGTGGCCAGGAAGCCTAAAGTCCTGCCGCCCCAGGCGTGGCTGGAACCGCGGGTAAACATTGCACGCGCACTGAGCCTGCTGGCGTTTTTTGCCCTGGTGGGCCTGTTGTGCGTGTATTACCTGTTGATTGCCGACCTTCACGGGGCGCGCCCATGGGTGATCCTGCTGATCGAACTGGTGCCGCTGCTGGTACTGGCGCCAGGGATGATGATCGGCAGTGCGCGCGGGCATTCGTGGATGTGCTTTGTGGTGAATCTGTATTTCATCAAGGGCGCGCTGGCGGCGTACGACCCGAACCGCCAGTGGTTCGGGGTGTTGGAGATGCTGGCGAGCCTGGCGGTGTTTTGCACGGCGCTGTTGTATGTGCGTTGGCGGCATCAGTTGAATCGGCAGTTGGCTGCAGAACCTGTATCGGCCTGAAGTCCGCTATCGCAGGCAAGCCAGCTCCCACATTTTGATAGGCGGCGCGGTCAAAATGTGGGCTTGCTCGCGAAGGCATCACCTGGGTCTCAATGGTTGACGGTGTACGCCAACATCATCGACAACTGGCACATCGGCCGCCCACTCTCGGCATGCCACTGGTTGAAGGCGCCCTGTACTGTGGCCAAATCCCGCAGGCTGGTCGGCGCCTTGTCGACGATCTTCTGCGCATTCAACGCCGCCACCACGTCATAGCTCGGCACAAACGTATCCTTGCCCACCATGCGCAGGAAACGCGGTGCCGACAGCCCGCCCAGTTGGTGGCCATGCTTGCTCAGGTATTTCCATAGCCCGACGATATCGGTTACCGGCCAATCGGCGACAAACGCACCGAAGCTGCCCTTTTCCTGCTCGATGTCCAGGATCATCTGCGCATTGCGCGGCACACTCTTGAGCTTGCCCAGGTGGCGGATGATGCGGGTGTCCTGCATCAGGCGTTCCAAGTGCTCGGCGCCCATCAGCACGACTTTTTCCGGATAGAAGCCGAAAAACACCTGTTCAAACGCCGGCCATTTCGCGTCGACCACACTGTGCTTCAAGCCCGCACGGAAGACCCGCAGCGCCAGGGTCGACAGGTAACGGTCATCGGTGATCTTGCGCAATTGCGCCGGGGTCTTGGGCACAGGCAGATGGGCTTCCAGCTCGGCCGCCGAACCGAAGCGGTTCAGACAATATTCGTGCAGCCACTTGTAATCGCGCATGCCCTCTCCTGGCAGTTGAATTGAAAACGGCGCCCGCAAGCGCCGTTTACTAGAGCCTCGACGAGGCTTAGAGGTTCACTACATTGACGAAACGCGAAGCAGCCGTCTCATCGATTTTCAAGCTGGTGAAATCGAACAGGTTGCGATCAGCTAGTTGAGACGGGATCACATTTTGCAGGCTGCGGAAGATGCTCTCGGTACGCCCGGGGGTCTTGCGCTCCCAGTCCAGCAGCATGTCCTTGACCACCTGGCGCTGCAGGTTTTCCTGGGAGCCGCACAGGTTGCAGGGGATGATCGGGAATTGCTTGAAGTCGGAGTACGCTTGGATGTCCTTCTCGTTGCAATACGCCAGCGGGCGGATTACCACATTGCGCCCGTCATCGGCGCGCAGCTTGGGCGGCATGGCCTTGAGCGAGCCATTGAAGAACATATTCAGGAAGAAGGTCTCGACGATGTCATCGCGGTGATGCCCCAGGGCCATCTTGGTCGCGCCGATCTCGTCGGCAAAGGTGTAGAGCGTGCCACGGCGCAGGCGCGAGCACAGCGAGCAGGTGGTCTTGCCTTCCGGGATCAGCTCCTTGACCACCGAGTAGGTGTCTTTCTCGACGATGTGGTACTCGATGCCCAGTTCTTTCAGGTAGGCCGGCAGCACGTGCTCGGGAAAGCCTGGCTGTTTCTGGTCCATGTTGACGGCGACGATCTCGAACTGGATCGGCGCGACCTTTTGCAGGTGCAGCAGTACGTCGAGCATGGTGTAGCTGTCTTTGCCACCAGAGAGGCAGACCATGACCTTGTCACCGTCCTCGATCATGTTGAAATCGGCGACCGCTTCACCGGCCAGGCGACGCAGGCGTTTTTGCAGTTTGTTCTGGTTGACCGTAAGAGTGCCCATGGCGCTTGGATCCGCTGAAGGTGTGTGACGAAAAGCGCAGCATTTTACCGATATGAGCGGCCGAGTTCCAATGTGGGAAGGGGCTTGCTCCCACATTTGACAGACCCCACCGCGATTAAGCGCCCTGTTTACAGCGCAATTTGCTCTAAAGGCCCTACAGTTATTCCGGTCATCACTTCCTATACTGCGACTTGAGGTCGCACACATATCCAGACCTTTCAGGCCATCTGGCCGCTGGGCGCTCCGATGGGGGGCGATGGTAATAACGACAGGAGTGACTGGCATGATCCATCACGTCGTGGGGCTTTTTACCCATCCCGACCAGGAATGGCGAGAAATCCGTGGCGATAAAGAAGAAAGCATCGGCCACATGTACCTCACTCACACCCTGATTCTCGCGGCGATCCCCGCCGTGTCCGCCTTTATCGGCACCACCCAGGTCGGCTGGGTCATCGGCAACCGGGCGCCGGTGATGTTGACCCAGGAAAGCGCGCTGTGGATGACGCTCATGTCTTACGCGGCCATGCTTGGCGGCGTTGCGGTGATGGGCGCGTTCATTCACTGGATGGCCCGCACCTACGACGCCAGCCCCAGCATGGCACGCTGCGTGGCCTTCGCCACCTATACCGCAACGCCACTGTTTGTCGGCGGGCTGGCGGCACTCTACCCGCATATGTGGCTGGGCATGGTGGTCGGCACGGCGGCCATTTGCTACACGGTGTACCTGCTCTACGTGGGGCTGCCGACCTTCATGAGTATCGACCCGGACGAAGGCTTCCTGTTTTCCAGTTCGGTGTTGGCCGTGGGCCTGGTGGTACTGGTGGCGATCATGGCGTTTACCGTGATCGTCTGGGGCCTGGGCGTAGGGCCCATCTACACCAACTAGGCAACTCAACCCGCAGGCAAGGCCACCGCAAGGTGGCTTTGTGCGTTATGCATGACCATTCGGCGCCTGACAGATTCGGAAACACCCTGCTTTGCGGCATACTGGGCGTCTCTGGAGATTTGTACAGCATGCCCGAGCAACTCAATACCCGCGTCGAAGATTGTTTCCTGCAAGCCGAATCCTTTTTCAAACGAAGCTTCAAACGCCCCCAGGTCAGCCTCAAGCTGCGGGGCCAGAAAGCCGGTGTCGCGCATTTGCACGAGAACCTGCTGCGCTTCAACCCGCAGTTGTACCGTGAAAACAGCCAGCATTTTCTCAAGCAAACCGTGGCCCACGAAGTGGCGCACCTGATTGCCCACCAGTTGTTTGGCGAGCGTATCCAGCCCCACGGCGAGGAATGGCAGTTGATCATGCGCGGGGTCTACGAACTGCCGCCGGACCGCTGCCATACCTATGAGGTCAAGCGCCGCCAGGTGACCCGTTATATCTACCGCTGCCCGTGCGCGGACAGTGACTTCCCGTTCTCGCCGCAGCGCCATGGCCTGGTGAACCAGGGGCGGCGGTATTTGTGTCGGCGGTGTCGGCAGACTCTGGTGTTCACTGGGGAAACTCGAGTGGAATGAGGGCCTCTTCGCAGGCAAGCCAGCTCCCACATCAGGATCTGTGAACGCAATCAAAATGTGGGAGCTGGCTTGCCTGCGAAAGCGTCCGCTCAGTCAACCTACAACCTTGGCCTGACGCAATTCATCTATCCGCTGAGCACCGAACCCCAGCTCCACCAACACCTCGTCACTATGCGCCCCCACTGCCACCCCAATATGCCTGGGCGCCGGCAACCCTTCTGAGAACTTCAGCGGGCAGGCCAATTGCGCTTGTGTCGAGCCATCCCCCCGGGGCACATGGCTGACCAATGCCCGAGCCTTCAACTGCGGATGCTCAACAGCCTCCGCCAAGCTCAACACCGGCTCAACACACGCATCCACCCCGGCGAACAACTCGCACAGTTCCTCAAAACTGCGCTTCTCGAATTCCACCTGCAATGCCTGCTTCAAGGCCCCCTGCTGTTCAGGCTTCACGCTGTGGGCCGCCAGCTCCGGCCTTCCGAGCGCCTCACACAATTGCTGCATAAAGGCCGGCTCCAAACTCCCCACCGACATCCAGCGCCCATCGCGAGTGCGATAGTAATCGTAAAAACTGCCACCATTGAGTACATGATTCTCCCACTCCGGCTCCAGCCCGCAGGCCAGATAGCCAGCCCCGGCCATGGCGTTCAGGCTGAACGAACAATCGGTCATGCTCACATCCAGGTATTGCCCCACTCCGCTCTGCTGCCTGGCAATCACCGCCGCCAGCAAGCCCACCACCGCATGCAGCGAACCACCTGCCACGTCCGCCAGTTGCACGCCCAGCGGCAACGGCCCGCTGTCCCGCCGCCCGGTGTGACTGGCCACACCGGCCAACGCCAGGTAATTGATATCGTGCCCGGCGCGGTCCTTGTAAGGGCCGGTCTGGCCGTAGCCGGTAATCGACACATAAATCAACCCGGGATTGATCGCCTTCAGCGCCTCATAACCCAGCCCCAGGCGCTCCATGACCCCAGGGCGAAACTGTTCGAGCAGGATGTCATGGCCCTTGACCAGCTCACGCACGATCTCCACCGCCTCGGCCTGCTTGAGATCCAGGGCCAGGCTGCGCTTGTTGCGGTTCAGATACGCGTGACTGGCCGACGTACCCTGATCATGGGGCGGCAGCACCCGCAACAAGTCCATGCGCGTGGGCGATTCGATACGCAGCACCTCGGCGCCCATATCCGCCAGCATCAACGAGGCAAACGGGCCGGGCAGCAAGGTGGAAAAATCCAGCACTTTAAGGGACGCCAAGGGACCAGACATAGAGACTCCATTCGGGTTGCGATCACCCACAGACTAGGCAGCCTGACGGCTACCGGCAATCGTCAGAACGATCAGTGACAGTGACCGTTTTGATCACGGCGGGCTTTTTCGCGGCGGCGGCTTTATCATTGGCCGACGTTTGTTGGCAGAGTCTCCCATGAAGTTCGCGATTGCACTGTATAGCGCCGCCCACGCGCCCTCCTCGCGCCGCGCCCTGCTGTTCGCACAGGCAGCGCTGGCGGGCGGGCATGAGATTGTGCGGCTGTTTTTTTATCAGGATGGCGTGTACAGCGCGTCCAATAACATCGTAGCGCCCCAGGACGAGCCAGACATTGCGCGCCAATGGCGCGAGTTTGTCAGCCAGCACCAGCTCGACGGCGTGGTGTGCATCGCCGCCGCCTTGCGCCGTGGTGTACTGAACGCCGAGGAGGCCGCACGCTATCAACGCAGCGCGGTCAATCTGCAGGCGCCATGGGCGTTATCGGGCCTTGGGCAGTTGCATGACGCAATCCAGGATGCCGACCGCCTGATCTGTTTTGGAGGGCCGTGAGATGTCCAAATCCTTATTGGTGATCAGCCGACAGCCGCCGTGGTCCGGGCCAAGTGCGCGGGAAGCACTGGATATCGTGCTGGCGGGTGGCGCGTTTGATCTGCCCATTGGTCTGCTGTTTCTGGATGACGGTGTGTTCCAGCTGGCGCCGCATCAGGCCGCCAAGGCCGTGCAACAAAAAGACCTGAGCGCCAACTTGCAGGCATTGGGCCTGTTCGGCATTGATGACGTGTTCGCCTGCGGCCACAGCCTGTCCGCACGCGGGTTGCTGCCGCCCGCCAATGCGCAGACGCTGCACAGCCAAGCCATTTGCGAGCTGATTGATCGTTACGACCAGGTGATTACCCTCTGATGTCGACTCTACATGTGGTGTCTCACTCTCCCTTTACCGATAGCCGCCTCGACAGCTGCCTGCGCATCTGCGGCGCTCAGGACGCAATCCTGCTGTGTGGCGACGGTGCCTACGCGCTGCACACACCCGCCCTGCAAAGCAAAGGCGTGAAGGTCTTTGTACTGGCCGAAGACATGCAGGCGCGCAACCTGCCGCTTCCCGACTGGGCTGACAGCGTGGATTATCCAGGTTTCGTGCAACTGTCGATCGACTACGACAAGGTCAACACCTGGCTATGAACACCCTGACCGTCGGCACACGCAGCCTCGAACTGGACAAGGACGGTTACCTCGTCGACCTCAATGACTGGTCCGATGAGGTGGCGCACGCCCTGGCCGCTGCCGAAGCCCTGGAGCTGACCGCGGATCACTGGGAAATCCTCAAGCTGCTGCGCCAGTTCTATACCGAATTCCAGCTGTCCCCCGCCACACGCCCGCTGATCAAGTACACCGCCTTGAAACTGGGTCCGGAAAAGGGCAACAGCCTGCGTCTAAACAAACTGTTCAACGGCACTCCCGCCAAACTCGCCGCCAAGCTGGCGGGCCTGCCCAGGCCGACGAATTGCTTATGACCGACTTCACCCCATTGACCCTCAACACGCCCGAAGAGCACCCTTTTGCCCAGTTCGTGCGCATCCTCGGCAAAGGCAAGCGCGGCGCGCGCAACCTCACCCGCGAAGAAGCGCGGCAAGCCATGGGCATGTTGCTCGACGAAAAGGTCGAGGACACCCAGCTCGGCGCCTTTTTGATGCTGCTGCGTCACAAGGAAGAGAGCCCGGAAGAACTGGCCGGTTTCACCGAAGCGGTACGTGAACGCCTGGATGCACCGGCGTTGAACGTGGATATCGACTGGCCGACCTACGCCGGCAAAAAGCGCCATCTGCCGTGGTTTCTGCTGGCGGCCAAATGCCTGGCGCAAAACGGTGTGCGCATTCTGATGCACGGCGGCGGTGCCCACACGGCGGGCCGCCTGTACACCGAGCAACTGCTGGAGACGTTGCGGATCCCGCTGTGCCGCAATTGGCAGCAGGTGGGAAGCGCCTTCGAGCAGGGCAACCTGGCCTTTATCCCGCTGGGCGACTGGGCGCCGCAATTGCAACGCATGATCGACCTGCGCAACACCCTCGGCCTGCGCTCGCCCATTCATTCCCTGGCGCGGCTGCTTAACCCGCTGAATGCGCGCTGCGGCCTGCAAAGCATTTTCCACCCGGGCTACCAGGGCGTGCACCGCGATGCCAGCGGCCTGCTCGGGGACAATGTGATCGTGGTCAAGGGCGACGGCGGCGAGATCGAAATCAACCCCGACACCCTCAGTCACCTGTATGGCACCACCGGCGGCCAGAGTTGGGACGAAGAGTGGCCCGCCCTCTCCGCCCAGCGTCACGTCAAACCGGCGACGCTTGAGCCTGAACAGTTGAACGCGTTGTGGCGCGGCGAAGTCGAGGACAGCTACCCGCAACTGGCGCTGATCGCCACCATGGCCCTGGCGTTGCGCGGTCTCGGCCACCCGCGGCAACAGGCCTTCGAATTGGCCCAGCAATACTGGGATGCACGGGATAAATCGATTTAGTCGATCATTCACCCCCGGTCTTTGCGCTTTTAGTTCGAACTCATCCCTTTAGACTGGACTCCAACGTTTAACAGCCAAGGAGCCAGTCATGGGTTTGCTGATTGAAGGACAGTGGAAAGACCAGTGGTATGAAAGCAGCGCAGATGGCGCTTTCCAACGGGAACAGGCACAACGTCGCAACTGGGTGACCGCCGATGGCGCGCCCGGCCCGAGTGGCGAAGGTGGCTTCAAGGCTGAGGCCGGCCGCTATCACCTCTACGTGTCCCTGGCCTGCCCCTGGGCGCACCGCACCCTGATCCTGCGCAAGCTCAAAGGTCTGGAAAGCCTGATCGACGTGTCAGTGGTCAGCTGGTTGATGCTGGAAAACGGCTGGACCTTCGACAAGGCCCACGGCTCCAGCGGTGACAAACTGGACGATCTGGCCTTCATGCACCAGCGCTACACCGCCGATACGGCCGACTACACCGGGCGCGTCACCGTGCCGGTGCTGTGGGACAAAAAACTCAAGCGCATCGTCAGCAATGAATCGGCGGAAATCATCCGCATGTTCAACAGCGCGTTCAACGGGCTGACCGGCAATACCCTGGATTTTTATCCCGACACGCTGCGGCCGACCATCGACGCCCTGAACGAACGTATCTACCCGGCCGTGAACAACGGCGTATACCGCGCAGGTTTTGCCACGTCACAACAGGCGTATGAACGTGCGTTTGATGATGTGTTTGCCGAGCTGGATCATTTGGAACAACACCTGGGCCAGCATCGTTATCTGGCCGGAGAGTACCTGACCGAGGCGGATGTGCGGCTGTTCACCACGTTGATTCGCTTTGACGCGGTGTATTACAGCCACTTCAAGTGCAACCTGCGGCGGATTGCCGATTATGCGAATTTGTCGAATTGGCTAAGGGAGATGTATCAGTGGCCGGGCGTGGCCGAGACGGTGGACTTTGCCCATATCAAGGGGCATTACTATGCCAGCCATCGCACGATCAACCCGACCGGTATTGTGCCGAAGGGGCCGTTGCAAGAGTTTGACAACAGCCATGATCAGGCGCGACTTTCAGGTAAAGGTGTCTTTAGCTGATCTGGATTATCGGTTGTATTTGATGGCCTCATCGGGAGCAAGCCCCCTCCCACATTTTGACTGTGTTCACAAACCAAAATGTGGGAGGGGGCTTGCTCCCGATGCTTTTAAGGCTCAGACCTGAGACTGAGCCCCTTCAAACCATTTGAGCTTCTCGCGCAACACCACCACCTCACCCACGATCACCAGCGTCGGTGCATGTACTTCATGCTCCGCCACCATGCGCGGCAAGTCCGCCAGGGTGCCGGTAAACACGCGCTGGTTGGAAGTGGTGCCCTGCTGGATCAAAGCCGCCGGTGTGTCCGCCGAGCGCCCGTGCTTGATCAACTGCTCACAAATGATCGGCAAGCCAATCAGGCCCATGTAGAACACCAGGGTCTGCGACGGCCCGACCAGGTCCTGCCAGGGCAGATCCGACGTATTGTTCTTCAGGTGCCCGGTGATGAAGCGCACCGATTGCGCATAGTCACGGTGCGTCAGCGGAATCCCGGCATACGCGGCACAACCACTGGCCGCCGTGATCCCTGGCACCACCTGGAACGGGATGCCATGGGCCGCCAATTCCTCGATTTCTTCGCCACCGCGCCCAAAAATGAACGGATCGCCGCCCTTGAGGCGCAGCACGCGCTTGCCTTGCTTGGCCAGGTCGACCAGTTGCTGGTTGATCTGATCCTGGGGCACAGCGTGGTCGGCACGCCGCTTGCCGACGTAAACCCGCTCGGCATCACGACGGCACAGTTCCAGGATCGCCGGCGCAACCAGACGGTCGTACAGCACCACGTCGGCCTGCTGCATCAGGCGCAAGGCACGAAAGGTGAGCAAGTCCGGGTCACCCGGGCCTGCACCCACCAGGTACACCTCGCCGGGTGCATAAGGTGGCGCGCCATTGACCTTTTCGATCAACAGGCGCTCAGCTTCATCGCCCTGCCCGGCCAGTTGACGGTCGGCAATCGGCCCCTGGAACACCTCTTCCCAGAACGCCCGGCGCTGCTGCACATCCGGGTACAAACCTTTGACCTGGGCGCGAAAACGCGCGGCCAAACCGGCTAATTGGCCGTAGGTGGACGGAATCCAGGTTTCCAGCTTGGCGCGGATCAAGCGCGCCAGCACTGGCGCGTCGCCGCCGCTGGACACCGCAATCACCAACGGCGAACGGTCGACAATCGCCGGGAAGATCACGCTGCACAAGGCCGGCGCATCCACAACATTGACCGGCACGCAACGGCGCTTGGCCTCACTGGACACTTGCGCGTTCAGCGGCTCGTCGTCCGTTGCCGCGATGATCAGGGTGCAACCCTCCAGGTCAGCCTCCTGATAACCGCGCAAAATCAGTTCCCCGCCACTGCCCAGTACCAGTTCACGCAACTGGTCTTCGATCTGGGGAGCAACCACCCGCAGCAACGCACCGGCGTCGGCCAGCAGCCGGGATTTGCGCAAGGCAATCTCCCCGCCACCGACGACCAACACTCGACTGCCGCGCAGGTTATGAAACAGCGGCAGAAATTCCATTTAGGCGATGACCTCAACGCCGCCCATGTACGGCTTGAGCACCTCAGGTACACGGATCGAACCGTCAGCCTGCTGGTAGTTTTCCAGCACGGCCACCAGGGTACGGCCTACGGCCAGGCCCGAGCCGTTAAGGGTGTGCACCAACTCCGGCTTGCCGGTTTCCGGGTTACGGAAACGCGCCTGCATACGACGGGCCTGGAAATCACCGCAGTTGGAGCACGACGATATTTCGCGGTATTTGTCCTGGCTCGGTACCCACACTTCCAAATCGTAGGTCTTCACGGCGCTGAAGCCCATGTCGCCAGTGCACAGCGCCAGTACGCGGTACGGCAGCTCCAGCAGTTGCAGCACGCGTTCGGCGTTGGCGGTCAGGCCTTCCAGGGCTTCCATGGAGGTCGACGGCTCGACCACCTGCACCATCTCGACCTTGTCGAACTGGTGTTGGCGGATCATGCCGCGCGTATCGCGACCCGATGCGCCGGCTTCACTGCGAAAGCACGGGCTGTGGGCAACCAGCTTCAACGGCAGTTGCTTGGCATCGAGGATTTCGCCGGCGACGATATTGGTCAGCGACACCTCGGCGGTCGGGATCAGGTACAGATCGGCTTCGCCGTCGCGAGTGATCTTGAACAGGTCTTCCTCGAATTTCGGCAACTGGCTGGTACCCATCAGCGCCGGCGCCTGGACCAGGTACGGGGTGTAGGCTTCTTCGTAGCCATGCTCACCGGTGTGCAGGTTGATCATGAACTGCGCCAGCGCACGGTGCATACGGGCGATCGGGCCGCGCAGCAAAGCGAAACGGGCACCGGACATTTTTGCCGCGGTCTCGAAATCCAGGCCACCGGTCAATTCGCCCAGGGCCACATGGTCCTTGATCTCGAAATCGAAGGCTTTGGGCGTACCCCAGCGGCGTACTTCAACGTTGCCGTCTTCGTCTTCGCCTACCGGCACGGATTCGTGGGGCAGGTTCGGAATGCCCAGCAGGATCGAGTCCAGCTCGGTCTGGATGCCTTCCAGCTCGGTTTTGCCGTTGGACAGCTCAGTGCCCATACGCTCGACATCCGCCATCAACGGTGCGATGTCTTCGCCGCGCTGTTTGGCCTGGCCAATGGATTTGGAACGCGCATTACGCTCAGCCTGCAGTGCTTCGGTGCGGGTCTGGACGGTCTTGCGCTGTTCTTCCAGCGCTTCGATGCGCGCAACATCCAAGGCAAAGCCACGGGATGCCAGGCGGTCCGCTACGTCCTGAAGGTTGCTACGTAACAGTTTGGAATCGAGCATGTCGGTCTCTCGTTATCAAAGTTTGGTCAAGGACAGGCCGGCCCAGGTGGCGAGCAGCCCGCCGAACACGCTGATGCCCAGGTACCCGAAGGCGACCAGGGCCTGCCCGCTTTCCAGCAGGCGCAGCGTATCCAGTGAAAAGGATGAAAAGGTCGTCAGACCGCCTACAAAACCGACAATCAAGCCGGCGCGAATTTCAATCGGCACTTCCGGGCGCAACAGGAACCAGCCGTACAACAGCCCGATAATCAAACAGCCCACCAGGTTGACTGCCAGGGTCGCCGCATAAAAATGCTTCGGCCACTGGGCGCTGACCCAGGTGCTGGTGGCGAAACGCAATAATGTACCAGCGATGCCAGCTGCGGACACGGCAAGAATCGTCTTGAGCACTACTTTCTCCGCTGACGGGGGCTGAGACGGTCGAGTTGGGCCAGATGGTTGAGCTTTTCGCCGATCTTCAGCTCCAGCCCACGGGGCACTGGCTGGTAGAGCGGCAACGGTTCCAGCGCATCGGGGAAGTAGTCTTCGCCGGCTGCATAGGCATCCGGTTCGTCATGAGCGTAGCGATATTCGTCACCGTAACCCAGCTGCTTCATCAGTTTGGTCGGCGCGTTGCGCAAGTGCATCGGCACTTCCAGCGATCCATGTTCAGCCGCCGCTCGCAGCGCCGACTTGAAGCCCATGTACACTGCGTTGCTTTTCGGTGCGCAGGCCAGATAGGTGATGGCCTGGGCCACCGCCAACTCGCCTTCCGGGCTGCCGAGGCGCTCCTGCACCTCCCAGGCCGCCAGGCACAGGCTCAGGGCGCGCGGGTCGGCATTGCCGATGTCTTCGCTGGCCATGCGCACCACGCGACGGGCCAGGTACAACGGATCGCAACCGCCGTCGATCATGCGTGCGAACCAGTACAGCGCACCGTCAGGGTTGGAGCCGCGCACTGACTTGTGCAGCGCGGAAATCTGGTCGTAGAAAGCTTCACCGCCCTTGTCGAAGCGCCGGCGCGTATCACCCAGCAGGCTTTGCAGCAGGTCGACGCCAATTTCGCCGCCGTCTTCAGCCAGGTCCGAGGCGTTTTCCAGCAGGTTGAGAAAACGCCTGCCATCGCCATCTGCGGCGGTGAGCAGGATCCTGAAGCCTTCTTCACTGACGCTCAGATGGCGCTTGCCCAGGCCCTTGTCTTCATTCAAGGCCCGCTGCAGCAGCTTTTGCATCGCCGCCTCGTCCAGGCTTTTAAGCACGTAGACACGCGCTCGCGACAACAAAGCGTTGTTGAGTTCAAACGAAGGGTTTTCAGTGGTGGCGCCGATGAAGATCAAGGTGCCGTCTTCAACATACGGCAGGAACGCATCCTGCTGCGACTTGTTGAAGCGATGCACTTCGTCGACAAACAGGATGGTGCGCTTGCCGTACTGCCCGGCCTGCTGCTTGGCGACTTCCACCGCCTGGCGGATTTCCTTGACCCCGGCGAGTACCGCCGAGACCGTTTCAAAGTGCGCATCCGAGACTTTCGCCAGCAGCCGCGCCAGGGTGGTCTTGCCCACGCCCGGCGGCCCCCAGAAAATCATCGAATGCAACGCACCCTGCTCCAGGGCTTCGCGCAAGGGCTTGCCGCGAGCGAGCAGGTGTTCCTGACCGACGTACTCATCCAGGTTGGTCGAACGCAAGCGTGCGGCCAGGGGCTGGGCAATCGGGTCACTTCGAAACAGATCCATGGGCAGCGCTTGAAACCTCTCGGCAGGTTATTCCTGGATCACGTCGGCACCCTTGGGGATGTCGAACTTGAACTTGGATGCATCCACAACGCCGTTGGCCTTGACGCCGGTGAACAGAATATTGGTGCGCTGACCCACGCTGTCGACCAGTTGCATGTCATTGATCAAACCGCCACGGAACGAAAGGCGAAGACTATCGAAAAGGGTGTCTTTGGCTTTCGGCTTGAGGGTGAAATCCATTACGTCACCGGTTTGCTTGGAAGTGATGTCAAAGCTATCGCTGATTTTCGACACATCGCCCGACAACAGCAACGCCGGCGTCTGATTCAAGCGCGGGTCGAGCTTCTTGATCGTGGCCTGCTCCAGATCCGGGTCCCATAAGGTGACCTTCTGGCCATCAGAAACGATGGTCTGCTCAGCGTTACCCTCGGTATGCCAGTAAAAAAGCCCTGGACGCTGCACGGCCATTTCACCGGCAGTTTCCTGTAATTGAGTACCACCGGCATCCAGGGTCAACTGGGAGAAGCGCGAGGTCAGGGTTTTGGAGTCATTCAACAGTCCGGTCAGGCGCTTTACGGCCTGTTCATCAGCGTGAGCCGAAACAGCGGTCAGGGCCAGTGCCGGCAACAACAGCATGCGGATAAAGCGCATGGGAGTCCTCATTGAGTAGTCAGGGCGGTGCCGCGTGTTACCACGCGGCGCCGGGGTCAGTCGCGCATCTGCCCGGGGGCGATGATTTCACGCGAGCCGTTGGTGTTCATTGCAGTGACGACGCCGGCGTGTTCCATGGCTTCGATCATGCGGGCAGCGCGGTTGTAGCCGATTTTCAATTTGCGTTGCACTGCGGAGATAGAGGCGCGACGGCTTTCCAGCACGAAGGCCACGGCCTCATCGTAAAGCGCGTCGGTTTCGGCATCATCGTCGCCACCGCCGCTGCCACCGTCAAAACCGCTGCCGGCCTCTTCGACGCCTGCGAGGATGTCGTCGTTGTATTCCGGGGCGCCGCGCAGTTTCCAGGCTTCGACCACGCGGTGTACTTCGTCATCGGACACAAAGGCACCGTGAACGCGAATCGGCAGGCTGGTGCCCGGCGGCATGTAGAGCATGTCACCGTGGCCCAGCAGTTGCTCGGCGCCACCCTGGTCGATGATGGTCCGTGAGTCGATCTTGCTCGATACCTGGAACGCCATGCGTGTGGGGATGTTGGCCTTGATCAGGCCGGTGATCACATCCACCGACGGGCGCTGAGTCGCGAGGATCAAGTGAATCCCGGCGGCACGTGCCTTCTGGGCAATACGCGCGATCAGTTCTTCGACCTTCTTGCCGACGATCATCATCATGTCAGCGAATTCGTCGACCACCACCACGATGGTCGGCAGCTTGGTCAGCAGCGGTGCCTCATCGTGAATGTTTTCGCGCTTGTACAGCGGGTCGGTCAGCGGTTCGCCGGCGTCCTGGGCTTCCTTGACCTTGGCGTTGAAGCCCGACAGGTTACGTACGCCCATCTTGGCCATCAGCTTGTAGCGGCGCTCCATCTCGGCAACGCTCCAACGCAGGGCGTTGGCGGCGTCCTTCATGTCGGTAACCACCGGGCAGAGCAGGTGCGGAATGCCCTCGTAGATCGACAGCTCCAACATCTTCGGGTCGATCATGATCAGCTTGGCGTCATCCGGCCCGGACTTGAACAGGATCGACAGGATCATTGCGTTCACACCCACCGACTTACCGGAACCGGTGGTACCGGCTACCAGCAGGTGAGGCATTTTCGCCAGGTCGGTGATCACCGGCTTGCCGCCAATGTCATGGCCGAGGGCCAGGGTGACCGGCGATTTGAAATTGTCGTATTCGGGGGTCGACAGCACTTCGGAGAAACGCACGATCTGGCGGTCTTCGTTGGGAATCTCGATACCCACGGTGGTCTTGCCCGGGATCACTTCCACCACGCGCACGCTGGTCACGGCCAGGGAACGGGCCAAGTCTTTGGCCAGGTTGGAAATGCGGCTGACTTTTACACCGGCGGCCGGCTGGATTTCGTAACGGGTAATCACAGGGCCGGGATGGATCGAATCCACCGACACTTCGACGCCGAACTCCTTGAGCTTGATTTCCAGCAGATGGCCGACGGCCGCCAGGGATTCGGGGGAATAATTGAGCTGTTTCTTTTCTGCCGGGTCAAGAATCGAGATCGGCGGCAAGGTGCCTTCGACGGCGCTGTCGATAAACAGCGGGGCCTGTTTCTCTTTCTGTACGCGATGGCTGGGTTCTGGCGCCTTGGGCGGTGCCGGAGCGATCACTGGCGGTACCTGCTTCTCGCGATCCGACATGTGCTTGCTCAGGGCCTGCTCGCGCTCGATCAAGCGTTCCTTGACCTTGGCCTGCTCGCGCCGATCCGGCGTGCTCGGGGCCACCACCTCATTGACGCGGGTGTCCACCTCACGCAGTTGGGCAACCATTTGCTTGCGCTCGACACGGGCGGCCCACCAGCGGTTGGCAGCGCCCTGGAACAATTCGAACAGGTCGAGGGTGATCTTGCCGGTCACGTCCATCACCTTGAACCATGACAGGTCGGTGAACACCGTGAGGCCGAACAGGAACAGCGCGATGAACATCAAGGTGCTGCCCTGGATATTCAGCGTGCGGCGCGCCAGGTCACCGAGGCTTTCGCCCAGCGCCCCGCCCGCACCCGCCGGCAGACCGGTGGGTGCATGGAAGTGAATATGCGCCAGCGCCGCGCCGGACAGCACCAGGAACACCAGGCCGATCAGGCGCCAGGAGAACAGCCAGCCGCTCCACTGCCACGGCTCGTGACGCTGGCGGAAGATCTGCCAGGTCTTGATCGCCAGCAGCAGCGGGAAAATGTACGCGAAATAACCCAGGATCATGAACAGGATATCGGCGCTGTAGGACCCGACCGGCCCACCGAAATTCTGCACATCGTCGATCTTGCTGTTATGGCTCCAGCCCGGATCGTCCTTGCCATAGGTGAGCAAGGCCATCATCAGGAACAGGCACAGCGCACCGATGGCAATCAGTGCGCCTTCCTTGAGTCGGTAATGCAGGTGCTGGCGCCAGGCCGGTACGACTGCTGCTTTAGGTGCTGCGGCGGATTTCTTCAAAACGGGTCTTTTCCTGCGCCTTTAGCGCGTCCATCTGTTGAATGACTACACATGACTGCCCTATCCCGAGCAGCTGAAAAATGAACGTATGTTGCTGAATCTACTTTTAACACCAGGTCACGGATAGGTGAAATGGCGATAACGCCACAATGGGCGCATTGTACGGGTTTGCGTGCGCGATGCCACACACTTGCCCTCCACCTGGCAGCCTTGGCAATCGAAGTGTCAAAGCCTGTTCAATTTGAGCATGCATTGCCTTTGCTGACAAAGGCTTATGAGCTGTATCTGGCAATCCAGGCAAACTTGGCAAATGGCTGGCATGTGCCAGCCCCGATTACGACCGCGCCTTATGCGCAGAGTTGCAGAAACACCCGCTCATGCTAATCCGGCCTCACGGCTTAATCGGGCTGGCCCCTTGGCGCCGGGTCGACAATAATCAACGCTTATGCGGCAGATGCCTTGTCTGCCACTCCCCTCCCCTTCCGTAAGCCTGGATGCCATGCTGACCTGGTTACAACGCGACAACCTGACTTTCCCGCCCCTGGCCAAGGCCATGCGCGAACCCAATGGCCTGCTCGCCGCTGGTGGCGACCTGTCGGCCGAACGCCTGATCCAGGCCTATCGCCATGGCTGCTTTCCGTGGTTTTCAGAAGGCCAACCCATCCTCTGGTGGTCACCCGACCCACGCACGGTGATCTTCCCCGACGAACTGCATGTGTCCCGCAGCCTCGGCAAACTGCTGCGCCAACAGCGTTATACCGTGACGTTCGACCAGGATTTCGCCGCCGTCATCCAGGCCTGCGCTGCACCGCGCGCCTACGCGGACGGCACCTGGATCACCGAGGGCATCCAGAACGCCTACCTGGCGCTGCACAAGCGCGGCTACGCCCACTCCGTGGAAGTGTGGGACCAGGGCGAACTGGTAGGTGGCCTGTATGGCCTGGCGATGGGCCAGCTGTTTTTTGGCGAATCCATGTTCAGCCGCGCCGACAACGCCTCGAAATTCGGTTTCGCCACATTGACCCGTCAATTGCAGGCGTGGGGCTTCGTGCTGATCGACTGCCAGATGCCCAATGACCACCTGCACAGCCTGGGCGCCCGCGCCATACCGCGCAGCGACTTCGCTGACTTGCTGCGCAAGCATTTGGACCAACCCAGCTCTGGACCGTGGGTTTCGTAGGCGACTTTCGCCTACCTGGCTTACACTTATTCCAAAGCTTATCCCGAGGGTTGATCATGACCGAGCTGGCGCGCTTGAAGTTCTATGCCACTCAAGCCCACTCTTGCAGCTATCTGCCCGACGAGCAGGCCACCACGCTGTTCCTCGATCCCAGCCAGCCGATGGACGTGCACGTGTACGCCGACCTCTCGGAGATGGGGTTTCGGCGCAGCGGCGATCATCTGTATCGACCTCACTGCCAGAATTGCAACGCGTGTGTGCCGGCGCGCATCCCTGCCGCGCAATTTTTGCCCGATCGCAATCAGAAACGCATCCTTAAACGCAATGCCGACCTGACGGTAAACGCGGTCAAGCCGCAGTACAGCGAAGAGTATTTCGATCTTTACCAGCGCTACATCGAGCAACGCCATGCCGATGGCGACATGTTCCCGCCCAGCCGTGATCAGTTTTCCACCTTCCTGGTACGTGACCTGCCGTTCTCGCGTTTCTACGAGTTCCGCCTCGATGGACGGCTGCTGGCCGTGGCGGTGACCGACCTGCTGCCCAACGGCCTGTCGGCGGTGTACACCTTCTATGAACCCGAAGAGGAACGCCGCAGCCTCGGGCGCTTTGCGATCCTCTGGCAAATAGGTGAAGCACTGCGCCTGGAACTGGAAGCGGTGTACCTCGGATACTGGATCAAGAACTGCAAAAAGATGAACTACAAGACCCAATATCGGCCCATTGAGCTGCTGATTAATCAAAGATGGGTCACACTTAACTAGAACCCCTTGGCTTGAACCCTCTTTTTCGGGCACAATGCACGCCGCTTTTGCCTGGCGCAGTTGCACCGGGCCATTCACTGGATACCGAGGGCTTTACTGCATGTCGAAAGAAGACAGCTTCGAAATGGAAGGCACTGTCGTCGACACCCTGCCCAACACCATGTTTCGTGTGGAGTTGGAAAATGGGCACGTCGTAACCGCGCATATCTCCGGCAAGATGCGCAAGAACTACATTCGTATTCTTACCGGTGACAAAGTGCGCGTCGAGCTGACGCCCTATGACTTGAGCAAAGGGCGCATCACTTACCGCGCTCGCTAAGCAAGTCAATACAAAACGCCCGGTTATGCCGGGCGTTTTTGTGTGGGTGGCATACACATAAATTGTGGGAGGGGGCTTGCCCCCGATAGCAGTGTGTCAGGCAACTAATTTGTTGCTGAACCACCGCTATCGGGGGCAAGCCCCCTCCCACATTGGATCTCCATTGTTCTGAGAATTGCATTTCAAGTCAGCAAAAAGGCGCCTTTCGGCGCCTTTTGTGTTGTTGCAGAACGATCAGGCCATTTCTGCCGTGGTCTCGAAATCGAAGGTCAGCTCGCCGTCCTTCAGGTCGATATGCACCACGCCACCATGATCGGAGAGTTCGCCGAACAGGATCTCTTCGGCCAGCGGCCGCTTGATCTTGTCCTGGATCAGACGCGCCATTGGGCGTGCGCCCATTGCCGCATCGTAGCCGCCCTCTGCGATCCAACTGCGAGCCGCTTCCGTCACATCCAGCTGCACGCGCTTGTCTTCCAACTGCGCCTGAAGCTCGGTGAGGAACTTGTCCACCACGCTCTTGATAACCTCATGGCTGAGGCGACCAAATTGGATAATGGTGTCCAGACGGTTGCGGAACTCCGGCGTGAAGCTCTTCTTGATCACTTCCATTGCATCGGAAGAGTGATCCTGATGCGTGAAGCCGATAGACGCTCGCGCAGCAGTTTCAGCACCGGCGTTGGTGGTCATGATCACGATCACATTACGGAAGTCCGCCTTGCGCCCGTTGTTATCGGTCAGCGTCCCGTGGTCCATGACCTGCAACAGCAGGTTGAAGACTTCCGGGTGAGCCTTCTCGATCTCATCGAGCAGCAGTACGCAATGCGGCTGCTTGGTGATCGCCTCGGTCAACAAGCCGCCCTGGTCGAAACCGACATAGCCGGGCGGCGCACCGATCAGGCGCGACACGGTGTGACGCTCCATGTACTCGGACATGTCGAAACGGACCAGCTCGATACCCATGGCCTTGGCCAACTGCCGCGCCGCCTCGGTCTTGCCGACACCGGTAGGCCCTGCGAACAGGAACGAACCGACCGGCTTGTCCGGCGACTTGAGGCCCGCACGGGACAACTTGATCGCAGTGGACAGCGAGTCGATCGCCGCATCCTGACCGAACACAGTGAGCTTGAGGTCGCGCTCCAGGTTACGCAGCAGCTCCTTGTCGGAACTGGTGACGTGTTTTGGCGGAATCCGCGCGATTTTCGCCACGATGTCCTCGACCTGAGGCACATCGATACGTTTCACACGCTTCTCGACCGGCTGTAGCCGCTGGTAAGCGCCCGCCTCGTCGATCACGTCGATGGCCTTGTCCGGCATGTGCCGGTCATTGATGTAGCGCGACGCCAGCTCGGCCGCCGCACGCAGGGCCTCATCGGTGTACTCGATGCCGTGGTGCGCTTCAAAACGCCCCTTGAGCCCACGCAGGATGCCAATGGTGTCTTCAACCGAAGGCTCGGACACGTCGACTTTCTGGAAGCGACGCGCCAGGGCACGGTCTTTTTCGAAAATGCCGCGAAACTCCTGGAAGGTGGTGGAGCCGATGCAGCGGATATCACCCGAAGACAGCAATGGCTTGAGCAGGTTGGAGGCGTCCATCACCCCACCGGAGGCCGCACCGGCACCAATGATGGTGTGGATCTCGTCGATGAACAGGATCGCCTGCGGGCGTTTTTTCAGCTCGCCGAGCAGCGCCTTGAAGCGCTTCTCGAAATCGCCACGGTACTTGGTCCCGGCGAGCAATGCGCCCAGGTCAAGGGAGTAGACGACGCTGTTGGCCAGCAGGTCCGGCACCTGGTTGTCGACAATGCGCTTGGCCAGGCCTTCGGCAATCGCGGTTTTACCCACGCCCGCCTCACCCACCAGCAACGGGTTGTTCTTGCGACGCCGCGCGAGGATCTGCGCTACACGCTCGACCTCGCTTTCACGCCCGACCAGCGGATCGATCCGCCCCTGTCGCGCCATCTCATTGAGATTGCTGGCATAGGCATCCAGCGGGTTGCTTGAAGAAGAAGACTCACCGCCCTCGTCGTCCTGCATATCCTGCTCACCCTCGGAATGATCGCCGTGCCCAGGCACCTTGGAGATACCATGGGCGATGTAATTGACGACATCAATACGGGCAACGCTCTGCTGCTTGAGCAGAAACACGGCCTGGCTTTCCTGTTCGCTGAAAATTGCCACCAGCACGTTTGCGCCTGTGACCTCACGCTTACCGGAGCTCTGTACGTGGAAGACAGCACGCTGCAATACCCGCTGGAAGCCCAGGGTTGGCTGGGTCTCGCGGTCCTCGTCATGCACGGGGATCAGTGGCGTGGTGGAGTCGATAAACTCCTGCAGATCATGCTTGAGTTTGTCGAGGTTGGCGCCGCACGCACGCAGAACGGTGGCGGCAGCTTCATTATCCAAAAGTGCCAGCAAAAGGTGCTCGACGGTCATGAACTCATGACGCTTCGAACGAGCCTCCTTGAAGGCAAGATTGAGGGTGACTTCGAGCTCGCGGTTTAACATAGCTTCACCTCATACCCAAGTGGTCGGCGTTAACCGTCCTTCTCGATTTCACAGAGTAGCGGATGCTGGCTTTCCCTGGCGTACTGGTTGACCTGCATGGCCTTTGTCTCGGCGATGTCGCGGGTAAACACTCCACATACTGCCCGTCCTTCTGTGTGAACGGCCAGCATTACCTTGGTCGCCAACTCGCGGTTCAGGTTAAAAAACACCTCGAGCACTTCGACGACGAAATCCATCGGTGTGTAGTCATCATTGAACAAAACCACCTTGTACATCGGCGGTGCCTGTAAAGCAGGCTTGGCCTCCTGAACAGCAATGCCTGCAGAACCGTCGTCGTCATGTTCCTGATCCGGGCGATCCTGATTGAATGTTAGTCGAATCTGGCTATTTGCATGCATGGAAAGAAAGGTTCGTCAGTGGTTCAATTACAGTGGTGGGGGCGAGCTGTCAGAATTTCAACTCTGACCGACTGGTCGCCTTGACTATCGGCAAATCGGTGTTACAACCAATAGAGCCCACAGTGGGTAAAAAAGGTCCGCGCAGTCAACCTTATTTATTCGGGTTAGGACGGATAAACTGGATGATACTCCAGTGATGGAGTCTGGTGCAGAGGGATATGGGAATGGCTAGTGGTAAGGTCAAGTGGTTCAACAATGCCAAGGGGTACGGCTTCATTAATGAAGACGGCAAGACTGAAGACCTTTTTGCGCATTATTCAGCAATAATGATGGAAGGCTACAAGACACTGAAAGCGGGTCAGCCTGTCTGTTTCGAGTTAATTCAGGGCCCCAAGGGCATGCATGCCGTGAATATCCATTCGCACGTCACCCCTACACCCCCCGCAAAAACGGAAGCGCCTGCCCGAAAACCAAAAAAGCAACTGGCCTGATCAGCCACTGAGCAAGGTCTTGAAAGCCAAACCGGCCATTCTGAGCCATCAGAATGGCCGGTTTTTTTCTGCCTGTTTACATATGTTTGATCAGCGCATCACCAAAGCCCGACGACGACACCAACGTAGCGCCATCCATCAGGCGCTCAAAGTCATAGGTCACGGTCTTGGCCGAAATCGCACCGTTGGTGCCCTTGATGATCAAGTCAGCCGCCTCGACCCAGCCCATATGACGCAGCATCATTTCCGCCGACAGAATCAATGAGCCCGGGTTGACCTGGTCCTTGCCCGCATACTTGGGCGCAGTACCGTGAGTGGCTTCGAACATCGCCACGGTGTCCGACAGGTTGGCTCCCGGCGCGATACCAATACCACCAACCTCCGCCGCCAAGGCATCGGACAAGTAGTCGCCATTGAGGTTGAGCGTGGCGATCACGTCATATTCAGCCGGACGCAGCAGGATCTGCTGGAGCATGGCATCGGCAATCGCATCCTTGACCACTACATTCTTGCCGGTCTTGGGGTTCTTGAACTGCATCCACGGGCCGCCGTCGAGCAGCGTCGCGCCGAATTCTTCAGCCGCCACTTCGTAGGCCCATTCCTTGAAGGCACCTTCGGTGAACTTCATGATGTTGCCTTTGTGCACAATGGTCAGCGAGTCGCGGTCGTTATCGACTACATACTGCAGGGCCTTGCGCGCCAGGCGCTTGGTACCCTCTTTCGACACCGGCTTGACGCCAATCCCGCAATCCTGGTCGAAACGGATCTTGGTAACGCCCATTTCCTCCTTGAGGAACTTGATCACCTTGATCGCCTCAGGCGAACCGGCTTTCCACTCGATACCCGCGTAAATATCCTCGGAGTTCTCACGGAAGATGGTCATGTCCACATCGCCTGGCTTCTTGACCGGGCTGGGCACGCCTTCAAACCAGCGCACCGGGCGCAGGCACACATACAGGTCGAGTTGCTGACGCAGGGCCACGTTCAGCGAGCGAATACCACCGCCGACCGGCGTGGTCAGCGGGCCCTTGATGGACACCACGTAATCCTTGACCGCGTCCAGGGTTTCCTGGGGCAACCAGGTGTCCTGGTCGTAGACCTGGGTCGCCTTTTCGCCGGCATACACCTCCATCCACGAGATTTTGCGCTTGCCGCCGTAAGCCTTTTCAACAGCTGCGTCGACTACCTTGATCATCACCGGGCTGATGTCGACGCCAATACCGTCACCTTCGATATAGGGGATGATCGGTTGGTCAGGAACATTGAGAGAATGGTCTGCATTGACGGTGATTTTGTCGCCGACTGCCGGAACCTGAATCTTCTTGTATCCCATGCTGAACTCCATCTATGGATTGAACATCTGGCTGCATTCGAGCCTACTCCAGATAAATGGCGACCGAAACCTCGCGCCATGCTCATTTGCATCGAAAACAGCATAAATTGTCGCCTACAAGCCTGAAAGCAAAGGGAAAAGTGCCAATCTTGAGCACAACGTGCGACTTTAGGCGTAACGCAGCACCTGCGACCTTTAGACCAATGGACGACACACCTTTTGTATGAAGGCTCTGCGTAAGCATAGCGACCTATGTATAATGCCGCCGCTGACCAAAGAGTCACGACGGTTGACCGCTCTAGACAGTAGCCTTCAGCCAGAAAGCAGGACTATTACAATAGTCCAAACGCTTGACGCTCGACTGATGCAACCCAACATCACCGCGAAGAAACCTCGACATTTCGCTCATGGATGACTTTGAACGAACGCGCTCCACCCGGCGCATCTCGAGTTTCTGCGCACGCTTTCAGCAAAGAAGAGAGTTAATCCGAATATGCCCACCCGCTCGAAGATCATCTACACCTTCACCGACGAAGCTCCAGCCCTCGCCACCTATTCACTGTTGCCTATCGTAGAGGCCTTCACCGCTTCCGCTGATATTGCCGTTGAAACCCGCGACATCTCCCTCGCAGGGCGCATCCTCGCAAGCTTCCCCGAGCAACTGGGCACCAAGGCTATCCCGGACCACCTCGCCGAACTGGGCGACCTGGCCGTAACCCCTGAAGCCAACATCATCAAGCTGCCTAACATCAGTGCCTCGACCCCGCAGCTGCAAGCCGCGATCAAGGAACTGCAGGCCCAGGGCTACGCCCTGCCGGACTACCCGGAAACCGTAACCACCGACGCGGAAAAAGAAACCCGTGCACGTTACGACAAGGTCAAGGGCAGCGCCGTGAACCCGGTACTGCGCGAAGGCAACTCCGACCGCCGCGCGCCGCTGTCGGTCAAGAACTACGCACGCAAGCACCCGCACAAGATGGGCGCCTGGGCTGCCGACTCCAAGTCGCACATTGCCCACATGAGCAATGGTGACTTCTACGGCAGCGAAAAAGCCGTACAGATCGAAGCCGCCGATGCTGTCAAAATTGCGCTGGTTGCTCAGGACGGCACCACCACCGTCCTGAAAGAAAAGACCAGCGTCCAGGCCGGCGAGATCATCGACACCGCCGTGTTGAGCAAGAAAGCGCTGCGCAGCTTCATCGCCGCTGAAATCGAAGACGCCAAGAAGCAAGGCGTGCTGCTGTCGGTCCACCTTAAAGCCACCATGATGAAGGTCTCCGACCCGATCATGTTCGGCCAGATCGTTGCCGAGTTCTATAAAGATGCCCTGGCCAAGCACGCTACCGTGCTTGAGCAGATCGGCTTCAACCTGAACAACGGCATCGGCGACCTGTATGCCCGCATCAAGGCCCTGCCGGCCGACCAGCAAGCGCAGATCGAAGCCGACATCCAGGCCGTCTACGCCGCTCGTCCTGCCCTGGCGATGGTCAACTCCGACAAAGGCATCACCAACCTGCACGTGCCGAGCGACGTGATCGTCGACGCCTCGATGCCAGCCATGATCCGTGACTCCGGCAAGATGTGGGGCACCGACGGCCAGCTGCACGACACCAAGGCTGTGATCCCGGATCGCTGCTACGCCACTATTTACCAGGCAGTCATCGAAGACTGCAAGGCCAATGGCGCCTTCGACCCGACCACCATGGGCAGCGTGCCAAACGTTGGCCTGATGGCCAAGAAAGCCGAAGAGTACGGTTCCCACGACAAGACCTTCCAGATCAAGGCTGACGGCGTTGTTCGCGTCACCGACAGCCAGGGCAACCTGCTGATGGAACAGAAAGTCGAGGCCGGCGATATCTTCCGCATGTGCCAGACCAAAGACGCGCCGATCCAGGACTGGGTCAAGCTCGCCGTCAACCGTGCCCGCGCCAGCAACACCCCGGCCATTTTCTGGCTGGACCCCAAGCGCGCTCACGATGGCGTAGTGGTCGAGAAAGTTCAGGCGTACCTGAAAGACCACAACACCGAAGGCCTGGACATCCGCATCATGGCCCCGGTCGATGCGATGAAGTTCACCCTGGAGCGCACCCGCAAAGGCCTGGACACCATTTCGGTGACCGGTAACGTGCTGCGCGACTACCTGACCGACCTGTTCCCGATCATGGAACTGGGCACCAGCGCCAAGATGCTGTCGATCGTGCCGCTGATGAACGGCGGCGGCCTGTTCGAAACCGGCGCTGGCGGTTCGGCGCCCAAGCACGTTCAGCAGCTGCTGGAAGAAAACTTCCTGCGTTGGGACTCCCTGGGCGAGTTCCTGGCCCTGGCCGCTTCCCTTGAGCACCTGGGTGTGACCTACAACAACCCCAAAGCCTTGGTACTGTCCAAGACCCTGGACCAGGCTACCGGCCAGTTCCTGGACAACAACAAGTCGCCATCGCGTAAAGTCGGCAACATCGACAACCGCGGCAGCCACTTCTACCTGGCGCTGTACTGGGCCCAGGCCCTGGCCGCCCAAACCGAAGACGCTGCACTGCAAGCGCAGTTCGGCGAACTGGCAAAAACCCTGGCCGAGAACGAAGCAACCATCGTTGCCGAGCTCAACGCGGTACAGGGCAAGCCCGTGGACATCGGCGGCTACTACGCACCGAACCCCGAGTTGACCAGCAAGGCCATGCGCCCAAGCAACACCCTCAATGCGGCGATTGCCAAGTTGAAGTAAGGTTGTAAGGATGCAAAGAAGCCCCGGCCCAGTGCCGGGGTTTCTGTTTGCAGGGACTTCATTGAAGAAACCCAATCAAGTGTGGGAGCTGGCTTGCCTGCGATTACAGCCTGTCAGTTCATACAGGTGCAGCTTACCCACCGCCATCGCAGGCAAGCCAGCTCCCACATTGACCGAGTCACCTTCCCGATACCGAGGCTTGCAATGACCTGGCTTCCCCATATCACCGTCGCCACCATCGTCGAAGACAACGGCCGCTTCCTGATGGTTGAA
Source organism: Pseudomonas synxantha BG33R (assembly GCF_000263715.2). NCBI lineage: Bacteria > Pseudomonadati > Pseudomonadota > Gammaproteobacteria > Pseudomonadales > Pseudomonadaceae > Pseudomonas > Pseudomonas synxantha. Next base: position 3,767,016 of record NZ_CM001514.1, read on the forward strand.
GAACTCAAGGGCGGCCGCGCCGTGCTCAACCAGCCCGCCGGCCATCTGGACCCGAACGAAACCCTGACCGAAGCGGCCGTGCGCGAAACCCTCGAAGAAACCGGCTGGGATGTCGAAGCCACCGGCATCGTCGGCATTTACCTGTACACCGCGCCGAGCAATGGCGTGACCTATCAGCGCGTATGCTTTATCGCCAAGGCGCTGAAACATCACCCGGACTATCAACTCGACGAAGGCATCCTGCGCGCCCGCTGGCTGACCCGTGACGAGCTGATGACCGTGCGCGACGACTGGCGCAGCGAGCTGATCATTCGCTGTATCGATGATTATCTGGCCGGCCACCGGCACAGTCTCGAATTGATCCGCCCTTCTCTTTAGCCTTAGCGGCTCGGGCCTGATAGAATCGCGTCCTTTTTCAAGACACCCGTTGAAACCCTATGCGTGATCCAGCCCCTTCTGACACACAAAAGAAGCGCGTCATCGTCGGCATGTCCGGCGGCGTGGATTCTTCCGTTTCCGCCGTTCTGCTCATGGAGCAGGGTTATGAGGTGGAAGGCCTGTTCATGAAGAACTGGGAAGAAGACGATGGAACCGAATACTGCACCGCCATGGACGACCTGGCGGACGCCCAGGCCGTGTGCGACAAGATCGGCATCAAGCTGCACACCGCCAACTTCGCCGCCGAGTACTGGGACAACGTGTTCGAGCACTTCCTGGCCGAATACAAGGCCGGCCGCACGCCGAACCCGGATATCCTGTGCAACCGCGAGATCAAGTTCAAGGCGTTCCTCGACTACGCCATGATGCTTGGCGCCGACCTGATTGCCACGGGCCACTACGTGCGCCGTCGCGATATCGATGGCCGCACCGAATTGCTCAAGGGCCTGGACCCGAACAAGGACCAGAGCTACTTCCTGCACGCCGTCGGCGGCGAACAGATCGCCAAGACCCTGTTCCCGGTCGGCGAGCTGGAAAAGCCCGAAGTGCGCAGGATCGCCGAGCAACACGGCCTGGCCACCGCCAAGAAGAAAGACTCCACCGGGATCTGCTTTATCGGCGAGCGCCGCTTCAGCGATTTCCTCAAGCAGTACCTGCCGGCACAGCCGGGCGAGATCAAGACCACTGACGGCGAAGTGATCGGCCGTCACCATGGCCTGATGTACCACACCATTGGCCAGCGCCAGGGCCTGGGCATCGGCGGCCTGAAAGACGCCGGTGAAGAGCCTTGGTACGTGCTGGTCAAGGATCTGGAAAACAACGTGCTGGTGGTCGGCCAGGGCAACGAACATCCATTGCTGTTCTCCGGCGCCCTGCTCGCTTCCGAGATCTACTGGGTCAACCCGATCGACCTGAGCACGCCACGCCGCCTGACCGCCAAGGTGCGCTATCGCCAGAGCGACCAGCCGTGCACCCTGGAAAAAACCGCCACAGGTTACCGCGCGACCTTCGATGACCCGCAACGCGCGGTCACCCCAGGCCAATCCGTGGTGTTCTACGACGGCGAAATCTGCCTGGGCGGCGGCGTGATTGAAGTTGCGCAAGCCTGGAGCCATCCGGCATGAGCCCGACCCAGGAGCAATTGACGGCGCTTGGCGGGGTATTCCTGGCCGCCGTACTGGTGGACAAGATCGCCAAGACCGGCCAGGTCACCGAGGCCGGCCTGACGTGCATGCTCGGCAGCCTGCTAGTGGTTGATCCGAAGGATACCCTGGACGTGTACGGCGGCGACGACCTGAGCCTGCGCGAAGGTTATCGCGCCCTGATCGGCGCCCTCGAACGCGACCCAAGCACCCTGCAGCGCGAGCCGTTGCGCTACGCCCTGTCGATGCTCGGCCTGGAACGGCAGCTAGCCAAGCGCGACGACCTGCTGGAAACCATCGGCAAGCGCCTGCCGCAAATCCAGTCTCAGGTTGAGCACTTCGGCCCGGCCCACGAAAACGTAATCGCGGCCTGTGGGGCGCTTTACCAGGACACCTTGAGCACCTTGCGCCAACGGATCCAGGTCCACGGCGACATGCGCAACCTGCAGCAACCCAATAACGCCTCGAAGATCCGCGCGCTGCTCCTGGCCGGCATTCGTTCGGCGCGGTTGTGGCGGCAGTTGGGCGGACATCGCTGGCAACTGGTGATCAGCCGACGCAAATTGCTCAAAGAGCTTTACCCGTTGATGCGCAACGAATAAGTCGCATCAGCAGGCCATTTTCAAGCCGTTACGCGTAATACGCCGGTCAGTTGGCAACGGACCGGCGGATTTTTTCATGTATGATACGCGCCCCATTTCGTTGCCCGACTGTCCGAGAACACCCCATGCAGCTCTCTTCGCTCACTGCGGTTTCCCCTGTTGACGGCCGCTACGCCGGCAAAACCCAGGCCCTGCGCCCTATTTTCAGCGAATACGGTTTGATCCGTGCGCGTGTACTGGTTGAAGTGCGCTGGCTCCAGCGCCTGGCCGCTCACCCTGCCATCGGCGAAGTGCCGGCGTTTTCCGCCGAGGCCAACGCTGTATTGAACACCCTGGCGGAAAACTTCTCCCTGGAGCACGCCGAGCGTGTGAAAGAGATCGAGCGCACCACCAACCACGACGTCAAAGCCATCGAGTACCTGCTCAAAGAGCAAGCGGCCAAGCTGCCGGAACTGGCCCAGGTCAGCGAATTCATCCACTTTGCCTGCACCAGCGAGGACATCAACAACCTGTCCCACGCCCTGATGCTGCGTGAAGGCCGTGATGACGTGATGCTGCCGCTGATGCGCCAGACCGCCAACGCGATCCGTGAACTGGCGATCCGTTTCGCTGATGTGCCGATGCTCTCGCGCACCCACGGCCAGCCGGCTTCGCCGACCACCCTGGGCAAAGAACTGGCCAACGTGGTGTACCGCCTGGAGCGCCAGATCGCTCAAGTGGCCGCCGTGCCATTGCTGGGCAAGATCAACGGCGCCGTGGGCAACTACAACGCCCACCTGTCGGCCTACCCCGAGATCGACTGGGAAGCCAACGCCCGCGCCTTCATCGAAGACGAGCTGGGTCTGGGCTTCAACCCTTACACCACGCAGATCGAACCCCACGACTACATTGCCGAGCTGTTCGACGCGATTGCGCGCTTCAACACCATCCTGATCGACTTCGATCGCGATATCTGGGGCTACATCTCCCTGGGCTACTTCAAGCAGCGCACCATTGCCGGTGAAATCGGCTCGTCGACCATGCCGCACAAGGTCAACCCGATCGACTTCGAGAACTCCGAAGGCAACCTCGGCATCGCCAACGCGCTGTTCCAGCACCTGGCCAGCAAGTTGCCGATCTCTCGCTGGCAGCGCGACCTGACCGACTCCACCGTACTGCGCAACCTCGGTGTCGGCTTTGCCCACAGCGTGATCGCGTACGAAGCCAGCCTCAAAGGTATCAGCAAGCTTGAGCTCAACGAGCAGAAAATCGCCGCTGACCTGGATGCCTGCTGGGAAGTCCTGGCCGAGCCGATCCAGACCGTGATGCGTCGCTACAACATCGAAAACCCGTACGAAAAACTCAAAGAACTGACACGCGGCAAGGGGATCACCTCTGAAGCGCTGCAGACTTTCATCGACGGCCTGGACATGCCAGCTGCCGCCAAGGCCGAGCTGAAACTGCTCACCCCGGCCAACTACATCGGCAACGCTGTAGAGCAAGCCAAGCGCATCTGATTACCGCAAGACCCTTGAGACGCCCGGCCGCGCCGGGCGTTTTTATTCCAGTCTTAAAAGTGCTTTTTTTCAATAGGTTACACATGAATCCTGATATCCCTCTTCAACTTCTGGGCGGCATCACGGCACGGGAATTCCTGCGCGACTACTGGCAGAAGAAACCCCTGCTGATCCGTCAGGCCATCCCTGACTTCGAAAGCCCGATCGACGCCGACGAACTGGCAGGCCTGGCCCTGGAAGAAGAAGTCGAATCGCGCCTGGTGATCGAACACGGCGAGCGCCCGTGGGAACTGCGTCGCGGCCCATTCGCCGAAGATGCCTTCAGCGCCCTGCCAGAGCGTGAGTGGACCCTGCTGGTGCAAGCGGTCGACCAGTTCGTGCCGGAAGTCGCCGAACTGCTGGAGCACTTCCGTTTCCTGCCAAGCTGGCGTATCGACGATGTGATGATCAGCTTCGCCGCGCCCGGCGGCAGCGTCGGTCCGCACTTCGATAACTACGATGTGTTCCTGCTGCAAGCCCAGGGCAAGCGCAACTGGAAGATCGGCCAGATGTGCAGCTCCGAAAGCCCGCTGCTGCAACACGCTGACCTGCGCATCCTCGCCGAATTCGAAGAAAGCGCCGAATGGGTGCTGGAGCCAGGCGACATGCTCTACCTGCCACCGCGCCTGGCGCACTTCGGCATTGCCGAAGACGATTGCATGACCTACTCGGTGGGTTTCCGCGCCCCGAGCGCCGCCGAAGTGCTGACCCACTTCACCGACTTCCTCAGCCAGTACCTGACTGACGAAGAGCGCTACACCGACGCCGACGCCCAGCCGGTCAGCGACCCACACCAGATTCAGGTCGACGCTCTGGACCGCCTCAAGGGTCTGCTGGCTGAGCACATGAGCGACGAGCGCATGTTGCTGACCTGGTTCGGCCAGTTCATGACCGAGCCGCGCTACCCGGAACTGGTCGCTGGTGAAGAACTGGGCGAAGAAGACTTCATCAACAGCCTGCAAGATGGCGCGATTCTGGTACGCAACCCAAGCGCGCGCCTGGCCTGGTCTGAAGTCGACGACGATGTATTGCTGTTTGCCAGTGGCCAGAGCCGTTACCTGCCCGGCAAGCTGCGTGAACTGCTGAAGCTGGTGTGCTCGGCCGACGCACTGCACAGCGAAAACCTCAGCGTATGGCTGGCCGACGAAGACGGCCGCGACCTGCTGTGCGAACTGGTCAAGCAAGGCAGCCTGGGGTTCGCGGATGAATAAGATTCACGTAAGTGTCGCGGACTGGCGAAAGGATATCGACGAGATTCGGCGCATTCGTGAAGCGGTATTTATCGCCGAGCAATCGGTTCCAGCCGAGCTCGAGTGGGATGCGGACGACGCTGGCGCCATGCATTTCCTCGCATTCGAAGGCGACTTTCCGATTGGTACCGCACGCCTGCTGCCCAGCGGCGAGATTGGTCGCGTGTCGGTGCTCAAGGACTGGCGCGGGCTGAAGGTGGGCGACAAGCTGATGGAAGCGGTGATTGGGGTGGCTGAAAAGCGCGGCCAGACCCGGCAGTTTCTCAGTGCGCAGGTGTATGCGGCGGCGTTTTATGAGCGGTTGGGTTTCAAGATCGTCAGTGATGAGTTTCTTGAAGTCGGGATTCCGCATGTGGACATGGAGCGCGAGGGCTGACCCGAGTCCGCGTCGCCTGCGATAGCGATTTCAGCAACACCGCAAATGCCCTGCCATGCCAGGGCATTTTGCCGTCTACGATTCAACTTGCGACCCTTCAGGCCGACAAACTGGCACTATCAAGCCAAATGACTCGCAGAGATAACGGACATGTCCCTACGCACCTTGCTCACCGCCCTGCTCCTGACCGCCAGTGTTTCGGCCATGGCTGCCACCGAGGTCGTCAACCTGAGCAACCGCACCAGCGCCGACCTGCTGCCCGTGGCGCAGAACTTCATCGGCAAGGACGGCACCGTCAGCGCCTACGGCAACCAGCTTATCGTTAACGCCGACCCTGCGAAGATCGAGGGCTTGCGTACCCTGCTCTCCCAACTGGACACGCCGGCCAAGCGCCTGCTGATCACCGTCGACACCAACGAAACCAACCAGCAGAACAGCGGCGACAGCCAGACCCGCATCATCAGCTATGGCACCGTCAGCCGCGATGGCGGCATCCAGCAGATCCAGGCCAGCGAAGGCGTGCCGGCGCTTATTCAGATCGGCCAGAGCGTTCCGCTGACCACCACACACCAGGATGGTTATGGCCGCCTGCAGAACCAGACCCAGTATCGCAACGTCACCCAGGGCTTTTACGTCACCGCCAGCGTCACCGGCGAGACCGTACACCTGGCTATCAGTACCAACCGTGACCGTATGAGCCAGGAACGTCCTGATGTAGTGAACGTGCAAAGCACCGACACAACCGTCAGCGGGCGCTTGGGCGAATGGATTACCCTGGCTGGCATCAATGGCGAAACCCAGGCCGACAAATCTTCTACAACCCGCAACTACTCTACTCAGGGCCGCGATGACCTGACGGTGCGGGTCAAGGTCGACACCCTGAACTGAAGCACCAAAAACTGACTGGCGAGTCGTATTAGACCAAAGATGTAGTGCCTTGAAAAAAGCACTACAAAACATTTGACGATCCAAAAAAGCATGGGCATGATGGCCTCGCTCCCGCTAATCAGGGGCCCTGGCAAGGGCCTTCGGATCGCCGCTCCAAGTTGCCCACCTGAGCCGATTCGTGTCTGTACCGCCCACAAGGCACGTTGGACGAGGTTGCGACTGGAACGAAGTTGTCCCGAGGGACGGAAGCTAACCAGGTAACCCGGCTACGCACTGATGAATCGTACAAAGGCCCACGACGCCCGAAGACCGTTTGCAGTTTGCCCTTACCTGCTCAACTCCGCCTTGAGGCAATCGTTCATCCCGTCGCCTACCCCGCCGAACTTGACTTGAACACCCAAGCTTCTGGTCAGCGAGCAGCCATCACCACGCACTTTCTACGTGGCTGGCAAATGGAATTTTCCACCTAGACCTATGCGACGAGGTTTTTCCCCATGGCACTGACACGCGAACAGCAAATTGCAGCCCTTGAAAAAGATTGGGCTGAAAACCCACGCTGGAAAGGCGTGACCCGCGCTTATTCCGCTGCTGACGTCGTCCGCCTGCGTGGCTCGGTCCAACCTGAGCACACCTTTGCAAAACTCGGCGCCGAGAAGCTGTGGAAGCTGGTCACCCAAGGTGCCAAGCCGTCCTTCCGTCCCGACAAAGATTTCGTCAACTGCATGGGTGCCCTCACTGGCGGCCAGGCAGTCCAACAGGTAAAAGCCGGCATCCAGGCGATCTACCTGTCCGGCTGGCAAGTGGCAGCGGACAACAACTCCGCTGAATCCATGTACCCCGACCAGTCGCTGTACCCGGTGGACTCGGTTCCAACCGTGGTCAAGCGCATCAACAACTCGTTCCGTCGTGCCGACCAGATCCAGTGGAAAGCCGGCAAGAACCCGGGTGACGAAGGCTACATCGACTACTTCGCGCCAATCGTGGCTGACGCCGAAGCCGGTTTCGGTGGCGTACTCAACGCCTACGAGTTGATGAAGAGCATGATCGAGGCAGGCGCTGCCGGCGTGCACTTCGAAGACCAGCTGGCTTCGGTGAAGAAATGCGGCCACATGGGTGGCAAGGTATTGGTGCCGACCCAGGAAGCTGTGCAGAAGCTGACCGCCGCCCGCCTGGCCGCTGACGTTGCCGGTACTCCGACCATCATCCTGGCCCGTACCGACGCCAACGCGGCAGACTTGCTGACCTCGGACTGCGACCCGTACGACCAGCCGTTCGTCACCGGCGAACGTACTCAGGAAGGCTTCTATAAAGTACGCGCCGGTCTCGACCAGGCGATTGCCCGCGGCCTGGCCTATGCCCCCTACGCCGACCTGATCTGGTGCGAAACCGCCAAGCCGGACCTGGACGAAGCCCGTCGTTTCGCCGAAGCGATCAAGAAGGAATACCCAGACCAACTGCTGTCCTACAACTGCTCGCCTTCCTTCAACTGGAAGAAGAACCTGGACGACGCGACTATCGCCAAGTTCCAGCGCGAGCTGTCGGCCATGGGCTACAAGCACCAGTTCATCACCCTGGCCGGCATTCACAACATGTGGCACAGCATGTTCAACCTGGCGCATGACTACGCCCGCAACGACATGACTGCCTACGTGAAGCTGCAGGAGCAGGAATTCGCTGACGCCGCCAAAGGCTACACCTTCGTGGCGCACCAGCAGGAAGTGGGTACCGGCTACTTCGACGACATGACCACCGTGATCCAGGGCGGCACCTCGTCCGTGACCGCGCTGACCGGTTCGACCGAAGAAGAGCAGTTCCACTAAGTAACGCGTACACGGCCACTGCGGCCCCAGGGAAGACCTAACCGCAGTGCCGCACAACAATCACGCCCCGACTGGTTCGGGGCGTTTTTTTGCCTGAAAAAATCTGACTGACATAATGCAGAGCAGATGTGGGAGCTGGCTTGTCGGGTCGCCGCATCGCTGCGATGGCGGCGTGCCAGTCACCACATTCTTTTGCTGACACACCGCCATCGCGGGCAAGCCCGGCTCCCACAGAGACCGAGTCGGGTGCTTTTTACGCAAAACATTGATCCAGAGCGGTATTCGCACACATCCAATCGGTTAAAAGAACCGTTGCGACAACTAAGCGACACTCAAGCAAGTAACGGCAACTTCCCCCGCCACATGAGAAACAATCGCTTAAACCCCACGCAAACAATATTCATTATCATTTGGCGCCTGAAAACTTCGTTACAGCTTAAACAAAACATAATTGATGAAAAGCCCGCTAATGCCCACGGCATAAGGGCTACAGCCTCAAGAAGGTGCACTATGTGCTTATTCCACCGAATAATTTCGCCCTGGGAATTTTACTTGCCCGGTGTTTAGCCATAAAATCACCGCGATTGATTGCAGTGCGACATATCGTCACTGCATCGTTACTTTTTCGAGCTCAGAGACCTTTGCTCTCTGTTAAGGATTTCCAGCATGACCGACGCGACAGGACTCATGGCCCACAACTGGGGCTTTGCCATTTTCCTCCTCGGTGTAGTGGGCCTTTGCGCCTTCATGCTTGGCGTCTCCAGCCTCCTCGGGTCAAAAGCCTGGGGCCGCAGCAAAAACGAACCGTTCGAATCCGGCATGCTGCCTACAGGTGGCGCCCGCTTGCGGCTCTCAGCCAAATTCTATCTGGTCGCGATGCTCTTCGTGATCTTCGATATCGAAGCCCTCTTTCTCTTTGCATGGTCTGTGTCCGTCCGCGAAAGCGGCTGGACCGGATTCGTCGAAGCTCTCGTTTTCATAGCAATTCTGTTGGCAGGTCTTGTCTACCTGTTCCGAGTGGGCGCCCTTGACTGGGCTCCGGAAGCTCGTCGCAAGCGGCAGGCGAAGCTGAAACAATGAGGCTTTGGCAATGCAATACAATCTCACCAGGATCGACCCGGATGCTCCTAACGAGCAGTACCCCATCGGCGAACGGGAAACCGTTTCCGACCCGTTAGAAGACCAAGTCCACAAAAACATCTACATGGGCAAGCTGGAAGACGTGCTGAGTGGCGCGGTCAACTGGGGGCGTAAAAACTCCCTGTGGCCGTACAACTTCGGCCTTTCGTGCTGCTACGTGGAAATGACCACCGCCTTCACGGCGCCCCATGACATCGCCCGCTTTGGCGCCGAAGTTATCCGGGCATCACCGCGCCAGGCGGATTTCATGGTTATCGCCGGTACCTGCTTCATCAAGATGGCGCCGATCATCCAGCGTCTCTATGAGCAAATGCTCGAACCGAAGTGGGTCATCTCCATGGGTTCGTGCGCCAACTCCGGTGGCATGTACGACATCTACTCGGTCGTTCAAGGGGTGGACAAGTTCCTGCCCGTGGACGTCTACGTGCCTGGCTGCCCGCCCCGCCCCGAAGCATTCCTGCAAGGCTTGATGCTGTTGCAGGAATCGATTGGCAAGGAGCGTCGCCCACTGTCCTGGGTCGTCGGTGATCAAGGCGTGTACCGCGCCGAGATGCCGTCCCAAAAGGAACAGCGCCGCGAACAGCGAATCGCAGTCACCAACCTGCGCAGCCCCGACGAAGTCTGATCCAGCACCGCTTCTTTTTATAGAACGAAAACCTGGCTTCATTCTTTACGTTGACCGAAAGCGATAAAAAACCATGACTACAGGCAGTGCTCTGTACATCCCGCCTTATAAGGCAGACGACCAGGATGTGGTTGTCGAACTCAATAACCGTTTTGGCCCTGACGCCTTCACCGCCCAGGCCACACGCACCGGTATGCCAGTGCTGTGGGTGGCGCGTGCCAGGCTCGTCGAAGTCCTGACCTTCCTGCGCAACCTGCCCAAGCCGTACGTCATGCTCTATGACCTGCATGGCGTGGACGAGCGTCTGCGCACCAAGCGCCAGGGGCTGCCGAGCGGCGCCGATTTCACCGTGTTCTACCACCTGATGTCGCTGGAACGTAACAGCGACGTGATGATCAAGGTTGCCCTGAGCGAGAGTGACCTGAGCATCCCGACCGTCACCGGTATCTGGCCGAATGCCAGCTGGTACGAGCGTGAAGTCTGGGACATGTTCGGCATCGACTTCCCTGGCCACCCACACCTGACGCGCATCATGATGCCGCCGACCTGGGAAGGTCACCCGCTGCGCAAGGACTTCCCTGCCCGCGCCACCGAATTCGACCCGTACAGCCTCAACCTCGCCAAGCAGCAGCTTGAAGAAGAAGCGGCGCGCTTCCGTCCGGAAGACTGGGGCATGAAACGCTCCGGCACCAACGAGGATTACATGTTCCTCAACCTGGGCCCGAACCACCCTTCGGCTCACGGTGCCTTCCGTATCATCCTGCAACTGGACGGCGAAGAAATCGTCGACTGTGTCCCGGACATCGGCTACCACCACCGTGGCGCCGAGAAGATGGCCGAGCGTCAGTCCTGGCACAGCTTCATCCCGTACACCGACCGTATCGACTACCTCGGCGGCGTGATGAACAACCTGCCGTACGTGCTCTCGGTCGAGAAGCTGGCCGGCATTAAAGTGCCGGACCGCGTCGACACCATCCGCATCATGATGGCCGAGTTCTTCCGCATCACCAGCCACCTGCTGTTCCTGGGTACCTATATCCAGGACGTCGGCGCCATGACCCCGGTGTTCTTCACTTTCACCGACCGTCAGCGCGCCTACAAGGTCATCGAAGCCATCACCGGTTTCCGCCTGCACCCGGCCTGGTACCGCATCGGCGGCGTGGCCCACGACCTGCCGAACGGCTGGGAGCGCCTGGTCAAGGAGTTCATCGACTGGATGCCCAAGCGTCTGGACGAGTACCAGAAAGCCGCGCTGGACAACAGCATCCTCAAGGGCCGCACCATCGGCGTTGCGCAGTACAACACCAAGGAAGCCCTGGAATGGGGCGTCACTGGTGCCGGCCTGCGTTCCACCGGTTGCGACTTCGACCTGCGTAAAGCCCGCCCGTACTCCGGCTACGAGAACTTCGAGTTCGAAGTACCGCTGGCGGCCAATGGCGATGCCTACGACCGTTGCATCGTGCGCGTCGAAGAAATGCGCCAGAGCCTGAAGATCATCGAGCAGTGCATGCGCAACATGCCGGCAGGCCCGTACAAGGCGGATCACCCGCTGACCACGCCGCCGCCCAAAGAGCGCACGCTGCAACACATCGAAACCCTGATCACGCACTTCCTGCAGGTTTCGTGGGGCCCGGTCATGCCGGCCAACGAATCCTTCCAGATGATCGAAGCGACCAAGGGTATCAACAGTTATTACCTGACGAGCGATGGCGGCACCATGAGCTACCGCACCCGGATTCGTACCCCAAGCTTCGCCCACTTGCAGCAGATCCCTTCGGTGATCAAAGGCGAGATGGTCGCGGACTTGATTGCGTACCTGGGTAGTATCGATTTCGTTATGGCCGACGTGGACCGCTAAGCATGAACAGCACGCTTATCCAGACAGACCGTTTCACCCTCAGTGAAACCGAGCGCTCGGCCATCGAGCACGAGCTGCATCACTACGAAGACCCGCGCGCGGCGTCGATCGAAGCCTTGAAGATCGTCCAGAAGGAACGTGGCTGGGTGCCCGACGGCGCCCTTTACGCCATCGGCGAGATCCTCGGCATCCCCGCCAGCGACGTTGAAGGCGTGGCGACGTTCTACAGCCAGATTTTCCGTCAGCCGGTCGGCCGTCACATCATTCGCGTGTGCGACAGCATGGTCTGCTACATCGGCGGCCATGAGTCCGTGGTCAGCGAAATCCAGGCCAAGCTGGGTATCGGCCTCGGCCAGACCACCGCCGACGGCCGCTTCACGCTGCTGCCGGTGTGCTGCCTGGGCAACTGCGACAAGGCGCCGGCGTTGATGATCGACGACGACACATTCGGTGACGTACAGCCTGCTGGCGTGACCCAATTGCTCGAGGGCTACCCATGACCCTGACCTCTTTCGGCCCGGCCAACCTGATCAAGCGTTCGGCCGAGACCCACCCGCTGACCTGGCGCCTGCGAGACGACGGCGAGCCGGTATGGCTCGACGAATACCAGGCCAAGAACGGTTACGCCGCTGCGCGCAAAGCCTTCGCCGACATGGCCCAGGACGATATCGTCCAGACCGTCAAAGACGCCGGCCTCAAGGGCCGCGGCGGCGCAGGCTTCCCCACGGGTGTGAAGTGGGGCCTGATGCCCAAGGACGAATCCATCAACATCCGCTACCTGCTGTGCAACGCGGATGAGATGGAGCCCAACACCTGGAAAGACCGCATGTTGATGGAGCAACTGCCCCATCTGCTGATCGAAGGCATGTTGATCAGCGCCCGTGCGCTCAAGACCTACCGTGGCTACATCTTCCTGCGTGGCGAGTACACCACCGCCGCCAAGCACCTCAACCGTGCAGTGGCAGAAGCCAAGGCTGCGGGCCTGCTGGGCAAGAACATCCTCGGGTCCGGCTTCGACTTCGAACTGTTCGTGCACACCGGCGCCGGGCGTTATATCTGTGGTGAAGAAACCGCACTGATCAACTCCCTCGAAGGTCGCCGCGCCAACCCGCGCTCCAAGCCGCCCTTCCCCGCCGCCGTAGGCGTGTGGGGCAAGCCGACCTGCGTGAACAACGTCGAGACCCTGTGCAACGTGCCGGCGATCATCGCCGACGGCGTGGACTGGTACAAATCGTTGGCTCGCGAGGGCAGCGAAGACATGGGCACCAAGCTCATGGGCTTCTCCGGCAAGGTCAAGAACCCTGGCCTGTGGGAGCTGCCGTTCGGCGTGACCGCACGCGAGCTGTTCGAGGACTACGCCGGCGGTATGCGCGACGGCTACACCTTGAAAGCCTGGCAGCCAGGCGGCGCCGGCACCGGCTTCCTGCTTCCTGAGCACCTGGACGCACAAATGTATGCCGGCGGCATCGGCAAGGTGGGCACCCGGATGGGTACCGGCCTGGCAATGGCGGTCGACAACACCGTGAACATGGTCTCGCTGCTGCGCAACATGGAGCAGTTTTTTGCTCGTGAGTCCTGCGGTTTCTGCACCCCATGCCGCGACGGTTTGCCGTGGAGCGTCAAGCTGCTGATGGCCCTGGAAAATGGCGAAGGCCGCGAGGGTGACATCGAAACCCTGCTGGGCCTGGTCGGCTTCCTCGGCCCAGGCAAGACCTTCTGTGCTCACGCACCGGGCGCCGTAGAGCCATTGGGCAGCGCAATCAAATACTTCCGCTCGGAGTTCGAAGCCGGCATCGCGCCCACCAGCGCCGCCGTCCCGCCTCTGGCGAAGCCGATCGTAGTCGGCGCGTAACGCTTAAACAGGCGAAGGGTCCGTGCCCTTCGCCTGCTCATGTGCTGACGCCGTAAAGGCTGTGTAGATGCACATGAATAACAAGATTCCATTAGCCACGCCCGCTGACAACGGGCCAACGAAGAACTTTGAACCATGGCCACTATCCACGTAGACGGCAAAGCGCTCGAAGTCGATGGGGCGGACAACCTGTTACAGGCGTGTCTGTCACTCGGCCTCGATATCCCGTATTTCTGCTGGCACCCCGCGCTCGGTAGCGTCGGTGCCTGTCGCCAGTGTGCGGTCAAGCAATACACCGACGAGAACGACACCCGTGGTCGTATCGTCATGTCCTGCATGACCCCAGCCACCGACAACACCTGGATCTCCATCGACGATGAAGAATCCAAGGCGTTCCGCGCCAGCGTTGTCGAATGGCTGATGACCAACCACCCCCACGACTGCCCGGTCTGTGAGGAAGGCGGTCACTGCCACCTGCAAGACATGACGGTGATGACCGGCCACAACGAGCGCCGTTATCGCTTCACCAAGCGTACCCACCAGAACCAGGACCTCGGCCCGTTCATTTCCCACGAAATGAACCGCTGCATCGCCTGCTACCGCTGCGTGCGCTTCTATAAAGACTACGCCGGCGGCACCGACCTGGGCGTCTTCGGCGCCCACGACAACGTGTACTTCGGTCGCGTTGAAGACGGCGTGCTTGAGAGCGAGTTTTCCGGCAACCTCACCGAGGTCTGCCCGACCGGTGTGTTTACCGACAAGACTCACTCCGAGCGCTACAACCGTAAGTGGGACATGCAATTTGCGCCGAGCATCTGCCATGGCTGCTCCAGCGGTTGCAACATCTCCCCGGGCGAGCGCTACGGCGAACTGCGTCGTATCGAAAACCGCTTCAACGGTTCGGTCAACCAGTACTTCCTGTGCGACCGTGGCCGTTTCGGCTATGGCTACGTCAACCGCGAAGACCGCCCACGCCAGCCGCTGCTGGCCGATGGCGCCAAGCTGAGCCTGGACGCCGCGCTGGATAAAGCCGCCGACCTGCTGCGCGGGCGCAATATCGTCGGTATCGGTTCGCCGCGTGCCAGCCTCGAAAGCAACTTCGCGTTGCGCGAGCTGGTCGGTGCCGAGCACTTCTACTGCGGTATCGAAGCCGGCGAGCTGGAGCGCATCCGCCTGGTCTTGCAAGTGCTGAACGACAGCCCGCTGCCGGTTCCGAACATGCGCGACATCGAAGACCACGATGCCATCTTCGTGCTCGGTGAAGACCTGACCCAGACCGCTGCGCGCATTGCCCTGTCGCTGCGCCAGTCGGTCAAAGGCAAGGCCGAAGAAATGGCCGACGCCATGCGCGTACAGCCGTGGCTTGACGCGGCGGTGAAAAACATCGGTCAGCACGCGCTGAACCCGCTGTTTATCGCCTCGCTGGCTGAAACCAAGCTCGACGACATCGCCGAAGAATGCGTGCACGCCGCACCGGACGACCTGGCACGCCTCGGTTTCGCAGTGGCCCACGCCCTCGACGCCAGCGCGCCTGCCGTCGACGGCCTGGACACCGAAGCCGTCGAACTGGCCCAGCGCATCGCCGACGCCCTGCTGGCCGCCAAGCGCCCGTTGATCATTGCCGGTACCTCGCTGGGTTCCAAGGCGCTGATCGAAGCCGCCGCCAACATCGCCAAGGCCCTGAAGCTGCGCGACAAGAACGGCTCCATCAGCCTGGTGGTGCCGGAAGCCAACAGCCTGGGCCTGGCCATGCTCGGTGGCGAGTCCCTGGACGCCGCCCTGCAAGCAGTGACCGACGGAAACGCCGACGCCATTGTGGTATTGGAAAACGACCTGTACACCCGCACCGCTGCCGCCAAGGTTGACGCTGCACTGGACGCTGCCAAAGTCCTGATCGTGGCCGACCACCAGAAGACCGCCACCAGCGAGCGCGCCGACCTGGTGCTGCCAGCCGCCACCTTCGCCGAAGGCGACGGTACCCTGGTCAGCCAGGAAGGCCGCGCCCAGCGCTTCTTCCAGGTGTTCGATCCGAAGTACATGGATGCCAGCATCCTGGTGCACGAAGGCTGGCGCTGGCTGCATGCCCTGCGCGCCACCCTGCTGAACCAGCCGATTGACTGGACCCAGCTCGACCACGTCACCGCAGCCACCGCTGCGAGCGCGCCGCAGTTGGCCCGCATCGTCGACGCTGCACCGTCCGCCGCGTTCCGTATCAAGGGCCTGAAACTGGCCCGTGAACCGCTGCGCTACTCCGGTCGTACCGCCATGCGCGCCGACATCAGCGTGCACGAACCGCGTACCCCGCAAGACATCGACACTGCGTTCGCCTTCTCCATGGAAGGTTACTCGGGCTCGGCCGAGCCGCGTCAGCAGGTGCCGTTTGCCTGGTCGCCGGGCTGGAACTCGCCGCAGGCCTGGAACAAGTTCCAGGACGAAGTCGGTGGTCATATCCGTGCTGGCGACCCGGGCACCCGCCTGATCGAAAGCACCGGTGACTCGCTGAACTGGTTCACTGCGGTACCGCGTCCGTTCAACCCGGCGCCGGGCACCTGGCAGGTCGTGCCGTTCTTCCACCTGTTCGGCAGCGAAGAGACCTCTTCCAAGGCCGCGCCGGTGCAGGAACGCATCCCTGCGGCCTACGTATCGCTGGCCAAGTCCGAAGCCGACCGCCTGGGCGTCAACGACGGTGCCCTGCTCAGCCTTAACGTGGCCGGCCAGACCCTGCGCCTGCCGCTGCGTATCAACGAGGAGTTGGGCGCTGGCCTGGTTGCACTGCCTAAAGGCCTTGCCGGCATTCCGCCCGCTATCTTTGGCCAAACCGTTGACGGTCTGCAGGAGGCAGCGCAATGACCTGGTTCACGCCGGAAGTAATTGACGTGATCATCTCGGTGGTCAAGGCCATCGTGATCCTGTTGGCCGTGGTCGTCGCGGGCGCGCTGCTCAGCTTCGTCGAACGTCGCCTGCTGGGCTGGTGGCAGGACCGTTACGGTCCGAACCGCGTTGGCCCATTCGGCATGTTCCAGATCGCGGCCGACATGCTGAAAATGTTCTTCAAGGAAGATTGGACCCCGCCGTTCGCCGACAAGGTGATCTTCACCCTGGCACCGGTGGTGGCCATGAGCGCCTTGCTGATCGCCTTCGCGATCATCCCGATCACCCCGACCTGGGGCGTGGCGGATCTGAACATCGGCTTGCTGTTCTTCTTCGCCATGGCCGGTCTGTCGGTGTATGCGGTGCTGTTCGCCGGTTGGGCCAGTAACAACAAGTTCGCCCTGCTGGGCAGCTTGCGGGCCTCGGCCCAGACCGTGTCCTACGAAGTGTTCATGGGCCTGGCCCTGATGGGCATCGTGGTGCAGGTCGGCTCGTTCAACATGCGCGATATCGTCGAGTACCAGGCACAGAACCTGTGGTTCATCATTCCGCAGTTCTTTGGCTTCTGTACCTTCTTCATCGCTGGCGTGGCCGTGACTCACCGTCACCCGTTCGACCAGCCGGAAGCGGAGCAGGAACTGGCCGACGGTTACCACATTGAATATGCCGGCATGAAGTGGGGCATGTTCTTCGTCGGTGAGTACATCGGCATCATCTTGATCTCGGCCCTGCTGGTCACGCTGTTCTTCGGCGGCTGGCACGGTCCGTTCGGCATCCTGCCGCAGTTGGCCTTCTTCTGGTTCTTCTTGAAGACCGCGTTCTTCATCATGCTGTTCATCCTGCTGCGCGCCTCGATTCCGCGCCCGCGCTATGACCAGGTGATGGATTTCAGCTGGAGATTCTGCCTGCCGCTGACCCTGATCAATTTGCTGGTGACGGCTGCCGTCGTGTTGTTGAACACGCCAGCTGCCGCGGTTCAGTGAGGATTTGACCCATGTTCAAATATATTGGCGACATCGTTAAGGGTACCGGTACCCAGTTGCGAAGCCTGGTGATGGTGTTCGGTCACGGCTTTCGCAAACGCGACACCCTGCAATACCCCGAAGAAGCGGTGTACCTGCCGCCGCGCTATCGCGGCCGCATCGTACTGACCCGCGACCCCGATGGCGAAGAGCGTTGCGTAGCCTGCAACCTGTGCGCCGTGGCGTGCCCGGTGGGTTGCATCTCCCTGCAGAAAGCTGAAACCGAAGACGGTCGCTGGTACCCGGACTTCTTCCGTATCAACTTCTCGCGCTGCATTTTCTGCGGCCTCTGCGAGGAAGCTTGCCCGACCACCGCGATCCAGCTCACACCGGATTTCGAGATGGCCGAGTTCAAACGTCAGGACCTGGTGTACGAGAAAGAAGATCTGCTGATCTCTGGTCCCGGTAAAAACCCTGATTACAACTTCTATCGTGTTGCAGGTATGGCCGTTGCCGGTAAGCCGAAGGGCGCCGCACAAAACGAAGCCGAGCCGATCAACGTGAAGAGCTTGCTGCCTTAAGGAAGAAAGATGGAATTCGCTTTCTATTTCGCATCGGGTATTGCAGTGGTGTCCACGCTTCGCGTGATCACCAACACCAACCCCGTGCACGCCCTGCTCTACCTGATCATTTCGCTGATCGCCGTGGCCATGACCTTCTTCAGTCTCGGCGCACCGTTCGCCGGTGTACTGGAAGTGATCGCCTACGCCGGCGCCATCATGGTGCTGTTCGTGTTTGTGGTGATGATGCTCAACCTGGGTCCGGCTTCGGTCGCCCAGGAGCGCGTCTGGCTCAAGCCCGGCATCTGGCTCGGCCCGGTTGTCCTCGCAGCGTTGCTGCTGGGTGAACTGCTGTATGTACTGTTCGCTCACCAGAGCGGCCAGGCCATCGGCCACACCACCGTAGACGCCAAAGCCGTGGGCATCAGCCTGTTCGGCCCGTACCTGCTGGTGGTCGAACTGGCTTCGATGCTGCTGCTCGCCGCAGCCATCACCGCCTTCCACTTGGGCCGCAACGAAGCCAAGGAGCAATGACGATGCCTGCTATCCCTTTGGAGCATGGTCTGGCGGTCGCCGGCATCCTGTTCTGCCTTGGCCTGGTTGGCCTGATGGTGCGCCGTAACATTCTGTTCGTGTTGATGAGCCTGGAAATCATGATGAACGCCGCGGCACTGGCGTTCATCGTGGCGGGCGCACGTTGGGGCCAGCCGGATGGACAAGTCATGTTCATCCTGGTGATCAGCCTGGCAGCCGCCGAAGCCAGTATTGGCCTGGCGATCCTGCTGCAGCTGTATCGTCGCTTCCACACGCTTGATATCGACGCTGCCAGTGAGATGCGCGGATGAACATGATCTTTCTGACTTTCGTATTCCCCCTGATCGGTTTCCTGCTGCTGTCGTTCTCTCGCGGGCGCTGGTCGGAAAACCTCTCGGCCTTGATCGGCGTGGGCTCCATCGGCCTGTCGGCCATCGTGGCCGCCTACGTCATCTGGCAATTCAACGTGGCGCCGCCAGAAGGCGGTCACTACACCCTGGTGCTGTGGCAGTGGATGTCGGTGGAGGGCTTCAAGCCCAACTTCGCCCTCTACGTCGACGGCCTGTCGATCACCATGCTCGGCGTGGTGGTGGGTGTGGGCTTCCTGATCCACCTGTTCGCGTCCTGGTACATGCGCGGCGAAGCGGGCTACTCGCGTTTCTTCTCGTACACCAACCTGTTTATCGCCAGCATGCTGTTCCTGGTACTCGGCGATAACCTGTTGTTCCTGTACTTCGGCTGGGAAGGCGTGGGCCTGTGCTCGTACCTGTTGATCGGTTTCTACTACAGCAACCGCAACAACGGTAACGCAGCACTCAAGGCGTTTATCGTCACCCGTATCGGCGACGTGTTCATGGCCATTGGCTTGTTCATCCTGTTCCAACAGGTGGGCACGCTGAACATTCAGGAACTGCTGGTGCTGGCACCGCAGAAATTCCAGGTCGGCGACTTCTGGATCACCTTGGCGACCCTGATGCTGCTGGGCGGCGCCGTGGGTAAATCCGCGCAACTGCCGCTGCAAACCTGGCTGGCGGATGCGATGGCCGGCCCTACACCGGTTTCGGCACTGATCCACGCCGCGACCATGGTGACCGCCGGTGTCTACCTGATCGCCCGTACCCACGGCCTGTTCACCCTGGCACCGGACATCCTGCACCTGGTAGGCATCGTCGGTGGCGTGACCCTGGTACTGGCCGGCTTCGCCGCGCTGGTGCAGACCGACATCAAGCGTATCCTCGCCTACTCGACCATGAGCCAGATCGGCTACATGTTCCTGGCCCTGGGCGTTGGCGCCTGGGACGCGGCGATCTTCCACCTGATGACCCACGCGTTCTTCAAGGCCCTGCTGTTCCTCGCCTCCGGTGCGGTGATCGTCGCCTGCCACCACGAGCAGAACATCTTCAAGATGGGCGGCCTGTGGAAGAAACTGCCACTGGCCTACGCCAGCTTCATCGTCGGTGGTGCCGCCCTGGCCGCCCTGCCGCTGGTGACCGCCGGTTTCTACTCCAAGGACGAAATCCTCTGGGAAGCGTTTGCCAGCGGTAACCAGAACCTGCTCTACGCAGGCCTGGTGGGTGCGTTCATGACCTCGCTGTACACCTTCCGCCTGATCTTCATCACCTTCCACGGTGAAGCCAAGACCGAAGCGCACGCAGGCCACGGCATCTCCCACTGGCTGCCACTGTCGGTGCTGATCATCCTGTCGACCTTCGTCGGCGCCATGATCACTCCACCACTGGCCGGCGTATTGCCAGAAAGCGTCGGCCATGCCGGCGGCGCAGACAAGCACAGCCTGGAAATCGCCTCGGGCGCCATTGCCATCGCCGGTATCCTGCTGGCCGCCCTGCTGTTCCTCGGCAAGCGTCGCTTCGTGACCGCCGTGGCCAACAGTGGCATCGGGCGCTTCCTGTCGGCCTGGTGGTTCGCTGCCTGGGGCTTCGATTGGCTCTACGACAAACTGTTCGTCAAGCCATACCTCGCCATCAGCCATGTACTGCGCAAAGACCCGCTCGACCAGACCATCGGTTTGATCCCGCGCGCCGCCAAGGCTGGTCACACAGCCCTGAGCCGCAGCGAGACCGGCCAATTGCGTTGGTATGCAGCGTCCATGGCGGCCGGTGCCGTGCTGGTGATCGGCGCCATCGTCGTGGTAGCGGTCTGACTATGTTTAAGTGCACTGCGTACTTTGCAAACTTGCGAAAGGAAACGAGCCCGTCATGATTCTGCCCTGGCTAATCCTGATCCCCTTTATCGGCGGCCTGCTCTGCTGGATGGGTGAACGCTTCGGCGCCACCCTCCCCCGCTGGATTGCGTTGCTGACCATGTCCCTGGAACTCGCACTCGGCCTCTGGCTGTGGGCCCATGGCGACTATTCATTTGCTCCGGCACCGGGTGTCGATCCCACCTTCGCGCTTGAATTCAAGCACGTGTGGATCCAGCGCTTCGGCATCAACGTGCACCTGGCCCTCGACGGCCTGTCTCTGTTGATGATCCTGCTGACCGGCCTGCTGGGTATCCTCTCGGTACTCTGCTCCTGGAAAGAGATCCAGCGTCACGTGGGCTTCTTCCACCTGAACCTGATGTGGATCCTGGGCGGCGTTGTCGGCGTGTTCCTGGCGCTGGACCTGTTCATGTTCTTCTTCTTCTGGGAAATGATGCTGGTGCCGATGTACTTCCTCATCGCGCTCTGGGGTCACAGTTCTTCGGACGGCAAGAAAACCCGGATCTACGCGGCGACCAAGTTCTTCATCTTCACCCAGGCTTCCGGCCTGATCATGTTGGTGGCGATCCTGGGCCTGGTCCTGGTCAACTTCAACAGCACCGGCGTGATTACCTTCAACTACGCCGACCTGTTGAAAACCAAGATGTCGCTGACCACCGAGTACGTGCTGATGCTGGGCTTCTTCATCGCCTTCGCGGTGAAGCTGCCAGTGGTGCCGTTCCACTCCTGGTTGCCTGACGCTCACGCCCAGGCGCCGACTGCCGGTTCCGTGGACCTGGCCGGTATCCTGTTGAAGACGGCGGCCTACGGCCTGCTGCGTTTCGCCCTGCCGCTGTTCCCGAATGCCTCGGCCGAGTTCGCGCCGATCGCCATGACCCTGGG
Source organism: Pseudomonas synxantha BG33R (assembly GCF_000263715.2). Classification (NCBI taxonomy): domain Bacteria; kingdom Pseudomonadati; phylum Pseudomonadota; class Gammaproteobacteria; order Pseudomonadales; family Pseudomonadaceae; genus Pseudomonas; species Pseudomonas synxantha. The sequence goes on from NZ_CM001514.1 coordinate 3,788,572, forward strand.
TCTGATCGGGATCTTCTACGGCGCGTTCCTGGCCTTCGCGCAAACCGACATCAAGCGTCTGATTGCCTTCTCGTCCGTTTCCCACATGGGTTTCGTACTGATCGGCATCTACTCCGGCAGCCAACTGGCGCTGCAAGGCGCAGTGATCCAGATGCTGGCCCACGGTGTTTCGGCCGCTGCCCTGTTTATCCTCAGTGGTCAGTTGTACGAGCGCCTGCATACCCGTGACATGCGTGAAATGGGTGGTGTGTGGTCGCGCATTGCTTACCTGCCGGCGATCAGCCTGTTCTTCGCCGCTGCATCCCTGGGCTTGCCGGGTACCGGTAACTTCATCGGCGAGTTCCTGATCCTGATGGGTGCCTTTGTGCAGACGCCGTGGATCAGCGCCATTGCTACCTCCGGCCTGGTGTTCGGTTCGGTGTACTCGCTGATCATGATCCACCGCGCCTACTTCGGCCCGGCCAAGTCCGACACCGTCCTGCAAGGGATGGATGCGCGCGAACTGATCATGGTGCTCGGCCTTGCGGTGTTGCTGATCTTCATCGGCGTGTACCCGCAACCGTTCCTGGACACTTCTGCCGCAACGATGCATGGCGTGCAGCAGTGGTTCGGCACCGCCTTCTCTCAACTCGCTTCGGCCCGGTAAGAGCGCTATGGAATTCACGATCCAACACTTTATCGCGCTTGCGCCGCTGCTGATTACCAGCCTCACCATCGTGGTGGTGATGCTGGCAATCGCCTGGCGCCGCAATCACTCGCAAACGTTCCTGCTGTCCTGCGCCGGGTTGAACCTGGCCCTGCTGTCGATCATCCCGGCCCTCAAGGTCGCGCCACTGGCGGTCACGCCATTGATGATGGTCGATGACTTCGCGTTGCTGTACATCGCCCTGATCCTGGTGGCGACCCTGGCGTGCGTCACCCTCGCCCACGCTTACCTCGGCGAAGGCGGCACCGGCTACCCGGGCAACCGCGAAGAGCTGTACCTGCTGATCCTGCTGGCTGCGGCCGGCGGTATCGTGCTGGTCAGCGCGCAGCACCTGGCCGGCTTGTTCATCGGCCTGGAACTGCTGTCGATCCCGACCTACGGCCTGGTGGCCTACGCCTTCTTCAACAAGCGCTCCCTGGAAGCCGGTATCAAGTACATGGTGCTGTCGGCCGCCGGTTCCGCGTTCCTGTTGTTCGGTATGGCCCTGCTCTACGCAGAAGCTGGCAGCCTGAGCTTCACCGGTATCGGCCACGCCCTGGCCGCCACCAACAGCCCGGCGCCAATCGCCCAGCTTGGCCTGGCGATGATGCTGATCGGCCTGGCGTTCAAGCTGTCGCTGGTACCCTTCCACCTGTGGACCCCGGACGTGTACGAAGGCGCCCCGGCGCCAGTGGCTGCGTTCCTGGCGACTGCGTCGAAGGTCGCGGTATTTGCGGTGATGGTGCGTCTGTTCCAGATCTCCCCTGCCGCCAACACCGGCGTGCTGAGCAACGTGCTGACCGTGATCGCCATTGCGTCGATCCTGTTCGGTAACCTGCTGGCCCTGACTCAGAACAACCTCAAGCGTCTGCTGGGTTACTCGTCCATCGCCCACTTCGGCTACCTGCTGATCGCCCTGGTGGCGAGCAAAGGCCTGGCCGTGGAAGCCATCGGCGTGTACCTGGTCACCTACGTGATCACCAGCCTTGGCGCATTCGGCGTGATCACGCTGATGTCCTCGCCCTACAAAGGCCGTGATGCTGATGCCCTGTACGAATACCGCGGCCTGTTCTGGCGCCGTCCGTACCTGACCGCCGTACTCACCGTAATGATGCTGTCGCTGGCCGGTATCCCGCTGACCGCGGGCTTTATCGGCAAGTTCTACATTGTCGCGACCGGTGTTGAAGCCCACGAGTGGTGGTTGGTAGCGTCGTTGGTACTGGGCAGCGCCATCGGCGTGTTCTACTACCTGCGCGTGATGGTCACCCTGTACCTGATCGAGCCAAACCTGCGCCGTGTGGATGCCGAGCTGCATTGGGAACAGAAAGCCGGTGGCGTGATGCTGCTGGCCATCGCCGTGCTCGCGTTCTTCCTGGGCGTGTACCCGCAACCGTTGCTCACCCTGGTGCAGCACGCGGTGTTGGGGGTTTGATCGCTTAGATTGATGCAGTAAGCAGAACGGCGCCTTTGGGCGCCGTTTTGCGTTTTCAGGGCAAGAGTAGGTGCTCTGGTCACCAAATGTATTGACTGCCCCGCCGCCTTCGCGAGCAAGCCCACACACATTTGGATCGAGGAGCGTCAGTTGGATACTCATGGGCTCACCGCGGTCCCATGCCACGCTAGCATCGCGAATGGTCTGACCCGATACACAGCGACAGCTGACATCTGTGCTCCGTCCTGCCTTCGAAAAGTGATCAATTCATACGCAACCTACGTAGTGATCAGCACAAAACGCACTATTGCTTCAGAGTTGATCGAAGGCTTCGACGCCCTGGCCGACGAACGCCAGGGCAAAATCACCCTGCGCACTCACCAAGTGCACCTCAACAAACTGGCACCGCTCACCGCAGACGAGGTGATCGCCGTGCGACAGCAACTCAACCTCTCCAGGTCGGTATTCGCCATGTACTTGCGTACGAACATCCGGACCCTGGAAAACTGGGAACAAGGCCGGGCCAAACCCAACGCCCAGGCCGTCACCCTGATCCGCCTGGTGGCGCGCTTTCCGAAAACCGTGGCACAACTTGCTGCACTGGGCTGACCTGCAAAAGCATCGAGTAGTAGGCTGCTTCCATTGACGCCACAGCACACAGCGGAGTTTGTGTCGTACCCTTGCCGGGTGTGTAGAGGACTTTCACCTCCAAGTCATTCGACTCACCACCATAGTGAGTCGAACAGCACCAGGCATGGCGGTTTCGGCCGCAAGCGTAAACGCCAGATGCAGATCAATATCAACATAGGCATTCCATACGCCGCAGTTGGTGTCCTCGACTAAACGCTTCTAGCGTTGAGCACCCGCGAAGAAAAATATGTGAACCACAACGACAACGGAACGTCGGCTTATATGCAACTGGATATTACAGTCTTGTATATGAACCAATACTTTTAGAAATCAACGATGGAGCGAAATGTAGGAAATGCCAATCAGACCGATCCGATAAATACCTGGAAAAACACAGGAAGACTCAACTGAAAAATAATACAGCTCAAGAAATAATATTGACAATCACAATAGACGCTCATACGGTTTAAGTGCATCGCAAATCTGCGAAGGCAATAATCCTGAGGAACTATATATGAGACGAGTAATTTTGCGGCGCCCTACCCTAGAGAAAACCTCATTAGATTGAATAAAATCAAGAAGCGCGAGGGGTTTCGACCCATTGCGCCTATATGCTTAGAAGAATGTATGGCTGAATACTTTCGCCCGTCCAACCCCTCCCCTTTCATGCTGGAATTTCGAAAAGTTATTTCATCTAAAATTCCAGCCGTGACGCACGTTGATAACTCAGCGCGCCCTCAATCAGTCAATAAATCGCAGAATCTTCGTATGCATCAGTTACTGAGCGCCTATCGTGATATATCAGGAGTCGGCGTACTTTGTAACACTTCCCTGAACTTTAACGGCCGCGGTTTTATAAATAGGTTGAGCGACCTGTATCGATTCGCCAGTGAACATGGACTCGACGGCTTCGTGTTTGAAGACAAACTTTTTCTCAATTCAGATCGGCATGATGAAAACGTCAAGTAAGCTTATTTACGTGCAAGCGCTATCCAGCCTATCACTATGGCTTGATATTTTTTTGATCTTCACGGTTCCCGTTTATCTATGGCATGCCTCTCCTTCATCGATAGCGTTCCTGGCTTTTTGCCTGGGTGCCCCAATGTTGTTTCTTGGCCCTATCGTTGGAACGCTGATAGATCGACATGACGTAAGGAAAACACTATTATTTGGTGCCTTACTGCGCACACTATCTACTGTAGCACTCGCAGTGTCTCCAGACCTTCAGAGTTTTTTGTTTTTGGTTTTATTCAAAGGCGTGTCAAACCTATTTTACTTCCCTTCGATAACCATCATGGTTCGGCAGCTGATACTTGCCGAAGAGCGCAAATCATTTTTCAGTCACGTCAGTGTATTTGATCAATCCTCCAAAATTCTTGCACCATTACTTGCAGGCGTGTTAACGGCAGCATTATCACCTAAGGATCTATTCTTTTTGTCGGCTGTCGCCATTTCATTAACCCTTCCACTCTTAAGGTCTATTTGCCTGGCATTCCGAACGCAAATTAATGACTCTTCTACGAAAACCCTTCCACTCTATCGCGACATAACAAGAGGACTTTCTATTTTCAAAGCCTTGCCCTTTCAACTACGCATAGGCTTTTTATACTCCCTACTGACATCGCTGGCTTTAGGAATTTACGACCCGCATCTGGCGTCCTTTCTAGCCTACGAAGGCTTACCTCCAGTTAATTTTTCAGTGATCGTTTCCGCAACCGCCGGAGGCGCGATATGTGCCGCATTGTTGATGAAGTTCAAATTGAGCAATATAGATGAGATTCTACTTCGATCACATGCATTATTTATTTTTTCTGCAGCATTAATCCTGACCGCAATTTTAGTATTTTTCCAAGTACCTGGAAGAGCCTATCTCTATCCGCTGGCTTGGTTTGTAAATGGTTTTAGTTATGAGATACTAATCATATCGTCAAATATAATTCTTCAACAATTATGCCCTTCTAATAATATCGGAAGAGTATCCATGTCTTTCAGAAGCATCCAAATGCTATGCGTTATAATCGGACCTTCTTTAGGGACAGTGCTAATAATCGCAGGCGGTCGCCCAGCACCTTTTGTTGTGGCTGCATGCATGGCTTTTTTAACTGCATCAGTATCAATTGCGGTCTATCTATATTTGTACAAAAAGCAAGCGCGCACACCTGTTAGTTAGTGCCACATCAAACGATCATCCGGTGAATCTCCTATTACTTTAAGTTATCTAATCAAGTGCAAGATCGAGTAGGCTTGCGCGCAACGCGCCATGCCTGGCCCACCCAAAAAACGCCCCGAGCATTCGGGGCGTTTTTACAGCGTAAACAGCGTCAGAATGCGATACCGACCTTGAAGCCATACTCATCACGCTTGAGCTTGGTGTTATCGGCCACATAGGAATCGCCGTCGAGCTTGTACTCGGTGCGGGTGTAGTACAGGCCCGCCATCACTGGCAGGTCACCCTTCTGGTTCATCAGCAGGCTGACTTCGGCATAAGGGTTGGTGCGGTCCTTGAGGTCCACGCTGTCGCTGCCAACGCCGTCTACCTTGAGTTTGGCACGGCCGTCGATGGTGTGACGGGCGCCGGCTTCAACGCGCAGGGTCATGTCATCGAACTGGTGGTTGTAGCCCAGGGCTGCCTTGGCAAACGGCGACTTGTTGGTCAGCTTCATATCGTAGCCATTGGTGTCCGGCTCATAGCGGGTCCAGGTGTAGCCACCACCTACGATCACGTCGACGAAGTTGCGCGCATCCAGCGCGGCACGCCAGCCGAGGTCGAGGTTAGCCTGGCCTTCCTTGAGTTTGTTATCGCTCTTTTCGCCGTACTTGGCTTCGATACCGGCCTGGTAGATGAAGCCGGATTCGGCGGTGAGCTTGTTGCCGAAGTTATAGAACAGGCCCGCTTCAGGCATGTGGTCCTTGTCGCTTTCGCTACCGCCTTCCAGTTTGAAGTCGTTGTAGCTGCCCAGGATCCCGAACGTGGAGATCGGGTCGGTGGAAGGTGCAGCGAACACCACGCCAGGCGCAGCTGCCAGGGCCAGCAACGAGGTGTTCTTGAGAAATTTTCCGAATAGTTTGGACATCGTTTTACATCTCCATTTTAAGGTGGGCAAAGTATTCAGGAATCGGTTCGAACCTTGGCGTTTGCAAAAAGTTCGAACGGATTTGCACCAAAATGGAGAAAAAACGGTTCAGCGAAGGCTCTATCTCAATATTCTTCAGGATTCGTGCGGATAAGGCTTTCAACGGCTTCGCGAAGTTGAGGCTGATCCGGCAGCTGAATCCCGAACGTGTCGTGCAATAGCGCCAGCAACTCGTCGGCACTCTGAAGCGTGCGCTTTTCACTGGGCCGATCCAGGTAATGAAGCGCATAGTGGGCGTTGGCCAAGGTATGACGTTTACCGGGGGCAAGCAGCGCGGCCTTCAACTGCCCAACGAACGGCGACCCCGGGTGCGTGGAGACGTACCAGTTGCCGATTTCGTAGTCGATATCTGCCTGCACTTGCAGATCGAACACGTACAAGCCGCGCCACTCTTCACCGACCTGGGCCCACAATGTGTAGCTGCCCTGATTGCATGTCAGGCGAAAAGGCTCATGGGCAGTGGCCTGGGGCGCTTCGTTGTCCAGCTGCAACGGGCTGCTGGGGACCATGCCACCGAAGCCGACATCGGTGATATAGCGCACGCTGTCGAGGGTCACCAGGCTTAGACGGTGAGTACGGCCGGTGTGGGCGTCCGGTGGCCCGCCAATCACCACACGACCGGTGATGCCGCGAGCCTCATAGCCCAGTTCCTGCAACAAGGCCAGGAACAGCTGGTTCAACTCATAGCAATAGCCGCCGCGTCCTTGGTGCAACACCTTCTGTGTGACGCTTTGCAGGTCAATCAGCACCGACGCGTGCATCAGGGTCGACAGGCTTTCAAAGGCAAAGGTGCAGACATGGCGTAGCTGCAAGTCCCGCAGGGTCTGCAAGGTGGGTGCCGGTGGCGAGGCATAGCCCAGGCGTTGCAGGTACAGGCGGCTATCCGTGGGTGTGAGCATGGCGCGATCCTCGGGCGCAGGGCAAGAGCGTCACTATGCCGCGCCACTGCGTACGTTGTCATTTTGAATGAACCTTTTAGAACGCTGGCCTATCCATCTATAACAAGACAGGGAGGCAACATGAGTACCGCAAAAATCTACACCATCCACTATCAGCTACACGGTAAACCCAAGTCTTTCGTGGTGCGCGCCGAGGTGATGAATAACGCCGAAGCCTGGCACTGGGCGGCCGTTGATGCCGACATTGCCCATGTCAGCCGCATCGGCCGCGTCGGTCACGAGCAAGTGAAAAAAACCACCCGGCCCTGGGCGGAAAAATACGGCATCACCGACGTCAGTTGGACCCCACCCAAATAAACAAAGCCCCGCACGACGGCGGGGCTCGGTTCACTTCTTCAAGTCGCCCAACGGATCGTAGGGCGGCTTTTTCTCAGATGACTTTTTCTCATCCAGCGGCGCAATAGCCGGACCTACCGGGTCGACCTGAGGGTCGGCCACATCTGGCGAGTCCGGGTCGAAACCCAGCTCATCCTTGCCACTGGCGTGCTCGTTGGAGTGGGGACCATCGGTACGTTTGTTCATCACATGCTCCTGCTAAAGCGGCCGCGCTTTGTCGTGGAGGTTTTCCAGGTCTTGTTCGACGTGCTCGACATCGTTGTCGGGGCCACGCTCTTTGGGATCGTTGGGGCGCAAAGCATCGTTGTCGCGCTCCTCCTCACCCGGCGTGCGGTTCGGATCCGGTGTACCTGGCGGTGGCTGCTTGTGTTCAGACATGATGGCTTACCTCATGAGGGGCTTCACAGGTTTAGAGAAACCGTGCGCAGTCATCGTTCAACTTCATTGCTGCAAGCATGAGAAGATGACCGCCCTTTCTGGAGACCTGACCCGGATGTTCGAGCTCAAACCCTGCGACCCTGTCACCTACCGTCAACAGACCCGCCGCAGCACGCTGATCGTGGCCGTGCTGTTCCTGGCCCTGGCCATGCTGCTGTCGAGCCTGGCGGTGATGCTGTTTGGTGAGCCTGGGGGGGACAACTTTCGCTTCAATGTCGGCGGTGTATTTGCCGGGGTGTTGATCACCGTCGCACTGGTGCGTGGCCCGTTCTGGTCCCAGCCCTGGCTCGCGCCGGCGGTGTACGGCTGGCGGCTCAAGCGCAGCCTGATGAGCGTGACCAACGTAATGCACAAGGTCACCGAGCGGGTACAAGCCAACGACCCGGCCGCCATCAAACTGTTGCGTTTCTATCACCTGGGGCTGACGCAAATGCATGAGCTGGATGCCAACTCCAGCGCCCAGGCGCAACTGGTCGGCGAGATTGACGCACACAAGGCCAAGATGCACGCCCTGGGGATCGATACCGAGCAAACACGGTTTGACCCCGCGTGGCTGGAAACCCTCAAAAGCACTTGAAACGTGCCTCAGGCAGCAAGCAAAAAGGCTGTTAACAAACCAAACTCAGGTCCAGACGCCCTTCCCTGACCGGGGGACACCAGTAATAGCCACCGGTCAATGGCTTACTGATGCGGTACAAACCATCGACAATCCCATCCTCCAACCCGCTCATACGCCGCAACTGCGCTTCAAATGCATCGAAGGAATGACCAAACGCGAGGAACATCAATCCTGCCTGGCCATTCTCGGCCCAAGGCATCGAGCGGCGCACCACGAAGGCTTCCGGGGTAAAGCTTTCCTGGGCTGTGCGCTTGGTGTGGGCCGATTCCGGAGCGTCGTCGAGTTCTTCGTTGTCGCCATGGCGGCGGCCGATGATGTGATCACGCTCCTGGGCAGGCAACGCGGCGAACCCGTCGAGGTCGTGCTGCCATTGCTGGATGGCGGCAAAGCTGGCACCGCTGTCGGTCAAGGCGGCCTCCACGGCGGCATCGTCGTGAGGGTTTTCGGTGCCGTCTTCGTAGTCGGTCAGGTCAAAACCGGTCTTGTAGCGGAAGCCTTCAGTCGATTGCACCAGGCGAAACGCCGGGGCCAGGGCTTTCTCGATGGCACGACTACGCAGCAGCAACTCGCCACGATCCGCCCCATGCAGCCATACCCACAGCGCCTGTTGAGTCGAAGGGTTGTCAGCGCCAGGGCCGCTGACGGCGGGGAATGCACGCAGCCCTTCAATTTCGGCGCCCAGCGCCTTTACCAGCGAATCACCGAAACCGACCACGGCCGCCGCATCCGTCAACTGCACCAGCGCGTCCAGCGCCGCGGGCACGGCTTGCAGGGAATCGAGGGCGAAAAACAGATGGCGGGCCTGCAAAGGCACCGGTGCGGCAAGAATGCCCGGCTGGTACTGACTCATGTGAACTCCTTCTGAAAAGCCGCGCAGTTTACCCGGCGCGCACCGCGCTGCGAACAACAATGCGCGTAAGCCTTGCCTTAGAGCCGCTAGTTGGGTGACTCTCTAGTCATGTTTTGCAACTATTCCAGGGGTAGCGACATGACCACCAGCAACCTGCTCGCCCAGCTGTTTCCCACTTCCGTCGCCCAGATTCCCGAGCAATTTCGCCTGACGGCGCCCATTGAGCAGCGTGACTATCTGGTTGATGGCCAGCTGCGGGTGTGGAATGGCCCGCTCGCTCGCGTGCAAAGCCCGGTGCAACTGGGCGACGAACGCGTGCATATCGGCAGCACGCCATTGCTGGACGCCGACACCGCCCTCACCGCCCTGGATGCCGCCGTGCGTGCCTATGACCGCGGCCAGGGTGAGTGGCCGACGATGCGCGTTGTCGAACGTATCCAGCACGTCGAGGCATTTTTGCGGCGTATGCGCGAACAGCGCGATGCGGTGGTGAAGCTGCTGATGTGGGAAATCGGCAAGAACCTCAAGGACTCGCAGAAAGAATTCGACCGTACCTGCGACTACATCACCGACACCATCAACGCCCTCAAGGAACTCGACCGCCGTAGCAGCCGCTTCGAGCTGGAACAGGACACACTCGGGCAAATCCGCCGCGTACCGCTGGGCGTGGCGCTGTGCATGGGGCCTTACAACTACCCGTTGAACGAGACCTTCACCACACTGATCCCGGCGTTGATCATGGGCAATACCGTGGTGTTCAAACCGGCCAAGCTCGGTGTGCTGTTGATCCGCCCCTTGCTGGAGGCGTTCCGCGACAGCTTCCCGGCCGGGGTGATCAACGTGATCTACGGCAGCGGCCGCGAAACCGTGAGCGCGCTGATGGCCAGCGGCAAGATCGACATCTTTGCCTTTATCGGCACCAACAAGGCCGCCAGCGACCTGAAAAAGCTGCACCCCAAGCCGCACCGCTTGCGAGCCGCCCTGGGCCTGGACGCGAAAAATCCCGGCATCGTGCTGCCCGAGGTGGACCTGGATAACGCGGTGAGTGAAGCGGTCACCGGTTCGCTGTCATTTAACGGCCAGCGTTGCACTGCATTGAAGATCCTGTTCGTGCATGAAGATGTCGTCGATAGCTTTATCAAAAAATTCAACGCCAAACTCGCGACGCTCAAGCCCGGTATGCCCTGGGAAGACGGCGTGGCGCTGACGCCACTGCCGGAAGTGGGCAAGGTGGATTACCTCAACGAACTGGTGGCGGATGCCGCCCGACACGGCGCCCAGGTGGTCAATAGCGAGGGCGGCAGCAGCCGTGGTTCGTTCTTCTACCCGGCGGTGCTGTACCCGGTGAACCCACAGATGCGCGTCTACCATGAGGAGCAATTCGGCCCGGTGGTGCCGATCGTGCCCTACCGTGACCTGGAGACCGTGATCGACTACGTGCTGGACTCGGATTTTGGCCAGCAGTTGAGTATCTTCGGCACCGACCCCGTCGCCGTCGGGCGCCTGGTGGACACCTTTGCCAACCAGGTCGGCCGCATCAATATCAACGCCCAGTGCCAGCGCGGGCCGGACACCTTTCCGTTCAACGGCCGCAAGAACTCGGCCGAGGGAACGCTGTCGGTGCATGACGCCTTGCGCGTGTTTTCGATCCGCACCCTGGTGGCGACCAAGTTCCAGGAGAGTAACAAGGCGTTGGTCAGCGATATCCTGCGCAACCGTGACTCGAGCTTCCTGACGACCGATTACATTTTCTGAAGCCAACCCCGTTCCAATGTGCAGACAGGTCAGTGTGGGAGCTGGCTTGCCTGCGATGCCGGCGCCTCGGTCTTTCAGTCAGGTCGCGGTGATGCTATCGCAGGCAAGCCAGCTCCCACATTGAGTCGAGCACATTCATACATTTGAGGCCACTTCAATACCGATGAACCTGCCCATTTTTGCCCGGCGCCTACTGCGCCCCCTGCTCGACCCGTACCGGCGTTTTCGCCACGCCAAGCTGATCCACGCTGCACGCGTATCCGTCGGTTTGCTGGCGACCATCCTGCTCACCAGCGGCCTGAGCCTGCCCCACGGCGAATGGGCATCGGTGACCATGCTGATCGTGATCGGCGGCTTGCAGCACCATGGCAATATCGGCAAGAAAGCCGTGGAGCGCGCTTACGGCACCTTGATCGGCGCCAGCGTCGGTTTACTGCTGGTGGTGCAACAGGCTTACTTCGGCCTGCCACTGTTGACCTATCTGTTGATGTCGGTGGTGTGCGGGTTCTTTTCCTACCATGCCATCGGCAAGGGCGGTTACATCGCGCTGCTGTCGGCGATCACGGTGTTTATCGTCGCCGGCCACGGGGACAATCCGATCTCTGATGGCTTGTGGCGTACCGTCGATATCCTGATCGGCATCGTACTGGCCCTGGCCTTCTCCTTCGCCCTGCCACTGTATGCGGTGTACTCATGGCGCTACAACCTGGCCAGTGCATTGCGTGATTGCGCGCAGATCTACAGCCGCATCATCGGTGGCCAATCGGTGACCGATGATGAACACCTCAAGCTGCTCAACCGCCTGAATGCAGCAATGTTGCAACTGCGCTCGTTGATGCCGTCGGTGTCCAAGGAAGTGCGGATCTCCATGACCGAACTGGACGCGATCCAGCGTCACCTGCGCATGTGCATCAGTACCCTGGAGATTCTCGGCAATACCCGGCCAGATCCGCGCGACAAGCAGGCCACGGCGCGGATGCAGGTGATGCTCAAGGCCGAGCACCGGCAGATTCGAGTGCAGTTGGTGGGGATGGCGCGGGCGTTGAAATCGGGGGTCACCGAGCGCTTGGAGCGCACAGGCCCCAGAGCTGGCAGTGAGTCTGCATTGGATGCGCCGGTTTACAGTGCGCTGGATGGGTATCGATTATTGACGGTGCAATTGGCAGCGAATGTCGATGCGATGCGTCAACGCTTGGCCAAAAGCGCTGGCCGCTGGAAGATCTGAATAGGTGAACGCCTCGACTATTTTATGGCCGTCACACATTCACACTTTCTCTTACATATTTTTCACGATTTGTTCACATCCCAGAACGTAGGGTAAAGCCTCATCCGTTACAAACGTTGCATATCAAGCCCGCCGCCCCAGCGGGCTTTTTTTTGCCTGCACTATGGCAATCAGTGTTTCTTTATCCAGACCATTCGTCGCCACTGTCATTTCTCACAGCTATCCCATTCGTCTTCCGAGACGCTTAATTCCTCCAGTGAGCTAATTAATTTGCGGAGGGATTTTTCCATGAGCCAAAACACTGACCTTTCAGTCGTCACAAACGCCGCGCCATTGCCCGTGATCGACTCAGGGCAATTGTCAGAGTCGGCAGAAGAGGCCATTGACCTGTCCGGCCCCCGGCCCCTTAACCGCAGCTACTTCCTACCGCCACAGTCAATCCAGGGCACCATCACCTCCGATAGCTTTAAAAACGTGCCGTTCGAGGTGTTGCCCCTCTATATTCCGGGCTTGACGCAAACAGTCGTCGGCTTCGATGGTGGCATAAACAAAGCGGCTCTGGAGGTTCATCGGGACCTGGGGCTGTTGTGCAACCTGTTGGCCTACCTGAATATGGCTAAGGACGACTTCGTAGAGCTGTTCAGCGAAGACCTGCTAATCCCTGTCGCGACCTATAACGTCACCCAGGATGACGTCGACAAGAGTCGTATGATTCCGTTGTACATCCCTCGAACCCGTCTTCCTGATGGTCCGGTCAACCCGGTGTTCATGAGAGTGACTCGCCTCGGTGGCACGCCCAAAGAAACCAAACACTTCAATCTGAAGGTCGATACCGTGGCCCCCGCTGGTCGCAACCCGATCGGCAGTACGCTGCAAAACGAAAACCTGCCGATTCCGGTGTTCCCTGAGCACATCATCATTTTTGGAGTGACGCAGGCCGACGCACACAAGGGGGTACCGGTTACCTTCAAGTTCTACCCGGTCGATGCGACCCAGGAACCCAGCACCTACCGGGCCACACGTGACCGTATTCGCTTGCGCATTAATGGGATCGCGGCGCCCATCCTTCCGCTCACCGAAAGCCAAGCCTCCGGACGTGAAGACATCACCTTCACGCTTTATGATGGCTTCTGGAAGCAGGTACGCAGTGGTTCCCATGTGTGTGAATATGAAATCATCGACGAGGTCGGCAACGCGTCCCTCGGCTGGTCACCGGCGCTGCTGTTGAATGTCAGGCTTGACGACGGGGCTGAGCCGCTCTTACCCAAAGCGCTTGTGCTCGAAGCCCCGAACAATACCCTTGACCACGATCAACTCAATGGGCGCGATGCAACCATCTTTATTAACACCCCAGGCCCGGACTTTGCCCTTGAGGATGTTGTGCGTGTAACCGTCAAGGGCCGTTCGAGCGGTGGCGTTATCACCACCACCTACAACTCTCCACCGCTTACCTCACTGAGCTTTATCACCCTGCCCTTCCCGAATGCCGACCTGCGCCCCCTTATCAGCGGGCAGTTCCAGCTGTCCTATGAGCGCATTCGCAGCGACGTGCCCAACCGTTACTCCGACGGCAACATCTTTAATGTCATCGGTACGCCCATCGATATGCGCCTGCCGCCACCCGTAGTGCTGGAAGCGCCCGGCGGCGTCCTCGACCCACAATCACCGCTTGTTAACATTGTTGTCAGGGCGTACCCCGAACTGGGCCAGGACCCCTTTGATCTGGTGATTCTGATCCTCGAGGGCACGAAAGCCAACGGCACTCGCTACTACGACGAAATCTACGAATCTGCGGGAGGGGGCGATGTGTTATTTCCCATTGCCAACGGCCCGAACGGCGTGATTGCCGGTCTTGAAGGCGGCACACTCAGGCTTCTTTATCAGGTGGACAATGGGGATGACGTGCGCACTTCAATGGACGTGACAGTCAACGTCGGCAACGCAGTGGCCTCATTGCCGGAGCCTGAGGTCATGGAAGCGCCGGCGCCGCTGTATCAATTCGACCCCGAACAATCCACCGAGCACGCCAATATCGTGGTCAAGAGTAACCCTGACTTTCTGCTCAACGATATCGTGACGCTTTACTGTGAGGGCAGCGCGCCTGGCGGAACAGCACCTGCGCAGGCGTTTCCGATACGGCGTCAATGGGTCGGGCGAGATCTGCGCTTCAAACTGGAGCGTAGCTACATCCTTGCCAATATCGACAAGACCATGCGCATCTACTACACGCGCTGGCGCGAAAACGTACTGACGCGGTTTTCTCACGCGGTGAACATAAAGGTGGGCTCCAAGCTCGAACTGAAAGCCCCCACCGTGCTCGAGGCGACGCCGACAGGCCCGGACCAGGCCAGCCTGGACCCATTGCACGTGCTGCCGCCTAATCGACCGGTGGTGACTATTCGCGTGGTATCGGACAAGTTCCCTCCTGGGTCGGATATCAAAGTGTTCATCGTCGGCAAGCCGGGTGTCGGCATGCCGAATATTCCGGCCAAACCCGCCACGCCCGAACCTGGAGAAAACTACGTCAGCTTCACCGTGCCACATGCTTTTGTGGCAGCGTATCTGGCCGATAAATGCACGATTTATTACAACCTTATCGAGACCAGCAAGACCACCAAGTCCGATGAGTTGACATTGATGATCCAGGCACTGTCAGCGCAAGAGTGGAATTTGGTGAGTGTGCCCAGTGCGCCCTCCGGTGTGATCGATACCAGTAAATCCCATCGCATAGAAGTGCGGGGATGGCGGTTCATGAAAGCTGGACAGCCCGTTTATATTGACTTGTGCAGTAGCCAATACCATGAACTACGAACCGGCGCAGTGGTGAGCCCTGGTGAGGCCAACGCCAAACTGATCAGCGCAGAAATACCATCGAGTTATCTGCGCTCATTGAAAGAGGGTGACCCACTGGACGTGCATGTATTTGTAAACTTGGAAGAACATGACGACAAGGCCTCAGCACAACCGTTGAAGCCTGTGAGCTATACAATAAAAAAATTATCAGGGGAAATCGTGGGCAACGTAACGGTCAGGAATGGGCCGACATACCTTGCCATTAGCTCGGATGATAAACGGGTGTAC
The DNA here is from genome assembly GCF_000263715.2 of Pseudomonas synxantha BG33R. Lineage (NCBI taxonomy): Bacteria > Pseudomonadati > Pseudomonadota > Gammaproteobacteria > Pseudomonadales > Pseudomonadaceae > Pseudomonas > Pseudomonas synxantha. The sequence continues at coordinate 3,803,716 of NZ_CM001514.1, forward strand.
GTTGCCAGCACGGGAACTGGCGGCTATGGCATTACCGTATTCGATGCAGATGGGGGTGAAGTTATCAGTACCCATCCGCTCTCATATCAACCGCGCGGAGTGGCGCTAAAACCTGACGGCAACGTGCTTTATGTAAGTATTTCCAATGCCAGATACCAAGCGCCCAATTTTTTGAACGACGTACTGGTATTGAATACCAGTTCTTGGGCAACAATAAAAGCGATAGCCACTTACCAAACTGGTGAGCTATGCATCAATAACGACGGAACGAAAATATATGCCGGAAGCAGCGCCTACTACTTCATTAGAACCGCAGGCACTCCTTGGTACAATCATACCTCTTCAGTAATAAGTACTGCCTCTAACACGGTCACGGCTCACTTCAATGCATACGAATCGAGCGGTAGCACTATCCATGCCCCGGCACTAGGGCTCAATAGACAGTCAACCATTACTTATGGAACGTGGGGATCCACGAGTATGAGAGTTCACAATGCAATTACGTATGCGGACTTCGGTTCTGGGCCGTCTCCAGGAGGGGTACTCACCGCCTTTGCTCACAGCCCAGTCAACTCAAGGCTTTACGCTACGGTAGCCGATGCCAATAAACTACTGGTTCTCGATAACAGCACTAATGTCCCGACAACTATTAGAAGCATTGACGGCCTCAAAACTCCATGGGGTGTAGCGGCCAACCCCCGCACTGGCGTTATCTATGTGACCGAAAGATCTGGCAATACGGTAAAGTTGTACGACAGCGAAACATTCGAACTCATCAACACCCTCGAAGGCTTCGACCAACCCAGAGCTATTGTGGTCAACTCAGAGGGAACGAGGATGTTTGTCGCTAACTCCGGAAGCAATACCGTCACCATTGTGGATCTTTAACAACGCAAGCATCACCAATGAAAAAGCCCTGATTGGTTCAGGGCTTTTTTCATGTCTGCTACACCTGATAGGCAAGAGTTAGCTCACACCGGGTCAGCGTACCGCTTGTTCACGAATCGCCCGTTGAGTATCCAGCACCTTGGCCAACGCGGTTTCAGCTTCCGGGCTTTGCTGCGGCACTCGAATCGCCGCCGACACCAAGGTAATCAACTTCGCCATCACCTCCGCATCCGTCGCCGGGCGGCCCAGGCTCATGGAGTTCATCAGCAGGCGCAGTTCGGTGCCGGCCATGACCCCGGAAATGGCCTTGAGGGCAAATTGCAGGCGCACGCCCAGCTCATTACGCGGCAAATCCGGCAAGGCCAGGGCGAAGGCTTCGAAGAACCGCTGGAAAACCGGCTGGTAATGCACCTTGAGGTATTCCTGAATGAACGGCGAGGTGTCGCTGTAGACCCGGCCAAGGAAGCGAATGAACGAACGCCCTTCCCCGCTGGCCGGATCGCTGCGCTCCAGGCCCATGGCCGGGGCAAACAGCACGCCGAGCAGCGTGTCGCAATCCAGCGGGCCATCGGACTCGGCTTCGCAGCGCGCCAGCAGTTCCAGGCGCTGCTCGTTGAGCGGCTCCAGACGTTGCATCAGCAGGGTTTTCATCAGGGAGTCCTTGTCCCCGAAGTGGTAGTTCACCGCCGCCAGGTTGACCTGGGCGCGTTCGGTTATCTGGCGTAGCAACACGGCGTCGTAGCCGTACTTGATGAAGAGGGCCTCTGTCGCATCCAGCAATCGAGTCTTGGTAACGTTTGGAGCGCTGAGTTTCTTCGCGACCATAAGGGTTCCACGGCGGAAATATTGTTTTAAAAAATAATTTGATTTTTTATACCGGGGCGGCCCGGCGAAAGCAAGTAGTGACACTCCGCCATATCACTAAAAGCCTGTATAACCGGGCTATCGAGACCGATTGAAAGCATTTCTACCGGTCCGAAACCTGCATTCGGCAAAACGTTTCAAAGGGTAAAACCGCTCTACATCCATGGCTGGCGAAGCAGATTGAACGCAGGTACTATTCAAACAATATTTTAAAAACAAGAAATAAAACCAGTCCGTGACGCGTACAGGCAGCTCCCGAACTTGTTACAAGGATTTTCCGGGGGCATGGCAGTACCGTCGTGACTGCAGGCGTAGTCATGATGACAGACACCCCCACGCAACCCGGCTTGATCTCCCTGCAAGGCATCGGCAAGCGCTATCAGCTCGCCGGGCAGGAACTGAGCATTCTCAATGACGTGTGCCTGTCCATCGCTCGCGGTGACAGCTGCGGCATCCTCGGTGCCTCCGGTTCCGGCAAGAGCACCCTGCTCAATATCCTCGGCCTGCTGGACCTGCCCAACTGCGGCCAATACCACTTTGCCGGTCACGATATTTTCAACGCCACGCCCGACGAACTGGCCGCGATCCGCAACCAGCAGATCGGTTTTGTGTTCCAGAGCTTCAACCTGCTGCCACGCCTGAGCGCCCTGGACAACGTCGCGCTGCCCTTGAGTTATCGCGGCGTATCGCGGCATGAATCGGTGGAACAGGCCCAGCGTATGCTCGATCAAGTCGGCCTGGCCGAGCGCGCCCACCATCGCCCGGCCGACCTCTCCGGCGGCCAGCGTCAGCGCGTCGCCATTGCCCGCGCACTGGTCGGCAAACCCTCGGTGATCCTCGCCGACGAACCCACCGGCAACCTCGACAGCGCCACCGCACAGGAAATCATGGACCTGCTGCTGAGCCTCAACCGTGAGCAGCAGGTGACGCTGATCATCGTCACCCACGACGCCCACATTGCCGAGCGCCTGGAGCGCAAGATCCTGGTGCGCAACGGTGTGGTGCACGAGGCCGGGCGCCTATGAGCCTGCGGGTCGAGCAGAGCCTCAGCCAACTGCTGCATGAAGCCTTGATCAGCCTGCGGACCCTGGGCAAACGTTCGATCCTGGCGCTGCTGGGCATTGTGATCGGCAGTTCCTCGGTAGTGGCGCTGATCAATATCGGCCACAACGCGGCGGTGGATGCCGCGATGATCTTCAAGGACATGGGCACCGATACCCTCATCGCGCAGTTCCCGCCCAAGGGCAGCAGCAATGTGCCGATGCGTACCCAACTCGACCTCGACGCCGTACGCCTGGCCGTACCGGGCATTGCCCATATCGGCGCGCTCAGCCTGTTCAGCGGGCCCATTGTGTTTCATGGACGCACCACTAATGCCAACCTGGTCGGCAGCACGCCGGGTATACAGGCCGCCATGCGCCTGGCCGTGCGCGAGGGGCGCTTCCTGTCGGCCTTCGACGCCAGCGAAACTTTCGCTGTGATTGGTGACCCACTTGCCCAGGCCCTCAGTGCGCCGGGCGACCCACTGCAACTGGGCGACCGCGTGCGCATCAACGACTACCTGTTTCTGATCGTGGGCATCCTGCACGACCAACCCCGGGCCATGCTGATGCCAGTGCAGGCCAACGAGTCGTTGTTTATTCCGGCCGAAGGTATGCGTCGCATCTATGCCAGCCCGCAGATCAGCAATGTGATCATCCGTGCAGCGCCAGGGCAGGACATAGAGCGTATCGCGAGGGACGCCGCCGCTGCGCTGCAACCCCAACTCAGCGACCACGACGTCAATATCACGGTGCCCCAGCAGATGATCGACGGCATGACGCGCCAAAGTCGCACCTTCGCCTACCTGCTGCTGGCCCTTGGCGCGATTTCCCTGGTGGGCGGCGGTGTCGGGGTGATGAACGTGATGCTGATGAATGTGTCCGAGCGCCGTCGCGAGATCGGCATCCGCATGGCCCTGGGCGCACGTCAGCGCGATATCCGTAACCTGTTCCTGCTCGAAGCCGTCACGCTCACCGCCGTGGGTGCGCTGTGCGGTGCGGTGCTGGGCATGACCGCCGCCTGGCTGTATGCGTGGCTGTCGGGCTGGGCATTTGCCCTGGCGGTGGCCGCCCTGCCCCTGGGGGTGGGCAGTACGTTACTGGTAGGTTTGTTCTTTGGCATCTACCCGGCGGTCTCGGCCTCGCGGTTACAGCCGGTGGAGGCCCTGCGCGATGAATAAGTGCGGGCTGCTCCTTCTGCTGATCAGCCTGCCGGGCATGACTGCCGAGATGGTTATCAACCCTTCGGCGCCCAGCAGCACCCGCAGCGGCTACGAGCGCGGCGTGTCGCTGAATGCCCAGGCCACCAGCATGACCCTGGGTGACGCGGTGTACCTGGGCCTGCGCAACAACCCGGCGATACGTAGCGCCTACCTGCAACGGGTGGCGCAGAAGTTTGACCTGCGTGTCGCCGAGGACGTGTTCAACCCCAAGCTGACCCTCAACAGTAACTACCGTACCTCCCGTGGCTCCCAGGACAACGTGCGCAACGCCAATCTGGCGCCGACCAGCAGCCTGCTCGGCGAATACGGCACGCGCTTGAGCATGGCCTGGACCCAGCAGTTGAACAACGCCAACCGCGCCGGCCGTTACCGCAGCGACGGGCTCGACCTGGCGATCATCCAACCGCTGATGCGCGGCGCCGGCTGGGACGCCACCACCGCGCCGCTGCGCCTGTCGCGCCTGGCCGAGCAGGCCAACCGCCTGAACCTCAAGGCCACCGTGGCGCAAACCATCAGCCAGATCATCGCCACCTACCGCGAACTGCTGCGTGCCCAGGAACAACTGGTGATCGTGCAGGACGCGCTCAAGCGCTCCAACACCTTGCTGGACGTGAACAAGGCACTGATCAGCGCCGGGCGCATGGCCGAGTTCGAGATCGTCCAAACCGAAGCCGACATCGCCACCCAGCAGTTGGGCGTGGAAGAAGCTCGCAATCAACTGGACAACAGCCGCCTGGCCTTGCTGCGCCTGCTGGCGCTGGACCTGTCGACACCGGTGCGCGCCACCGAAGCCCTGGAGGCCAACCTCATGGAAATCGACCAACGCCAAGCCTTCAACCTGGCGCAAAACCAGCAACCGGAATACCTCGCCGCCCTGCTCGGCAGCCAACAGGCCGACCTCAACCTGGTGATCGCCAAGGACTCCGGGCGCTGGCAAGTGGACCTGGTGGCCGGCGCCAACCAGGTACGCGCCGCCACCGACAACAACAACGGCCATGACAATAACCGTACCTGGGACAGCTACGCCGGGGTGCAGGTGCAGATCCCCATTGGCGACATCAGCACGCGCCAGGCCGAGGTACGTGCACGAGTGAACGTCGAGGACCAGGAAATCCGCATTACCGATGCGCGCCAGGAGCTGGAGCGCAACGTCAACAACGTGGTGCGTGACCTCGGCACCCGCTGGCGCCAATATGAAATTTCCAAGCGTGCCGTGGAGTTGTCACGGCGCAAGATCGAAATCGAACGGGAAAAACTCAGTGCCGGGCGCTCCACTAACTTCCAGGTGTTGAGCTTCGAAACCGACCTGCGCAACGCCGAAAACGCCCAGCTCAACGCGCTGATCGCTTATTTGAACGCCCAGACCCAGCTCGATCTGACCCTGGGCATGACGCTGGAAAGTTGGGAAATCGCACTCAATGACTACTAATCAAAAACGCTTGCTGGCCGTCGCCTTGATCGTGCTGCTGGCAGGCGCGGCAGTCAGCCTGCTCAACCAACGCAGCAGCGTCGAACAGGCCAGCACCGCCGAGCAATGGCTGGAGGTAAAACCCGACCCGCTGGTGCACCAGATCGGCCTGGTGGGCAAGATCGAGCCCGACACTACCGTCACCCTCACGGCGCCGTTCGACGGCAACGTGTTGGCCAACCTGGTCGAACAAGGCCAGCGCGTCGAGGCCGGCCAGGTGCTGTTGCGCATGGACCCGGCGACTCTGGAAGTGCAGTTGCGCGACGCCCTCTCCGCCCAGCTCAAGGCCCGGCGTGCCGTACAGGAAATGCAGGACTGGGACAGCAGCCCCGCCGTCAGCCGTGCCCGCCGCAGCTTGCGCACCGCTGAAATGACCGCTGGCAACACCCAACGCAAGCTCACCGAAAGCGAAAACCTGTTCAAGCGCGGCATCATTCCGCGCAACGAGCTGGACGATCTCAAGCAGCAAACCCAACAGCAGCAACTCGACCTGGCAGCGGCGCGCAGCGAACTGCAACAGGCCCAGGACCAAGGCAGAGGCGAATACCGACAGATTGCCGAAATGGAGCTGACCAATGCCACGGTAAAATACCAAGCCTTGCAAAAACTCCTTGAAGGCAAGGAGGTCAAGGCACCGTTCTCCGGTATCGTGGTGCCCGCGCCCGGCAGCAGCAACACCGCCCAAGGGGGTGGCAACAACAACGCGCCGGTACAGGCCGGCAGCAAGGTCAGCCAGGGTCAGGTGCTGTTTGGCCTGGCCAATATCGAGCGGCTGAAAATCGTCGCCAAGGTCTCCGAACTGGACATCAACCAATTGCACCAGGGCCAGGCGGTGGAAGTAATGGGCGATGGATTTGACGGCGAACGGCTGACCGGCTCAGTCAGCGTGGTCAGTGGCTTGGCCATCGCCAGCGACAACCAGGGCAGCGCGCAGTTTCCGGTGACCCTGTCGATCCCCAAGCTGACACCGCAACAGCTGCAACGGGTGCGTCTGGGCATGAGTGCGCGGCTGACCATCGTCACCTACAACAATGACCAGGCGCTCGTGATTCCCAGTCAGGCGATCCAGGCAGATATGACGGTGGAGTACCGACCAGCGATGGATAAACCGGTAGAGCGGGTGAAGGTCACCACCGGGCAATCGACGCCCCAGGGCGTTGAGGTATTTGGACTCAAGCCAGGCTTTGTGAAAACCTCAAGATAAGCGCATATCAACCTGTGGGAGGGGGCTTGCTCCCGATAGCGGTGCATCAGCCACAAATGTATTTACTGACACGCCCTCATCGGGAGCAAGCCCCCTCCCACATTTGATTTTCGTTGCTTTAAGCATTGACGTTCACTTCGCGGATCAGGGCTTGCTCACCTCCCCCACTTAGATCTGTGTGAGCTTGGTTGCCAGTGCCTTGGCCTGAAGCGCCACATCCGTCACCGCCGTGCTCTCCCACCACATGCCCCGCAACGGCGGCCCCATGGCAAATAGTCGCTGGCTGACCTGGCCTTGGGCATCCAACACTGCACCGTGCGCATGCGCCGCAATCCCCAACGCCAACGGCCCGGGCTGGATCAACCCGCGCTTGAGCAATTGCTGCGGCAACGGCCGGGCCACGCGGCGCCAGTCGTACTCGATGCCGCTGGAGTTGATCAGCGCCGCTCCCGAAACCTGTGTGATCCCCTGCTCGCCACGATAGCGCACCGCAATGGCAACCCCCTCATCCGCAGGCACCAGCCCCTTGAACGACGCCGCACGTATCCGCAACCGCCCTTCTTCCTGCAAGCGCGCCACCAACTGCGCACTCAACGGTGGCGAGCGGTGGTGATGGCTTTCCCACCATGGCCGCACATGTCGCACGAACTGGCGCTTCTGAATTTCACTGGCCTGGCTCCACAAGCGTGCGATGTGCCCGCGCACAGTGTCCAGCGGCGCCTGCCAGTCGATGCCTTGCGCCAGCGCGAACCGACATTGGCGTCGCACCTCGCGCAGCAATTGCCGCGGGCTACGCAGGCGGTGGTCCGCGGCCAGGAAGTCGTCCCAACCCGGTGGTTGCCGCCGCACATGGGGCAACAGGCCGTGGCGTGAAAAAATCTCGACAGGGCCGCGATGCCCAGCCTGTTCCAGTGAGACCACGGCATCGACCATGGTCAACCCGGAGCCGATGATCAGCACCGTTGATTGCGGGTCGAGCTGAGTCATGGACTGCACGTCCCAGGGATCCAGCGCGGCGGCGTTCAGCCCAGTGGACTCGGTCTGTGGCGTGCGCGCTGCCGGAAACATGCCGGTGGCCAAGACCGCGAAGGAGCCACGCAGTTGCTCGCCATTATCGAGGGTGACCCGCGTCGACGTTGCATCGACTTGCAGGTCGACCCCTTCAGCACGGATATGCTCGACGATCGAAGTGGATAGCGCCTTGGCCTCGGCCAGGCGCTGTTGCGCATACAGCCCGAAAATCCCCCGCGGCGGGAACAGTTCGCTGACCGGCACGTGCTGCTGGTCCGACTCCGGCCACTCACCGCCGGCGATGTAGTCGGTGAGCCATTGGGTCAGGTCGTCGGCATTGTCCGGGTCTACACTCATGCGCGCCGCATTGCCGTTCAAGGTGTGGCCCAGCTCGACTGCGCTGTAGGCCTCGCCGCGCCCCAGCTCAGCACGCGGCTCGATCACCAGGATGCGCCGCGTGCCCGGCAGGCGCAGCAGCTGCACGGCGAGCATCGTGCCGCTCAGGCCACCGCCGATAATCAGTACATCAGCGTTGTGGGAGGATTCACTCATGCAGGTTCGCCTCACATTCCGTCCCTATACTGCCTCCAGCGCAAGTGTGCCGGTTACTTTGGACCCCGCCGAGGAGACAGTACACCTCAATAAAGCGCAAAGTGGTACACGAATCGTCACCCTTACAAATGGCGATATGAAAGTCAAAGGCACGACGAAACGGCGCAAGGCCAACGCAACAGGTTCAGTGACCTGCAATATCAGCGATGCCGTCAACCGGACCTATCGGTCGATGGAGACCCACTGTTGTTTCCAGCTCCGCAAGTTTAAGCAATTAGACTCGTGACGCACAAACCGAAGGCGCTGGTAAGCGCCTACGGTTTTAACTGCTAAGAAAGCGGTTCAGCGTATGACCTCATACTCTGCGACAGGGGATTGCACCACATTACCCGAGGGGGAAGTGATCATGTAACGGGCTGACGCCGCCCCTAGAACGAACGCCTCCGCCGGCAGCATGAAAATAATTGGCCGACCAACGTCGCTGGCGCTCACCACATAAAATGCCTTCCACTCGTCAATGCTGCTCTTGTAGAACACCGTCAACAGATCACCCTCTTCCATCCCTTCGTAAGCGTCGACTACATAAGTGCCGCCGTTTACTACAGCAGTAAGATGAATAACCGTGCCGACGGCTTCCTGAATGTAGGGTGGATTGATCGAGGCGCTGGTGACCGTAACAACTTTGTGCAGTTTCGTGATCATCTTGAAATCTCCATTTTCTGATAACGCTGGCGTCGCCCAAATTGCCGAAGCAACTCAAGACTCACTGGCGGGCGAATGGAGTAAACATGTATTTTCAGGTTTGCTCTACTGTGAAAACTAACAGGTATAAACCAGTTGACGGCCCGGTCAGATCACCACATTACGAACAAATCGCACCGCCACATCACCCTCATTGCGATAGCCGTGGGATTGGCGGCTGGCGAACATGTAGAACTCACCGGCCGCGACGGTGTGTTCTTTGTCGTCGAGAATCAGGGTCAATGCACCTTCATACACGAACAACTGCACACTCCAACCTTCCGGGTCCGGCTCGGGGCTGTAGCGATCCCCCGGCTCCAGGCGCATCTCCCACAATTCCACTTCGCGCCGGGCGTTGGCTTTGGCGAGCAGTACGGCTTTGCTGCCGGGTATATCGCCGGCCCAAGCCAGCTCATTGATACGACTATGGTCAGGCGCATCCGGTGCCTGGATCAAGTCGCTGAACGCCACCTCCAGCGCTTCGGCCACGCGGTCGAGGGTGGACAAGCTGACGTTCTTCTCCCCCGCTTCAATCGCCACCAGCATGCGCCGGCTGACACCGGATTTTTCCGAGAGCGCGGTCTGGCTCAGGTCCGCTGCATGGCGCAGGCGACGAACGTTCTGGCTGACATGCTGCAGGACCGAAGCCCGTTGTGGATTTTCTTTGTGCACTATATTGCTCAATAGGTGGGTGTGCGCAGTATACTGCCCAGCGTGCGGCGCATTGTGCGGTCCGTGCCTTCCCCTTGCAAGACCGAGCCGCCATGACCGCCCCGAACTCCCCTTCGCGTTTCAACCGTTTCAGTAAAGCCGAATGCATCCTGGTGGTGATCACCATGATCTGGGGCGGCACCTTTTTGCTGGTGCAGCACGCCATGACCGTCAGCGGGCCGATGTTTTTTGTGGGGCTGCGCTTCGCGGCGGCGACGCTTGTGGTGGGGTTCTTTTCCTTGCGCACCCTGCGCGACCTGACCCTGTTCGAATTGAAGGCCGGGGTGTTTATCGGGGTGGCGATCATGTTCGGCTACGGTTTGCAGACCATCGGCCTGCAAAGCATCTTGAGCAGCCAATCGGCGTTTATCACCGCCTTGTATGTACCGTTTGTACCGCTGTTGCAGTGGCTGGTGCTGGGCCGTCGCCCCGGCTTGATGCCCAGCATCGGCATCATGCTGGCATTTGCCGGGTTGATGCTGTTGACCGGACCGGCGGGGGCCTCGCTGAATTTCAGCCCGGGTGAAATCGCCACGCTGATCGGTGCCGTGGCAATAGCGGCCGAGATCATTTTGATCAGCGCATTTGCCGGCCAAGTGGATATTCGCCGGGTGACCATTGTGCAATTGGCCACCGCTTCGGTGCTGTCGTTCATGATGGTGGTGCCGATGGGCGAGGCGTTGCCGGGCTTTTCGTGGTTGCTGCTGTTCAGTGCCGTGGGTCTGGGCTTGACCAGTGCGGTGATCCAGGTGGCGATGAACTGGGCACAGCAAAGTGTTTCGCCAACCCGGGCTACCCTGATCTATGCCGGCGAGCCGGTGTGGGCAGGCGTGGTCGGGCGGATTGCCGGGGAGCGCTTCCCGCCGATTGCAATGGTCGGGGCGGTGTTGATTGTGGTGGCGGTGATTGTGAGTGAGATGAAGACGAAGGGGCAGAAGGCAGTTGAACTCGCCGATGCCCTGGAACAGGAGCGTCAGGGATAATCTGCAAATGCTGTGGCGCCTGCTCTATCGTCATCGCGGGCAAGCCCGGCTCCCACAGGGGGCGGCGTTTCAATTCAAGGGTTTTGAACCAGTGCCAAATGAGAGGTTTCGGCCTACCTTGTAGGATCCTGCCACATCTTGCCGTTTGGTGATCGTGAAAGCGGCACGTATGATGCATCCCAAACTCCCGCAGATTAGAAGCCTATGTCCCTGATAGTTCTACTGCTTCTGCCTTTTATCGGCAGCTGTCTGGCGGCCTTGCTGCCGCATAACGCACGTAACACCGAATCCCTGTTGGCCGGCCTGGTGGCATTGGTCGGTACTATTCAAGTCGCCCTGCTCTACCCCCAGATCGCCCATGGTGGCGTGATACGTGAAGAATTCATGTGGTTGCCCAGTCTTGGGCTGAACTTCGTGTTGCGCATGGACGGGTTTGCCTGGCTGTTCTCGATGCTGGTGCTGGGTATCGGCACGCTGGTGTCGCTGTATGCGCGCTACTACATGTCGCCGGACGACCCGGTGCCGCGTTTCTTTGCGTTTTTCCTGGCCTTCATGGGCGCCATGCTTGGCCTGGTGATCTCCGGCAACCTGATCCAGATCGTATTCTTCTGGGAACTGACCAGCCTGCTCTCGTTCCTGCTGATCGGCTATTGGCACCACCGTGCCGATGCGCGACGTGGCGCGTATATGGCGCTGATGGTCACCGGCGCTGGCGGGTTGTGCCTGCTGGCGGGCGTGATGTTGCTGGGGCATATCGTCGGCAGCTATGACCTGGACCAGGTGCTGGCGGCGGGCGACCAGATTCGCGCGCATTCGCTGTACCCGGTCATGCTCGCCCTGGTGCTGATCGGCGCCTTGAGCAAAAGTGCGCAGTTCCCCTTCCATTTCTGGCTGCCCCACGCCATGGCGGCGCCGACGCCGGTTTCGGCCTACCTGCACTCGGCGACGATGGTGAAGGCCGGCGTGTTCCTGCTGGCCCGCCTGTGGCCGTCGCTGTCCGGCAGCGAAGAATGGTTCTGGATCGTCGGCGGTGCCGGCGCCCTCACTCTCCTCCTCGGCGCTTACTGCGCCATGTTCCAAAACGATCTCAAGGGCCTGCTGGCCTATTCCACCATCAGCCACCTCGGGCTGATCACCCTGCTGCTGGGCCTCAACAGCCCACTGGCTGCAGTTGCCGCTGTATTTCACATTCTCAACCACGCCACCTTCAAGGCTTCGCTGTTCATGGCGGCGGGCATCATCGACCACGAAAGCGGCACGCGGGATATCCGCAAGCTCAGTGGGCTGGTGCGGTTGATCCCGTTTACCGCGACCCTGGCGATGGTGGCCAGTGCGTCGATGGCCGGGGTGCCGTTGCTCAACGGCTTCCTGTCCAAAGAGATGTTCTTTGCCGAAACCGTGTTTATCTCGTCGACCCAATGGGTGGAAATCGCCCTGCCGGTGATTGCGACCATCGCCGGCACCTTCAGCGTGGCCTACGCCCTGCGCTTTACCGTGGATGTGTTCTTCGGCCCACCGGCTACGGACTTGCCGCACACGCCTCACGAGCCACCGCGCTGGATGCGTGCGCCGGTGGAATTGCTGGTGTTCACCTGCCTGCTGGTGGGGATTTTCCCGGCCCAGGTGGTCGGCTCGATCCTTGCCGCTGCGGCGTTGCCCGTGGTCGGTGGTGTGCTGCCCGAATACAGCCTGGCGATCTGGCACGGCTGGAACGCGCCGATGATCATGAGCCTGGTGGCAATGACCGGCGGCGTGGTGCTGTACCTGATGCTGCGCAAGCAACTCAAGCGTGGCCGCTTCGAATACCCGCCGCTGATCGGCTATTTCAACGGCAAGCGTGGCTTCGAGCGCTGCCTGGTGGTGATGATGCGCGGTGTGCGCAGGATCGAAAAACGCATCAGCACCAAGCGCCTGCAAACCCAATTGTTCCTGCTGGTGATCGTCGCGGTGATCGGGGCCATGATCCCCATGATCAACAGTGGCCTCACCTGGGGCGACCGGCCGAAGATCCCGGGCTCCATTGTGTTCGTCACCCTGTGGCTGCTGGCGATCGCCTGCGCCCTGGGCGCAGCCTGGCAAGCCAAGTACCACCGGCTGGCGGCCCTGACCATGGTCAGCGTGTGCGGCCTGATGACGTGCGTGACCTTTGTGTGGTTCTCGGCACCGGACCTGGCCCTGACCCAATTGGTGGTGGAAGTGGTGACCACCGTGCTGATCCTGCTCGGCCTGCGCTGGCTGCCACGGCGTATCGAAGAGGTGTGGCCATTGCCCAACACCTTGCGCAAGGCGCGCATTCGCCGGGTGCGCGACTTGTTGCTGTCCACCGTGGTGGGCGGCGGTATGGCGCTGTTGTCCTACGCGATGCTGACCCGCCAGACACCCAACGATATCTCCTCGTTCTACTTGAGCCGAGCCCTGCCCGAAGGCGGCGGCAGCAATGTGGTGAATGTGATGCTGGTGGACTTCCGTGGCTTCGACACCTTGGGCGAAATCACCGTACTCGGCGCCGTGGCGTTGACTGTTTACGCCCTGCTGCGCCGCTTCCGTCCGTCCAAGGAAAGCATGCAGTTGCCGGCGCAACAGCGCCAATTGGCACCGGACGTGGCCACAGACCTGGTCAACCCGCGCCAGGCCAGTGACACCGCCCTGGGCTTTATGATGGTGCCGGCGGTGCTGGTGCGCCTGCTGTTGCCGATTGCGCTGGTGGTGTCGTTCTACCTGTTCCTGCGCGGTCACAACCAACCAGGCGGCGGGTTTGTCGCCGGGCTGGTGATGTCGGTAGCGTTTATCCTGCAATACATGGTGGCGGGCACCCAATGGGTCGAAGCGCAGATGAGCCTGAGGCCCATGCGCTGGATGGGCTTCGGCCTGCTGTCGGCGACCTTGACCGGCCTTGGCGCGCTGTTCGCCGGGTACCCGTTCCTGACCACCCATACCTGGCATTTCCACGTGCCACTGCTCGGCGATATCCATATCGCCAGTGCGTTGTTCTTCGACATTGGCGTGTACGCCATGGTCGTGGGCTCGACGCTGCTGATGCTGACCGCCCTCGGCCACCAATCTGTGCGAGCACATAAACCGAGCAACCAGCCCAAAGTCGTTGCTGCAACCGAAGGAGCCGCCTGATGGAAGAAGTCATCGCAATTGCCATTGGGGTCCTGGCGGCCTCCGGCGTCTGGCTGGTGCTGCGGCCACGGACATTCCAGGTGGTGATGGGCCTGTGCCTGTTGTCGTACGGGGTCAATCTGTTCATTTTCAGTATGGGCAGCCTGTTTATCGGCAAGGAGCCGATCATCAAGGACGGCGTGCCGCAAGACCTGCTCAACTACACCGACCCCCTGCCCCAGGCCCTGGTACTTACAGCCATCGTGATCAGCTTCGCCATGACCGCGTTGTTCCTGGTGGTGCTGCTGGCATCCCGGGGCCTGACCGGCACCGACCATGTGGATGGCCGGGAGCCGAAGGAATGAATTGGGTTAATCAACTGATCGTTGCGCCGATTCTGCTGCCGTTGTTCACGGCGGCACTGATGCTGATGCTCGGCGAGAAACGCCGGCCGCTGAAGGCCAAAATCAACCTGGTCTCCAGCTTGATCGGCCTGGGCGTGGCCGTCCTGTTGCTGTACTGGACACAAAAAGGCGGGCCCGGCTCGATCGGCGTGTACCTGCCGGGTAACTGGCAAGTACCGTTCGGCATCGTGTTGGTGGTGGACCAGCTCTCGGCGCTGATGCTGGTGCTCACCGGGGTTATCGGCGTAAGCGCATTGCTGTTCGCCATGGCCCGCTGGGACCGTGCAGGCACTAGCTTCCATGCGCTGTTCCAGATCCAGCTGATGGGTCTGTACGGCGCATTCCTCACCGCGGATTTGTTCAACCTGTTCGTGTTCTTCGAGGTGCTGCTGGCGGCGTCCTACGGCCTGATGCTGCATGGTTCGGGTCGTGCTCGGGTGTCGTCCGGCCTGCATTACATTGCGATCAACCTGCTGGCGTCGTCGCTGTTCCTGATTGGCGCGGCGATGATCTACGGCGTCACCGGCACGCTGAATTTCGCTGACCTGGCGCTGAAAATCCCGCTGGTGCCGGAGGCTGATCGCGGCCTGCTGCACGCTGGCGCAGCGATCCTGGCGACCGCGTTTCTGGCCAAGGCCGGCATGTGGCCGCTGAACTTCTGGCTGGCGCCCGCCTACTCCTCGGCCAGTGCGCCGGTGGCGGCGATGTTCGCGATCATGACCAAGGTTGGCGTGTACACCGTGCTGCGCCTGTGGACCCTGCTGTTCTCCGGCCAGGCCGGCGCCTCGGCGCTGTTTGGCGGCGACTGGCTGGTGTACGGCGGCATGGCGACCATCATTTGCGCGGCACTGGCGATGGTGGCGGCGCAGCGCCTGGAGCGCATGGCCAGCCTGAGCATCCTGGTGTCGGCCGGGATCCTGCTGTCGGCGGTAGGGTTTGCCCAGCCAAGCCTGACCGCTGGGGCATTGTTCTATCTGGTCAGCTCCACCCTGGCACTGAGTGCGCTGTTTTTGCTGGCGGAATTGATCGAGCGTTCGCGCTCGGCCAACGACCTGCCGCTTGATGAAGAGATTGATGCGCTGCCCAAGGCCATGGAATCGCTGCATCCGCGTCCGGGTGTGAACCTGGACGATGAGCAGAAAGCCGTGGTCGGACAGGTCATCCCTTGGACCATGGCCTTCCTCGGCTTGAGCTTTATCGCCTGCGCGCTGCTGATTATCGGCATGCCGCCATTGTCGGGGTTCATCGGCAAACTCAGCCTGTTGAGTGCGCTGATCAACCCACTGGGCCTGGGCAACGCCGTGGACGAATCGATCCGTCCTGCAGCCTGGGGCCTGGTGGCGTTACTGATTTTGTCTGGCCTGGCGTCGCTGATCGCCTTCGCCCGCCTTGGTATCCAGCGCTTCTGGACCCCGGAAGAGCGCCCCTCCCCGCTGCTGCGACGCTACGAATGCGTGCCGATCTTCGTGCTACTGGGTTTGAGCATCGCCTTGACGTTCAAGGCCGAACCCTTGATGCGCTACACCCTGGCCACCGCCAAGAGCCTGAACAACCCGGAAAGCTATGTGATGGCGGTGATGGCCACGCGGCCCGTACCGAGCCCTGAAGCCAAGGCCGCCGCGCTGGAGGTGCAACCATGAAGCGCCTGTTTCCTGCACCCTGGTTGTCGCTGGCCCTGTGGGTGTTGTGGCTGCTGCTGAACCTGTCGATCGGCCCCGGCAACCTGCTGCTGGGCGCGCTGCTGGGCTTTCTCGCGCCTTTGCTGATGGCGCCGCTACGCCCGCAGCCGATCAGCCTGCGTCGCCCTGGCGTGATCCTGCGCCTGTTCCTGTTGGTGGGCCGCGACGTGATCGTCTCCAACCTGCAAGTAGCATGGGGTGTACTGACCTGCGGCACACGCCCGCCGCGCTCGCGCTTCATCAAGATCCCCCTGGACCTGCACAGCCCCAACGGCCTTGCCGCGCTGTCGATGATTACCACGGTGATCCCCGGCACCATTTGGTCAGAACTGGCGCTGGACCGTAGCATCTTGCTGCTGCACGTATTCGACCTTGACGATGAAGCCCTGTTTATCCAGCACTTCAAAGCCACCTACGAGCGGCCCCTGATGGAGATCTTCGAATGAGCGCCCTGCTCTCCAATGCGATCCTGTTCAGCCTGTTCCTGTTCTCGCTGGCGATGGTGCTGACACTGATCCGCCTGTTCAAAGGCCCCTCCGCCCAGGACCGAGTCCTGGCGCTGGACTACCTGTACATCCTGGCGATGCTGATGATGCTGGTACTGGGTATTCGCTACGCCAGTGACACTTACTTTGAAGCGGCGCTATTGATTGCGCTGTTCGGCTTCGTCGGCTCGTTTGCCCTGGCCAAATTCCTGCTGCGTGGGGAGGTGATTGAATGATGCCGTTATGGGTTGAAGTGATAGTGGGGGTGCTGCTGGTGCTCAGCAGCGTGTTTGCCTTGATTGGCGCGATAGGCTTGCTGCGGATGAAGGAGTTTTTCCAACGCATGCACCCGCCGGCACTCGCCTCGACATTGGGCGCATGGTGCGTGGCACTGGCGTCGATTATCTATTTTTCGGTGCTCAAGTCCGGGCCGGTGTTGCACGGGTGGCTGATCCCGATTCTGCTGTCGATCACCGTGCCGGTGACTACCCTGCTGCTGGCGCGTACCGCGTTGTTCCGCAAGCGCATGGCCGGTGACGATGTGCCGGCTGAAGTCAGCAGCCGTCGCTGATTAATCAAGCGGACACAGTAAAAATGTGGGAGCTGGCTTGCCTGCGATAGCGGAGTTTCAGTCAATGATGCTGTGACTGATAAACCGATATCGCAGGCAAGCCAGCTCCCACATTGGGTTTGGCGCCAGGCAAATGATCGGATACGCGCCGCCAATAGCGCCAACTCAACATCATCCCGATACGCACCACATCGGGAAGCGCCCGGTCGATCCAGCACTAAACCTTTCCCCATACAACATGAGAGAACAATAAATGTACTCGATCGACTTGGCACTGATGAAGCCCGGAGATATCGTTTTCACCACCGAAACAAGTCTCACAAGCAAGACTATAAGAAACTTTACCGGCGGCAACTATTCGCACGTCATGCTTTGCGTAGGTTATGGCAGCTGCATACATGCGGATAAAAAAGGAGGTGTTCATTCTTTTAATGCACAGAGATTACTTGTTGAACACCCGAATCAAATCGCCCTAAAGCGATATAACCCGTCTCTTTCACCTGAGACGTTGAAAATCATTGATCAATATGCTCGATTAAAAATTGGCACTGTATATTCTATATGGGAGGCCATGAAGGCGGCGCCCCTTTTCAAGAAAGAATGGTTTGGGCATTTAAAAGTCGACCTTGAAAAGCCTTCAAGCCTTCAATTTTGCTCAAGGCTGGTAGCGCAAGCCTACAGCCATGCGGGCCTGAAGTTATCGGCCACTCCATTCAGCTGCACTCCAGTCGAAATTTTCAACTCTCCAACGCTCGAACTGGTTGAAAAGGCAGTTATCCGCGTCCCTGAAGAGCTGGTAGCGCTTATAAACGACGATTCAAAGAACAAAATTAAAATACATACTGACACAATCAAAAAGCTACTCGAAAGCGTTAGAAAACTATACGGAGACTCCATCCAGACTTTGCACGACCTCGAAGCCTTAGCCATTACCACTGAGGGTGCGGACGATATCATTGCCAATTTAACAATCAAATCTGGTTACTTGGAACTATGGAAAATTGATATCGAAGAAAGTCCCTGGCGGTACAGCCAAGTTGAATTTGAAAAGTGGGCGACCGATAAACAGAAGAGAGCAGAGATCGCCCAAAACGAGTTAAGCATGGCACAGCATCAGCTAAGCCGCCACTTAGAATCTCTTTATATAACGCGCGAGAACTATAAAAATTACCCAAACAAAACATTCGGACAATTAATAGTACTATACGAAACCCTAGTAATGCTCGCAGAGAAGAAGACAGAATTATTCTCTCACTATTGACCGCATGCATCACGCCTACAACAAGCCAAGTCTCCAATATTCATATTCAAAAACGCCCCAAACCAGTCGGGGCGTTTTTCATTCTGCGTGTTGCTACCAACGGTTAGTCAGCCAACCGCCACGTCGTCCCGCCCTTCCCGTCTTCCAACACCACACCCATCGCGGTCAGTTGGTCACGGATACGGTCGGATTCCGCCCAGTCCTTGTTAGCCCGAGCAGCCAGACGCGCCTGGATCAGTGCATCTACTTCTGCGGCATCCACACGCCCTTCAGCGCCGGCTTGCAGGAAGTCATCGGCTTCCATCTGCAACACACCCAGCACGCTCGCCAGTTCTTTCAGGCGCGCCGCCAGACCGGCCGCTGCGTCGAGGTCGCTCTCACGCAAGCGGTTGATCTCACGCACCATCTCGAACAGCACGGCGCAGGCTTCGGGGGTGCCGAAGTCGTCGTTCATGACTTCAGTAAAGCGTGCCACGAAGGCTTCGCCGCCGGCCGGAGCCACGCAAGGCAAGCCTTTCAACGCGTGGTAGAAACGCTCCAGGGCGCCCTTGGCGTCCTTGAGGTTGTCTTCCGAGTAGTTGATGGCGCTGCGGTAGTGGCTGGACACCAGCAGGTAGCGCACCACTTCCGGGTGGTACTTTTCCAGCACGTCGCGGATGGTGAAGAAGTTGTTCAAGGACTTGGACATCTTCTCGCCATTGATGCGGATCATGCCGCAGTGCATCCAGGCATTGGCGTAGGTCTTGCCGGTGGCAGCTTCGCTCTGGGCGATTTCGTTTTCGTGGTGCGGAAACTCCAGGTCGCTGCCGCCGCCATGAATGTCGAAGGTCTCGCCCAGGCAGCAGGTGGACATCACCGAGCATTCGATGTGCCAGCCCGGACGCCCAGGGCCCCACGGCGATTCCCAGCTTGGCTCGCCGGGCTTGGTACCTTTCCACAGGACGAAGTCGAGCGGGTCCTGCTTGGCTTCGTCGACTTCGATGCGCGCGCCGATGCGCAGGTCTTCGATCTTCTTGCGCGACAGCTTGCCGTAGCCCATGAACTTGGCGACGCGGTAGTACACGTCGCCATTGCCCGGGGCGTAGGCGTAGCCCTTGTCGATCAGGGTCTGGATCATCGCGTGCATGCCAGGTATGTGATCCGTGGCACGCGGTTCCATGTCCGGCTTGAGGATGTTGAGGCGCGCCTCGTCCTCGTGCATGGCAGCGATCATGCGCTCGGTCAGCGCGTCGAACGACTCGCCGTTTTCGTTGGCGCGGTTGATGATCTTGTCGTCGATGTCGGTGATGTTGCGCACATAGGTCAGGTCATAGCCGCTGAAACGCAACCAGCGGGTCACCAGGTCGAAGGCAACCATGCTGCGGCCGTGGCCGATGTGGCAGTAGTCGTACACGGTCATGCCGCACACGTACATGCGCACCTTGTTGCCATCCAGCGGCTTGAAGACTTCTTTGGTCTTGCTGAGTGTGTTGTAGATCGTTAGCACGACAGTTCCTTAAACAGAATCACTGGCCCCACGAATCTCGCAAGGTCACGGTACGGTTGAATACCGGAGCACCAGGTTTGGAGTCCTTGATATCTGCGCAGAAGTAACCTTCGCGCTCGAACTGGAAACGGTCTTCCGGCTGTGCGTCGCCAAGCGATGGCTCGGCACGACAACCTGTGAGCACTTGCAGTGAGTCAGGGTTGATGTTGTCGAGGAAACTCGCGCTGTCTTCGGCCTTCTCAGGGTTCGGCGAGCGGAACAGACGATCATACAAACGCACTTCGCACTCGATGCTGGCGGCTGCCGGCACCCAGTGGACCACGCCCTTGACCTTGCGGCCTTCAGGGTTCTTGCCCAGGGTGTCCGGATCGTACGAGCAGCGCAGTTCGACGATGTTGCCATCGGCGTCCTTGATCGCTTCGTCCGCACGGATCACGTAGCTGCCGCGCAGGCGCACTTCGCCGTTCGGCTCCAGGCGCTTGTAGCCCTTGGGCGGCTCTTCCATGAAGTCATCGCGGTCGATGTAGATTTCGCGGGCGAACGGCAATTTGCGCACGCCCAGCTCTTCTTTCTGCGGATGACGCGGCAGCTCGAGGTTCTCGACCTGGCCTTCAGGGTAGTTGGTGATCACCACCTTCAACGGCCGCAGCACGCACATGGCGCGCGGGGCGTTGGCGTCGAGGTCCTGGCGGATGCTGAATTCCAGCATCCCGAAGTCGACCACACCGTCGGAACGGTTGGTGCCGACCATGTCGCAGAAGTTGCGGATCGACGCCGGGGTGTAGCCACGGCGACGGAAGCCCGACAGCGTGGACATACGCGGGTCATCCCAGCCATGCACGTGCTTTTCATCCACCAGTTGCTTGAGCTTGCGCTTGCTGGTGATGGTGTAGTTCAGGTTCAGGCGGCTGAACTCGTACTGACGCGGGTGCGCCGGCACCGGCAGGCTGTCCAGGAACCACTCGTACAGCGGGCGATGGCTTTCGAACTCCAGGGTGCAGATGGAGTGGGTGATGCCTTCGATGGCGTCCGACTGACCGTGGGTGAAGTCGTAGTTGGGGTAGATGCACCACTTGTCACCGGTCTGGTGGTGGTGGGCATGGCGGATGCGGTACATGATCGGGTCGCGCAGGTTCATGTTTGGCGAGGCCATGTCGATCTTGGCACGCAGCACGCGGGCGCCGTCCGGGAACTCACCGGCGCGCATACGGTTGAACCAGTCCAGGTTCTCTTCCACCGAACGGTCGCGGAACGGGCTGTTCTTGCCCGGCTCGGTCAGCGTGCCACGGTACTCCTTGGCCTGCTCCGGGGTCAGGTCGTCCACATAGGCCTTGCCGGCCTTGATCAGCTCGACAGCCCAGTCGAACAACTGGTCGAAATACTTGGAGGCATAGCGCACTTCACCGGACCATTCGAAGCCCAGCCACTTGATGTCGCTTTCAATGGCGTCGATGTATTCCTGGTCTTCCTTGGCCGGGTTGGTGTCGTCGAAACGCAGGTGCGTGACGCCACCGAACTCCTGGGCCAGGCCGAAGTTCACACAGATCGACTTGGCGTGACCGATGTGCAGGTAGCCGTTGGGCTCTGGCGGGAAGCGGGTGACGATCTGCGTATGCTTGCCCGAATCCAGGTCCGCCTGGATGATCGGGCGCAGGAAATTGACCGGGACGGCAGGTCCGGCCTTGGCATTCGAGGTAGGGTCGACAGTGGGCTTGCTCATAGGATCCTTGAACAGACAGGTTCGTGGCCGGGTCAGGCCAGATAAAACAAAGGGCTTATCATAGCCGAAGCTGTCAACCACCTGACAGAGCGCGGTCGAAAACTGCTGCTTTAATTGCTGCTTTAATGACAGGCGCGGTAAAAAACCACCTCGAAATTCCTGCAAGGCACGCTAAACTGCGCGTCTTGGCCCAAGCTTCGCCAAACCGGTCGTGGCGCCCAGGCGCCCAAACCCACGAATTCCCTGAAAAGAGTAGTGAACATGACTCAAGTCAAACTGACCACCAACCACGGTGACATCGTCATCGAGCTGAACGCCGACAAGGCGCCGATCACCGTCGCCAACTTCATCGAATACGTGAAAGCCGGCCACTACGAAAACACCGTTTTCCACCGTGTCATCGGCAACTTCATGATCCAGGGCGGCGGTTTCGAGCCTGGCATGAAAGAAAAGAAAGACAAGCGTCCAAGCATCCAGAACGAAGCGGACAACGGCCTTTCCAACGACAAGTACACCGTCGCCATGGCCCGTACCATGGAGCCGCATTCGGCCTCCGCGCAGTTCTTCATCAACGTCGCCGACAACGCCTTCCTCAACCACAGCGGCAAGAACGTGCAGGGTTGGGGCTACGCGGTGTTCGGTAAAGTCACCGAAGGCCAGGACGTTGTCGACAAGATCAAAGGCGTGTCCACCACCTCCAAGGCCGGTCACCAGGACGTTCCAGCCGAAGACGTGATCGTCGAGAAAGCCGAGATCGTTGGGTGATATTACTGATTTCAGATTTGCATCTGGAAGAGGAGCGCCCGGACATTACCCGGGCGTTTCTGGATCTGCTCCACGGCCGCGCCCGTGGCGCCCAGGCGTTGTACATTCTGGGGGACTTCTTCGAAGCCTGGATTGGCGACGATGGCATGACTGCCTTCCAGCGTTCCATCTGTGCGGCGTTGCGTGAACTGAGCGACAGCGGCACCCCGATTTTCATCATGCATGGCAACCGCGATTTCCTGATCGGCAAGGCGTTCTGCAAAGCGGCAGGCGCTACCTTGCTCAAGGACCCGAGTGTCGTGCAATTGTATGGCGAGCCTGTGCTGCTGATGCACGGCGACAGCCTCTGCACCCGCGACCTTGGCTATATGAAGCTGCGGCGCATCCTGCGTAACCCGATTGTGTTGTTTATCCTGCGCCACCTGCCCCTGGGCACGCGCCACAAACTGGCGCGCAAACTACGCAACGAAAGCTCTGCTCAAGTGCGCATGAAGGCCAACGACATTGTCGATGTCACGCCTGAAGAAGTGCCGCGAGTAATGCAGCAGTTCGGCGTGCGCACCCTGGTCCACGGCCATACGCACCGCCCTGCGATCCATAAGTTGCAGATCGGCGACCAGGCGGCCAAGCGCATTGTGCTGGGGGACTGGGACAAGCAAGGGTGGGCGCTGCAGGTGGATGAGCAAGGCTTTCAACTGGCGGCGTTTGATTTCGTCAACCCGCAGTTGGCGTTGCCTGGCGCCTAAACCTCTGACACAACACCGATCAACCTGTGGGAGCTGGCTTGCCTGCGATAGCATCACCTCGGTGCATCTGATACACCGAGGTGTCGGCATCGCAGGCAAGCCAGCTCCCACAGGGACCGCGCTGACCTTATGATCAGTGCCCCGCAGCCGCCGGCCCTGCCTTTGCCGTGAACGGTGGCTTGGCCAGCCACACCAGCAACATCAAGCCCATGAACATCCACCCCAGCAACGTGAAGTAATCCACGGTGGACATCATGTACGCCTGGCTGGTGAGAATCTGGTCCAGCTGCGTGTACGCCTTCTGCCCTGCCCCGCCCAGCGCCTGCAACGCATCCCGGGTGGCCGAGTCGTAGGTGGTCATGTTCTCGCTCATGTAGGCATGGTGCTGATCCGCCCGGCGAATCCAGATCCAGGTGGTCAGCGAGGCCGCGAAGCTGCCGCCCAGGGTACGTAGAAAGGTCGCCAGCCCCGCGCCGTCGGCAATCTGGTGCGGCGGCAGGTCGGACATCAGGATGCTCAAGGTCGGCATGAAGAACAGCGCCACGCCGATGCCCATGAACAACTGCACCATGGCGATGTGGGTGAAGTCCACTTCGTTGGTGAAACCGGCGCGCATAAAGCAGCTCAAGCCAATCGCCAGGAACGCCAGGCCTGCCAG
The DNA here is from genome assembly GCF_000263715.2 of Pseudomonas synxantha BG33R. Lineage (NCBI taxonomy): Bacteria > Pseudomonadati > Pseudomonadota > Gammaproteobacteria > Pseudomonadales > Pseudomonadaceae > Pseudomonas > Pseudomonas synxantha. Next base: position 3,827,281 of record NZ_CM001514.1, read on the forward strand.
CAAGCGCAGGTCGAACTTGTGCGCGTACTTGCCCACGAATGGCGACATCAGCACCGGCAAAATGCCGATGGGCGCCACCGCCAGCCCGGCCCAGGTGGCGGTATAGCCCATCTGGGTTTGCAGCCACTGCGGCAGGATCAGGTTGATGCCGAAAAAGCCCGCATACCCCAGGATCAACACGATGGTGCCGATACGGAAATTACGGTATGCGAACAGCCGCAGGTTGACCACCGGGTGCTTGTCGGTCATCTCCCAGATGATAAACACCGCCAGGGCGATCACCGAAATGGCCGCACCGATGATGATGAAGTTGGATTCGAACCAGTCCAGGTCATTGCCCTTGTCGAGGATGATCTGCAAGGCACCGACCCCGACGACCAGGCTCAACAACCCGACGTAATCCATCGGCTGGTAGCTGGTGACCACCGGGCGTTTCTTCAACTGCGAGCGCACCACCATCACCGCGAAGATACCAATGGGCACGTTGATGAAGAAGATCCACGGCCAGCTGTAGCTGTCAGTAATCCAGCCGCCGAGGATAGGGCCTGCAATCGGTGCCACCACCGTGACCATCGCCAATAACGCCAGGGCCATGCCGCGCCTGGCCGGTGGGTAGACCGCGATCAACAGCGTCTGGGTCATTGGGTACAACGGCCCGGCGACCAAACCTTGCAGCACGCGAAAGCCGATCAACTCGGGCATCGAGGTGGAAATCCCGCACAGGAACGAGGCCAGCACAAACAGGATGGTCGCCCACAGAAACAGCTTCACCTCGCCAAAGCGCCGGCTCAACCAGCCGGTGAGCGGCAACGCGATGGCGTTGCTTACGGCAAACGAAGTGATCACCCAGGTGCCCTGCTCCGAACTCACGCCCAGGTTGCCGGAAATGGTCGGCAAGGCCACGTTGGCGATGGTGGTGTCGAGCACCTGCATAAAGGTCGCCAGCGACAGGCCAATAGTGGCCATCAACAGGCTGGGTGGCGTGAACGAGGCGTTATTGCTCATCAGCGTTGCGCAGCCTTGGGAGCGGCGACGCTGTTGTCATGAATCAACTGATTGATCATGGCATCCGCTTCGGCCAATTGACGGTCATACACGTTGGTGGTGAACGAGGCTTTTTGCGGCGCCTGTTGCGCCAGCACCGGGCCGCTCTGGTCGTGCAGGTCTACGTTGACCACGGTACTCAACCCCACCCGCAGCGGGTGCTTGGCCAGCTCTTCGGCGTTGATATGGATGCGCACCGGTACCCGCTGCACGATCTTGATCCAGTTGCCGGTGGCGTTCTGTGCCGGTAGCAAAGCGAACGCGCTGCCGGTGCCGGCGCCGAGGCTGTCGACGGTGCCGCTGTACTTCACGTCGCTGCCGTAGATGTCCGACTCGATATCCACCGGCTGGCCGATGCGCATATCCCGCAGTTGGGTTTCCTTGAAGTTGGCGTCGATCCACAGCTGGTCCAGCGGGATCACCGCCATCAGCGCGGTGCCCGGTTGAACACGCTGGCCCAGTTGTACGGTGCGCTTGGCTACATAGCCGGTGACCGGCGCAATCAGGGTGCTGCGCGCATTGGTCAGGTAGGCCTGACGCAGTTGTGCAGCGGCGGCTTGCACGTCGGGGTGGGACGAAATCACCGTGTCATCCACCAGGGCATTGGTGGTTTTGAGTTGTTGCTCAAGGTTGGTCAAGGCGTTCCTGGCGGCGGTCAGGCTGTCGCGAGCGTGGGACAGTTCTTCCTGGGAGATCGCGCCGCCCTGGGCCAGGGTCTTACGCCGGTTGTAGTTGTCCTGAGCCGTTTGCACATCGGCCTTCTGCGCATTGACCTGGGCTTTCATGCCGTCGACATTGCTGTACAACCCGCGCACCTGGCGCACAGTGCGAGCCAGGTTGGCCTGGGCACTTTGCAGGCCGACGGCAGCATCGTTGGGGTCGAAATTGATCAGCACCTGGCCTTCATGCACCAGGTCGCCATCGTCGGCGCCGATGCTGACCACGGTGCCGGTGACCAGTGGGGTGATTTCCACCACGTTGCCGTTCACGTAGGCATCGTCGGTGCTCTCATTGAAGCGCCCGTAGAACTCATACCAGGCCCACACGCCGACCACACCGAGGATGACGATCAGCGCCAGGCCGATGAGCATGACTTTGCGTTTGCGTGGGTTGTTGTCTTTAGGTTGTTCAGTTGCGTTGTTGCTGTCGGCAGTGGCCATGACAAATACCTCAAATTATTCCGTGCGTGTGGCGGGGGTGGTCGCGGCCACGTTGCTGGCGTTGTATCCGCCACCCAGGGCCTGCATCAGTTGAATCGACAGATCGATCTGCGCCGCCTTCAGGGTCGCCAGCTGACGCTGGGCCTGCAGCAGTTGCTGCTCGATACTGAGCACATCCAGGTAGTTTCCGATGCCTGAGCTGTAGCGTTGCACCCCGGTGTCGTAGGACTGCTGGGCAATGTCGGCGGCATGTTGCTGGGCCTGGATCTGGCGGCCGGTGTCGCGCAGCTGCGAAAGGCTGTTGCCGATATCACCCAGGGCTTGCACCAGGGTTTTGTTGTACTGGGCCACGGCCAGGTCGTAGTCGGCGTCGCGGGCGTCAAGGTCGGCGCGCAGGCGGCCACCATCAAAAATCGGCAGCGAAATCGTCGGCGCAATATTGAAGAAGCGGCTGGCCGAACCGAACATCGCATCGCCCAGCAACGACTCGGCGCCTGCGCTCGCGCTCAGGTTGAGGTTGGGGTAGAAGCGGGTTTTGCTCGCGTCGATGTTCTTGCTCGCCGCCTCCACTCGCCAGCGTGCGGCCACCAGGTCGGGACGACGGCCGAGCAGCTCGGCGGGCAATACCGAAGGCACGGCGATAGCGCTGGGTTTGAGCACCGTCGGGCGCGCCAACTCGTCGCCACGGTCCGGGCCTTTGCCGAGCAATACGGCGAGGGCGATCTTGGCGCTTTGCAGTTGTTTTTCCGCGTCGATCAGTTGCGACTGGGAGCTGGCTTCCAGGCTCTCGGTCTGCTGGTACTGGTATTCGCTGTCGATGCCGGAACTCAGGCGGCGCTTGCTCAGGTCGAGCATCTGGCGGGTGCGCTTGAGGTCATCGACGGCCAGGTCACGCACGATATGCGCCTGGCCCAGGTCGCTGTAGGCTTTGGCCACGTTGGCCGCCAGGGTCAGGCGCGCGGCCTGCTGGTCGACTTCGGCGGCGCGGGCCTGGCCCAACGCGGCTTCCCAGGCGGCGCGCTGGCCGCCCCACAAGTCAAAGTTGTAGTTGAAGCTGGCGCCGATGTTGCGCACCGTCGAATAGGCATCGCCCTGGCCACGTGGGTCCTGGTCCTTGGCCAAGCGCGAGCGGCTTACACCGGCGCTGGCATCCACGGTCGGCATACGCGCGGCGTTGGCGGCATAGGCGGCGGCTTCGGCCTGGTGGGCACGGGCGTCGGCGACTTGCATGTCGGGGCTGTTTTGCAGGGCTTCCTGGATCAGGCCGTCAAGCTGTGGGTCGCCCAGGCTTTTCCACCAGTCGGCGGCCGGCCAGGCGGCGCTCGACAGCGTCACGCCGCTGAGGGATTTGCCGGTTTGCAGGGTGTTGGCGTCCAGTCGCTGACCCTGGGTGTCGAGGCCGCTGTAGTTGGCGCAACCGGCCAACGTCATCGCCGCCAGCACCAGGCTGAATGCGCGTGTGTTCATGATCTACCTACCCGCTGGATCGTGATGGGGTCACCCGCAGCGATCAGTATCTTCTTCAGGATCCGCTCCAGGGTTTCCAACTCGCCCGGTTCAAGCGCGCCGGCCAGTTGGTTGAGGGCCTGGGCGCCGATGTGCGGGAGCATGTCCGCCAGGCGCTGGCCCTCGGCAGTCAGCACCAGCTGCACCTGGCGTCGGTCCAGCTCGGAGCGCTTGCGGCTGAGCAGGTCTTTTTGCTCCAGCCGGTCGAGCATCCGCGTCATCGAACCGCTATCGAGTGACAGGTTGCGGCACAGCTCGGCCGGGGTGTCTACACCGAACTGGGCCATGATGATCAACACCTTGAACTGCGCGGCGGTGATGCCGTGGGGTTCCATATGGGTGTCGATGATGCGGTCCTTGAGGATCGCGGCGCGGCCCAGCAACAGGCCGAGATGGCAGTTGTGGAAGTTGTCAGGGGTGAAGTGAGGCATCGAAAGTCACCTTATTACTGCCTAGGCAGTGAATGTGTGACGAGATATTACTGCTTAGGCAGCGAATGTCAAATGGAATAATTAGGTTGCTTGGTAGTTGACCGAAGGCTGGAGTGAAATGAAAACCAATGTGGGAGCAAGCCCCCTCCCACATTTTTTACCGCGTACCGATCAGAAATCGCGCTTGTAGAAGATATCCAGAGAACTGGCTACGCCCGTAGCGACTTCCAGGTACACCTTCTTGCTCAACAAGTAGCGCAAGGCAATGGTGTTGGCCGGTTCAAACACCCCGACCCCATAACGCAGGCTGAGTTTCTCGTTGATCTTGCCGCTGGCTACCACGGCGGTGCTGTTACCGGTGCCCTGGGTGTCGAGGTCGAAGTCCTGGATACCCAGCTTGTTGGCGATATCCGAGGTCACGCCGGCACTGCCCATCAAGCCCAGGCCGAGAGCGGCTTCGGCGAGCATGTTGTTGTCTTCGCCGGTGTTGGTGCGCGAACGGCCCAACACCAGATACGACAGCGCATCCTCTTGAGCCATGGCCGGCTCGGAGAAAATCTGCGTGGCCGGCTGCTCGGCGCTGCCGCTCAGGCGAATACCGGCAGTCACGGTGCGGGACGATTCGACCACTACGCGCACGGCTTCGATATCCAGAAACGGTTGATCCAGCGGCCCGGCAAACAACAGCCGTGCGCGGCGCACGTTGAGGCGCTGGCCGTAGGCACGGTAACGGCCGTCGTTGAGCCACAGCTCGCCACGGGTGTCCATGTTGTCGCCAATATGCACATGGCCCTGGACCTTGGCGGTGAGACCGAAGCCGGCGAAGTTGAGCTGCTCTTCACCCACCTCCACGTCGATATCCATGGCCATCGCCATCGGCGCTTTGCCCTCTTCGGTCTGGCTGCCGATGATCACCGTGTCGTCAGAGACCTTGACCGTCGAAGGCGGCAGCTCGCGCACGGTGATATCACCACGGGGAATGTGAACCTTGCCGGCAATCGCCAGTTTGTCGTCCTTGAGGCTGATCTTCAGGTCGGGCGCCACTTCCAGCTTGGCGTAGGGTTCTACGGTGACCGGCAGTTGCGAGCCCTTGAGGCTGAGGTCGACCACCAGGGCGCGGCCCCAGTCGATCTGGCCCGTGAGGCTCCCCTGCCCGGCCTTGCCGCTGCGCCAACCACCGTTGAGCTGCACGCTTTCGCCGGCGATCTGCGCCTGCAGGTTCAAGCCCTCAAGGCTGATGGGCAACTCGGGCCCGGAGACTTCACCGTCCACCAGGTTCAGGTTGCCGTTGACCAGCGGCGCCAGCAAACCGCCGGAGATACGCCCGCTGCCGTTGAGCTTGCCGGTGAGCTTTTCCACCATCGGCACAAAGGGCCGCGCCACGGCGAGGTCCAGGCCCGTGAGGCTGAAATTGCCGGTGATCGGCTTGTTGTTCGGCAGCGGATTTATCTGCGCCTGCAACAACAACTCGCCAAGCTTGCCGCCACGGAAATTCAGCTGGGTGTCGATACGCTTGGGGTTGAGGGTGGTTTCCAGCTTCAGGGTGTCGTAGGGGAAATCCAGCCACTGGCCCTTGTCGCGCACGCGCAAGGTGCCGCCGCTGGCATCTACCGCCACTACGCCCTTGGGCCCGCTTTCCGGCAAATCGAGCTGTACGTCAGCATTGAGCTTGCCCTGCCAGGCGAAGTCTTTGGGCAAAAAGGCCGCAAGGCTGTCGATGGGGAATTGCTTGAGGTGGTAACGCAGCTTCGGTTCGGGCATCAGGCGCTGGTCTTCGCCGCACAGGCTGGCGGGCCCGGAAACCCAGCAGTGCGCACCGAAGGTCAGCTTGCCATCGGCCAGGCGCTCGATTTTCGCCGGGGCTTGCAGCCGCCAGTCCTGGCCGCCGGCTTGTACATCACCGCTGGCCAGGCGCCCGCGCCAGTTGTTTTTATCGAGGTTGCCATCCAATGCCAGGGCCAGTTTGACCAGGGGGCCGGCCAGGTCCAGTTGGACCTTTTGGTTCTTGATATCGCCCTGGGCGCTGGCGGTCAGGTTGCCGACCTGGGTTTCGCCGGCGTAGATGCCGCTGGCCTTGAGGTCGAGCTTGGCGCGTTGGGCGCTATCGAGGCTGGCGTCGAGGTTGAGGGCTTGCAGGCGATTGTCAGCAAATGCGAGTTGCTGGCCCTTGAGGTCGAGTTTGCCTTGCGGCGCCTTCAAGGTGCCGGCCACATCGACACGCCCATTGATTTGCCCGCGCAGTTGCGGCCAGAGCTGGGCCAGGCGCGTCAGCTTGATGTCGATCTGCCCGGCCAGGCGTTGTTGCAGGCTGCCACTGCCGTTGATGCGGTTGTCACCCAGGCGGATGTCCAGGTTGGCGAGGGTCCATTGTTCGCCTGCACCTTCGGCCTTGGCCGCCAGCACAGCGGTTTGCCCGCGCAGGCGGCCCTTGAGGTCAAGGTCGGCGTTGAGCTTGAGTTGTTCATTTTTGAACTCGCCTTTGCTGCGCAGCGGTCCGGCCAGGGTGCCGGGTAACTCGGCCACCCAGTACGCCGGGTTCAACGCCGACAGGTCCAGCGCGGTGTCCCAGGCAATACCGTCGGCAAATTGCAGGTTCAGGTGGCCTTCGGCCTTGCCCTGACCAGCCGTCAGTTTCAACTCGGGCAGGAAGACTTGCTTGAGGTCGCCACTGAAGGGGGTGACCACATTGAACTTACCCGCCGGGCCGTCGAGGTCGGCCTTGAGGTTGCCCAGGTAATTGCCGTCCTTATAGGAGATTTCACCATTGAAGGTACGCAATGCCACTTGTGGCTCGTCGATCACGGGATAGAGGCGATGCCAGGGGAAGTCCAGCCAGTCGATTTTGGCGTCAGCACTGAAGCCTTGTTGCCAATCCAGGTTGGCACTGAGCTTGAGGCTTTGCTGGTCACCGGCATTCAGGTCCAGGCCGGCAATCTGCGCGCCCTTGGCATCGACCTTGCCTTGCAGGAGTAAATCCACCGGGCCTTTTTCCGCTGGCAGCACGGCCTTGCCTAGCAACTGGTAGCCATCTTTCAGGTTGCCCTTGGCGCTCAAGTCCAACTGGTTGAGTTGCAAGGTGTCAGGCAGGTCGGCGCTGGGCTTGAACGCCTCGGAGGTGATGTGCAACTGCGCCGGCAGATTTTCGGCCAGGGGTTGCAGCTCGCCTTTGAGCTTGGCCGGCAGGTAGCCGCTGCTGTCGGCGTCGAGATTGAGGGTCTTGAGCAGGTCGCCGTCGAGCTTGAGCGCGACGCTCCAGGGTGCACCGCCTGGGGCGTAGGGCAGGCTCAGGTTGCCGGTGGCATTCAGCGGCCAATCGCCGGTAGGTTGCAGCAGGCCGGCAAGGTCGAGCACCAGGTCATCGCGCTGCAAATGTACCGAGTCAATCTGCATGCCAGCGGTGGTCCAGTGCGCCGCCAGTTGCAGGCCCTTGAGTTCTTCGCTGCCGTTGAACAGCAGGCTACCGATGCGAACGTCGCCCAGTTGGATGGCAACCGGCAGTTTCAGGTCGGGGAGTTGAATCGGCCCGCTGCTGCTCTCTTCGGCACTGGGGGCAAATTCCAGGCTGACCTGTTCCACGTCCAGTCGGTTGATACACAGGGTCATGCGCAACAGACAGCCGGGCGACCAGTCAAACGTCGGCGCATTCAGCTCGACGCGGCTGCCGTCCTGCCGCCACAGCAGATGATCGGCACTCCACTGCCCGCCCAGGCGGCCCTGGAAATTCTCCACGCTCAAACCTGGCACCTGGCCCAAGGCCCAGCGACTGCCCGCCTGGGTGCCAAGCACTGACCACAGCGCCAACAACAGCAACACGAGGATGGCGACCAGCACCAGCCCCGCTATCTTAAAACCACGCATCACAGCTCAGGCCCCATGGAAAAGTGCAAGCGAACGCCGCCCGGATCTTCGAGGGCATGGGCCAGGTCGAGGCGGATCGGCCCCACCGGCGAAACCCAGCGCACGCCGACGCCGACGCCGGTTTTCAGGCTCGGCAGGTCCAGGTTGTTGAACGAGTTACCCTGGTCGATGAAGGTCGCGATCCGCCATTTATCGGTGATGGAGTATTGATACTCGGCACTCAAGGCCACCATGTAGCGACCACCGATACGGTCGCCACGATCGTTCTCGGGCGACAGGGTCTGGTACTCGTAGCCGCGCACGCTCTGGTCGCCACCAGCAAAGAAGCGCAACGACGGCGGCACGGATTTGTAGCCGTTGGTGGCACTGCCGCCAAATTGTGCGCGCCCCAGAAAACGGTGGTTGTCCCACAAGGTGGTCAGGCCCTTGATCGTGGCCGTGCCGTAAAGCAGGTTGGTGTCAGACCCCAGGCCCTCTTTGGCGACCTTGGTGTCGAACATCAGGCGATAGCCATGGTGCGGGTCGATACGGTTGTCGCTGCGCAGGTAGGAATAACTGACCCCCGGCATCAACAGGTTACTCAGCCCCGAGTCATTGCCCAGGCGGTATTCCTCACGCTGGTACTTGAGGGAAATCACCCGCGTCCAGCCGCTGGGCAACTTGCTGTGCCATTCAGGACCGACGGTAAGCAGCTTGCTCAAGGTGTCGGTGTTGGCGATCTCTTCATTCTGATAGCCACCGGCAAAGCGCAATTTGTCGGTAAGCGGCGGGTCCAGCGGTATGTCATACCACAGGCCGACGTTCTGCCGCGGCGCCGACAATTCGGCTTCCCAACCGTAACTGTGGCCCTGGGGGTTGACCCAATGCCGCGTCCAGTTGGCTTTGCCCCGTGGGCCGACGTCGGTGGAGTAACCCAGGCCGAGGCCCATGGTGCGGGGCTTGCGGGTTTCCAATTGCACGGCGACGGGGATTACGTCGTTGGTCGCGGCGGTGGGGCTGGCGTCTACGCGCACGCCTTCGAAGAAGCCGCTAGCTTGCAGGTTCTGGTTGAGTTCGGCGACCAGCTCGGAGTCGTACGGCGTGCCACTGTCAAAGGGCACCATGCGTTGCAACAGTTCTTCATCAAACGGCGTGTCGCCGCTGAAGCTGACCTTGCCCATGCTGTAGCGCGGGCCGCTGTCGTAAATGAGTTCGATGTCGGCCACACCCGCTTGAGGGTCAACCGCGAGCTTCTGGCTAGTGAAGCGCCCGCTGAAAAAGCCGTAGCGTGACGCCTGGTTCTGGATCAGGCGCTTGGCGTCTTCGTAATGACCGTGATTGAGCACGGCACCGGGCTTGAGGTCGTCGCTGGCGGGTACGCGAAAGGCCTTGAGGCTCGCGGCCTGGCCATCGACCCGAATAGTCACGTCGCGCAAATGCACCGGTTCGCCGGGGTCGATGGTGAGGGTCAGGCGCGGGTTCTTGCCGCCCTTCACCTCGCTGGCGATTTGTGGCTGATAGAAGCCCAGTGCCTGCGCGGCTTTGCGCGCCTGCTCCTCGGCGCCACGGCTGAAACGCAGCAAGGCTTCTTCGTCACGATCGCCGACCCCGCCGATATAGCCTTCGATGTTGGCTTTCAGCGCGTCGTTTGAGGGTTTGATCCGCACGTCCAGTTCACTTTGCGCCAATGCGCCGCAGCTTGTGAACAGCAGAATCAAGCCGCTGGTAAATCTTCCTGGATACTTCATAGGCGCGGATGCTACACGAGCTAGGGAGGGACTTTGAACTCGGATTTGTCTGAATAATTCTGTCCTAAGACGTTGCAGGATGTAACGCCTGGGGATTGGGATGGAAAAACACATGCTCCAGCACCGGCCCTACGGCGACTTCACCGATCTCCTCATAGCCTTGGCGCTTGTAGAAATCCAGGTAACGGGAGTTGCCGGTGTCGAGCACCACGCCTGAGGAATGCGGATCGTCGGCGCACCAATTGTGTACTGCTTCAAGCAGTTGCTCACCATGATGCTGGCCCTGGAACTGCGGGTGAATGCCCAGCAGCGGCAGCACATGCACGGCCTCGCTGGGCAGGCACGCCAGTACGGCCTGATGATATTCCAGGTAGCGTCGCGTACCGCGCACGCCGGTGCTCAGCCACATGCGGATCTGCCAGGCCCAGCTCTCGGTGATGCCCAGGCGTCGTTGCGGCGGCGCGATCAGGGCGATACCGATCAGCCGGTCATTGACGAACAGGCCGATGGCGGGAAGTTTCTGAAAAAAGTGCTGCTTGACCAATTCGCGCACGGTGGCGCGCACCCGCTGCTCGTAACCCGGCCGTTCGGCTTCGAAGATATAGGCGAAGGTCGGTTCATGGCGATACGCCTGGTAAAGCAGGGATCGCGCTTCACGGGAATAACCGCTATTGAGCAGGCGGATTTCGGCAGTGGCCGTCGAAGTGTCTGGCATAACAGTCAATCTCCCTGGGCGCCACTCAAACATGGCGTTCTTATGGGTACGAACCTGTGCAGCTCCAGTCGTTCCCAGACATTAGCAGCGCATTCACCCTACCGCCACGCTGGCCCCCGTCCGACTTGTCGGCTAGCATCGCCCTTTTGCCAGACTGGACTGCCGACCATGAAAATCGTCTCCTTCAATATCAACGGGCTGCGTGCTCGCCCTCATCAGCTGGCGGCGCTGATTGAAAAGCATCAACCTGACGTGATCGGCCTGCAGGAAACCAAGGTTCACGATGATCAGTTCCCGCTGGCCGAAGTGCAGGCTTTGGGTTATCACGTGTACTACCACGGGCAGAAAGGCCATTACGGCGTGGCCCTGCTCTCGCGCCAGCCGGCCTTGAGCCTGCACAAAGGTTTTGCCAGCGATGAAGAAGACGCCCAGCGTCGTTTTATCTGGGGCACCTTCGCCGATGAAAACGGTCACCCGGTGACCATCATGAACGGCTACTTCCCCCAGGGCGAAAGCCGCGACCACCCCACCAAGTTCCCGGCCAAGCAGCGCTTCTATGAAGACTTGCAGCACCTGCTGGAAAGCCAGTTCAGCAATGACCAGGCGCTGGTGGTGATGGGCGACGTGAACATTTCCCCGCAAGACTGCGACATCGGTATCGGCGCCGATAACGCCAAGCGCTGGTTGAAAACCGGCAAGTGCAGCTTCCTGCCGGAAGAGCGCGAGTGGATGGAGCGCCTGAAGAACTGGGGCCTGGTGGACAGCTTCCGCCACCTCAACCCGGACGTGAACGACCGTTTCAGCTGGTTCGACTATCGCAGCCGTGGGTTTGAGGATGAGCCCAAGCGCGGGCTGCGCATTGACGTGATCATGGCGTCCACCGGGCTGGTGCCACGGGTCAAGGATGCCGGGGTGGATTACGATTTGCGTGGCTTGGAGAAGCCGTCGGACCATGCACCGATCTGGTTGGAACTGAGCTGATAGCAAGCCTGGTGAAGATCTAAATGTGGGAGGGGCGGTGCGACGCATCAGTCACATTGCTGCAACCCAACTGACTTAATCTCGCGGCACTTCCTTTGGCTTGAGAAGGTGCCGGCATGATGCTGCGCGTTCTGTTCCTGTGTATTGCGATCACCCTCCCTGCCGTGGCAGCCCCTCTTCCCATTCCCGGCCAAGGTCCTGCCCTGCGCATCCAGGGCTCCAACACCATCGGCGCGGCACTCGGCCCGGCGTTGGTCATGGGTTTGATGGAGCATCAAGGCTTACGGGATGTACGCAGCGAACCGGGCGCCGGGGCAAACGAACAGAGCGTGGTCGGCACGACGCGCCAAGGCAAGACGGTGACCATCGAAGTCGCGGCCCACGGTTCCAGCACCGGCTTTGCCGCGCTGAAAAATACCCGCGCTGACCTCGCCGCCGCGTCCCGCCCGATCAAGGACGGCGAACTGGTGGACCTTGAACCTCTGGGTGACCTGAAAAGCCCCGATGCCGAACAGGTCATCGCCATTGATGGCCTGGCGATCATTGTTAACCCACGCAACCCACTCAATACTCTTGACACCGAGCAGTTGGCCCAGATCTTCAACGGCGAAGTCAGCACCTGGGAGGCATTGGGCGGGAGTGGCGGTGCCATTCATTTATATGCCCGTGATGATCAGTCCGGCACCTACGACACCTTCAGGGAACTGGTGTTGAGCCGACGTCAGCAGCCGCTCGCGCCGTCAGCCAAACGTTTCGAATCCAGCGAACAGCTGTCCGATGCCGTCAGCCAGGATCCCCAGGGTATCGGCTTTATCGGCCTGCCCTATGTGCGTCAGGCCAAAGCAGTGGCGATTGCCGATGGTGACTCGCAACCGATGTTGCCGCTGACCAGCCTCATCGCCACCGAAGATTACCCGCTGTCGCGACGGCTGTTCTTTTATCTGCCGCCCTCCTCCCGCAATCCGTGGGCCAAGGCGTTGGTGGACTTTACCCAATCCAGTAAAGGCCAGGCGATTGTGGCGGCCAATGGTTTTATCGCCCAGCAGGTGCAGGCGATCGGCGTGACACCTCGCCCGTCAATGCCTGACGACTACCAGGCCATCGCCCGCGACGCTCAGCGCCTGACGGTGAATTTTCGCTTCGAAGAGGGTAGCGCCAGCCTCGACAACAAGGCACGCCAGGATTTGCAGCGGGTGGTGGCTTATATCAAAAGCCACGGCAAGCTGAACAAGCAGGTCACGCTGGTGGGCTTTGGCGATACCAAGAACGATCCGCAACGTGCGGCGTTGCTGTCGAAGTTACGGGCGATGGCGGTGCGCCGCGAGCTGGCCAAGAGCGGCGTGGTGCTCAAGGATATTCGCGGGTTTGGCGCGCAGATGCCGGTGGCGGCGAATACCGCAGACGAAGGTAGGATCAAGAATCGGCGGGTGGAGGTTTGGGTGTACTGAAGCTTGAGTTGGTGTTGTTCAATCTGGCCTCTATCGGGAGCAAGCCCCCTCCCACATTTGGATTTGTGAATACAGTCAAATGTGGGAGGGGGCTTGCTCCCGATAGAGGCGACGCGGTGCTACTGCCCGCCGCGCATCATCTCCCGCGGCACATACTTGCCAATCTCGAACTTGCCGATCGCCGCGCGGTGCACTTCGTCCGGGCCATCCGCCAGGCGCAGGGTACGTTGCATGGCGTACATATAAGCCAGCGGAAAATCATTGGAAACCCCGGCGCCGCCATGGATCTGGATCGCACGGTCGATCACCTTCAAGGCCACATTCGGCGCCACCACCTTGATCTGGGCGATTTCGCTTTTCGCCACTTTATTGCCCACGGTGTCCATCATATACGCCGCTTTCAGGGTCAGCAGGCGCGCCATGTCGATTTCCATGCGTGAGTCGGCAATCTTGTCGATATTGCCGCCCAAACGGGCCAGCGGCTTGCCGAACGCGGTGCGGCTGACCGAGCGTTTGCACATCAATTCCAGGGCACGCTCAGCCATGCCGATGGAGCGCATGCAGTGGTGGATACGGCCCGGGCCAAGGCGCCCCTGGGCGATTTCGAAGCCACGACCTTCCCCCAGCAAGACGTTCTCATACGGCACGCGCACGTTGTCGAACAGCACCTCGGCGTGGCCATGGGGGGCATCGTCGTAGCCGAACACCGGCAACGGGCGCACGATTTTCACGCCGGGGGTGTCTACCGGCACCAGAATCATCGAGTGCTGCTGATGGCGCGGCGCATCCGGGTTGCTCAAGCCCATGAAGATCAGGATTTTGCAACGCGGATCACAGGCGCCGGAGGTCCACCATTTCTTGCCGTTGATCACCCACTCATCGCCCTGGCGTTCGGCGCGGGCGGCCATGTTGGTGGCATCCGAGGAGGCAACATCGGGCTCGGTCATGGCGAAGGCCGAGCGGATTTCGCCACGCAACAGCGGTTCGAGCCAGCGTTGTTTCTGCTCTTCGTTGGCGTAGCGCACCAGCACTTCCATATTGCCGGTGTCGGGAGCGGAGCAGTTGAACGGCTCCGGGCCCAATAACGAACGCCCCATGATTTCAGCGAGCGGCGCGTATTCAAGGTTGGTCAACCCAGCGCCCAGCTCGGATTCCGGCAGGAACAGGTTCCACAAACCCTCGGCTTTAGCCTTGGCCTTGAGTTCTTCCATGATGGCCGTGGGCTGCCAGCGATCACCTTCGCTGACCTGGCGTTCGAACACCGGCTCGGCCGGATAGACGTATGCGTCCATGAACGCAGTGACGCGCTCACGCAGTTCCTGAACCTTGGGCGAATAGGCGAAATCCATGAGCAGCTCCCTTCTTTGAGAGGTTGTTTAGGTCATGTATTCGATGCTAGAACAGCGCTGATAATTTACCTAGCCTATTCTCGGCGTGTATTAACATTCATCACCGATATATGATCGGCGCATGGACACTCACAATAAGAGCGCAACGAAATGAATTTGAACAAGGTCGACCTCAACCTCTTCATCGTCTTTGATGCGATCTATACCGAAGCCAACCTGACCCGCGCCGGGCAGATCGTCGGCATAACCCAGCCGGCGGTGTCCAACGCCCTGGCACGTCTGCGCGAAACCTTCAACGACCCGCTGTTTGTACGCACCGCCCAAGGCATGGTGCCCACACCGATGGCGCAGAACATCATCGGCCCGGTGCGCAATGCGCTGTCGTTGCTGCGGGTGTCGGTGCAGGAAAGCCGGATTTTCAATCCCCAGCAGGCCGCCAAGACGTACCGCATCAGCATGACCGACCTCACTGAAGCGGTGATTCTGCCGCTATTGTTCCAGCGCCTGCGCCGCCTGGCGCCGACCGTGGTGATCGAGAGTTTCCTGTCCAAGCGCCGTGAGACCACCAAGGAACTGGCCGCCGGGCGCCTGGATTTTGCCGTGGATGCGCCGCTCAACACCGACCCGCAGGTGCGCCATGTCAAATTGATGGAAGACCGCTACGTGTGCGCCATGCGCAAGGGTCACCCCATGGCAGGCAAGGACAAATTCAGCCTGGATGACTACCTGTCATTGACCCACATCCATATCTCCAGCCGTCGCAATGGCTTGGGCCATGTGGACCTGGCGCTGGGCAAAATGGGCATCCAACGCAAGATCGCCCTGCGCTCGCAGCACTACCTGATGGCTTCGCAAGTGTTGCAGCAGACCGACATGGTCATGACCGTGCCCGAACGCTTCGCTCGTCGCCATGAACTGCACTGGTTCAACCTGCCGGTCAACGACGTACCCCCGGTGGAAACCCACCTGTACTGGCATGAAAGCACCGACCAGGACCCGGCAAACCGCTGGATGCGTGAGCAGATGATCGAGTTGTGCCAGCAAGTCACCGCCCACGAAAAGAAGCTCGACAAACAGCAATCCTAAGGTTCAAGAATACCCATTGTGCGAGGGGGCTTGCCCCCGATGGCACGCGCAGAGCCCCTTGACGTTCACGTCAACCTGCAATTAGCTTAGCGCCAAGCCTTTCTTGAGCACCGCCATGAGCACCACCTACAGCATCTCCGACCTCGCCCGCGAGCTCGACATCACCACCCGCGCCATTCGCTTCTATGAAGAACAAGGCCTGCTGGCCCCGGAACGCCGGGGCCAGGAGCGTATCTACTCGGCGCGGGACAAAGTCAGCCTCAAGCTGATCCTCCGGGGCAAGCGCATCGGCTTTTCCCTGGCCGAATGCCGCGAACTGATCGAACTCTACGACCCCAGCGGCGGTAACCAGATCCAGCTCAACAGCATGTTGGCGAAGATCGCCGAACGCCGCGAACAGTTGGAACAGCAACTGCTGGATATCGAACAAATGAAGCTGGAACTGGACACCGCTGAAGAGCGCTGCACCCAGGCCCTTGCGCACACCATGAGCCAGGCCGGCCATTAACCAGAAGGTAACTGCCATGTCCCTCCCCTCTTACGTGCGCCTGGTGGAAGTCGGCCCACGCGACGGTTTGCAGAACGAAGCCCAGCCCATCAGCGTGGCGGACAAAGTCCAGCTGGTAGACGCGTTGAGCGAAGCTGGCTTGAGCTATATCGAAGTCGGCAGTTTTGTCTCGCCCAAATGGGTGCCGCAGATGGCCGGTTCGGCTGAGGTATTCGCGCAGATCCAGCGCAAGCCCGGCGTGACCTACGGTGCACTGGCGCCGAACCTGCGCGGGTTTGAGGATGCGCTGGCGGCCGGGGTCAAGGAAGTTGCGGTGTTTGCCGCGGCGTCCGAAGCTTTTTCCCAGCGCAATATCAACTGCTCCATCAGCGAAAGCCTGGAGCGATTCGCGCCGATCATGGCTGCGGCCAAACAGCACGGCATCAGCGTGCGCGGGTATGTGTCGTGCGTGTTGGGCTGCCCTTACGAAGGCGATATCGCCCCGGAGCAAGTGGCCGCGGTCGCCCGTGAGCTGTACGCCATGGGCTGCTATGAAGTGTCCCTGGGTGACACCATCGGCACAGGCACGGCGGGCGCTACCCGGCGCCTGTTCGAGGTGGTCGGGGCGCAAGTGCCAAGGGACAAGCTGGCCGGGCATTTCCATGACACCTACGGCCAGGCCATCGCCAATATCTATGCCAGCCTGCTGGAAGGTATAAATGTATTCGACAGCTCTATCGCGGGCCTCGGCGGCTGCCCTTACGCCAAGGGCGCCAGCGGTAACGTGGCCACCGAAGACGTGTTGTACCTGCTCAACGGTTTGGGGATCGAAACGGGGATCGACCTGGAACGCTTGATTGGCGCAGGCCGGCAGATCAGCCACGTCCTTGGTCGACCTAGCGGGTCGCGGGTTGCGAAGGTGCGTAACGCCAGTTGAGTAGCACAGCTGTGACAATGTGTTACCGCACACAGGCATAACGGGTAACGCGGGAACAGAATTCGTCATGGCTGGGCAAAACTATTTGCCCGATAAAAACTAACTACATGATTTTAAAAGAATTTAAAAAGTTGGCACGGCTCCTGCTATCTCTATGGCATAACAAGAATAAAAAGCGCCAAACCTAATAAAAACAAGACGAAACGACTCTGACATAACAAAAACAACACGGCAGAGACGCAGCTAACAGATTTTTTTGGAGAAGATGTGCTTCGCAGGGTACGGCATGCCGCAACCCGCAACCGGATAGAGAAAAATAAAACTACCTCCAGGTAGCTACCACTGGTTGGATCGTTTACGAAGAAGCAGGTCAGCGCTCAAAAAAATACGTTTGCTCTTGACCCCGGATGGGGGTCGCCAAAAACAGCAGTACGGGTCACGGCTACCAAAAACAACAACAGGCCGCCCCTCAATAATAAGAAAAGAGCACGCAACGACAAATTAAAGGGGACCTTCGGGTCCCCTTTGTGCTGTTCGCACTTTTTTGACTTAAACGGATGCCACCTTCTTCGCTGAGAAATTGTTAAGCACAGTGACCGTCAGGGTCTGCATCGCCGTTGTCTCTTTGGATTGTCGCAGCGCACCCAGTTGTTTCATTTGCTGATGATAAAAAGCATCGGTCATGGAACCGTCGGTCAGAATTTGATCCCGGGTCTTACCCAGCAGGCGAGCAACTCTGTTAACCGCTTCGTCGTACGCCTGCTGCCACGCCTGTTTTGCATCTTGCTCTACAGGGTCACCCTGTGTTTTTTGCAGGTCAGCCACCTCTTCCAACGCCTCTTGCGTTTCAGCTATCAACTCAAAATCGGTGCCCGTCAGGACGTTGAACTCCTGTGAGTATTGGGTACGAAGCTGGTTCCTCCAAAATTCCATATCTACAAAAAAACGACTCTTTTCGCTGATATTTTTTTCATCCTCAAGCACTTGTAAATAAGCAGCATCAAGCGTTTCCGAGCCCACACCAGCAGTTTGGCGATAGAGCATTTCAAAGGTTTTGATCGGCAAATTCAGCCGCTGTGCCAAGCCGGTCCGATACGCAAGAACGACTTCGGTCTCTTCCGCGAAAGCTGCCCCTCGCGCCTCGACATCACGCTCAGCGATGATATCCACCAGCTTCAGGCGAAAAAGCCGCCCAGCCGTGTTAATAAAGGTCGCTTCCACCTCATGCTCCCCAACCTGCTCAAGCGATTGTTCCACTAACAGGTCAATTTCCAGGTTCATAAACTCAAGTACGCTGCCGTCACCACAAGTAGCGCGACCATCGGCTGACTTAAACAATACTTCACGAGTCGTTTGATTCTCATAGACCGCTTTAATCATGTCCCAGACGCGCTCCGCCAACTGCGGCCGAGTAACCCCGGAGGTGTACTCTGCGCAACGTGTCGTGTCCGCCAGCACGGCGAAAAATGCCGCAGCCTGTGGACTGGAGCTGAGCTGGTCCCACATATCGCCGCGACTGGTTAGCATTTCTACGGGGGAATCGTGCAGCCACAACCTGCGCCCATCGGCGAGTGTGACGTGATCATCGGTAAAGCGTTCTTCCGATACAGGATTATCATGCACACTGATTCGATCTGGATGATCGACGGCGTACTGAGGCAATTCAGTCATCGCGTTTGTATGCAGATCGATCCAGGCCAAGTTATTCAGATGTTCGGCGCCTCTGGGGAACGTTGTCGTCCCGGTATTCGCCAGATCCAGCCGGTTCAAATCATGCATGTTGCTCAGATCGGCGACCCATCCCAACTGATGGTTATGGGAGAGGTTCAGTCTGGTCAAACGTTGCATACCTTCGAGACGTGCCTGGCTTTGCCCCGTCAGCCGTATGTCATTGCCGCTCAAGTTGAGCGTGGTCAAACCCGCGCCACCATTTGCAAACTCCGGCAGTCGTGTGAAGTTGCTGTAGCTGATATCCAACCAACGTAAACCGCCAAATGCGTTCAAGAAAGGCAACGACGCATCCGAAAGATACATTCTCGATAGATCCAGACAGTCCACATGGTCCATGTTCGCCGTAATCGGCGGTAACTCGCCGATTTGCTCATCGGCCAAGCGCAAGATGTACTTCATACCTTCTTGCTCGGGGCCCATGGCGGGTTGCGTCGATCTGCGCTGCCAAGCGTCTTTGATGGCTTCAACCACTCGGCCCCGGGACCTGCGTTGGTGCCACTCACCGCTGTCGCGCCAAGCGTTCAAGTCTGTCTTGAGTTGCTCGAACTCCTCATTGAGCACTTTCATTTTTGCCAAGAACTCAATATCGCCGACGTCCTTTAGATCCAACATCTGCTCCACCTGCGCGATGGACTTTGAGGGATAGAGCTCTAATGCAGCCCTTTCACATGCATAAGGCCGACGACTCGCTGCGCCTACCGGACTCAACGGGTAACCCACGCGCCCACCGGCAAGGCGCATTGGCGGTCTATAGCGGGGCTTGACAGGCTGCATCTGCAGCAACCCGCACAGTTCATCGCGAGGCATCAGCGGCATTTGTTCCAGCACCTGCTTCAAGCTCGCGCCACGGTCATGGGCAGTCAGTTTCATCGCCGCCCACTCCTCGGGAGAAAGCGCTGACAGGACAGCCCCATAGATGTCCGCCTGAGAATTCAATATTGCAAACTTGTCGTCTTGGACTTCATAAAGGTTCTTGGAGCCAAACTTGATAAAACGACGCTTGACGACCGCATTCTCCGGTCCCACTGAATCCAACAGACGCTCCCCGACAGGCAGCCGCTCGACGATATTGATGCGCAGGTCGGCGGGCCAACCAGGCAGCTTACTCAGGCTGTGCAGCACCATGCGTTGTGTGTCGTCATTGCCCAGGGTCTTGCGGTACAGCCCTTCGTAAGCCCGCGCCAATCGCACTTGCCGTTGATAATGGCGAGCCTCTTCCGCCAGTCGCAACGGCACGCGATTGTGTTCGATGAGACTTTTCATTTCTACGGAGTTGGCACCGTTCAACAGTTCTTCAATAACGGCCTGGGGAAGCGAAGGAAACACACGCTTGATCAACCTTGCGGCCTCGCTGCCTGCGTTCTCAGCAGCGGCATAGCGCTGAGCGAAAAGCTCAGACTGATACGCCGCCCTCTGTGAGGTGCTGACAGTGTTGGGCTCCTGCGCCACTGCACTATCCATTTCCAATCGCTTCAAGGTATCGGCCAGGAGGGCAGGCAGTGGTGATTGATCTGCATGTATTTTGCGCAGAGTGTCCATATTGGTTTCAGACATTTGCACAATGCGTTCAAGCTTGAGTGGTTCATTAGCAAAACGCTCTGCCGTCGGGCCAAGCCGCTGCATCAACTGCGAATCGGTCAATGTCAGTGGGTTTTCATGCTCGTGAGCCCAAGCCCCTGCGCGCGTACGGCTTACCTTCGGTGTGTAAGCTGCCGCGTTGTCCGGGTGCAGGATTTTATAGTGATTGCTGGTCCCCACCCGCTCCACCAGGTAATACGTGTTGTTTTCCCTCAGGTATAACCCCCCTTCAAATTCATATAATCCATGCTCATTGACCGAAAGCCCATCGGGCAGTGTGACCTGTCGCTGGTAGGGTTTCAGCGCAGGAGAATACAGACGGATATTGCCGTCAGGGCAACGCACGTGGGCCAGGCTCTCGACAAATGCTGTATTGACAAGCGGTAACAACTTGGCACCCACGACCGTCGTCGCCGCATTAAAGGCGATGTTTGAAACGTGGGCCCATGCGGCTTTCTTATCTCCCTCTTCCCACGCCTCCATACCCGAGCCGATCTCTTGCAACATTTGCACCGCGCCAACTAACAACATGACGGGCGCCAGCTCTGGAAAGACAAGGACAGCTACGTTCAAGACATTCAAAGCCGTGCTGCCTAACTTAACCAGCCAGGCGTTACGCGCACGTGTGTCTGCCGCGTCGGTGGAAACGGCTATCGCCCGGGTGTTATCCAGCATGAGATCGACGTTCTGCCGAGCATAGTCTTGCCACAACAACGAAAGGCGAAGTCCATAGCCAGTGGTGAATGTTCTTATGTCGTTCTTGTCGGCATCAAAATCCTCAAGTTCAGCAAATTGGTCAGTAGGATCCAAGCTTCGCTTGAGCTTTGTATAAAATTGCGATTGCCGCTCGTGAGGGATGAACTGACTGAAAAAGACTCGGTAATCCGCCACGCATAATCGCCCCACCAAATCGACTCCAAAGGTACTTAAGTCGGGATACTCCTTCAGCATACAAACAGGATCTCCCGGAATGAATACTAAACAGGGCTCAGGCTTGTGCACAAACACACCGCGCACTGGATAAGTGTTCAAATTTCCGATAACAATAATTTTCGCCAGCGGCTGACCCAGCACTTTCAAACACGAAAAACTTACGGGCTTACCCCGCCACTTCAGTTCCTTCTGATGCCACATCAACTGTCGTACCAACTGGTAGGCGTCTTGCTCGATATCCCCGCACTCAACCGCCATCTCGGCGGCGAACGCCAACTGCTGCATGGCCGCACCAATCATTAGGTGACGAACGGCTCTTGCCGGATTGCCCATAGCCAAGTTGGGTGTATCGGCGGGACTGACGAATGACTCGACATGCCTCAAGTACTGCGAACCTAAATCCAACGTTCTGCACAGACTTGCAAACACGTGGGGTTTTATCGAAACTTTTCGAGTGAGGACATCGGCCTGATTAAATGTGTGAGACCGCTCGTGAAAATCATACCGGGTGATGAGACGGGCGTCCTCGTCGGCCACTTCAAGCGTATCTTCTACTGCAAAATTATTTAACGCGGCCTCGATCAAGCTGACACCTTCATAACGGTAGTAACAGCTGGCCTCCGGGCCAAAGACTTTTGAGCGATCCGCGGGCACCAGTACTTCACGTGCGAAAAACAGCCGTCTTACATCGTAATCCCCACCAAACTCCTCTTTCATTGCAGCCACTAGAAGCGGCTCGGAAAACGCCACAGCGCCTTGCATTTCATTAAACCTTGCATCCAGCTTGTTCAATGCTCTAAAGCAGCGTTCGTACGCCGTGCTCACGACCAGTTTTCTTTCCGGCGATACGTTTTTGTACCACTGCGGTACTACTAATTGTGTTTCAGAAAACTTCTTTTTGTGCTTCAGAGCAGCGCCGCCATACCAAGGCGGCAACCGATCCTGTATGACACCCGCATGTACACTCTGCACCACAACTGATTGACTGCTGTCACGTTGATCGAGATTACTCATTTACCGAATTCCATTTGATAGAACAAACAATCAATATCCGATCGTTTCTCCATCAAACAGTGGTATCCACATACCCCACGCTGCGATTCCACCCGCCCTCAGTCGCGAGTAGACGCCAACTCCTCGATACTGATCTCACGCATCCGAAACTTCTGGATCTTTCCCGTCACCGTCATCGGAAATTCGTCCACGAACTTGAAGTGCCTGGGTGTCTTGAAATATGCGATACGGTCCTTGCACCAGGTTTGCAGCTCCAGTGCGTTGGCGACCTGCCCCGGATGGAATTTGATCCAGGCGACGATTTCTTCCCCGTAACGCTCATCCGGAATACCGATGATCTGCACATCGGCCACTGCCGGGTGGGTGAAGAAAAACTCTTCCAGCTCACGCGGGTACACGTTCTCGCCCCCGCGAATAATCATGTCTTTGTTACGCCCGGCAATGCAGACGTAGCCGTGCTCGTCCATGGTTGCCAGGTCGCCGGTGTGCATCCAGCCAGCCTCATCGATTGCCTCCCGGGTGCCGTCGGGGTTGTTCCAGTAACCGAGCATCACGCTGTAGCCCCGCGTACACAGTTCACCGATCACGCCGCGAGCCACGGTGTTGCCGGCGTCATCGACAATCCTGGTCTCCAGTTGCGGTTGGGTGCGGCCCACCGTGGTGACGCGTCGTTCTATATCGTCATCCGCCCCGGTTTGCAGCGACACGGGGCTGGTTTCGGTCATGCCGTAGGCAATTTGCACTTCGCGCATGTGCAGTTCGTTGATGACCCGGCGCATGACTTCGATCGGGCATGTCGCTCCGGCCATGATGCCGGTGCGCAGGCTGGCCAAGTCGAACCCGGCCCGGCCTGGGTGATCAAGCATGGCGATAAACATGGTCGGCACGCCGTACAGGCCGGTGGCTCGTTCTTCGGCGACGGCAGTCAGTGTCAGCAGCGGGTCGAAACCGTCATTGGGATAGATCATGGTGGTGCCGTGGGTGATGCAACCGAGGTTGCCCATCACCATGCCGAAGCAGTGATACAGCGGCACCGGGATGACCAGGCGGTCCTGCGCGGTCAAGCCCAGGCTTTCGCCGACCATGTAACCGTTATTGAGGATATTGTGGTGACTGAGGGTAGCGCCCTTGGGGAAACCGGTGGTGCCTGAGGTGTATTGGATATTCACGGGTTGGTCGAAGTGCAGGCTGGTCTGCCGGCTTTGCAGTTGCTCGGGGCTAACTCCGGCGCCCAGGGCCGACAGTTGCGACCAAGACATGAATTCAGGCGGCGGGCTGGGATCGAGACTGATGAGGCCGCGCAGCTCAGGCTTCAATGCCTGAAGCATGGCGTGGTAATCGGAGCTCTTGAACGAACCGGCGCACACCAGCCATTGGCAGCCGGATTGCTTGAGCACGTAATCCAGCTCACTGCTGCGATAAGCCGGGTTGATATTGACGAGGATCACCCCGAGCTTAGCGCTTGCCACTTGGCAGATCAGCCATTCGGCGCAATTGGGTGCCCAGATACCCAGGCGGTCACCGATTTGCATACCCAAGGCGAGGAACGCCCGTGCATGCAGATCAACCGCCTCGGCCAGTTGCCGCCAGGTGTAGCGCCGCTGCTGATGGCGAACCACCAAGGCTTCGCCATCGGGATACTGCGCGACGGTTTGATCGAATGCCTGGCCAATGGTCATGGCCAGCAAGCACTTGTCCTGAGAGCCACGGCTGTAGCTCTGATTCGGTTGATCCATAACGACCCCTTGTTGTCTTTTTTGTAGGTTGACGTAAACGTAAACTACGATTGACAGCGCCGCAACGCAAGCTTACGTTAACGTAAAGGTGAGCGCCCTCCTCCTGCGCCCGACCCACACAACAACAAAGCTCACATTAAGGTGCCTGTCCATGAGTTACCCGTCCCTGAACTTCGCCCTCGGCGAAACCATCGACATGCTGCGCGACCAGGTGCAGTCCTTTGTGGCCAAGGAAGTCGCACCGCGTGCGGCGCAGATCGACATCGACAACCTGTTCCCCGCCGACCTGTGGCGCAAGTTCGGCGACATGGGCCTGCTGGGCATCACCGTGCCGGAAGAATATGGCGGTGCCGGCCTGGGTTACCTGGCCCATGTAGTGAGCATGGAAGAAATCAGCCGCGGCTCGGCCTCGGTGGCGCTGTCGTACGGTGCGCACTCCAACCTGTGCGTCAACCAGATCAATCGCAACGGCAACCACGAACAGAAACTCAAGTACCTGCCCAAGCTGATCAGCGGCGAGCACATCGGCGCCCTGGCCATGAGCGAGCCGAATGCCGGCTCCGATGTGGTCTCGATGAAACTGCGCGCCGACAAACGCGGCGACCACTACGTACTCAACGGCAGCAAGACCTGGATCACCAACGGCCCCGACGCCAATACCTATGTGATCTACGCCAAGACCGACCTGGAAAAAGGCCCCCACGGCATCACGGCCTTCATCGTCGAGCGCGACTGGAAAGGCTTCAGTCGCAGCAACAAGTTCGACAAGCTGGGCATGCGCGGCTCCAATACCTGCGAGCTGTTTTTTGATGACGTGCAGGTACCGGAAGAAAACATCCTCGGCGTGCTCAATGGCGGCGTGAAAGTACTGATGAGCGGCCTGGATTACGAGCGCGTGGTGCTCTCCGGCGGCCCTACCGGGATCATGCAGGCGTGCATGGATTTGATCGTGCCCTACATCCACGACCGCAAGCAGTTCGGCCAGAGCATCGGCGAATTCCAGCTGATCCAGGGCAAGGTTGCCGACATGTACACCCAGCTCAACGCCAGCCGCGCCTACCTCTACGCCGTGGCCCAAGCCTGCGAGCGCGGCGAGACTACGCGCAAGGACGCCGCCGGTGTGATCCTGTACAGCGCCGAGCGCGCCACGCAGATGGCGCTGGATGCGATCCAGATCCTGGGTGGCAACGGCTATATCAACGAATTCCCTGCCGGGCGCCTGTTGCGTGACGCCAAGCTGTATGAAATCGGCGCCGGCACCAGTGAGATTCGGCGGATGTTGATCGGTCGCGAACTGTTCAACGAAACCCGCTGAAGGAGCGCGTCATGGCCACCCTGCATACCCAACTCAACCCGCGCTCGGCGGAATTTGCCGCCAATAGTGCGGCGATGCTTGCACAGGTCGACGCCCTGCATACCCTGCTTGCCCACGTGCAACAGGGTGGCGGTGCCAAGGCCCAGGAACGCCACACCTCGCGCGGCAAGCTGCTGCCCCGGGAGCGCATCAATCGCTTGCTCGACCCGGGTTCGCCGTTTCTTGAACTCAGCCAACTGGCGGCTCATCAGGTGTATGGCGAAGACGTACCGGCGGCTGGCGTGATTGCCGGAATCGGCCGCGTGGAAGGCGTGGAGTGCATGATCGTCGCCAACGATGCCACGGTCAAAGGCGGTTCCTACTACCCACTGACAGTGAAAAAGCACCTGCGCGCCCAAACCATCGCCGAGCAGAATCGTCTGCCGTGCATCTACCTGGTGGATTCCGGCGGCGCCAACCTGCCGCGCCAGGACGAAGTATTCCCCGACCGCGAACACTTCGGGCGGATTTTCTTCAACCAGGCCAACATGAGCGCCCAGGGCATCCCGCAGATCGCCGTGGTGATGGGCTCATGTACCGCCGGTGGCGCCTATGTGCCGGCGATGGCCGATGAAGCAATCATGGTGCGCCAGCAAGCCACCATTTTCCTTGCGGGCCCGCCGCTGGTGAAGGCGGCCACCGGTGAGGTGGTCAGCGCCGAAGACCTCGGCGGCGCCGATGTGCACTGCAAGATCTCCGGCGTGGCCGACCACTACGCCGACAGCGATGAACACGCCCTGGCGCTGGCCCGGCGCAGCGTGGCCAACCTTAATTGGCGCAAACAAGGTGAGTTGCTGCAGCGCCCGCCCGTGGCACCGCTGTACAGCAGCGAAGAGCTGTACGGCGTGATTCCGGCGGATGCCAAGCAGCCGTTCGATGTGCGCGAAGTCATCGCGCGGTTGGTGGACGCTTCGGTGTTCGACGAGTTCAAGGCGTTGTTCGGAACAACGTTGGTCTGCGGCTTTGCGCACTTGCATGGCTACCCGATTGCGATCCTGGCCAACAACGGCATCCTGTTCGCCGAGGCCGCGCAGAAAGGTGCGCACTTTATCGAACTGGCTTGCCAGCGTGGGATCCCCCTGCTGTTCCTGCAAAACATCACCGGCTTTATGGTCGGCCAGAAATACGAAGCCGGCGGCATCGCCAAGCATGGTGCCAAGCTGGTCACGGCGGTGGCGTGCGCCAGAGTGCCGAAGTTCACCGTGATCATCGGTGGCAGTTTTGGCGCCGGTAACTATGGGATGTGCGGCCGCGCCTATGACCCGCGCTTCTTGTGGATGTGGCCCAACGCACGCATTGGCGTGATGGGCGCCGAACAGGCCGCCGGGGTGCTGGTGCAAGTCAAGCGTGAGCAGGCTGAGCGCGCAGGCAACGGTTTCAGTGCGCAGGAGGAAGCCGCCATCAAGCAGCCGATCCTCGACCAGTATGAAACCCAGGGCCACCCCTATTACTCCAGCGCGCGCTTGTGGGATGACGGTGTCATCGACCCGCTGCAGACCCGCGACGTACTGGCCCTGGCCTTGTCCGCCGCACTGAACGCCCGCATCGAGCCGAGCCGCTTCGGCGTGTTCCGCATGTAAATGGAGCTGCACCCCATGAACGATTTCAACACCCTCGAACTGATCACCGACAGCCGTGGCTTTGCCACGCTGTGGCTCAGTCGTGAAGCCAAGAACAACGCGTTCAATGCCGAAATGATCCGCGAACTGATCATCGCCCTGGACCGGGTGCAAGCCGACCCGTCCCTGCGATTTCTGATACTGCGCGGGCGCGGCAAGCATTTCAGTGCCGGCGCCGACCTGGCCTGGATGCAGCAGTCGGCCGAGCTGGACTACCACACCAACCTGGACGACGCCCGCGAACTGGCGGAGCTGATGTACAACCTGTCCAAGCTGAAAATCCCCACGCTGGCCGTTGTGCAAGGTGCGGCCTATGGTGGCGCGCTGGGGTTGATCAGTTGCTGCGACATGGCCATCGGCGCCGATGACGCGCAATTCTGCCTGTCGGAAGTGCGCATCGGCCTGGCGCCCGCAGTGATCAGCCCATTTGTGGTGCAGGCCATCGGCCAACGCACGGCCCGCCGCTATGCTCTGACGGCTGAGCGATTTGGCGGCCAGCGTGCGCAGGAGATCGGCTTGCTGGCAGAGAGTTATCCGGCCGAGAGCCTGGATCACCAGGTGGACCAGTGGGTGGCCAACCTGCTGCAAAACAGTCCGGCGGCGATGCGCGCCAGTAAGGATTTACTGCGTGAAGTGGGCAACGGTGCCCTCACCCCGGCGCTGCGACGTTATTGCGAAAACGCCATTGCGCGCATTCGCGTAAGCGCCGAGGGCCAGGAAGGGTTGCGGGCCTTCCTGCAAAAACGTGCGCCGAGCTGGCAAGCCCAGGAGCCGCGCTCATGAGCACACTGACCACCGTACTGGTAGCCAACCGTGGCGAGATTGCCTGCCGTGTCATGCGCACTGCCAAGGCCATGGGGCTGACGACCGTGGCCGTGCACAGCACCATCGACCGTGATGCGCGCCATAGCCGCGAGGCGGATATTCGTGTCGACCTGGGAGGCAGCAAAGCCACCGACAGTTACCTGCAAATCGACAAACTGATTGCCGCCGCCCACGCCAGTGGCGCCCAGGCGATTCACCCCGGCTACGGCTTCCTCTCGGAAAACGCTGGCTTTGCCCGGGCCATCGAGGCGGCAGGCTTGATCTTCCTCGGCCCGCCCGCTGCCGCCATCGACGCCATGGGCAGCAAATCGGCGGCCAAGGCATTGATGGAAACCGCCGGTGTGCCCCTGGTGCCGGGCTATCACGGCGAGGCCCAGGACCTGGAGACCTTCCGCGCCGCCTGTGAGCGTATTGGCTACCCGGTATTGCTCAAGGCTACGGCCGGTGGCGGCGGCAAGGGCATGAAGGTGGTCGAGGATGTCAGCCAATTGGCCGATGCCCTGGCCTCCGCCCAGCGCGAGGCGCTGTCGTCCTTCGGCAATGGGCAGATGCTGGTGGAGAAGTACCTGCTCAAGCCGCGCCATGTCGAGATTCAGGTGTTTGCCGACCAGCATGGCCATTGCCTGTACCTCAATGAGCGCGACTGCTCGATCCAGCGGCGCCATCAAAAGGTGGTCGAGGAAGCGCCGGCGCCGGGGCTCAGTGTTGAGCAACGCAAGGCCATGGGCGAAGCGGCCGTGCGTGCGGCCCAGGCCATCGGCTATGTCGGTGCCGGTACGGTGGAGTTTCTGCTGGATTCCCGTGGCGAGTTTTTCTTTATGGAGATGAACACGCGACTGCAGGTGGAGCATCCGGTCACCGAGGCGATTACCGGTCTGGACCTGGTGGCGTGGCAGATTCGGGTCGCCCAGGGCGAGGCGCTGCCGATCACACAGGAGCAGGTACCCTTGATCGGTCATGCAATTGAAGTGCGGCTGTATGCCGAAGATCCGGCCAATGATTTCCTGCCGGCCACCGGGCACCTGACGCTGTACCGCGAGTCCAGCCCAGGCCCGGGCCGTCGGGTAGACAGTGGTGTCGAGCAAGGGGACAGCGTGTCGCCCTTCTACGACCCGATGCTCGGCAAACTGATTGCCTGGGGCGAAGACCGCGAACAGGCACGCCTGCGACTTTTAAGTATGCTCGATGAGTTCGCGGTGGGTGGGCTCAAGACCAACCTGGGTTTTCTGCGGCGCATCATCGGCCATCCCGCGTTCGCGGCGGCCGAATTGGACACCGGGTTTATCCCGCGTTATCAGGATGAACTGTTACCGGCGCCCGGTGCGTTGAGCGATGCATTCTGGCAGGCAGCAGGTTCGGCATTTATGCAGAGCCTGCCGGTAGGTGATGGGCCTTGGGCCAATAACCAGGGCTTTCGTGCGGGCCTGCCCGCCGAAGTGTCGCTGCATCTGACCTGCAACGGGCAGGATAGGCTGGTGACATTGGCCGGGCACACGTCGCAGTTGTGCGGCGAGCAACTGCTGATCGAACACCAGGGTGTACGCCATGCCCATCTGGCGGTCCGCAACGAAGGCAGCCTGTACCTGCGCTGGAATGGTGAGATGCATGCTGTCACGCTGTTCGACCCGATTGCGGCGGTCGAGGCCGGCCAATCTCATCAGGGCGGTCTCAGCGCACCGATGAACGGCAGCATCGTTCGTGTGCTGGTAGAGGTAGGCCAAACCGTTGAGGCTGGCACACAGCTGGTGGTACTCGAAGCCATGAAGATGGAACACAGCATCCGTGCGCCCCATGCCGGGGTGGTCAAGGCGCTGTTCTGCCAGGAAGGTGAAATGGTTGCCGAAGGCAGCGCGCTGGTGGAGCTTGAAACCACCGCCTAGAACTTCGCGGTGGCTTGCACCACGACGCCAAGGATGCGGCAGTCGTCGGTGAGCAGCGCCTTGGGGTACGTCGGATTGAGCGGCACCAGATAGCGCTGGCCGCTCTCTTCCTGCAGTTGGCGAAAAGTGGCCTGGGAACTGCCAGACCATTGGGCGACCACCAGTTTGCCGGGTACAGGATCGATGGCCGGATCCACCAGGATCATCGCCCCGGCACCGATGCTCATGCCCGTGGGCGCGGTCATGGCGTCGCCCGTTACAGGCAGCCAGAACGCCTCGCCACGCGCGTGGTAATCGGTCAATTCGTAGCGGCCAGGCCCATAGGGTGCACGCTCTTCGCGCAGCTCGCACGCCTGCTGCCAGTCGCTGACCGGATAGCGAAAATACGGGTTGTAGTGCTGTTGCAACGCACGCTCTTGCGCGGCCCGTTCGCGAATCTCCAGCGCCACCTCCAGGTAGCCCAGCCCGAGCTCGGCCAGCACCCGGTTCATGTCCGCAAGGCTCGGCACCCGGCGCTTGTTGAGCCAATGGCCGACGCCGCCCTGGGACATGCCCAGGCGCTCTGCCAGTTGCTCCTGCGTGACCTTGCGGTCTTTCATGTTGGCTTTGACCAACGCTATCCAGTTATCCATGGCGCCTGACAATACGGTGCGTATTTTTCGGGGCAATAAACAGTTTGTAGTAATCCATAAAACGACATAAATACGATACGTACTATCATCAAGCCTAAGGATTTCAACACCCACCGGAGTACTGCCGCTTATGACGAATAGCCCGCTTTCACTGCCCGAAATACCGGAACAGGTTGAATTACAGAACATGTGCCACAGCGGCGCGGCCCAGCGCGCGCTGGACTATTACTTGAAAGAAGATATGTCGGCACCAGCCGTGGAAGGCGCCCTGTTCGCGATCAAGCCGGGTGTCAGCCAGGAGGAGGCCCTGGTTCACGCGTCTGACCTGCTGCGCAGTGCTGCGGCAACCGCCTACGAATCAGCGTGCAGCCATCAAGGCAATCAGCGCGACCTGGCGTTTTCCGTGGTGTATTTGATCGATATGGCGAAGGCGATGGTAGAGCGCTCGTTGCAAGCGCCGGGGGCCCAGGCAAATGCGTAACAGACTCGAAAGAAAAATATTTCTATCCAAGGGATAAAAACATTTGACTTGCAAATGATAATGATTATTATTGGACCCAGCTGATCGCGAGATCAGTCGATAGACCAAGGGACCTTAGGTCGGACTCTTGGAATATCTCCTCATCAGGCTAATCACGGTTTTTGACCCGGCTCTTTGGCCGGGTCTTTTTTTTGCCAGTTTCCCTGGCATGGCTTCAGGCTAATGAAGACTGTGTGTTGCTCGATGGCGCGCATGGTAGCAAAAGACCATCGCCGAAAGAAAGCCACACGACAGCTCTAGTACGGATCTTTGCGAAATAGCGCTTGAGAATCAATCTCATAGCCCCTAAGCTGCCGCAGCGTCAGGGATGACGCCCCCTCCCCGTGCAACAATTTTGCATCCAGGTTTTACTTGACCTCTGTGTAATATAGCCGCCACATCACTCATATTCAGGCAACCAGACTATGACCGTGGCCTTGACCTCCATCAAGATCAGCACCGACTTCGACAGCGGCAATATCCAGGTCCTGGATGCCAGCGATGCCTATCAGTTGTTACTGGCAATCAAACCCGACACCCGCAGCAAACATTTTCAATGGTTCCACTTCAAGGCCGAAGGCATGCATGTGGGGCACACCCACACTTTTCGATTGAGCAACGCCGGTGGCTCATCCTATAAACACGCCTGGAGCGGCTACAATGCCGTGGCATCCTATGACCATATCAACTGGTTCCGGGTGCCAACGCGCTTTGATGGCGAGATCCTGCATATCACGCTCCAGACCCGCGAAAAGCACGTATGGTTCGCCTACTTCGAACCCTACAGCCGTGAACGTCACGACTGGCTGATCGAACAAGCCCTGAAGTACGCCGGCGTCAAGCTGCTGGCCACCGGCAAGAGCGTCGAAGGCCGCGATATACAACTGTTGCGCCGTGGCAAAGGGGCTGAAGGTCGCCGTAAGGTGTGGATCATTGCCCAACAGCACCCCGGCGAACACATGGCCGAATGGTTTATGGAGGGCGTGATTGAACGCCTGCAAAAGGACGGTGACGCGGAGTTGAAAAAACTCTTGAAAGTGGCCGACCTGTACTTGGTGCCCAACATGAACCCCGACGGCGCTTTTCACGGTCACCTGCGTACCAACGCCATGGGCCAGGATCTCAACCGCGCCTGGCAGAGCGCCAATCAGGAAACCAGCCCGGAAGTACTATTTGTGCAGCAGCAAATGGAAAAGTACGGCGTGGACCTGTTCCTCGATATCCATGGCGACGAAGAAATCCCCTACATATTCACCGCCGGCTGCGAAGGCAATCCAGGCTACACCCCACGCATCGAAGCCCTGGAAAAACACTTTCGCAACCACCTGAGCCATCTGACCCGGGACTTCCAAACCACCTACGGCTACACCCGCGACCTGCCGGGCGAAGCCAACATGACCCTGGCCTGCAACGCAGTTGGTGAGAAGTACGACTGCCTGTCCCTGACCCTGGAGATGCCCTTCAAGGACAACGACGATGCGCCCAACCCGCGTACCGGCTGGTCGGGCGATCGATCGAAACAGCTGGGCAAGGACGTATTGAGCAGCGTCGCCGATATCGTCGGGCTTTTGCGTTAACCCTTGTGGCAAGCTTTTTGTGGCGAGCGAGCTTGCTCGCCACAGAAGCGATCAATCCCGGGTGCCGGTCATGCTCTGCAATACCCCATCGCGGCGGATCAACCCGTGGAACAGCGCCGCCGCCAAGTGCACCAGCACTGTCAGGAACAACAGGTAGGCAAGGTAGCCGTGAGCCTTGCGCAACAGCGCAAACAACGGCGCATTCGCCCCTACCAGCGCTGGCAGTTGCACAGAACTGCTGAGCATCACCGGGTCACCGGCGGCCGAAATCATCGCCCAGCCCAGCAGCGGCAACACCAGCATCAACGCATACAGCAGCACATGGGAAGCCTTGGCCGCCAGCACTTGCCACATCGGCAAATCGGCTGGCAACGGCGGTTGCCGGGTGGTAAAGCGCACGACCAAACGCACGAGCACCAGGGCCAGGATCGCAATACCCAGCGGTTTGTGCAGGTGGATCAGCCATTCATGGCGTTCCGACACCGACGCCGCCAATCCCGCACCAATAAACAGCATGGCAATGATCATCAGCGCCATCAGCCAGTGCAACAGACGCGCCAGCGGTGCAAAAAAACGCGGTTGAGCATTCATGGCTTCGACTCCTGAGGGGTGCTGTGCAACGGGCTGACTTCACCCGCACGGCGCAGATACGAACTGGCATACGCGGCGGAGCGTGCGGCCAGCAGCGGGTCGTTGGAGGCCTCGATACCGCTGGGCAAAATCAGCGGGTCAAAGTTGATATCACGGCAATCACCGTCTGCCTGCGGCTGGCTGCTTTGCAGTACCAGAGTGCCGGCGTTGAGCTGCGTATGCGGGCCGGTCCAGGTCTTGCTCGCGTCATCCAAGGGGTCGCCGGGGTTGGCCAGGGTCATGTTCAACTGCCAACGCAAAGGCCCGGCGGCCAGGCGCTGCACCAAATCCTGTTCCAGGAAGTCACTGCCCGACGGCGCAGCATCACCCGCCGCGTCCTGGCTTTGCGGCACCACGCTCCACCGCACGGCCTGACGCTTGCCACCTTCGCCCACCAGGTAAAACGCATTGATGCCGTTGTAGGTTTGCGTCGCATAACTGGCCGATGGCTTGGCAGTCTTGACCCAGGCCAGGAACGGCGCCGTCTCCGGGTGTGTGGCAAAAAACGCCGGCATGTTCGCAGGGTTCGGCTTGCCAGTGGCCGGGTCTGGCGCACCCGCCTTGAGCAGCTGGTAGAACGCCTCGGGCGTGCCCACCGGAAACACCGGCATACTGTTCATTCCCGTTCGCCACTGCTGGCCGTTTGCCTGGCTGAATTGCACGGCAAAACTGCGAATCGGCACACTGCTGTCCGGTGCATAGGGATTGCCGCTGGGCAAGGCAAACCGGCCAATCACCGGGGTCTTGGCCGCGCTGAACACCTGGGCGCTGGAGTAGGCACGCGCCTCTGTGCTCGCCTCGAAGTAACCCGCCACACACACACCTTTGGCATGATTGCGGCGAAAGCCCGGGTGTACGCCGTTATTGGTTTCCAAGGCATTGACCAAGGTCTTTGGCCGCAGACGTTGTGGGTCGAGGGTGCCGTTGACGTAGGCAAATGCAACCACCAACACTGCCACCACGCCCCCTATACACGCCAGCCTGACGAGCAGACTTGTAGTACCAAGAGGCGGACGCGGCGGTAAAGAGTGATCAACCATAGAAGCTCCAGGGCCCGAGGCCGCAGGGGGGAAAGTGTTATGAGACGAATCCCACGTAGGCTTATTCCCCCTTCACTGTAGTTTCTTTGTAGTCAACGCGCGGCCAGATCGAGTGCCGGCTAGGGCTGATTAAACAAGGCCTGCCGCTTGTGAAGAAATGCCTGCATTCCTTCTTGCTGATCAGGCGTGGCGAACAGGCCATGAAACAACCTACGCTCCTGACGCACACCTTCGTGCAAGCCGAGCTCCAGAGAATGCTCCACCGCCTGCCGCGCTGCACGGGTGGCCGTTCGCGAGAAGGAGGCAATTTGTGCAGCCACCGCCATCACCTCGTCCAGCAAGTTCGCAGCCGGGTAAACCCGCGACACCAACCCCGCCTGCTCTGCTTCCGTGGCGGTCATTGACCGGCCAGTCAACACCAGGTCCATGGTCTTGGCCTTGCCGATCAGCCCGGTCAACCGCTGGGTCGCGCCCATGCCCGGGATGACGCCTAGCTTAATTTCCGGCTGTGCAAAGGTGGCGGTGTCAGCAGCGAAAATCATGTCGCACATCATCGCCAGCTCACAGCCTCCGCCATACGCATAGCCCGCCACTGCGGCAATCGTCGGGGTGCGCAAACGGGTGAAGCCCTCCCAACCGACGAAGTAGTCTTCGTTGAGTACGTCCAGATAGGACTTGCCGCTCATCTCTTTGATATCGGCCCCTGCCGCGAAGAACTCTGCGGTGCCGGTAATGACAAAACACCCAATCCGAGGGTCTCGATCCATTGCTTCCAGATGACTGATCAACTCAGTCATCAGCGCCGAACTCAGCGCATTCTTGACTTCAGGACGGTTGAGCTTGACCAGGACCACTCGATCATGACGTTCCACAAACACGTTCATAGGCATCTCCACTGATTGATGTCGTTCACACTTGGGTCTGTCTCAGGAATCCCAGATCGCGCCATGGGCGGGTATTCCCCGAGCTTCCAACTCTTGCACCAGACGCTGGGTCACCGTTTGGTTGGCAATACAGATCACGGCTTCTGCACCAAAGGCTTGCACTGCGCCATAAGCCAACTGAACCAGATCTGGCTTGCCGCGCTCATCGGTGTCCCAGATCAATGCGCAAGGCTGGGCGCGCAGAATTTCCTCCACCAGTTCATCGCCATAGGTCTTCCTCGGGCTACGGGCACACCAGATCAACTGAATCGGTACCTGAGCCGCCAGCAGATGCGGCATGACAGGCCCGATGCCGCTGCCAGTGGCGATGTACACCACCGACTTGAACAGGGTTTCTACATTGGCAACACCCGCTGTGGTGATGCCCTTAACCCACACATAGCGCGGCAAGTCCTCGATAAATCGCCCGGTCCAATCCCCTGCGCGGGAAATTATCAGGCGGAAACCCGCCTCGTGTGGCGTGGGAATATTGGCAAAGGAATGCCACTCCAGCAGTGGGTTGCGGCTGATCGCGGTGGATGAACCGGCGAACGGTGTGGTGTGGCTCAAACGCGTAATCACCGCATGCCCGGAAGGCCGTGCGTGTACAACAGCCACCTTGCGCAGCCGCAGCCAGGGCAGCAGGACGCTCAGGGTCAGCACTGCCAGCATCCAAAACGTAACGCTGTGCAGCAGGCTCGACGTGGTCAGTAACGTTTGCCACCAGAACAACAGCAACGCACTCCAACCGCCAAACCGATGAACGCGTTCAAACCCATTGTGGAACCGGCCTCGAATACGTGGTTGAGCCATGACCACCATGAGCAGCAATAAGCTGAGCAGCATAACGCTGACCCCTAACTCGGCCACCGAAACACTGTCAGGTTGTTGCAGGTAACGCGTAACCTGCACGCCAACCAGGGCGGCAAACCACCCAGTGGCCGCAAAGGCTGCGCCACTGTGCAGCCCACCGAAGTGGTACACCTTGGCCGCGCTACGCCGCACCTGTAAGGGCCATGTAGGTGGTACTCGCGTTGCCAGCCAGAACAGCCCATTGATCACGTATTGCTGGCGAACGAGAATGGCAACCGACAGGTTGATCAGTACCATGTCCGACAGCGTCTGAACCGTGATGGCGTGCAGGTCCACAGCCAAAAGCAAAAACACCAGGTTGCCCATCAGCGCGGTGGCTGCCAGGCGGTTGTAACAGGAAAACATCGGCAGTGACGTCCAGCGACGCCAAAGCGCAGGCTTGGGCGGTACAACGGTACGGATCAGCGTATCAATCATGGCCGGGCTCCCCGGTCGCGAGCGCCTGCACCGCCAACTGGTTCTCCCGGGCCGTTTGCAGTAACAATGCCTTATCGATCTTGCCCCTCGCGGTCAGTGGAAAATGCTCCACTGCGTAGATGGACTGAGGCACGCAGTAATAGGCCAAACGCTGTTGGCACGCGGTTTGGCAAGCTTCGATGTCAGTGCTGGCAGGCGAAACAAAGGCCACCAACGTGCGGCTGTCCAGCTTCAAAGTGACGGCGCGCATGCATCCAGCGCCGGCCTCCAGAGCCGCCGACACCGCATCCAGTTCCACGCGAAAGCCACGGACTTTCACTTGGTCATCCACGCGCCCTAAGTGTTCGAGCTGGCCGTCTCCCACCCAGCGCCCCAAATCTCGTGTGCGGAACATCATGGCGTCGCCACCGAGAAAGGGATCCGGACGGTATCGCTGCTGGGTCAATGCCGTATTGTTCAGATAGCCTGCTGTCACACCCGCACCACCGGCCCACATCTCTCCCGTTTCACCCAAGGCACAGGCACGCCCCTGCTCATCGAGCACATAGACAGTGTTATTGGGGGTTGGCCGGCCAATAGTCAGTAGCGTGCCTGGTACATGCCGATGCAGCGTGTTGACGATGGTCGTCTCGGTAGGACCGCAGCCGTTGTAGAACGTACAGTGCTCGGCCCACCGATCCGCCAGGGCCTGGGAGCAGGCTTCTCCAGCCACTGCAACGACGTTGAGGTGGGGACACTGTCGAGGCTCAAGGGTGGCCAGTATCGAAGGCGTTGCGATCAACACATTGCACTGGGCGGCCGTCTGCGCGATGTCTTTGCCGCGAATCAGCAAGGTCGCACCATGAGCCAGGCAACCGAGTATTTCCCAAGCCGCCATGTCAAAGCCGATATTGAGAATCTGCCCTACGGTACGACCCGGTGCCATACCCATCCGCCCAGGTTCAGTGAGCAGAATGTTGCATACGTTACGGTGGCTGACACACACGCCGTTAGGGCGCCCTGTGGTTCCAGACGTAAACAGTACAAAGCACAGATCATCCGGGCCAGCACCGACACGTACGCAATCATTGTCTTCAGCCAGCCATGGCGTTTGAGCAATGAACGTATCCAAATTGAGGCAGCGATGGGACGCGTCTGCCGGAATGCGCTCCACCAGGCTCGATAAGGTCAGAATCACCGGGCTGGTCAATGATTCGAGGACCATGCCCAATTGCAGGGTGGGTACGATTCTGGCGTCCTGAGGGACATACGCGGCGCCAATCTTCAACACCGCCAGGAGCCCGACCAGCATGGGAATCGAGCGCTCGACGAACAATCCCACCGTGTCCCCACGCTTAACACCCAGCCCAAGCAGATGCTCAGCCAATCGATTGGCTTGTCGGTTGAGTTGTTCATAGCTGATACGTTGGCCCGCGCATACCGCAGCGGTCGCTTGGGGTGCCAGCCTCGCTTGCGCTTCGAAGGCGTGGTGCACGTTGGCGTAGGTGGCTCGGGTTGAGAGGCCACAACCCCATTGCTCAAATAAAACCCGCTGCGCGGCAGGCAAATGAGCCAGCGAGATGCAGGAAAAAAACTGTTTATCACTCGGCAAACACGTCATAAGCACCCTCTCACTATTCAACTGCCGGCTGAATGCCGACAGATACAAGGGTGGATAGAGGGCTGCGCACGAGATTACAGACTCTCAAGGTATACAGACGCTTCCCACGTATTAGCCGGGAAGTTTCTTTGCGCAAAGCGTGGAATAACCTACAGGGACCAACGTCTACTTCAACACAAGTGAGTAGACTCATCCCCATGCATGAACTCGACGAACAGTTACGCGAACTCATCCCCAGGTTGCGGCGTTTTGCTGTGTCGCTGACGCGCAACAGCAGCAGCGCCGATGACCTGGTGCAGGCGACCCTGGAGCGGGCGATCATCGCCTGGGCCGATAAGCGTATCGAAGGCGACCTGCGCGCCTGGCTGTTCGCGATCCTTTATCGACAGTTCCTCGACGCCCACCGCCGCAGCCGACGCTATGCACGTATGCTCGAATTCTTCACCGGGCGCGATGATGCGCAACCTTCGGTGGAGCGCACAGTGATGGCCCAATCCACCCTGCAAGCCTTCGACCAACTCAGCACCGAACAACGCGCCCTTTTGCTGTGGGTGTCCGTGGAGGGTTTGAGCTACAAGGAAGTCGCCGAGATCCTTCAGGTACCCATCGGCACCGTGATGTCGCGCCTGTCCCGTGCGCGCCAAGCGTTGCGTCAGCTCAGCGATGGCGAAATTGCCGGCCCTGCCCTGCGGAGACTCAAATGATCAACCTGCCCCCCAGCGAACGCGATTTGCATGCCTACATCGATCACCAACTGCCGGACAGTGACCGCCGCGTGCTTGAAACCTGGCTGGCCAACCACCCCGAAGCGGCCGCCCAGGTACACGCCTGGCAACAGGACGCGCAATTATTGCGGGCATCCTTGAGCGGCACCCTGCAGCAGCCGAGTAATCCGGCACTGGACCCGGCGTTGATCCGTCAGCGTATCAAGCGTCAGTCCCGCCGCCACCTCGCCAGCGCGGCGGTGTTGCTGATTGCCGTGAGCCTTGGCGGGCTTGGCGGCTGGCACGCCCGCGAAGCCACCCAACCACAGCCGCTGCCGATGACCGATGCCATGCAGGCTTACCGTCTGTTTGCCCAGGACGGCGTCATGCCCGCCGACTACAACGACGACGGCAGCGGCACTATGCAAGCCTGGCTCGACCGCTTTTTCAATCAAGCCCATCGCCTGCCCGACCTGAGCCAGGCAGGCTTCAAGCCGGTCAGCGGGCGCCTGCTCACTACCGATCAGGGGGCAGCCGCCATGGTGCTGTACCAAGACCCCCAAGGCCGACGCATCAGCTTTTATATCCGCCCGCCGGGACCGAACAACGGCTTCCTGCCCCGTGGCAGCCGCAGCGCCGACGGTTTGCAGGCCGAGTACTGGTCGGGCGGCGGCTACAACTACGCAATGGTCAGCCCGGCAGACCAGCCCGCCCCGGCGCTGATGAAGTTCTAGAAACCCACGTCCAGCACCACGTTGTCCAGGTAGGTGCCGCCGGGGGGTGTGGGCTGGTCGGTGTAGATGCGTGCGTTGTAGTTAAATACCTGGCTGCCGATGCCCAACCCATTGCCAGGGTTGACCTCTGCTGTGGAACTGGCCCGCCGCGCCGCGCCGACGCTGCCCCAGCGCGTGGTGCCGGCGCTTTTGAAGAGGTCATAGGCCAGGTAGTTGCTGCCGGAAACCATGCGTCGGCGCCCGCCGACACTGATCGGGTTCTGGCCATCGCTCAAGCCCACGGTGTAGGCACTGCCCTTGGTGCAGGCGATATTGATGGTCTGGCCGGTCACTGCGGTAAACCCACTGACCACCGGCGCGCTGCCAAAGCTGATATTCGGCGCGGTGATCTGGCAGTCATTGGTCACGGTCATGCTGACGGTCAGGCTTGCCGTGCCGCTGCCCGTGTCACGCCCCAGGCAAATGCCGCCAATGCCGATCCCCGAGCAATAATTCCACACCCAGGCGATGTTCAATGTCTCGGTGTACAGCCCCGCTGCGATATTGCTGCCGGTAATGCTGCTCAGGTACAACGGCACGGTTTTCGCCCCGGGCCCGGCGATCAGGCCAATGCTCTGGGCAATGCCGCCCGCGCCCCCAAAATCGAATTGGGTGCCGCGGGTGATGGGATAACTGGTGCTGTTGTTGCCATAAATCGTGTAGCCAATCACATCACCGGTCGGCCCGACCATGCCAGCGGTGGACGAGGTGATCGTAGCGTAGAAGTGGTCGGTGGACACCAGCAGCGAAATCAACGCCTGGGTGCAACTCAATCCGGAGTTGGTGGTAGAGCTGGTTTGCGCGGCAGTGCGGACCGTCATCGAGCTGATCGAACCGAAACTGGCCGGCACCGTGGAAACCACCGAACACACCGCCATAACCTGCCCGGAAAACAACAGCCCTGCCGCATACATCCATGCCTTGCCCCTCACCCGCAGTCTCCTTGCTCAACCACTCACTGGCACACCAACGGCCCGATCAGGGGCACGTCCTGTTGTTGCTCATCGATGTCGAATGTCGCCTGGCAGGTGCGCCCCTCACTGAGGGTGACCTGCAAGGTATTGTGGGCGCTGAGGTTTTCCAGATAGACCAGCCCATCCCACCCCACCACCGCCTGGGTGTTGCTTTGCTCGTGCACCACCAGGCTGCCCAGCGGTAGCTCCTGATGCTGGCGATCCACCAGGGTGATACTGGCGGCGAGCACCCGGCGCAGCGGGAACTCCAACAGATAGCCGCTGCCCCGGCGTACCGACACGCGCTGCTCCACATTGGGGCTCTGCACGTTCGCCGGCAGGTTCAACGGGTCAATTTCATATTTGCCGCGGTAATACGCGCTGCTCCATGGCACCAGCAAATGACCGTTGCGGTCGGTCTGGCCCACCAGCTGGTTTTCGTAGCGCACTGGAATCCCGGCAAACCCCTGGGTACTCACC
Organism: Pseudomonas synxantha BG33R; assembly: GCF_000263715.2. Taxonomy (NCBI): domain Bacteria; kingdom Pseudomonadati; phylum Pseudomonadota; class Gammaproteobacteria; order Pseudomonadales; family Pseudomonadaceae; genus Pseudomonas; species Pseudomonas synxantha. The sequence continues at coordinate 3,867,802 of NZ_CM001514.1, forward strand.
ACCACAAACGCGTCATTGATACGGTTGGCAGCAAAGGTTTCGCCGCCCATCCACACCAGCGAGCCGCTGGCATCCGCCCAGCGCGTTTGGGCGTCGCTGCTGCCGTACACGCCGGCCTGCAACTGCACTGACTGCAAGCGCCAGGTCAGGTCGGCCTGCCGATAGCTTGGCGCATCGCCCTGGGCATAGCCGAGGTTGTAGCCCACGCCGCCTTCGCTGGGCACCGCGCGGCTGTAGTTGATGCGCTGGCGACTGGCGCCGTCCTTGCTGCGCTCGGTGCTCAAGGCCAGACTGCCGTTGAGGTCGAACGGGATCACCAGTTGCGCCTGCATGGCCCAGTTGCTGTCGCCGATTTCGCGGTTGGCCGACAGGTAGAAGCTGGTGTTGCGCCACAGCGGTTTGCTCCAGCTGAGGTTGAGCAGGCGCGTGCGCGAATCGTCTGCCGCCTGCACGTCGAAATACCCCAGGCCCAGGCTGCCGAAACGTTGAAGGTTGAGGCTCAGCGTCACCTGCTCGCTACGCTTGCTGAGGCTGGCATAAGGGGTGTCGACCAGGGTCAGGTCAGCGTAGTCATCACGCCGTTCAACGCGTTGGTACATCAGGCTGTAGCGCGTGCTGTTGTACTGGTAGCCAAGGCTGAGTTGCTGGCCGCTGCGGCTGTCAAACTGGCTCTGGCTGAGGGCGGTATTGAGCACGCCGAAGTTGCCCAGGCGCAGGTTGGCGCCAAGCCCGCCAAGGGTCAGGTCGCTGGATGCTTCGGCATGGCTTTCCAGGGTGAGGCTGTCGGAATAGCCATAGCGAAAGGTGCCACTGGTTACGCCCGGCCCGTAACCGAAATCGCGCAGGGTGTAGTCACGGCGCAAGGTACCGGCAGCCACGGAAAAATCCGTCAGGCCTTGTTGCAGCAAGGTGCTGGTGACGTAGAACGGCACCGTGGTCGACACCTGGCGCCCGAGGGCGTCGGTGGTCACCACGACAGCCTCCCCGGCGCCGTTGATAAATGGCACGTTGGTCAGGGTATAAGGCCCGGGTTGCAGCTGCGCGGTGTCGGATTTATAGCCGTTGATAAACAGGTCCACCGACGAGGGCACCGCCGCCTCACCGGCGAACTGCGGCAAAGGGTAAGTGACCAGGTCCGGGCGCACGGCAAAGTCCCGGGACACTTGCACCCCGCCCAGACGCACCGAGCTGCTCCAGGGCAGCGAGCCGCTGATCACGTCGCCCGCCTCGTAGGTGAGCAGGCGCTCATCATCGGAAAATCGCCAGGTGGTGTCGTAGCGCCGGTAACCGTTGCCGAGGGTACTGTCGGTGATGCCATCAGCCAGGGTCTGGCGCACCTGCCCGGTGTTGGACAAGGTGCCCCAGGTGTCGAACAGCCGCACTTCGTTCCAGGCGGCGAGGTAGCTGCCGCCGTCATCGGTGTCGTTGAAATACACGTCATAGTTGAGCAAGGCGCCGAAGCTGCTCATGGCCTGGGTGCGCGGATAGGTATTGCGATTGCCGATAAACTGCGCCTGCAACCAGGATGGCGGTACATCCAGCAACAGGCGCTGGCCGTTGCTGTCGTAGTCGCTGTGCAGCCCAGGCACCTGGTCCAGGGCCACGCTGCCGACAGGCTCGCCGGGCAGTTTCATGCCCACGTCCTGCAGCGCGCTGGCGGGCACAAACAGCTGGCCGGCGCGCTGGTCGACCGCAATGATGCGGCCGGTGTCCATCTGGTTGACCACCAGTTCCAGAAACAGCTGTGCATCGGCAACTGCCTCCATGCTGCCCGGCGGCGGCGGCAAGTCGCCTGCCATCGCAGCGCCCCACAGCCCGCTTGCCACTGCCACCGACGACCATAAACCCCGAGCCCAACCACGACTCACCATGGCGTTGTGTCCTTCAATGGACATCTCCATCCTGTTAAAACCCGGGCGTATGCCCGTAGCGCTACCTGACGGTTATCGCTTGGGCGCCAGGCTTTCCACTTGCGGCGCGCCGTTGACCCTGACCTGCAACGGCTGGTCGGCTGATACGGCATCCGGCACCGGCCAGCGCATACTCGCGCCCGGCAGCACATAGCCGAGCAAACCTTCTACCAGCGGCCGGGTCTGCCCGCCTTGTTTGAACGACGCATCGGTGAGCCGCGCATGCACAGCGCCCTGGTTGCGCACCTCGATGTAATTGCGCCCGCCCACATTGACCTTTTGCCAGCTCAAGTCCGGCTTGCCGGCGCCCTTGGGGTCGCGTTGACGCGTGGCGTCGTCCTTGCTCCACAACCCGGCGCCGTAGGCAAACAAGGGCACCGAATAGCGCATCTGGAAGCGAATCGCCGCCGCCGTGTTCTTGCCTTCCGGCGGCGCCGGCACCTGCAGCGCCGAGGGAATTTCATCGATGATGATGCGATAGGCCAGCTCCTGCCCCGGCGGTACTTCGCGGGTTCTGGTCAGGCGCACCAGTTGCTTCTGGCCGGGCTCGATTTTGGCCACCGGCGGGCTGCCGATCACGTCGCGCTGGTTCTGGTACTGCTCGTCGAAGCCATTCTGGCTCCAGGCAAATACGCGGATCTGCAGGTTGGCCGTCTCCGTGCCACGGTTCTCCAACCACAGCGCGCTGGCCTGTTGGTCGGCCTCCAGCACCGGGTCGATGGGCCAGATCAGCACCGAACTGGCCGCCTGCACCAGCCCTGCGCCACACAAAAGCCCCAAGGCAATACCCGCGGCCCACCACCGCCGGGAAGTTGAATGCATAAATCCACTCCTCAATACCGTTAGCCCTACCACGACAGCTGCACCTGCAGCGTGTCGCTGTACGTCCCCCCAGGCTGATTGCCCGGTAATACCACCCGCCCGTAAATCGGCAGGCTGATGTTGTTGGCATCGCTGTAAGTCACGCTGACGCTCTGGCTGACGCCCAGGCTCTGGCTGAACGCCGCGTCGCGAAACAGTTGATAGGCCACCCGCGCGCTGCCGCTGTTGAGCTGCAAGTTACGCCCGGCGCTGTTGTGAAGGCCGCCATCCACACTCATGCTCAGCGCCACCCCCGGTGTGCATTGCAAGGTCACACCGCCGGTAAGGGCTGCCGTGACCGTACCGGTGGCCAGTGCCGAGTAGCTGCCATAGGCCAACGCGCCGTAGTTGGAACCACCGCCCACGATCAGGCAACCGGGAGTAATGGTCGCGCTGACCTGGAAGCTCTGGCTGGTCACTGCCGACAACGGCAACGGCAGCGCCAATCCACAAGCCAACCCCAGCCTGAGCCACAGGGTCAGAACGTCAGCTCCACGGCCACGGTATCGGTGTAAGTACCTGCCGGCAGGCCCGCCTTGCCCACCGCGCGACCGTAGAGGTTGACGGTCTGCGCCACACCGGTACTGGTGGCGAGCGTCACCACGCCATCGATCGCCAACAGCGCTGAATGCCCGCTGTCGGTGTAGAAATCGTAGGGCACGAAGTTACCCGCCCCATCGGCCAGCGCACGGGTGCCACCCGGCGAGGCACCATCATGGGCGCCGGCACGCACCTTCACCGCAGGCGTGGCGCCGGCTGAACACAGAATCGACAGCGCCCCGCCGGTGCCGGTGCCGCCCAGCAGTTGGGCGTCGGCATTGGTAAACAGGCTGTTGGTGGTGCCGAAGTTCAAGCTACCGAAATTCAGCCCGGTAGCCGCCCCGGAGCCGTTGACCTGGCAACTGGCGATCAAGGTCAGGCTCGAACTGATCTGCCCGGTGACCGTGGTCGCCGCATTCAGGCTGGAGGCCAGCACCAGGCCCAGGGCACACACGCCCATTCGCGATACGAGTACATGCATGATATCCATCCTCATGGTTTACCAATCCAGAGTCACCGTCAGGGTGTCTGTGTAGATGCCGGCCGGTAGGGCCCTGGTATTCGCCACCACGGAGCCGAATACCGGGATGGGTACCTGTGCGCCCTGGGTCACGACGAAATTGCGTTGCTGGCCGATGCGGTAGGCACTCTGGCCCAACGCATCGGCCGATAGCCGATAGGGAATGGTCTGGCGCCCGTTGCTCAAGCGGCGCGTGGTACCGTCGCCATGGGCGCCACCGTCGATGGTCACGGTAAAACTGCTGACCAACGACGGGTTGCAGGACACCGACAGCGGCGCTTTATCGCCATCGGAAATGGTCGCGCCCAAGGTGTCGTTCCAGGTCGGCCCCTGGCTGCCGAAATCCAACAGCGCAGTGCCACCGTCCGGAGTCACCGGCGCACGTTCCACGCCTTTGCTGACTTCGCAACTGGCGGTAATCACCAACCGTGCGTGAATCTGCCCGTTGGCCACAGCCGCCTGCGCGTCCTCGGCCAGCAACAGCAGGCCGCCCAAGGCCGCGATGGCCAGATAGCGGCTTACCATGTGACCGTGACCTTGAGCAGGTCGGAATAACGCCCCACCGCAGGGATGTCTTTGAGCGGTTCAATGCGGCCATACAACGGCAAATCAACCGAGCCGGTGTCCGGTACGCGGCCGCTGACCGGCACGTCCACCGGCAAGGGGATCAACCGGGCTGCGTCGGCATAAATGCGATAAGGAATGGGCTTGCTTAAGGGCATCGCATTACTGAGGTAACGCACTTCGCCCACGCCACCGTGCAGGCCGCCGTCAACGCGCATTTGGTAAGGCGTGTCGGGGTTGCACTCCAGGCGCGGCTGGCGCTGGCTGATCAGGGCCGCACTCAGGGGGCCGGCCGGGTCATCCAGACGCGGGCCGCTGCCGAAATCCAATACGCCAAGTTGCTCGATGCCCGCAGTGCGAGTGGTGCCCACCAACTGGCAACCCCGCTGCACGTCGATACGCACCTCCACCTGGAGTTGCGCAGCAGAAGCCGTGTTGCAGAGCATCGCGCCCATGACAGCCAATACCGCCGGTCCCTTCACTGCCCCAATTCCTTATACAGGGGTAACAACCTTGTATGAGGTTAGCCAGTTAACGCGAAAGTGCCAGTTTGCAAGGCTCGGCGCCCTTCACTGTTGGTCAAATGGCATCAAGCGTCCTACAGTAAGCGACCACCGCAATACAGAGTGATTATTCTTGGCCGTGCTTGCCCTGTTCCAGCGCCTGCTGGGTAAAAAAACCGACGCCTGGTGTGCCTCGCCCATTCCTGCCTATTTTCAGAAAAAGGCCGAACAACAGGGCTACACCCTCAGTGACGGCCAAATCCGGGCGATTACCGCCCTGAATCGGCAGGCCCAGCACCTGCTTAATGGCCAGGCCACGCGCAGCCTGTACCTGCACGGCCCGGTAGGTCGCGGCAAGAGCTGGCTGCTGGAAGGGTTTTTCCAGGCGCTGCCCATCGCCGAGAAGCAACGCGTGCATTTCCACGACTTCTTTGCCCGGCTGCACCAGGGCATGTTTGTGCACCGCGAGCATGAGGATGCCTTGGGCGTCACTCTGGATCAGTTGCTCGCTGATTGCCGTGTGCTGTGTTTTGACGAGTTCCATGTGCACGATATCGGCGATGCAATGCTCATCAGCCGCTTGTTCAAGGCCCTGTTCCAACGCGGCGTGCTGGTATTGGTAACGTCCAACTACCCGCCCGAAGGGTTGCTGCCCAACCCGCTGTACCACGAACGATTCAAACCGGTGATCGACCTGATCGCCGCACGCATGGACGTGCTGCAAGTCAGCGCGCCCCAGGACTTTCGCAGCCTGCCCCAGGCCCACGCCCAACAACGTTTCACCCGCGGCCACTATGTGTGGCCGGGTACACCGGCGCAGCGGGAAAGCCTGGGTGTGCCTGCCACCAATGGCCCGGCGCAAACCCTGACGGTTGGCAATCGGCAGTTGCTGTGCCGAGACCATCAGGCGCGGACCATCCTGTTCACCTTCAACGACCTGTGTGAACAGCTCACCGCCGTGATGGATTACCTGCTGCTGTGCCAGGACTTCGACCACTGGATCATCGACGGTCTGCCGCAGTTGGCCGAATGCCCTATCGCCGTGCAACAGCGTTTTATCAACCTGGTGGACGTGCTCTACGATCAGGACAAACACCTGACCCTCATGGGTCACCAGCCGCTGGATAAAGCCCTGGAAGGCCAGGCCATCGACCTCGCCCGCACCGCCAGTCGCCTGCGCCAATTGCACATGCTCTGCCCGCAAACCGCGCCCGAGCCGCTATCATGAGCGCCTTTTACGCCCCCTTCCGAGTGCCGCGCTGCTCATGAATACCCTCGCCCAACTCAAGGCCGGCCAATTAGCCGGCGCCAAGCGCCTGGACCTGGCCTGCGGGCTGACCGAGTTCCCCCGGGAAATCTTCGACCTGGCCGACTCCCTGGAAATCCTCAATCTCACCGGCAATGCCTTGAATAGCCTGCCCGAGGACCTGCACCGCCTGACGCACCTGCGTGTGCTGTTTTGTTCGGACAACGCGTTTACCGAGCTGCCGGCGTGCCTGGGCCAGTGCGCGAACTTGAGCATGATCGGCTTCAAGGCCAACCAGATCGGCCATGTGCCCGCCGCCGCCCTGCCGCCGCAGTTGCGCTGGCTGATCCTCACCGACAACTGCATCAGCCAATTGCCGGATGAACTGGGTCAGCGCCCGCTGCTGCAAAAGTTGATGCTGGCCGGTAACCAACTGACGCAATTGCCGCAAAGCCTGGCCCACTGTCAAAACCTGGAGTTGATCCGCATCGCCTCCAACCGCTTGACCCACCTGCCGCAGTGGCTGCTGACCTTGCCAAGCCTGACCTGGCTGGCCTATGCCGGCAACCCGGTGGAAATGGCCGTGACAGTGACGGGCGAAGATGGGACGCCGAACATTCCCTGGTCTGAACTGGAACTGGGAGAAGTATTGGGCGAAGGCGCCTCCGGGATCATTCACAAAGCAATCTGGAAACCCCAGGCGCTGCCGGTCGCGGTCAAGCTGTACAAAGGCACCATCACCAGCGACGGGTCACCGCTGCATGAAATGCAAGCCTGCATTGCCGCCGGGCTGCATCCCAACCTGATCAAGGTGCAAGGCCGTGTCATCGGGCACCCGCAAGATCAGGCAGCATTGGTCATGAGCCTGATCGACCCGAGCTACCGCAACCTCGCGGCGCTGCCTAGCCTGGCGTCCTGCACCCGGGACATCTACGAAGCCGATACCCGTTTCAGCCTCGACGTGGCGCTGCGCATGGCACGAGGCATCGCTTCGGTGGCGGCGCACTTGCACCGTCAGGGGATTACCCACGGTGACCTGTATGGCCACAACATCCTGTGGAATGCGCCGGGTGATTGTTTGCTCGGAGACTTCGGCGCGGCGTCATTCCATGCCACGGCCGACACCTTGGAAACCAGGGCGTTGCAGCGTATTGAAGTGCGCGCATTCGGGGTGTTGCTGGGGGAATTGTTGGATCGGGGTGAAGGGGCAGCAAGTGAGGATCTGGTTGAACTGCAAAAAAGCTGCTGCCAGCCCGATGTGCTGGCGCGGCCAAGCTTTGAAGAAATTGACGGCGTACTGAGCGCTATCTAACGCCGCTGGAACAATGTGGGAGGGGGCAAGCCCCCACCCGCTATGCAGTGATGGCTAGCCAGCCAGGCCGACAAACATATCCTGCACATCATCATGGTTATCCAGGCCTTCCAGGAACGCCTCGACTTCAGCCATCTGCTCATCGGTCAAACCACTGACCGGGTTCTTCGACAGGTAACCCAGCTTGGCCGACAGCACGGTAAAACCCTGCTCCGGCAAAGCTTTCTGCACGGCATCCAGGTCGGTGGTTTCGGTGATGAACAGGGTGGTGCCCTCTTCTTCACCGTCTTCAAAATCCTGGGCGCCGGCTTCGATGGCGGCCATTTCCGGATCAGCATCCGGGGTGTCCGGCGATGCTTCGATCAGGCCGACGTGGTTGAAATCCCAGGCCACCGAGCCGGAAGCGCCCAGCTGTCCCTTGCGGAACGCCACGCGGATTTCCGCCACGGTGCGGTTGATGTTGTCGGTTACGCACTCAACGATCAGGGGCACCTGGTGCGGGGCAAACCCTTCGTAGGTCACGCGGTGGTATTGCACGGTTTCACCGAGCAGACCGGCGCCCTTCTTGATCGCACGATCCAGGGTTTCCTTGGGCATCGAGGCTTTCTTGGCCTGCTCGACCACCAGGCGCAGGTGCGCGTTGGTCGCGGTATCGGCGCCGTTGCGGGCGGCGATGGTGATCTCTTTCACCAGCTTGCCGAAAATCTTGCCCTTGGCATTGGCTGCCGCTTCTTTATGTTTGACTTTCCACTGTGCGCCCATGACTCACTCTCTACTTTCCATGGCGCCGAAACGTCTACTGGCCGGCGCTTTGGGGGCAGAGTTTATAGCGCAAGAACACGCTAATCCACCAAAAAACCGGCCAGGTGCCTCAGGTGCGCAGGGGTTTGATGGTGGCACTGCGATCCGGGATGAAGTCCCCCACCTGCGCCAGAACAGCGGGCCTGGCGTTCCAGTAGGGCATCAATACCAGTGAAGAAAACAGCGCCGCGCCGGCAAACACGATAAACACCGTGACGGTATCGAAGTAGCCCGGCAGCAAGCCGCCCAGGATCGCGCCCACCGAACCGCAACCATTCACAAACCCTGCCGCCGTGGCGCCGGCTTTGGCAGTGCCGAAGTCAATGGCAGCGGTGCTGCTGATCATCGAGTCGGGGCCGTACAGGGTCAGGCCCATGACAAACAGCAAGGCCATCACCAGCACCACACTGCCGGTGTGCAGCGCACCCATGAACAACGCCAGGGCCACGGTCAACGCCAGCAGGCTCAGCACACAGGCCGGCATACGCCGGGCGCCGAACAGTTTGTCGGAAGCCAGGCCGATCAGTACCGGCCCGAGCAAACCGGCCAGCTCGAACGCGGTGGGCACGATGGCCGCGCCGACCTTGCCCACCGACGGCATCTGTTCGTAGACGATCACCGGGCCCCACAGCAAAATCGCGTAACGCGCCGGCTTGAGCAGGAAATACGCCAGCCCCAGCGTCAACACCGTGCGGTTGCGCAAGATAGCGCGCAACGGTTCAAGCACACTGATGCGCTGTTCGGCGGCCCTGTCCTCGGCACTCATGAGCGGCTCGGGCTCCACCGCTGGCAAACCCACATCCTGGGGGGTATTGCGCTGGAACATAAAGAACAGCACGGCCACCACCGCCACCACCGCAGCGCTGGAGATAAACGCCGCGTGCCAACTACCGATCAGGGTGTAGGCCCACCAGCCGGCGAACGGTGAAGCGACCAAGCCGCCAAAGGCATAGCACGAACTCCACAGCCCCAACACCCGCCCACGCTGCCGGGCCGGGAAGAAACTACCGAGGTTCTTGCACAACCCCGACCAGCCGGTGGACTGCGCCAACCCCTGGATCAACATGCAGGTGACAAAGATCGGCAAGGTCGCAAACGTGCCCATCACCAGCGCGGCGGCGGCGGAAACCAGCAAGCCGCCAAGCACCACCACCCGTGGCCCGAAGCGGTCGGCGAGCATGCCCCAGGTGAACTGGCCCACGGCGTACGCGGCGAGATACAAGCCATCGAGGTTGGCCATCATCATTTTATCGAGGGGGAAGCTTGGGTCGTCGCCGATCCCCAGTTTTGCCACCGAGAAGGCTTTGCGGGTGAAATAGAACGCGGCGTACGCCAGCCAGGTGATGGCGAAAATCTGCACGCGCCAACGCTTGATGCTACCCATAGGGATATTCATGGTGGTTCTGACCTCAGGTGTGAGTGTGCCGGCAGAATCGAAAGAAAACGCCTGTTTTTTTTATGGTTGAGCACTGCAATGCCGGGCCTTGGAGGGCGCGGTATTGGTCAGATGAACGCGGTGTGCCTGCGCCCATGGCCGTCGAGGTTGTAGGACTCAACCTACGGCGGCTGAGGTGCATCAAAGCAATGGCTGACTAATAGGTAAAATCGATTTATCGTATTTCAAATATAAGCTCAGCTTGTAAGAGGACGTGCCATGTCGGTTTCCCATGCCCAACTCAAAGCCTTCCATGCGGTGGCCGTGCACGGCAGTTTTACCGGCGCCGCCGAGCGCCTGTTCCTGACCCAGCCCGCGATTTCCGACCAGGTGCGCAAACTCGAAGAGCGCTTCGGCGTGTTGCTGTTTCACCGCAACAAACGTTCGGTACGCCTGACCGACCTGGGCGAACGCCTGCTGGGCATTACTCAACGCCTGTTTGTGATCGAGGCGCAAGCCGAAGAATTGCTGCAGGACTCCCGCGCCCTGCTCACTGGCACCCTCACCCTGGCGGTGGATGCACCCGTACATGTACTGCCACAGATTGCGCACTTCTGCCGGCTGTACCCGGGAATCAGCGTGAAGATCGAAACCGGCAATACCGATGAGTCGTTGTTGCGCCTGTACAACTACCAGGCCGACCTGGCGCTGTTGGGTCGCGATGTCGACGATGCGCGCCTGCTGTCGCTGCCATTGCCCGACGACCAGCTCCTGGCGTTTGTCGCCCGCAACCATCCCTGGGCCGGGCGCGAGTCCATCTGCCTGGCCGACCTGGATGACACGCCCTTGGTGCTGCGGGAAATCGGCTCAGTGACCCGTCAGACCCTGGAGCAGGAAATGCGCCAGGCCGGCCTGCGCATTCGCCCGGCGATTCAGGTTGAAGGCCGCGAAGCCGCGCGTGAAGCAGTGGTGGTGGGCATTGGCGTGGGCGTGGTGTCGGCGGCAGAGTTCGGCGCCGACGCTCGGGTGTACGCCATGCCGATCCGCGACTGCACTCAGCGCATGAAGGAAACCCTCGTCTGCCTGAAAGAACAGAGCTCACGTCGCGTGGTGGCGAGCTTTTTGGAGATCGTGCGTGACAGCCTTCACGCCAACTCGAAAAAAGCCTGAATCAAGCGCAGCGAACGGCGCCGCTCCATGCAGCCGAGCGTATGCCGGTTGAGCAGGCCATCGCCCAGGATCGGCACAGCGTGTACCCGCGGGTCCGGGCTGACCTCCATCGACGACACCACCCCTACCCCCAGTTCGGCCGCGACGGCTTCGGTCACGGCTTCACGGCTATCCAGTTCCAGCAGCACCTTGGGCTGCACATTCGCCGCCATGCACGCGTCGTCGAACGTGCGCCGGGTAATGGAACTGGGTTCACGCAGCACCATGATCACCTCATGCAACTGCGCCAGTTCAATCCCGTCGGGCTGCTTTGCCCACGGATGCGCTGCCGGCACCAGGGCGCAAATCCGTGACTCGTCCAGAGGTTGCAGGTGCAAGCCATTGCGCGGCTCCACCTCGGTGAGCACTGCCACATCGGCATGTTCGGACAGCAGCGCCGCCAGGGTTTCCTGGGCGTTGCCCAGGCGCAGGTTCACGGTAATGCCCGGGTAGCGCGAGCGCAGGCTGGCGATCATCGGCATCACCAGGTGCGGACCATCCGCCGCCACCTCCAGACGCCCAGTGAGCAACTGCCGGTTGGCCTCCAGCATGGTCTGCGCCTCATCCACCAAACCGAAGATCGCCCGGGTGATGGCCGCCAGGCGTGCGCCCTCTTCGGTCAACTCCACCCGCCGGGCGGTACGGCGCAACAGCGCAATCTGGTAATGCTCTTCAAGCGCCTTGATATGCCCGGTAACCGCCGGCTGGCTGATGAACAGCCGCGCCGCAGCACGGGTAAAACTGCCCTCGCGGGCCACGGCATCGAATGCACGCAGTTGAAACAGGTTCATAGCTATCGGCCTCACTGATAGCTCGCATAACAACAAACAATTTGATTGATAACAAGCCAAACTGCAATTTAGGCGCCGTAGCTTCAACCCCGACCCTTGCGAGGATTTGAGATGACCACTGCCGCGCCGATCCTGTTGACCCCTGGCCCCCTGACCACTTCGACCCGCACCCGTCAGGCGATGATGGTGGATTGGGGTTCATGGGACGATCGCTTCAACCAGCTCACCGCCAGCGTCTGCACGCAGCTGCTGGCGATCCTCAATGCTGCCGACAGCCACCATTGCGTGCCGTTGCAGGGCAGCGGCACCTTCGCCGTCGAAGCCGCCATCGGCACGCTGGTCCCGCGCAATGGCAAGGTGTTGGTGCTGATCAACGGCGCCTACGGCAAGCGCCTGGCGAAGATTTGCGAAGTGCTCGGTCGCTCGTTCAGCACCTTTGAAACCGATGAGGACGAGCCCACCACCGCTGCCGATGTAGATCGCCTACTGCTGGCTGACGCGGCCATCACCCACGTCGCGTTGATCCATTGCGAAACCAGTACCGGCATTCTCAACCCGCTGGCGGAGATCGCCCAAGTCGTCAAACGCCACGACAAGCGCCTGATCATCGATGCCATGAGTTCTTTCGGCGCGCTGCCGATCGATGCTCGCGAAGTGCCGTTCGAAGCGCTGATCGCCGCCTCGGGCAAATGCCTGGAAGGCGTACCGGGCATGGGCTTTGTCTTTGCCGAAAAAGCTGCGCTGGCCGCCTCCCAGGGCAACTGCCATTCCCTGGCAATGGACCTGTTCGACCAGCACACCTATATGGCCAAGACCGGCCAATGGCGTTTCACCCCACCGACCCACGTCGTCGCGGCCCTGCATGAAGCGTTGCTGCAATACGCCGAAGAAGGCGGCCTGCCCGCCCGTCATCAACGCTACGCCGACAACTGTCAGGCACTGCTGGACGGCATGGCTGCGCTGGGCCTGCGCAGTTTCCTGCCGGCGGCGATCCAGGCGCCGATCATCGTCACCTTCCACGCACCAAAAGACCCACGCTACCAGTTCAAGGACTTCTACGAACGGGTCAAGGCCAAGGGTTTCATCCTTTACCCCGGCAAGCTGACCCAGGTGGAAACCTTTCGCGTGGGCTGCATCGGCCATGTCGATGCGGCCGGTATGCAGGCGGCGGTCAAGGCTATCGCCGACGTGCTGCAAGAAATGGAAGTGCTGGACATTTGACTGCCCCCATTACCCACAGGACCTGAACCATGAACTATCAAAACCCCAACACCCTCCAGGCCGTTATCCTCGACTGGGCCGGCACCGTGGTCGACTTCGGCTCCTTCGCCCCCACGCAGATTTTTGTCGAGGCGTTTGCCGAGTTCGACGTGCAAGTTTCTATTGAGGAAGCCCGTGGGCCCATGGGCATGGGCAAGTGGGACCATATCCGCACCCTTTGCGATCAGCCGCAGGTTGCCGAGCGCTATCGCAAGGCGTTCGGCCGCACGCCGACCGATGACGACGTGACCGCCATCTACCAGCGTTTCATGCCGCTGCAAATCGAGAAGATCGCCGAACACTCGGCGCTGATCCCCGGCGCCCTCGACACCATCGCAGCGCTCCGGGCGCAAGGGATCAAGATCGGCTCCTGCTCCGGCTACCCCAAGCAAGTGATGGACAAGGTCGTCGCCCTGGCCGCCACCAACGGTTATGTCGCCGACCATGTGGTCGCGACCGACGAAGTTCCCAACGGCCGCCCTTGGCCGGCCCAGGCCCTGGCCAACGTGATCGCCCTGGGCATCGATGATGTGGCCGCGTGCGTGAAGGTCGACGACACCGTGCCGGGTATTCTCGAAGGCCGTCGTGCCGGGATGTGGACCGTAGCGCTGACCTGTTCGGGCAATGCCCTGGGCCTGACCTACGAGCAATTTCGCGCCCTGGGCAGCGCCACACTGGCCAGCGAGCGTCAGCGCATCGAAACAATGTTCGAAGGCTCGCGCCCGCACTACCTGATCGACACCATCAACGACCTGCCGAATGTCATCGTCGACATCAACGCACGCCTGGCACGCGGGGAAATGCCGCAAAGTTACTGACCAGGATCAAGGCAACGGCATTGGCAACGAGCGAAGCGCTCAAAACGGGCATACAGTTAACGTACTCCGTCGCTAAAGAGCGGAGGTATGCCCTGATGAGTGAGGAACACAGCAATGCCGTGGAAAAATTCCGATACGCGCTACAGCACCATGTCGATTGCGCTGCACTGGTTGATGGTAGTGCTGCTGGCGGTGGTCTACGCCTGCATTGAATTACGCGGGCAATTCCCCAAAGGCAGCGGTGCGCGCACGCTGATTGTGGAAATGCACTTTATGTTCGGACTCACCGTGTTTGTGCTGGTGTGGCTGCGCCTGTTCGCACGCAGCCTGGGGGTGGCGCCGAAGATCGTGCCAGCACCGCCGCAATGGCAGAACCTGCTGGCGAAGCTGATGCATTGGGCGCTGTATGCGTTGATGATCGGGTTGCCGATTGCCGGTTGGTTGATCGTCAGTGCCAAGGGGCATTCGGTGATGTTCTATGGGATGGAGTTACCGCCGCTGATTGCAGAAAACAAGGCATTGGCCGAGGAGATTGAAGGCTGGCACGTGCTGTTCGCCCAGATCGGTTACTGGCTGATCGGGCTGCATGCGCTGGCGGGGATCTTTCACCATTATGTGATGCGCGATAACACTGCCTTGCGAATGATGCCGGGCAGGCACAATCCCACCCGTTGACACCTACAGGAAACCTCGGCGGCCTTGCAGGCCGCCAGTGTGGATGAAGATCAAGCGCGTGCCGGGGGCAAAGCGGCCGGCCTCGATCTGTTGCTTCAATGCCAGCAGCGCCTTGCCGGTGTAGAGCGGCTCCAGTGGCACACCGCAGTCCCGTTCGGTGCGCTGGATAAACTCGAGCAGCAGCGGATCGACCTTGGCAAAGCCGCCACGGCAGGCGTCCAGCAACTCATAACCGGTCTGCACAATCGCACTCACATTCTGCGCCACGCCATGATCACCCGGCACAGCCATTGCGCCGTACACCGGATGCGCGCCGGCCTCCGCCAGCACCAGCCCGGCCAGGGTAGTACCGGTGCCCGCCGCCAGCCACCATGCGTCGTAATCCGTCCACCCGAGGTGGCTCAACTGCACCCGCGCCTGCTCCACCAACACCCCACAGCCCAGCGCACCGTCCAGACCACCACCGCCTTCGGGTATCGGATAAAGGTCGGGATACTGCTCGCGCCAGGGCAGCCAGAAACCCGGCTCATGCCGCGCCCGATAACCGCCGTAGCCCAACCAATGCAATTGCATGCCGAAGGTCTTGAGGTCGAGCACCGTGGGAGTGTCTTGGGGATGGCCGCGCAACAGGCCAACCGTGGGAAAATCAAAGCGCTTGCCCGCCGCTGCCAGTGCGTGCAGATGGTTGGAGTGAGCCCCGCCAAGGCTGATAACCCCTTTGGCGCCGGTAGAGCGGGCCTGAGCCAAGTGTTCGGTAAGTTTGAACCACTTGTTGCCGCTGATCAGCGGGTCGATGCGGTCCAGGCGCAGCACGGCCAGCTCGATGCCGTTCAGCCAATCAAGCTGCACAGGTTCAAGGGGCGCATAAGGCAGCCAATCGAAAGGGCCCATCGGCAGGTATCTGAATGAGAAAGGGGCGGCAAGTCTAACACCGCCCCTGTTGTCGCCTTACAACTCGGCAGCCAGGCGCGAGCCCTGGTTGATGGCGCGCTTGGCATCCAGCTCGGCCGCCACATCGGCGCCGCCGATCAGGTGCACGTTCTGGCCGGCAGCAACCAGGCCGTCATGCAGTTCGCGCAGTGGGTCCTGGCCGGCGCAGATGACAATGTTGTCCACCGCCAGCACCTGCGGTTCACCCTCGGCGCCGATGCGGATATGCAAGCCTGCGTCATCGATCTTCAAGTACTCGACGCTGTTGAGCATCTGCACCTGTTTGTTCTTCAAGCCGGTACGGTGAATCCAGCCGGTGGTCTTGCCCAGGCCGTCGCCAACCTTGGAAGCCTTGCGTTGCAGCAGGAACACCTCGCGGGCCGGCGCATGGCGCTCGGGCTTGATCCCGGCCACCCCGCCACGTGCTTCCAGTTGGGTATCGATGCCCCACTCTTTCCAGAACGCCTCTCGATCCAGGCTGGTAGACACGCCTTGGTGTACGAGGAATTCCGATACATCGAAACCGATGCCGCCGGCGCCGATCACCGCCACACGCTTGCCCACCGGCTTGCGCTCCAGGATCACATCCAGGTAACTCAACACCTTGGCGTTCTCGACGCCCGGGATCGCCGGGGTGCGCGGCGCGATACCGGTGGCCAGGATCACCTCGTCATAATCACCTGCCACCAGCTGCTCGACGCCCACACGGGTGTTCAGGCACAGCTCTACGTGAGTGGTCTGCAATTTGCGTTTGAAGTAACGCAGGGTTTCGAAAAACTCTTCCTTGCCCGGCACGCGCTTGGCGATATTGAACTGGCCGCCAATCTCGCTGGCGGAATCGAACAAGGTCACCTGATGCCCACGCTCAGCGGCAACAGTGGCAGCGGCCAGACCGGCAGGGCCGGCGCCGACCACCGCGATTTTCTTGATCTGCTTGACGGGCAGGTAATTGAGTTCGGTTTCATAGCAGGCGCGCGGGTTGACCAAACAGGTGGTCAGCTTGCCGCCGAAGGTGTGGTCCAGGCACGCCTGGTTGCAGCCGATGCAGGTGTTGATCTCATCGGCGCGCCCAGCGGCGGCCTTGTTGACGAACTCCGGGTCGGCCAGAAACGGGCGCGCCATCGAGACCATGTCGGCATCGCCTTCGGCCAGGATCTGCTCGGCGATTTCCGGGGTGTTGATGCGGTTGGTGGTGATCAGCGGAATCTGCACCACACCGCGCAATTTGGCGGTGACTTTGCTGAAGGCGCCCCGCGGGACCTTGGTGGCGATGGTCGGGATACGCGCTTCGTGCCAGCCGATACCGGTATTGATGATCGTCGCGCCAGCCTGCTCGATAGCCTTGGCCAACTGCACGATTTCCTTCCACACGCTGCCGCCTTCCACTAGGTCAAGCATCGACAGGCGGAAGATAATGATGAAGTTCGGGCCGACGGCCTCGCGCACGCGACGCACGATCTCCACCGCCAGGCGCATACGGTTTTCAAAGCTGCCGCCCCAACGGTCGGTGCGATGGTTGGTCTGGGCGGCGAGGAACTGGTTAATGAAGTAGCCCTCCGAACCCATGATTTCCACACCGTCGTATTCGGCGGCCTGGGCCAGCAATGAGCAGGTGACGAAATCCTGAATCTGCTTCTCGATGCCCTCTTCATCCAATTCCTTGGGCTTGAACGGGTTGATCGGCGCCTGGATCGCACTCGGCGCCACCTGCTTGGGGCTGTAGGCATAACGCCCGGCGTGAAGGATCTGCATGCAGATCTTGCCGCCCGCCTCGTGCACCGCCTGGGTGACGATCTTGTGCTTGAGCGCCTCTTCTTCAGTGGTCAGCTTGGCTGCCCCGGCGTATACCCCGCCTTCATCATTCGGGCCAATGCCGCCGGTGACCATCAGGCCTACGCCGCCACGGGCGCGCTCGGCAAAGTAGGCCGCCATGCGCTCGAAACCGCCGGGCTTTTCTTCCAGGCCGGTGTGCATCGAGCCCATCAGGGTACGGTTGCGCAAGGTGGTAAAACCCAGGTCCAACGGGGCCAGCAGGTGCGGGTAGGCAGCAGCGGTCATGGTACAGCTCCACAACGGATCATCACGGGACGTGGCGCACTCGAACGGTGTGCCATCGGTTTATGTCCCACAGACTAAGAGGCGGTGGACCACGGCTCAATGACTGAAACTGACAAGTTATTGATCCAAATGCACAGCGCCCCTTGGCAAGCCGCGCCATGGGCCCTACCCTAGTCGCGAACCCTGCACCTGGTCTGTTGTCTGTTGCCCCATGCGTAAACTTCTAGCGTTCACCGTCACCATGGCCCTGGTTGCCGCCCTCGCCGCGTATCTGGTCTGGACCCAGGAGCGCCCCGTGGCGCATTACCTGTCAGACCTGCGTATCACCCTCGCCGTCAATGAGGGCGAACCAGCCGACCGTGGCAACCTGCTCGGCATTCAGCCAGAGCTGTTCCCTGCCGACTATCAAAGCCTGGAACGCCTGCATCTGAAGCTGTCGAGCTACCTGCAAAAAGCGCGCGACCAAGGCCTGATCAACGCCAAGACCATCGTGGTGCTGCCCGAACATATCGGCACCTGGCTGATGCTCAAGGGCGAAAAAAACGAGCTGTACCAGGCCGCGCATTTGAAGGATGCGATGAACTGGCTGTCGATCAGCAACCCACTGCAGTTTGCGAAAGCCTGGATCAGCGCCACCGGCGACAACCGCATGGATGACGCCTACCTGCGCATGAAGGCCCCTGCCATGGCGCGCGACTATCAAGTGGTGTTCGGCGGGCTGGCAAAAGAATTTGGCGTAACCCTGGTGGCAGGCTCCATCGCCCTGCCCAACCCGAGCGTGATTCAGGGCCAGTTGGAAGTCGGCCATGGCGCGCTGTACAACGCCAGCGTGGTGTTTGCCGCCGACGGTTTGCCACTGGGCCAACCGCAGCGCCAGCTCTACCCGATCTACGATGAGCGTGGCTTTATCGAGCCAGGCGATGAGAATGTCGTCAGCGTGGTGGATACGCCTGCCGGGCGCCTGGGCACCCTGGTCGGCAGCGACAGCTGGTACCCGGACAACTATCGCAAGCTTAACGAGCAAGGTGCGCAACTGATCGCAGTACCGGCCTTCGTCACTGGCCGCGACACCTGGGACCGTCCATGGCGCGGGTTCAAGAGCGTGTCGACGCCTTCCGAAGTCAGCCTCAAACCCGAAGAAACCAGCGAAGGCGCCGCCTGGCGCCGCCTCACCCTGATCAGCCAGCAGCCCGTCAGCCAGGCGATGGCGGGCATGAGCGTATTTTTACGTGGGCAGTTCTGGGACCTGGGCAGCGCCGGCCAGAGTTTTCTGAGCAGCAACGGGCAAGTGTTCGCCGACGGCGATGCCCGTGGCGCGCGCCTGCTGAATATCTGGCTGTAGCCCTTGAAGCCGGTGCGCCTGGGGGATCTGTCGGTGGGCTTCGTGCACACCCTGGCCGATGCCATCCAGAGCCACGGCCTGGACCCGCAACCGCTGTTGCTGCAATACGGCCTGGACCCTGCACGCCTGGCTGAAGCCGGTGCACGCCTGTCGATCCCGCGCTATATGCGCCTGGGCCACGCGGCCATCCAACTGACCGGCGACCCGGGCCTGGGCCTGCGCATGGGCCAACTCAGCCGCTTGAGCCAGGCCGGCCTGGCCGGTGTCACCGCCGCCCAGGCCCCCAATGTGCGCGAAGCGGCGCGCACGCTCACACGCTTTGAAGCGCTGTACGGCTCCAACTATCGCGGGCAATCGAGCTTTCATGAAGATGCCGAAGGCGCCTGGCTGCGGTTCTACTCCATCAGCCCCTACAACGCCTATAACCGCTTTGTGGTGGACTCGATCATCGCCGGTTGGCTGCAACAATTATCCAGCCTGGCGCAACAGCCGGTGCAGGCACAACGGATAGAAATCGAATTCGACGCGCCGGACTATCACGAACACTACAACGTGCTGGGAAGCGGCGTGATGCACTTCGGCGCCGATGCCAATCAACTGCGTCTGAGCCAACCCACCTTGGCGCTGCGCAACCCACAGCACTGCCCAAGTACCTGGCACCTGTTGCTGCAGCTGTGTGAAAGGGAGTTGGAGCAGCTGACTCGCACCCGCAGCCTGCGTGAACGCATCACGCGGTTGCTCGGGCCGATGCTCAATGGCGGCCGGGAACCCGACCTGGAAGAGGTGGCGGCACGCTTGAAACTGCCGACCTGGACATTACGGCGCAAACTGGCCGAGGAAGGCACACAGTTTCGCGCAATTCTCAACGACACCCGCCGCGACCTGGCCATGACCTATATTCGCGATACCGAGCTGGCATTTGGCGAGATCGCCTACTTGCTTGGTTTTGCTTCAGCCCAAGCCTTCCAGAGGGCCTTCAGGCGCTGGAATAACCAGACCCCAGGGGAATTTCGCCGCAGTCAGCGGCATTCCGCCTGAAGTCGGGTTACAGCTCGGTGGCATCGTCGGCCGGATCCAGCGGGTCCAACTCGAATGCCTGGTACTCCAGCAGTTCTTCCTGGTAATCGTCCATGGTGGACTCCTTCTTCAAATGAAAGCGGTGGCAGGTAAATGACCTGCGAACCCAGCCTAAAGTGCCGTCATGACGAAAAAATGTCGACGTTGTGACATTCCTGCGCTTGAAAAGTTAAACGCGACAGGCGCCGGATAATTTAATCCCATGACTTGAGGTGCGATTGCAATCATTGCAACTGCAATCACATTTCCAGTAGGGTACAAATATCCGTTGAAAGGAGCCTGGACCCATGCCTGCCTCTATCGCGCATTCTGCGCAGAGCTGCATCGACGCACTCAGCACCGCCGCCTGCCCGGGCAACTCGCCGCTGTATACGGTGATGAGCATGGCCAATACCCTGGAATCCAGCCGGCACGCCTGGGTGATCCGTGGCCAGTCATGCAGCCGCCGCGTGGGCAACTGGCCTATCTAGTTTGCGCGCAATCGCGGCGAAAAACCCCTGCTCTATCTGCACAGCGCAGTGTCGTCTGCACAGTTGTGCGCACTGTCGGAGCAGACCGCCCAACGTGGCATCTTTTGCAATGACATCGAGAACCAGCCTTCCCCGTGGCCCAAGGGCACGCACCCGTCATTGCCAGTATGGCTGGCGACCCATCCACGCTGCACACCCTACGATCCCGCCTCGGGAGACGAAGCTCGAGCGATTGTGCTGGCAGGACTACGCACGCTGTACGTCGACGGCCAGCCAGGTTTTTATTATTTGGCGCTGCATGACCAGGATGCCCCCACGACACTGACTGCCCAAGACCGAGAGGATGCCCACAAAGGCATGTATCCGATCCAGCGTGGCCAAGCAGCAGATGTGCGCCTGCTCGGTGCTGGCCGGGCGCTGGAAGAGGTGATGTTCGCCGCAGAGTTGCTGGAACAGGACTGGAATATTACGGCGCAGGTGTGGAGCAGCCCCAGCTACACACGGTTGGCCCGTGAGGCGGCGACCGCGGAGCGCTGGAACCGCTTGCACCCCTTGGCCCCCACGCGCAGCTGCCATTTACGTGATTGCCTGGCAGGCAGTAGCGCACCCGTCATTGCCGTCACCGGTTATCCGCAGGTGATTGTCGATCAATTAGCCGCGCATGTAGATGCACGATTTATCGCCTTGGGCGCAGGCTCGGTGCAGGCCCATGCGCCGAGCCGCTATTGGATTGTGGCGTCAGCGTTAAGAGCGCTGGCCGATGAAGGGCGTACCGACATGCAGCAGGTGGAAAACGCACTGCAGCGCTATCACCTGAAGTGAGGGGGAATGCAATTGCGCAAGCACGATCCCCCCGCACTGAGGCTGTTTTCGAACCTACGATTTACGTCGGCTGCGCACTTGCACACCCGCATCCATCGCCAAGCCCGCCGTGCGCTCCAGGGCATCGGCAAATGCCTGGCGCTGCTCGGGTTCGATTTGTGAAAGGAACAGCTCGTCCACAGTGCTTTCGTAGATTTTCCACATGCTCTTGCGCAGCGCTCGACCCGTGTCCGTGATCGAGGCAAACGCCGCACGACCGTCGCCATCGGAGCGGGAACGCACTACCAGGCCGTCCTTTTCCAGGCGGTCCACCAGGCGCGTGAGGTTATAGCGCTCAATGGCCAGCACATCGGCCAGTTCGTGCATACGCCGGGTGCCGCCGGGCCCGCTTTCCAGGCCCCACAACGCATCGTACCAGGCGTACGGCGGCAGGCCCGCCGCAGCCAGGCGCCGCTCGATTTCACGGATGACCGTCCTGTGAGCCCTGACAAAACGGAACCATACATCCGGCTCTTTCGACGACATGCAACACCATCCGGGGAATTTCAAGAAGGTTGCAATAGTAGCTCATCCCGCGCTAGATTCTGGCATGTCGTTGCAATTGCAACTACATTTGCATCACTCCCACGAGGAGCTTGCTGCTTGAATCCGCCTACCCTGGAGCCTCACATGACCCCGAATGACCCAGTAAGACTCGACGATGATCCGCAGGAAACCCGCGAATGGCTGGACTCCATCGAATCGGTGCTGTCCACCGAGGGCCGTCCACGCGCTCATTACCTGATCGATCAGTTGCTGGATTTCGACGTTGCACGGCATGGCGACTTCTACGGGCGGGTGACCACCCCCTACGTCAATACCATCCCGGTTGAGCGCCAGTTGCCCTACCCCGGTAACCAGGCCATCGAGCGGCGCACCAATGCGTTCATCCGCTGGAATGCCATGGCGATGGTATTGCGCGCGGGCAAACACTCAGGCGTAGGTGGGCATATCGCCACCTATGCGTCAGCCGCCGTGCTGTATGACGTAGGCTTCGATCATTTTTTCCGTGGCCGAACCGACGCATTCGACGGCGACCTGGTGTATATCCAGGGCCATTCCTCACCAGGCATTTATGGCCGTGCCTACCTGGAGGGCCGTATCAGCGAAGCGCAGCTGGATAACTTTCGTCGCGAGGCCGGTGGCGAGGGTTTGTCTTCCTACCCTCACCCACGGTTGATGCCGGACTTCTGGCAATTCCCTACGGTCTCCATGGGCCTGGGACCGATCACTGCCGCGTACCAGGCGCGTTTTATGCGGTACCTGGAGTTCCGAGACCTCAAGCAGCATCAGGGCCGCAAGGTTTGGGCATTCCTCGGCGATGGCGAAATGGACCAGCCCGAATCCCTGGCGGCCATCTCCCTGGCGGGCCGCGAAAAACTCGACAACCTGATCTTCGTGGTCAACTGCAACCTGCAACGCCTGGATGGTCCGGTGCGCGGCAATGCCAAGGTGATCCAGGAATTCGAGAGCCTGTACCGCGCCGCCGGCTGGAATGTGATCAAGGTGATCTGGGGCAGCGGCTGGGACGCACTGCTGGAAAAGGACCAGAGCGGCCTGCTGCGCCAACGCATGATGGAATGCGTGGATGGCGACTACCAGAATTACAAATCCCAGAATGGCGCTTATGTGCGTGAACACTTCTTTGGCAAATACCCGCAGTTGCTCGCACTGGTTGCGGACATGTCCGACGACGACATCTGGAAACTCTCACGGGGCGGGCATGACCCGGACAAGGTCTACAACGCCTACGCCGCCGCCGTGCGCCACAAGGGCCAGCCCACGGTGATACTGGCCAAGACGGTCAAGGGCTTCGGCATGGGTGAAGCTGGCGAAGGCCAAAACATCAACCATCAGCTGAAGAAGATGGGGGCCGAAGCGGTAAAAGCTTTCCGCGACCGCTTCGGCCTGGAGGTCGACGATGACCGGCTCGAAGAAATCCCCTACCTCAAACCCGCCGTCGACAGCGAAGAGGCCCACTACTTTGCCGCACGACGGCAGGCACTGGGAGGCTATGTGCCAGCGCGCCACACGAGCGTTGCGCCGCTGCAAATCCCCGAGCTGAGCGCCTTCGCCACCCAACTCAAAGACACCGGTGAGCGCGCCATCTCCACCACCATGGCCTTTGTGCGCATCCTCGGCACGCTGCTCAAGGACCCGCATTTGGGCAAGCTGATCGTGCCTATCGTGCCGGATGAGTCGCGCACCTTTGGCATGGAAAGCCTGTTCCGCCAGATCGGTATCCATTCAGCCGTCGGCCAGCTCTATACCCCACAGGACGCCGGGCAATTGAGCTACTACAAAGAAAGCAAAGACGGACAGATCATGCAGGAAGGGCTGAATGAATCCGGCGCTATTTCTTCCTGGATCGCGGCAAGTACCTCCTATAGCAACCATGGCCTGATGACCGTGCCGTTCTATATTTTCTACTCGATGTTCGGCTTCCAGCGTGTCGGCGACCTGGCCTGGGCGGCGGGCGATGCGCGAGCGCGGGGCTTCCTGCTGGGCGCCACGGCCGGGCGCACCACGCTGATGGGGGAAGGCTTGCAACACGACGACGGGCACAGCCATATCCTGGCGTCGGTGATTCCCTGCTGCGTGGCCTATGACCCGACTTTTGCCTACGAACTGGCGGTGATTATTCGCGAGGGTATGCGGCGCATGTATGTCGAACAGGAGGACATCTATTACTACATCACCCTGCTCAACGAAAACTATCCGCACCCGGCGATGCCGGAAGGCGTTGAAGAAGGCATTCTCAAGGGCATGTATCCGCTGAGCAGCCACCCGCAGGCAAAGGTACAGCTCATGGGCAGCGGTTCAATCTTGCGCGAAGTGATCGCCGCAGCCGAGTTGCTCGCCAAGGATTTCGCCGTGCACAGCGATGTCTGGAGCGTCACCAGCCTGACCGAATTGCGCCGTGATGGGCACGCCGCCGAGCGCTGGAACCTCCTGCACCCGCAAAGCGAGCCGCGCCAAAGCTACGTCGAAACCTGCCTTGCCGGGAGAACCGGCGCTGTGGTGGTGGCCACGGACTACATGAAGTTGTTCGCCGACCAGATTCGCCCCTTCGTGCATAACCGCCGTTTTGTCGCACTGGGTACCGACGGTTTCGGGCAATCGGACACCCGCGAGGCATTGCGCGAGTTCTTCGAGGTAGACCGGCACTTTATCGCTTTAGCAGCGTTGAAGGCGTTGGCTGATGACGGTGTGATTGGTCGTGACAACGTCGCCCTGGCCATCAGCCGCTACGGGATCAACGTCGACAAGGCCGATCCCGTAGCCATCTGAGTTACTGCGCAGGCGCTGGCAGGGGCGGTATTGCCTCTGTCGGCGCAGGCAGGTTGGGATTGGTCGGCGCCGGCGCAGGTTCGGTTGCTGGCGTCGAGGCAGGCGCAGGTTCCGGGGTCGGTGCGATCGGCGCAGCCTCAGGTGGCGGTGCCAGGGGTTGTGAAGCGGCAGGCGCGACAGGTGCCTCCTTCGGCGCCTCGACCTTCTCGGCTACTGGAGCGGCTACCGGAGCGACCTTGGGTTCAGGCATACCCAGGTCAGCCTTGGGCTGCTCGGGTATATGCTCGGCCTGCTTGACCTCTTGCGGCAGGAACACATCCACCAGCGCAAAGTAACGCTCGTAGAACTTCGGTGCCGAGACGGTCTCGCTCGCGACTTTCACCATCGAGTCGTCAGTGGAGCCGATCGGCATCGACACCGAACCCAACACACCCACGCCGAGGCTGGCGGAGTTGTTGACCTTCTTGAGCGCATAGCGATCCTGCAAGGCGTTGGCAAACATCGTCGAGTGATTGCTGCCTTTGCCATCAGCAGCGCACACCACGTTGAAGCTGATCTGCAGATGGGTCTCGCCGGTCTGCTGGAAACTCTTGTTGCCCGCCACCAGCTTAGGATCGCTGCTGGTAATGATGTAACCCTGGCTCAGCAGAGCGCGGCGCGCCGCTTCACACGCCGCTACATCGCTGACCGGGTAATCGCGGGAAAACGTACCGGAATCGTCGAAATTCTCATGTTCATAGATAGCGGTCTTGGGTGAGGAGCAGCCCGCGGCGCCCGCCAGCACCAGCGCCAACCCGAGGCTACGCAAGTGAAATGATGTCGACATTGAAAATCCTGTGGAAAACGGTCCGGACGGTATTGTGCAACAGAACGCGGCCTTGAAGCGCGCATTCCTGTCGGTTAAACATCTCAGCCTTGTGAAGCGGCGTCAGTAGGAAAAAGCCCGGCACACATATGGTCGATAAACACGCGCAATTTGGCCGAGGCATGGCGACTGGCCGGCCACAGCAACCAGAAACTGCCGCGGTGTTCGAGGTGCTCATCCAGCACGCGCTGCAAGGCCCCTTGCGCAACCGCCTCGTTGACCATGTAGTCCGGCAGACACGCAATACCGAGACCTTCCTGGGCCACATGCTTGAGAGACTCAATGGTGCTGCTGACCAGCGGCGCACGCAAGCTCGGCTCCGCCGCGCCCGGCACCAGTCGCAGCGGCCAGGGCTCGAGTTTGCCGGAGGCGCAGAATTTATGCCGAAGGCAGGCGTGATGACTCAAGTCCTGGGGCAGGAGTGGCGTGCCGTATTGGTCGAAATAGCCGGGCGTACCGACAAGTACCAGTTGGTAATGCCCCAGATGGCGCGCCATCAAGCGCGAGTCTTGCGGCTTGCCGGTGCGGATCACCGCGTCGAAGCCTTCATCGATGACATCCACCATACGGTCGGAAAAATCCACGTCCAACTCGATATCCGGATAGGCGCGCATAAAGCCACTGATCACCGGCATCAACAACCCCCGCACTTGGGGCACGCTGATACGCAGTTTGCCTTGCGGGGTAGCACTGGCCTCGCTCAACTCCAGCTCAGCCGCTTCCACTTCCGCCAGGATACGCCGCGAGCGTTCCAGCAACAGCGCGCCCTCACTGGTCAGGGTGATACTGCGGGTGCTTCGATGAAACAGCCTGACACCCAGGCGCTCCTCCATGCGTGCGATGCTTTTGCCTACCGCAGAGGATGACACGCCCAATACCCGCCCTGCGGTGGTGAAGCTACGCGTTTGCGCAACCTGTACGAATACCGAGAGCCCGCTCAGACTGTCCATGCTGATGCCTTGGTCAATTGCGGACAAAAATGTCCGATAAGTTCGGCACCTTAGCCTGTTTTTCCGCGCATCGCAGCCCCCTACCCTGTTTCCTTGCCCCTTCAAGGAGACTCCCATGAACAACAACGCTTCATTGGCCGCTACGGCGCCCGTGCATGAACCCTTGCCATTGGCAGGGTTGCTGGCCCTGGCCTCGGCCGGCTTTATCACCATCCTCACCGAGGCCATGCCCGCCGGGCTGCTGCCGCAAATGAGCGAAGGGCTGGAAGTGTCACAGGCGCTGGTCGGGCAGTTGGTGACGCTCTACGCCCTGGGCTCATTGCTCGCGGCCATCCCGCTGACCTTGCTGACCCGTGGCTGGCGTCGCAGGCCTCTGCTGTTGATCGCCATAGGCGGCTTTGCCTTGGTCAACAGTGTCACCGCGTTTTCCAGCCACTACGGCGTGACCTTGATCGCTCGCTTCTTTGCGGGTGTATTCGCCGGGCTGCTGTGGGCGCTGTTGGCAGGCTACGCCAGCCGCATGGTTGCCCCTCATCTGCAGGGTCGGGCGATCGCCGTGGCCATGCTCGGTGCGCCGCTGGCCTTGTCCCTCGGCGTACCTGCTGGCACCCTGCTTGGCACGCTGGTCGGTTGGCGCAGCAGCTTTGCCATCATGACCGGCCTGACCCTGTTACTGCTGGTGTGGGCGCGCTGGCAATTGCCGGATTTTGCCGGTGAAGCAGCCAGCAAACGTCTGAGCTTGAATCGCGTGCTGGCCCTGCCGGGAATCCGCCCCGTGCTGTGGGTGACCTTCACCTATGTGTTGGCTCATAACATCCTCTACACCTACATCGCTCCCTTGCTGGTGCCCGCCGGCATCGGCAGCAAGATCGACCAGGTGTTACTGGTGTTCGGCTTGATGGCGTTGGCAAGCATCTGGTTGGTGGGGATATGGATTGATCAACACCTGCGGTTGCTGACCCTCATCAGTTGCGCGATGTTCGCCGCAGCTGCCCTGCTCCTGGGTTTCTGGACCAGCTCTGCGATCTGCATCTACATCAGCGTGGCGGCCTGGGGCCTGGCTTTCGGAGGCCTGCCGGCCCTGCTGCAAACCGCACTCGCGAAGTCGGCCGGCAACTCGGCCGATGCCGCGCAATCCATGCTGGTCACCGCGTGGAACCTTGGCATTGCCGGGGGTGGGCTGGCTGGCGGCTTGATGCTCCAACACTGGGGCGTCATCGCATTTCCATGGGCAGTGCTGGGGTTGATAGCGCTGGCGCTGGGTGCAATGACGGGCAAGGCCTGGCACGGCCGATGACAAGTTTGTTTACAACTTATTCCTCTACTTCCTATCATCGCCTCTGGGTGCGTTGCTGCATAAGGCGCGGCGCAGGTTAAAAGCCAAGCATTGGTCGGGCCGCCAATGGAGATTTGTCGTGCCTGATAAACACCCTGCCATCCCCCGCCCTCAGCGCCTGACTGAGGGCGCGCTGTCTGCCCTTGAGCGTTTTTCCCATATCGAAGCCGTGAGCGGTATCGTCCTGCTGTTGGCAGCGATCGTGGCGCTGATCTGGGCCAACAGCCCCGCCGCAGCGACCTACGAGCACTTCTGGAACACGCCTGTTACCCTGGGACTTGGCGATTACAGCGTGTCGCGTTCCCTGCACTTTCTGGTCAATGACGGGCTGATGACCATCTTCTTTCTGGTAGTCGGCGCCGAGATCCGTCAGGAAATCAAAGATGGCGCCCTGGCCAATCTGAAACTGGCCACGCTGCCCTTGGGCGCTGCGCTGGGCGGTGTGCTGATGCCTGCACTCATCTACACCCTGCTCAACCACGGCACCGTCGCCGCCAGTGGCTGGGCGGTACCCACCGCGACCGACATCGCCTTTGCCGTGGGCGTGCTGGCGCTGCTGGGCAAGTCGATTCCCAGTGGCGTGCGTATCCTGTTGCTGGCCCTGGCGATCATCGATGACATCGTGGCGATTCTGATCATCGCGATCTTCTTCACTGCCAGCCTCGATTACATGGGCTTGGTGATTGCCGCAGGCGGGCTGGCGCTGGTGCTGGTGTTCCAGCGCATGGGCATCGGCAAGGCTGCGATCTATCTGTTACCGGGGGCGATTGTATGGTTCGGGCTGCTCAAGACCGGCGTGCACCCGACCCTCGCCGGGGTGATCCTGGGCTTGATGACGCCGGTCAACTCCAAGCCCACCACAG
Organism: Pseudomonas synxantha BG33R; assembly: GCF_000263715.2. Taxonomy (NCBI): domain Bacteria; kingdom Pseudomonadati; phylum Pseudomonadota; class Gammaproteobacteria; order Pseudomonadales; family Pseudomonadaceae; genus Pseudomonas; species Pseudomonas synxantha. The sequence goes on from NZ_CM001514.1 coordinate 3,896,230, forward strand.
AACGCCCGCTGGAGACCATTGAACGCACGTTCAACGAGCTGATGGAGCGCTTCTCGCATTCGGCAGAAGGCCCCCAACAGGTCGCCCAGCCCCTCAAGCAACTGCGCCAAGCCCAACGGGAGATGTTGCCGCCGGTGCAACGGGTGCAATCGGCACTGCATCCGTGGGTGGCATTCGGCGTGATGCCGCTTTTCGCCCTGGCCAATGCCGGCGTGAGCCTGGACGGCTTCAACCTCGATGATCCGATGGCTCACGGGGTGTTCATGGGGGTCATCTTCGCGCTGGTACTCGGCAAACCCCTGGGCGTGATGCTGGCGAGCCTGATGCTGGTCAAGCTCAATATCTGCAAGCTGCCGGACGGTGTGACCTGGACAGGAGTCGGCCTGGTTGGCCTGCTGGCCGGGATCGGGTTCACCATGTCGATCTTTATCTCCTCCCTGGCCTTCTCGGACCCGGCCTTGCTCTCGGCCGCCAAGCTCAGTGTATTGGCCGCTTCGACCCTGGCAGCGGTGATCGGCCTGACCTGGGGCAAGCTCAAATTTTCAGGCAAGCACCCATAAGGCGAGTTAAGCACCCACTTTATCAAGGGCAAAAAAAGACCCCGGCCTTTTCAGGACGGGGTCTTTTTTATTCAAGCCGGCATCAGTACTTCTTGATGTCTGCCTGGGTTTCCAGCTGCTTGCGGAACGCCGCGAAGTCCTGCTGACCGATACGGGAAGCGAGGAAGCGGCGGTATTGCGCCTTTTCTTCGTCCGTAGGGGCTGCCGCTTCGTTGACGCCGTTCAAGCGCACAATCACCAGGCTGCCATCGCGCAGCGTCACGGTGGTGAAGGTCGGCTTGTCCTTGGCCGCAGGCTTGGGCATGCGGAACAGGGCTTGCAGCACGGCTGGGTCGATGGACTCCTGAGCGCGGGTCGCCGCTTCAGTCACCTTCCAGGCCTGACCGTCAATCGGCTGGTCCAGCGCGGTTTTGCCGTCACGCAGGCTGGCGATCAACTCGTCGGCATGGGCTTTGGCGGCAGCGCTCGCACGCTCCTTGGTCATCTGGGTGCGAATCGCTGCAGCGACGCTCTCAAGCGGCAGTTGAGCCGGCTTGAGATGCTCTTTGGCACGCAACACGATGATGGTTTCCGGGTCCAGCTCGATGGCGCTGCTGTTGGCACCTTCATCCAGCACTTCCGGGCTGAATGCCGCAGTCACCACGGCACGGTTGGCTGCAACGCCTTCGCCACCTTCACGGCCAAACGGCGCCGAGGTGTGGACGGTCAGCTTCAGGTCAGATGCCGGCTGAGCCAGGTCGGACGCTTCGAATGCCGCATCTTCCAATTGCTTGGTCGCTTCGACAAACCGCTGTTCAACCTGTTGGGTCTTGAGCTCGCGGGTCAGCTTGTCTTTCAGGCTGGCAAACGATGGCACCTCAGGTGCTTCAACGCCCAGCAACTTGATCAAGTGCCAACCGAAGGCACTGCGCACCGGCGCCGATACCTGGTCTTGCTTCAAGCCGTACAGGGCCGTTTCGAAGTCCGGATCGTAGACGCCAGGGCCGGCAAAGCCCAGGTCACCGCCATTGTTGGCCGAACCTGGATCCTGGGAGAACTCCTTGGCCAGGGCTTCGAACTTCTCGCCTTTGGCCAGGCGTGCCTGGACTTCTTCGATCTTGGCCTTGGCTTGCGCCTCGGTGACCTTATCGTTGACTTCGATCAGGATGTGCGCGGCACGACGCTGTTCAGCGAGGTTGGCAGTTTCCTTCTCGTAGGCAGCCTGCAGTTCATCGTCCTTGACGGTGACCTGGTCGAAGAAGGAGGACTTCTTCAATTCCAGATAGTCGATGACCACCTGGTCCGGGGTCATGAACTCTTTGGCGTGCTGATCGTAGTAAGCCTTGACCTCATCATCGGTGAGCTTCACCGCTGCCGGGTCTGCCTTGATGTTGACGGTGGCGAAATCGCGGGTCTGTTTTTCCAGACGGGCGAACGCCAGCACCTCGGCATCGGTGACGAAACCGCTGCCGGCGATACCTGCGCGAACCTGGCCGATCAGCATTTCCTGGGTCAGCATCTGACGAAATTGCATACGGCTATAGCCCAGTTGACGGATCACCTGGTCAAAACGTTCGGCATTGAACTTGCCATCCACCTGGAATTCCGGCGTCTGCAGGATCACCTGGTCCAAAGCGGCTTCCGAGAAACCGAACTTGGCATCAGCAGCGCCTTGCAGCAGCAGCTTGCGGTCGATCAGGCCCTTGAGGGCCGCGTCGCGCAGCAGTTTTTCGTCCAGCAGCGAAGCGTCGAAATCCTTGCCCAACTGTTGCATCAGCTGGCGACGTTGCATGTCGACGGCCTGGCTCAGTTCAGTCTGGGTGATCTGTTCACCGTTGACCTTGGCCACGTCCTGCGCGTTATTACCCGAAGCCTGGAAAATGGCTTCGATACCGGTGAACGCCATCAATGCGACGATGATCCCGATAATGGTCTTGGCAATCCAGCCTTGTGAATTGTCCCTGATATTTTGCAGCATGCGTCCCCCAGAAACGGTTGAACTTCAAAAATAGGCAACCGTGGAGCGTGGGTAGAGTCCGGATAGAAGAAAGGCGCATCCGAGGATGCGCCTTCTCGTAACTGGCGGAGCGGACGGGGGTTTGAACTCTCACCCCCGGCGTGGCGACCCGATGGATACCTGGGCCGCTACCGCTCCGCTGCCAGGTCGGACGTGTGTCCGACCCGGGTAAGCAAAGGCTAGATCGAAGCTTAGTTAACGGCTTCTTTCAGGGCTTTACCGGCTTTGAAACCTGGTTTCTTGGCAGCAGCGATTTGCAGTGCTTTGCCAGTCTGTGGGTTACGGCCAGTGCGAGCTGGGCGGTCAGTCACAGAGAAAGTACCGAAGCCTACCAGTACCACGGAGTCGCCGGCCTTCAGAGCGCCAGTGACGGATTCGATTACTGCGTCCAGCGCACGGCCAGCAGCAGCTTTCGGGATATCAGCGGATGCGGCGATAGCATCAATCAGTTCCGACTTGTTCACTCTAAGTCCCCTTATATATCTATTGAGTATGATTCTAAGTTTTTTGGTAAAAGCAAAAACCAGTGCTGGGTGGCCTACAGACACTTAAGAGCCGCTTTATAACAAGGGCTCTAAAAAGCTGTCAAGGAAGCCCCCAGGCTTTAACACATTAATGCGTGCTAATTCTTTCCTTGGAATCTGACTCGCGTTTTTCGTCCTTCGCGACTATCTCCGGAGCTACATCCGGCAAGGGTTCCGGCGCGTATTGCAGCGCAATTTGCAGGACCTCGTCAATCCATTTAACCGGTTTAATCTGAAGATCCTGCTTGATGTTGTCAGGAATTTCCTTCAAGTCGCGAACATTCTCTTCCGGAATGATCACCGTCTTGATTCCGCCCCGGTGAGCCGCCAGCAATTTCTCTTTCAGACCACCGATGGCCAATACCTGACCACGCAGGGTAATTTCCCCGGTCATTGCGACGTCAGCGCGCACAGGGATGCCAGTCAATGCCGACACCAGGGCCGTGCACATGCCTACGCCCGCGCTAGGGCCGTCTTTCGGGGTCGCCCCTTCCGGCATATGGATATGGGTGTCGTGCTTCTCATGGAAGTCCAGCGGGATGCCCAGGCTGCGGGCACGACTGCGCACCACGGTCTGCGCGGCCGTGATGGATTCGACCATCACGTCACCCAGAGAGCCGGTCTTGATCAACTGGCCTTTGCCGGGAATCACCGCAGCTTCAATGGTGAGCAATTCGCCACCCACCTGAGTCCACGCCAGGCCAGTCACCTGCCCGACCTGATCCTGCTGCTCGGCCAGGCCGTAGCGGAATTTCTTCACACCCAGGAAGTGTTCCAGGGAGTCGGCAACTACCTTCACAGAGAAACGTTTTTCCAGTGCGTGTTCTTTTACCGCCTTGCGGCAGATCTTCGCGATCTGGCGCTCAAGGCCCCGTACACCGGCCTCGCGGGTGTAGTAACGCACGATGTCGCGGATCGCCTCGACCTCAAACTCGATCTCGCCCTTCTTCAGGCCGTTGGCCGAAATCTGCTTGGGCGCGAGGTATTTGACGGCGATATTGATCTTCTCGTCTTCGGTGTAACCCGGCAGACGAATCACCTCCATCCGGTCCAGCAAGGCTGGCGGAATGTTCATGGAATTGGAGGTGCACAGGAACATTACATCAGACAAGTCGTAGTCGACTTCCAGGTAATGGTCGTTGAAGTTGTGATTCTGCTCCGGATCGAGCACCTCAAGCAGCGCCGAGGCAGGATCGCCACGCATATCGCTGCCCATTTTGTCGATTTCATCGAGCAGGAACAGTGGGTTGCGCACGCCCACTTTTGTCATCTTTTGAATCAATCTTCCTGGCATCGAACCGATGTAGGTACGGCGATGACCACGGATTTCCGCCTCGTCACGCACACCACCCAAGGCCATGCGCACAAACTTGCGGTTGGTGGCACTGGCAATCGACTCGGCCAGGGAGGTTTTACCCACACCCGGAGGGCCGACCAGGCACAACACCGGACCACGAATCTTTTTCACGCGCTTTTGCACGGCAAGGTATTCGAGGATGCGCTCTTTGACTTCCTCAAGACCATAGTGGTCGGCATCGAGGACTTCTTCGGCGCGAGCCAGATCCAGGCGTACCTTGGTCTGGGCCTTCCACGGCACCTGCACCAGCCAATCGATGTAGGAACGCACCACGGTGGCTTCGGCCGACATTGGCGACATCTGCTTGAGCTTGTTCAGCTCGGCGGTGGCCTTGGTCAAGGCATCTTTGGGCAGGCCAGCGGCATCAATGCGCTTTTTCAGCTCTTCGATTTCGTTGTGGCCTTCCTCGCCGTCGCCGAGCTCCTTCTGAATGGCCTTCATCTGCTCATTCAGGTAGTACTCGCGCTGGCTGCGCTCCATTTGCTTCTTCACCCGACCGCGGATGCGTTTTTCTACCTGCAACAGGTCGATTTCGCCGTCCAGCAGCGCCAACACGTGCTCGACACGGGCCGACAGGTCGATGATTTCGAGGATGTCCTGCTTCTGCTCGATTTTCAGCGCCATGTGCGCGGCCATGGTATCAACCAGGCGGCTTGGTTCATCAATGCTGCTGAGGGAAGACAGCACTTCAGCCGGGACTTTCTTGCCCAACTGCACATACTGCTCGAACTGCGAGAGCAGGCTGCGCACAAACACTTCGGATTCGCGCTCTGCAGCTTCGACTTCTTCGATCAGTGCCACTTCGGCGCGCAGGTGCCCGTCCACCTCCATGAAACGCTCTACGGCACCGCGCTGCTCGCCTTCCACCAGCACCTTGACGGTGCCATCAGGCAGCTTGAGCAATTGCAGCACAGTGGCAATGGTGCCGACGCGATACAGGGCATCTTCACCCGGATCATCATCAGCAGGATTCTTCTGGGCCAACAGCAGGATCTGCTTGTCGCCCGTCATCGCAGCCTCGAGGGCTTCGATAGACTTCTCGCGCCCCACGAACAGCGGGATAACCATGTGCGGATAGACGACGACATCACGCAACGGCAGGAGAGGCAATTCGATGGTTGTCTTCATGATTTCGCCTCTATGACAGTTGATAAGTAAGCATGAAACCAAGATGGGGGTTACATGCAAAAAAAACAAGCTCAATGCCAGTAGTTAAACGCATGAATACACGCGAATTTAACCACCGCACCAAGAAAACGCCCCAAAAAACAAGGGGCCCCTAAAGGCCCCTTGCTTGTACCGCAACTGCTGAACGCTTACGCGTCTGGCGCAGCCTTGGCCGTCGGCTCACTGTTTTCGTAGATATACAGTGGCTTGGACTTGCCTTCGATAACGCTTTCGTCGATCACCACTTTGCTCACCTCAGACTGCGAGGGGATTTCGTACATGGTGTCGAGCAACACGCCTTCGAGGATCGAACGCAGGCCACGTGCACCGGTCTTGCGCTCCAGTGCCCGCTTGGCCACCGATTTGAGCGCGTCGGTACGGAACTCGAGGTCCACGCCTTCCATCTCGAACAACTTGGCGTATTGCTTGGTCAGGGCGTTCTTGGGCTCGGTGAGGATCTGAATCAAAGCCGCCTCATCCAATTCGTCCAATGTCGCCAGGACCGGCAAGCGGCCAACGAATTCCGGGATCAGACCAAACTTGACCAGATCGTCAGGCTCGACTTCACGCAGGGACTCGCCCACCTTCTTGCCTTCTTCCTTACTGCGCACTTCCGCACTGAAACCAATGCCGCCACGGGTGGAGCGCTGCTGGATAACCTTCTCCAGGCCGGAGAATGCGCCACCACAAATGAACAGGATGTTGCGCGTATCAACCTGAAGGAATTCCTGCTGCGGGTGCTTGCGGCCGCCCTGTGGCGGTACGGAAGCAACCGTGCCTTCGATCAGTTTCAACAGTGCCTGCTGCACGCCTTCACCGGAAACATCCCGAGTGATCGACGGGTTGTCAGACTTGCGCGAAATCTTGTCGATTTCGTCGATGTAAACAATACCCATCTGGGCCTTCTCTACGTCGTAGTCGCACTTCTGCAGCAGTTTCTGAATGATGTTCTCGACATCTTCGCCCACATAGCCAGCCTCGGTGAGAGTGGTGGCGTCGGCGATGGTGAACGGAACGTTCAGCAGGCGAGCGAGGGTTTCCGCAAGCAAGGTTTTACCCGAGCCTGTAGGACCGATCAGCAGGATGTTGCTCTTGCCGAGTTCGACCTCGTCGCCTTTCTTGTCACGCTGGTTCAGGCGCTTGTAGTGGTTGTACACCGCTACGGCCAGAACCTTCTTTGCACGCTCCTGGCCAATGACGTATTGGTCCAGGATGCCGCTGATTTCTTTAGGCGATGGGAGTTTGTGCGCACTGCTCTCGGCCTGGGCTTCCTGCACCTCCTCGCGGATGATGTCATTGCACAGGTCGACGCATTCGTCGCAGATAAACACCGAGGGGCCGGCAATCAATTTGCGTACTTCATGCTGGCTTTTGCCACAGAAGGAGCAATAGAGCAGCTTGCCGTTGTCCTCGCCGTTGCGGGTGTCAGTCATTCGTTCGATCCAAATCCGATAGGCTTGCAACACAAGATGAAGGCTTATGCGGGCTTTTTCAAGCCCGCCAGTGGTCGGACATGCCGACCAGCCCTATTTTGAGCGGCTTATATTAAGCGGGGCGCTTTTCGATCACTGCGTCGATCAACCCGTATTCACGGGCGGCTTCTGCGCTCATGAAATTGTCCCGGTTGGTGTCGCGCTCGATTTCTTCCAGTGTGTGCCCGCTGTGCTTGGCCATCAGCGTGTTCAGACGCTCACGAATGAAGAGGATTTCCTTGGCATGGATTTCAATGTCCGATGCCTGGCCCTGGAAACCGCCCAGTGGCTGGTGAATCATCACGCGTGAGTTCGGCAGGCAGAAACGCTTGCCTTCGGCACCTGCTGTCAGCAGGAACGCGCCCATGCTGCAAGCCTGGCCGATGCAGGTAGTCGACACGTTTGGCTTGATGAATTGCATGGTGTCGTAGATCGACATCCCTGCGGTCACCGAACCACCTGGCGAGTTGATGTAGAGATGGATGTCCTTGTCCGGGTTTTCCGCTTCAAGGAACAGCAATTGCGCACAGATCAGGTTAGCCATGTAGTCCTCTACCGGGCCAACCAGAAAGATCACTCGCTCCTTGAGCAGGCGCGAGTAGATGTCGTAGGCGCGTTCGCCACGAGCGGACTGCTCGACAACCATCGGGACCAGGCCGCCTGCGGCCTGGATATCAGAGTTCTGCTGAATATAGGAATTACGGAACATGCTCTGCAGTTACTCCCAAATAGTCATGTCTTGAAAACGCATAAGCCAGCGCGAGGCTGGCTTATGGTTGAATTTCCAACGAGTTGGACAATCAGTCGGCTTGTGCTGCTTCCGCCGGTTTGACTGCTTCTTCGTAAGAGACCGCTTTATCGGTCACCTTAGCCTTCTGCAGAACAGTATCCACAACTTGTTCTTCAAGCACAACCGAACGTACTTCGTTCAGCTGCTGGTCATTCTTGTAGTACCAAGCCACGACCTGCTCAGGCTCCTGGTAGGCCGAAGCCATTTCCTGGATCATTTCGCGAACGCGGTCTTCGTCAGGCTTGAGGTCGAACTGCTTGACCACTTCAGCCACGATCAGGCCCAGCACAACGCGGCGCTTGGCTTGCTCTTCGAACAGCTCGGCTGGCAGCTGGTCAGGCTTGATGTTGCCACCAAACTGCTGAACAGCTTGTACGCGCAGGCGATCCACTTCGTTGGACAGCAGGGCCTTTGGCACTTCGATCGGGTTGGCGGCCAGCAGACCGTCCATGACCTGGTTCTTGACCTTGGACTTGATGGCCTGGCGCAGCTCACGCTCCATGTTCTTGCGAACTTCGGTGCGGAAACCTTCGATGCCGGTTTCCTTGATACCGAATTGAGCGAAGAACTCTTCGTTCAGCTCTGGCAGCTTAGGCTCGGAAACGCTGTTGACGGTAACGGTGAACTCGGCGGCCTTGCCGGCCAGGTCCAGGTTCTGGTAGTCCGCTGGAAATTCCAGGTTCAGAACGCGCTCTTCGCCGGCTTTGGCGCCAACCAGACCGTCTTCGAAGCCAGGGATCATGCGGTTGGAACCCAGCACCAGCTGAGTGCCCTTGGCGGAGCCGCCAGCGAACACTTCGCCGTCAACCTTGCCAACGAAATCGATGTTCAACTGGTCTTCGTTCTGGGCAGCACGCTCGGCCACTTCAAAACGGGTGTTCTGCTTGCGCAGGATTTCCAGCATGTTGTCCAGGTCCGAATCAGCCACTTCGGCGCTCAGACGCTCGATTTCGATACCGTCGAAACCAGCCACTTCGAATTCCGGGAACACTTCGAATACGGCAACGTATTCCAGGTCCTTGCCAGCTTCCAGGGACTTGGGCTCGATCGAAGGCGAGCCAGCCGGGTTCAGCTTTTGCTCGACAACGGCTTCGTAGAAGGAAGCCTGGATCACGTCACCTACAGCTTCCTGGCGCGCATCGGCACCAAAACGACGCTTGATTTCGCTCATCGGCACTTTGCCTGGACGGAAACCAGCGATCTTGGCCTTCTGGGCAGTCTGCTGCAGACGCTTGTTGACCGCAGTCTCGATACGCTCTGCCGGCACGGTGATGCTCAGGCGGCGCTCGAGAGCAGTAGTATTTTCAACAGAAACTTGCATGGATATTCCTCGTTGCACAGACGTTAGCCGGCCATTTCCGACCCCAATCAAGGGCATGCATTCTAGTGGGTCAAACTCAAGAAGTCACCCTACTGAAAATACAGCGGAAAACAGCCGGCAATTTATCGGTACGAAGGCACGGATGCACCTCGCCCCGGTGACAAATACAGCCAACTGCGCCAGGGCTCTGCGCCGCCTCTTCTATATAGAAGAAACCAGTCATTTCCCTGACGCCCGACCCCGCGCACAGGGCCTGCGGGCAGCGCGGCATCATCGAGACACACAAATACGATGAAACACCCCACCCTTTCGACCTTGCACCTGCAGCTGCCGGATATACGAACCGCTAAAACCAAAAAAGGCGCCAGACTGTTAAATCTGGCGCCTTTCGAATATGGGGTGGACGAAGGGGATCGAACCCTCGACAACGGGAGTCACAATCCCGTGCTCTACCAACTGAGCTACGCCCACCATATTGCGTTAACAAAGAAACCAAACTACTTCTTTGTTGAGCTTTACCCCGCCTGACGGCACAGCAAAGCTTTAATTGGTGCGGATGAAGAGACTCGAACTCTTACGCCTCGCGGCGCTGGAACCTAAATCCAGTGTGTCTACCAATTCCACCACATCCGCGCTTGAAGCTCTTAAAGCAAAGGCGCCAGACGATTAATCTGGCGCCTTTCAAAATATGGGGTGGACGAAGGGGATCGAACCCTCGACAACGGGAGTCACAATCCCGTGCTCTACCAACTGAGCTACGCCCACCATATAGCGCTACTTGTGCCAAAGCTGCCTAATGGCGCACCCGGCAGGACTCGAACCTGCGACCATCCGCTTAGAAGGCGGATGCTCTATCCAGCTGAGCTACGGGCGCCTGATTAATCTGTACTCTTGGAGGATTACAAACTAAGTGTTTCCAGCCTTGCAGGACAACAATTCTGCTCGACCTTCTAACCAGTGCTAGGCTGTGCCCGACAAGTGCGACGAATAGTATAGAGCGTCCTGATACCCGTCAAATCTTTTTTAAAAAAAACTGATTTTATTTAAGGGCTTAGGGCAATTTGCAGACCAAGCGCCTTTGCCCTCGCGCCCTGGCGTGCGAGAATGCGCGCACTTTTCTTCCCCCTCTCGATGGTTAATCACGCGTAATGACTGCACAACTTATCGACGGCAAATCAATCGCCGCCAGCCTGCGCCAGCAGATCGCCAAACGCGTCACCGAGCGTCGCCAGCAAGGCCTGCGCACGCCTGGCCTCGCGGTGATCCTGGTCGGCAGCGATCCTGCCTCTCAGGTTTATGTCTCGCACAAGCGTAAAGACTGTGAAGAGGTCGGCTTTATTTCCAAAGCCTACGACTTGCCTTCGGACACCACTCAACAGGCCCTGACCGACCTGATTGACCGCCTCAACGATGATCCGGAGATGGACGGCATCCTGCTGCAGTTGCCACTGCCCGAGCACCTGGACGCCTCCAAGCTGCTGGAACGCATCCGCCCGGACAAAGACGTCGACGGGTTCCACCCTTATAACGTCGGCCGCCTGGCGCAACGTATCCCGCTGCTGCGTCCATGCACACCCAAAGGCATCATGACCTTGCTGGAAAGCACCGGGGTCGATCTTTATGGCCTCGACGCAGTCGTGGTAGGCGCCTCCAATATCGTCGGTCGCCCGATGGCCATGGAACTGCTGCTGGCCGGCTGCACCGTGACCGTCACCCACCGCTTCACCAAGGACCTGGCCGGCCACGTTGGCCGCGCCGACCTGGTGGTGGTCGCTGCTGGCAAGCCCGGTTTGGTCAAAGGTGAATGGATCAAGGAAGGCGCCATCGTCATTGACGTGGGCATCAACCGCCAGGATGACGGCAAGCTGGTCGGCGACGTCGTCTACGACACTGCCCTGCCCCGCGCCGGCTGGATCACGCCAGTGCCAGGTGGTGTCGGCCCGATGACCCGCGCCTGCCTGTTGGAAAATACCCTTTACGCTGCAGAAACCCTGCACGGTTAATAACCAGGCGTAATGAAAAAGCCCTGCCTTAGCGCGGGGCTTTTTATTGCCTGAGAAAAAACTGTTTTTTCTTAGTTTTTAAGCACTTTCATTCGGTTCTGGAAGAACATTCGACAGTTTCTGATCCATACTCCTAGAATGTAACGTCATTTTTCATAAAGCCCGTTCCCGAACGGTATTTCCTTACTTTTTAGCGAGTTCATCCGCGTGAAAATTCGTCTCTCTATTGTCGGCCTGTTTTTCGCTTTGACAGGCACCTTCGCCCACGCCGCCGAATCCACCCTGGCCCCGCGTGACGCCTCCAAACTGCAAATCGCCTCCGGCAGCGCCATGCTGGTGGACTTGCAAACCAACAAAGTCATTTATTCCAGCAATCCCGACGTAGTAGTCCCCATCGCGTCAGTGAGCAAGCTGATGACCGGCCTGATCGTGCTGGAAGCCAAGCAGAACATGGATGAGTACATCGACATCAACATCACCGACACGCCAGAGATGAAAGGCGTGTTCTCCCGGGTAAAAATCGGCAGCCAGATGCCGCGCAAGGAAATGCTGCTGATTGCGCTGATGTCCTCGGAAAACCGCGCCGCGGCGAGCCTGGCCCACCACTATCCGGGTGGCTACGCGGCATTCATTGCGGCGATGAACGCCAAGGCCAAGTCCCTGGGGATGACCAGCACCCACTATGTGGAGCCTACCGGCCTGTCGATCCATAACGTCTCGACCGCTCGCGACCTGAGCAAGCTGCTGGCGTACGCGCGTAAATTCCCGATGTTGAGCCAGTTGAGCACCACCAAGGAAAAGACCGTGGCGTTTCGCAAGCCCAACTACACCCTGGGTTTCTCCAACACCGACCACCTGATCAACCGCGCCAACTGGGATATCAAGTTGACCAAGACCGGCTTCACCAACCAGGCGGGGCATTGCCTGGTGCTGGTCACAAGCATGGGCAACCGCCCGGTTTCGCTGGTGATCCTGGATGCCTTTGGCAAGTTCACCCATTTTGCCGATGCCAGCCGTATTCGCAGCTGGGTCGAGACCGGCAAGGGCGGCCCGGTGCCGGATGTGGCGTTGCGCTACAAGGCTGACAAGAATCTGAAGAATCGGGGGAATGCGGTAGAAGTGCGCCGCTAACTCACTCCCACCAGAAATCCGATGTGGGAGGCCCCCCTCCCATATTTGTTACTTGCGTTCCCCAAGGACCTTTAGCGCTTGGGCCGCCGCCCCTTCTTGCCCGGCCTGGGCCGTTGAGTTCGCCGAATCGTGCCAGCGCTGCGCATCCACATTAGCCGGCAATTGGCTCGGGCGTTGAGTCAGGATGGCCCAGTGGCCCGCGCTCTTCCATGCCGACTCAAAGTCACTGAAGCTCATGATCAATCGGCGCTCCTTGCCTGAGCGCAACAATACCGTGCTTTCCTGCTGGTTAAAGCCCACGACGACTACATAGCGCGCTCCGGACCAGAAGCTGGAATTGATTCGCGCCATCACCGGGTAACCCGCCGCCACCTGCGCCAGCACCGCGGTCAGCTTGGCGTCCAGTGGGTACACCATCAGCCCGTATTCGCGCGCCAGCACCTGCATGTTGCGTTCGAGGTTCGCCTCAGCACCCGGCAGGCGCAGCGGCTTGTCCAGCAACCCCGGTGTCATGACAATGCCTTGTTGCGACAGCATACTGGCAAGTGCCGTAGGACCGCTCTGATAAGCCTCGCTGCGAAAGGTCGGCACGCCGTTGAGTTCAACGCGCTCCGGCAGGCCGGACAGCTTCGACGGTTGGCTGGAACAAGCCGTTAACCCCAGGGCACAAGCCAGCAAGATGGATGTTTTAAGGTTCGAGCGTAAGCGCAATGTTTTACTCTCTTGATCAACGGGCGGTGAGGGCCCTGATCATAGGATGCTCTTGAGCGCGGGTATAGCCTGGCACATCAGTAAAGCACCCGCGATAGAGCAAACAAGTTGGACAGACACGACCATTGGTCAATAGCAGGCAACCGCCAGGTAGCTAGACTGTCCATTGAGAAGACTGTGTGTGCCCCCAGTGGGCGAAAGGAGGCCCGAATGAGCCTTGCAACGACAATTTTTCTGTTGATCTGTGGCTGGTTGGCAGTGGCCGCGGCCATGTTGTGGGGGGTCATGCGCGTGACTCGCCGGCATCATCACCCCCACGTCAAACCTGCCGCGCCCGCCAAGCCTCCCAAGGCGACGGCCCATCACGCCTAGCCAGGCATGCAATTGAAGTCTTGGGTGGCGGCGATTTCCTTGCCGTGACCGTCCTTGAGGGATGCGCGCACGGTGGTGCCCAGGCTCGACTCTTCCAGTGTGTAATGCTCACCCGCCTTGAAGTGTTTGTATTCCACCCGGCCCTGGCAGTCTTGCTGGTTGTCGTCGCCGGGTTCGTCTTCAAACAAGGTCACGTCCAGCCGATGGTCACCGGGGCTGACTTCAAAGTAGCGCCCGTCATCGACGCGTTTACCGTCAACCCGCTCGGCCATCAGGTCATTTGGCGCTTCCTCTTTCAGGCCGATCCAGGCTTGGCTCGGGTCAGCCTTGGGCAGCGGGCCGGCGCAGGCCGAGAGCAACACAACAACGCTCAGCATAGGTATCAACAACAGGGTTTTCAGTGACATGGCAGGGCTCCAAAGAACATCAAAAAAAGACGTATCCGATGGATGCCAAGCTTGAAGAGCCCGCGTTTGCGGAACAAATGAATACAAATGAAACGATCTTCAGCCATTACCTAAATCTTCCTTCACCTGGCTGAAAGGTGCGTGTTAGGTGGGTCGGGCAAGACTGCCGGGGTTTGCAATCCTGCTCTTCTCGGAGACTCACGCATGCTCGGGCTGGTAAAGACCGCACTGCAAAAGCCGTACACGTTTATCGTGTTGGCTATATTCATCTGCATCATCGGGCCCATGGCGGCCCTGCGTACGCCCACCGATGTGTTTCCCGATATCGGCATACCCGTGGTCGCGGTGGTCTGGCAGTACAACGGCCTGTCCCCGGACGCCATGGCCGGCCGGGTGATATACACCTATGAACGCTCCTTGAGCACCACCGTCAACGATATCGAACATATCGAATCGCAATCATTGCCCGGCATGGGCATCGTCAAGATCTTCTTCCAGCCCGGCGTCGATATCCGCACCGCCAACGCCCAGGTCACGGCGGTGTCGCAAACCGTGCTCAAGCAGATGCCACCTGGCATCACACCGCCGCTGATCCTCAACTACAGCGCCTCCACGGTGCCGATCCTGCAGATGGCCTTCTCCAGCCCGAGCCTTTCGGAAGCCAGGATCCGCGACCTGGTGCAGAACAATATCCGTCTGCCCCTGAGCGCCCTGCCCGGCCTGGCCATGCCCACGCCGATGGGCGGCAAGCAGCGTCAGATCACCCTCGACCTCGACCCCCAGGCCCTGGCTGCCAAGGGCTTGTCGGCCCAGGACGTCGGCAATGCCCTGGCCTTGCAGAACCAGATCATCCCGGTGGGCACCGCCAAGCTGGGTTCCAACGAATACACGATCCTGCTCAACAACAGCCCCAAGGCCATCGATGAACTCAATGACCTGCCGATCAAGACAGTCGACGGCGCAATCATCACCATCGGCCAAGTCGCCCATGTGCGCGACGGTTCGCCGCCGCAAACCAACATCGTGCGCGTTGACGGCCATCGCGCGGTGCTGATGCCGGCGTTGAAGAACGGCAGCATCTCTACCCTGTCGATCATCGATGGCATCCGCCAGATGCTGCCACGCATCAACGAAACCCTGCCGCCTTCACTGAAAACCTCGCTGCTGGGTGATGCCTCGGTGTTCGTCAAGCAATCGGTGGGCAGCGTAGCCCAGGAAGGCATCATCGCCGCGCTGCTCACCAGTGCGATGATCCTGTTGTTTCTCGGCAGTTGGCGCTCGACCTTGATCATCGCCGCATCGATTCCGCTGGCAGTGCTCTCGGCCATCGCGCTGCTGGCGGTCAGCGGGCAAACCCTCAACGTGATGACTCTCGGCGGGCTGGCGTTGGCGGTGGGGATTCTGGTGGACGACGCCACAGTGACCATCGAAAACATCAACTGGCACCTGGAACAAGGCAAGGCGGTGAACACTGCGATCCTCGACGGTGCCGCGCAAATCGTCGGCCCGGCGTTTGTCTCGCTGCTGTGCATCTGCATCGTGTTTGTGCCGATGTTTTTGCTGCAAGGCATCGCCGGTTATCTGTTCCGGCCAATGGCGCTGGCGGTGATCTTTGCCATGGCCAGTTCGTTCATTCTCTCGCGCACCCTGGTGCCGACGCTGGCGATGTTCCTGCTCAAGCCGCATACGCCGGAGCAAGGCGTGGGGCATCATCCCGAAGATCAATTCATCAACCATCATGAGGGTGAGCAACACGCGAAACCGCGCAATGCGCTGCTGCAATCGGTGCTGAATTTCCAACAGGGCTTTGAGCGTCACTTCTCCAATATCCGAGACACTTACCATGGCTTGCTGACGTTGGCGCTGGGGGCGCGCAAGCGCTTCATTGTCGGCTTCCTGGCCTGCGTAATCGCCTCATTCGCGTTGCTGCCAAGCCTGGGCCAGGACTTTTTCCCGGCCACCGATGCCGGTGCCCTCGCGCTGCATGTGCGCTTGCCGCTGGGCACGCGAATCGAGGAAAGCGCCGCTGCGTTCGATCGCATCGAAGCACGCATTCGCGAGGTCATCCCCGCCGACGAACTCGACACTATCGTCGACAATATCGGCATCCCGCTCAGCGGTATCGACATGGCCTACAGCAGCAGCGGCACCATCGGCCCTCAGGATGGCGATATCCAGGTCACCCTGAATAAGCACCACGCACCCACCGCCGACTACGTGAAAAAACTGCGTGAAGCCTTGCCGCAAAGTTTCCCCGGCAGCCACTTTGCGTTCCTGCCGGCAGACATCAGCAGCCAGATTCTCAACTTCGGCGCGCCGGCCCCTCTGGATGTGAAAATCTCCGGGCGCAGCGATGCAGAAAACCGCGCTTACGCCGTAGAACTCGAACGTCGCTTGCAACACGTACCAGGCATTGCCGACCTGCGTATCCAGCAGTCCACCGGTTACCCCTCCTTGCAGGTCGATGTCGACCGCCTGCGCGCCAACGGTTTGGGCATTACCGAAAAAGACGTCACCAACAGCATGGTCGCCTCCCTGGCCGGCAGCTCCCAGGTGGCACCGACCTTCTGGCTCAACCCGGCCAATGGCGTGTCCTATTCCATCGTCGCCGCCACCCCGCAGTACCGTCTCGACAGCCTGCCATCACTGGAGGCCCTACCGGTGACCGGTGCCGATGGCCAATCGCAAATCCTCGGGGGCGTGGCGACCATCTCCCGCGTACAAAGCCCGGCGGTGGTCACCCACTACAACATCGAACCGACCCTGGACCTGTATGCCAACGTACAAGGTCGCGACCTGGGCGGCGTGGCCCGTGATGTGCAAAAAGTGCTGGACGACACTGCATCCATGCGTCCCAAAGGCGCGACCATCAGCCTGCACGGGCAAATCGATGCGCTGCATGAGGCGTTCAGTGGTTTGAGCTTCGGACTGCTCGGCGCAGTGGTGCTGATCTACTTGCTGATCGTGGTCAACTTCCAGTCCTGGGCCGACCCCTTTGTGATCATCACGGCGTTACCGGCCGCACTGGCGGGGATCGTGTGGATGCTGTTCCTCAGCGGCACCTCGTTATCGGTCCCGGCGCTCACCGGCGCCATCCTGTGCATGGGCGTGGCCACCGCCAACTCGATCCTGGTGGTGAGCTTCTGCCGTGAACGCCTGGCCGAACATGGCGACGCGTTGAAAGCCGCCATGGAAGCCGGTTACACGCGCTTTCGCCCAGTGTGCATGACCGCCCTGGCAATGATCATCGGCATGTTGCCCCTGGCGCTGTCCGAGGAGCAAAACGCGCCGCTGGGTCGCGCCGTTATCGGCGGTTTGATCTTCGCCACCATCGCCACTCTGTTGTTTGTACCCGTGGTCTTCAGCCTGGTCCACGGCCGTCACCCTACTCGCGCAATTGCTGGAGAAACGCCCCATGTCGTCTGATCACAAACCCTCGCGCAAGCGTCTGATGCTGATGGGTGTCGGCGGCCTGACCCTCGCTGCCCTGCTGGTCGCCAGCGGCTTGCACGCCCGCACGCTGCACGAGCGATCTGTCGCTGCCTGGACCGAAACGGCGGCCATTCCCCAAGTGATGGTGTTGCAACCCCAACAGAACACTGCCGGCGATACGCTGCGCTTGCCGGCGCACCTGGAAGCCTGGAGCACAGCGCCGATCCATGCGCGGGTCAGCGGCTATCTGAAAGACTGGAAAGTGGATATGGGCACGCAGGTCAAGGCCGGGCAAATCCTCGCCGAAATCGACAGCCCTGACCTCGACCAGCAACTGGCGCAGACTCACGCACGGCTGATTCAGGAACAGGCCAATGCACGTCTGGCAGCCACCACTGCCACGCGCTGGCAACACCTGTTGGCGAGCCATTCAGTGTCGCGTCAGGAAGCCGATGAAAAAACCTCGAACGCCGCCGCGACCACAGCCAATGCCGAGGCTGCCGCAGCGGACTACGCTCGCTTGTCAGCATTGGAGGGCTACAAAACCCTGCGTGCGCCATTCGCTGGCACCATCACTGCGCGGCATACCGATATCGGTCAGTTGATCAAAGCCGATACCGACAGCGATCTAGCGCTGTTCACCCTGGCCGACACTCACCAACTGCGCCTGTATGTGCCGGTGCCGCAGAACTACGCGGCAGTGATCCATCCGGGCCTGGAAGCCGAGTTGACGGTGCCTGAGCACCCAGGCGAACACTTCAAGGCGCGCCTGATCGGTGACTCCACCGCCATCGACCGCCGCTCCGGCACCCTGCTCGCCCAGTTCGTCGTCGACAACCCCAGCGGTGAATTGCTACCGGGCGACTACGCCGAAGCCAGCCTGCCGATTCCGGCCGATACTCACGGCGTGAGCATCCCGGCCAGCGCCTTGATCTTCCGCGCCCAGGGTACGCAAGTGGCGGTGTTGGATGGGCAGAATCATGTGCACCTGCAAGACATCCACATCGGTCTGGACCTGGGCGAGCGCCTGGTGATCGACCAGGGTTTGAAAGCCACCGACCACATCATCGACAACCCGCCCGATGCCTTGCGCGAAGGCGACCCGGTGCAACTGGCCGACGCCGCCGGAGGTGCCCATGCGCCCAAGGCTTAAACCGCTCGCGGCGTTGATACTGCTGGCGTTGCAGGGTTGCTCAATGGCACCGACCTATACCGCGCCGTCGATTGACCTGCCCGCCCACTACCGCGAACAGACCAGCGACGGCCCATGGCACAGCGCGCAACCGTCCGATCAGTTGGTGACCCAGTGGTGGCAACTCTATAACGATCCAACGTTGAACAAGCTGCAGCAGCAATTGCTCAACAGCAACCCGGACCTGGCTGCGGCACTGGCGCACTTCGATGCCTCCCAGGCGTATGCCAGCCAGTTGCACGCCGGGCTGTTCCCGCAAATCAGCGCCAGCGCACAGCCGCAGCGCCAACGGCAATCGGACGCGAGACCGTTGCGCGGCACAACGCAGCCGTCGGTGTACAACAGCAACATTGCCGGGTTTTCGTTGAGCTACGACCTGGACCTGTGGGGCAAGATCCGCAATCAGGTCGCGGCCGGTGACGCTCAGGCGCAAGCGTCAGGCGATGACTTGGCGGTGGCGCGCCTGAGCCTGCAACGGCAGTTGACGACGTTATATGTGCAACTCAATGGCCTGGATGCACAGAGCCGAATACTCGACAGCTCGCTGGAGGATTTCAGCCAGGCGCTGCAACTGACGCGCAGTCGCTACGAAGGCCAGATTGCCTCGGAACTGGACCTGACCCGCGCGCAAAATCAACTGGCCGAGGCCAAGGCGCAGCGGGATGAGGTGCGTGGGCAACGCAACCTGACCGAGCATGCAATCGGCGAGTTGGTGGGCGTGGCGGCCAGTGACTTTTCATTGCCGCCCAGCCCGCAGTTGATGGCCTTGCCAAGGATTCCATCGCAGTTGCCAAGCCACTTGCTGCAACGTCGCCCGGACATCGCCGCGGCTGAACGCCGGGTGTTTGCGGCCAACGCAAATATCGGCGTAGCCAAGGCGGCGTGGTATCCGGATTTCAGCCTGACCGGGTTGATAGGCGGGCAGACGCAAGGCGTCGGTAATCTGCTGTCAGCTGGCAATCGCTATTGGGCGTTGGGGCCGCTGGTGAACCTGCCGATCTTTGATGGCGGGCGGTTGAGTGCCAATGAACGCCAGGCCAAGGCCGAGTTTGAAGAGGCGTCGGCGCAATACCGTAGCCATGTGTTGCAAGCCGTACGAGAGGTAGAGGACAACCTGGGGCAACTGAGGGACTTGCAGCAGCAAGCCCAGGATGAACAGGCGGCGGCGCAGGCGGCGCAACATACCCAGGCGTTGGCGATGAACAGCTATCAGGCGGGGGCGGTGAGTTATCTGGATGTGGTCACCGCACAAACGGCGGCGCTACAGGCGCAGCGCACATTGCAGGCCGTACAGACGCGGCAGCTGGTGGCAAGTGTGGGGCTTTTGACCGCCCTCGGCGGTGGCTGGCAACCTGGCGCCTGACGTCAATACCGCAATCGGGAGCAAGCCCCCTCCCACATTTTCAACCGCTGGCGATGGCGGCCGAGGCTGCCACCATGGCGCGCAACAACACCGCACACCCCGCCGCCAGATCATCCGGCGCGGCATTTTCGATTTCGTTATGGCTGATGCCACCTTCACACGGCACGAAGATCATCCCCGCCGGGCCAAGCTCGGCGACGAAGATTGCGTCGTGCCCTGCCCCGCTGACAATGTCCATATTCGACAGCCCCAAGCCATTGGCCGCATCGCGCACGGCATCGACGCAACCTTTGTCGAAGTACAGCGGCGGGAAGTCGGCGGTGGGTTCCATCTCGTAACTCAGCCCGTGTTTGGCACAGGTGTCTTCAATCACCTGGCGCACCTGGGCAATCATCGAGTCCAGTCGTGCTGGCTCTAAATGACGGAAATCCAGGGTCATGCGTACCTCCCCCGGAATCACGTTGCGCGACCCTGGATACGCTTGCAGGCAACCCACCGTGCCACAGGCGTGCGGCTGATGCTCCAGCGCCGCCGCATTCACCGCCGCCACCACCACCGCCGCGCCCACCAGGGCATCCTTGCGCAGGTGCATCGGCGTCGGGCCGGCGTGGGCTTCGACACCGCGCAGTTTGAGGTCGAACCACTTTTGCCCGAGGGCGCCGAGTACCACGCCGATGATTTTCTTTTCATCCTCAAGAATCGGCCCTTGCTCGATGTGCGCCTCGAAATAGGCGCCAACCTTATGCCCGCTCTCGGGGCGCGTCCCGGCATAGCCGATGGCATTCAACGCATCGCCGACGCTGACGCCGTCCGCATCGACCTTGGCCAGGGTATCGGCCAGGCTGAATTTTTCGGCGAACACGCCGGAGCCCATCATGCAGGGTGGAAACCGCGAACCTTCCTCGTTGGTCCACACCACCACTTCCAACGGCGCCTCGGTTTCAATCTTGAGATCGTTAAGGGTGCGCAACACTTCCACCCCCGCCAGTACACCGAAGCAACCGTCGAACTTGCCGCCGGTAGGCTGGGTATCGATATGGCTGCCGGTCATCACCGGCGGCAGGTCCGCGTTGCGCCCTGGACGGCGGGCGAAGATATTGCCGATACCGTCGATGCTCACGGTACAGCCGGCCTCTTCGCACCACTGCACGAAGAGATCGCGGGCCTTGCGGTCAAGGTCGGTAAGGGCCAGGCGACACACCCCGCCCTTGGGGGTGGCGCCGAGCCTGGCCAGGTCCATCAGCGACTGCCACAGGCGGTCGCGGTTGATGTGCTGATGGGTCGATTGCAGAACGTCGAGGGCAGCGTTCATGGGGATCTCCTCAGGCTGTATTTCTTATGATTGGAACAGGTGGCACGCGATCCAATGTGAGAGGGGACTTGCTCCCGACAGCAGTGGCCGAGTCGATATATGCATGACTGATACACCGCCATCGGGGGCAAGCCCCTCCCACATTGACCGCGTTCACAAGGATGATTTGGCTACGGCCGGGTTGATACCGCGCTTGGCATTGAGCCCGTAATACAACACCCCGCCCAACGCCGAACCGGTAAACCAGCCATAGCTGTAAAACCAACTGAACGCATCGCTGCCCAGCGACAACAGGGTCAGCACCACCGGCACGCCAAAGGCGATGAAACCACTCCAGTTCCACGCCGGGTACACGTCATCACGGTAAAGTCCTGCCAGGTCCAGTTGCTGTTTGCGGGTGATGAAGTAGTCCACCACCATGATCCCGGCAATCGGGCCCAGCAGGCTCGAATAGCCGAGCAACCAATTGGAGTAGACGGTCTCCAGGCTGACATCGGAAACGATCAACCCAAGCTTTTTCAGCAGCTCATGGGCCATCAGCGCCAGCCCTACCAGCCCGGTCAGGATCACCGCGGTGGTACGGTTGATCAGCTTGGGCGCGATGTTCTGGAAGTCGTTGGTGGGCGAAACGATGTTCGCCGCGGTGTTGGTGGACAAGGTGGCGACGATGATCAGCGCCATCGCCACTGCCACCCACACCGGGCTCTGGATATGGCCGATCAGGGTCACTGGGTCGGAGACGCTGACGCCCACCAGTTTGACCGAGGCGGCGGTCATGATCACGCCGAGGGCGGCGAACAGGAACATGGTCAGCGGCAGGCCGAAGATCTGCCCGAGAATCTGGTCTTTCTGGCTCTTGGCGTAGCGGCTGAAGTCGGGAATGTTCAGCGACAAGGTGGCCCAGAAGCCTACCATCGCGGTCAGACCCGCCATGAAATAGCCGGTGAGGCTTGCGCCTTCAGGGCGTTTGGGTGGGATCGCCATCAGCTCGCTGAGGGACACATTCGGCATCGCCCACACCAGCAGGCCGATACCTACCGCCACCAACAACGGCGCCGACAGGGTTTCCAGGCGCTTGATCGACTCGGCACCGCGCAACACCACCCACAGGTTCAGGCACCAGAAAATCATGAAGCCAATCACTTCACCAGTACCACCCAGCGACTTCCAACCCTCGAAAATCGAACCGAGAAACAGGTGAATCGCCAACCCGCCAAACATCGTCTGGATACCAAACCAGCCGCAGGCCACCAACGCGCGAATCAGGCACGGCACGTTGGAACCGAGAATGCCGAATGACGAGCGCAACAGCACCGGAAACGGGATGCCGTACTTGGTGCCGGGAAACGCGTTGAGCGTCAGCGGGATCAACACCACGATATTGGCCAGCAGGATCGCTATCAGCGCCTCGCCCACCGACAAGCCGAAATACGCGGTGAGTACCCCGCCCAGGGTGTAGGTCGGCACGCAAATCGACATGCCGACCCACAATGCGGTGATGTGCCATTTGTTCCAGGTGCGCTCATGCACCTTGGTGGGTGCCATGTCATGGTTGTAGCGAGGGCTGTCGAGGACGTCGGGGCCGGCGTCGAGTTCGTACAGGCCGTTGCGCTCGATGACTTGCGATCTGTTCTGTTGCATGGCCGCTCCACGGTTTTTTTTAAATTATTTTTGCTCACCTGCACGCTGTGTACAGGAGGCCGGAGTACCGCATAAACAACATGACATCTCGGGCCCCGACCAATTGCCTTTGCACTCAATTACCGTGCCGACAACGGCTGCTGAACCCGCACCACTTATATAACGTACTGATGTTTATCAGCTTTCCGAGTGAGCCTGGGTTACTTGCCGCGCTATTGGGGCCAGCCATTGCGCAAGTTGCCAGAACCGTCAGGTCTCAATCTGGTGCAACACAATTATTTTTATTTTTCAGTGCCGTCAAGAGGCATATCTCAAGCGTCTGATTTGCAATAAGAAATGTTGCTCAAAAACAGAAGCTGTCAAGTGCGTCAAAATGGTGAGCGATCGCTACATTTTGGTGATTTTGTTATTTTTATCTTTTAATTCAGTAACTTAATTTAATTATAAGCTTAAGAAAAATCTTCTTGCCCAATCGAAAAACTCGGGCTAGTTTCTATTCCTGTCACCGATGACAGGAATTAACCCTCCATCGACCGGCAGTATTACAACACTTAGAACTGGCATAAGCCGGTCAAGCCTGTGAGGAACTCGACATGTCGCTGTTGATCCGTGGCGCAACCGTTATTACCCATGATGAAAGTTACCGCGCCGATGTGTTATGCGCAGGCGGTCTAATTCGGGCCATTGGCACCGATCTGGATATTCCCGCCGGCACTGAAATACTCGATGGCAGCGGCCAATACTTGATGCCGGGCGGCATCGATCCCCACACCCATATGCAACTGCCCTTCATGGGCACCGTGGCCAGCGAAGACTTTTTCAGTGGTACGGCCGCGGGCCTGGCCGGTGGTACCACGTCGATCATCGACTTTGTGATTCCCAACCCGCAGCAATCCTTGATGGAAGCCTTCCACCAGTGGCGCGGCTGGGCAGAAAAGTCCGCATCCGACTATGGCTTCCATGTAGCGATCACCTGGTGGAGCGAGCAGGTACGCGAGGAAATGGCCGAACTGGTCAGCCATCACGGCATCAACAGCTTCAAGCATTTCATGGCTTACAAGAACGCAATCATGGCTGCCGACGATACCTTGGTAGCCAGCTTCGAACGCTGCCTGGAGCTGGGCGCGGTGCCTACCGTTCATGCGGAAAACGGCGAGCTGGTGTATCACCTGCAACGCAAGCTGATGGCCCAGGGCATCACCGGACCGGAAGCCCATCCGCTGTCGCGCCCGTCCCAGGTGGAAGGCGAAGCGGCCAGCCGCGCAATACGAATTGCCGAGACCATCGGCACGCCGCTGTACCTGGTGCATGTGTCGACCAAAGAGGCGCTGGATGAAATCACCTACGCTCGGGGCAAGGGCCAGGCGGTGTACGGTGAAGTACTCGCCGGCCACTTGCTGCTGGACGACAGCGTCTACCAGCACCCGGATTGGCAGACCGCCGCCGGCTATGTCATGAGCCCGCCGTTCCGTCCGCGCGGGCATCAGGAGGCCCTGTGGCACGGCCTGCAATCGGGCAACCTGCACACCACCGCGACTGACCACTGCTGCTTCTGCGCCGAGCAAAAAGCCGCCGGGCGTGACGACTTCAGCAAGATCCCCAACGGCACCGCCGGTATCGAAGACCGCATGGCGCTGCTGTGGCACGAAGGCGTCAACACGGGGCGCCTGTCGATGCAGGCGTTCGTTGCGCTGACCTCCACCAACACGGCGAAAATCTTCAACCTCTACCCCCGTAAAGGCGCGATTCGCGTCGGTGCGGATGCCGACCTGGTGCTCTGGGACCCTGAAGGCACACGAACCATTTCGGCCAAGACTCACCACCAGCAGGTCGACTTCAACATCTTCGAAGGCAAGACCGTGCGCGGCGTGCCGAGCCACACCATCAGCCAGGGCAAGCTGGTCTGGGCCGATGGCGACCTGCGCGCCGAGCGAGGGGCCGGACGGTATGTGGAGCGGCCGGCGTATCCGTCGGTGTTCGAGCAGCTGAGCAAGCGGGCAGCGCTTTCCAAACCAGTGGCTGTGAACCGCTGAACCCGCGATCGGGGGCAGCACAGGCAACAAAAAAACCAATGCCCATCAGAGGCAGCACCTCAATAACCGTGAGGCCAATACCGTGATCCAGACCCTGACCCACCTTCCCCATCCCCGCGACGACGCGGCCACCCTCGCCAGCCAGTTCAGCGACCTGGCACCGCCGCTCAACGCCCGGCAAGCGCATCTGGAAGCCTCGCGCTGCCTGTACTGTTACGACGCACCGTGCGTGAACGCATGCCCCAGCGAGATCGACATCCCGTCGTTCATCCGCAATATCCACACCGAGAACGTGCAAGGCGCTGCGCAGAAAATCCTCTCGGCCAACATCCTCGGCGGCAGTTGCGCTCGGGTTTGCCCCACGGAGATCCTGTGCCAGCAAGCCTGCGTGCGTAACAACGCCGAAGAATGCGCGCCGGTGCTGATCGGTTTGTTACAACGCTACGCCATCGACAACGCGCACTTCAGCGAACACCCGTTCCAGCGCGCCGCGCCCACAGGTAAACGCATCGCCGTGGTCGGCGCCGGGCCGGCGGGGCTGGCCTGCGCCCACCGCGCCGCGTTGCACGGCCATGACGTGGTGATATTCGAGGCGCGGGAAAAAGCCGGCGGCCTGAATGAATATGGGATCGCCAAGTACAAGCTGGTGGATGATTTTGCTCAGAAAGAACTGGATTTCCTTCTGCAAATCGGCGGCATTGAAATCCGCCACGGCCAGCGCCTGGGCGAAAACCTGACCTTGAGCGAACTGCACCAGCAATTCGATTCGGTGTTCCTCGGCCTCGGCCTGGCGGCCAGCAAACAGCTCGGCCTGGCCCACGAAGACGCCCCCGGCCTGCTCGCCGCCACCGAGTACATCCGCGAGCTGCGCCAGGCCGATGACCTCACCCAACTGCCCCTGGCCGACCGCTGCATCGTGCTCGGCGCAGGCAATACCGCCATCGACATGGCCGTGCAAATGGCCCGCCTCGGTGCCCGCGAGGTAAACCTTGTGTACCGCCGTGGCCTGGCGGACATGGGCGCGACCCAACACGAACAAGACATTGCCAAGGCCAATCAAGTGCGGCTGCTGACCTGGGCCCAACCCGACGAAGTGTTGCTCGACGACCAGGGCCGCGTACGCGGTATGCGCCTGGCCCGCACCCACCTGGAAAATGGTCGCTTGCTAGCGACGGGGGAAACCTTCGAACTGGCCGCCGATGCGATCTTCAAGGCCATCGGCCAAGGCTTTGACAACGACGCACTGCACGACCCGCTGGCCCAGCAACTGCACCGCGTGGGCGAGCGCATCTTTGTCGATGAACAGCTGCGTACCAGTATCCCCGGCGTGTATGCCGGCGGCGATTGCGTCAGCCTTGGCCAGGACCTCACCGTGCAGGCCGTGCAACACGGCAAACTGGCCGCCGAGGCCATGCACGCCCAACTCATGCTGAATGTGGAGGCTGCGTAATGGCCGATCTCTCGATTGTATTCGCCGGTATCAAAGCCCCCAATCCGTTCTGGCTGGCCTCCGCGCCGCCCACCGACAAAGCCTACAACGTCGTCCGTGCGTTCGAAGCCGGCTGGGGTGGCGTGGTGTGGAAAACCCTGGGCGAAGACCCGGCGGCGGTGAACGTGTCGTCACGCTACTCGGCGCATTTCGGGGCGAACCGTGAAGTGCTGGGCATCAACAATATCGAACTGATCACCGACCGCTCCCTGGAGATCAACCTGCGGGAAATCACCCAGGTGAAAAAGGACTGGCCTGACCGTGCACTGATCGTATCGCTGATGGTGCCATGTGTTGAGGAGTCCTGGAAAAACATCCTGCCCCTGGTGGAGGCGACCGGCTGCGACGGCATCGAGTTGAATTTCGGCTGCCCCCACGGGATGCCCGAGCGCGGCATGGGCGCAGCGGTCGGCCAGGTGCCGGAGTATGTGGAACAGGTGACGCGCTGGTGCAAGACGTATTGCTCGCTGCCGGTGATCGTCAAGCTCACGCCCAACATCACCGACATACGCGTGGCGGCGCGGGCAGCGTCTCGCGGCGGCGCGGACGCGGTGTCGTTGATCAACACCATCAATTCCATCACCAGCGTGGATCTGGAGCGCATGGTCGCCCTGCCGGTGGTCGGCACCCAGAGTACCCACGGCGGTTACTGCGGTTCGGCGGTCAAGCCGATTGCCCTGAACATGGTCGCCGAAATCGCCCGTGACCCGCAGACCCAGGGCCTGCCGATCTGCGGCATCGGCGGTATCGGCAACTGGCGCGATGCAGCGGAATTCGTCGCCCTGGGCTGCGGCGCAGTGCAGGTGTGCACGGCGGCGATGCTGCATGGCTTCAGGATTGTGGACGAGATGAAGGACGGGCTGTCGCGGTGGATGGACAGCCAGGGTTACACCAGCCTGCAGGACTTTTCCGGGCGGGCCGTGGGTAACACCACGGATTGGAAGTACCTGGATATCAACTACCAGGTGATCGCCAAGATCGATCAGGCGGCGTGTATCGGTTGTGGGCGTTGTCACATTGCCTGTGAGGACACTTCACACCAGGCGATCGCCAGTTTGAAACAGGCGGACGGCACGCATAAGTATGAAGTGATTGATGATGAGTGCGTGGGCTGCAACTTGTGCCAGATCACCTGCCCGGTGGCGGACTGCATCGAGATGGTGCCGATGGACACCGGCAAGCCATTTTTGAATTGGACGCAGGATCCGCGTAATCCGTATCGGGAAGCTGTGTAGCCTTTAGACCGCTATCGCAGGCAAGCCAGCTCCCACAGTTGACCGCATTTTGTCTGAAGGAATGCAGTCGAATGTGGGAGCTGGCTTGCCTGCGATGGGCATGGGTATCTACACAACTTCTGGTATGGCGCTGTCCCTGTGGGAGGGGCGGTGCGACGATTCGACTTGCTCCCAATGGCGGCCTTAGGACCGACCAGGATGTTGGATCAGATCGAGTACATATCCGTTATTTAGGTAACGGCCACTATTGGTTCCGCTCTTACAGCGGCTCACTTTTGAAAAGCGCAAAAGTAAGCAAAACGCTCTTGCCCCACCACCCGGCACCTCGCCCAGGCTCGGTGTGCCCGTAATCCGACAGGGATTTGGGGGGCCGCCGCCACGCGCCATCCATGGCGCGGGGCGGCTAAACCGGCATCCCTGCCGGTTTACCCCCCAAATCCCTGTCGAATTCCGGCCAGCGTGGTTTAACGGGGCGCCTAAGATCAAAAGCAGATCAAGAGCAGATCAAGAGCGGCTCGCTTCGCATCGTGGTTACTGGTGACTGCTACGAAGTTGTGTAGATCCCCATGCTGCGATGGGCCCCTCAGCCTCACCACAGGGCTCAAGGCTCCAACCCGATCCCCCGCAAGATCACACTGGTCACCGTCTGAATCGCCTTTTCGAACTGCATATCCGACAACGGCTGGTGATCATTCAAAATCTTCACCTGGTGATCAAAGTCGGCATAGTGCTGGGTCGAGGCCCAGATCATGTAGAGCAGGCTCGACGGTTCCACCGGCAGGATACGTTTGTCTTGCACCCACTGGCGAATCTTCGCTTCCTTCATCTTGGCCCAGTCGTACAGGCTTTCATCCAGGGCCTCACCGAGCGTGGGCGCGCCGTGGATGATTTCATTGGCCCAGACCTTTGAGCCATACGGCCGCGTACGCGAGCGCTGCATCTTGGCGCGGATGTAGCTGCTGAGCACCACCCGCGGATCATCGAAGGTTTCGAAGCTCAGGGCATCCTGCTTCCACAGCTCCAGCAGGTCGAACAGCACCGCGCTGTACAGCTCGCTCTTGGTGGTGAAGTAATAA
The DNA here is from genome assembly GCF_000263715.2 of Pseudomonas synxantha BG33R. Classification (NCBI taxonomy): domain Bacteria; kingdom Pseudomonadati; phylum Pseudomonadota; class Gammaproteobacteria; order Pseudomonadales; family Pseudomonadaceae; genus Pseudomonas; species Pseudomonas synxantha. The sequence continues at coordinate 3,924,814 of NZ_CM001514.1, forward strand.
TGCAGGTTGGAACGCGGCAGTTGCACCTCTTCGGCGATGTCGGCCATGGCGGTGCTGCCGTAGCCTTTTTCAGCGAAGACTTTTTCCGCCGCCAGCAGGATTTTCTCGACGTTGACCCGACGGATTCCGATCTTGTGATTGCCCATAAGGGCTCCCTGACAACAACACGGGTTAAAGACTACCACCAGCTCTAGATCGGGGCGACAGGCCAAGCCGAAACTTCGTACACTACCCGCTCCTACCCATTGATTGGTATTGAACAATGTTGATCAAGAAAGCCCTGACCACCCTCGCCCTGCTCACCTCCCTGCTGGGCGCCTCGGCGGCATTTGCCCATGCCCACCTCAAGAGCGCAGAACCTGCGGCCAACAGCAACGTCGCCGCACCGAAAGACCTGCGCCTGACCTTCACCGAAGGCGTCGAAGCCACCTTCACCAAGGTGTCCCTGAGCAAGGACGGCACTGAAATCGCCATCAAGGGCCTGGAAACCCCGGACGCGGACAAGAAAGTCCTGGTCGTGACCCCTGCCGCCCCGCTCGCGAGCGGCAATTACAAAGTGGTGTGGAATGCGGTGTCGGTCGACACCCATAAGAGCAGCGGTGAATACAGCTTCAAGGTCGGCCAGTAACCCATGGCAACCCTGCTGGTGCTGTGCCGTTTCCTGCATTTTATCGTTGTGCTGCTGATGTTCGGGGCTTGCGTGCTCCGGCCCTGGCTGCTCGGCGCCCAGGTACAACCGGCTCTGGACCGGCAACTGCTATGCATCACCCGTGGCCTGGCCTGGCTGGGGCTTGGCTCCGGCGTGGCGTGGTTACTGCTGATCACCGCCAGCATGGCCGGCAGTTGGGACGCGGCGCTGCAACCGGCCACCGTGCAATTGGTGCTGGGCAAGACCTTTTTCGGCCAGGTATGGTCCTGGCATCTGCTGCTGAATGTTCTGCTGGTGATCGTGCTGATCAAACCCTGGCCAGCCTTGCGTTTGCCATTGATCACCCTGCTGCTGGCGACCCTGGCGCCGGTGGGCCATGGCGCCATGCTCGACGGGCTGAGTGGGCAATTGCTGATCCTCAACCAAGTGGTGCATCTGCTGTGCGTGGGGACCTGGCTGGGTGGGTTGCTGGTGCTGGTGCTGATCCTCAGGCACGCGCAAGAGCACCGGCTGGAGCCGATTTTGCGGCGCTTCAGCGGCGTGGGTTACGGCCTCGTCGCCGGCTTGCTGGTAACCGGTTTGATCAATGTGCGCGTGCTCACCGGGCAACTCTGGCCCACGCCACTGTTCAATGGGTTTGCCTTGATCCTGCTGATCAAGGTGGGGTTGGTGGTGGGGATGCTGGGCTTGGCGTTGTTGAACCGGTTGCGTATCGAACGCTGCGAACAGCGCTTGGGCAGTTTGAAAGCCAGTGTGATGATGGAATGGCTGCTGGGGGTCTGCGCAGTAGCCGCCGTTTCACTGCTTGGCACCCTGCCTCCGATGGTCTTGGCAGGATAAAAAACCAGGTTTAACTCAGTCAAATGTGGGAGGGGGCTTGCTCCCGATAGCGGTGTATCTGTCAGATCATCTGTGACTGACACACTGCTATCGGGAGCAAGCCCCCTCCCACATTGCCCCGTGCCCGCTTTAGATCAACGCACACCTAGTCATCGTATAACTTCTGCTTGACACACCCCGAAAACCCCGCAAATATCCCGCTCAATGTTGTACGACGACGTATAACAAATAATAAAAACAACAAAAGAAAGGGAGCCTCACTGTGAGTCAATTCGTCCGCAATTGCTCTGCACCCCTGGGCCTTATCAGCCTCGCCAGCCTGGCCGTCACCCTGCCCCTGTGCGTTCAAGCCGAAGGTTTTATCGACGACGCCAAGGCCACGCTCAACCTGCGCAACGCCTACTTCAACCGCAACTTCACCAACCCCGGCAACCCTCAGGGGAAGGCCGAAGAGTGGACGCAGAACTTCATTCTCGACGCCAAATCCGGCTTTACCCAAGGCACTGTCGGGTTCGGGATTGATGTATTGGGCCTGTATTCGCAAAAGCTCGATGGCGGCAAAGGCACTGCCGGCACTCAACTGCTGCCGGTGCATGACGATGGCCGCCCTGCCGACAATTTCGGACGTCTTGGGGTCGCGCTGAAAACCAGGCTGTCCAAGACCGAGCTCAAAGTTGGCGAGTGGATGCCGGTGCTGCCGATCCTGCGTTCTGATGATGGCCGCTCTCTGCCCCAGACCTTTCGCGGCGGCCAGGTCACCTCCAATGAGATCGCCGGTCTGACCCTCTACGGCGGCCAGTTTCGCGGCAACAGCCCACGCAACGACGCGAGCATGGAAAACATGTTCATGAACGGCAAAGCTGCGTTCACCTCGGACCGCTTCAACTTCGGCGGGGGCGAATATACCTTCAACGACAAGCGCACCCAAGTCGGCCTGTGGTACGCCGAACTCACTGATATCTACCAGCAACAGTATCTGAACCTCACCCACAGCCAGCCGGTGGGTGACTGGACCCTGGGCGCCAACCTTGGCTTCTTCAACGGCAAGGAAGACGGCAGCGCCTTGGCCGGCGACCTCGACAACAAGACCGTGTTCGCCCTGCTCTCGGCCAAATACAACGGCCACACCTTCTACGTCGGCCTGCAAAAACTCACCGGCGACAGTGTATGGATGCGCATCAACGGCACCAGCGGCGGCACGCTGGCCAACGACAGCTATAACGCCAGCTACGACAACGCCAGGGAAAAATCCTGGCAGGTACGCCATGACTTCAACTTTGTCGTACTCGGCGTGCCAGGGCTGACCCTGATGAACCGCTATATCAGCGGCAGTAACGTGCACACCGCAGCGATCACCGATGGCAAGGAATGGGGGCGTGAGTCGGAACTGGCGTATACGGTGCAAAGTGGTGCACTGAAAAACCTCAATGTGAAGTGGCGCAATTCGACAATGCGGCGCGACTTCAGCAATAACGAGTTTGATGAAAACCGGATTTTTATCAGCTATCCGATTTCGTTGTTGTAAGTTCCAGGGTCGAACTCGATCTCAAAGGTGCCAGCTCCCACCTTTGATCTCATGCGCCTGGAAGGACGTTGACAACACCAAGAATCCCTAACACTATTTCCATATAGTCATACGACAACCTACAACAAAAATTGGAATGCTCATGACCATCACGACGCCCGCTCCCTTCAACCGTCTGTTGCTCACCGGCGCCGCCGGTGGCCTCGGTAAAGTTTTGCGCGAACGTATGCGCCCTTACGCCAAGGTCCTGCGCCTGTCGGATATCGCCGACATGGCCCCCGCCATCGATGCCCGCGAAGAAGTGCAAACCTGCGACCTGTCCGACAAGCAAGCGGTGCACCAATTGGTAGAAGGCGTCGACGCCATCCTGCATTTTGGTGGCGTATCGGTAGAGCGCTCGTTCGAAGAAGTGCTCGGCGCCAATATCAGCGGCATCTTCCATATCTATGAAGCCGCACGTCGCCATGGCGTAAAGCGTGTGATCTTCGCCAGCTCCAACCATGTGATCGGTTTCTATAAACAGGGTGAACAACTCGACGCCCACTCCCCACGCCGCCCAGACAGCTACTACGGCCTGTCCAAGTCCTACGGCGAAGACATGGCCAGTTTCTACTTTGATCGTTATGGCATCCAGACGGTGAGCATCCGCATCGGCTCCTCGTTCCCGCAGCCGCAGAACCGCCGGATGATGCACACGTGGCTGAGCTTCGACGACCTGACCCAACTGCTCGAACGCGCGCTGTACACGCCCGATGTCGGCCATACCGTGGTCTACGGCATGTCGGCCAACCTCGACACCTGGTGGGACAACCGCTACGCCGCGCACCTGGGCTTTGCGCCCAAGGACAGCTCCGAAGTGTTCCGCGCCCAGGTCGAGGCCCAGCCGCCGGTCGCAGATGATGACCCGGCAAGGATTTATCAGGGCGGCGCGTTCTGCGCGGCAGGCCCATTCGGTGACTGAGTACACAGCAACCCAAAGGAATGAGTGGCCATGACTGCAGAATTGATTGTCGATGCCCGCAACGCCGTGGGGGAATGCCCGATATGGGTGCCTGAAGAAAACGCCCTCTATTGGGTGGACATCCCCAACGGTGGCTTGCACCGTTGGAACGCCTCTACCGGGCACCTGCGTGCCTGGCAAGCCCCGCAGATGCTCGCCTGCATCGCACCTACCCAAGCGGGCAACTGGGTGGCAGGCATGGAAACCGGCTTCTTTGAACTGACCCCGCAAAACGACGGCAGCCTCGACACTACGCTCTTGGCCGGTGTCGAACACCCGCGGCCGGACATGCGCTTGAACGACGGCCGCTGTGATCGCCAAGGCCGTTTCTGGGCCGGCAGCATGGTGCTGAACATGGGGTTGAACGCCGCTGAGGGCACCCTTTATCGCTATACGTCTGGCACGGCGCCCCATGCGCAGCTCGATGGTTTCATCACCCTCAACGGGCTGGCCTTCAGCCCCAATGGCCGCACAATGTATGCCTCTGATTCACACCCGCTAGTGCAGCAGATCTGGGCATTCGACTACGACATCGACACCGGCACGCCGTCCAACCGCCGGGTGTTTGTGGACATGCATGACTTTCTCGGCAGGCCCGATGGTGCAGCTGTCGACGCGGATGGCTGCTACTGGATCTGCGCCAACGATGCCGGCCTGGTCCACCGTTTCACCCCCGACGGTCGCCTCGACCAGTCCCTCACCGTACCGGTAAAAAAACCCACTATGTGCGCCTTCGGCGGCAGTCGCCTGGACACCCTGTACGTCACCTCCATTCGTGACGATCAGCGTGACAGTTCGCTGTCCGGCGGCGTGTTTGCCCTCAACCCCGGCGTCAAGGGATTGCCCGAACCCCAGTTCATCCTCTAGCTGCATCGCTGTGCCTTGAATACAACAATAACAAGACAGGAATCACCGCCCATGGACTTCAAACGCACCTTGCTCGCTGCCACACTCGTGGCCCTCAGCAGCGCCGCCCACGCGCTGGAAATCAAGTTTGCCGATATCCACCCCGCTGGCTACCCCACCGTGGTCGCCGAAGAAAACATGGGCAAGGCCCTGACCCAGCAAAGCAAAGGCGAATTGACCTTCAAGTACTTCCCGGGCGGTGTGCTCGGCTCCGAGAAGGAAGTCGTCGAACAGGCCCAGGTCGGCGCCGTGCAAATGACCCGCGTCAGCCTTGGCATCGTCGGCCCGGTGGTGCCGGACGTGAATGTGTTCAACCTGCCGTTCGTGTTCCGCGACCAGGCGCATATGCGCAAAGTGATTGACGGCGAAATCGGCGATGAGATCCTCGCCAAGATCACCGATTCCGAGTTCGGCCTGGTCGCCCTCGCCTGGATGGACGGCGGCACGCGCAACCTCTACACCAAGAAACCAGTGCGCAAGATCGAAGACCTCAAGGGCATGAAGATTCGCGTGCAAGGCAACCCGATCTTCATCGAAGCCTTCAATGCAATGGGCGCCAACGGCATCGCCATGGACACCGGCGAGATCTTCAGCGCCTTGCAGACCGGGGTGATCGACGGCGCAGAAAACAACCCCCCGACGCTTCTGGAACACAACCACTTCCAGAACGCCAAGTACTACACCCTCACCGAACACCTGATCCTGCCCGAGCCCATCGTGATGTCGAAAATCACCTGGAACAAGCTCAGCGCCGCACAGCAGGACATGGTCAAGGAAGCCGCCAAGGCCGCCCAGGCTGACGAGCGTTTGTTGTGGGATGCCAAGTCGGCCAGCAGTGAAGAAAAACTCAAAAAGGCCGGGGTCGAGTTCATCAGCGTCGATAAAAAGCCCTTCTATGACGCCACCGCGCAGGTTCGCGCGAAGTACGGTGCGCCTTACGCCGACATCATCAAGCGTATCGACGCCGTTCAGTAACGCCCTCCTCCCTGACAAGGCCCGGCGCGGTCGGTATCCACGCGCCCGGTCACGGTGAACGCCATGAAGAATCTACTGCTGCGCATCAACGACCGTATCTACATGACCTGCATCTGGGTCGCCGGCCTCTCGGTCCTGGGGGTCGCGCTGATCATTCCCTGGGGCATCTTCGCCCGCTATATTCTCGGCACCGGCTCCAGTTGGCCGGAACCCTCTGCGATCCTGCTGATGCTGGTGTTCACCTTTATCGGCGCGGCTGCCAGCTACCGCGCCGGGGCGCATATGTCGGTGGCGATGATCACTGATCGCCTGCCTGATGCTCAGCGCCGCGTTGTCGGCATCGTCTCGCAACTGTTGATGGCGACCATCTGCCTGTTCATGACCATTTGGGGCGCCAAGCTGTGCCTGTCCACCTGGAACCAGTTCATGAGCGCCATCCCTACCCTGCGCGTGGGCATCACCTATATGCCGATCCCGATTGGCGGCTTGCTGACCCTGATATTCGTGCTGGAAAAACTTCTGCTGGGCGACCAGAGCCACCGGCGCGTAGTGCGTTTTGACCTGGTTGAAGAAAGCGAAGGGGCTGCCTGATATGGACGCATTGATTCTGCTGGGCAGCTTTATCGCCTTGATCCTGATCGGTATGCCGGTGGCCTACGCCCTGGGCTTGTCGGCGCTGATCGGCGCGTGGTGGATCGACATTCCGTTCCAGGCCCTGATGATCCAGGTAGCGGGCGGGGTGAACAAGTTTTCACTGATGGCGATTCCATTCTTCGTATTGGCCGGAGCGATCATGGCCGAGGGCGGCATGTCGCGGCGGTTGGTGGCGTTTGCCGGGGTGCTGGTGGGCTTTGTGCGCGGCGGGCTGTCGCTGGTCAACATCATGGCGTCGACGTTTTTCGGTGCGATCTCAGGCTCGTCGGTGGCCGATACCGCGTCGGTCGGTTCGGTGCTGATCCCGGAGATGGAACGCCGCGGTTATCCCCGCGAGTTCGCCACCGCGGTCACCGTCAGCGGCTCGGTGCAGGCATTGCTGACGCCCCCGAGTCACAACTCGGTGCTCTACTCCCTGGCGGCTGGCGGCACCGTCTCCATCGCCTCGCTGTTCATGGCCGGCGTGGTGCCGGGCCTGCTGATGAGCGCATGTTTGATGGTGCTGTGCCTGATATTCGCGAAAAAGCGCAACTACCCCAAGGGCGAAGTCATCCCGCTCAAGCAGGCGCTGAAAATCTGTGCTGATGCACTCTGGGGCCTGATGGCCATGGTGATCATCCTCGGCGGCATCTTGTCGGGCATCTTCACCGCCACCGAGTCGGCGGCCATCGCGGTGCTGTGGGCGTTTTTCGTGACCATGTTCATCTACCGTGACTACAAATGGCGCGAGCTGCCCAAGCTGATGCATCGCACGGTACGCACTATTTCCATCGTGATGATCCTCATCGCCTTCGCCGCCAGCTTCGGCTACATCATGACCCTGATGCAGATCCCGGCGAAGATCACCACGCTGTTCCTGACCCTGTCGGACAACCGCTACGTGATCCTGATGTGCATCAACGTCATGCTGCTGTTGCTCGGCACGGTGATGGACATGGCACCGCTGATCCTGATCCTTACGCCGATCCTGTTGCCGGTGATCCTCGGTATCGGCGTCGACCCGGTGCACTTTGGCATGATCATGCTGGTCAACCTCGGCATCGGCTTGATCACGCCTCCGGTGGGCGCGGTGTTGTTCGTCGGCGCGGCGGTGGGCAAGGTAAGCATCGAGAAAACCGTTAAGGCGCTGCTGCCGTTTTATGCGGTGCTGTTTCTGGTGCTGATGGCCGTGACCTACATTCCGGCACTGTCGTTGTGGTTGCCGAGCGTGGTGCTGTAAACCCAATCGTCAGAACACAGGTGAATAAATGTGGGAGGGGTTTGCTCCCGATGGCGGCCTCAGGGCCGACCAGGGTGCTGGATTAGACCGAGTACATATCCGTTATTTGGGTAACGGCTGCTATTGGTTCCGCTCTTACAGCGGCTCACTTTTGAAAAGCCGGAATGCCGGCCCAGGCAAAAGTAAGGAAAACGCTCTTGCCCCACCACTCGGCACCTCGCCTAGGCTCGGTGTGCCCGTAATCCGCCAGGGATTTGGGGGGCCGCCGCCACGCGCCATCCATGGCGCGGGGCGGCTAAACCGGCATCCCTGCCGGTTTACCCCCCAAATCCCTGTCGAATTCCGGCCAGCGTGGTTTAACGGGGCGCCTAAGATCAAGATCAAAAGCAGATCAAGATCAAGAGCGGCTCGCTGCGCATCGTGGTTACTGTTGGCGAATGCAAAGTTGTGTAGATACCTGTGCTAATCGGGAGCATGCCCCCTCCCACATTTTGCTCTGCACTGTGTCAGGGTCAGGGTGGGCTGTTTTTCAGGCGCCCGGCAGTATCGATACTCACCACCACCGACAACCCAGGTCGCAACCGCTCGCTCTCGGCTTGATCCGGGTCCACGGTAATCCTCACCGGCACGCGCTGGGCAATCTTGACGAAGTTGCCGGTGGCGTTGTCCGCCTGCAACAGGCTGAACTCGGACCCGGTTGCCGGCGAGATGTGCTGCACCGTGCCATGGAATTTGCGGTGGTTCAGCGCGTCCACAGTGAAGGTCACCGGCTGGCCCACCTGCACATTGTCCATCTGGGTTTCTTTCATATTGGCGATCACCCACAACTGCTTGGGCACCAGGGCCATTAATTGCGCGCCGGAGTTGACGTACGCCCCCAGGCGCACGCCGATCTGCCCCAACTGACCATCGCGCGGCGCGGTGATGCGGGTGTTGGACAAATCGATCCGCGCCAGTTCCACCGCCGCCTCGGCACTCGCGACTGCCGCTTCCAGAGAGCCGCGATTGACGATCACTGTTTGCAGGTCTTGCCGGGCAATTTCCAGGCTGGCCTGGGCCTGGGCTACGGCAGCAATGGTCTGGGCATTGGCGGCGCGGGTCACGTCCAGCTCGCGCTTGGACACCGAGCCATCGCTGATCAATTCTTCGTTGCGACGCAAGTCGGCGGTACTTTTGCGCGCCTGGGCCTGGCTGTCGACCAACGCGGCCTGGCGCAGCTTGATGGTCGCTTCGGCGCTGTTGCGTTGTTGCACCACATTGGCCAGCGACGCTTTCTGCACGGCCAGTTGCGCCAGGGCCTGGTCCAGGCGCTGTTTGTAGATGCGGTCATCCAGGCGTACCAGCAGGTCCCCCGCTTTTACATACTGGAAATCCTGCACCGGTACTTCGAACACATAGCCGCCAAGTTGCGGGCCGATAATCGTCACCTGCCCGCGCACCAGAGCGTTTTCGGTGGTTTCCACCGCACTGCTGAACGGCGGCAATTGCCAGGCGTACAGCACGATCAGCACACCGATGATGGCGATGGCGGCAAAACCCAGGGACGAGATGATGCGCACGCGCAAAGGCCGCAATTGCGTGGGCACGGCGCCCGGTGGCGTGCTGCCTTCAGGTGTGGCAGCGATGGCGGTTGTGGTGGTGGTTGAAGGTTCGGTCATGAAGTCGCGCCGCTGGGTTGAACAGGAGGGATTGCCTTGGTGGTGCTCATCAACCATAGGCTGCGGGTGAAGATCCACAGCATGGTCAGGATCGCGATAATCGCGATCAGCATGAACACATCGTTGTAAGCCATTACATTCGCTTCACGGGTGGCCGCCGTGGCCAGGCTGCGGATGCCCATCAGGTTGCGCAGTTCCGGGTCGGCGACGATGCCACCGTAGGCCGACCCGCCGCTCTGCACTCGCGCCGCCACACGGGGGTCGATCAAGGTCAGGTGCTCAACGATCATGCTTGAGTGATACTTCTCGCGCACGGTCTGGAAGGTGCCCAGCAACGCCGCGCCGATCAGGCCGCCGAGGTTCTGGCAAATCCCGAACATCACCGAGAAGCTCACCAGGTTGCGCGGGTTGGTCAGCACGTTTTTCGTGCCCAGCACCATGGTCGGCCCGAGGAAGAACGTGCCGCCAAAGCCTAGCAGGAACTGGCTGATATAGAGGTTTTGCGGGCGCGTCAGGTTGCTGGAAAAACTGTCCATCACCGAACCTGTCGCCATCAGTGCCAGGGAAATCACCAATGGCATCAACAGGTGCGCCGGGTTGATCGTCAACGCGCTGACTACCAGCCCGGCAATCGCCCCGGCCAGCATCACCACATATAAGGTATGCATTTGCTGGTAGCTCATGTTCAGCATTTGCATGAACCCCACCGCACCGGTGGATTGCTCGGACAGCACCATACGAATCAGCACTACCGCCAAGGCCAGGCGAATCATCACGCCGCTGCCCAGCCAGCGCGTCATCAGCATCGGGTTGCTGCGGTTATGCTCGATGGCCAGCCCCGCCATGATCAGTACCAGCGAGCAGGCCGAGGCCACACCGATCCACGGCGCTTCCAGCCACCAGTCAATACGCCCCAGGGACAGCACCGCGCACAGTAAAGCAACGCCAGTGGCAAGGATGGCGAAGGTGAGGAAGTCGAGTTTTTCAAAGGTCTTGAAGCGGTCACCGGGCGGCAGCTTGAGCAGGAACACGCAGCCCAGGCAGATCAGCGCCAGGCCCAGTTCAAACAGGTACAACCCGCGCCATTCGGCGATCTGCAGCAAGTCTTCGGAAAACAGCCGCGCCAGGGGCAGCGCCAATTGCGCGGTGCCCAGCCCCAGCACCAAGGCTTTCAAGCGCCACTTGGCCGGGAACGCCTGGATCATGTAGTACAAACCCAACGAGCTCAGCGCCGCGCCGACCATGCCGTGAGCCGCCCTCACCGCAATGGCCGAGTTGAGGTCGTTGACAAACAAGTGGCCGAAAGTCACCAGCGCATACAACACCAGGAACACTTCGGTAAACGCACGCAGGCCGAACTGCTGACGAAACTTCACCAGCAGCAGGTTCATGCACACGTTGGTCATGACATACGCGGCGGGCAGCCAGGCCATTTCCGCGGTGGTCGCACCCAATGCGCCTTGCAGGTATTGCAGGTTGGCGATAACCAGGGCATTGCCCAGGCCACCGGTGATAGCTACCAGCACGCCTACCAGCGCAAACAGCCAGCGCTTGTGGGTGGGGTGCAGCGGCGTCGACGGCGAGCCGGGCAGGCTCGGCCGCTCGTGGGGCTGCCAGGTGTGGGGGGTGTATTTATCCATTCGGTGACCTTGGTGAGCCGACGTGCAAGGTCGGTGAAGCGCTTACTCAGGTAGTAGTAAACCTGAGCAGCGCTCATCTTTCCATGGCGAACGCACAATTGATCTTCAAACGGCCGAAAGGCGGCATCGGCTGGCCCACTGCCTGCGCCGAGCGGCTCACCTCAACGATCGGGGTCCGGCTTGATCGCTATCTCAGGCACAGGGTTATAGAACGGCCCATAGTCGAGCAGCAATTCATCACCTTTCTTGATGTCTTTGAGTGCCACATAGAACGTCAGGTTTTTCCCGACAGCTACGGAAACGACATTGTTCGACTTCCACACCGGCCCATTGCGCAGTTGCGAGGTATTGATCAGGCTCAGGGTGTTACCCGTGTGCAGCCCACTCACCGTGCGTACGCCCGAACGTGTACCGAACAGGTAAGTCAGCACAGCCCGTGAACCTTGCTTACGTTGCTCCTGGAACAGCGACGCCTCGTCTGCATGGTATTTGCCGGCATACGGGCCAAGCACTTCAAACTGGGGAATGCCGCGCCGCGCCCACACCGAAGCGCCGCGAGCCGGCCCACCATCGTCCAGCGGCGTGACCACTTCCAGCACTTCATCAAACCGGGACTGATGCTCGCATTCGGTCCGCAGCCAGTCTTTGATCGACGCCTTGATCTGGGCTGAAACACGCGTCTTCGTTACGCTATCAAGCCCATCCAGAACACCATTCCAATGGGCGATACGGATGTTATCGATAGGACCTTCAAGTGATTGGGTCAAGCTGAGCCTGGGGTTCGTCGGGTCCTGCAAAATCGGCAAGGTATTGTCGAACTGATGAGGCGGCAATAGAGAAGAAGCGTCGGTCTCAACCTTGACAACGACGACGTCCGCAGATGATCCAGGGATCTGTTCCCCCTGTGGCGTGTTGGTGGGATTGTTCAGGTCTGAAGACTTCGACGGCGGCGGATCCAGAGGGTCTTGCGCAGGCCGTTTTCGTGTTGCACTCGCATCAGGTTGCTCGGGCACGGGAAGCTGCGGGATATCTTGCTCTGCCCGATTGAGGCGTTGCACGGTCGCCGCTTTCAAAGAGCCATCGGCGTTAACGTACTGATGCCAAGTGTTTGGGTTGAGCCCATGTTGGCTCAAGAACTGCGACGGCGTGACTGACGTGTTCGATTGAGCGAAGAGCGCCCGCCACTGGCGTAGATGGTCATCAGTAAGCGCGGTATAGGTGCGACCGGCCGCCCTGTTCAGCAACGCTTCACCGGCCGGCCCCAGGCCACCATCTTGCCGCACACAATTTTTGAACGTACTCGTATTAAGGTGATGATGGCCGGCAAACCCGTTCATGGTCATTGCGTCACGCGCCTGCTGTGTCTTGCTTTGCCAATCGCGGATATGCGTTTCGGTCAGCATATTGAAGGGTGTATTGGCCGCACGGTCGCGCACAATCTTGCCGGTATCGCTCAACTGGCCGTCAGGCTGCACATAGTAGGCAAAGGTTTTCGGCGAGAGGTTCCTCTGCTGGGCAAAGTCCTCACGGGTAATGCTTCGCGGTTGCGCGGACGACAACGCCTCCCACTCGTGTAGATGTTCACCCGTGATGATCTGTTTGCGTGCCGAAGTCTGGAAGGTGGGGGCAAGCGCGGTGTTTTGCTCTGCCTGATTGAGACGTCGCAAGGCCGCCTCTTTCAAGGAACCATCCTTTTTAACGAAACGACTCCAACTGCCTGGGCTGAGCCTGTGTTGGCTCATGAACTGCGCTGACGTCACTACGTTGTTCGGTTGTGCCAAGAGCGTGCGCCACTGGTGTAGATGCTCATCGGTAATCACCTCATAGGCAGTACCGGCAGCCCTGCCCAATAGCTCTTCACCCTCTGGCCCCAGGCTGCCATCGACCCGCACATAATTTTTGAGCGTATGCGAATTCAGGTGATGATGAACGGCAAACCCGTCTAGGGTCATGGCGCCACGCTCCTGCCGAGTCAAGCTTCGCCAACTCTGGATATGCGCTTCGGTCACCTTGTTGAACGGCGTGTTGGCGGGGCGGTTGCGCACGATCAAGCCGGTCTCGCTCAGTCGACCGTCAGCTTTCACACAGTACTCAAACGTTTTCCAGGGCAGTTGGTGCTGGCGGGCAAAGCCCTTGGGGGTAAGCCTTATTTGCTCCTGGCGCGGCAATGCTTCCCACGCCTGCAAATGTTCAGCGGTGATCTGCTTTGCACCACCGGTTGCCCCCAGGCGGTGCCATTGGTCACCCTGTATATGCTGGACCAACAACTCGGTCTGCCGGTTGTTGTGATAAACCCGGGCCTGCACAACGCCGTCCTCCGTGCGCGACACCTGGCGGACTTCGTACACCGCCGCCTTACCGTGGCTGTCGATATGACGTATATGAGACATGTGCCCATCGGCGGCCACATACACGCCCTGGCCATTACGTAAAAGGCCAGCAATACGCGACTCAGGCACGTTGAAGTGACCAAACCATTCATGGCTCAGTTCGCTCACTTCTTCGAGGTGCGGCGCGCCCACCTTACCGGCGACAGCCTGGGTTGCGACCGCGAACTCCTCGAGCGGGCTGCCATAAGGTCGCATCGCGTCGGCATCAAAAGCATACCAATGGCCGTTCTTGAGCACGGCGGCGCCCTCCACCATCTGTTCGGCCACCTTCACCACGCCTGTCGCCGCTGCGTCATACTGCTTGCTGATCGCCTTCAATACGTCGTAACTGCCGGTGGCACCTCTGAGTTTATTGACGGTTTTGGACAGTACATACAAGCCACCGCTGCCCACCAACCTGGCCAAATCACCCAAACCACCCACCGGATTGAGCAGGTCAATCGTGGCGACGCCGATGACTTTGGCAGCCTTTAGCGCCTTGGCACCGCTGGAGAGAACAGCGCTGCCGATCTTGAGCAGTTTTCCAGCCGTGGTGGCCCCTGCAGTAACAAAGCCGAAGATGTCCAGCATGAGATCAAATGCCGCCTCGCCATATTTGCCATTCTGAATATTGACGATGGCCGATCTGAAGGGGATCAGGTTCAACAAAAAATCGTTCAACGGTTTGGGGCTGTAATACTCGTCTATGGGAGTCTGCCCGCGTGCCTGTTCTTTTATTGCAGGGTTATCGAGATCAAGGTGTTGGACAAAGGCGTCGGCAATCGAACGGGATCGAGCGCTGGTGAAACTATTCACAAGTGAGTCACTCAATGGGCGTTCACGACCCAGACCATCTGCGTTATGACGGGGCGTGAACGCTTTGGTCGTAGAAACATTTTTGCCTGCCTTGGACTCCTGAACCTGCGCTGCGTACACGCTCGCCCTTTCAATCGAACCTTTATTGAAGTCGATGACGTAGGCTTTTGTCGTGCCATGCAGTTCAGTTTTGACCAACAGTCCAGGTTTATTTTGACCCTGCGTATTATTGAAATGACCATCCATGACGTATGAGCCTTCTTGGAAAAAGCTGATTTTTCCAAACTCGAAGTTCTTCCTATCCGCAGATGGGAGCTGCGAGATCATGTGCCTGACGGTTGTATTGACGGCAGCCTTTTTTTCCTGGATGGCGCGTGTGAACTGCTGTTCGAAAGCCTCCCTGACACCGAACGTGAGGTTACTGTTCACCGCCTCTATGGGAATGCGGGGGTCACTCGATTTAAGTGGTCTCGGATTCGGCAAGTCCATCTTGGCGTAGTCCAAGAGTGAATGAGTGCCGCTTATCCCGTTTTGCCCGTGCTTCACGCCAGACGCATCAGTGCTGAGTGCTTTGACTTCAAACAGCGCGCCCAAGTCTCCAAACCGCTCCTGCAACTTGATCTGTGCGATTTCTGTTCGCGTCGATATTGCCTTGTCCAGTATTTTTGAAGCAGACATCCGCTCATCAAGCTGTTGGTTGAACTCGGTCCTGACGGTTTCAAGTTGTGCAGCGGTGTAGGTGTCAGCGTTTCTTTTGGGGATGATTTCATTCGCAACGCCCCAATCGAATAACGCGGCAGTCTGGGCATGCTGAGTGGCCACAGGGTCAACCCGTCGGGCGTTTTCAGCCTCGCTCATGACCTGCGCAAACGTCATGCCGGGGACTTTGCCCGGGGTGTGCGCCTCAATCGTCATCGCAGCCATCGTCAGGCTGGCCCACGCCTGACTGCCGACCTTTACCGTCGGGGGAATGTCTTTGATCAGAAACTGCGGTACCGCCTTGGCCAGCAACAGGTACGCACCAACACTCGCCAGTGCAGCGCTGGTTGTGCCAGTACTGCTCAAATGTTCGGCCAAGCCGGCCACGACCTTGGAGGCGTGGTGCCCCCCACGTGTGTCACTGCCCAGGTCGAAACCGGCAACGCTGTTGCGATCGGGCGCAGTGATCGACTCAGGGTCCATCTGCAGGGCGATAGCGGCCAGCAGGTAATCGCTTGCGCTGCTTTCGCTGTCAACGCCTTGCATGGTTTGCTGTAGCGCTTTGCCCATCCGCTGCCCTTGCGGGGAGTTGACCAGTGCCTGGAGTATTTTAGCCGGGTCGTCGCCCGCCTCTGCCGGCAGCGGCTGCCGATACCGCAGAAACTCCAGCACCCCGCCCTGGGTTTGCATCACCAGCGGTTGGTCGCCAAGGGCGTGTTGGTGATTCATCGTGACAAGACGCAAGCGCCGCTGTTCGTCTGCGCTCAAGGGAACCGGCCAGGACAATGCGCCTCCCAGATTACCCAGCAAGGGAGATGGGCTGCTGGGTAACGGCCTATCCTGGCTGAGACGAGGGGGCGTCATTGAGGTGTCGACGCCGTCGGTCACAGGTGATGACGGATGTTCATCTGTCGGCAGGGGAAGCGAAAAATGCGTACTTGCAGCGGTAATGCTTGTCATAAAACGCCTATGCGTAGTCGAGGAGTCCGGCGCTTGCGGCCGTTCACTGAGTGTCAGCACCCAATGAGGAGGTTCCCGACCAACTGCAAGACTTCGTGACCGTGCACCGCTACCGCGTCAGAGCAACGCGCTGACAAACATGCCAATCGCCACCACCCCACACAGGCTGGCGAACCCCACTTGCAACACCCGCGCGGGGATGACCGAACACAACCGCCTTCCCGCCAACATGCCGACGACACTCGCGCCGATAAACACCCAGCCCACCGGCTCGATGCTCACGCCCGCATGAAACGCACCGGCCACGCCGATCAGCGATAGCAGGCTGACCACCATCAACGATGTGGCGACGATCCCGCGCATCTGCACGTCGGTCAGTTGCTTGAACGCCGGCACTATCAGGAAGCCGCCGCCCACGCCCAGCAAGCCCGATACCGCACCCGTCACAGCTCCCAGCGCAGCCAGGGTGGCGCTGCACTTGGCGGTCCAGGAGAAGCGCCCGGTTTGTTGATCCAGCATGCAGTTCTTCTGGCCCCATGAGGCGGCGCCATGGTCACTCGGCCCCGCCTCGCGTTTTTCCCGTTGCAGCATGCGCCAGGCCACCAGCACCATCAGGGCGCTGAACAACCCCATCAGCACCGGCTCCGACAGTTGGTGGGCGACGAACACGCCCAACGGCGAAAACAGCGCGCCGAGCAAGGCGATCAACAACGCCGCGCGGTAACGCACCAGGCCATGGCGCAAGCCATCGATGGCCCCCACCGCCGCTGCCGCGCCCACTGCGAGCAACGACACCGGCGCGGCCTGGGTCATCGTCAACCCCAGCCCCAGCACCAACGCCGGCACCCCAAGGATGCCGCCGCCCGCGCCGGTCAGGCCCATGACCAGGCCCATCAATACACCCAACAGACTGGCCAGCAGCATTCAGTCCACCTTGCTCAGACGGGTCAGCCACTCGCGGCCCTTGAGCATGCCGTTCCAGTAGAACCACGGCAGCAGCGTGGCCTTGAGGAACCACATCGAACGGCGCGCCCGAGTCGGATCCAGGGGAAAGGTCGGCAGCAGCTTGCCGCCGTAGCCGAACTCGGCCAGTACCACCTTGCCCTTCTCCACCGTCAGCGGGCAGGAGCCATAGCCGTCGTACTTGAGCGGCAGCGGCGCCTGTTTGCGCAGGGCCAGCAGGTTTTCGGCCACCACCACGATTTGCTTGCGCACCGCCGCCGCCGTCTTGGCGTTGGTGGTGCCGCACACATCACCCAGGCCGAAGACGTGCGGGTAGCGCAGGTGTTGCAGGCTGTGGGGGTTCACTTCGCACCAGCCGGCGGCGTCGGCAAGCTCGCTTTCGCGGATAAAGTCCGGGGCCAGCTGCGGCGGCACGACGTGCAACATATCGAAGGTTTTCTCTTCGACGCTCACGTTGCCTTCGGCGTCCTTGACTTCGAACCAGGCTTTACGCGCCGGGCCGTCGACTTTTACCAGGTTGGAATTGAACGCCAGGCGCGCGTTGTATTTTTCGACGTATTTCATCAACGGCGGCACAAAGGTCGCCACGCCGAACAGCGCAGCGCCGGCCAGGTTGAACTCCACCTCGATGTTTTTCAGGGCGCCCTGCTTGAGCCAGTGATCACAGGACAGGTACATGGCTTTTTGCGGCGCTCCGGCGCATTTGATCGGCATGGCCGGCTGGGTGAACAGCGCCTTGCCGCCCTTGAGCTGCTGCACCAGTTGCCAGGTGTACGCGGCGTGCTCGTAGCTGTAGTTGGAGGTGACGCCGTGCTGGCCGAGGGTGTCTGGCAAGCCCTCGATTTTCTCCCAGGCCAGACGCAGGCCGGGGCAGACGATGAGGTTTTGCCAGGTGACGCGCTGACCGCTGTCGAGCACCAGGGTTTGCTCGTCGGGCAGCACTTCGCTGACGGCGGCCTGTACCCAACTGACGCCATTGGGCAGCACATCGGCCAGGGGGCGGCGGGTCTTTTGCAGGTCGTAGGCACCACCGCCGACCAGGGTCCAGGCCGGCTGGTAGCAGTGGTAGTCGTTAGGTTCGATCAGGGTGATGTTCAGGTGCGGCTCGCGCTTGAGCAGGCTGGCCAGCAGGCCGATGCCTGCCGAGCCGCCGCCGATGACTACGATATCGCCACTGATGGTCGGTCCCCAGTGTTGTTCGGTCATTGTCTACTGCCTTTTTGAGTCAATGCACACAAGGGTCGCTGCCGGATGGCGTCACGCCCAGCTTTTTATGACCGCGCCGCAATACAGCCCGGACAGGGTCTTCATCACTTGAATCACTTCATGGCTGGCCAGGCCGTAGAAAATGTATTTGCCTTCTCGCCGGGTGGCGACCAGCCCTTCATCGCGCAGGATGCCCAACTGTTGTGACAGCGTGGGCTGGCGCACGCCAGTCAGGGCTTCCAGCTCGCCGACGTTGCGCTCGCCCTGGGTCAACTGGCACAGGATCAACAGTCGGTCTTCATTAGCCAGGGCCTTGAGCAAGGAACAAGCCTTGGACGCCGACGCACGCAACTGGGCGACTTCGCCCTCACTCAAGGTAGATTCCATTTGCTTCGGGTCCTTTATGTCACTTAAGCTCAAAACATTATGTGTAAACGTAAACTGATTGTAACCACTTTTTTCTTCATTGGGGACAGCCGCCATGCCAGCGTTGATTCAAGCCTTTCTGGATGACGCATCGTCGACCTATACCTACATCGTCTATGAAGCGGATGGCGGCCCCTGCGCCATTGTCGACTCGGTACTCAACTACGACCCGGCGTCGGGGCGTACCGATACCGCCCAGGCTGACAAGGTGATTGCGTTCGTGCGCGAGCATGGCTTGCAGGTGCAGTGGTTGCTGGAAACCCACGCTCATGCTGATCATCTTTCCGCCGCGCCCTACCTGCGTCGCACCTTGGGCGGCAAGATCGCGATAGGCGAATCGATCAGCAAGGTGCAGGGCGTGTTCAAAAACCTGTTCAACCTGGAGCCGGAATTTCGCGTCGACGGTTCGCAGTTCGATCACCTGTTTGCGCCGGATGAAATTTTTCATATCGGCGGTTTGAAAGCCCAAGCCCTGCATGTGCCGGGACACACCCCTGCCGACATGGCCTACTTGATCGACGGCCGCTTGATCCTGGTGGGCGACACGCTGTTCATGCCCGACGTCGGCACCGCCCGCTGCGATTTCCCCGGCGGCGATGCGCGGCAGTTGTACGCATCGATGCGCAAGCTGTTGGCGTTCCCCTCGGATACCAAGCTGTATGTGTGCCATGACTACCCGCCCGAGGGCCGTGAGGCCAAGTGCCAGACCACTGTGGCGGAACAAAGGGCGGGGAATATCCATGTGCATGATGGGGTGGATGAAGCGGCGTTTGTAGAGATGCGCACCCAGCGTGATGCCGGGTTGGGAATGCCGACCTTGTTGCTGCCGGCGATCCAGGTGAATGTGCGGGCGGGGCATATGCCGCCGGCGGAAGAAAACGGCGTGACCTACCTGAAGATCCCCCTCAACCAACTTTGAAATACAGTAAAAAAATGTGGGAGGGGGCTTGCTCCCGATAGCAGTGGATCAGCTACACATAAGTTGACTGTCACACCTGATGCCGAGCGCGAAAAACTCGCGCTCTAATCTGAGATAAATGGCTTCAGATTCTTTTGCAGCTGTTGCAACAGAATATCAAAACAGACCGGCAGGTTCGGCCTGAATGTCC
Organism: Pseudomonas synxantha BG33R; assembly: GCF_000263715.2. Lineage (NCBI taxonomy): Bacteria > Pseudomonadati > Pseudomonadota > Gammaproteobacteria > Pseudomonadales > Pseudomonadaceae > Pseudomonas > Pseudomonas synxantha. The sequence continues at coordinate 3,944,428 of NZ_CM001514.1, forward strand.
CAACTGAAGATCAACACCTCCTTTGCATCACTCCCTTTACCACCGCCGACGGTGTATTTGATGTCAGTGGTTTCTATGTGAAATCCAGCGAATATCCTACGGATGTCCGGGTGGTCATTCAGGCTAACGATAGCCTTGCCCTTAATTTTGCTTAAGAGTGTGGCCATCGCTTCGTACTGCTCTAGCCCAAACGGAACTCCGTAGCCTTCGGTCTGCCAGTACGGCGGGTCACAGTAAAAAAGTGTGTGTTCACGGTCGTACTTCGTCATTACCTCTTGCCACCCTAAGTGCTCTATATAGGTGCTGCTCAGCCGGAGGTGCGCTGCTGATAGCGTCTCTTCCAAGCGCAGTAGGTTTAGTCCTGGGGGGGTGGTGGTAGCGGTTCCATACGTTTGCCCATCAACGCGTCCGCCGAAGGCGGATTGCTGCAGGTAGTAAAACCTGGCGGCCCGCTGGATGTCGGTGAGCGTCTCTGGCCTTGTCATCTGCAACCATTTGAACACTTGGCGACTCGACAAAGCCCATTTGAACTGCCTGACGAACTCTTCCAAATGATTCTGTACCACCCGATACAAGTTGATCAAATCGCCATTGACGTCATTCAATACCTCCACCTCTGCCGGTACCGGTCTTAAAAAGAACAGGGCGGCGCCTCCGGCAAAAGGCTCCACGTAACAGCTGTGAGCCGGGAACAGCGCGAAGATACGGTCGGCGAGACGGCGTTTGCCACCTATCCAGGGGATGATCGGTTGCGCGGACATATTGCCTCCTGAAGGCTTGGGGCGCTCGTTGGCGATGTCAGGAGGCTCTCGGCCTTCAAATGGTTAAGCGTCCGGCAGCGCGGGCACTTGATCTGTAATTCAGTGAAACCACATACAGCGGCTAGCTTTCGGCCACAGTGGCCGCAACGTATTTCTTGCATCATCTGCAAACCTTTTGCGCTTCTGGTAGGCTTCCACCCGCTCACGTGAGCGGGAGGGCCTTGGCTGGCTTGCAGGCTAGGTCTGCTGGTTGGCGGTCAGCTTGGATGCGCTTACATCTGAGCTGACAGCCCTCTTTTACTGCTGATTGCGATTGATGGGCGAAATACGCCAATCAACAAATTTCTGAAAATCAGGCTGACGCTGAATCCTGTTCATGGCTATGCAGTAGCGCTTCCATGCCTCCATTTATCGGGTGACGCGTCGCCTCGGTCCACTGCGTCTCGCAACGGCGCCATACACGTCGTGGCAGTCCCTATCAGTCGGTCGCGTTCAGCTAAGGCTAAATGGCTTGGGGTGTTTGCCCCCCCCCCTCCTGGAAGCGCATGGGTACCCCTTCACTGACTAGAATTCAGGTCGGTGAGCCATAAAGGGCTTCTCGGCCTTTTTTGTATGTCTGGGAAATCAGCCGCATCAGGCCACAGCCTCAACTCCTGTCGATATGCGAGCAGTTGCGAAAACTGTTGGTCTTCCAAAGTTGTCTTGCCGCCGATATCCCGCTCATCACGGTGACGTGCGACTAACCAATCAGTCTGATCCATTGCCGCGTCACGCCACTTACGTTCAAGAACCGATGCTTCCTCATGACTGGGCTTGACCTCTACCAGGCAGGGCAGTCCATCGGTGTCGACGGAAAGCTGTAGCCCTTGACTCGGCCCTTCAATGAGACGAAGAAATAGCTCGCTGGATATCTCAACGGCATCATTCGGTAGCGAAGTTGTAAGCTCTGAATCGTAGAGACCCATGGTTGACTTGCTGAATAGTTTGCTCATTGCCTGCCCCTTCTATACGCCGAATGAAAACCATGTATAGCCGCTATCACCACCTGGACTTATGGTGTTGTAGTCCTGCCTGAACGCAGTAAAGTTCTGATTAGTTTTGGATATGACCTGATAGCCCGAATCTCCATTGTTGGAGCCTGCGCTGTTGTTCACGGAGGTAATCACACCAAAGCAGGCACTGTTATATGCTTGAGGAAAGGTGACTGAATGCGCTGTTTGCGACTGCGCAGCCACGGTCCCCCATTGAATGATCAACCGTCCAAGTGAGAATGGAAAAGCAAGGAAGCCATTCGTACCCAAGCTCATAACGATCCCTGCGTTATCTAGCTTCGTTCCTGGGTTGAAATTAGCACTGGTCCATAGCTCAGAGGGTTGCGTCCATTGACCATCATTTCCGGCAGCTCTGACAAACGCTTTAGCCTGGGCTCCCCCAACTTGGATGCCCAACTGTGCTGGAAAGCCTTTAGCCCATGAAGGAAGATTCAGAACACTCAGGAAGCTACCGAACGATGACCACTGATTCTCAATCGAGTAGAACCCCCCCGGCAGATCTTTATAGTCAATAGCGCCTGCCGGGATCAGCGTAGCGCCCAATCCGTATTGACCTTTCGCAATAGCGTCGGTAATGCCGTACCCGTCCAGCGACGTCGCTTTAGGAGCTTTTTTTGCTAACTCATTGGTGACAGTTGCCGCAAAGTTCGGGTCGTTACCCAGAGCAGTGGCCAACTCTTTGAGAGTATCGAGCGCACCTGGTGCAGAGTCGAGCAAGCCAGCGATCGCTTTTGAAATTGAAGCGACAACGAATTCTGTGTTCGCAGCCAACGCAGATCTGTCTTCAATGGCTGGAGTTGGTACTTTCACTTGTCCAGTAAACGTGGGGCTATTCAGAGGCGCTCGTTGCGCCAGTGATGCATTGACCTGAGCAATAGTGTATGCGTCTTTGATTCCGTACCCAGCGATGGTGTCAGACTTGTTGGCTTTGAGCGCAGGATCAAAGTTTGCACTGGTCCACAGTTCTGCCGAGGGTGTCCATTGACCATCATTTGTGACCGACCTCAAAAAGGCACGTACATTTGCCCCTCCCTGTTGGATTCCCAGCTGCGCCTGATAGCCCTCCGCCCACGATGGCAGGTTTAGCACGCTTAAATACTGTCCCAATGATGACCATTGCGATTGTGTTGCGTAAAAACCACCGGGGAGATCCTTACGATCTATGGCTGATTGAGGAACGGTGTATGCGCCTAATCCATGCTGGCCTACCGCGATAGCGTTGGTGATTCCGTAGCCTTCTAAGGTTCGAGGGTTTTCACCTGCGGTAGCCACACCTTTCGCGTTCAATGTGACTTTTGTGTAGCTACCCGCCGAGACGCCTGAGTCAGCCAGGGTTAACGCTATTTCCGTATCCGCGCTCCCATCGAAGTTACCGCTGCCACTGGCCGCTCCCTTAAACCTCAACACGCGAGCTGTCACTAGCTGGGTAGCCATACCGACGGCAGTTTTCCCGCTGACAATTTTTGCGATAGCTGCTTTCAGCCACGCAGTTCGATTACCTAGCTGCTCAGCTTGTTTGTTAGCAATGCCACCAGGGCCACCTAGCACCCTATCCGACGTTTCAATTTGGTAGGTTCCGGCTGCGTAATCTTCTGTTTCAGGCAAGGTGGCCATCAAATACTGCTCCCATGGTTATACAGCCCGTCATAGCGAGCGGTGCCGTTGTATCGGATTGCCACGGCTTGATACTCAAGTGAGGCAAGGCGGCACCGCTTAGGCGCGATGGTGGACAACATGCGGCGGATCAGCGCCGCCTGATCGTTGGTAAGGGGCTCGGCGAAGGTCACGCGATACGCCGCCCAGGCGCGGGGAGCGCCGTATACGTAAAGCCCGTTGAAGTTGATGCTGCCGTCATAGGTGCGACCGCCGAGGCCCTCCTGCAGTTGGACTTCGCCGAAGCCCAACAGACGAATAATTTCCCGGATCGCCCAGGGCGTGCCCTTGTACCTGTGCAGTTCTACTGCGTTTTTGAGAAGATTCCTGCGGGCATCTTCGGACTCGGCCAACAACCAGGCGGCCTCATCTAGCAGGCTGAACTGGTCGGCCAGGACGGGCAGCAAAGGCGTTTTCACCAAGTCGAGGAGATAGACCAGCATCGGCGTCAGATCAATGTCCGCGTGTCGCTCTTCCAGCAGCTTACACAGCAGTGCAAAGCGTTCGTCACCCGCCAGCGCGGGCGGTAGGGTTAAGTCAGCCATCAGCGACCCCCGCGTAGAGGATCTCGATATCGGAGCAGTCAGCCCAGCCGTGTCGACCTAGTGCCAGCGGTACAGCCGGTAGCTCCAGGACTGAGCGGTACACGCCCGAGACCTGCAGTCGGGCGTTGAGCTGCTCGGGCACGATATCGAGGCCGAGCTTGGCGCGCAGTTCCTGGGCATAGTTCTCGGCGGCCTTGCGTACTGCAGCCAGAGTGGGCTCTCTTTCGGCCCAGGCGTACAGGGTGATGTGCGCCTTGATACGCCAGTCGATATGTTCCGGCATCTGCGCTCGCACTGTGTCACACAGAGGGCGTAGTTTCTGGCCGGTCAGGTAACGCTCGATCTGCTCCAGGAGGTTCGCCGTAGGCATACCTGTTTCAGTGAGCGGATGAATAGCCACCTCGCCATCTGGCAATCCGTCCTCGGGACCGCGCACGGCCACGTCAATGATGGACTGGTGGACCGATAGCGCGTGATACCGGTAGGCGCCCTCACTGCCTGCTGTGGTGTAAGCCTCGGGGGCAAGAATGATCCGTTCTATATAATGAGGATCGACCTCGTCTTCTGCGCCGTCGACAGGTACGGTGATATTACTGGCCGACAACCCAGCAAACCCCTCACCGACCAATGTATTGATTTGACCGATAGCCCAACCGTTGCCGATAACACCGGGGGTCTCGCAGACAGCCCGCACCTGCACAGTAAGCGCTCCCGCCTTCAAGACCGCCTCCTGACGGGTAAGAAACGCCACGGCGCCATTTTGAGTGGTTAGGCGTGTATTGGCGGGAATCAAACGATCCTGCGGTTGCCCACCGACGATATCGAACTGGACGGTGCAAACCGCACCAACGGATAACAAGCGTGGCGTACCAACTAGGTCGCCCAGGTAGTCAAGGATCGGCCCGCTGCTGTATCGCACCAGGAGCTTCTCACCAGCGTTCTGGATCGCAGCCTTGATTCGTGTTTCTGAATAAGCTACCTGGTTGAGGAATAAACGCTCGATCTGCGCGGGGTACAACGACTTGCCGGACTCTTTCTCGTAGCTGGCAATAATCTCAGCCTCTGTGGCCGCAGGATCGATCTTGACGAACTCGGGCTTAGGTAGCTCGCGCATACGGCACCTCGGTCAGTTGAGGAACGCCATCGGCAACACGCCATTGCACGCGCACCGTGACGTGTTCGTCGTCGATACTGACTTGCACCTGGACAATGGAAACGCGGGTTTCCCAGCGACGAATGGCGTCAACCGATTCGCGCACCAGGTGCGGGGTGACCCGGTTGGTGGGCCAGTCGATATACAGATGTAGGTCGCTGCCGAAGTCGGGCCTGTGGGCATCGCTGCCCTTGGGCGTGGTCAGGATAATTCGAATAGCCTGGTCAATGTCCCGTAGGCCCTCAACCACCCCTCCGGGTGTACCGAGGGCGGGCTGCCAGTGGGCGGCGGTGATGCTGGTATAAGCAAGGGGAGTCGTCATGTGCCAATGATGGAGAAACCATCTACGCTTGGCTTTTAACCTAGTTTAAAGAAGACCGTGCTTAGGCAATTAGGAGCTGAAATGAATAGAAAACCAAAAGTAGCGGTACTCAGGCAGTTAAGAAAGGAGGTTGGTTTCGGCTGCCCTGTAAAGGGCTGCGGTAGCCCTTACCTTGAGTGGCATCATTTTGACCCGCCTTGGCACGTAGAGAATCACCACAACCCGGAGGGAATGATAGCTCTGTGTGTTCAGCACCACGCACAAGCAGACGCAGGTGCTTTTACCATTGAGCAGCTTAGGCAAATGAAGCAAGCGAAGGATGAAGCTGAACAAGTCAAAGGACGTTTTAACTGGATGAGAAATGAGTTGTTAATGGTCATAGGTGGAAGCTTCCTCCTGGAAACCTACGTGGCTGTAAGCCATAAGCATGGTCCCGTAATTTGGCTTAGTCGTGATGATGATGGATATCTTCTTCTAAATGTCGCAGAGGCGACCATTAACGGTGAACCAAGGTTCTCGATGGAAGAAAACTTTTGGACCGTTCATGGCAACCAAGAGGATGTTGAATGCCCACCATCCGGTAAAGCTGTCTCAGTTAAGTATCCCAATGGCGACGCGGTCTCCGTGAAATTCTTGGAGCTTAAGAGCGAGGAGGCACTACGTAAACAATATCCAGAGGCGCCTGATGCTTTGTTTGAGATCTCGACCCCTATCACAGCTGTGGAGGTGACCTATCGACTGAAGAGCACTGGGGTCGATATTGGACCAAAGGAGTTGACGGTATACGGGAACACAATCCGTGGTGAGTTTATTAAAGGTGCAAAAATCGCTGTCCTACTTTAGATCAATGACTATGGTTACTTGAGTTTCCGGCAGCATCGATGATTTTTCCCGTCGCATTGATATTTCCATTCACCTGCAGGTTTCCATTGAGGGTCACCTGCGGGACGTCCAATACTGCAGAGGGAGCCTTAACTGTTACTGGCTCATTGGCCTCAACCATGATGTTTCTGCCGCACTTCACAAGCAATGCTCCAACACAGTCCAGCGTCATGACCCCGGACACGCGGTTGTAAGTCGAGACCGTTCCATCGCTAAAGCGCACATAGTCAGTATCCTCGTCTATGACAGGCGGTGGTTCGGCAGTCGAGTAAATCCCGCCCAGGTACACGCCGCCCACGCCATCGGCATCGAGCAGAACCGCCACTTGTTCGCCCAGTTCGGGCATGAGCGGACGGCGCTTTGTGCCCTGCGTATTACGCTGAGGCACGTTGAGCCAGTAACTTTCTACGCCGTCACGGTCATCCAGTCGCACGCGGATGCGACAACCAGGGTAATCCACAGCGCTGACCTCACCGTATTCCAGTTCAACGCCCATTACGCCACCACTTCATGCGGCATGCCATGGGTCGACAGCGCCAGGTCAGGCTTGGTATTGGCCGCCGTCAAGCTGATCGTGGGCGCCGAGACGCGGCAGACCTCTTGATCCACGGTGTAGCCGGAACGGCTCACGCGGTGGTTTGAGGCGGTGATCAGGTAGTTGCCGCCAAGTTTGCCCGCTGCGACCAGGGTGACCACGTTACCGCTCACCAGATCAGGGCGCCCCATACTGGTCCAACTGCCCGTGGTGCGCTCTCGGTTAGCCTTGCCGAGGTCGCCCTTGGCTTTGGCTTTTGCCACCTCTGTCGAGCTGCTACGGCCTCGCTGTTTCTTGGTATCGGCACTGGTGGTGGTCTTGCTGGAGCTGCTGGGCACAGCAACTGTTTCGCCATTAACGATGGTGTAAGAGATCAGTTTCTTTTGGACAGGGTCTTTGTGTTTCACCTCGATAGCCTTCGGCACTACGGTTATCTGGTCGCGCAACCGGACGCTGGCGAGATCCTGCAGGACCAGGCTGCCCACGGGCACGCCCTTGCACAACTCGCTGATCGCATGAAACACCATGCGCTTGCCGGTCACTTTGAAGGCGTAGTCGTACTCACCCGCCAGGTTGCGCAGAAACGTCAGATCCGACTCTTGCTGGGTCAGCCGGTCGAGTGTGATCGGCTCAATGCGCCCAATCAGCTCCAACCCCTGGCGCGTTGCAATCTGTTTCGCTACCGCATCCAGGGTCGTGTTCTCGTAGGCTTTATGCTCGGTGGTCCGCAACGCCGTTTGAATGCCGGCACCAAGCGCCCGAATGTTGATGGTCGAGGGCGGGCAGTTCAGCTCCACCTCATCAATTTCAAAGCTGCCCACGGACCGTAGAGGCTTGCCTTCCCAGCCGATAGACAGCTGCAAGGTGTCGCCATGCCCTGGGTACCAAGCGTCCCGCCACTTGCCCTCCATGTCCTCCAGTTCAATGTCCAGGCTGTCTGCCTGCCCGGTCAAAAAGTCGGTGTAACTCAACGACAGCAAGTGCTTGCTGATATCGCGGGTGATGTTGCGCTGCTGGTAGGTCAGCACAAAGCGCGCCTCGGGTACCTGTTCGGGAATCAGCGCATCCATGGGGGGAGATCCTCGGTTGACGCCACTGGCTCTAACATTGGAATAGCGAGCATCAGACCAGCCGGGAGAGCCGCAGTGATGGGCACGTGGGCGTTGGCTTCCACGATAGGCCAATAGTGGTGAGCGTCACCGTAGTAACGCCAGGCAAGCTGATCCCAGCGCTCTCCCTCAGTTGTTATGTGGGTGATAAACATCAGGCTCTCCGGGTCAGGACTTGTGCCGCCAGGCCCGCCAGGCGAGTGCCCGCACCGTTCAAGGTGGACGCCGCCTGGTTGAGGGATTCGTGTGAGCTGTTGAACCGGTCGACGATGTTGCCAAGGTCAACCGGATCAAGGCTCGACCGAGACCCCATTACGTTGCCCAGCACGTTGTCACTCAGGCGCGACAGATCGGAGCCGTCATCGAGCAGCTCAGCTGCCAGCTTAAAACCTTGGAGCGGCTCGATAGCCCGCGCAGTGATATTCAGCAACTGCGGTACCTGGCCCAGAATCATCGACGGACTGCCGCTCTTGACGGAGTCATAGAGGTTTTTCCCCGCCCGCAATACATTGCCAACGGTTTTAGCGTGACCAATAGCCAACTGGGTCGGGCTGGCGGGTGGCGTGAGTTTTGATATCAGCCCAGGTGACCCCATGCCCGCTGCAGCTGTTCCGCTCAAGGCGGGATCGAGCAGCCCTGGCCGCAGAACCTTACGATTAAACGACCCGGTGTATTCCTTCAGGCTCACCTGCACTGTGGCCGCCGTAATCTGACCGACAGCGGTGGCTCGACGGATCGTGTTGCCGATATCGGTAATGACATAGGCACCCAGGTATTCGCCACTGCCCATGACGAATGCCAGCGGCTCGTGCTTGCTCTTGGCCTGGCGAAGAGCCCGCAAGCGCTCATCGGGATCACCCAGCACCGGGTGAAGTTCTACCGTCAGGTTGCAGGTGTCCAAGCCTTCGCCAATCCACTCCAGCAGTGGCTTACCCTGGATACGAGAATGCTCAGCCCAGTCGGCAGAGCCACTTTGCTCCAGCCCACTGATACCACCTGCAACGGTGAACTCGATATCGCCAAGAATCGCAAACATCAGGCAAATCCTTCATCAGATGAGTCATAACTGCGGCGGCGCCTGTCGTGGCTGTAGCGCTCCATGAACTTCACAAAGTCCGCGTAACCGGCCTGCGATCCTTGCACCACCTGGTCACGGATGTTCGCGCCACCGGATACCGTGATCTGTGGCGAGTAATGGTAAGTGGGCTGCCCTGTTGCACCAGGTGCGCCGCCTTGGCCTGGGCTTGAAAAGCCGCCCATCATGCTCGCTCTGGATACTTCAGCCGGGTTGGGCGGCAGCATGTCGACCTTCGACTGACCCGCCATTCCCAGGGCTGCTCGGCGCACCAGGTCGGATTGCGCCGTGATGCCAATTGCCGCGCCTTCGCTGATGTTTGCGCCGTACCCCATGAAAACCCGGCTCGGTGACTGGATGCCCAAGGTCTCCGTAAACCAGCCCTTAACAGAGGAGCCAATGCCCACCACGCTGTCTTTCAGCGAGCTGGCCATGTTGCTGATGCCGCTAATCAGCCCCGTCACCAGCATCCCGCCGAACTCACTGAATTTACCGGGCAGCTCCACTCCGAAATAGCTCATTACTCCAGCGAAGGCGCGGTAGAACAGCCCTAGCGGTGAAAAGTTAAGAATCAATCCGGTGATACCAGACAGCCCGCCATTGAAGCCCGCCTTGACCTCTGTCCATAAGCCGCTGAAGAAGCCCTTGATGGGTTCCCAGTAGCGGTAGATCAGATACGCGCCCAAGGCAATACCTGTGATCAACAAACCGATGGGGTTCATCAGTAAGGCTCTGCCCAGCCAGAGGACTGCCTGTCCGGCAAGCTTGAGCCCGAACAGCAAAGTGCCGCCGAGGATTTTGCCCAGGAACAACCCACCTCGGGCCGCCATCAGCAACGGCGCGCCCAATGCCATAGTGACCCCGCGCAAGAACAACCCGCTGTACTTGGCCACAGTGAGCAAACCCGCGCCAACACGGGACAGGCCGCTGACCAGAGGGGCAAACTTGCCCACCTGCCACATACCACGCAACAACGTCCATTTGGCCGATACGGTAGTGATGGTGGTGGACATTGCCACGAACGGCGACATAACCAGATTAGCGCCGTAGGCCAGGCCGATGAAGGCAAGCTTGCCCGCGAGCAGGCCGCCGACGAGACCGACAACGCCTTTGATGATGGTGGGGTTTTCACTGGCCCATGTTGAGAACGAAGCCATCACAGGTACAAGTGCCTGGGTCACGTCCACCAGTGCAGGTATAAGGGCGCTTCCCAGCGAGATGCCAATGTCTGATAGGTTCACTCCCAGGCGCTTCAGCTCCTCTTTGGGGCTACCCATACGCTTTTTCCAGTCCTGTTCAAGCACGCCCTGGTCAGCAGACCCCATTCCTCCTTTTTGGATGTCTGCTTGTTCCGACCGGTTCGCGAGCGCTGGTCGGAGATATGACAATACCTGCATATCCCGGAACAGTTCTCCGAGCTTATAAGCTTCGTTGATGCGATTTAGTGCTGTCTCTCGCTCTGATTGATCTTTGAGCGACATCGCCTTTTGAAATTCGGATGCTGCTTTTGGGCTTTTAGTGCCCATGTATTTTGTGATGATGTCCAGCATGGCTTGCGTGGGAGTAAGCCCTGAGCTGATCAAGTTAGTCATTGATGTTTTAAGATCAATGCCCGCGTCGCTGAATGACTTCAAAGTGTCAGGAGCGGTCAATTTAGAAAGGAAGTTCTTGTAGTTGTTGGCAGCCTCATCGTTACTTCCGGCGCCTTTACGTGCGATTTGCAACGATGCGCCAATTTCTGCGACCGCACGCTCGCCTGTAACACCCAGCGCAGCAAATTGCGGCGTGAGCTGCGGCAGCCATTTAGCCATGTCTGCCAGTTCGAATTGGCCTCGCTTGCCTGCATAGGCAAGGATATTCATTGCACGCTCTAACCCAGCGGCGCCGATACCCAGGTTATCGTTCAGTGCGATAGCGACAGCCCCAAGATCGTCCATGCTGGCTCGGGTTGCGGTAGCGGTTTTGGCCATTACTGGCGCGTACGCAGCAAGCTCTTTTGCGCTTGAGATACCTCCTGCAATCAGGACGCCCGTACCCTTGGCAACTTCGGTTTGAGTTTGGTTCCACCTCAGAGCGGCGCCGCGCATCACATTACTTAGGCGTTGTTCCTCAGCCTCGTCAAAGCCACCGGTAATAGATATGTCGCGGGTTTGGTCCTGGAATTCGATGGCCGTGCGCACCGACTGCACCACTGGCGCGCCCAGGGCCACGCCAGTACCGATAGTTTCCACCGCTTGCCCACGCAGATCACCACGCTTGTTTTTCAGCGTTTCACCACGGGCAATGCTGGTATTGAGGCGTTCTTGCTTGGTCTTGAGCTGTTCAATGGTACGACCGACCTGGTCGTACTGACGGCGCAGGCGTTCAACGCCGGTACCGCCTCGGGCAATAGAAGCCGCCAGCTCCGCCCCCATCAGCTTCTGCTTGGTAGTCAAGCCATCGGTAGCGCGGCCCAACTGCTGCACGGTCGACTTCGCCGAGCCAAACGCGGCATGCAGGCTACCGGATACCACGGCACCGATCTTTAATCCGACCAGGACTTCATTAGCCATAATTTGCTACGCTGCAAGCATGTTTGAAAAAGCCGCTCTGCTCACCGCCAAAACCCTATATGCACTGGCCATCGGCGTCGGTGTGATCTGGCTTGCCTGGCTTTGCCTGGCAAACCTGCCATTGTGGGCTGCGGTGCTGATGTTCTGCCTGGGCCTGCCGTTGCTGGCGCTGGTAGCCGCCCCTATCGCAGCGGGCGGCGCATTGCTAGCGGGAGTGGTAGTTGGCTTGGTGACTTTGATCAGCGGTTCATCTGCTCGGAAAATTCGATCCGGCGGTTAATCTCTCGCTGACATACATCGACCCAAAACCAGTACCGCTCCATCTCCAGCTCGTCGATTTCAGACGGCTGCATCCTCAGTACCAGTAGCAGCGCTTCGTCCCAGGAATGCAGCAAGGTCTCGTCCGTGGGACATTTCCCGCAACACCTCAGTGGCTGACTTAGAGTCAGCAATATCGAATTCCAGCAGATCTTCCAGGGTGATGCCGAGCATCTTGGCGCATAGCATGTCTTCCATGGCGCCTTCGTCCTTGGCTACTGCCTGGGCTGCGCTGATGTCTTTGCGCTTGAGACGTTTGATAGGCAGGGATTTGAGCTGGTCACCTGTGCCTGATTTGAAGGGGAACTTGAGGGTGAGACTGACTTGGTCGGCCACGTTTGATACTCCAGGTTGATCGAGTGATCGGTTGCTCTATGAGAGCCTTGAGTATCGCGTCTGGTCGGAGCGCTGGCTTTTAATCGAGTTTAAAGAGAAAATTTTTGATGAGCAGACTGGGAGGTCAAAATGGAAGAAGAAATCACGCTTGAGCATAACGGCATTGAATGCACGGCAACCTTCATAGTGGAGGGAGACACGTTGACCGTTTTTCTCCCCAATGGGGATCAACGAACCACAGAGCTACGAGGGCTGGACCCGATAGCGGCAGCGCGGCCGCATATACGGTCTTACATCAATAGTCTTTCTAAAAAGAAGTAGCCGAGGCCGAATATGTCAGAGTCGAATATAGAGCGGTTTGACGAAATAACCGGGAAGATTTTTGCTCATCTTTATCAGCACTTTCCAGTTCCAACCCGCCTTGAACCTGAGATTGCAGGCGTCACGATGCAGAAAAGGGTATTCGATCCGGTAACTGAGGAAGGGTACGGTGGTGCCCAAGACTTGACTGAGATTGAACGTGAAACCGTGGATTTCTTCGTCCACTCAGCAAAGTGGTTAGCCAAGGCTGGCTATATAGACATACTCATATCGAGCTCAACTGGGTTCATCGACGTGACCCTCACCGCAAAAGGTCTGGAGGTTCTCAAGGCTACGCCTAAAAGCCTTGAGAACTCCGAAACGCTAGGACAGCAGCTCATTGCAGCGACTAAAGGCGGCTTTGCTGATCAGATCAGAGACCTAACAACCAGTGTACTGAAACGAGGTGTCGCGCTGGCTGTCACAACGGCAAGTGAGCTAGCGGGAAGTTAACTCAAGCTTGTCCTATATTTTTACGGTATTTGGACAACTGATCTACACCGCCAACCTTGAAGATATTGGACAGATAGTCGAGCAGCATGATCTCTTCGCCATCAAGTATCTGCCGTACGTACGTGGCCGAAAATGGCGATTCGAACTTGCTTGGATCACGCGGTTTGTAGTTGCCCAGGGCGTATTCCTTGAAGGTCACCGTCATCATGGTGACCAGCGGGATCTCGTCGACCAGGCCCGAGCTGTTGACCACCTGAACGCTTGAACGGCATTGCAACTGCACGCTCTTCATCGGAGTAGCTAGCTTCTTAGCTGCGTCATAATAGAGGCTGTTCCAAACGATCTTGCCTTCCAGCTTGTCGATGCCATCTGGCAGTTCGATAAGACCTACCAAGCCCAGCCCTTGGAAATCCGACATCACTGTTTTCACAGAGCCAAGATCAATCTCCTCGCAGCGACCAAAGAAACTATTTCCATCCAGGTAGACCGACGCGTTGGCGATCCGATGTGCGCTAAAACCGGCCATTTATGCGGCTCCCAGGTTGACCAGGTATTCCCCGGTGATTTCGGTTTCAAAGGTGCCGCGTTCAAATGGAAGAGGCACCGTCAGTTTGTAGCTGAACAGCAAATGTCCGGCCTCGATCTCGGTCTGCGGGTTGCGTGCAGGGTCATACCAGCACTCACCACCGAGCAGCGCCTCGTCGCCAATCAGCTTACGCATGAATTGGTTCACGCTTTCCGTGATGCTGTCGATCAGCGAGTTGGTGATTGGCATGTCAACGAATTGCAGCGAGCTGTAACGAATCGATTCGTCGACCACGTCTTTGGTCCGGCGCACGTTCTCGAAGTTGCGCATGTGGGTCACGGTCGGCCAGGCGGCGGTGCGGTTGCCCCACAGACGCAAGCCCGTGCCGAACGAATTGAACACGGTGGTGATACCGTTTTCGTTGAGCAGATTGACCTCGCTGTTGGGATCATCGACCCGCGCCGTCAATGGCCGCTCCAGGCCGATGACGCCCACTAGTTCCTGGTTGGAGCTGGACCACCAGTAGCCACTGTCGTTATCGACCTTGGCCCGCAGGCCCGCCGCGCGGACCGACAGCGGCTGCAGGCGCTCGCCGTTGGTGCGTGCGTCGTAGATCTTCACATGTGGGTAGCACAGACGTACCCGGTCACTGCTGGTGTTGAAGTTGATGGTGCCGAGTGGGCCCCGGCCAGCAATTACCTGTTGCACTGTGGCGCCGATGGGGGCGTCGATGTAAGCAACGCCGCTCAACTGGGTCGCCGACGCAATCAGTTCGACACTCACGCTGTTCAAGGTGCTAAAGCCTGGCGCAATGAAAACCTTGGGGAAGAACCCGAACAGGTTGTAGCTGTCTGGAAACGCCTTCAAGCCTGTACGGCGACCGGCCACGGTGACGGCGCCGATAATATCGGCTGGGGTGACTTTACTCGGATCTGTGTGGGTGTAGTCCGCCTTCACCTTGGCAGCGGCAGGAATACCGCCCGAAGGTTTACGCGTGACACGACCGGTCAGCAGGTTCACTGAATAGTCGGTGTCCGCTACATAAGTGTTGGTACCGTCCTCAGACTTCAACGCAAGGACTTGCAAGGCACCGTGCTGCAGTTGCAGCAGGTCGTTGTCACCGAACTGGCGAGCCTGCCCGACGATATTACTGCGGTGGACTGCCGGGTCCAGCACATTGACCACCAACACGGTCCCGGCGCCGAAGGCATGAATGCCCGCCAGTGCCTCAGCGATGCTGAAACCTTCCAGATCTGGGCCGAACTTGGCGTCGTCCACTTCGGTTTGCGACAGTGTCAGCTCGTTGACCGGTCCAATAGGCGCGGTGCCGACCAACGCAATGACCGCTGACTTGACCACACGGATAGCCCGAGGGCCGCGTTCGACTTCGATGGTCTCGATGCCATGCAAATAGTTAGCTGCCATTTTGTTTGGCTCCTTTCTTCTCGACGACGGCTACAGGCTCAGCCGGTGGAGTGGGAACTACGGACGTCTCGGGCAAAAGCACCAGGTGCTTCAATGCCAGCAGCACCACGGTGTATTCGTGATCAGCCGGAAGCTCGACGTCACCTCCAGGCAGAAGTTGCACATCGAGCAGCTCGCGCTCTTCACCCACACGTAGCGAGGCGCAACTCTGCGGGCCGGTGTAGAGGTATCGGGTCAGTTTCATGGGTGTTCCTCAAAGCGGGTGTCTTTCAATAGCGGGCCGTCTTCGGGACCCATGGTTTGTAGCTGTGTGGCGCGAGTAGCGATGGTCACCCCGTACTGCCAAAGCCCCTGCACCTGGCCGATGTAATGTTCGGCGGATGGCCTGCATGCCATATCGCAATGCGGTGGTTTCCAGCCGGTCAAGCATTCACGAATCCGATCCAGAAAACTGATCGCACCGCCGGAACCGTGAAGCTGGCGAAACACCAGGGTCAGTTGAAAGCTCATGCTGCGGGCTTGGAATACCGCGTCAGTGGCTTCTGATGCACCAAACGTCGACTTGCCGTAAGCCACCAGAATGGCGCCCACCGTATGGTTGAGTCGGTATAGCGCGGGGTTTTCAGGAAACAGCTCAACGGACAGCTCCCGGCCAAAGTCCTTTTTTAACCGAGCGATAAAGGCATCCAGCAACTGCTCGGTTTGGGTCTTTGCCTTGGGCTGGCTCATCAGTAGCGCTCCCATTGATCAGCCGTGAACTGCGAGCGGCGGGCACGGACTTTGATTTCACCAGGCTCTGGTGCCGCCTGGCCGGTTGGCATGCCCAGGGTGACCACACCATCGCGGATGCTTTCCAGCAGCTTGATGGTGTCCTTGCGGCTGTCCTTGACCGGGTCCGGCATCGCCCCTTCCGGACGGCGCTGATAGAGCCAGTGCCGCGCCAAATACACCACCGCATCGCGCAAAACGGTGGGCACCGGGTCCAGCGGCAGGTTGTAACGCCCGCGCAGATAACCATCCACCAACTCTTCAGCCTGGCGCACGCCGTCACCAATGACGTTTTCGTTCGGCTGCTCTGCAGCCGGGTCATCATTGGAAAGCTGGATCAACGTTATTTCGGGGATGGCGTTGCCGATATCGGCGCGGGTGCAGTAGCGCATGGGTCAACCTATCTTCAATTCGACCAGGGCTTCAGGGAGCAAGCACAAGGCCAATGGGTTGCTCTGAGCCTCCAACTTCCAGCCTTTACCCAAGCTACGTGCCTCAGCCTTGCTGTAAAACGGCAGGCCCAGGGTGTTGACCGTTTCGTTGTAGTTGGCCGGGGCGTTGAACATGCGGAACACGCCCTTGGCGACAGGGAACACCTGGGCCACATCCAGGGGGATAAAGCGCTGAGCACTGACAGTCACGTCGTACTCGATAAACTCGATGCCCCCGAAGGTGAAGCCCGAACGCACGTCGCCACCCAGACGGTCCTGCGCCTCTTGATAGTTGGCAAATGCCGCCTTAACTTTTTCGTGCTCGACGAAAGCGTCCAGCCAACCCGGCCCGCAGAGGCTGCGAAACCCTGTGACCATTACACCGCCGAGCTTGGATTCGGAATGGCGTTTGGCGTCCAGGCACGCCTTGCGAACGTTGGTGGTAGCACTGCCGAGGTTGACGTTGATTTTCTTTTGCTCCACCCCGAACTCGTTATAGAGGTCGGTGATAACAGCACCGTCAGAGTCCAGCAATTTGCCGCGCAAGGCACCAACGCGCTGGAATTCGCGGGTGGCTTCGATGCTGTTTTTCAACTCCTGCAGGTTGTCGTTGATGATGGTGGCTACCGGTGCCGCTGAGTTTTCCTGTCCAAAGGCCGCAATGCCCTGGAGCTGGTTTGGTAGAAGAGATCGGCTGACGGGCAAGTGCAAGGTTTCAAAGGTTTTACGCGAACGCTTACTGCCTTTGACCGGCGCTGGATCATCGTTACGCGAAGTGTTGGGTACCAAAACCAGGCGACCCTCGCGCTCGTCAATAACCACGCTGGTGCTGGTGACACCTTTTTCGTCAAACAGCCCCATCGCGCCGACCTTGCCAGGAATAGCGGGTAGCTTGTTTACGGCTGCCGTCAGGTTGGCAATGCTGAACATGTCTTGCAAATTCATGGAGTACTCCTAGTCAGAGGGCCGCACGGGCAACAATGCCAAGGGCATCGAGTTCGTCCAGGGCGGTTGCTTTGGGGGCATCGGTGAAACCGGCAGGCCACACCAATTCATTTGGATCAACAACGGCGCCGCGAGCGATCACCAAGCCAGGGCGGTCGCCGTCGGTGGCATCCACGTCTTCAGCCAGCACAGCGACCGCTTTTTTGGCAGCCGCCGCTCCGGCTGGATCGAGTACCTGGTACTTGCCCGCCACCTTAGCCAGCACCTGGCCCAGCAAATATTTGGAGCCAGCAAGCAAGGTGCCTTTCTGCTTGGTCCAGCCCTCGCTGACCTCAACCAGCAGCACGTCACCCAAATTTTTAGGTTGTGAAAAATTAGCCATGGAACCTCCTATTTCTGAGTGCGGGCTTCGGCATCAGCCAGCAACGGGTTTTGAGATTGTTTGGTTGTCTTGCCAGCCCGTTCCTTGGACGCCTGTTCGCTGAAACTGACCGAGCCAGTCAAGGTGTTGAACACCTTCTTCAAGCCATCGGCCAAAGGCTCGCGCTCGTCGTCTTCACCGAACTCCAGTGGTTTTACGCCGCCCTCGGCGTAATCCAGTACGGCGACGATGGCGGGTACATGAACGGGCTTCATGCCCGCAGCGACTAGCTGCTCGGCGTACTCGACGTTTTTTGCATGCAAGGCGGTTTGTGCCGCTTCGATATCTGCCTTTTCACGCTTGGCGAGCCTGGCTTTGAGCTGAGCGTTTTCAGTGGTAATGGCGTTTTTTTCGTCTTCAGTCACAAGGGTTGCCTCGATGGTTGGTTTGGGCGCGGGATCGCTGAATGCGGCTGGCCCGTCATCGCGGAGCGAATCAGCCAGGAGGGTTTCGACTTCCCAGTTGGGCACGACCTGGTCGGCCACGGCTTGCCCAAACTGGCTGATCAGCCACTCGCGCAATTTGCGAAAAATGCCTGCGGAGACGCTGTCGCCCAAATCGCCAAATTCAAGGACGCCTTCTTCGCCTTCTGCCAGGTCGACGGGGCGCAGACCTTTGACGGCTGGCGGCTGGGCGCCAAGAAAGCCGACATGTCGTAGGTAGTACACGCCAGGGACTGGATTGTTGGCGGCATCAGGCTGGTAGAAGGACGCGGAGATTTTCTTGAATTTGCCCTTGGCAACCAGCTCGGCAAAATCGGCGTCCACTTGCTGAGGCTCGGCGACTAGGCCGTGATCTGCGAGAGACAAGGACTTGACCCAACCGCCAGCCGGGGCGTCATGTTTTGGATGGCCGATAACCAGTGGGGCTTCATGCAGTGTCGGGTCGTATGCTTTCACCGTGGCGGCGAGGTCTGACTCGCTGAAGTCGAAACTTCCGCCGCCCATTGCGGTGTGCTGACCTGACTTGAAGATGTGAATGGGTTTCATGGGGCTGTACGCTGCCGTTGAAGGTGATGCGCACAGATTGGGCTTGTGATCGGCCCAAGGCTTTTAATCGAGTTTAAAGAGTTTCAGATGAGTGCCAGAACGGCGGTGGTGCATTCAGCACTCGCGCCGCTGGTAAAGAGTAAGGCAGATCGGCTTTATAAAGCGTTTACAACGTTGTTCAACCCTATAGTGCGATGAACCGCAGCCGCATTGCTGCCCAGGCGCCTCTGAGGGCGTTACAGGCGAGCTGCCTTTTCGATGTGATGCATCGCCAATTCCAGGATCGACTCTTCCGCTTCGGGCTGCAGCTGGCCCTCGGTGTCCATAGGAAGGAACGGACGGCCTGGAATGTCGCCCCATAGATGTGGAAATTCCGACTTGTCACCGCCGAAGTGCATCATTGCGGCATATGGCTTGTTACTGCCGACCAGTGCGCTGCTGTCATCGGCACGGCTGCTGATGGATGCTGCCAGCCCTGCGGCGCTGACCTGCAATATCTGGCCAGGCCAGTTACCTTTCTTCGCCCGGCGCTCTGTGGTTGTGTCTGAAAGATCCGCCCAATCGGGCCGACCCTCCTCGGCAAAGTTCTCCTCAGTCTGGCTGAGCATCTCGGCGGCGATACTACGCATCAGTGGCGCAACATCACCCACCGCCCACTCCACCCGGCGCAAAACGTCCTGCAGGCGCTGGTGATCCAGCTCTACTGTGATCATGTCAAACCCCTTATGCCGCTGTTTGTTTACGCTTCAACATGTCGGCCAGGCCAGTACCTGGTGCGTGGTTGAACCCCGGATCTGTTCGGAACGTTACGGGCTTGCCCACCTTATCCGTGGTACGCAAGCCGGTGACCTCTGCAGTACGAATCTCGCCCGTACGCTTATCCACGCCTGTTTCGACCGTTTCGGTGAACATGCGGCCTTCGCTTGAAACGATCTTAAGCCCCCGGCGTTTGACTGCTGCCTCGGTCAGCGCAACAACGCGGCAACGGCAGTTGAAACCGTTAGGTGGAAAGATCGCCGACCAGATCGGGTCATCGTGACGAAAGACCTGACCATGTAAGGCGCGATGGCTGGGCCGTGTTTTGCCGTCCAGGATAGCCACGTACATCCAGTACGGATGGGTATCAGTGGTTTCTTCCATAGTGGCCTTGCGACCGGCCATGTAAGCGCTCTGCAGGTTGGTCTGGTAGATGGTCTTCAGCCGACGCGGGCTGCCCAACTGGACCAGTTCACCCTCGCCCTGGCTGTCAACGATGACCTGCTTGCCCCACCAGCCTTGAGACTCCAAGGTCGGCTGCAGCGCCGTGATGAACTGCTTGAGGGTTTGTCCATCCTGCAACGCCGTCTCCAGGGCACCGCGAATGTCAGACAGCAGATCGAGGCGCATGGCCTTAGCCACGGTAAACGCCTGGTCGTGCGCCTGGTCAAGCATGTCCTGCCAGTTCCAGGTGATTGCGTAGCCCTTGGATTTTAGGTAAGCGACGGCCTGCTCGGGCTCCAGTCCAAAAATACCCTTGAGGTCGACAGGGTTAGGTGCTTTTGCGTTGGACACGTCAGTCCTCCCGATCCGCGTTGACGCTCAGGCGGCCCCAGGTGTCGGCGATGAACAACAAGCGGGCAAGGTTCTGCTGCAGCGACTGGTCATCCATGTGAGGGTAAATTTCAGCCAGGAGGCCGAGCGCTTCACTATCAGAGCGACCGCGTTGCAGGGCTTCCAATACTGGCGCTACGAGCTTTTCACCCTGTTCCTGGAGCAGCTCGGCGGGCAGGCGATTAATAGCCTGGTCGAGCGCCAGCTGGTCGAGGATTGGCTTGAAGGTCGGCTCCGAAAAAGCAGGGCCGGTATCAGCCGGTGCGGTTTCGACAATGTCCCCGTCCTGCAGGTTATAGGTGCGCTTGAAGTATTGCGGCGTGAACTTGACTCCCGATTCACTGAGGCTTTTGTCCCGCTCGGCCAGGACCTTATCAATCTCCTCCTGTTCCCACAGCTCGTACACGGGGGCCACAACATGTTCGCCAAAGTTGATATCGACGATGCGGCGGATCACTGCGTTGATGGCTGTGGCCACGATCCCGGCGTCACCATCACGAATGTCTTTGGTGACCTCGGCACCGGCTTCTGCACTTGCGCGGTTGCTTTCCTTTTCAGTGGTCTGGTTTTGCCCGAGCATGGCTACGTTGATTTCGCTGCGGCAGTACTCCAGCAGTTCACGATAAACCGTGGCGCTGCCCGCTTTGCCGGACGCTTCCTTGATTTCGATGCTGGAGTCGTCAGGGATCGCAGCTACGGCGTCCTGGACCATGGCCTCCAGGCTATCGAGCAGCAAGTCGGTCTCGGCATCAGTGGCGCCACGAGGGTGTTTACCTATAACCCAAGGACTGCCGTATTTCTCGGTGAACTGCACCCAAAACTTCAAGCCGCCCTTCATGAACATGGCGGGCCAGAAGCACATACTGAGATCGGGAAAGCCGTAGGGGTTGGCGTAGGTTGCATCCTGGCGCGCCACGATGAAGCGCTGCGGGTCGCACAGTTCGCCTTCCTGGCCACCGTCCTGAGAGCGAAAGCGCAGCTGGTTTTCTTTGTCATAGAAGAACCACTCGGCGGGCTTGCCGAGTAGATCAGAGGGCATCAGGTAGCCGCCAACGGGTTGCCACATCAACTCGACAGGCTGGTACCCAAACAGCGGCGCATCGAGCAGCTCGCGAATGATGCGGTCAAGGTCCAGATCGAGCATCCAGTCGCGGACAAAGCGCTCAACCTTGACAGGCGCGTTACCACGCTTGATACCGCGTTCCAGGGCTAGCACCGACGCCTTGCGGCGACGGATGTTCCCGCCGACCAGTGCGGAGCTGCGCAGGTCGCGGTAGACCGTGATGTCCTTACCCTGGGCCTTGAGGATCGGGTCAGGGTTGGGCAGATTGGCGCTACCAAAGGCGCCGCCACTGGAGCGGTCGCGGGTAGCGATGTGCCGACCGAGCAGCTTGTCGCGCTTGGCATCGGCGAAATTGACGAACTCGGTGGGGCTGACCCACAGGCCTGTGTTGTTCATGCGTACCCCTGGGTAATTCGTCGGCCCTGGCGAGGGCGGCGTGATTTGGCAGCGACCGGCCCTGATGCGACTTCCAACGTGGCGAAGTTAGCCAGCGCACCGGCCCCAGCGAAGTCACCGTGGCGGTACAGGTCCGGGTCTTTAAGGTCTTGTGAACGGGCTTTGACGATCATCGGAATGCCCTCCACGGTTTCGATGGCGCGCACGTCCTGGTGCAGGTTGTCGTCCTTCGGCATGGTGATGGCGCCGTCTTCATACAACTGCACGAACTTGGGCATCCAGGCGCCGTACCAGGCGCGGGTGATCTTCACCTGGTGAATACGGTTGTGGCCGAACTCGTCGGCAGTGTCCTCGGCGAGGGTTTCGCCGCTGCCGGTGGCGTCCAGTGCGGCGCCGACAAAGCGCGGCAGGCCACGCAGGATGTAAAACAGAATTTGCTGTTGCTGGCGGGTCGGAACCTTGTGCATCTCCATCACGAACGGCACATCACGGTGCCGAGACATGTCAACCGACATCGGGCAGATGATGGAAAAGTCGCGGTGCCGCGCGTAGTCCATACCTAGGAAGTGGCGAAGTTCAGGATCAAGCTCTGACATTACTGGCGCCAGTTCGCGGTCAATCCAGTCGTTTACATAAGCTTCGCGGCGATACAGCGCCTGGTGGACAAAGTCTGCATCCAGAGCCAGTCGGAGTACTTCGCGGCCAGGACGCATGGCCTCGTCAACCCACACGCCAGGAATGGACACGCCATTGCCATCGCGGGGGATTGCATCCAACTCCTCGCGCATCTGCGCCTTACGCGGACCATAGGCATTGCGGATTTTCTTGTACCAAGTTTCCTTACCTTCAGCGGTCGGAGGCTCGCCCGCCATGAAGCAAACACGCTCATACAACCCATTGGCGACGGCATCGTCAAACGTTGCCGTGTACACCTCGGCGCTGTCGCCATAACGCTCATCCCGGATGTCATTGACCATCTGGTTAAAGGGGTTGGATTTGCCGTTGTGAGTACTGATGATCACGATGCGACCGCCCCAAATCAGCAAGGCTATAGCGGCATCGAGCACGGCGGATACGTTACGGTGGAACGCGGCTTCGTCGATGATGACCTTGCCCTGCAGGCCACGAACGCTGGCCGGGTTGCTCGACAGTGCAACGATTTTAAAGCCCGAGGCGTAACGTATTCGGTAAGCATTGATCTGACGTGTATTGCCCGATTCGTCCTGATCTTGAAACAGGAACTCTTCAATCTCGCTGACGCCCGAGGCTTGAGCCTCGGCCATCACCCGGCTGAATTTGGCACAGTAGCCAATGAACTCCAGACCCTTTTCCTTGGTATCGCCAATGTAAAAGCAATCCATGCCGCCTGCGGATTTCTGAGAAGCGGCGGTGATGACCGAGTCCAGTGCTTCAGCAAATGTGATGCCCGTGCGGCGGCCCTTTTCGCAAAGTTTTATTTGCGCCTGAATCTTCAACCAGTCCACCTGGTGAGCCATCAGGATGCCTTCGGCAATCGGGTTGTATCCCTCGGGAATCTGGCGAACGCTGGGCGGTAGCTCGTCCCACTCGATGACACGGACGGTGCTGGACGATGGTTTCATTGCTTCACGCCCAAGAAGTTCTGGCGCCAGTACAGAGCTTGTTCTTCGGACAACCCCTTGGCCTTGACGGCCTTATCCAATTCAGCGGACTGCTCGCGAATCAAACGGTCACGCCCCGCCTGTTCAGCGGCTTGGCGTTCTTTCATGCTCAAGGTGCGGGCCTGCATGGTGTTTTTCGCTGCACGCGCCAGATCAGCCACCTCTTTGGTGGTGACCTCATCCTTTTCATGCGCGCCCATGGCGGCCTGATAGGCCAAGGTAGAAATGGCCTCAACCAGCAATGCCCCAGTTTTATCGCTAGAGTCTTCGCCAAACGCGCCGACGAAAGCTTCAGCTTGCTCCCGGTGTTGTCGGGTTTTTTCAGTCAGTTGCTCAAAGCCCACCTTGAAACGGCCCAGCGCGCTTCGGCTGGGCACCTTCTCATTGGGAAACCGCGCTTGGATATCGGCGATCATCTCATCCAGGGTCATGCGGTCTTCACGCAGAAGCTTCTGGAGGTAAGCCTTGACCACTGGCGGCAGGCGGCTGACGGATGATTTGCCCGCCATGGTTACGCCCCCGGCCTTTTAATACCTGGGACGCGGGCACGGCCTGCAGCGATGTCCTGCCCGCGCTCGGTGAGAGTCGCCACTAGCACCGGGCCAACATCGGCAAGCGACAGGGCGCCTTGCTCGGCCAGCCATTGCATTTCGGTTTTGACCTGGTCACGGCTTAGCGTGTGGCCGAAGCTGTCCAGGGCCATGGTCAGCACAGAGCTATTGGCACGGTAGCCGGTGGTCTCGGCCAGCAAGCGCAGGATGACCAGACGATAGTCTTCTCGTAGAAAGGCGGCGAATTGAGTCATGTTTTTTCTCGCAACAAGTAATCATTGATCCGGTCTAGCGAGCGGGCTAAAGGGGCAAGTGCATCCTTGACCCCTGACACTTCGGCCCGCATGGCTTTCATATCACCCAGTAAATTGGTGAACGCTGCTTGGTCAGGCAGGTGTCGAATTTGCTCCTCCAGGGCAACAATACGGACTCGCAAATCCAAAAGTTCCTGACCGCTTGCCGCCTGGCGCTTGGTCATCCAGGTGTAGATGCCAAGTACCGTCAAAATCAGCCACTGCACGGTCTGGAAGCCAAAGTTGAGTTCGTTCAGGTTCATCGAAAACCCCGTCTGTTCATGTGTTGTAAAGCGCCTTCACAGTCGCTGCAGTGTTCGGTACCCGGTTCGTTTTGGCGGCGGTCCTCGGGGATCGCATCGCCGCAAGCCTCGCAGCGGTAGGCTGAAATACCAGATCGCCGCTGCAGGCCGTGGCTGTAGATACGTGCTGCCGACTCATCGTCGTCTTGCTCTGTAGCGTGTTCGGCTACATCCATAGGGCATCAGTCCTTTTCCTGTAGATCCAGCAAACCGTTGAGTTGGGCGAGGTTGTTACGAACCCACAGGCCGTAGTCCTGGGCGTAGGCGAGAATGTCTGCGGGAGTGACGCCGCTTTCCAATAGTTCGGCGTCAGTGCCGGGGGTGGCCCAGGGCGCTTGCGCAAGTTGGGTGGCAGTGGTGCTTGATCCTGGGGCGGGCACACCGAGGGCGGTGTTGAAGTCGCGCAGCCAGCCAGCAGTGAACACGCAACGAGGGATAGGCTGAGCAACTGCGCCAGGCGCAGGCCGGTATTGGGTCGTGACATTAGGGATGCGCTCCTGGAGCAGCTGTTTTTGTTTGGCGTACTGGTCCATCAGGTTGAACAGCAGAGACTCGCTTTCGCTGGCCCTAGCGACCTGTTGGAGCAGTTGTAGGCGGTTAGCGCTTTCAGCGATCCGAGCTTGTTCGGAGTGCTGTGACTTGAGATCTGCCAGAGCAGCTGCGCCCACCGACTCGGCATACCGAAAGCCGAAGCCGTAAGCGATTGAACCGGCTGCTGCAGCGCTGAGCGCGCAGGCGAACCCGACCGCTGCCAGGCGTGCAGTCAACGGCCAGACCATTTGCTCAAGCGCGCCCACGGGAATGCCTCTGGCGGTTACGTGATTTACGTGAACGACGCTTCGCTGCGGCGATACCTGTTTTGCCATGTCGATAGGGAGGCACCACTGCCGCTCCGATCCAAGTACCGGCAGCGGAACAAGGAGATGCCCAACGATTCCCCCAGGTAAACCCGGCCAGCAGCGCGGAAAACAACCGACCGAAGACGTTGAGCCTCATAGCGGCTTCCCCTGGTCAGGCGGTTGTTTGATCAAGCGGGCAAAAAATAGAACCACTGCAAGACCACTGTTCAGCGCCGCGTAAGCGCGGGGCGAGAGCTGGCCCTGCCACATCGGCAGCAACTCCAACTGAGCGAGGCCAAGGAACGCGATGAAGACGGTGATCTGCACGCTGTAGAGCCGGTAGCAGCAGCGCCAGTCGCAGATGGGCTTGACTCCCTTCATGCTGGCCTCCAGTCGGTATCGGCCTGCTTGGCGCCGTGTTTGGCCCCGCGCTCGATGCCTGCAAGCGTCAACCCCTCGGCAATGATCGACTCGCCGTACCATTGACCACCTGGCAGCGGGCCTGGGCCGTTTTCGTGGCGAATGATCGCCAACACCAGCGTGCGCATGACATCGAAGTCGTAGACATCCAAGCCTACATCCGGGCCGATCCCCAAGGCGCGGGCCACGCTGGCGGTGTAGGCGTTGGTATTGTTTTCGGACGGCGGCGCCCAGCGTTCGATGATCTCGCGCACGGTGTCGATGCGGCTGCCATCAGGGGCCAGGCGCTTGTCTTGATAGGTGATTAGGATTCGAGCAATGGCTCGGATGCCCCAACGTGGAGCCGTGAATTGGACGAACTCACTATCGCCTTGAGCGTCGGCCATGCCTTGCCAGCGCACACCTTTGGTGTGGCGGATATTGCCGGGGTTGAAATTGCGGATGCCGCGAGGGAATTCGGGTCGCACGGGACGCCTCCTGTAATGGCGCCACAGGTTTCAGGCGCCAGAAATACACACGCCGCCATGATGGGCGGCGTGTGTCAGGAAGGCTTTTAATCGGGTTTAAAGAGATTTGATGTCAGCGTGAATACCGCATGCTGCTCGCAGTCACTCCGCCAGTGAGAGTTTCAATTGCCCGTCAGCAGTCGTTGTTTGATCTTGGCAAATCGACTTGCATGCCATTTTTTCGATAAAAATATTTTTGCCCTCATCATCAATCTCTACAAAGCATGTATGTCCACCGGCTTTATAAGCATCTGGGATTTTGCTTGAGTTAGAAACTTCGAAAAGGATGGCAGTACGAAATTGCTGCTCAACTCGTACGTTGCTGAATTGCGCTGAGTACTTATCCAAACCTGGACAAACTTTTCGAATGGCCGGCAGAGCATTCGTCACGACCGCGTCGCTGGTAAGGACCTTAAACTCAGGAGGGCCTGACTCAGCACCACAACCTGAAAGAGCCAGAAGCACGACAACCAGGAAACCTGAAACCTTTGTTTTCATTACTCCACCCACCTAAAAAAGCACCGCACCAATCAAGATTCCGAGAGCAAAAATCCCGGCAGCATTCTTCTTATACAATAAAACAAAACTCTGAAATGTCAGCTCGGCGGGCTCACTTGCCGAAGCAACAACCGCCTTGAACTCAAGCACATACTCAAGTGTTTTTTGAAGCTGAGCCTTCTCAAGATCTTTAAGTTGGGTCCGGCCAAATGAGAGATCGCAGAACGTATTCATTTCTGCTTTTGCGTCCTTTTCGGCGACGGCCCTAAGTACCTTTCCAACAAGCCTGCGCTTGTCTGCACCTTCTCTAAGATACTCAAGCCTTTGTCGCATGACCTCTCGCGCTTCCGAGAATTGATCGGCTGTAATCTCATTGATCGACGTGACACCTAAATGGGCGTGCACCGTACGCCATACATCCCTAGGGTCATCACCAAGCTCTTCGCATTTAGCGCGCAGTTCATGCAGCTCTTTACGTTGAGCCGTGACCAACCCACGGGTTTCAGCTTTGTCGGCATCCGCGAGGCTGATATTGATTCCGTAATTATTAATATCCCCTTCGGCTGCTTGACCGACTCCTCCTTGGAAGTTTTGCACCATGTCACTTCTTCCCTTTGCCACCAACGTTGAGGGTCAGACCCGACTGGTTTACCGATCCATGAATGTATTGGCCAACACTTTGAAATGTATGTTGTGCGCTGGTAGGAGCTTGCGCCCCCAGAAGAACGCGCAGCGCCTCATCTTGTCGCTCTTCAGGGCTGCGGCGAAATTGATCTAGAAACAGCCGCTCCCTGGTTGACGGCGGAAGCGATCCGCGCAGCCCTGTCAGTACGTACTGAACGTCTGCACCCGCGAGAGCAAAAGCCTCAAGCGCCTCCATGCCGGGTGCAACCGCACCAGCCTCGTATCGACTCCAAGTCTCTCTTGTCACGCCCGCAACTGCTCCAGCAGCAGCTTGAGTCAGCTTCAGGCGCTTGCGCTCTTCTTTGAGCCGCAGAAAAGGTGATCTATCCGTCACAAATATTCCTTGACTATGTGATCTATAGATCACAAAATCATCCACACAAACACTAATCATCTTTGCATCACAGGAGCCACCACCATGGCCACCCATGCCAAAGCCCTATCCGCCGACCAGGTGAAAGAAAACTTCCGTCGGGTTGGCAAAACCATCACTGAATGGGCTACCGAGAACGGCTACACCCGTAACGAGGTGTATCGCGTACTCAATGGCCAAGCCAAAGCCCATTACGGCAAGGCTCACGATATTGCGGTGAAGCTTGGACTTAAACCTTCATCGGCGTTGGCAGCGTAATGGCTGCCGTGCAGATGAGCGTCGACCGCTTCGGCTTTCTGTTTGTCGCGTTGTCGACTGGCGGGCCACGCGGGCTTCAGCCAATTGATCGCACAGCCAGCCCAGCGTTTTCGTGGCTTCAGCCTCGATTGATTGGCCCGGCCAACGAATTGGCCTCAGGGCCTGTTCAAGGCATTCAGCCGTTACAAGACCTTCAACTTCAAGAACTGCCGCAAGGCGTAACCAGCCCTGCGCCAAAGCATTCACTTGCGCTTCAAGCGCCTCAATACGGTCGGTCATAGCCATGTCTCAGTTTGCGAATGTACCGCAAAACTTTGCAGCTGGCGCAACCCGTTTGGCTAGCTGCAAAAAATCCATTTGTTTGGAAGACCGTCTGCAGGAGGGTTTCCAATGAATCGCCGCCGCTGGAAGAACGTCCGTCCTACGTCGCTGCGCCACGCTTTAGAGCTGTGCAAGGACTTTGCAATCGATGCTCACAATAAAAGTGTGCAGCGCATCGCGGACGAGATGGGGCTGCCCGATCACTGGGCGCTTTATAAATGGTTACAAACTGGTCGCATGCCCGCCAACTTGATCCGCCCTTACGAGCGGGTATGCAACTGCGATTACGTCACGCGCTGGATAGCTGCTAGTGCAGGCCGCCTGACTATAGAAATGCCCACCGGGCGCAATTGCACTGCCCAGGATACACAGGCCCTGCAGGAGCTGCTGACAACCGCCGCCGGGAAGCTGCTCGCGTTCTACGCCAAGAACAGTGAAGCCGAAGAGACCCTGACTGCAATTCAGGCCGCGATGGAAGGGCTTGCTTGGCACCGAGGCAACGTCAGCCAGACCCAACACCCACAACTGGAACTGGAGGGGCAGCCATGAGCCGCACCGCCTCAGGAGCCGCTCGCGTGCTGGGCGTGCTGAAAGCCTTGAAGGGGCACACCGTCACCGGCCTCAGTAACACCGAGCTGGCCCAACTAACCAAGGACAGCCCGAGCAACATCACCCGCGCTATGCAAACCCTGATTGAAGAGGGGCTGGCAGTAAAGCTGGACAACGGTCGGTTTGCCCACTCGGTGGCGATGTTGCAAATCGCCCAGGCCCATGCCGAACACATGGCAAGGCTGACCCAGCGGATGCAAGAAATCAATCAGCGGATTGCCGCTGGCTCGCTCAACTAAGGAGAAAACCATGGCACGTACTAAAGCCCAACCTACTGCCCCAATTGAATTGCCTGTCCTGGACGGCGAAATGCTGACGGCTAATCAGAATGCGGTCGCGACAATGCTCGCCGCCCACAGCGAAGAGCGTGACCTGGTAAATCAACTGCTTGGGCAGGCACAAGCGGCTGGCGCTTTCGAAGATTTTTCCCGGACGGTCCGGATTTCGAAATTGGCCTTCGTCAAAGAAAACAAGCTCTACAGGGCTATTAAAGGCATGAAACTCCGGACCGGTCCGGAAATTCTGAGTGGCACTTGGGAGGAGTTTTGCCAGGTGCTTGGAAGGTCTGTTGACCAAGTGGATGAGGATATCCGTAACCTTCGCCAATTTGGTGAGAATGCGCTGGACTCCATGTCGCGCATGGGCATCGGCTACCGCGAAATGCGCCAATACCGCCGCCTGCCTGAAGATGCACAAGCCGCCCTAATCGAAGTCGCCAAGGCCGGTGACAAAGAGGCTTTTGTCGACCTCGCCGAAGAGATCATCGCCAAACACTCGAAAGAAAAAACCGAACTGACCCAGCGTTTGGACGAAGTCAACGCCGACTATGAAGCCCAAGGCGAAGTCATGGCGAACAAAGCCAAAGAGCTTGATAGCACCAAGCAAGAGCTGAAAAAACTTCAGAAGCGCATCCAGACGGCAACGCCAGACGATGTCATCAAAGAGCTGCGCACCGAGGTGGTCGCTCTTCATTTTGAAGTGGAAGCCAAGATCCTGGGCGAGCTTCGCGAAGGCTTTGCCAAGATGGCTGAACACGCTGCCGAACACGGCCAGGACCACCGTGCCTACCAGGCCGATTTGATCAAGCAGCTTGAAATCACCCTGGCAACTGTTCGCAGCGAATTTCACTTGCCCGAACACCAGGACGACACGCCGGTATGGCAGACCCAGGCCGAGGCGTAACCGATGAACCCCGTACAGACCCAGCAACTGGCGCAAATCGCCCAACGGGCAGCCAATGCCCCGCACGGTCAACGCACCGCCATTTACAAGGCCGGTGCAGCCGAGCTGGGTGTTTCCCTTCAAACCCTGCAGCGTAAGCTGAAGGAGGTAGCGGTGAGCAAACCTCGTAAACGTCGCAGCGATGCCGGTAACAGCACCTTACCTTTGGATGAAGCGCGGATGATCTCGGCGGTATTGCTGGAGTCCATCCGGGCCAACAACAAGCAGCTGTCTACCATTGAGCGCGCTGTTGAGCGCCTGCGAAGCAACAACCTGATTCTGGCTGGCCGCATAGATGAAGCCTCAGGTGAGTTTCGTCCACTGACTAACAGCGCCATCAGCCGCGCTCTGCGTGCCTACAAACTACACCCTGAGCAGCTGCTGCACGACGCACCCGCCGTATCGCTTGCCAGCAAGCACCCCAACCACGTTTGGCAGGTCGACGCCTCTATCTCGACACAGTTCTATTTGGCAGACGATGGCGCTCGGGTGATGAGGCAGGCCGAGTTCTACGATGGCAAGCCGGGCAACCTCAAGAAAATTGAGCGCCAGCGCCTATGGCGTTACGTGATCACCGACCACACCAGCGGCACGCTGTATGTCGAGTATGTACTGGGCGCGGAGTCGGCTGAGAACCTCTGCACCGTATTGATCAACGCCATGCAGAAGCGCCACGAATCTGACCCATTCCACGGCGTGCCCTGGATGCTGATGACCGACCCTGGCGCGGCCATGACCAGCGGTATCTTCCGCAACCTGTGCCGCGCCATGTCCATCGAACTGATCATTAACCAGGTCGGCAACGCACGGGCCAAGGGGCAGGTGGAGCAGGCCCACAACATCGTTGAGCGCGAATTTGAAAGCGCCTTGAAGTTCCAGGCAGCAACCAGCCTTGAGCAGATCAATAGCTGGGCCGGTGAGTGGATGCGCTATTTCAACGCAACCTCCATTCATACCAGGACACGCCGCAGCCGCTACGGCGTGTGGCAACTGATCAAGCAGGACGAGTTGCGCCTGGCGCCAGGCATTGAGGTTTGCCGCGAACTGGCGGTCAGCACGCCAGAGGAACGCAAGGTCAGCAACCTGCTACGCGTTTCGTTTCGCGGGGACCAGTTCGACGTCAGCTCGGTACCGGAAGTTATGGTTGGCGAAAAGCTGCTGATCACCCGCAATTGCTGGCGCGACAAAGATTCTGCGGTTGTCGTTATGACCGGTGCCGATGGCCGCGAGCATTACCACGTAGTCGAGCGGATCGGCATGGACCAGTTCGGCTTCGCGCAGACCTCGGCCACCATCGGCGAGCAGTACAAGCGCCACGCAGAAACCCCGGC
The DNA here is from genome assembly GCF_000263715.2 of Pseudomonas synxantha BG33R. Classification (NCBI taxonomy): domain Bacteria; kingdom Pseudomonadati; phylum Pseudomonadota; class Gammaproteobacteria; order Pseudomonadales; family Pseudomonadaceae; genus Pseudomonas; species Pseudomonas synxantha. The sequence goes on from NZ_CM001514.1 coordinate 3,975,934, forward strand.
GCAAGTCTCGCGCAATCTGCTGGAACAGATCGCCACCGGCACCACCAACAAAGCCGATGCCGAAGCCGCCCGCAAGGCGAAAACGCTGCCGTTCGGTGGGCTGATCGACCCGCACAAACATGTCACCGACACCGTGCTACCGGCGTACCTGCCACGCCGTGGTACATCCCTGAACGTCAACGCCCCGATTGTCGAGCATGCGCTGCTGTCGCACGTCGAGGCCGCGAAATTGCTGCGCCCACGAATGGCAAACCTTTGGTCAGCCGAATGCTTCAGCTGGCTGCAGCAGCACTACCCGGAGGGCATTGCCCAAGACCAGCTTGATGCCATTGAGGCTGAGCTGAAACGGCCTGTAGAGGTCATGCGCAACCCGCTCAGCCTGGTTCGGGCGGCGGTTGGAGGTGAGTGATGTTGAAACTTAAACACGTTTTACAGGGGGTGGGCCGATCTCAATCGGCCTTGGCCGAATCGCTGAAGCTCAGCGAGGCCTCTATTGCTCAGTTGCTGAACCACGGCCAATGGCCGCGCAGCCTGGACAGCGCCGACCTGCAGGGGCGCATTCGTGTGTTCTTGACCGAGTCCGGCGCCAACGATGCCGATATCGCTAACGCCTTTGAAGAAGTGGACCTGCCGTGCGCCAACACGACAGATCCGGCCCTTAAAGAAGAGCCGTCCGGGGAGGACGAACCTATGTTACTGCCAAAACAAACCCTGCTGCCAACTACTCGTAAGGCATTCAGTCTGTTCCGCGACCCCTTTGATGAACTTTCCTGCGCCAAGGACATGTGGATCAGCCCGGATATCCGCTACGTTCGCGAGGTTATGTACCAGACCGCAAAGCACGGTGGCTTCCTGGCAGTTCAGGGGGAATCAGGTGCGGGCAAAAGCACTTTGCGCCGCGACCTGGTGAACCGAGTCGTTGAGAACAATGACCCGGTGTTGATCATTGAGCCCTATGTACTGGCTTCCGAAGATAACGACACCAAAGGCAAATCGCTGAAAAGCACTCACATTGCCGAGGCAATGATGGCGAGGGTCTCGCCCCTGACCAAACCCAAGAACAGCCCCGAGGCACGCTTTGCCCAGCTGCACAAAGTGTTGAAAGACTCCCACGCCGCAGGCTATCGCCACTGCCTGGTAATCGAGGAGGCCCATAGCCTGCCGATTCCAACGCTCAAACACCTCAAGCGCATCCTGGAGCTGGAGTCCGGTTTCACCAAGCTGGTCAGCATCATCATGATCGGCCAGCCGGAGCTGAGCGTGAAACTGAGCGAGCGCAACGCGGATGTACGTGAAGTGGTGCAGCGGTGCGAGCGGATCATGCTGCCGCCAATCGAAGGCGCACTGCTGGAGGAGTTTCTGAAATTCCGCTTTGAACGCGCAGGCAAGGCGCTGGCCGAGGTGATCGACGCTGGGGGCATCCAGGCCATTGCAGCCCGCCTTTCGCTACCTGGTCGTAATGGGAGTCGAGATACGGCGGTCTCGCTGTTGTACCCGCTGGCAATCGGCAACCTGCTGATCGCCGCGATGAACCTGGCCGCGAATTTGGGCGCGCCCCTTGTAACCGCCGACATTGTGAAGGGGGTGTGAGATGGCCGCTTTATACCTCGTAGGTGTGCAAGTGGAGGAGCGGACCAGCGTTTTGGCTGAAGACTTCACTGTGAAGCTCTCGGCTTACAACGAACTGACCCGTGATATCCGAGACGCCGGTATTGGGATCAAGCACCTGGTGCTGCTGGACAACAAGATCTTTATCGACCACAGCGATATTGAGCTGTTCCTACGGCGGTTCGGGCATGAATTGCGCGGGATGCGTCACTCGCCTGCAGGTCGGTTTACGCGCAACACCGTGACGGTACGGGGTGTTGATGTGGCTTGGTACAGCTTGGTGAAGGAGCAGGACCAATGAACCAGGCCCTCAATGTTTCGATTAAAACCTTGAGAGCAGCTGTTGCCTCCGAAACCCCTACGTTGTTTTGGCAGGACACCATGAAGCATGTGGCGGTGCTCCTGGATCATGCCGAGCGGGTGCCCGATCCATCTCGGGCGTTAGAGGCGGCTCATGCGGCCATTGCTGAAGATCGCTTCTCGGACGCTATCCAACATCTATACCAGGTCATCAGCCACCTGCACGCCGAGTGCAGCGAACACGTCACCCAATTGGCCGGTTTGGTAACAGCCTTTGACGCCGCGCTGAGCCTGCGGCCTCACCTATGGCTGGAGATCGGCTTCAACCGAGTCGTTGGTTGGATGGTCACCGTTTACGACAAAACTGGCGGGATTGAGCGGGTTGTTGTCCAGGCCCAAGGCGTGAACGCCGATGAAACTTGCCAATGGGCCACCTTGCATCTGCAGGCCCTCACAAAGGAGAGCGACCATGTCTGATAGCAATATTCCTCAGGGCTATATGCGTAACGCCATGGGCCACCTGGTCCCTGAAGATCAGGTGCGAGACCAAGACAAGCTGCGCGATCAGGTGACCCGCGAATTAGCAGATGCTGCCAAGGCTCTGAGCCTTGCGCTGAAAAACTTCAAGAAAAAATCCCTCGGCGATGTGGCCGACTTGATCAGCATTGCCGGTGAGCGTTACGGCGTTCAGATGGGTGGCAAGAAGGGCAACGTGACCATCGCCACGTATGACGGCCAGTACAAGGTGCAGCGTTCATATGCCGACCGGCTGACGTTCACCGAGGAAATGGAAGTGGCAAAGGTACTGGTCTACGACTGCATCCGTGCTTGGAGCAAGGGGGCAGACACTCATTTGATGGCTATCGTCGACCGGGTGTTCAGCCCCAACCGTAATGGGCAGATCAAAACCTCCGATGTGTTGGATTTGTTGCGGCTAGAGATTGATGACGATAACTGGAAGGCCGCTATGAAGGCCGTGAAGGACTCCATCATGGTCTCGGGCAGTGCCGTTTACATCCGCGTGTATGAGCGGATCGGCGACTCCGACAACTATAAGGCAATCCCTCTAGACCTGGCGGTGGTGTGACATGACCAAGACACTGATTGAATTTCAGGACCACCACCAGGACTTCCTGGTGTGGACCGTCGATGAGGCTGGCATCGTCACCGGAAGCTGGCCTTACCACTCCAGCCTATGGACTGGAGTAAGAGTCGTAAACCTGGCAAGCCTTAAGGTGGGCAGTTTGGTGGAGTTTCTCCGCGCTGGGGATACTCGTGACCAATGCATTAAATACCCGGTGCGCTCGATACAACCGCTGGTACCGGTGGAGGTTTCGGTACGACAGGACGGTGATGGTTACGTTACCGGCACTGTGCGGGGCAAGCGTGTGTCTTGCACCCATGACTATGAATACCCAGTGAAGCGCCTGGCTGAAAAGCTCTTTCCAGGCGTGTCCGCTGGCGTTGAACGCCTGCCATGCACACCTGTTGGGCGCCTGCATAGCAAGTGGCGTATCACCCCTCTGGAGGGTATGTGACATGGCCGATCAAGTGACTGTAACCACCCGCGACCCAGAGGTCGTAGAGATCCTCAAATGGCTTCAGCAGTGGCATTCCAATCATGTCCAGAAACTGCAGATGATTGTGCAGGCGCCAGCCGATACCGAGTTGGTATTACGCGGCGCAAATGGACAGCAAGTCCTGCTTGTGGGCGACGAACGCAAAGGCTTCAAGGCGGGTTGCGCCACAGCCCTTGATCTGTTTGGCAAGTTCCCACTGACGGTGACGAAGAACGTCAGCCGCGACACAGATTCGGAGGAAAAGTGACATGGACAACAACCGCACTCTGGAAAAAATCAAGAAGTGCCTGGAGATGGCCAAGTCCAAAACCAGCAATCCGCACGAAGCTGAAACCGCGCTACGCCAAGCGCACAAACTGATGGAGATGTACAACCTGGAGGTGGGTGACGTGCTTGCCAGCATGGCGAGCGAACACACGATCCTTGCGGGCTCGGAGGGTTCGCCTCCTGTCTGGCGTGTGCGTCTTGCGCAAGTCTGTGCAGATGCGTTCGGCACCATGATCCTTATTTCCAACCCTCAGTGGAGTGCTGCTCGCTTCATCTTTATTGGCTGCTCAGCCGCACCGGAACTGTCCGGCTACGCATACCAAGTGCTGGCTCGTCAGCTACAAAAGGCCCGTCGTGACTTTTTGGACACACAGAAGCGTTGCAAGCGCTCTACGAAGGCCGCCCGAGGGGATGCCTTCGCCAATGGCTGGCTGGATGCAGTTCACAGCAAAATCCAAGCGTTTGCGGGCGTAGAAGACAACATCGCCGAAGCGATTGACGCCTTCATGAAAAAACATCATCCAGACGTAAAAAGCGTTGAACTCAAGCGGCGCAAGGTCAAAGCGCGCAATGAGGGCGCCGGTGACGCGGGCTATGAAGCGGGCAAGTCCGCCCAACTGCACCAGGCGGTGAACCATCAGCCTCGCGCACGCTTGACCATGGGGGTTTGACATGAGCGCTGCAGAAAAGAAGTACGACACCCTAGTAGTTGAAGGCTTGGGTAATGAAGTGCCTCGGGCAATCGGCGAAGGGCGAGTGGCCGCGTGGTCTTCGGGTCATGCACTGGACGACAAACTCGAAATGGAGGACTTCATCCGCGAATTGTCTTATGGCGACATTGAAGATCCGCAGCAGGCCGCTATTGAGCTGATGGGGCGACAAAAATGGGCATGAACAGCACGGGGAAACTCTCAGCCGGTGTACTGGAGTTCCTGGCGATCTGCGATCAATGCCAGCGCCCCCGTAACACTGGTAATCACGCCAAATGCAGCAAGATCCGGCAACGGATTCATGCCGCTCGTAACCAGCAGAACGGCAACACACGCTCGATGAAAGGAGGTGACCAGTGAAAACCGCGCCGTCCAACCCGAACCGCCTGCGTCTGATCAAGCTGATCCACGTTGCTCGACGCGAGTTGCGCATGGATGACGATACCTATCGCCTCCTGTTGGCTGGCATGACGGGATTGGATGGCGCTACGTCCACCGCTGATTTGAGCGTTCCAAACCTGCTAAGGGTTTTGGAACAGCTCAAGCTGCGGGGCTTTAAGGTTCGTCCAAGCAATCAACCTAAGCGGCCTTTAGCCGACGACGTCCAGTCGAAGAAGATCCGCTCTCTGTGGCTGACGCTGCATGAACTGGGCGCCGTCCGTGATCCTTCTGAGGCTGCATTGGCCAAGTTTGTGCTGGGCATGACCCGCGTCGCTGCGTTGCAGTGGCTCACCACTGCTCAGGCCAGCCGGGTAATTGAAAATCTGAAACAGTGGCTACTGCGCGTTGAAAGCGCGGATAGCGGCAGGAGTGACGTATGACCGACTTCCGAAGCAAGGGCCCCGAGCTGCTGGTTGACCTTACAGACCACATTGCAATAGCTCTCGTAGAGCTGGCCTCGATGGAGAGCGGAACCGCTCAGCAGGTCGCCGGGGAAATTACTGATCGTATGTCCGCGCACTGGGGCGGGCAGAACATCTACTTTCCCATCGGCCAGTCAATCAAGCTGAGTCGCCGAGATCGTCAGATCTACGATGACTTCAACGGCTCGAATCACCGGGAGCTGGTAGCCAAATACGGCGCTTCGTTACAGTGGATTTACAAGATCGTGAAGGCGGTGCGCAAGGAAGAGCTGGCCCGCCGACAGAAGGATCTGTTCGCTGATGATATGGAGGGCCGTACCTCGCCACCCGATGGCTAAACAGTGGCTGATTTCATTTGCAGCGTGTGCAAGGTTATTTCATAGTTCGTTCAGAGTAGACCGGTTTCTCCCGGAGTATCCCAGGATTACCTCGCACACCCCCCTGTACTTATCTCACTCCTATACACACACCGCCATCGGGGGCAAGCCCCCTTCCACATTTTTACCGCGTTGAGTCAGTTGCCCAGGCTGATGCCATTGGCTGGCAACGGCAACGCCGTCTTGTAGCGCACTTGCTTCAAGGCAAAGCTGGAGCGAATGTTGGCCACCCCCGGCACCTTGGTCAAAAAGTCCATCATGAAACGCTCCAGCGACTGGATCGTCGGCACCAGCACCCGGATCAAATAATCCGGATCACCCGCCATCAGGTAGCACTCCATCACCTCGGGCCGGTCCGAGATCGCCCCTTCGAACTGCTGCAACGCCAACTCATTCTGCTTTTCCAGGCTTACATGGATGAACACGTTGACGTGCAGCCCCAACAGGTCGGCATCCAGCAGCGTGACCTGCTCACGAATCAGGCCCAGTTCTTCCATCGCCTTGACCCGGTTGAAACACGGCGTGGGCGACAGGTTGACCGAGCGGGCCAGGTCGGCGTTGGTGATGCGGGCGTTCTCCTGCAGGGCGTTGAGAATGCCAATATCGGTACGGTCCAGTTTGCGCATGAGACAAAATCACCTGTTTATTATGTTTATGCAGTTTTTTTATCCGCAAATGACGGTGAGCGCAATGAAACACAGATAAATATTCTTCTACGCCACGCCTATGATTGTTGTAGGACAAGATTTCTTCTACCCGAAGACTGACTGTCAGCTAGCGCGCCCACTACAAGAAATTCACAAGATAGAGCGTAGAAAGCCATGACCCAGCCGTATGCACCGCTGCGCCTGCACGTTCCCGAACCTTCGGGCCGTCCAGGCTGCAAGACCGACTTCACCTACCTGCGTCTGACCGACGCCGGCCTGGTACGCAAACCCGCCATCGACGTAGAACCCGCCGACACCGCCGACCTGGCCAAGGGCCTGATCCGCGTGCTCGACGACCAGGGCCAGGCACTTGGGCCGTGGGCCGAGGGTGTTTCGACCGAGATCATGCGCAAAGGCATGCGCGCCATGCTCAAGACGCGCATCTTCGACAACCGCATGGTGGTTGCCCAGCGCCAGAAAAAAATGTCGTTCTACATGCAAAGCCTTGGCGAAGAAGCCATCGGCAGCGCCCAGGCCCTGGCCTTGAACATCGACGACATGTGCTTCCCCACCTATCGCCAGCAAAGCATTCTGATGGCCCGCGACGTGCCGCTGGTAGACCTGATCTGCCAACTGCTGTCCAACGAGCGCGACCCGCTCAAGGGTCGCCAGTTGCCGATCATGTACTCGGTCAAAGAGGCGGGTTTCTTCACCATTTCCGGCAACCTCGCCACCCAATTCGTGCAGGGCGTGGGTTGGGGCATGGCTTCGGCGATCAAGGGCGATACCAAGATCGCCTCGGCCTGGATCGGCGACGGCGCCACCGCTGAATCAGACTTCCACACCGCCCTCACCTTCGCCCACGTCTACCGCGCGCCGGTAATTCTCAACGTGGTCAATAATCAATGGGCCATCTCCACCTTCCAGGCCATCGCCGGCGGTGAAGCCACCACTTTCGCCGGACGCGGCGTGGGCTGCGGCATCGCCTCACTGCGCGTGGACGGCAATGACTTTATCGCGGTGTATGCCGCCTCGGCCTGGGCTGCCGAACGCGCACGGCGCAACCTGGGGCCAACGTTGATCGAGTGGGTCACCTACCGAGCCGGCCCGCACTCCACCTCCGATGATCCGTCCAAATACCGTCCAGCCGACGACTGGAGCCACTTCCCATTGGGCGACCCGATTGCCCGTCTCAAGCAGCACCTGATCAAGATTGGCCAGTGGTCCGAAGAGGAACATGCGGCGGTCAGTGCCGAACTTGAAGCCGAAGTGGTCAAGGCGCAGAAGGAAGCCGAACAGTACGGCACCCTCGCCGGCGGGCAGATTCCAAGCGCCGCGACCATGTTCGAGGACGTCTATAAAGAGATGCCGGAGCACTTGAAGCGCCAGCGTCAAGAGTTGGGGGTGTGACATGAACGACCACAACAACAGCATCGAACTGGAAACCGCCATGACCACCACCACCATGACCATGATCCAGGCGCTGCGCTCGGCCATGGATGTGATGCTCGAACGTGACGACAACGTGGTGGTGTTCGGCCAGGACGTCGGCTACTTCGGCGGCGTATTCCGTTGCACCGAAGGTTTGCAGACCAAATACGGCAGCTCGCGGGTGTTTGACGCACCGATCTCGGAAAGCGGCATCGTCGGCGTAGCCGTGGGCATGGGTGCGTATGGCCTGCGTCCGGTGGCGGAAATCCAGTTCGCCGACTATGTCTACCCCGCCACCGACCAGATCATTTCCGAAGCGGCGCGCCTGCGCTATCGCTCGGCCGGCCAGTTCACCGCGCCCTTGACCATGCGTATGCCCTGCGGTGGCGGCATCTATGGTGGCCAGACCCACAGCCAGAGTATCGAAGCGGTGTTCACCCAGGTCTGCGGCCTGCGCACGGTGATGCCATCCAACCCCTACGACGCCAAGGGCCTGCTGATCGCCTCCATCGAGAACGATGACCCGGTGATCTTCCTGGAACCCAAGCGCCTGTATAACGGCCCGTTCGACGGCCACCACGATCGCCCGGTAACGCCGTGGTCAAAACACCCGCAAGCGCAGGTACCGGACGGTTACTACACCGTGCCCCTGGACGTGGCCGCCATCGTGCGCCCAGGTTCGGCTGTGACGGTGCTGACCTATGGCACCACCGTGTATGTGTCGCAAGTTGCCGCCGAAGAAACCGGCATCGACGCCGAAGTCATCGATCTGCGCAGCCTGTGGCCGCTGGATTTGGAAACCATCGTCAAGTCGGTGAAAAAGACCGGCCGTTGCGTGGTGGTGCATGAAGCCACGCGCACCTGCGGCTTTGGCGCCGAACTGGTATCGCTGGTGCAAGAGCACTGCTTCCACCACCTGGAAGCGCCGATCGAGCGTGTCACCGGTTGGGACACGCCCTACCCGCACGCGCAGGAGTGGGCGTATTTCCCAGGGCCGTCCCGAGTGGGCGCGGCGTTGAAACGGGTCATGGAGGTCTGAATGGGCACGCACGTTATCAAGATGCCGGACATTGGCGAAGGCATCGCGGAAGTTGAGTTGTCGGTGTGGCATGTGAAGGTCGGCGACCTGGTGGTTGAAGACCAGGTGCTGGCGGATGTGATGACCGACAAGGCGATGGTGGATATTCCCTCGCCGGTCCACGGCAAGGTGATTTCCCTGGGCGGCGAGCCGGGTGAAGTCATGGCGGTGGGAAGTATTTTGATCAGCATTGAAGTCGAAGGCGCAGGCAACACCAAGGAGGTGCCGGTGGCTGCCGAACCGGTGAAGGCGGCGCCCGTGGCCGAAGCCAAACCGGCACCCGCACCGGTAGAAAGCAAACCCGCGCCTACCGTGAAGGCGCCGCAAGCACCCGTGGCCCGCGAAGCCAGCGAGCGCCCGTTGGCCTCCCCGGCCGTGCGCAAACATGCGCTGGATGCCGGGATTCAACTGCGTCTGGTCCATGGCACAGGGCCTGCGGGCCGGATTCTGCACGAAGACCTGGAGGCGTACCTGCACCAGGGGCCGGCCACCAGCGCCAGCGCCGCCAACCCTTACGCCGAGCGCAATGATGAACACCAGATCCCGGTGATCGGTATGCGCCGCAAGATCGCCCAGCGTATGCAGGACGCCACCCGGCGCGCCGCGCATTTCAGCTACGTGGAAGAAATCGACGTCACCGCCCTCGACGAGTTGCGCGTGCATCTCAACGAAAAGCACGGTGCGACACGCGGCAAGCTGACCCTGCTGCCGTTTATCGTACGGGCCATGGTGGTGGCGCTGCGCGACTTCCCGCAGATCAACGCTCGCTACGACGACGAAGCCCAGGTCATTACCCGCCTCGGCGCGGTACATGTGGGCGTCGCCACGCAAAGCGACGTGGGCCTGATGGTGCCGGTGGTGCGTCACGCCGAAGCCCGCAGCCTGTGGGGCACTGCCGAAGAAATCGTGCGCCTGGCCAACGCCGCACGCACAGGCAAGGCCAGCCGTGAAGAGCTGTCCGGCTCGACCATCACCCTGACCAGCCTGGGCGCCCTGGGCGGCATCGTCAGCACGCCGGTGCTGAACCTGCCGGAAGTGGCCATCGTCGGCGTCAACCGCATCGTCGAACGGCCCATGGTGATCAAGGGCCAGATCGTGGTGCGCAAGATGATGAACCTCTCCAGCTCCTTCGATCACCGCGTGGTCGACGGCATGGACGCGGCGCAATTCATCCAGGCCATTCGCGGCCTGCTCGAACAACCCGCCAGCCTGTTCCTGGAGTAAGGGCATGACTCAGACATTGCACACCACGCTGCTGATTATCGGCGGCGGCCCTGGCGGCTATGTGGCGGCGATTCGCGCCGGCCAGCTGGGCATCCCCACCATACTGGTGGAAGGCCAGGCACTGGGCGGCACCTGCCTGAACATCGGCTGCATTCCCTCCAAGGCGCTGATCCATGTAGCCGAGCAGTTCCAGCAGACCGTGCATCACAGCCAGGGCTCACAACTGGGCATTGAAGTGGATGTGCCGACCCTGGACATCCGCAAAAGCGTGGAATGGAAAGACGGCATCGTCGATCGCCTGACCACGGGTGTCGCCGCGCTGCTGAAAAAACACAAGGTGCAGGTCGTTCACGGTTGGGCCAAGGTTATCGACGGCAAGACTGTCGAGGTGGGCGACCAGCGCATCCAGTGCGAACACCTGCTGCTGGCCACCGGCTCGAAAAGTGTCAACCTGCCGATGCTGCCGATTGGCGGGCCGATCATCTCGTCCACCGAAGCCTTGGCACCGACCCGCGTGCCCAAGCGCCTGATTGTGGTGGGCGGCGGTTATATCGGCCTGGAACTGGGTATCGCCTATCGCAAGCTCGGTGCCGAGGTCAGTGTGGTCGAGGCCCAGGAACATATCCTGCCCGCCTACGATGCCGAGCTGACCTTGCCGGTGGCCGAGTCCCTGAAGAAACTCGGGGTGAAGCTGTACCTGGAACACAGCGTCACTGGCTTTGCCGACAACAAGCTGCAAGTGCGTGCGCCCAATGGCGACACCTTGGCGCTGGACACCGACCAGGTACTGGTAGCCGTTGGGCGCAAACCCAACACCCAAGGCTGGAACCTCGAAGCGCTGAACCTGGACATGAACGGCGCGGCGATCAAGATCGACAGCCGTTGCCAGACCAGCATGCGCAATGTGTATGCCATCGGCGACCTCAGCGGCGAACCGATGCTGGCGCACCGGGCCATGGCCCAGGGCGAGATGGTGGCCGAACTGATCAGCGGCAAGACCCGCGAATTCAACCCGGCCGCGATTCCAGCGGTGTGCTTTACCGACCCGGAACTGGTGGTGGTCGGCAAGACCCCGGACGAGGCCAAGGCTGCCGGGCTGGACTGCATCGTGTCGAGCTTCCCGTTCGCCGCCAATGGCCGGGCCATGACGCTTGAGTCCAAGGCTGGCTTCGTGCGGGTGGTGGCGCGGCGTGACAATCATCTGATTGTCGGTTGGCAAGCCGTGGGGGCTGGGGTGTCCGAGCTGTCTACCGCGTTCGGCCTGAGCCTGGAAATGGGCTCGCGCCTTGAGGATGTGGCCGGCACTATTCACGCCCATCCGACCCTTGGCGAGGCGGTGCAGGAAGCGGCATTGCGGGCACTGGGCCACGCCTTGCATCTGTGAAACCGCGGTGACGCTATCGCAGGCAAGCCAGCTCCCACATTTGGAATGCAGTCAAATGTGGGAGCCGGGCTTGCCCGCGATGACGGTGGACCAGCCAATACAAAGGCTCAATGGTCCACCCACCCGCTCCCACACAAGCCAAGAATGCAGTATTGTTGCTCCCATCCAGTAAAAAATCCGACTTGACCAGAGATAGAGGGTGTCATGGGTAACGAAAGCATCAATTGGGACAAGCTGGGTTTTGACTACATCAAGACCGACAAGCGGTTTCTCCAGGTCTGGAAAAACGGCGAATGGCAGGAAGGCACCCTGACCGACGACAACGTGCTGCACATCAGCGAGGGCTCCACCGCCCTGCACTATGGCCAGCAATGCTTCGAGGGGCTGAAGGCCTATCGCTGCAAGGACGGTTCGATCAACCTGTTCCGCCCGGACCAGAACGCTGCACGTATGCAACGCAGCTGTGCCCGCCTGTTGATGCCGCATGTGTCGACCGAAGACTTCATCGACGCCTGCAAACAAGTGGTCAAGGCCAACGAGCGTTTCATCCCGCCGTATGGCAGTGGCGGCGCGCTGTACCTGCGCCCGTTCGTGATCGGCACCGGTGACAATATCGGCGTACGCTCTGCGCCGGAGTTCATCTTCTCGGTGTTCGCCATCCCGGTCGGGGCCTACTTCAAAGGCGGCCTGGTGCCACATAACTTCCAGATCTCCACCTTCGACCGCGCTGCGCCGCAAGGCACCGGTGCCGCCAAGGTCGGTGGCAACTACGCCGCCAGCCTGATGCCGGGCTCTGAAGCAAAGAAATCCGGCTTCGCCGACGCGATCTACCTGGACCCGATGACTCACTCGAAAATCGAAGAAGTCGGCTCGGCCAACTTCTTCGGGATCACCCACGACAACCAGTTCATCACGCCGAAGTCGCCTTCGGTGCTGCCAGGCATCACCCGCCTGTCGCTGATGGAACTGGCCCAGACCCGCCTGGGCCTGGACGTGGTCGAGGGCGAAGTGTTCATCGACAAACTGGACCAGTTCAAGGAAGCCGGCGCCTGCGGTACTGCTGCGGTGATTTCGCCGATCGGCGGCATCCAGCACAACGGCAAGATGCACGTGTTCCACAGCGAAACCGAAGTCGGCCCGGTTACCCAGAAGCTCTACAAAGAGCTGACCGGTGTGCAGACCGGTGACGTTGAAGCGCCAGCGGGTTGGATCGTCAAGGTCTAAGCCAGCGACACCGCAATACACTGTGGGAGGGGCAAGTCGAATCGTCGCACCGCCCCTCCCACATTTGATCTCCAGTATTTTCAGGACTGAGGAATATTCCCGGCAATCTTCTTGCCCATACTGATCCTCGGCTCCACCCCATACCCCAACGCCTCATAAAACCCCACCACGACGTCATTGCCGCCGGTGATCTGCAGGTTGATCTTCATGCAGCCCAAGGCCGTCAACGCCTGCTCGGCATGGCGCACCAGTGACGATCCCAAACCATGGCGACGATAGTCTTCATGCACCGCCACCGAGTACAACCAGCCACGATGGCCGTCATAGCCCGCGAGAATCGTACCAATCACGGCTTTCTTGTCGGTGGCCACGAAGAACAACCCATCGTTGACCGCCAGCTTCTTGTCAATCGCCAGGCTCGGCAGGTTATGCGCGGTGTCATAGCCAAACGCTTGCTGCCATAACTCAATCACTTGGGCGCGATGCTGCCGGTCGCGGTAGGGGCCGATGGGATGCCGTGACAGCAAGGTCTTTTCCATGACCAGCGTGCGCTCGTTGCCATGGTAGACATCGCGCACGGTGTGAAAACCCAGCTTGCTGTAGAACGGCTCGGCGGTCAGTGAGGACGGTACACTCAACACTGTCACCCCGGCTTCGCGGGCACGCAGTTCGATCTCGATCATCAACAAACGGCCGATACCCTGCCCTTGCAGCTCGGGATTGACGAAGACCGAACGCACCACGTTGGCATCAAGGGCAGCGGTGGCGACGATTGAATGGTCCTGGGTAGCCACCAGCACAATACGGCGGTTGAGCAGTTCCAGAACCGCATCGGGCGTGAAGTGAGTGGCGACGCGAGCAATCACATCTGCTGGATAATCCCGTGCATTGCTGCTGTGCAAGGCCGCCAGAATGACCTGGCTGATGCCCTGGGCATCGGCTGCTTGGGCGAGACGAACAACGGTCGACATGACTCCTCCTGGCTGGCGCGACTGTAATGAACACCCCACTGTGCATGTGGAAGGGAGCTTGATCCCGATAGCGGTGGGTCAGCTAAAGATAAGCTATACGCCTCGTTGATGCCCTGCATATCGATCATTTCCACATCCCGGACAACCCCCTGTTCGGCGCAGAACCCAGCATCTCCCGGGCTTTCTGGATACGGCCGATCAGCGAACCGCAACAGGTGCGGGCAATGCCATTGACGCTGAACCGTTCAACCAAGCACGCCCATACAATCGGCGTCACCGCCCGCCCCCTAAGCTTTTGACTTTCTTGAAAGCGCTGGAGAGTAGGCATGTACAGAAAAGTGAGGGCGGTAACCCTGGCCGTGACATTGCTGGCCGGGGCCATGGCGGGCAGCGCATGGGCGGCCACGCCGGTAGTGGCTGTGGCGCCGCAATACGACACCAGCCATGTGTATGTAGCACCCGCTGATGTAGAGGGTTTTGCCCAGAGTTTCCTGGCCACGTTCGGGGGCAAGAGCACGCCCCAGGTGGTGGTCAATGTGCTGCCGGTGCCGAGCAGCACCACTTCGCAACTGTTGCAGACCCCGGCCGGCACGGTGTCACTGTTCGGCTTCACCACGCCCATCCCCCATCCTTTCGGCCAGGAGCGCAATGGTTATCTGGTCAAGGACATGGACGTGGCCCTGAAGGCAGCTCGGGACAACGGCGCTGCGGTCATCGTCAGCGATTTTCCCGATCCCATCGGCCGCGATGCGGTGGTGCAGTGGCCGGGCGGCGTGAACATGCAGCTGTATTGGCATACCAAGACCCCCGATTACGCCGCCTTCCAGACGGTGCCGGAAAACCGCGTGTACCTCAGCGCCGATCGCGCCGATCGCTTTATCAAGGCGTTCCTTGGCTTCTCCCACGGCAAAGTGGTCGCCGATGACAAGCACGCACCTGCTGTGGAGGTGGGCCAGGCTGGCGGCACTTACCGACGCGTCGAAATCACGTCGCCCTTTGGGCGTATGGCGGTACTGGTGACCAACGGCCAACTGCCCTACCCCTTTGGCCATGAAACCACCGGCTATGAGGTAGCCGACCTGACGGCCACCCTGGCCAAAGCCACGGGCTCGGGCGCTACCGTACTGGTGCCGAGCTTCGCCAGCAAAGGCCGTCGCAGCGCATTGGTGCAATTCCCGGGCGGTTACGTCGCGGAAATTCACCAACTCATCGCGGCAAAATGATCCGTCGTACAGGCTGGGGCCTGGCCGTGCTGTGGCCGCTGGTGGTGGGCAGCGTACATGCCGACAATCAACCGACCCGCCCGGCCATCAAGGCCAATCGCTGGCAGGAAGACTGGTCTGTGTTCAAGGATCCGGCACTGCGCACGCAACCGTTGGACAACCTCAAGTACATCCCGCTGTCCGCCGCCAACCCGTTCACCTACCTGTCCCTGGGTGCGACGTTGCGCGAACGCTTCGAGATGAACGACGCCAGCGGCTTCGGCGTGCGCGATGTAGCGCGTGATCGCTACCTGATCCAGCGTTTTCAGGTGCACGCCGACTTGCACCTCAACGAACACTGGCGGCTGTTCACCCAGTTGGAAGATGTACGGGCCTATGACAAAACCACCATCGGCGGCGCCGACCAGAACCGCGTCGACCTGCGCCTGGCCTTTGCCGAATACGTGAAGACCTTTAGCGCCGGCACCTTTAAGGCTCGGGCGGGTCGCCAGGACTTTGCCTTCGATTTGCAGCGCTTTATTTCGTCGCGCGATGGCCCGAATGTGCGCCAGTCCTTCGACGCGCTGTGGGCCGACTGGGAAACGCCCCAGTGGCGTGTTATCGGGATCGCCAGCCAACCGGTGCAATACCAGGATGGCCGGCACTTTGACGACAAATCCAATCGTGACGCGCGCTTCCACATGCTGCGGGTCGAGCGGCTGGTGGGCGGCAGCAATGAGTTGTCGGCCTATTACGGCGTCTACGAGCGCCGTGCCGCCCATTACCTGGATGCCGACGGCAACGAGACCCGCCAGTTGCTCGACGTACGCCTGGGCGGCGCGGCCCGGGGCTTCGACTGGGATATCGAAGCCATGCTGCAAAAGGGGTCGGTGGGCAGCCAGGCGATCCGCGCCTGGGCCGGCGGCAGCCGTACCGGCTACACCTTCGACACGCTGGCCTGGACACCGCGCCTCGGCCTGCAAGTGGATGTCGCCTCCGGTGACCGCAAGCGCGGTGATGGCCGCGTCGGCACCTTCAACCCACTGTTCCCCAACGGCTACTACTTTTCCCTGGCCGGTTATACGGGCTACAGCAATCTGATCCACGTCAAGCCATCAATCACCGTCAAACCCATCGCCAAGCTGAGCGTGCAAACCGCTGTCGGCCTGTTGTGGCGGCAGACCACCGCGGACGCGGTTTATACCCAACCCAACCTCGCCGTCGCCGGAACGGCTGGCCAGGGTCAACGCTGGACCGGCGCCTATGGCCAAGTGCGCACCGACTACGCGTTTACCTCCAACCTCAGCGGTGCAATCGAGGCCGTGCACTACGCGGCTGGCCAGACCCTGCGTGATGCCGGTGGGCACGACAGCAACTACCTGGGCATGGAACTCAAGTTCAGTTGGTAACCTCAGGCGAGCACACCCATACAAGCCTGGGCTCAGGTTAACGGCAATAGTGATACGGTTTTTTCAGCGCTTTTTTAACTCAAGCAAGGAGATTCAGATGAGCACCTTCGTTGCCAAAGACGGTACCCAGATCTACTTCAAGGACTGGGGCAGCGGCAAGCCCGTGCTGTTCAGCCACGGCTGGCCGCTGGATGCCGACATGTGGGAATACCAGATGGAGTACCTGAGCAGCCGCGGCTTTCGCACTATCGCGTTCGACCGCCGTGGCTTTGGCCGCTCGGACCAACCCTGGACCGGTAACGACTACGACACCTTCGCTGACGATATCGCACAGTTGATCGAACACCTGGACCTGAAGGACGTGACCCTGGTGGGCTTTTCCATGGGTGGCGGTGATGTGGCGCGCTACATCGCCCGCCATGGCAGCGCTCGTGTCGCCGGCCTGGTGTTGCTGGGTGCCGTGACGCCGATCTTCGGCCAGCAACCGGACTATCCCCAAGGCGTCCCCACCGAGGTGTTCGATGGCATCAAGGCCGGCCTGTTGAAGGATCGCGCCCAATTCATCAGCGATTTCAATACGCCGTTCTTCGGTATCAACAAGGGCCAGCAAGTCTCGGAGGGTGTGCTCAGCCAGACCCTGCAGATCGCCATGCTTGCCTCGCTCAAGTCGACTGTGGATTGCGTCAGCGCCTTCTCCGAAACCGACTTCCGCCCGGACATGGCCAAAATCGACGTGCCGACCCTGGTGATCCATGGCGACGGCGACCAGATCGTGCCGTTCGAAACCACCGGCAAGGTGGCTGCCGAAATGATCAACGGCGCGCAACTGAAGGTCTACAAGGATGCACCCCACGGGTTTGCCGCGACCCACACCCAGCAGCTCAATGAAGACCTGTTGGCGTTCCTCAGCCGCTGAACCGCTTGCAACCTCCTCTCCTTGTTTGGCCGGGTTCGCCCGGCTTTTTTTTGCTCAGGCGAAACGCGTCCGAAACCGCGCCAACGTACTTGCAGGCTTGTGCTGAAATCCCGCGGTTGTCGCCAGCGGTTGCATTGCCGAAAGAACCCGGCATGATCTTGCTGAACTGCCGACCCCGCGCTACGGTCCCAACCCATACGCTCATCGCTACAGGAACTTTTCCATGACGCTCCCCCAAGAAATGACCCTGATCGAAATCACCACGCCTGGCGGCCCCGAGGTCTTGCAGCCGCGTCGCGCCGACGTGCCAGTGGCCGGGCCAGGTGAAATTCTGATTCGCGTGCACGCCGCCGGGGTCAACCGCCCAGACGCGCTGCAACGCGCCGGCAAATACCCGATGAAACCCGGCATGAGCCCGATTCCCGGGCTGGAAGTGGCCGGTGAAGTGGTGGCGCTGGGCACTGGCGTGACTGAATACAGCCTGGGCGACAAGGTGTGTGCCCTGACCAATGGCGGTGGCTATGCGCAGTTTTGTGCGGTGCCGGCCAGCCAGGCGCTGCCGGTCCCGGCGGGCATGGACTGGATTCAGGCCGCCGCCGTGCCGGAAACCTTCTTCACGGTCTGGGCCAACCTGTTCGGCCTCGGCGGTGCCCATAAAGGCCAGCGCGCCTTGATCCACGGCGGCACCAGCGGCATCGGCACCACCGCATTGATGCTCTGCCAGGAGTTCGGTATCCAGGCATTCGCCACCGCCGGCAGCGCAGACAAATGTGCCGCGATTGCCAAGCTGGGCGCCGAACCGATCAACTACCGCGAACAGGAGTTTGCCGAAGTCATTGCCCAACAGACCGATGGCAAAGGCGTCGATGTGATTCTCGACATCATGGGTGCCTCGTACCTGAACAACAACCTCAAGGCCCTGGGCATGGACGGTCACCTGGTGATGCTCGGCTTCCTCGGTGGCGGCAAGGCTCATGACGTCGACCTGCTGACCATCCTCGCCAAACGCGCGGTGATCACCGGCTCCCTGCTGCGCGCCCGCACCCGCGAAGAAAAGGCCGCGATTGCCGAACAGCTACGCGACTACGTGTGGCCGGTGCTCAGCGCCGGGCGCTGCCTGCCGATCATCGACAAGGTCTACGCATACACCGACGCCGCCCAGGCCCATGCGCGCATGGAAGGTGGGGATCACATTGGCAAGATTGTGTTGCGGGTGGAGTGAGGCGCTTTCCTCAATCCTTGGCGACCGGCCAAGTTTGACGGTACTCGGCACAAATGTGGGAGGGGCGTGTGTCACTCCGGTTCGGCATACACCGGATAATCCACATACCCCGCCTGAGTCCCCCCATACAAGCCCTCTGCCTTCAACGCATTCAATGGCCAGCCATTGAAAATCCGCTGGGGCAGGTCTGGGTTGGCAATGAACGGCCGTCCGAAGGCGATCAGGTCCGCCAGCCCAGCCTCGACCAACCGTGCACCGCGCTCGGCGGTGTAGCGGCCGGCGTAGATGATCCTGCCGCTGAAGGTGCGGCGCACGGCCTGGCGGAATGTTTCAGGCAGGTCCGGCGCGTTATCCCAGTCGGCTTCGGCGATGGAAACATAGGCGATGCCCGACGCTTCCAGCACTTTGATCGCTTCGATATAGGTACGGTGCGGGTCTTCTTCCACCAGGCCAATGTAGACCCGATCCTGATCGGTGCCACTGAACAGCGGCGAAAAGCGCACGCCCAGGCGCTGCGGCCCCACCACCTTGCACACCGCCTCGACAATCTCGCGCAGCAAGCGCAGGCGATTGTCCAGCGAACCGCCGTACTCATCCTCACGGATGTTGGAGTGGGCCGAGATGAACTGGTTGACCAAATAGCCGTTGGCCGCATGGATTTCCACACCATCGAACCCGGCGTCCAGGGCATTGCGAGCAGCCTGGGCGTAGTGTCCGACCAACTCGTCGATTTCCAGCGGGCTCAACGCACGAGGCACGGGTGGCTGCACCAGCTCACCCACACCCGGACCGGTTTCAATAAAGGCTTTGGCTTGCAGCGCCGGCAGTGCAGACGGCCCCACCGGTGCAGCGCCGCCAGGTTGCAAGGCGTTATGGGACACCCGCCCCACGTGCCATAGCTGGGCAAAGATCACCCCACCCTCGGCATGTACCGCTGCGGTCACCTTGCGCCAACCCTCGATCTGCGCCGGTGTATGGATGCCCGGCGTCCATGCGTAGCCCTGGCCGCGCGGCTCGATCTGCGTACCCTCGCTGACCATGAAGCCGGCACTGGCACGCTGGCGGTAATATTCGGCCATCAGGTCGGTGGCGATATTGCCCGGCTGGGCGCTGCGCTGGCGTGTCAGCGGCGGCAGCACAACGCGATTGTTCAAGCGATGATGCCCCAGCTTTATCGGGGTGTTCAAAATGCAGTCAGGCATGGGGATATTCCAGATTCAGGACGAACGAAAACCCTGGCGACTCCTGGGAGTCGCCAGTGCGTACCTCGGTTTATTAACTTAAGCGCTGAGTGCCAGCAGTTCCACGGCCACTTCACTGGAGCTGCCCGGGTTCTGCCCAGTGACCAGCAAGCCATCGACAATCACAAAGGATTGCCAATCGGCACCCTTCTCATACTTGCCGCCCAGTTTTTTGAATTCATCTTCAATCAGGAACGGCACAACATCGGTCAATTGCACCGCGGCTTCCTCCGAGTTGGAGAACCCGGTCACACGGCGGCCCTTGATCAACGGCTCACCGTTGACTGCCTTGACGTGGCGCAAGGCACCCGGTGCATGGCAGACAAATCCGATGGGTTTGCCGGCCCGTTCGAACGCCTCGATCAGCGCGATGGACACCGGCGACTCCGCCAGGTCCCACAGCGGGCCGTGGCCGCCAGGGTAGAACAGGGTGTCGAAGTCGGCGGCGTTGACCGTTTCCAGCTTCACCGTGGTAGCCAGGGCCTGCTGCGCAGCCGGGTCTGCGGCGAAGCGCGCTGTCTGCTCGGTTTGCGCATCCGGCTCATCGCTCTTCGGGTCCAACGGCGGCTGGCCGCCAGCTGGGGAAGCCAGCACCACAACGGCGCCAGCGTCCTTGAACACGTAATAAGGGGCGGCAAACTCTTCGAGCCAGAAGCCGGTCTTGCGCCCGGTATCGCCAAGCTGGTCGTGAGAGGTCAGTACCATTAATACTTTCATTTTCCAGTGCCTCGATCGATGTGAGTAGCAGGGTTTTCAGGGCCGCCCAACAACTGTTGGGTCAGCAGCAGCGCCTCGCAGAACGGCGCAGTGGTACGGGTGATCTTGCCCATGACGCTGGTTCCCAGCCACAGCGCATACAAGCGCTTGGCAAGGCTGTGCGGGGCGTGCTCGAACCTGAGCGAGCCGTCTTCGACCCCGCGCTCCAGGGCCAGCGCGAGTAACTCGATGGTGCGCCAAGTACCGCGCTGCAACGCCAATCGCATGGGTTCTGACAGGTCGGAGACTTCAGCCCCCAACTTGACGGCCAGGCACTTGCCGGTATCGGTGCAGCCAGTGTGGTTGTCGATCCAGCCTTGCCAATAGCGCATCAACTTGGCGTGATGGGTTAAACCCGGCTGATCCAACAGCTGCTGCATGCCTTCGACGTACTGGTCGAAATAGGTATCGAGCAACACCACGCCAAACGCATCCTTGGAGTTGAAGTAGTGATAGAACGAGCCCTTGGGCACTTGTGCGGCGTGCAGGATTTCGTTCAAGCCCACCGCGGAAAATCCCTTGGCACCGACGATGGATTGCGCACGTTCAAGAATCGCTTGCCGTGCACTGCTGCTTGCGTTGCTCATGCTTGCCTCCGTGCGATTAGACCAGTCGTCTAGTTCGTTGGGGCCATGTTAGGCAGCGAGGCAACCACTCACAATGTCATATCCGCAAGGATTCCGGACATGCGCCAAAGTCGGTTGCCGTTTGCCTGGTACACGCCGACAATCCCCTCTCCCCTGCCCCTTGGAGAGATGCAATGCACAGCGTTGCGCTGATGGTTTACCCGAATTTCCAGTCGTTGAGCCTTAGCCTGGGCTCGGTGTTCGAGTGCGCCAACCTGCTGCGCGGTGAGCCGGCCTATGAGTTTCACCTGATATCGGAAAGCGGCGGCGCGGTGATGACCTCCCAGGGCTTTTCAGTCAATACCAGCGCCATCCGCCCCGAGGGTTATGACACTCTGATCGTCAGCGGCTATCTGGAGTTTCGCCTGCCGGAGGCCAACCTGCTGGAACTGGTCAAGGCAGCGTCGGCACAATCGCGACGCGTGGCCTCGTTGTGCATGGGCATTTTCGTGCTGGCCGAGGCAGGGTTGCTGGCAGGCAAGCGCACCACCACCCACTGGATCCACGCGCCGGCGTTCCGCAAACGCTACCCGGATATCCGCCTGGAAGACGACAAGCTGTTCGTGGTGGACGGCCAGGTGTGGACCGGCGCCGGCATGAGCGCCGGGGTCGACCTGGCACTGGCGATGGTGGAGAACGACCTGGGCAGCGACCTCGCCCGGCGCATCGCACGCAAGCTGGTGATCGCCCAGCGCCGCGGCAGTGAGCAGTCGCAGTTATCGGCCTTGCTGGAACTGGACCCCAAGTCCGACCGCGTGCAACTGGCCCTGGCCTATGCGCGTGAAAACCTCACCCATGATTTGTCGGTAGAAGCCCTGGCCGACGTCGCCCGGCTCAGCCCGCGCCAGTTCAGCCGAGTGTTTCGCGAAGAAACCGGGCAAACCCCGGCCAAGGCCATCGAAGCCCTGCGGGTGGAAGCGGCCCGGGCCATGATGGAAACCAGCCGCCACCCGGTGGAAGTAGTGGCCCGCGAAACCGGGTTTGGTGATCGCGAGCGCATGCGCCAGGCGTTCCTCAGGGCATTCGGGCAGCCGCCCCAGGCGATGCAGCAGGTGCTGTTCAATCCAGGCTAGGCCCGTGTGGGAGGGGCTTGCCCCCGATTACCAGAGGTATCTACACAACTTTGCATTCGCCAACAGTAACCACGATGCGAAGCGAGCCGCTCTTGATCTTGATCTTGATCTTGATCTTGATCTGCTTTTGATCTGAGGCGCCCCGTCAAACCACGCTGGCCGGAATTCGACAGGGATTTGGGGGGGTAAACCGGCAGGGATGCCGGTTTAGCCGCCCCGCGCCATGGATGGCGCGTGGCGGCGGCCCCACAAATCCATGGCGGATTACGGGCACACCGAGCCCAGGCGAGGTGCCGAGTGGTGGGGCAAGAGCGTTTTGCTTACTTTTGCGCTTTTCAAAAGTGAGCCGCTGTAAAAGCGGAACCAATAGCAGCCGTTACCCAAACAACGGATATGTACTCGGTCTGATCCAACATCCTGGTCGGCTGTCAGGCCGCCATCGGGAGCAAGCCCCCTCCCACATTTACCGCACCCCCATTCGAATCACGGGGCATCAGTGCAATGACGCCCGGGTAATCAGGTAGCTCACCAACTGCGGATCATCCTCCAGTTCCATCATCTGCACCGGACGCGGCAGGTTATCCAGCACGGTGCGCCAGAATGCCTGGGATACCTCGTCCTGATCATAGAAACGCACCAGCCAATTGGCCGCGCCGCTGCACAGCACCTGGCTGGCGATGGCACGGCCGATACCCTTGCGGCGATAGCGCTTGAGAATGAACAGGTCGGCCAGCTCCAACGCGTCGATACCCGGCAGTTCGCTGCCTTCAATCAACAGGAAACCAGCGATATAGCCATCGACCAGCAACAGGTTGGCGCTCCACTGCGGGTCTTGCCAATAGCGGGCCAAGTGTTCGTCATGGATATAGAAACGGCCATCGGCTTCGACATCTTCCTGTTCCCAATCCGAAGACTCGTAGGCGTAGTACTGGTACAGATTGCGAATCAGCTCGGCGTCTTCAGGGCCGGTCTGGATCAATTCAACGGTGGTTTCAGGCATGGGGCTCTCGGTGGAAAAACGCAGGGCGCCATTGTTCACAAAAGTGCCTGCCACGCCAATGGCTTGTCGAATCCTTTCTATTGGCTGAACCGAATGCAAATAGCGGTTGCCCTGGCCAAATTCCTGAAACATTTAGAATAAACTTCGCCGGTTTCCACCTTTCGCTCAAGGACACGTATTGTGACCAATGTCTGTACCGCCGGCCTGGATGTGGGCTTTGCCTCCCTGGATTACCTGCAAATTTTCATCCTGGGGGTAATCCAGGGCATCACCGAATTGCTGCCGGTGTCGTCCACCGCCCATATGCGCGTGGTGCCCGCCCTGCTCGGCTGGCAAGACCCGGGCTCGGCGTTTTCGGCGGCCATGCAATTGGCCGCGCTGGCGGCAGTGGTCAGTTACTTCTGGCGGGATGTGCGCCAGGTCACCACCGGCAGTATCAGTGCGGTACGCCGGGGCGACTATAACGATCGGTGGTTCAAACTGGCGGTGGCGATCGTGCTGGCGACTATCCCGATTGGCATTGCCGGGTTGGCGCTGTCTTCGACCCTGAATGCATGCAACTCGCCATTGCGCGGGCTGATGGTGATCGGCATTTCCTGCGTGGTGATGGCGGTGTTGCTGGCACTGGCCGAAGTGCGTGCCCGCCATACCCGCGACGTAAGCCAAATGCGCTTGCGCGATGCGCTGATCGTGGGGGTGGCGCAGATCGGCGCGTTGATTCCTGGGGTGTCGCGTTCGGGCTCCACGCTGACCGCAGCGCTGTTCCTGAATTTCAAACGCGAAGAAGCGGCGCGGTTTTCTTTCCTGTTGGGCCTGCCGGCCATTGCCCTGGCGGGTTTGAAAGAACTGTGGGTGCTGCTGCGCGCCGACATGCCTGCCCACGCCTGGCCGCATTTGATCTTCGGCCTGGTGGTGGCGAGCATCTCGGCGTTCTTTGCGATCTGGGGCCTGATGAAGTTCCTGGAGCGCTTCTCCACCTGGCCGTTCGTCATCTACCGTGCGCTGCTGGGGATCTTCCTGATTGTGGCGGTCAGCAGCGGGTTGTTGAGTTAAGCCGTCGGTTCGCGGTCGGCCAGCGCTTCAAGCAGATCGGCCGAGGGCACGAAGAACAAACCACCGGTCACTGCCGTACTGAAGTCGAGCAAGCGGTCATAGTTGCCAACCGGGCGGCCAACGAACATGTTTTCCAGCATCTGCTCCAGCGGTTGCGGCGAGCGTGCGTAGCCGATGAAGTAGGTGCCGAACTCGCCGGCGCCGGGGCGGCCGAAGGGCATATTGTCGCGCAGGATCTTCACTTCCTCGCCGTTCTCGTCAGTGATGACGGTCAAGGCACTGTGAGAGTTGCTCGGCTTGGTTTCTTCGTCCAGTTCGATATCTGCCAGTTTGGTTCGCCCGATTACCTTCTCCTGGGCTTCTACCGTCAAGCCGTTCCAGGCGCTCATGTTGTGCAGGTATTTCTGCACCACTACGTAGCTGCCGCCCTCGAACTGAGGGTCTTCGTCACCGACCAGGGTGAATCTTTCGGCCTTGCGCCCTACCGGGTTTTCGGTGCCGTCGACAAAACCGATGATGCTGCGCATATCGAAATAGCGGAAACCCTGGACCTCATCCACCACCTTGACGCTATCGCCCAAGGCGGCCATCAATTGGGTCGCCAGCTCGAAACACAGGTCCATCTGCTCGGCGCGGATATGCAGGAGGATATCGCCCGGGGTCGACACCGCCTTGCGCCCTTCTACACCGAATTCGCGGAACGGATGCAGCGACGCAGGGCGTGGGGCGCCGAACAGCCGGTCCCACGCATCCGAGCCAAAGCCGCAGACGCAGGTCAGGTTGCCCGACGGCACGCGCTTGCCCACCGAACGCACAAGGCCGGCGATGTCGGCACACCAGCCACGCACGTTTTCAGCCGCGTCGGGGGCCAGGGTGGCGACCATGAAAATCGCGCTGCTGGTGATCGGGTGGCACACGGACTGCGGTTCGAGAGGTGGCTGGACAGGGCAGGTTTTCATCAGGCAGATCCATAGGCTAAGGTCGGTTTGAACCGACGCAGGTTAGCAGATCAGCCGTGACAACTGGCCCACACCTGGCGAATCAGCGCTTTCATCTTGAGCGCCTCGGCCCAGCGATCAGTGAGTTCTCGCCCCATTGCATCGGTGATCGCATAGGGTGGCGGGCCCAGTTCGCAGGTGAAGGGCAGGCTCTGGGGCGCGTCGGCACGGGTCAGCCAGTCGTCGATCCCATAGCGCCACCAGCCAGTAAAGCGCTCGACCCAAGGCTGGTGCTGAGGAAAATCCAGGCCAACCTGCACCTGCTCACTGCTGGCGATGCGGCCATGAAAGCCCCAACTATGGCGCAGGATCGTGCGTATCTGCTCGTCGTCTTCCAAGGCACCGGGCTCGGGCAACTCGCGGCCGACAACGTAGTGGGACAGGTCCGCGAGCAGTTTCAGGTCGGGCATTTGCGCCAGCAGGTCGAGGGTGAACAGCAGGTCGTTGGTCAGTCGATAACGGTGGGTTTCCAGCAGGATCGGGAAGTCCACCTGTTCGGCCAGGCGCTGCCAGCCTTCGATCAGCCTGGCCGCCTCAACCTGGGTACGCGGGCGCACATCGGCTTGCAGGGTCAGGTGGTGACAACCGTAGCGGCCGGTCACTTCCAATGCCCTGGCCAGATCGTCCACCGATTGCGGGAACAGCTGACCTTCGATCTGCAAGCCCCTGGCCGTGGCGGCAGCATGCAAGCGCGAGACTGCGGCCAGCGTCCAGTAATGATCGGTGATGCCGTCGAAACCAGCGGCGGCGATGCGGTCCAGTTGCGCTTCGAGGCTGCCGGGCTCGGTTTGCATGGCCCACATCGATTGGAATACCAGAAGTTGGCGCATATCAGCCTCGCAACAGTGGTTTGAGGGACACATCGGCATCTGCCAGGCTGCCCGGGTCGAGCACAGTGCCCGCGGCAATCAGGCGCTCGCACAGCTTGATGTCCCTGGCCGCACCGTTGCCCGGCGCCCAGCCGCACGCGCCTTGCAACCGGGCATCGTCGTCGAGGTAAAACAGCAACAGGCCACCCCCAGGCAACGCACGGCTGACCGTGCGTGCAGTCATCATCCCGACAGTCTGCAAACCCCAGTGGTATTGGTCGGACCAGAAACCGGGGAGCGTCTCGAATGGCAGCGCTCGCCCCAGCAGGTTCAACGCGGCGTGCCGCCCCTGGGCCTCGGCGTTGCGCCAGGTTTCCTGGCGCTGAAAGACGCCAGCGAGGCGAAACTCGCAGACATCCCCCGCCGCGTAGATATCCGCCGCGCTGGTGCGCAATTGCGCGTCGACACGAATGCCCTGACCGACTTCCAGCCCTGCCGCCGCCGCCAGCTCGATATTGGGTTGCATGCCGATGCCGACCACCACCAGGTCACAGGGCAGCCGTTGCCCATCGACCAGTTGCACGGCGTCGGCGTGGATGCATTCCACGCCGACGTTCAAGCGCACGTCCACACCTTGATCACGATGCAACGCCAGCAGCGAGGCACTAATCGGCGCCGGCAACACCCGGCTCGCCAAGCGTGGCCCGGCTTCAAGCAGCGTGACCTCACACCCCAGCCCTCGTGCGGTGGCCGCCACCTCCAGGCCAATAAAGCCACCACCGACCACGACCAGGCGGGTGCCGGGACGCAACTTATCACGCAGAGCCAAGGCTTCATCGTGGGTACGCAGGTAAAGCACAGGGGCCTGCGCCTCGGGCAAGCGTCGCGCCCGGCCACCGGTAGCCAGCAACAAGCCGGTATAGGTCAACCATTGGCCGTCGGCCAGTTGCAGCCGGTGTTGCTGCGGGTCCAGGCGGCTCACCGGGTTACCGGCGATATGCTCGATGCCCAATGCCGCCAACCGTGCACTGTCGCACAGGCTGCATTCCGCCAGGTCCGTCGAGCCTTGCAGCACGCCTTTGGACAACGGTGGGCGTTCGTAGGGCAAGTGCGCTTCATCGCCGATCAGGATCAGGCGCCCGCTGTAACCTTCTTCACGCAAGGTCAGTGCCGCACGTCCACCGGCATGACCAGCGCCGACGATGATCAGGGCCTGGTTCATCATCCGGCCGTGACAGCGAGCAGTACCCGCCCCGCTTCGACCCGCACCGGGTAGGTCTTGAGGTTGACGCACACCGGCGCGCCCAGGGCTTGGCCGGAACGGTAATCGAAGCGCCCGTTGTGCTTTGGGCATTCAATCACGTGGTCCATCACCAGGCCGTCCGCCAGGTGGATTTTCTCGTGGGTGCACAGGCCGGCGGTGGCGAAGAATTCATCCTCGGCAGAGCGGAACACCGCGTAGGTGTGAATACCGTGGTCGAAGCGCAGCACGTCTTCTGCTTCTATTTCGCCCACGGCGCAGACGTCGATCCATTGATCGTTCATGCATTTATCTCCAATGACTGGCTTTTACTGTGTGGCGAGCAAGCTCCCTCGCCACGGGTCGGGCGTTGGACGAAATAGCTGGGGTCGCTGCGCTGGCGCCAAATAGTCGGAATGATTTCCTGGTAGGCCTCCCACAGATTGGCATACGGCGCTGGGCAGTCGCTGCGGATCTCTTCGTGCAGTTGACTGAGCGCGTGGTAAGGCACCATCGGGTACATGTGGTGTTCGAGGTGGTAGTTCATGTTCATGTAGATAAAGCGCAGCACCCGGTTCATGTAGATGGTGCGGCAGTTACTGCGATGGTCGAGCACATCTTCAGCCAGGCCCACATGCTGGCTGAGGCCGAACAGGTAGCCGAGCCAGGCACCATAGAGACTGGGCAGCCCCACCAGCATCAGCGGCAGCCAGCTGTGCAGGTACAACGCGGCGCCGATGATCAGCGCATAAATCCCAATCCATATACGTGCGGCACGCAATACCTTGGGCCATTCGGATTCAGGGATGAAGTCTTGCTCTTGGGCACTCATGCGCCCGAGCGCATGGCGGGCCACGCCGCTGAAGGTCTTCCAGGCCAGGGGCAGGTTGAACAGGCTGAGGGCCATCATCCACAGGCTCGGCGGGCGCGGCTCGACGATCTCCGGGTCGCGGCCGACGACGATGGTGTCGGTGTGATGACGGGCATGGCTCCAGCGCCACACGTGAGGTTCGAACAGGCACATGAAGCTCGCCACCTGGTACAGCCCGTCGTTCATCCAGCGGGTCTTGAACGCAGTGCCGTGCCCGGTTTCGTGCCAGCGCGGGTTGGACGCCGTGCCGTAGAGCACGCCATAGACGAGAAAAAACGGTACGCAGGCCCAGGAGCCCCAGAACCAATAGCCACCAAAGCCTGTGACCAACAGCGTCGAGACCCAGATAGCGGTGTCGAGCAAGGCCGGAGCGTCGCGGCGCTGCATCAGTTCTTTCATGCGTTTGCGCGAGATGGGCGACTGGTACCAGTTGGCCGAAACCAGGCCTTTTTCGGCGGCGCGGGCCGCTTCAGGGCCAGTGAGGCTGTAGTCGCGCCGAGCGCGGTAAGCGGTGTGTTCAGGCATTGTTATTGTTCTCCGCAAGCGTAGGGTTTCAGGTGCTTTGCGGAACCAACCATAGAGCGCAGCCAAATCACCCTCAAGGCCTTGAATCCATTCCCTATCAAGCTATCATCCAGGCCCAGCGGAGCTTGATAGTTTTCTATCAAGACGCTCAAGGGGCCTGCCAATGCACAACCATAAACGCCCAACCATCGCCACCGTCGCCGCCCACGCGGGGCTTAGCGTGGCCACCGTCGACCGGGTATTGAACGCCCGCGCCCCGGTCAACCCGGGCACGGCCGAACAGGTGTTCCAGGCCGCCGAAGCCGTGGGTTATTTCGCTGCACGACTGATCGGCCAGCGCATCCGCGAACGGCGCCCCACCTACCGTTTCGGCGTGCTGTTGCTGGGCACCGCCCAGGCCTTCTATGCCAACCTCGCCCAGTCCATCAGCGATGCCGCGCAGCATCACGCCACCGCCAACCTGAGCTGCCAGTTCGACTACATCAACGACCGTTCACCGAATGCCATCGTCGCGCAGATCGAGCAACTGGCGGTGCAGTGCGACGCCCTGGCGGTGGTCAGCTTCGCCCATCCGCTGATCAACGCCTGCCTGGCGCAGATCCGTGAAGCTGGCGTACCAGTGGTTGCGCTGCTGTCGGATATCCATGAACAGGCCCTCGAACCCTATGTGGGCCAGGACAACCACGTGGTCGGGCGCACCATGGGCTGGCTGCTGGCACACACCTGCGGCGCACGCAAAGGCAGCGTTGGCATTTTACTTGGCGGCCATCGTTTTCTCGGGCACCAGGCACGGGTCAAAGGCTTGCACAGCTACCTGGCCGAACACGCGCCAGGGCTCAAGCCGTTGGAACCGCTGATCAACCTGGATAACTGCGACATCACCGAGGAAGCCACCCTGGACCTGCTCGCCCGCCACACCGACCTGCGCGGCCTGTGCGTGGTGGGCGGCGGCGGTGACGGCGTGATCAACGCCCTGGCGCAACTGCCCAAGCGCCCGGCGCTGTGTTGCATTCTGCAGGAGTCGACCGAGCTGTCGCGCCAGGCGTTGAGCCGCGGCTTGATCGATGTAGTGATGGACTCGCAGCCGCGGCAGACGGCGGCGGCGCTGGTGCAACTGCTGGTGCAGTTGCTGAATGACGAAGGCTTCGATCCGGTGCGGCATCGGGTGCATATACCACCGCAGATAGTGACCCCGGAAAACATGGGCACCTGATACACAAAGAACACAATGTGGGAGGGGCGGTGCGACGATTCGATTTGCCCCGACGGTGATGAACCCGTCAAAAATTCAGAGGCTGACACACCGCTATCGCGGCATGGGATCTACGCAACTTTGTAGCTGCCGACCGTAACCACGATGCGAAGCGAGCCGCTCTTGATCTTGATCTTGATCTGCTTTTGATCTTAGGCGCCCCGTCAAACCACGCTGGCCGTAATCCGACCTGGATTTGGGGGGTAAACCGGCAGGGATGCCGGTTTAGCCGCCCCGCGCCATGGATGGCGCGTGGCGGCGGCCCCCCAAATCCAGGTCGGATTACGGGCACACCGAGCCTAAGCGAGGTGCCGAGTGGTGGGGCAAGAGCGTTTTGCTTACTTTTGCGCTTTTCAAAAGTGAGCCGCTGTAAGAGCGGAACCAATAGCAGCCGTTACCCAGATAACGGATATGTACTCGGTCTAATCCAGCACCCTGGTCGGCCCTGAGGCCGCCATCGGGGGCAAGTCGAATCGTCGCACCGCCCCTCCCACATTTGGATCGCGGGGCATCCGTTGGTTAGCGGTCGGCTGTCAGACCGCCATCGAAGCCCCCACCTTTAATCTGCACACGGACAATCATTCACCGCCCGCGAAAATCCCCTGCACTCAAACCAAACCGCCCCATCTTGTTGTACAGCCCACCCCGCGACACGTTGAGTTGCCGAGCCGCCAGGCGGATATTGCCGCCCGTGTTTTTCAGCGCAGCGACGATGGCGTGCAGTTCATGGCTGCTCAGATCCTGCGCGGGCTGGGGCTGGTAAAAGCGCAGCGCTGCCCTTTGCTGAGTTTCCAGCGGCAAGTCAGCCGGCTGGATCAACTCGCCCATCGCCAGGTTGGTCGCCCGTTCAATGGCGTTTTCCAATTCACGCACATTGCCCGGCCAACCATGGGCTGACAGCAGGGCCAATGCATCCGGCGAGAAACCCTGCACCGGTTTACGCAACGAACGCGCACAGCGCTGCAGGAAATGCCGTGCCAACAGCGGGATATCCTCGCGGCGCATACGCAAGGGTGGCACCGTGAGGTTCAACACATTGAGGCGGTAGTAAAGATCCTCACGAAACGCGCCTTCGGCCACTGCCTGGCTCAAGTTGCGATGGGTAGCGGTGATGATGCGCACGTCCACGGGCCGCGAATTTTTCGCACCTACGCGGGTGATTTCGCCTTCCTGCAAGACCCGCAACAGGCTGACCTGGGCATCGAAGGACATGTCGCCAATTTCATCCAGGAAGATGG
This sequence comes from Pseudomonas synxantha BG33R, assembly GCF_000263715.2. Taxonomy (NCBI): domain Bacteria; kingdom Pseudomonadati; phylum Pseudomonadota; class Gammaproteobacteria; order Pseudomonadales; family Pseudomonadaceae; genus Pseudomonas; species Pseudomonas synxantha. The sequence goes on from NZ_CM001514.1 coordinate 4,007,029, forward strand.
TGCCGCCATCGGCCAATTCAAACTTGCCCGCCGACCCACCTCGCGCCGAGCCGGTGAACGCGCCTTCGACATGGCCAAACAGTTCGCTCTGCACCAAGTCCCGGGGGATGGCGCCGCAGTTGACCGCCACGAACGGGCCGTTGCAACGCTCGCTGGCATTATGAATGGCCTGGGCGAACAGCTCCTTGCCAGTGCCGCTTTCGCCGAGGATCAAGGTGGTGGCGTCACCGCGACTGGCAATGCGCCCCAGGTGCAGCGCGTCCTGGATCGCCCGCGAGGAGCCCTGGATGGTGTCGAAGGTATAGCAGGCCTGGGTGCCGACAATGCGTCGGGTGATTTCGCGGATGCGGCGGTTTTCGCGCACTGACACAATCACCCCACCCTGCTCCAGCGGGCATACCGAAACCAGGCACGCAAGCGGGCTGCGGTCGCGCAGCTCAAAGGTGCAGTCAAGGTCGCGCACCGGCTCACCCAGCGCGTCGCTCAACTCATTGCACCCCAGGCGCTGGAACGGACTGCCGAGCAGTTCCAGCCCCACCCCGAACAACTGCCGCGCATAGCGGTTGAGCGCCTTGATGCAGCCATGCTCATCCAGCACCACCAAGCCTTCGTTCAGCACTTCGAGCACCGCTTGTTGTTCTTCCAGCAACACCTGCAGCGCCATCTGCCGCGACACCGCTTCGGCTGCCGCCTGGACGGTACCCAGAGTATGGAAATGAAACCAGCCGGGCTCGGCGGTCAGCGTGAGCATCGCCAGTGTCTGGCCCTGAGCATCCTTGATCGGCGCAGCGGCGCAGTGCATGCGGCGCTGGCGCAGGGCGCCGGCGAAATTCTCCTCGGCCAATACGTACACCAGGCGATCTTCGGCCAGGGCCAGGCCGGTGCAGTTGGTGCCCTGTACCGATTCCAGCAGGCGACTCCCCACGGGGGTGATGTCCAGCCCGCAGAAATACAGGGTGGTGCCCTCGGCATCGGTAAGGTTGATATGGCCGCGTGGGTTATAGGCCAGCAGGCCGTGCATGACCTGCGCGGCAGCGGCGATCAGTGCGCGGTGATTGGCCAGGGTAGCCGCCAGCGTTTGGGCGGCAACGAAACGGTAGTGGCTGTCATCGGGATCGATACCCGCCTCGATACTGCGCCGCCAGGAATCCCAGATGACCTGGCGCACCCCGGCCGGGCGCTCGACCTGGCCAGACAGACACGCTCGCCAGCCCTGCTCCAATGCAGCGACGGGGCCGTCATTCAGCGCAGCAGGCCCCAGGGCCGTGAGGTAATCGAGGTCTTGCCCGCTAAACGTCAGGGTCATCGAGGTATCCATGTTCATGTTTTTGACATGTCAGTATAGGCATGTCATTTGAATGAACACATTTTGTTTAGTCTATTTTATAAACTCTTAAAAATCAGTGCGTTATGACTTGGCACAACCCTTGCTCCTGCCTCTATGCCAGCCAGGACCGTCCTGCGGCCAACAATAAAAAGGGGTCACTTCATGAGTACACAAAACATCCGCCTCGGATTGATCGGTGCCGGTCGCATGGGCAGCTTCCACGGCCTTACGGCGGCCCGCCACATCCCCGGCGCCTGCCTTGCCGCCATCGCCGACCCAACTCCAGGCCAGGCCGCACGCCTGGCAGCAGAGCTGGGGGTGGACAAGGTCTACACCGACCCACAACAGCTGTTGGACGACCCCGATATCGACGCAGTGCTTATCGCTTCCCCCGCCCGTAGCCACGCCGACCTGGTGATCTGCGCCGCCCGTGCCGGCAAGGGCATCTTCTGCGAAAAACCCATGGCGATCACCCTGGATGAAGCCGATCGCGCCATCGCCGCTGCCGCCGACGGCCGCGTGCCGTTGCAGGTCGGTTTCAATCGGCGTTTCGCCAAGAGCTTCCGTGCCGCCCACCTCGATGTCACCGCCGGCCGCATCGGCACGCCGCAGTTACTGCGCTCGCTGACCCGCGACCCGGCGCTGAACAACCCAGCCGCTTCACCACAATGGGTGATCTTCCTGGAAACCCTGATCCACGACTTCGACACCCTGCGCTACCTCAATCCCGGCGCCGAAGCGGTGCAGGTCTATGTGATGGCCGACGCGCTGATCGCACCGGCGTACAAAAGCCAAGGTTTACTCGACACTGCAGTGGTCACGATCCGCTTCGACAACGGCGCCATTGCCACCGCCGAGGCCAACTTCCAGGCGGTGTATGGCTATGATGTACGCGGTGAAGTGTTCGGCAGCCAAGGCATGCTGAGCATGGGCAGCCTCAATGACTGCGACCTGGTGCGCTACCTGGCCCAGGGCATCCAGGCCGACACCCAGCGGATGGACACTGACCTGCTGCGCGACGCCTACATTGCCGAACTCAACCACTTCGTCGACTGCCTGCGCAGCGGCGCCAAGCCCTTGGCCAGCGGTGAGGATGCGCGCGCAGCCCTGGCAATTGCCCGCGCCTGCATTGAGTCGTACGAGACCGGCAAGGCCGTGGCCGTGCAAGGGGCACGCCCATGATGCCGTTCACATTGGCCGTCAGCGCCGAGATGGTGTTTCTCGACCTGCCCTTCATCGAACGGGTCAAACGTATCCACGCCCTGGGGTTCAGCGCCGAAATCTGGAGCTGGACCGACAAGGACATCGACGCCCTGGCCGCGACCGGCGCGAACTTCACCTCGATGACCGGCTACATCAGCGGCACCCTCACCGACCCCGAAGGCACCCGCCAACTGCTCGACAGCGCCCGCGAATCCCTGGGCATCGCCGAGCGCCTCAATTGCCCCAGCCTCAACCTGCACGGCACCGGCCTGGGTGACGGCGGCTTGCCGGTGCAGCCGGTCAGCCAGACCACCGGACGCATGTGGCTGAGCGCCTGCAAGACCCTGGAAAGAATCGCGCGCCTGGGGGAAGACGCCGGCCGCGTGTTCCTGCTGGAAAACCTCAACACCGCCGTCGATCACCCCGGTACGCCCTTCGCCCGCGCCAACGACACTCTGGCCCTGATCGAAGCCGTGGGCAGCCCGCATCTGAAGATGAACCTGGACCTGTACCACGCGCAGATAGGCGAAGGAAACCTGATCGAATTGATCCAGCGCGCCGGCGGCGCCATCGGTGAAATCCAGGTGGCCGACGTGCCCGGGCGCAAGGAACCCGGCACCGGCGAAATCCACTACCCGGCCATTGCCCGTGCGCTGCACGCCATGGGCTACACCGGCGTGGTCGGCCTGGAGGGCTGGGCCAGCGGCACCAGCGAAGTGGCCCTGGAGCGCTTCCGCCAGGCATTCACCCTATAACAATAAAAGGAACACACTTATGCATCGTTATTCATTGCTAGTGGCCGCGCTGCTGTTGCTGTTCAGCCAATGGACCTTCGCCGCCTATCGCATCGGCGTAAGCATTGCCCGGGTTGACGATAACTTCATGACCTATGTGCGTAGCGGCCTGGAGGCTGCGGCGAAACAGCAGGACGTGCAGATCCAGTTCGAAGACGCCCAGGGCGATGTGGTGCGCCAGCTCAATCAAGTCGAGGGGTTTCTCAACCAGAAAGTCGACGCGGTGATCGTGCTGCCGGTCGACACCGCCGCCACTGCCAATATCACCCGAGCCGCCGTGGCGGCCAAGACGCCACTGGTGTACGTCAACCGTCACCCGGATGAACGCACACTGCCCAAGGGCGTAGTCACGGTGGCCTCCAACGACATCGAGGCCGGACAACTGCAGATGCGCTACCTCGCAGAAAAACTCGGTGGCCAAGGCAATGTGGCGATCATCATGGGCGACCTCGCGCAAAATGCCACCCATGACCGCACCGAAGGCGCCAGGCAGGTGCTCAAGGACTTTCCCGGTATCAAGATCGTTGAACAGCAAAGCGCCGAATGGCAACGCAACAAAGGCATGGACCTGACCAGCAACTGGCTGCTGGCAGGTACGCAGTTCGATGCGATCGTGGCCAACAACGATGAAATGGCGATTGGCGCAGCCATGGCATTGCAGCAAGCGGGCAAGGCCAAGGGCGAGATTGCGATCGTCGGCATCGACGGCTTGCCCGACGGCCTGGCCGCGATCAAGCGTGGGCTGCTTGCTGCGTCAGTGTTCCAGGACCCCAAGGCCCAGGCGACCCAGGCGGTTCGAGCGGCGATCAAGATGATCAAGGGCGAACCGATTGAAGCCGAAGTGTGGGTGCCGTTTGAACTGATCACGCCTGAGCAGGTGGCAGTGTTCGAACAGCGCTACAAATAAACCGAAGACAAGGAGATCCCGTGTGGGAGGGAGCAAGCCCCCTCCCACACGGGCTCTGAATCAGTCCAGGTCACTCGCGTCATGCCGTTCGGGCAACTGCTCCTCACCCGACACCCGATTCACCCGCCGCCCGCGCTGTACCGCCGGCCGGGCGTCGATTGCGTCGGCCCAGCGCAGCACGTGTTTGTATTCATGCACCGAGAGAAACTCCGCCGAGTCGCCATACAAGCGGCCCTTGACCAGCCCGCCGTACCAGGGCCAGATCGCGATATCGGCAATGGTGTACTCATCGCCGGCGATGTACTCGCTCACCGCCAGGCGCTTGTCCAGCACATCCAGTTGGCGCTTGGCTTCCATGGCAAAACGGTTGATCGGGTACTCCATCTTGCTCGGCGCATAGGCATAGAAATGTCCGAAACCTCCGCCCAGGTAGGGCGCGCTGCCCATCTGCCAGAACAGCCACGACAGGCACTCAGCCCGGGCCGCAGGTTCGGTGGGCAAAAACGCGCCGAACTTCTCGGCCAGGTACTGCAGGATCGCGCCCGACTCGAACACCCGAATCGGCGTGGCCCCACTGTGGTCCATCAGCGCCGGAATCTTCGAGTTGGGGTTTACCCCCACAAAGCCACTGCCGAACTGGTCGCCGTCACCGATCTTGATCAGCCAGGCGTCGTATTCGGCACTGATGTGCCCCAGCGCCAGCAACTCTTCAAGCAGAATCGTGACCTTTTGGCCATTGGGCGTAGCCAGGGAGTACAGCTGCAATGGGTGCTTGCCCACTGGCAGCGCCTTTTCGTGGGTGGCACCGGCGATGGGCCGGTTGATACTGGCGAAGGTGCCGCCGCTTTCGGTGTCCCAGGTCCAGACCTTTGGGGGTACATAGTCAGCCATGCCACTGCTCCTCAGGGATTGCGATAAACGAAGCGTTCCAGACTAAACCAAAGACGGGTGGTGCGTCACACCGGCATCCCCGTCTTGTCGAGGCACCTGTACGCGCAGGGCGATAAGCAAGGCTGCGAACAGCATCAATACGCCCGCACCCACAAATACCCCGCCGATGCCGCTGACGCTGAACATCAACCCGCCACCGGCAGCCCCTGCGGCAATCGCCGACTGCACCGAAGCGACCACCATGCCGCCGGCACTTTCGGCCCGGTCCGGCACGGCACGGGCAACCCAATTGGACCATGCCACCGGTACGCCGCCGAACGCCATGCCCCACAGCGCCAGGAGCAATGCCTGGCCCGGCAGTGACACCGGCAGCCAGACCAGGGCCAGTGCCGCAATGCCCACCAGCACCGGCATCAACACCAACGTCCCACGCGGATGGCGCACCAGCAGCCAACCGGCGAGCAAGGTGCCGACGAAATTCGCCACGCCGAAGCCCAGCAGCATCAGGGCCAGCCCTTGGGTATCGACACCGGTGGTGCTTTCCAGGAACGGGCGAATATAGGTGAACAATGCGAAATGCGCGGTATGTACCAGCACGCAACCGAACATGCCCATGGCGATACCCGGGCGCAGCAGCACTTGCAGCACGGTACGCAGGCGCGCGGTGCCATTGGGCACCAGGCGCGGCAGGGTGAACGCCTGGAACGCCAGGGTCACCGCACCCACGGCAGCCGCCGCGATAAACGCACTGCGCCAGCCGTACAGGCCACCCAAATAGCTGCCCAGCGGCACGGCGACCACGGTGCCCGCCGCAATCCCGCTGAAGATGATCGACAGCGCCCGTGGCAGGGAAGCCGCCGGCACCAGGCGCATGGCCACCGCCGCCGCCATGCTCCAGAAACCACCCAGGGCGATGCCCAGCAGGATGCGCATCAACAGCAGTACGGTCAGGCTGGAAGACAACGCCACCAGCAGGTTGGAGGCGATCATCAGCGTGGAGAACCCCAGCAGCACCACGCGCCGATCGATGCTTCGGGTCAGGCCGGGCACCAGCAAACCGGCAAACAACGCCACCACTGCCGTCACCGTCACGGCCTGGCCGGCCAGCGCCTCCGAGACCCCCAGGTCCAAGGCCATGGGGGTCAACAAACTGGCCGGCAGGTACTCCGCCGTCAGCAAGCCGAACACCCCCATCGCCAAAGAAAATACCGCCAGCCAGGCCGGCTCCGTCACCACCCCGGCAGGGGTTTGAGCTGCATACTCACTCATCACAGGTCATCCTCGGATCATTGGCAAGGCGGCCAGTCTAGGTTTGCCCGCCCGGATGATCTATGATGCAAACCCTTGAGTTCTTGATCGAAACCCCGAACATGACTGCCGCGCATACTTTTACCCTGTCTTCCGACCTGATCAATGAGCTGCTGCGCGGCATGCGCCTGCGCGGTGTGAAGTACCGCCGCATCCAGGCCGGGCCGAGCTTCGGCATGGGCTTTGACGCCAAGCCCGGCCATGCCTATTTCCACTTTCTCGCGGCCGGCCACGTGACCTTGCGCGGCGAGGATGGCGACCTTTTCGAACTGTCGGCGGGCAATGCGGTGTTCATCGCCCATGGTGGCGCGCATGCACTGTTATCCGATGCGAGCGCCGGTGTGCACGATATAGGCGATTTCGACAGTGCCCCGTTGGGGGATGCGGTCTGCGCCGTGGATGCTTCCCCTAACGCGACGCCCAGCACCTTGCTGTTCAGTGCCTGCATGGAGTTCGAACTCGGCAGCATCCAGGGGCTCGGCAACCTGATGCCGGCGCTGATGCTGATCGATGCGGGGGGCCAGCGTTACCCCGGTCTGATGCCGATCCTGGCGGTGATGGAACGGGAAGTCTCCACGGCCCGCATCGGCTATGCCGGCATCCTGGCGCGCCTGGCCGATGTGGTGGCGGCGATGATCGTACGCGGCTGGGTCGAATGCGCCTGTGGCAACGCCTCGGGCCTGGTGGCGGCGCTACGCGATCCACGCCTGGCCCGCGCCCTCCTCGCCCTGCACCAGCAGCCGGGCCGCGACTGGAGCGTGGCGGAACTGGCCGCGCAATGCCATACCTCGCGCTCGGTATTTGCCGATCGCTTCCAGGCCATCCTCGGCATACCGCCGTTGCGCTACGCTACGGAACTGCGCATGCGCCTGGCCACGCAGTGGCTGAGCCTGGAGCGCATGCCCATCGAAACCGTCGCGCAACGCCTCGGCTACACCTCCCAGGCGGCGTTCAGCCGTGCCTTCAAGCGCATCACCGGGCAACCGCCCGGGGCGGCCCGCAGTTCAATGTAGCGACCGCCCCTTCAAGCATTGCGCACCCTGATCATGAAGCCTTAATCTCGTCAGCCAATCACACCGCGAAAGCAATGGAGGCTGCATGAAACTGGTCGGAATGCTGGACTCGCCCTACGTACGCCGCGTGGCGATTTCCCTGGACTTGTATGGGGTGGAGTTTGTGCATGAACCGCTGTCGGTGTTCAGCACCTACGCGCAATTTGCCCAGATCAACCCCGTGGTCAAAGCCCCCTCCCTGGTGTTGGACGACGGGACGGTGCTGATGGATTCGAGCCTGATCCTCGATTACCTGGAAGCACTGGCGCCGGCTGACAAGAAGCTACTGCCCCAACAACCGGCAGCACGCGCCCACGACCTGCAACTGCTCGGACTGGCCCTTGCAGCCTGTGAAAAGAGTGTGCAGATCGTCTATGAACACAACCTGCGCCCAGCCGAAAAGTTACATGCACCGTGGATCGAACGCGTCAGTGGGCAATTGCTGGCGGCCTATACCCTGCTGGACAAGCAACTGGCAGACAGTGAAGCGCTGACCCAGGCATCCGTTACAGCAGCGGTCGCCTGGTCGTTCAGCCAGTTCACCGTGGCGTCGGTGGTGAAGTCGGATGCGTTCCCCAACCTGAAGCGCCATGCTGAACGCCTGGAACAGCACCCAGCGTTCAAACGCTACCCAATCGCCTAAGCATCGCAGTTCATATGTGGGAGGGGGCTTGCCCCCGTGACGGCCTGACAGCCGGCGCATCTCTACCTGACACCCCAGGATCTAAATGTGGGAGCTGGTTTGCCTGCGATGACGTCGGCCCAGCGAACATTGATGTGGGTTGACCCACCGCTATCGGGGGCAAGCCCCCTCCCACTCGCGATCTTCACAATTTTTTGGAATCGCGTTTCTACACCCAGCCGCCGTCAACGATAAAGTTTTGCGCCGAACACATCGCCGAGGCATTCGAGGCCAGAAACAGGGCCATATTGGCGATGTGTTCCGGCATCACACTGCCAGGCAGGCACTGGCTACGGGCGATCAACTCCCGAGCCGCGTCATCCACCCACATGGCCAATTGTTTTTCCGTCATCACCCAGCCCGGCACCAGTGTGTTGACGCGGATATGGCTCGGCCCCAGCTCCCGCGCCAGGCCTCGGGTCATGCCGTGGGCAGCGGCCTTGCTGGCGGCGTACACCGGGTAGCCGGCAGACGCCATCATCCAGCCGACCGAGCCCAGGTTGATGATCGAGCCGCCACCCGCCTCTTTCATCATTGGCACCACCGCCTTTGCGGCAAAGAAGGCGTGCTTGAGGTTGACAGCGATCAACCGGTCGAACATTTGCGAGTCGATTTCTTCCAGACTGTGGCGCACGTCATTTGCCGCGTTGTTGACCAGCACCGTGATCGGCCCGAGGGAATGCTCGAAGCGCCGGATTGCCGCGCCGTAGCCAATCTCATCGGTAATATCGCAGCACTCGAACTCGACCGTGTGGCCCTTGGAACTCAGCAGCGCCGCCAAGCGTTCACCCTGGCTTTGCGCGCGATCCACAAACGCCACTTTGGCACCCTGGGCGGCAAAGGCCCGCACCATGAATTCGCCAATCCCTGACGCCCCGCCGGAGATCAATACGCTCTTGCCCTTGAGGTCGGGATAAATGGCGTGTTCAGTACTCATAACGTAGTGCCTCGATCAATTAGTCGTATTTTATTTTACGAAATCGGCGTTAAAGGCTATAAATCTGCTGGATAACCGGTGAAATATCTCACATTAGTAGAACTATTCAACCCAAAAACAACAAAAGGAAGTTCGACATGAAGCACCCTCGATACCTGTTGTCCGGTCTGGCGCTGTCCATGCTGATCGCCAGCGGCGGCGCTCACGCCGCCGGCCTTACCAGCGAGCAGAAGCCTTTCGGTAATACCAATGACGGCACCGCCGTCGAACAGTACGTGTTGCGCAACAGCCATGGCATGCAAGCCACGGTAATTACCTACGGCGGTGTATTGCAGTCGCTGAAGGTGCCTGACAAAAACGGCAAGCTCGACGACGTAGTGCTGGGTTTCGATGATGTGCAAGGCTATCAAGGCGGTACTGCATTTTTCGGCGCAACCATCGGCCGCTTCGGCAACCGCCTGGCCGGCGGTGCCTTCGAACTCGACGGCAAACGCTACCAGGTGCCGCTCAACGACGGCCCCAACTCGCTGCATGGCGGCGCCCAGGGCTTCGACAAACAGGTGTGGCACGCCGAGCCCGTCAAGGACAAGGATTCGGTGGGCGTCACCCTCACCTACCTGTCCAAGGACGGTGAAATGGGTTTCCCCGGCAACCTGAAGACCGAAGTCACTTACCGCCTCAACGACAAGAACGAACTGCACATCGACTACAAGGCCACCACCGACAAACCGACGGTACTCAACCTCACCAATCACAGCTACTTCAACCTCGCCGGCGCGGGTAACGGCGACATTCTCAAGCAGGTCGCCACCTTGCACGCCAGCCACTACACACCGGTGAATGCCACCTTGATCCCCACCGGTGAGCTGGCTCCGGTCAAGGGCACACCGATGGACTTCCTCAAGCCCACGCCTATTGGCCAGCACATCAAGGCGGACCATCCGCAGCTCAAATTTGCCGAGCCGAAACAAGGCGGATTCGACTTCAACTGGGCCCTGGATACCAAAGGTGATGTGAAGCAGCTGGCTGCCCAGGTGCATGACCCCGAGTCGGGGCGGCGCTTGCAGCTTTACACCAGTGAGCCTGGGGTGCAGTTCTACACCAGCAACTTCCTGGATGGTTCGGTGAAGGGCAAAGGTGGCAAGACGTACCAGCACTGGAGCGGGTTTACCCTGGAGACCCAGCATTTTCCGGATGCGCCTAACCAACCCGGCTTTGCCTCAACTCGCCTGAACCCAGGGCAAACCTATATCCAGAACACCATCTTCAAGTTCACCGCCGATTAAAATGATGGGAGGGCTATACCCCGATGAGCATGGGTATCTACACAACTTTGCAGTCGCCAACAGTAACCACGATGCGAAGCGAGCCGCTCTTGATCTTGATCTGCTTTTGATCTTGATCTTAAGCGCCCCGTCAAACCACGCTGGCCGGAATTCGACAGGGATTTGGGGGGTAAACCGGCAGGGATGCCGGTTTAGCCGCCCCGCGCCATGGATGGCGCGTGGCGGCGCCCCCCCAAATCCATGGCGGATTACGGGCACACCGAGCCTGGGCGAGGTGCCGAGTGGTGGGGCAAGAGCCTTTTGGTTACTTTTGGCTGGGCCGGCATTCCGGCTCTTTTCCAAAGTGACCCGCTGTAAAAGCGGAACCAATATCAGCCGTTACCCAAATAACGGATATGTACTCGGTCTGATCCAGCATCCTGGTCGGCCCCGAGGCCGCCATCGGGAGCAAGCCCCCTCCCACAGGTCCGGCGTAACGCCAAAGTTGTGTAAATACCCATGCCCCCAGTAAAAGCTCGCACATTCCTGCCCACCCACTAAGCTCAATCTCGCACAAAAACAGCGAGCAGCCCGCCATGCCCCATCTCACCGAAACGTTCCGCAGCCGCTACCGCGCCAACGTGAGTCGCCATTACAACCCCTGGCTACACGCCACGTTCGTCCTCGGCTACGGCATCATCTGTATCACCCTGGCCTGGTCCTCCACCGCACAGATCACTGCGCTGCAGTGGCTGACGGTGCCCTTGACGCTGGTGTTCTTCAACCTGTGCATCTACCTCGTGCACCGTCACCTCGGCCATCACAAGCACCCATTCGCCCGGCTGTTCTACGCGCGCCACACCGGCGATCACCACAGTTTCTTCACGCCCGGCCACATGACCTACGACAGCCCGCGTGACTGGCGCGTCATCCTGTTCCCCGCCTGGCTGATCGTACTGCACAGCCTGGCCATCACCCTTCCCGGCTGGTGGCTGCTCAAGCAACTGAACCCCAACGTGGCGGGGTTGTTTGCCGGGTGCATGATCCTCGGCTACCTGCTCTACGAGCTGTTCCACGCCTGCGAACACTTGCCCGCTGAACACCCGGTGGCGCGCCTGCCGTGGATTCGCCAAATGCATCGCCTGCACGCCCTGCATCACCGTCGCGAGCTGATGCAGGGGCGCAATTTCAATATCGTGTTGCCGTTGATGGATTACCTGTTTGGCACGCTGCATTGGGAGCCGGCCACAAAAAAAGGGAGCAGCCCAAATGGACTGCCCCCTGCTTCACATTCCTAGATCAATCAGCGCACGATGGTCTGGCTGCAAATGTGGCCCAGGCTGACGTATTGGGTGATATTGCCGCCTACGCCCACCCCCGGGAACTCCTTGAGCTCGATGCGCCAGCCACCTTCGTTGAACCAGGTTTCCCAGTTGTAGGTCTGGCCCGACGCGCTGTCCGGGTACCGCACTTTATAGTCGCCGGAGCAAGTGCCCAAGGCGACATTGCCCGAAGCTGCACCCGTGATGCCGGTCTTGGCCTCATAGTTGACCCAGTTGTAAGTTGCACCAAAGTGCTTGTCGACCCGCAGCACTGGGGTGACCCCGCGCAGTGGCTCACCGGTGCTGTCCGACCATTGGGTGCTCCAGCTCAGATTGCGGGCTGCCTGGGTGGCCAGCTGGAAGATCGAGCTGGGAATGCGCACTACGTTATCGCCGTTCACGTTGTGCTGGTTCAAGCGAGGCGCCGAACCCAGGGTCAACTTGTACTGCGCCTGAGGGTTCAACGCCACCGCCGGGTTCGCCCGCACACGTACCTTGACCGTGTAGCCCGGCGTCAGGTTCGGATAGGTGGAGGTGGAATCCGGCTGAATCACTACCCAGTTATTACCGTCGAAACGCTCGAAGATCCACTGGTTGCGCGTACCCGCACCATCATCACCCAGAAACATGCCGACACCCTGGCCGCGCAGCGACGTGAAGGAGAAGTAATCCACATCATTGACGCTGTCGAGGTTACCGGTCACCTGATTCAGCGCATCCGGCAGGGCAAACGCGGTTTGCTCGGTATCGTTGGGCTCGTAGGCATCAATGTTGCTGTCTACCGCCACGCCGAAGCTGAACTGCGAGTTGCTCGCGGCATTGGCCACCATGAACCAGTAGTAGTCACCGGCCGGCAATACACCGTTGAGGTACTCATCGGCATTGCCGGCGTTATCAGATGTGCCCAACGGGGTCAGATTACCCTGCCCGTCATCGTGGAACAGGGTCAGCGACATGTCGGTGCCGACACTCTGGTTCAACAACTGCACCTGAATTCGCGCATTCTTCGGCAGGTTGAAGTGGTAGGCGATCTGCGCGCCGGTCTCCACCCCGGTCAGCGTGTAAAGGGTGTTGATATCCAGAGTTGGAAACAGCGGAGTGAAGGCAGCAACCGCCGCTTCCTTGAGTTTCGCCTGATCGGGCTTTACCAACTCGCCTACCTTGGCATCAACCACCGCATTACTGGCAATTGCCTTGCCGGCTGACACCTTGGGCTTGCCGGCCTTGGCTGCATCGAGCTTTTGCTTGAGTGCGTCCGAGACAATGGCCTTCTCCACTGTGCCACCTTGTTTCAACGCTTTGTCCACGGCCTGCCTGACCGTCTGCGCACTGAGCTTGGGAGGGGTTTGCTCGGCCAGGGCAAAGGCCGAAACAAAGCAGGAGGCCATCATGGCCGCGCCTAGCATAAGGGCTTTTTTCGATTTCATTTTTTATCCATCCATAGTTAAAAAATTGAAGCTCAGGTGACCGGTGACATCCGGTCACCTGGGATGGACTGTAGGACAATACTGTATTTATGTACAGTATTTTAACAAAATATGTGCTCCTGGCTTGTTACGCGAGTGAGCCCTCCTTCTATGGAATTGGGATATCGCACCACCTGCGCCAAACCTCCCATACAACCATTTGGATGATACAAATACTCGCGAGGCGATACGGCCACAAAGCCCAGCGCCTCAGCGTCAAGGGAACAGATGCCAGCTCAGCTTCGGTCACAAGGCCGGCTTTGAGATAAGCCTTAGGCCCTGACAGGATATCGACCATCAGGCTCATGCGATGATACCTGTCGATCATCCGATTTCTTTTCCAGAAACGCTTATGTAGACGAACCTTCTCGTTCTCACTGAAGTAACTTTCCAGCTCATCCAGCTTTGCGTATTCAGCAAATACTATCAGTCCCAAGACGACACCCGACCCAGCGAGCCACACAATGGTATATACAAGAAAAGGGGACATCGTTATGTCCCCTCGGGTTGGAATATCAGATCGCCGTCGATTTCCATGACTCTTCCGCCTACAAACGCACCACCCTCACCAAAAAAAGAGCCTCCCGCAGACCCGCCAACAGCCCCTCCGATAATTCCACACGCCAGTTCACCGTTGCCTTTCAGTGAAATACCTAATGCAATCCGGCATGCACTGCGAGCAATATTTGCAGCAGGCTTGCCCACAAGAGCAGCGCCTAATACTCCAGCCATCAACCTCCCCGTCTCCACATATTTCGCTCTTTTGCATTGCGCCTCCCTTCCCACCACACACGCCTCCCTGATTTCCAAACCCGCCACGCCTACATCCATCGCCAGCCCCACATAAGTCCCATTCCCCAGCCATTTCGAAGCCTGCGCAACTGCCCCGATCCGCTGTGCATACCCTGCTATTTCGCCTTTATGCAGGTAGCTCTTGGTTGAAACGCCAAGCACCTTTTTCAATGACTGATTCCCCCTCAGCCCTGTCCCAAACCGCGCTGCACCTTGCAGTTGCCTATCCAGGTTCCCGAACAGAATCTGCCGTTGTCGAACAAACTCAACCCGGTCCAAGCCACCCCCTTTCAACCGCTGATGTAACTGTTCAATCGACTCGAGCGTAAGCACCACCTCATCCAGATGTCGCCCCCACGCAGATGTCGCACTCCCTACGCCTATCGAGCCATACTCCAACAGGCTCTGCAGCAGGCCATAGTCATTGATCACTGCTGGCCCAGCCGACGCATCCAGTGCCAGTCCTCGGTGAATTTCCTCGGCATAGCGCATCAACCAGGCTTCTTCGGCACTGCAAGTGACGCTGTAATTGTCAGGAATAATCACCAACTGTCCTGGCGTCACCAGCTTATGGAGCAGGTGCCGATTCAACACATCGAAATGATCAGAGCGCTGCTGATTCAACGCCCTACCCATTAGCCGGGACTTCAAACTGAGGTAGTCCGTGGTGCGGTCGTTGAGGTATGCCTGCGCCATGCCTTACATCTCGAATGCCATGAAGATGGCATCGAAATATAAGCAAGCGCCTACAGCCCGGACACAAGCAGGCGGGGGTCAAACAATACGTTTGGGAAGTTGCCTACACAGCAAAAGATAAGCGCCTACGGAAGACGCCCTAATACCCCGTCATCTCCAAATACCCCACCCCACCCTCGAACTTCACCGGCCCTTCCCAGTAGGGAATCCCCAGGTTCATCCACGCTTTCGGATTGACCGCCTCGGTGGTGATGTCCAGGTGTTTGCCGGGGATCTTCAGCGACCAGCGCGTAGGAATGCTGCGCCCGTCAATCTCGGTTCTGGTCAGCGGCGCCAGTTGAATATCTGCGTTGTGCAGGGTCTCGGTGCGGCCCTGGGCGTCGATCCAGGTTCCGGTGAGGTACCCGCCGCCGTCTTTGTCTCGCACGCGAAAGAGCATCAGTTGCGCGCCCCGATCCAGGTGCAGGGAGAACCAGTCCCAGCCGGTCTGGCTGGCGGCCAGGGGTTGGCTGCTCCATTCGCGGTCGAGCCAGGCCGGGCCGCTGACTTCGTACGTCTGGCCGTCGATACTGATGCTGCCGGTGGCGGTGAAAAACGGCTGGCTGTAGTAGTACGACGCCTGGCCCTGGTCGGATTTGCGGCTGTAGCCGTTGTCACCTTGCAGCACCAACGGGCGGCTGGAGGTCAGTTGCAGGTCGTAGGCGAATTGCGCGCCACTGGCCTTGAGTTGCATATCGGCCAGAGCGCTAGTGGCGCCTGGGCGGCTGGCGAAGTTCCAGTCGTCGATCCAGGCGTTGAACGGCAACGCTTGCGCTCCGGCCTGGCCGACGCCACCACGGGCGAAGCGTTCGGCGGCGTAGTGGTGGGTAGCGCTGGTGACGGCGGCGTGGCCGAGCCAGATGGTGGAGTCGCACCAGCCTTGCTGCATCGGCCCGGCATTCACGGCGTTGCGAAACAAGGTCCATTGCACGCCGAACACATTGCCCTGGGCATCCTTGAGGTTGGCGGTGACGTACCACCATTCGATGCGAAAGCCTGGGTGCGGGCCGTGATCTTCGGGGAAGCTGAAGACTTTGCCGGGGACCACTTGGGCAAATTCCGCCGCATCGCTGCCCAGCCCGGCGAAGCTTTCCTCGGGTGCAGGCGGCTTGTCACAGGCACTCAACAGCAGCAGCAACACCCCCCACCCCAACGCTTTAATCTTCATTTGCAAAGGTCCTCAACAAATCCGCCGGGCGGCTGCGGTAGAGCTGCCATAGCGGCCAGGCCGAGGCCAGCAATGTCGCAAGCAACGCCAGCCCCATCAACTGCGCAAGCTGCCCGGGGAATACCTGCAACGGCAGGCGCCAGCCGAACGCCTGGACGTTGATCACCGCATCCAGGCACCACGCCAGCAACAGCCCCAACGGCAACGCAAGGACCAGCGTCAGTACCGCCAGCAGCCAGGTCTGGCCAAGGTTGAGCAGCATCAGTTGGCGGCGCGTCACCCCCAGCGCCCACAACGGCGCAAGGTGCCCGAGGCGACTCTGGCTCTGGGTCAGCAGGCTGATGAACAATGCCACGCCCGCCACGCCCAGGGTCAGGCTATTCAACGCAGCAGTGGCGGCGAAGGTGCGTTCGAAGACCTGACTGGACCATCCCTTGAGTTGTTGTTGATCGACGATACGGCTGTCTTCCAGGGCGAACTCACGCTGCACTTCACCCACCAGCGGCTGCACATCCTGGGGCGCCACGCGCAGGTTGAAACGCACCGGTGACAGCGTCGGCCAATGAGCCAACAGGTGCTTGGCGTTGACCAGCAGATGGCCCTTGGGGTTGCCATAGTCGGCGTAGATTCCGACGATTTCCGGTGCCCATGTGCCCTGAGGGGTGGGGACTTGAACCCTGTCGCCCAGGCGCACGTTCAAGCGCCGCGCCAACTGCTCGCTGAGCATCACGCTATCGTCTTGCAGCAAGCGGTCCCAGGGTGTGCTCGTCGCCTCCAGCAACGGCCAGTGCTGACGATAGGTGGGGTTGTCGACCACACCAAACAGCTCCGCCGGCCAGCCTTGCAACTGCACCGCGACCTGCCAGCTGGGCAGCACCGCCTGCACCAGCGGCTGCTGTGCCAACCATGTGTGCAGTTGCTGCGCCTGAGCCGGATTTTGCGGGTTGAGGTAAAGCTCGGCGGTCAGACGTTGTTCCAGCCAGTGGTTGAAGGTCTGGCGAAAACCCGAGGTCATGGAGCCTGCGCCAATATTGGCCGCCAGGGCCAGCAACAGCGCCATGAGTGCCAGGCTCAAGGCTGGCAGTTGCTGGCGACAGTCGGCGAGGAACCACTGGCCCAGTACCGAACGACTGCGCCCCAGCACGCCGTTCAACAGCGCATTGAGCAACACCGGCAAACCCAGTGCAGCGCCCAGCAGCAACGCCGCCATCAGCACGAATCCGGCGGCCAGGCTGTTGCCCAATTCCAGGGCCAGCAGTGCAATGAGCAGCGCCGCAACCGCCACCCAACCCTGGCGCCGCAACCAGCGCCCGTGGGCCTCATGCCAGGCCTGTGCATTGGCCAGCGCCAGCAACGGCAAACGCGCCGCACGCCACAGGCTGCTGGCCCCTGCGAGCAAGGCGCCGAGCAGGCTCAAGCCCAGCCCTGCAAGCCACCACCCCGGGCTCAAGCTCAGTTGACCTGCCACTTCGGCCCCGTACAGGCCGCGCAAGCTGGCGGCGACGTCCGGCAGCAACAGGCTGGCCAGCAGGTAACCACTGGCGACCCCGAGTACACCGCCCAGCAATGCCAGAACGCCCAGTTCGACCCCCAGGCTCAGGATCAGCATTCGCGCACTGACCCCGCAGGCACGCAAAGTGCGCAACAAACCCCGCCGTTGTTCCAGGGCCAGGCCGATGGCTGCGTGCACGATAAACAACCCGACCACGAAGGACAAAAAGCCCAAGGCGTCGAGGTTCAGATGAAAGCTATCGGTGAGACGTGAGAGGTTGTTGTCCTCGCCCTGCTTGAGTTGCAACCCGACGGGCGCTTGGGGATGGCGCGCGGCGAAGGCGTTGTCCAGCAGCAAGCGCGACAACCGCCCCTGCATGTTCAGCAAGGGTTGGGCAAAACCGATATCGGTAAGCAGCATACCGGGGGCCATGTCCGGTTGAACCTGCAACGGCGGCAAGCGCTGCCCGCTGGCCGTCAGCGGTTGTTCGCCCGCGTGCAAACCGAGCGCCTCCAAGGTTTGCGCGGCAACCCAGGTACGCCCCGGCGCCTGGAAAAACGCCAGCATCTGTGCCTGGCTCAAGCGCTGCCCGGCCACGCTGCCGCTGCCAGGTAACGATACCGGCTCAATGCCCATCAATTGCAGCCGCTGCTCCTCATGCCCCTTGAGTACCACCCGCCCCTGCACCACCGGTGACACCGGCCACCCCGCGCGGCGCAACTGCGCAAACAGCGCTTGGGGGAAGGCGGCGCCGTCCGGTGCGCTCAAGCTGGCCTGCGGTTCGCCGCCGATCAATTGGCTGGCGCGCGCATAGCCGTCCCGTGCCTGGCTGTTGAGCGCCTGCACGCCCGTCAATAATGCCGTAGCCAGCCACAGGCCGGTCAGCACGCTGAAAAACTGCACCGGGTGACGGCGCCAGTGGCTCAACAACGCACGCAACGCCCAGCAGAACACCGCCATCTCAGCGCGCGTCCATCGGTACGACACGGCCATGGTGCAGCAGCACCTGCTGGTCCAGGCGTGCCGCCAGCCGTGGGCTGTGGGTGACCATCAACAGGCTGGTAGGGCTGTCCTGCAGCAGATCCAACAGCAACTGCAGCACCTCATCGCTGGTGGTTTCGTCGAGGTTGCCGGTGGGCTCATCGGCCAACAGCAAACCCGGACGCGAGGCCAGCGCCCGCCCTACCGCCACCCGCTGCTGCTGACCGCCAGACAGTTGCTCCGGATAACGCTTGAGCAAATCGCCCAGCCCCAGACGTTCCACCAACTGCGCCTGCCAATGCGGATCGAAGCGCCCCGCCAGGCGCGCCTGGAATGCCAGGTTGTCCTCCACACGCAAGCTGCCGATCAGGTTGAACTGCTGGAACACCAGGCCGATTTCGGTACGGCGCCAATGGGCCAGTTGCCCTTCGTTGAGCTGGTCCAAGCGCTGCTCGCCAATGCGGATGCTGCCGCCGTCGACCCGATCCAGGCCGGCCACCAGGTGCAGCAAGGTGCTTTTGCCACTGCCCGACTCGCCCATCAGCGCCAGACTGCTGCGCGGCCCCAGATACAGGTCGACACCGGCCAGCACGGCCAGCGGACCTTGGGGAGTGGCGTAGTGTTTGATAACCCCTTGTACCTGCAACATAGGAACGCTCACTTGAAGGACTGCCAACGAGAATAACGGCTGAGGGTGATGCCCACGCAATTTTTTCACATGGATTTCACCGCCTGCCCATCCTCGGCACTTTAGAGTGCACTCCCAGCGGTGATAACTCGCAACTTGTTAGTTACTAATATTCACACTTTTTACGACGCGGATGTTCAGCAAAAAGACAGCAGCACTGTGACAGGCTGCTGCTCCACAACGGGCGATCGCCCATTAACTTCACTTGTTATAAGCACAACTAAAGGGCCGAGGGTGAATAGCGTGGCAGACATGATCCTGGCCAATCCAGAACCCAAATGGGCAAGGTTGAAGCGCCTGAAAAAATACCGCCTGCCTGTGCTGGGCATCAGCTTAGTCGGCCTGCTGCTCACAGGTTTTCTGTTGTGGCCCTCTTCCCCGCTTGACCTGGGGGTCGGCAATCGCCTGGTCACCTCCGGGGTGCTCGCCAGTTGGCGCCAGGGCGACCTGGTGGTACTGGTGCGTCATGAAGAACGCTGCGACCGCTCGACAAATCCTTGTTTCGGCCCTGCCAGCGGCCTCACGATCCAGGGCACGCAACGCGCGACCGCACTGGGCAAAGCCTTTGACTCATTGGGCATGGAGGCCACCGACGTGCTGAGCAGCCCGACCACGCGCACTGCCCAAACCTCGCTGTTCATGTTCGGCAAGACCGAGCTGTCCCCGGGCCCGCTCGCCATTTGCGGGGATGCCATGGCGGAGGAAATCCTCAGCCATAAACAGCCGAGTCGCAACCTCATGTTGATCACCCACAGCGCCTGCATGAGCGACTTCCAGACGAGCCTGGGCTTTCCCCATGCCGCAGCGGCCGAATATGGCAGTGCACTGTTCGTCAAGGTATTGCCCAACGGCAAACTTGAGGCAATGGGCACTCTGAAAATCCAGCAATGGGCCGCAGTACTTAAACAACTTTAATTACACTTATTTACATACCCAGCAGCTATTACGTTCAGCAAAACGACAGCCCTGTTCTGGCATGTTCAGTTGCGCCTCTTAGTTAGGTTCCCCCCCTCATTGATTCAGTGAACATCACGATGCTCGGCCCGATTAATTCAATACTCTTCCTGCACCTGTTTGAACGTCATGGAGCAACGTGCTCATGACCCGCTTGAACCCTCTGCCCTGGTTAATCCTGGGCTTTGCCGTTTTTTTCTTGCTGCCCCTGGGCTTTCACGGCCTGTGGATTCCGGATGAAACCCGTTATGCCCAGGTCAGCCAGGAAATGCTGATGAGCGGCAACTGGGTAGCGCCGCACTTTATGGGCGTGCGTTATTTCGAAAAACCCGCCGCGGGCTATTGGCTGATTGCCCTGGGCCAGGCGGTGTTTGGCGAAAACCTGTTCGGCGTGCGCATCGCCTCGGTCCTGGCCACGGCGTTGAGTGTGCTGCTGGCCTACCTGATCGCGCGGCGCCTGTGGAACGACCCACGTAAAAGCTTCGCCTGCGCCCTGCTCTATATGAGCTTTGGCCTGGTGGCCGGGCAAGCCGGGTATTCCAACCTTGATCCGCAATTTACCTTGTGGGTCAACCTGAGCCTGGTCGCCCTGTGGTTTGCTCTCGACAGCCCCACCTTACGTGGGCGTCTGGGTTGCTGGGCCTTGTTGGGGCTGGCGTGCGGCATGGGGTTCATGACCAAGGGGTTTCTGGCATGGCTGCTGCCGGTATTGGTCGCGGTGCCTTACCTGATCTGGCAGCGCCGCGTCGGTGAGTTGCTGCGCTACGGGCCGGTGGCGATTATGGTCGCGGTACTGGTTTGCCTGCCGTGGGCATTGGCGATCCATGTGCGGGAACCGGATTACTGGCGCTTTTTCTTCTGGCACGAACACATTCGCCGCTTCGCCTCCGACAATGCGCAACATGCGCGGCCGTTCTGGTTCTTCCTGCCGATCATGGTCGTGGCGTGTCTGCCGTGGGCCGCATTGCTGCCGACAACACTGTGCAAGGCCTGGAACGAAAAACGCCAGCCGGCGATTGCCTTTCTCGCCCTGTGGTGGCTGCTGCCCCTGGGCTTTTTCAGCCTGAGCAAAGGCAAGTTGCCGACCTACATCATGCCCTGCCTGCTGCCCCTGGCGCTGCTGATGGGCCACGGCTTGATCGACCTGATCAAGCAAGGCAAGGCACGTACGATTGTGATCAACGGCGCGGTCAATTTCGTTCTCGGCATGGCGGCCATGGTCGGGCTGATTTACCTGCAAATCACCGACCCGCTGTACGGCAACAGCCACGCCGAGATGTTCAGCCTGTCCCTGGCTTTTATCGTGCTGCTGGGCTGGATCCTCGCCAACCTGTTGCAAGCGGTGCGCCCGCTGACGTTGTGGGCGATGCCGGCGCTGGGCATTGGCTTGCTGGTAGCCCTGTTGCCGGCGGGAATGCCGCAGTTGATAGCGGATAACGAAATGCCCGACCAGTTCGTGCTTGAGCACCTGGACGAACTGCAACACACCCGTGCTTTGCTGAGCAACGAACTGGGCCTGGCATCGGCCTTGTCATGGCGCCTGCGTGAGCCAGAGGTGGCGTTTTACGGCACCGAGGGCGAGCTGCGCTACGGCTTGCATTACGAAGAAGCGGCGCACCGCAAGGTCACGCTCGACAACGTGCAAGCCTGGTTGGCCCAAGCCCGCGAGCGAGGTTCGGTGGGCGTGCTGATGCGGGTCCGCAGCACCAGCGAACACCGCGAAGAAGGGCAATTGCCGCCCGGCGGCAAGCGCTATCGCAAGGGCAACCTGGTACTGACGATTTACCCCCAACAACCTTGATCGCCTTTGCAGGAACAGCCCATGAGCCTATGGAAAACCGAACGCGGCGCCCTGGTTTTACTGCTGGGCGTTTCGGCCTTGCTTTTACTGCTGGGCCTGGGCAGCCGCGACCTGTGGGGGCCGGAAACGCGCTGGGCCAACATCGCCCTGCAGATGCTGCAAAGCGGTGATTACTTCGACCCGTATCTCAAAGGCACGCCGTATTACGACAAACCCCTGCCCTCCTACTGGCTGATCAGCGGCTTCGCCAGCTTGATGGGCGGCCTTGGCCCGTGGTCGTTGCGCCTGTCATCGGTGATTGCGGCGTGGCTGAGTATCTGGCTGGTGTACCTGATCGGCGAACGGCTGTTTCGCAAAGGCACAGGCTTGATCGCCGGCTGGATGCTCGCCACCACCTTCTACTTCCTGTTCTGGGCCAGGGTCGCCACCGCCGACGTGCTGACCGTGTGCGGCGTGCTGGCAGCCGTGTGGTGGTATTGGCGCGGGCCGGAAGACACCAGGCTTGGGCGCTACACGATGTTTTTCCTGTTGCTGGCAGCGACGTCACTGTTCAAGGGCTTGATCGGTTTTGTGCTGCCTGGGCTGGTGCTGCTGCCGCACCTGCTCAGCCAGCAGCGCTACAAACGCCACCTCAATCTGCGTCTGCTGTTGGCCATGCTGATCGCCGCGGCGTTTTACGCGATTCCTTTCGTACTGTCCCAGCGCTACGGCGCGCCCTCTTATGGCGAGAGCGGTCTGGCGTTGGTGTTCAGGGAAAACGTGGTGCGTTTCTTCGACCCCTTCGATCACATGGGGCCGATCTACACCTACCTGATCTACCTGCCGGTCTACACCCTGCCCTGGGCCCCCTGCTGGCTACTGGGCCTGTGGCTGGCGGTGCGGCACTGGCGCCACACCCCACCCAACGTGCGCTGGCTGGTGTGGGGCCTGGGCCTGTTGTTTGCATTCTTCACCGCCAGCGGCAGCCGCCGCAGCTACTACGTACTGCCGCTGGTGCCCTTTGCCCAACTGCTCGCCGCCTGGTGGCTGAGCGAACGCCTAAAGAAAAAACCGGCGAGCTGGCCGCGCTGGCAAAAAGGCTTCGGCATCAGCGCAGGCCTGCTCTTGCTGGTGCTGGGGGTGATCTACCCCTGGACTACCGGCAACGGCGGCGTGACCCGCTTCGCCGAGGATGTGCAAGCCCAAGCCGTGAAAAACGCACCATGGGACCAATGGCAAATGGTGCTGGTGGAGGTCGACAACAAGCTGCCCATGTACCTGCAAAACCACGGCAAGCCCTTCTACTACGTCAGCGAAACCCAGGACTACCCCCGCCAGGGCGACAGCGCCGCGTTCATGGCCTGGCTGGAAAAGACCAGCGGCCAAAGGTTCGATCCGCAACACACGATTATCATCGCGCAGTATTCCAGGGAAGACCCGATGCCGCTGGCGTTTCTGGGCGTGGATCATCGAGTGGTCACTACGCAATCGGATAATGGCGAGCGCTTGTTTCAGAAGCGTGAGGGAGGGAGCGTGGCGTTTGTTCCGATGCCACGCTGAGAATCGAAGAGGCGCTGTTTGCAAAGGCTTGGCGTGAGCCCCCTACGGGGTGCATTTAAACTTCGCACACAAACTCGTCAGCCTGCGCCTTGAGCCAATCAAACAACCGAGCGATATCCGGCTCCGACTGACGACCCTCTCGGCAAATGATGTAATAGGCAGCCGGCGACATCATCACAGGAGCTTCCAGCGCAACCAAGGCTCCCTCCTTCAACGCGTCATGTACCAGTGCAGTTCTGCCCAACGCAATTCCCCCGCCTTTTACCGCCAGGCTGATAGCCAAACTGGAATCAGGAAAGCGTGGGCCATGGTGATAGGGCGGTGCTTGCAGCCCCTGGAAGGCAAACCAGCTCTCCCACCCTGGACACACTTGATCATCCACCCGATGAATCAATGGGTACTGGGCGATATCCGTCAGGGCAATATCGCCGTGTATACGCGCAAACGCTGGCGAACATACAGGAAATACCGCATCGCGCATCAAAAGCTCGACATGGTGGTCCGGATAGTCGCCGTACCCCATCACCACGGCGACGTCATACTGATGCGCACTCAAGCTGCTGCTGCTCATGTCCACGCTGGTCAACACCAAATCCAGATTGAACGACGCGTGAGCATGAGAGCCATGCATCCTGGGAATCAGCCAGGTTGAGCACAGAGAGGACGTACAGGCGAGGTAAAGCGGTTGAGGTTTACCGGGACTGAGCGAATGCAGCACAGCATCCAGGTCTTTGAAAAAACCTTCGGCCACCGGCAACAGTGCCTGCGCCGCCGCCGTGAGTTTGACGCCCCGTGAGTGGCGCTCGAACAACTGCACCCCCCACCACTCTTCCAGACCTGCGATTTGATGACTGATAGCGCTGGCGGTGAGGTTCAACTCGGATGCGGCACGCGCAAAACTGCCGGTCTGCGCGGCACTCACGAAGGCTTGAAGCATAGGGGTCGGGGGCGGACGTTGGGCCATCAGTTGCTCACTTTGATCAGGATGATCCCGCCAACAATGACGAATGCCGACAGCATTCGCCGCCAGCCAAACCGTTCATGAAAAAACAGTGCGGCAATAATGGTGCCGATAATAACACTGGTTTCCCGCAACGCGGACACCTTGGCTACCGCATCCAGGGACAACGCAAACAACACCAGGCCGTAGGACGCCAGGTAAAACACCCCTCCCAACATTCCTACCCGCCAGTGGCAGCGGATGGTCTGGGTGAATGCCGGACGCGCCTTGATCAACGCCAATAACGGGATCGGGATGCTCTGGAATACCGTCAGATAAATGATGTATTGCAGCACCGTCTCACTGGCTCGCACGCCTTTGGCGTCCACCACCGTATAGGACGCAATGAACGCTCCAGCGCACACCGCCATCAGGATCGGCTTGAGCATGTGCGCCGTCATCCTGCGCACAAATGTCAGGCTGATGATCCCCACGCAAATCATCAGCACACCTGCCATCGCCTGAAACGACAGCTGCTCATGCAGTAAGAAGTAGGAAAAAAGCGCAACCAGTACCGGCGGCACACCACGCATGACCGGGTAAACCTGACCGAAATCGCCGGTCTCGTAAGCCTTGATCAGAAACAATCGATAGATCGTATTGAGCACTACGGAAACCAGCACATAGCCCCACACCTCAAGGCTTGGCACATGAACCAACGGCAGCGCTGCCAGACAGATCAGCAATGCGGTGCCATCGACCATTGCCAAAGTCATGAAGCGACTGCTTCCGGCGCGTACTACGGCATTCCAAGTGGCGTGCATGAAGGCGGAGATCAAGACCAGGGTGATCGCGATATCGGAGTTGTCCATGGGGCTCGGCTTTTGCTGAAAACAGGGAGGAATCAGTTATGCAGGGCAAAGCCAGACATCATGGCTTGCGTAACCACATCCGTAGCATGTAGCGATTGAGATCGCTCAGCCGCTCACCATCATTGATCTGCGCACAGGGAACATTCCTGTCTATGAAATGCGTGCGGGTATGCAGGAACTTGTTGTCGGCAGAAATCAATACCTGCCCTGGTTCAAGCAGTATGCGATGTTGGACTGAAGACAGGTGCGGCTTTTGAAAGCCTGACTTTGGCTGCCTCTTGACGAAAATGACTGACATCCATGTTCATCGCAATCCTTTACGGTGGTGAGTAGAGCCTTCATTTAACTAAGCTCAACCTTGTCCGAAAAAGCGAAACCTCATCAGGGTAGCCATCAACGCTCGTCATGACAGATTTTTCCTACGCCAAAATATGAGCTGTCACTGCTGGCGTTTTGTCATGGTTTGTAAAGGGCCAGCAAGCCATCTCTCTTAAATTGCAGGAAGATGATTCTGGCCATGTAGCATTTGCTGGAGATAGCCAGAACCACAGTGGATCGCTCCATTGAGGGCATGAAGGCCTTGAATGCAGCACCTAAAAATGTGGGAGGGGGCTTGCTCCCGATGGCGCCGGGTCAGTGGAGATATCTGCTGCTGACACTTCGCTATCGGGGGCCCCTCCCACATTGAATGCCTTACACATCAGAGTTCGGCAGCGATAGTGGAGTCGAGCACATTGTCAGCTCTCAGATTTTGGGCAGGCTCGCTGCGTGAATAAATGCCTCATCCAAGGTACTGCCACCGTAACTGCTCATGAAGCCCTCGGCATCGGTGAAACGATTGAAACGCTGTTGGCTCAGCATGTAGAAATCATCGCAGTGAGTGATGATCTCATCGACGTTATGTGATGAAACAAGTACCGCGACTCCCTCTGCGGCCGCTCCCTCCAGACACCTCCAGATGTGATAACGAAATTCGGGGTCAACACCCGCAGTCGGCTCATCCAGAATCACCAGGTCTGCGTTGACGGACAGCAAGGACAGCGTAAAAAACCAGCGCTTTTCACCATAGCTGCAAAGGGATGATTTTTTCGCCCAGATTTCGCGGTAACGCTCAGCAATGCCGGGGCTCCACTTTTCAATTTTGTCCAAGGCGTGCCGTTGCGTAATCGGCGTGTCGGAACAAAAAAGCATCATCATCTTGAAAACATCAAACATGCGAAAGACAGGCGGCGTTGCGATGATTTGCGATAGGTAAAGCAGCTTGGAAAATGAATGATGCACTTTCCCGCCATTCATTTTTTTCAGACCACAGACCACGTCAAAAAAGCTGGTTTTTCCGGATCCATTAGGCCCCAACAAACCTGTGATCGCCCCCGCCTCGACCGCCAATGAAGCGCTATTGAATAAAACATGCTGGGCATACCTTAAATTCAGTTCATCCACGAGCAGCCTTTTCATTAGTACCGACTCCAAACAGGATTGATGAGTAAAAATCGGAACACCAACCACCCTGTGACGCTGATCAACCCTACAACCCCCGCCACCACAGGTGCGGATTCAGATACTCCCATCGTCATGATGCGATTGGCCCATTCCATCGGATTAAAGATGCCGATCACGTTAAGCACTGGATGTGAAGTGTTCAGGCTACCGATACCTAATGCCAACATCCCGACTGAAATCATGGAGAAAAGGGTGTTGGTATTTTGAAAGCCGATAGGCAGTAGCGTCAGCAAAAGCGAGGGCGTGGAAAACAACAAGAAGCACATATAAAAACGCCCAACTATGACAATCCATTCTTCCATCGCCATCGAACCAAAATAACCTCGCGTCAGTACATAAAAAACGGAGCAATAGATAACAGACATGAAGGAGTACGCCAAAAACTGCCCAACGAGAAAAATTAGCTTGGTACGTCTTGTATAAACAAAGGAACGTAAAAAACCACTTTCCCTGCGCCCCACTATATAAAAAGCCAATCCAAACAACGCGACGCTTGAAGAAATGAAAGCGTAGAACCATGAAGTGGCAGACGCGTAGTCACGGGTTGCTTCCTCACCAGAGATTCTGGCGTAAGTTATCAAGTAGAAGGTGACTGCGGGGGATATCACAATCCAGAGCACTGCAACAGGTTCCTTTAACTGTTCCTTAACAAAAAGCATCGATAGTAAAATCGGTTTAGATAAGGGATAGATATACATGGCTCACCTCATGGAAATGGCACCATCCTCCTCTGATTCTTTCACTTTCAAACCCCTCAGAATTAATGGTGCACCACTTAATTGAAGCAACTCCCACAATTTAGTAGAAGTAGAAAATCACGCAAGAAAAGCAAACTCTACCCTTAGGAAAAGCATTACTCCCAACTAGGAAATTTCACTCATTAAAATCGGACCACCAATAGTTCTTCAAAGAAGAAAAGAATGATTCAAACTTTCACACCGTGATAATCCCTAGCGAAATTAACGCCTTATAAATCATCATTTTTCTGATATGAAAATTAACTGCGAACGGACTCTGCGTAGGAAACAACGTGAAATCTCAGAAATGAGGTAACCAATCCGACAAACGGTCCGGCCCACTCTTATTCTCGAAACAATTTTAAAAGGCCAGCAAGCCGTCTCTCTTTAAATTGCAGGACATTTCCGAGACAATCCCCGCCGCCTTGTGCCGGTTGGAATCGGTGGCTAGTCTGCGATCCGTCACTGCTCATCAGTGATCGGGTTTAGTCGCCCGGATTCCAGTTGTGCGCAAGCTGTCACCCTGTTCATGGTGGCTGTGCGCAGGGCACCTTCGGGTGCGCCGGATCCAACTGGCCGGTCGACTAACCTGCGTACAGCCGCCACCCTCCGTTTAGTCGCGAAGGGGTCGGCTCCTTATCTACCAGTTGGAGCTACACCATGAATAAAGTCTTACCCGACCCACCCTTCGACCCCGCAAAAACCCGTGCCGCGTTCAACCGCGCCATTGACCATTACCTGCCCAGGCAGGGTTTTCACAGCGTCAACGACGATCTGAGTTTTGAAGATGCGTTGCTGTACACCGCCAGCCTGCTCGACAGTGCCTCAGCGACAGCGCTCGATTGTAGCGAGCTGCTGGACAGCCCCGTGCGGGCGAAGATTCTGGCGGTGTGGCATTTGCTGGAGATTGCCAGAACCACAGTGGATCGCTCTATCGAGTGCATGAAGCCCTTGAAGGCAGCACCGTAGAATGTGGGAGGGGGCAAGCCCCCTCCCAGATTGAATGCATTCCAATCCTCAGATCCTGCGGCGGCGGTTGAGGGCGGGAATGGCGGTTTGCGGCACTTCAACGCGCTGGACCTGCGCCACGGTTCTGGCGGCGAGTTGCGCCAGGGTTGGCTGGCTGAACAAGGTGCGTGCGTCCACTTCCAGCCCGGCCTTGCGCAGGCGGGCCACCAGGTTGACTGCCAGCAGCGAGTGCCCGCCCAGTTCGAAGAAGTGGTCGTGGCGCCCTACCCGCTCCAGTTTCAGCACGTCGGCCCAGATGCCGGACATCAAGGTTTCCACTTCGCCCTGGGGCGCTTCGTAGGCACGGCTGAGCACCGCGTCCAGGCCCGGCTCCGGCAGGGCCTTGCGGTCGAGTTTGCCGGCAGGGTTCAGGGGCAGTGCGTCGAGTTGTACAAAGGCGGCCGGCACCATGACTTCCGGCAGTTGCTCCAGCACATGGGCGCGCAAGTCTTCCAGGCTCGGCGCCTGGCCGCGCAGGGTGAAGTAGGCGACCAGGCGCTCATCGCGAATCAGTACCGCCACTTCACGCAGCGCCGGGTGTGCACTCAGGCGCGCTTCGATTTCGCCCAACTCCAGGCGCACGCCGCGCAGTTTGACCTGGAAGTCATTGCGCCCGAGGAATTCCAGATTGCCGTCCGGCAGGTAGCGCACCAGGTCGCCCGTGCGATACAGGCGGTCACCGGCGACGAAGGGGCTGTCGATAAACCGCTCGGCAGTCATCTGCTCCAACCCCAGGTAGCCGCGGGCTACTCCCACACCACCGATATGCAGTTGACCGCTGATGCCTATGGGGACCGGTGCGTCATGGGCGTCCAATACGTACAGGCGGGTATTGTTGATCGGCCGGCCAATCGGCAGTTGCACCGCGGGTACCGGCGCGCCGGGCTCGAGGGTCCAGGCGCTGCTGTCGACCGTAGCCTCGGTAGGGCCGTAGACGTTGTGCAAGCGCACCTTGGGCAAGCGCGCCTGCACGCCACGGGCCAGGGCTTCGGTCAGTTCGCCGCCGCCGCACAACACATCGGTGAGGCTGGTGCACAGCGCCGACTCGTCCAGCTCAAGAAACTGCTGCAACATCGCCGGCACAAACTTGATCACGCTGATGTGCTGCTCGCGAATCAACTGGGCCAGGTACGCAGGTTCACGATGACCATCGGGCCGCGCCAGCACCAGGCGCATACCGTTGCTCAATGGCCAGAACAGTTCCCACACCGAACCGTCAAAGCTGAATGGCGCGCGCTGCAACAAGGCGCCGCCTGCGGCGTCGGGGCACAATTGCGAGCCCCAGTGCAGCAGGTTACCCAGGCCGCGATGTTCGATCATCACGCCCTTGGGGATGCCGGTGGAGCCCGAGGTGTACATCACGTAAGCCAGGTTGGCGATGCTCAAACCCGGTACCGACGGATTGTCGGCCGGCGCCTGGCTCCAGGTGCAGTGGTCGAAGTCGATCACGGGGATTGCAACCTCGCCCGGCACTTCGCGGGTAGCGCCGTGTACCAGCAGCGCCACCGGCTGGCTGTCGGCGAGCATGTAGGCCAGGCGTTCGCGTGGGTAGCTCGGGTCGAGGGGCACATAGGCACCGCCCGCCTTGAGAATGGCCAATAACCCCACCACCAGCTCCAACCCGCGCTCCACACACAGTGCCACCCGCGAGTCGGGCTCTACGCCATGCTCGCGCAGATGAAAGGCCAGTTGGTTGGCGCGTTCGTTGAGTTCGCGATAGGTCAATTGCTGCTCGCCGGCCTGCACCGCGATGGCATCTGGAATGTCCCGCGCATGGGCTTCGAACAGCGCCTGGACAGTGAGGGTTTGCGGGTAGTCCGTGGCGGTGGCGTTGAAGCCTGACAACTGGGTGTGCAACTCGCTGGCGGGCAACACCTGTATGTCGCGAAGCGGCATTTTCGGCGCCTGCTCAAGCGCATCCACCAGGCCATTGAGCACCGTGTCGAGGTAGCTCAGCACCCGCTCGGCACCCACGGTGCGCGGCGCCTTGGCCTTGAGCCGGAAACCGCTGGCCACGTCATCCACCGTCAACATCAGCGGGTAACTGAGGATGTCTTCACTGTTGAGCAAGGCCATGCCCGGTACCAGTTTCAGTTCAAGATCGGCCGAGGTGTGGCGGTAATTGAGCAGACTGTTGAACAACGGTGACACGCCGCTGCAACGCTGGGCCAACGCCAGGGAGGCTTGTTCATGTGCGAGCAAGGCGCTCAGTTGTGTGTGGGTGTCGTGCAGTGCATCCACCACGTTTTGCCCGACCAGGCGCAGGCGCAGCGGCAAGGTGTTGATGAACATGCCCAACGCCCGCTCGGCACCCTCGCCGGCTTGCAAGCGGCCAAGCAGTACGGTGCCGAACACCACATCGTCGCGGCTCGCCACCCGGCTGAGCACCTGGGCCCAGGCCAGGTGGAACAGGCTCGCGGCGCTCACGCCAAGAGCGCGGGCCTGGCTGCGCAGGCGCAGGTTGAGCGCGTCACTGAGCAGGCGTTCGGCTTCTTCGGTCTCGGCACGCTTGGCCTGGCGCTCCTGCACGCCAAACGCCAGGGTCGGCTCGTCCACCTCTGCCAACTGCTGGCGAAAGAACGCCTCGTGCGCAGCCTGGCGCACGGCTGATCGGGCTTGCGCCACCACATTGCGGTACGGCACCGGCACGGGCAATTGCGCCTGTTGGCCGAGCAGATGGGCGCGGATCTCGTCCACCAACAGGGTGGTCGAAGTGGCATCGTTGACCAAGTGATGAAAGCGCAGCCTGGCGATCCAGCGCTGATGGTGAGGTTCTTCGGCGTAGTCCAGGGCCATCAGCGGCGCCTGGCGCAAGTCCAGCGGTTGAGCCGGCTCGCGCAGCGGTTGGACCCGCAACCGCGCTTTTCGCCACACCACCTGCATCGGTTGTTCAAGGGCATCCCACACCAGGCTGGTGCGCAGGATGTCATGGCGGTCGATCACTTGTTGCAGGGCGTGGGCGAAGGCATCCAGTTGCTCGCGGCGCGCAAAGCTGAACAAAGCCTGTTGCTGATACGGGTCGTGCGCATCGGTGATGTGGTGGTAAAGCAAGCCTTCCTGCAACGGCGCCAGCGGGTAGATTTCCTGCACATTCGCTGCCCCACCAGGGATGCTTGCGACAATGCGGTCGAGGCTGGCTTGATCCAGCTCGGCCAGGGCGAGCAGATCAGGGGTGATATGCGTACAGCCCGGCGGAATTCGATTGCCTGGCACCGCCATTTCAGTACCGCCACACGCCGCTGCCAGCGCCGCCAACGTTGGCTGGCCGAACAGCACCTGCACATCGGCACGCAGGCCGGCCTGGCGCATGCGCTGCACCAGTTGCACCGCCAACAGCGAATGCCCGCCCAACTCGAAGAAATGGTCGTGGCGCCCTACTTGCTGCACGTGCAGCAACTCGGCCCAGATCTGCGCAAGGGTAGCTTCCACACCGGCCTGCGCTGCTTCGAAGCGGCGAGTGACAAAGGCTTCCTGGCTGGGTGCGGGCAAGGCTTTGCGGTCGAGCTTGCCATTGGCGGTCAGGGGCAACGCCTCAAGGCGGACATAGGCCGCCGGCACCATATAGTCAGGTAACGAGGCCTGCAGATGGGCGCGCAGGGTTTGAATCTCGACTGGCTCACGCGGGATAAACCAGGCCAGCAATTGCCCTTGGCGAAACTGCACTACCGCGTCCTTGATCGCCGGGTGGGCGGCCAGGGCCGATTCGATTTCCCCCAGCTCGATGCGTACACCGCGGATTTTTACCTGGTCGTCGTTGCGCCCCAGGTACTCAAGATTGCCGTCCGACAGCCAGCGCGCCAGATCGCCGGTGCGGTACATACGCGCGCCGTTGAAAGGATCGTCCAGGAAGCGTTCGGCATTCAGTTCAGGACGGTTAAGATAACCCCGCGCCACGCCCTTGCCGCCCACATACAACTCCCCCACTGCGCCAATCGGCACCGGGCGTTGTTGCGCATCCAGCAGATAAACCTGGGCGTTGGCGACCGGCGCGCCGATATGCAGCGGCTGGCCCACCTCAACGGCTCCAGAGGTGGCAACCACGGTGGCTTCGGTAGGGCCGTAGTTGTTGATCAGTTCAAATGTCTGCGCCTGGGTGAACGTGCGCAGGCGATCGCCGCCAATCAGCAAGGTGCGCAAGGTGGGATGCCCACGCTGCTGGCTGAAGGCGTATTCGGCCACAGGCGTGGGCAGGAAACACACGTCCAGTGGCTGCGCGCGCCACCAGTCGAGCAACGCATCGATATTTTCCGCGCCGTCGTGCGCCGGTGGCAGGTGCAGCGTTGCACCCACGCATAACGCCGGCCAGACTTCCCAGGCCATGGCATCAAAACCAAAGCCGGCGACGCTGGCGGTATGGCTGCCCGCGTGCAGGTCGAACGCCCGGCAGTGCCAGTCCACCAGGTTCGATACGCTGTGGTGCTCCACCATCACGCCCTTGGGCAAGCCGGTGGAGCCGGAGGTGTAAATCACATAGGCCAGGTTCGACGGCGAGACCGCAACCTCGGGGTTACTGTCGATGTGCGAGGTGACCTGCTCCAGCACGACCACTGGCACCGTGGAGACAGGCAAGCGCTGGCGCAAATCCTGTTGGGTCAGGATTGCCATAGGCGCACTGTCTTGCAGCAGGTAGTCGAGGCGTTCAGCCGGATGGGCCGGATCCAGCGGCACGTAGCAGGCGCCGGATTTGAGCACTGCCAACAACCCCGCCAATGTGTCCAGCCCGCGTCGGGCCAGCACGGCCACGCGATCATCCGGCTGTACGCCGTGTGCCAATAGTTGATGCGCCAGGGCATTGGCCTGACGGTTGAGGTGGGCGTAGGTCAGCTGATGGCCCTGATACACCGCGGCTATGGCGTCGGGCGTGTGTGCGGCTTGCGCTTCAATCCGCCGGTGCAAGGTTTGCGGCAGTGCGTTGGGCTGCACGGTGGCGTTCCAGTGCAGCAGCCGAGCCTGAGCTTCAGGCGCCAGCATGGAAAACTCACCGACCGGCAACGAGGGGTCTTCCAGCCCTTGCTCCAATAGCCAGGTGAAGCCGCGCGCCATCGCCTGGACTTCGTCGTGCTGGAAGTACGCCTCGTTGTAGACGCAATGCAGCCACGCGCTGTCCTGGTAGCGGTTGCTGCGCAGGTGAATGGCGATCGGCAATGCCTCATGGTGGTTGGACACCTTGATGGCACGCGCCTGCACCTGACCAAAACGCAGGTCATGGTCGTCCTGCTCGAACGACACCGACAGGTCGAACAACTGCCCGCGATCGGTTCGTCGCAGGCCCAGCTCACGGTTCATCTCGCTTAACGGGAAGCGCTGATGGCGGAAATCCTGCTTGAGCTGATCGCGTATGCCGCGCACCAGCTCACCAAAAGGCAACCCTTCGCTGAACTGAAAACGCACCGCACTGACCTGGGCAAACATGCCGACGGTGGCGCGAAAACGCGCGTTGGAGCGGTTGAGAATCGGCAGCCCCACCACCCATTCCCGGCGTTGACTGGTGCGGGTGAAATACACATACATCGCCGCCAGCAACACATGAAAAGCCGACGCCTGGCAGCGGTTGGCGACCTGCTCCATACGGTTGAGCAGCGCCACCGCAAACCCTTCCAGGAAGGTGTTGCTCGACGCCTTGGTGGTTTGCTTGGGCGTCAGCAGCGGCTCGGGCAGTACCTGGAACTTGTCCAGCCAATAGTCGCGGTCACGGGCGTAACGGGCCGAGTGCAGGTAGTGCTGGTCGGTGTCGATAAAGTCGATATAGGACGGTGCGAACGGCTCCACGTGCCGGCCCTGCTCCAGGGCGGTGTACAACTGCGCGAGGGATTGCAGCAACTGGCCGAAGCCCCAACCGTCGAGAATCAGGTGGTGGGCCTGGGTACCGAGGCGGTAGTGGTCATCATCAAGTTTGACCAGAAAAAACCGCCACAACGGTTCGCCGTGCATGGCATAGGGCCGGGCCATTTGCGCCTGCATCAAGGCTTGCGTCGCCGCGGGTGGATCGGGTAGCACGGAAAAATCATGAACCGCCACCTCCACACTCAGTTCGGGGGCGAATGTTTGCCCAGGCATGCCGTTGGCGTCGGTATGCAGTTGGGTGCGCAACGCATCATGCCGAGCCACCAGCAGGGCGACAGCACGCTGCATGCGTTCGGGCACGACCGGGCCTGCAAAATCCAGATAGCCGCCAATGTTGTACAACGGCGAATCGCCCACGCGCATCTGATCGAGCCAAATGTCCTGTTGGGCGGCAGTGAGGGGGAAGCTGGCCGGCTGGCGGGAGGAATACTGCATAAGATCCTTCTCATGGGGGTCAGGCACTGGCCGCGCAGGGTGGCCCATTACGCCGAATTTGCCGGATTTGAGCATGGGGGGCCGCAGGCGTCTGTCACCCGAAACCCGGACATTCAAATGGATGGAACGGGCTTGGCGGGCCGTTCACTGCTGAAACGATTAAAGCGCTGTAGGAAATTGGCTATACATGGCCGATGCTGGCACTTTGAAACTCTGCAAGAATTTAAACTTTTACCTTAAATATCAACCAGTTAATTAAACCTAAAAATACCATGCGAGCGTTCGTTGCCGGTTTTATTGACCAGAAACGTCGGAATAATGACGCAGATTTTATGGCAGCTTGTGTCCCGCGTTTCCGCTACATACGTAGGACAAATCCATATGGCTAAATAAAATCTCGAACGCCGAGTCACGTTCAAGCAGTACGGATCGCCCCGCCGCAGCCCGGAGCCTCCGCAGACGGTTTTCGACATCAAGGATGAGATGGCTATGAATCTGACCCACAGTATTGGCGACACACAGGGCCCGCATTTTTATGCCGAAATGGGCGAGTTGATTTCAAACAGCGGCCATGAACGCTTCGCCGCAGACATGTTGCATCTAGTGGACAAATGGGTGCCGATTCACCTGGTGGACCTCAGCGAATGGACGCTCGATGAGCTGCGCGACCGCGTGCTGGACATCAAGCTGCTGGGCAGCGCCGGGTTGAAAAAGGAGTTGTCTGTACCCCAGACCCTGCACCCATTGAACGACCACCCGCTGATGCGCGAAATGCTGCGCATGCAAGACCCGCTGTTGATCCAGATGAAAGCCAAGGCCAACAGCGCGCACCCGTTAGGCAGTTCGCACCAGTGCAATCTGGTATCGCGCCAAGGGAACCGACGCTGTGTGATTTCGTTCTACCGGCCGCCAACCCAGCGTGGGTTTTCCCTGGCTGAGTTGTCCTTTCTCAAGTGCTTGTCGGACACCCTGTTGCCGTTGATGGAGCGGCACGCGCAACTGCTGCGCCAGGTGCCGCACGCCGAGATTGAGCCGGGCCACACCCTGCTGGAACAATCGCAATTGCAGCGCGAGTTCTACAAGCGCCTGGCTCTGAGCGATATCACCCTTTCGGCGCGTGAGCAGGAAGTGTGCCTCGGCCTGTTGACCGGCGGCACCGTGCCGCAGATCGCGGAAAAACTCAGTGTAAAAAACAGCTCGATCGAAACCTACCTCAAGCGCGCCGCCGCCAAGCTGGGCGTGAGCGGCCGGCATGGCCTGGCCAAATGGATGGTGGGCGCCTGATGAACAAACGGATGCTTTGCTGCGTCGGTGTGGTGTGGACGCTCAGTGGCTGTTCGCTGATCCCCGAGTATCAGCGGCCAGCGGCGCCGACGCCTGCGCAGTATCCTCAAGGCGGCGTGTACAGCCTGGCGCAGGCCGGCGACCTGACGCAGAATCCGGATTGGCAGCAGCTGTTCCACGACCCGGCGCTGCAACGATTGATTGCCGATGCCCTGCTCAACAACCGCGACCTGCGGGTGGCCGCCCTGAATGTAGAGGCGTTCCAGGCGCAGTATCGTATACAGCGCGCTGATCTGTTCCCGGCGATCTCCGCCAGCGGTGCCGGCAAGCGTCAGAAATTGCCAGGGAACGTGACAGGCACCGGCAAATCGGCGATCACCTCCAACTATTCCGCCACCTTGGGCCTGAGCGCTTATGAGCTGGACCTGTTCGGCCGCGTGCGCAGCCTCAGCGAACAGGCGCTGCTGACTTACCTGGGCACCGAAGAAGCCCGGCGCAGTGCGCAATTGAGCCTGGTGGCGAACGTGGCCAACGCCTACCTGACCTGGCGCGCCGATCAGGAGCTACTGGCCCTGGCCGAGCAAACCCTGGTGGCCAACGACCACAGCTGGCAACTGACCAGCCGCAGCAAAAACGCCGGCAAAGCTTCGGCGCTGGAGGTGGTGCAAGCCCGTACCGCCGTGGAAAGCACCCGCGCCAGCGTCGCTCGCTATGAACGCCAGGTTGCCCAGGACCTTAACAACCTCGTGCTGCTGGTGGGCGGCCCGGTGGATGAGCATCTGCCTGCACGCCCGCTGGCCGATGATCTGGTCGCCCGCGTCCCCGCCGGGTTGCCCTCCGACCTGCTGCAACGCCGCCCGGATATCCTCCAGGCCGAATACCAGTTGCAGGCGGCCAACGCCAATATCGGTGCCGCCCGTGCTGCGTTTTTTCCGTCCGTGACCCTCACGGCCAATGCCGGCAGCACCAGCAAGGAGCTGTCGGGGCTGTTCAAGGGCGGCTCGGGCACCTGGACCTTCCAGCCGCAAATCAACCTGCCGATCTTCAACGCCGGCAGCCTGCGTGCCAGCCTCGATTACGCCAGGTTGCAGAAGGACATCACGGTGGCCCAGTACGAAAAGTCCATCCAGAGCGCCTTCCAGGAAGTGGCCGACGGCCTTGCCGCTCGCCAGACCTTCAACGACCAACTGGATGCGCAACGGGATTTCGTCGCCGCCAACCAGAACTATTACGACCTGGCCCAGCACCGCTACCGCAGCGGCGTGGACAGCAACCTGACATTCCTCGATGCGCAGCGTGCGTTGTTCAGCTCGCAACAGGCGTTGATCGTGGACAGGCTGGCGCAGCTGGTGGCGGAGGTGAACCTGTATACGGCGTTGGGTGGGGCGTGGCGCGTCAACGCAACGCCGACTGCCGCAACCGATACTCCCCCGGCGTCATCTGCGCATACCGCAGGAAAAACCGGCTGAAATACGCCGGGTCCTTGAACCCCAGCTGGTAGCAGATTTCATTTGCGGAGTTGCCGGTAAACAACAGCAGGCGTTTGGCCTCTTGCATCAGGCGCTCAAGGATCAGGCGCTTGGAGGGCAGGTCGGCGATGCGTCGGCACACCTCATTGAGGCGCGCCTGGGTCACGCCGATGGCCTGGGCATAACGCGCCAGCGGCCAATGCTCCAGGTAATGGGCTTCGATCAGTTCGTTAAAGCGGTGAAAAATGCGCAGGTCTTCATGGGCCGTCGGGCGTGCCGGCAGGGCGTGGGCGCACAGGCGCAGCAGGCGGATCATGATCAGCCGCGTCAGGCTGTCGAGGGCGGCCGCGCGCCCTGCCCGTTCGGCGTTGATCTCGTTGCACAGTTCTTCGAAAAGCTGGTCCAGCCCTTCGGCGTCGGCGCCCAGCGCGACACACGCAGCCCCGGAGGCAAGGCTGGGGTCGGCGTCGATCAAGCCCCACACCAGTTGCTGGCGCACCGTCAGCACATGCCCGTCGGCATCGGCTTCGGTGACGAAGGCGTGGGCCACCGTGGGCGGCGTGAGGAAAAACATCGGCCCTGCTTCGACGTACTGACGGTCGTCCAGATACACCCGCACCGCGCCACTCTTGACGTAATGCACCTGGAAAAACCGGTCATGGCGATGCACAGCCATGTTGCGCCCGAAAAAACCTGCCAGGTTGCCCAGCTTGTCGTAATGCACCTCGGCGTCGCTGTAACGCTGGTCGTAGACCTGCCCGAGGTTGATGTTGGGAATCGGCTGCACGTCGCCCTCCTCTTGTTGTTGTGATGCCATCGGAGTGTGCCACGCTTGACGGTAGTTAACATATTAATTATAACGTTAACAACTTAACGAACTGCCTATGCAGCCGTCGTCACCGCCAGGAGAAACGCATGAGCCGTACCCTGCATGATGTTGCCAGCGGCACCCTGTTCGGCGTTGCGCTGAACTACCAGGGCCTGCTGGACCAACATCTCGCCGCCTTCGAGCAGGCGCCCTACCGGAAGCCGCCAACCAAACCGGTGTTGTTCATCAAGACGCCCAACACCCGCAATGCCCATGGCGGCACGGTGCTGCAGCCTGCGGGCGAGCGCCTGCAACCGGGCCCGGCGCTGGGCGTGGTGATCGGCCAACGCGCCAGCCGCGTCAGCCTGGACAATGCCATGGCCCATGTGGCCGGGTATGTGGTGGTCAACGAATTCAGCCTGCCGGAAGACAGCTACTACCGCCCTGCCGTCAAAGCCAAATGCCGCGATGGGTTTTGCGCCTTGGGCCCGCAAGTGATTGCCCGGGATCAAGTGGCCAACCCCAACGAGCTGGCCCTCAAGCTCTTCGTCAATGGCGAGCTGCGCCAGCAAAACTCCACCGCCCGTTGGGTGCGCGATATCCCGCAATTGATCGCCGAGATCAGCGAGTTCATGACCCTGCACCCCGGTGATGTGCTGATCACCGGTACTCCGGAGGGCCGCGTGGATGTGCAGCCGGGTGATCGCGTTGAAGTTGAAATCACTGGCGTCGGCCGCCTGCTCAATATCGTTCAGGCGGAGGCACTGGCATGAAGCGCGCACGTATCCGTTTTGAAGGTCAGGTCCATGCCGTGCAGGTAGACAACGATTACAGCGTGCGCCTCAGCGATGGCCGGCGGCTTGCCGAAGATCAGGTGCAATGGCTGCCGCCCGCCACCGGCAACATGTTCGCCCTGGGCTTGAACTACGCCGATCACGCCGCCGAACTGGCCTTCACACCGCCAACCGAACCGCTGGCCTTTATCAAGTCGGTCGGCACCTACACCGGCCACCGCCAGGTCACCTGGCGCCCGGACAACGTCGCCTATATGCACTACGAGTGCGAACTGGTGGCGGTGATCGGCAAGACCGCGCGCAACGTCAAGCGCGCCGACGCCCTGGACTACCTGGCCGGTTACACGGTGTGCAACGACTACGCGATCCGCGACTACCTGGAAAACTACTACCGCCCCAACCTGCGGGTTAAAAACCGCGACGCCACCACCCCGGTGGGCCCCTGGATCGTCGACGTGGCCGATGTGCCCGACCCAGGCAACCTGAAGTTGCGCACCTGGATCAACGGCGAGTTGCGCCAGGAAGGCAGCACCCAAGACATGATTTTCGATATCCCCTACCTCATCGAATACCTGTCCAGCTTCATGACCCTGCAACCCGGCGACATGATCGCCACCGGCACGCCCGAGGGCCTGGCCGATGTGGTGCCGGGCGATGAAGTGGTGGTGGAAGTCGAAGGTGTAGGCCGCCTGGTCAACCGTATTGTCAGTGAGACGGAGTTTTTCTCCGTGCGCAAAGAGGCTTGAACACCATGATCAAACACTGGATCAACGGCCGTGAGGTCGAGAGCAAAGACGTATTCATCAACTACAACCCCGCCACCGGCGAGGCCATCGGCGAGGTCGCCAGCGGTGGTGCCGATGAAGTCGCACAAGCCGTGGCGGCGGCCAAGGCGGCGTTCCCCAAGTGGGCCAACACCCCGGCCAGGGAGCGCGCACGCCTGATGCGCAAGCTGGGTGAACTGATCGAACAGAACGTGCCACGCCTGGCCGAGCTGGAGACCCTCGACACCGGCCTGCCGATCCACCAGACCAAAAACGTGTTGATCCCACGGGCTTCGCACAACTTCGACTTTTTCGCCGAAGTCTGCACCCGCATGGACGGCCACAGTTATCCGGTGGACGACCAGATGCTCAACTACACCCTGTACCAGCCGGTAGGCGTGTGCGGGTTGGTGTCGCCATGGAACGTGCCGTTCATGACCGCCACCTGGAAGACCGCGCCGTGCCTGGCGCTGGGCAATACCGCCGTATTGAAAATGTCGGAGCTGTCGCCACTGACCGCCAATGAACTGGGACGCCTGGCGGTGGAAGCAGGGATCCCCAACGGCGTGCTCAATGTGATCCAGGGCTACGGCGCCACCGCTGGTGATGCACTGGTACGCCACCCGGATGTGCGGGCGATTTCCTTTACCGGCGGCACCGCCACCGGCAAGAAAATCATGCAGACCGCCGGCCTTAAAAAGTACTCCATGGAGCTGGGCGGCAAGTCGCCGGTGCTGATTTTTGAAGACGCCGACCTGGAACGCGCCCTCGACGCCGCACTGTTCACAATCTTCTCCCTGAACGGCGAGCGTTGCACCGCCGGCAGCCGGATCTTTATTCAGGAGAGCGTCTACCCGCAATTTGTCGCCGAGTTCGCGGCGCGGGCCAAGCGCCTGATCGTGGGCGACCCGCAGGCCCCCAAGACCCAGGTCGGTTCGATGATCACCCAGGCCCATTACGACAAGGTCACCGGCTACATCAGGATCGGCCTGGAGGAAGGTGCCACACTGCTGGCCGGCGGCCTGGAGCGCCCGGCCAACTTGCCGGCGCACCTGAGCCGCGGCCAGTTTATCCAGCCGACGGTGTTTGCCGACGTGAACAACCGGATGCGCATCGCCCAGGAAGAAATCTTTGGTCCGGTGGTGTGCCTGATCCCGTTCAAGGACGAAGCCGAAGCGCTGCAACTGGCCAACGACACCGAATACGGGCTGGCGTCCTATATCTGGACCCAGGACATCGGCAAGGCTCACCGCCTGGCGCGCGGTATTGAGGCGGGCATGGTATTTATCAACAGCCAGAACGTGCGTGATTTGCGTCAGCCCTTTGGCGGGGTGAAAGGCTCGGGCACCGGGCGCGAGGGTGGCCAGTACAGCTTTGAAGTGTTTGCCGAGATCAAGAACGTGTGCATTTCCATGGGCAGTCATCACATTCCGCGCTGGGGCATCTGAAGCACGCATTACCTGTAGGAGCGAGCTTGCTCGCGAAGCACCCACAGGCACCGCTGGCTACCTGAAGCACTGCGTTATCGTTGACCTTTTTCGCGAGCAAGCTCGCTCCTACAAGAATAAATATTCAGGAGAATCATCATGGGCGAAGTGGTTCTGGCAGCGAAGATCTGCCACGTACCGTCGATGTACCTGTCGGAACTGCCCGGCAAGCATCACGGCTGTCGCGAAGCGGCGATTGCCGGGCACAAGGAAATCGGCCGGCGCGCCCGCGAACTGGGGGCCGATACCGCCGTGGTGTTCGACGTGCACTGGCTGGTCAACAGCGGTTACCACGTCAACTGCGGCGAACAGTTCCAGGGCACCTACACCAGCAACGAGCTGCCGCACTTCATCAAGAACATGGATTACGCCTACCCCGGCTGCCCCGAGTTGGGTGAGCTGATCGCCGCCGAAGCCAACCTGGCCGGCGTGCGCAGCATGGCCCATAACATCCCGAGCCTGGAGCTGGAATACGGCACGCTGGTGCCCATGCGTTACATGCACATGGGCGTGCCCGAGGATGAAAAATTCAAGGTCATTTCCATCGCCGCCTGGTGTGCCTGGCATCGCCTGGAAGACAGCTTCGCCTTTGGCGCCGCCGTGCGCCGGGCCATCGAAAAGAGTGACCGCAAGGTGCTGGTGCTGGCGTCCGGCTCGTTATCCCACCGCTTTTCCGACGACCGCCAGGCTGAAGCGAATATCCACAACTGGACCCGCGAATTCGACAAGCAGATGGACCTGCATGTGGTGGACATGTGGAAACAAGGCCGCTTCAAAGAGTTCTGCGCAATGCTGCCGGACTACGCCGAACACTGCTTTGGCGAAGGCAAGATGCACGACACCGCCATGCTTCTGGGCCTGCTGGGTGGGCCGGACTACGCCAAGCCGGCCGAGATCATCACGCCGCCGTTCGGCAGTTCGGGCACCGGCCAGATCAACGCGATTTTCCCGCTGTAGCTTTGGGAGAAACCTATGCCGCACTTTATCGCTGAGTACACCGACAACCTTGAACCTCAGGCCGATTTGCCTGGCCTGTTTGAAAAAATCCACCGCGTGCTGGGCGACAGTGGCGTGTTTCCGTTGGGCGGCATCCGTAGCCGTGGTGTGCGCCTGGACACCTGGCGCATGGCCGACGGCAAGCATGACTACGCCTTCGTGCACATGACCCTCAAGGTCGGCCACGGCCGCGACCTGGCCACGCGCCAGGCAGTGGCCGAAGCGGTGTTCGCGGTAATCACCGCGCACTTCGCCCAATTGCAGGCGCAGCGGTTGTTGGCGCTGTCGTTCGAGATGGTC
The DNA here is from genome assembly GCF_000263715.2 of Pseudomonas synxantha BG33R. Lineage (NCBI taxonomy): Bacteria > Pseudomonadati > Pseudomonadota > Gammaproteobacteria > Pseudomonadales > Pseudomonadaceae > Pseudomonas > Pseudomonas synxantha. Next base: position 4,049,574 of record NZ_CM001514.1, read on the forward strand.
GAGTTGCACCCACAGCTCAACTTCAAGCAGAACAATGTGCATGCGTTCCTGAATAACGCGGCGGGATAAAAACCTGCCCTCCCCTCACGGCCACTCAGACAAAAAGTACAACATCATGAGCACAGCCCACTCCACTGCAAGCCTGCGGCTTGCCGAGCACGACCGCACCCATCGTTTGGTGACCTGGCGCCTGATGCCCTTGTTGCTGGTGTGTTACCTGTTCGCCCACCTGGACCGTATCAACATCGGCTTCGCCAAGATGCAGATGAGCCACGACCTGCAGTTCAGCGACACGGTGTACGGCTTTGGCGCCGGGCTGTTTTTCATTGCCTACGCGCTGTTTGGCGTGCCCAGCAACATGGCCCTGGACCGGGTCGGGCCACGGCGCTGGATCGCCTGCCTGATGGTGGTGTGGGGCCTGCTCTCCACCGGCATGTTGTGGGTGGAAAGTGCTAGGGGCTTCTACGTGCTGCGCTTTTTGCTGGGGGTGGCCGAGGCCGGGTTTTTCCCGGGGATTCTGGTGTTTCTGAATCGCTGGTACCCGGCGCGGCGACGCGCCCAGGTCACCGCCTTGTTTGCCATCGCAGTGCCCATGGCCGGGGTGTTGGGCGGGCCGATTTCCGGGGCGATCCTGGAGAACTTCCACGACGTGGGCAGCCTGCGCGGCTGGCAATGGATGTTCCTGATCGAAGGTGCGCCCGTGGTGCTGCTGGGGCTGGTGGTGCTCAAGTGCTTGCCGGACAGTTTCGAAGTGGTGCACTGGTTGAGCAGCGAACAAAAACAGCAACTGCGCACCCAGTTGAGCAACGAAGAACAGCGCAAGACCATCACCTCGTTCAGCGGCATCCTGCGAGATCCGCAAGTGTGGCTGCTGGTGGCCGTGTACTTTGCGGTGATGCTGGCGGTCAACACCCTGGCCTTCTGGATGCCAAGCCTGATCCACGGCGCCGGTATCGGCCGCGACAGCCAGGTCGGCTTGCTCAGCGCCGTGCCGTACCTGGCCGGTTGCTTCTTCATGCTCGGCTGTGGGCGCTCGTCCGATCGCCACCGCGAGCGTCGCTGGCATTTATGCGTGCCCCTGCTGATGGCCGCTGTCGGCATTGCCGTCGCGGGCCTGGCGCCCGGCAATGCGCTGCTGGTGATGAGCGGGTTGGTGGTCGCCGGCATGGGCGCCAGCGCGGCGCTGCCGATGTTCTGGCAACTGCCGCCGGCGTTTCTTTCCAACACCACTCAAGCCGCAGGCATCGCCATGATCAGCTCGTTCGGCAGCATCGCCGCGTTCCTCGCCCCCTACCTGATCGGCTGGATGCGCGACGCCACCCAGAGCGCCAGCCTGGCCCTGTACGTACTCGCCCTGTTTATCGCCCTCGGTGGCCTGCTGGTGCTGCGCACTCAGGCCGCCATCGTCAACCCACACTAGAGACCGTTGCCATGCTCGACTCCCAGCAAATCCTCGCGGCCGCCGCCCACCTGGACCGCGCCGAACGCAGCCGCGAACAGGTACGTCAGTTTTCCCTCGACTATCCCGCCATCACCCTCGAGGATGCGTACGCCATCCAGCGCGAATGGGTCGCGCAAAAGATCAAGGGTGGGCGCACGCTCAAGGGCCACAAGATCGGCCTCACTTCACGAGCCATGCAGGTGTCGTCGAATATCACCGAGCCCGATTACGGCGCCCTGCTCGATGACATGTTTTTCGACGAAGGCAGTGATATTCCCTTCGAACGCTTCATCGTGCCGCGTGTGGAAGTGGAACTGGCGTTCATCCTCGGCAAGCCGCTCAAGGGCCCGAACTGCACGGTGTTCGACGTGCTCGACGCGACCGAATGGGTGATCCCGGCGCTGGAAATCATCGACGCACGCATCCAGCAGGTCGACCCACAGACCAACGCCACCCGCAAGGTGTTCGACACCATCTCCGACAACGCCGCCAATGCCGGCGTGGTACTCGGTGGCCGGGCTGTGCGCCCCACCGAGATCGACCTGCGCAAAGTGCCGGCGGTGCTGTATCGCAATGGCGTGATCGAAGAGTCCGGCGTCTCGGCGGCAGTGCTCAACCACCCGGCCAAGGGCGTGGCGTGGTTGGCCAACAAGCTGGCGGCGCATGACGTCACCTTACTGCCTGGCCAGGTGATTCTCGGCGGCTCGTTTACCCGCCCGGTGGCGGCCCGCCCCGGGGATACCTTCCACGTCGACTACGACCTGCTCGGTTCGATCGCCTGTCGCTTCGTCTGAACACTGGAGGATTGTCATGGACATGCCTGTCAACCGCTTCAAACAACGCCTGCACAACGGCGGGGTGCAGATCGGCCTGTGGCTTGGCCTCGCCAATGCCTATAGCGCCGAGTTGGCCGCCAATGCCGGTTTCGACTGGCTGTTGATCGACGGCGAACATGCGCCCAACCACCTGCAGGGGATGCTTGCGCAATTGCAGGCCATCGCGCCCTACCCCAGCCAGGCGCTGATTCGCCCCGTGGTCGGCGACACGGCATTGATCAAGCAACTGCTGGATATCGGCGCGCAGACGCTGCTGGTGCCCATGGTCGAAAGCGCTGCCCAGGCCCAAGAACTGGTGCGCGCCCTGCGCTACCCACCCCAGGGTATTCGCGGCGTCGGCAGTGCCCTGGCCCGTGCTTCGCGCTGGAACAGCATCACCGACTACCTCGACCAGGCCGATGCGCAGATGTGCCTGCTGGTGCAGATTGAAAACCGCGAGGGCCTGGCCAATCTGGACGCTATCACCGCCGTCGAAGGGGTGGACGGTGTGTTCATCGGCCCGGCGGACTTGAGTGCGGCCATGGGGCATCGCGGTAACCCCGGGCATCCTGAAGTGCAGGCGGCGATTGAAGACGCCATTGTGCGCATCGTTCAAGCGGGCAAGGCGGCGGGGATTCTCAGTGCGGATGAACGCCTGGCGCGGCGCTATATCGAACTGGGCGCAACGTTCGTGGCGGTGGGGGTGGATACCACGGTGTTGATGCGCGGGTTGCAAAGCCTGGCCGGGAAGTTCAAAGACGTACCGGTGGCTGCCAATACCGGTGGTGTCTACTGAGATCCAATGTGGGAGCTGGCTTGCCTGCGATAGCGGTGTATCAGCGACAAATAAGCCAGCTGACCCGACGCTATCGCAGGCAAGCCAGCTCCCACAGTTGACCGGCGGTGGTTCAGTCATTAGTTCAGCGCTTGATGTTCTTCAAGTCATCCAGCAACCCCAGCAAGGTCTGGAATTTCTCTTCGCCAAGCTGATCCTGCAAACGCTGGTAATTGGCCTCCATGCACTGGCTCATGGACTCGAAACTCGCCTTGCCCTTGTCCGCCAAAGTAATGAGCACCCGGCGCTGGTCCTGTTCGGCCTTGCGTCGGTGCACCATGCCGGCGGCTTCCATGCGCACCAGCACGCCGGTCATGCTCGGCTTTAGGATGCACGCCAGTTCCGCCAGTTGGTAAATCTCCAGCTCACCGTGCTGTTCGAGGATGCGGATGATGCGCCATTGCTGTTCGGTCAGGCCGTGTTCATTCAGGGACGGGCGGAAAAAACTCATCGCGGCCTCACGCGCTTGCAGCAAGGCCAGGGTCAGGGATTGTCGAGGTTTGGACATAGGATCAGGGTCACGAAGTATTTAGTTAATAATTTAACGAAACTCTAACATTCCCCGCCAGCGAGCGCGCTATAACTTGTGTGTGCCCTCGCCCGTGGCGCGCTGAATCAAAAACCCGGGCACGCAGGATCAAGACTTCCAGCCCGTCAGGGGCCCTAATGGAGGCATCCGCTTTAGCGCCTTCCTTCACTTTTTCAGGCTGCGCCATGATCAATATCGAAACCCCCACCTATTACACCGCCACCAAGAAATACAACCTCAGTTTCCCCACCCTGGAGCAAGACATCGACGCGGATGTCATGGTGATCGGTGGCGGCTTTTCAGGGATCAACACCGCGCTGGAACTGGCGGAAAAAGGCATCACCAATATCGTGGTGCTTGAAGCGCGCTACCTGGGCTTTGGTGGCACCGGCCGCAACGGCGGGCAGATCATGGCGGGCATCGGCCATGACCTGGAGAAGATCAAGAAGGACGTGGGCGAAGACGGGCTGCGCCAGGTGTTCGAGATCAGCGACCTGGGCGCCGATATCATCAAGAACCGCATCGCCAAGTACAACATCGATGCCGATTTCTGCCACGGCTACGGCTATATGGGCTTCAACGCCCGCCAGGAAAAAACTCTGCGCGCCTGGGAGAAGGACTTCAAGTCGGTCAACAGTCAGCATGAAATCCGCTTTCTCGGCGGCTCGGATGTGCAGCAGATCATCGGTTCCAACGCCTACACCAGTGCGCTGCTGCACATGGGCGGCGGGCATGTGCATTCGCTGAACCTGCTGTTGGGCGAGGCCACCGCGCTGGCCGGCCATGGGGTAAAGATCTTTGAGAACAGCCCGGCCCTGGAGGTCAGCTACGGCGAACGCATCACCGTGCGCACCGGGCGCGGTTCGGTACGCGCCGGCAAGTTGCTGTGGGCCTGTGACAGCTTTCTCAACAAACTCGAACCGGAACTGCACCGCTCGACCATCAACACCTACGCTTTCCAGATGATGACCGAGCCGTTGTCCGAAGAATTGATCCAGCGCATCAGCCCGATCCGTGGCGCCTACAGCGATATCCGCCCGGTGATCGACTACTACCGCGTAACCAATGAAAACCGCCTGCTGTTCGGCGCCGCGACGCCTTTGGTGGAGCATATTCCCGGCGACCTGAAAGCCTGGAACCGCCACCTGATGCTGAAGATTTTCCCCTACCTCAAGGACGTGAAAATCGACCTGGCCTGGGGCGGCCCGATGGCGTGCAGCCCGAATCTGTTCCCGCAGATCGGCACCTTGCCGGGGCGCAGCAACGCGTTTTTCGTGCAGGGCTATTCAGGCTTTGGCGTCACGCCCAGCCACATCATCTGCAAGGTCCTGGCCGAAGGCATGAGCGAAGGCTCGGCGCGCTATGACCTGGTCAGCTCGATCCGCCGCCCGACCATCATCGGCAAGGACGCAATTCGCCCTCTGCTGCTGACGGCGGGCAAATCCTGGCACCAATTGTCCGGCTACTGGAACGGGCGTCGCTAACCCCTACAAAAAATAATGTTGTATTTATCAGGAGCAATTGCCATGACCCTTACTGCTATCAAACATAACGTCCAGCTGTCGGAACTCGATGCCTGGGGCACCGTGGCCGACCTCGGCTCGCAGATCCTTGAAGGCGAGGTGCGCGCCTTCGGCAAGATGACCTTCGGCGCCCCCACCGATGCGGTCAGCAGCGCCTATTTCGGCACCACCCGGGGCAAGTTCCGCATGGTCTACCCCTTCGCCGAACAAGCTACCGTGGTCACCGGCGAGGTGATACTCACCGATGAGTCCACCGGCCAGTCCAACCGCTACAAGGCCGGTGACAGCTGGTTTGTGACCAAGGGCACGCCGGTGCTGTGGGAAGTGGTCAGCGAGAGTTTCGTCAAACACTACTTCGCCGTCGTTTAAGGAGCCTTGCCATGAGCACTTCTTCTGACTGGATCACCGTGGGCGCCCTGGCCGACGGTTTTGCACCCGAGGCGTTCATTCTGCCAAACCTTGCCGACCTGGCCGGCCAGACCTTCACCTTGCACTTCGCCAATGGCTGGCAGATCGAACACCGTTTCGAGCAGGAGCGCCTGGCCTGGCACGCTGCCGATGGTCACTCCAGCGGCAGCGCAGCCTACCGCGCCAGTTCGATTCGCCCGGGTCTGTACCTGGTGGATTTCATCAAGCACGAGGCCGGGCAAAGCTGGTCGATCAGCCTGGTGCTGGACACGCCGAATGCGTCGTTTACCGCCGTGATTGGCCGTCTGCCGGATCAGGCAGAGACCCATGAAGGGCTCTATCACCGCGCCCTGGCCGGCAAGCCGCTGACCTCGGTGCACGCCGACTTCCTCCACGGCAGCCTCGACCGGCCCTGGCAGGAGGGCCATTGCCTGCACGCTCCCACCGACGAACTGGTGGGCCTGCGCAACCACTACCGCTACAGCCCCAGCGAGGTCTACGAGCACATCTACCTCAACCCGCAGTTCTACGCCTGGCAATGCCTTGAGGGTGTGGAGAAAGGCTTGTGCGACACCGACCGCTGCCATTACTACAAGATCGCCGAGCAGCTGTACCTGTTCGTCTGGCAGGAGAAGATCGTGCCCACCCTCGGCCTGGTGCTGATCGACCTGCAACAACACCGCAGCGACGGCAAGATCTTCGGCTACGCCGGGGCATCCTTCGACGCGCTGTCGAACTTCCCGATCAGTTCCTATTGCCAGGTGCTCAACCGCACGGAGTACCCCCGTGACTGAGCCGCGCACGGTGGTGATCACCGGGGCCGGTACCGGCATCGGCGCCGCCTGTGCCCGGCTGTACGCGCAGGAAGGCGCACGGCTGGTACTGATCGGCCGGCGCCGCGAGCCATTGGAACAGGTAGCGCAGGCCAGCGGCGGCCTGATCCTGGTGGGCGATGCCGCCTGCCCCGACACCTGGGAGGGCTTTATCCGCGAGATTCACGCCCACTACGGGCGTATCGATGTGCTGCTGGCGTGTGCCGGCGGTCATGGCCTGGGCAGCGCGACCCAGACCAGCCCGTCTACGTGGGAAGCGGCGCTGCGCAGTAATCTGGACAGCGCGTTCTACAGTGCCCGCGCCTGCCTGCCGCTGTTGCAGGCAAGCGCCGGCAGTGTCGTGCTGATCGGCTCCATCGCCTCGCTCGCGGCGGGGCCCGAGGTGTGCGGCTACACCACGGCCAAACATGCGTTGCTCGGGCTCAATCGCTCGCTGGCACGGGACTACGGCCCCCACGGCGTGCGCGTGAACGCGGTGTGCCCGGGCTGGGTGCACACGCCGATGGCCGATGCCGAGATGCAGCCGTTGATGGAAGCGTACGGCGACACCTTGCAGCAGGCGTACGAGCGCGTGTGTGCCGATGTGCCGCTGCGCCGCGCCGCCCGGGCCGAAGAGATCGCCAAGGTATGCCGCTTCCTGGCCAGCGACGACGCATCGATCATTACCGGGGCGACCTTGTTGGCGGACGGCGGGTCCAGCATCGTCGACGTGCCGACTCTGGCGTTTACGCGCCTGGAGCCTGCCCATGCCCAATGACCTGGATTTCAGCGGCCAAGTCGTGCTGGTCACCGGCGGCGCCCAAGGGATTGGCCTGGGCATCGTCCAGGCCTTTGCCCAACGCGGTGCGCGGGTGGTGATTGCTGATCGCCTGCTGGAACAAGCTGAAAGGGTGGCCGCTGGGTTGTGCGCGCAGGGCTACCAGGTCGAGGCCGTGGGCGTTGACCTGGCGCAAGCCGAGGCGGTATTCGCCTGCGTTCAAGGGTTGGCGCAACTGGATATTGTGGTGCACAACGCCGGGTATTTTCCGCTGACAGCCTTTGCCGACATCACCCCGGCGATCTTGCAACGCACCTTGGCGGTGAACCTCTCGGCGCTGTTCTGGCTGACCCAGGCGGCGTTACCGATGTTTCGTGAGCAAGGCCGGGGTTGCGTGCTGGTGACGTCTTCGGTCACCGGCAACCGGGTGGGTTATCCGGGGCTGAGCCACTATGCGGCGTCAAAGGCTGGGGTGAATGGGTTTATCCGCAACGCGGCGTTGGAACTGGCGCCGTTGAATGTGCGGGTCAATGGCGTGGAACCGGGCATGATCGCCACGCCGGCGATGAGCAACCTGGGCGATGCCGCGCTGAATGAGAGCATCGCCAGCCGTGTGCCACTGGGGCGTTTGGGCGCGGCTGCGGATATTGCCGGCGCGATGCTGTTTCTGGCTTCTGACCTGGCTGGCTATATCACCGGGCAGACCTTGGTGGTCGATGGTGGCTCCACCCTGCCCGAATAACGGGGACCCATGTGGGAGGGGGCTTGCTCCCGATAGCGATGGTTCAGTCAAATATCCAATGGCTGACACACTGCTATCGGGAGCAAGTCGAATCGTCGCACCGCCCCTCCCACATTGGATTTCCTGCAGCCTGAAGGATCTGTTTATGCCCCCACCGCCTGCAACCGGCTGGAGCGAAAATCCTTGGGCGACACCTCGAACTGCTTCTTGAACGAACGGCTGAAGTGCGCCGAGTCGGTAAAGCCCCACTTGTAGGCAATCGAGGTGATCGACTCGCTACGCAGGAAGGGGTTGGTCAAGTCGTCCGCACTGCGCTTGAGCCGTGCGCGCTGGATGTAGCGGCAGACGCTGTCGTCCTGCTCCTCGAACAAACGGTACAGGTGCCGCACCGAGATATTCAGGCGGTTGGCCAGGCCAATCGGGCTCAGGCCAGGCTGGCCCAACGACTCATCAATGACCTTTTGCACATAGCTGCGCAGATTATTGCCCTGCAACGCAGCAACGCCCTCGCGGCACTCATCGCCCTGCTCCAGCGCCGAGCCCAGCAGCGACACAAAGGCCGCCTGCAGCGCGTCCACTTGCGTGGCGTCGTCATCAGTGTCGTCCTTGCACAGCTGATCCATCAACACATGCAACATACGCCCACAGGCTTTGGTCGAGGAGATCTTGCCGAACGCCAGCGCCTGGCCGCCCAGGTGCTTGCACACCTCGGTGCGCGGCAACGACAGCGAGGCATGTTCGATCAAACCAAAGGGGGTGATTTCGATGGAGCCCACCGAGTCCATCAACAGCATCTCGCCGGGCGCCAGTTGCACGGTCTGCTCGTTCTGGGTGATCTGCGAATAGCCGCTGCGCTGGCTGACCAGGAAGCACTCCTGGTCATTGTCGTGATCGGCGTGGTGCGTCGGGCGTTTGATCAGCCCGGCATTGGTGCGCAGGATGGCCAGGCCACGGGGCAAATTGTGGATCTCGCCAATAAACAGCGAACGGTTGAAGGCCAGTTCGGTATCGAAGTGGCCACACGCGGCGCGCAGTTCGCGGTTCCAGCTGTCGAGCCCGTCGGGTGCATGCTGTGGGATGCTCATGGGGGTGTCTCCGCAGTGGCGTTCTTTTTGTTGTTCTGATGCAATAGTTAACATGTTATCTATATGCACGCAACAACAACCTGTTTGCCCTTTGCAGAAGCACTAATGATGCCAATCACAGCGTCGACAGCGCCCGCTTGATACCCGCCAACGCCGCCAGTAAATGGTTGCGTTGCTCAGGGCTTACAGCAATGTAACGCCGAAACGCAGGCATCCGGTTGACCACCTCACTCCCGCCCATATGTTCCAGGCGCACACACCATTGCCGGTCCTTGAGATCAATGCGCAGGCGCTTGAAATCCAGCGGCATCAGCGCCTGGAACAACCCGCTGTCGGCCAGCAAACGCGCCTGTAGCTCACACGCCAGAGCCTGGCTGCCGGAGCGCCGGCGCACGCGGATACCGTTGCGCCGAATAGCGCCGCCATGGTGCACCTCGAAGCTGCCAGCGCCACTCGCTGAAGCCGGTACGCGCAGGACGCACTCGGTCAGCACCAGGTGCATCAACAACTGCGACTCGGTGCGCTCGACAATCTCGAAGTTCACACCGTCCACTTCAAGCGTCGCCAGGCCCAGATCACGCCGCAAGCGCGCCAGGGTCACCCCAGGTCGATAACCGCTCGGTGCACGGTCTGCGCTGAACAGCTCACACAGTTTTTGCCGCAAAGTCGTTATAACCATCATGGGCAGGCCCCGGTTCATGACTGAATTCCTTGGCCAACACCTCCTCGACGCAGGCTGGCTTGAAGGGGTTGACCTTCTGCACCACCAGGGTCCAGAACAACGCATAGGTGGCGGTCACGCCGAGCATCACCCCAAACGGCACATAAATGTCGGCCGGGTTCATGCCGGGCGGGGTGATAAACCACATGCCCAGCAGGATGCCGATGCTGGAGACGATCTGCGGCAGCGGGAACCACGGCGAGCGATAGGCCCTGGGCAGGTCCGGACGGCGAATGCGCAGGATCACCACCGACAGCGTCACCAATAGGTAAGCAAAACTCCACGCGCACACCGCCGCCAGCACCAGGTGCATGATGTTGTCGGTATTGCCGCCCAGGTACAGCGCGTGCAGGCACGGGATCAGCATCGCCACCAGAATGCACAGCAACGGCGTCTTGAAGCGCGGGTGCAGATAGGTGAACACCTTCGGCAACGCGCCATCCACCGCCATGCCGTAGAGGATACGCGGCACACCGGCCATCAAGGTATTGATGGTCGCAGCACCGGCGAAGAGAAAACCGATACCCAGCCACAGCGGCCCGATCTGCCCCATCACCTGCTCGGCGAACCGGGGGATGGCCATGGGTGTGTCCAACAGGTGCACGCCGGAGGCGGCGTCGAGCACCACGTTTTCTACCTGGCGTTTCATCGCAGCGCCATAGATAAACATGCACGTCGCCACGCCCATCAGCCCGAGCATCATCGCCCGTGGCATGATCTTGGCCGATTGGCGCAGGTCCGGGGCCAGCGGGGTAACGAACTCGCAACCGACGAACATGAACATCGCCATGCCCACCAGCGACAGCACGGTGACCAGGTCGGTGCCCACCAGTGATTCCCCGAACCAGCCATCCAACTGCACCGCTGGCGCGGCGATCAGGCCCAGCACACCGAACACCATCAGGGTGGTCCACATGCCGAACGTGAGGATAATCTCTGCGCGGCCAAAGGCGCTGACCCCGAAAGCATTCAGCACCCCGAACACCAGCACGAACCCCACGCCCAGCAACCACGAGCCGCCGGCCGATTCTGCCAGGGTATTGAGGTGTTCGAAGTTCACCAGCGCCATCACCCCGGCGAGGATGGTTTCGGCAGTGCCGGCGAACACATGCACGATCAGATACGCCGACAGGGTGCCGGTGATCGCGAAGAACCGGCCCATGCCGCAATTGATGTAGTCGTACACCGAACCGGTGGTGGGCAGCATCGACGCGGCCTCGGCGAAGGTGGTCGCCTGGGCCAGCATCATCACCACGGCGATCAGCATCGCCAGGGCAAAGGCGCTGCCGCCAATGCCAAAACCCATGGTGGCGGTGAGGATCACCGGGCTTGCCATGATCAGCCCGATGGTGCTGGCCAACGCGGTGGGGAAACCTACCGTGCCTCGGTTGAGGTGCGCGGTGAGTCGGTCGTTGATCGACATGGTGGGGTCCTCGAAAGCGGTTTTTTTAGTGTGTCGGCACTCTGCGCCCCACCTGGCTCGATCGTCTTGCCCCTGTCTGCCGAAGGTTTTGTTGCTGCCTGCCACGGCGTATCGCCTGGCGGCCAGGGTCAACTGTCTGGCACGCATATGAAAGACTTGACCTGCGACCGCTCGCCCTAATGCGCCCTCACTCTTAACCAAGATGGGGACAATAACAATGGAGCACACACTGAAAAACCGCCGCCTGCGCCAGGCGGTCGGCCTGGGCATTGCACTGCTGGTCGGCCGCGCCCAGGCCATCGAGTTGTATGCCGATACCGACACCCAGGTCACCGGCAACTTCCTCGCCGTCTACGGCCTGTTCAACAGCCCGAAGAACTACGATGGCCGCAGCGGCGGCTCCACCTGGCGCGAGGGGTTCATCAAGTACGGCCTGAGCGTCGAGCAGAGCCTGGGCAAACTGGGCGGCGTATACGGCACGGCGAACCTGGTGAGTTCCGGCACCTGGGGCGACGGCGATGCGTCGGGGTTGACCAACGGCACGGAGCGCACCACCAAGTTTGACGAAGCCTTCGCGGGCTGGCGCTCCGGCGAGCTGTTCCCGGCACTGGGCACAGACGGTGTAGACCTGTCGTTCGGCCGCCAGGTCATCATGCTGGGCGACGGTTTTATCATCAACGACGACGGCCCCAACCTCGGCAATGGCGTAGGCGACGGCGAGTTCAATCGCGGCGGCGCCTACTACATTGCCGCGCGCCATGCCTTCGACAAGACTGCGGTGATTCGCCTGGGTGGCAAGGACGGCGTGCATGGCAGCCTGATGTGGATCAAGTCCGACAACCGCGCCCAAGCCAGAACCGAAATGGCTGCGGGCACCCTGGAATACAGCGCCGCCCCGGGCACCCTGGGGCTCACCTATATACACGGGATCGACGTGGATGAGCGTTTCGCTACCGACCTGCAACGCCAGCGCAAAGGCATGAACCTCTACAGCCTGCGCGGTGCCGGCAGTGCCGGCATCAACAACGCCCACTTCGCCTTCGAACTGGCCCGCCAGGACCGCCGCGACAGCCAGCAGAACGCTGGGTACGCCGAAGCCGGCTACACCTTCGCCGACCTGCCCTGGTCGCCGGACCTGACCTACCGCTACGCCCGTTATTCAAAAAACTGGGACGGCATGTTCGCAGGCTTCAACCGCGGCTATGGCACCTGGGTACAGGGCGAAGTGGCGGGCAACTATTCCGGCCCCTACAACAGCAACACAGCGGTGCAACACGTGGCGCTCAAGGTCAAGCCGCTGGAGAACCTCACCCTCGGCGCATTGTTCTTCGACTACAACACCGTCAGCACTCGCGGCCAGTTGAACCTCGATGGCCGCGAACTGGACCTGTACGCCGAATGGGCGGTGAACGAGCACCTGATCATCACGCCGTTGCTGGGCCTGTACAAACCCGACAAAGATGCCGACACCGGCGGTAACCAGGTCGGCGGCAGCGGTACCAATGTCTACAGTCAGCTGGTGGTGGCCGTACCGTTCTGAACCGTCTCGGGCGCGCACGGAGGCAGCGCCCGCACCTCGGCATAGGCGCCTTGATGATAGAGCAGCGGCGCACGGCCAAAGTCGTCGAAGGCCACCACCTTGCCGATCATGATCCAGTGGTCGCCGCCATCGATCTGCTGGTATTTCTCGCAGTGAAAGCGCGCCGAGCAATCGGCGAACACTGGCGAGCCGCCCTCACCCGGCTCGTATTCGATCAGGGCGAAGCGGTCTTCACGGGGGCGCGCAAAGTTGTTGGACAGGTGCACCTGGTCCGCCGCCAGCACATTCACCGCAAAATGACTGGCCTCCTCGAACACTGCATGGCTGTTGGAGCGCTTGTCGATGCTCCACAGCACCAGCGGCGGGTCGAGGGACACCGAGTTGAAACTGTTGGCGGTCACGCCGACCTTGCGCCCGGAAGCGGTGGCGGCAGTGACCACCGTCACACCGGTGGCGAAGTTGCCGAGGGCGCGGCGAAAGGCCCGTGGGTCGAAAACGTCAGACATGCAAGACTCCCGGGTGGCCGCTCGTGGCCGCCCTTATTGTTATGGGTGATAGACGCGGCTACACCATGCTCGGGTCGGGCTCCAGCCCCATCAGCTCACGGCCGAGGATCTGCGCGCACACGTCGTAGTCGGTATAGGCATGGGCGCCTGTCATATGGGAATCGCGGAACAGGCGCTGCATCTCGTTGTGCTCGAACCAGGCATTCCCGCCCGCAGCGGCGAACAGGCGGTCTACCGCGTCGATGCACATCTTGGTGGCGTAACCCTGATTGGTGCGCCAGAACGCCAGGGTTTCCCGCGTGGGGTAACGGTGGGCGGCGCTGTGTTCGGCGTGTTCCTGCCAGGTTTTTTCCAGGAACGCCCGGGCGGCGGCCACCTGGTGGGTGGACTCGGCCAGGCGCATCAACGCCGGGGTGGCTGCGCCGACGGCGGCGCCGGTGTAGGCGCGCACCCGCGTCCTGGTTTTTTCGCGAAACACCTCAAGCATACGCTCGGCCACACCGAGGCTGACGGTGGAGAAGCCACTGGCGAAATAGGGCCGATACGGCGCATAGAAAATCTGGCTGTCGGGGTAGAGGCCAAAGCCTGCGGACTTGCCTTCCATCATATCCTTGGCCTTCTGGATACGGTGTTCGGGCACCCAGGCGTCGTCGATGATCAGGGTCTTGGTGCCGCTGCCCTTCATGCCGGCCGCAAACCAGTCGTCACGAATCTGATAGTCACTGCGCGGCAACACAGCAAAGCAGTAATCCTGGGTGCCTTCGGCGTTCTGGCGACGGCAGCCGACAATCGCCCACTCGCCATGGTCACAGCCGCTGCTCCAGCCCATCTCACCGCTGAAGTACACCCCGCCCTCGCCCTCGGTCACCCGACCGAACGGTGCAATACTGCTGCTGGCCGTGGCATCCGGGTTGGCACCCCAGATTTCCTGCTGCAACTGGGCCGAGAACAGCGCCAGTTGGTGGCTGTGAGTACACAACAAGCTCATGGCCCAGGCGGTACTGGCGCAACTGCCGGCGAGCAAGGCGATGCAGTCGGCGAATTCGGGCAGCGTCAGTTCCAGGCCGCCGAAGGCCTTGGGCTGAAAGGCACGGTGCAGACCGATGCTTTTGAGCAGGGCGATATTTTCATCCGGTACCTGGCGCAGTTGCTCGGCACGGCTGGCATTCGCGGCAATGGCCGGCAAAAGGGGTTTGAGGTCTTCAAGGAGCGGGTTTGGCTTTTTCATGGACGGCCCTGCTTATTATTGGAAGTCCGACAGGCGTTCAGGATTGCGGAACGGCGCTGGATGCAGGGCCAGTATCGAACGGGCCGTGCAGGCGGGAAATGCACGTTCGGCAGGCAAGCTTGTACTTTTCACAGGCGCGGCAGGCACAGGCATAAAACCTGGCAGGCACAGTCAAGCCGCTTATCGGTGCGTTGGTTACCCTCGGGTTTTCTTTTGTGAACTGCCAGGAACCTGCCATGAGCGATATCCCGTTGCTGCCTCAAGTCGAAGCCTTTTTGCGTCGCCGCCATGGGCTGTTTATCGACGGTGTCAGCGTGCGCAGCCACGCCGATCAAACCCTGAACGTCATCAACCCTGCCACCGGGCAGGTAATCGCCGAAGTGGCCGACGCTGACCTGGCGGATATCGACGCCGCGGTCGCTTGCGCCAACCGTGGTTTCCAGCAATGGTCCCAGGCCGCGCCCGCGATCCGCGGCAACGTGCTACTCAAACTGGCCGATCTGCTGGAACAGCACCGTGAAGAACTGGCGCAGATCGAAACCTGCCAGTCGGGCAAGATCATCCAGATCTCCCGCGCCTTCGAGGTCGATCAGGCCGCGCATTTCCTGCGTTACTACGCCGGCTGGGCCACCAAGCTCAGCGGCCAAACGCTGACCCCATCACTGCCGTCGTTCAATGGCGAGCGCTACACCGCCTTTACCCTGCGCGAGCCGGTGGGCGTGGTGGTTGGCATCGTGCCGTGGAATTTCTCGACCATGATCGCCATCTGGAAACTCGCCTCGGCGCTGGTGACCGGCTGCAGCATCATCATCAAGCCCAGCGAATTCACGCCGCTGACCCTGCTGCGCATCGCTGAACTGGCCATCGACGCCGGGCTACCGGCGGGTGTGCTGAATGTGCTGACCGGCGGCGGACATGTCGGCAAGGGGCTGGTGGAACACCCCGGCACCCATAAAGTGTCCTTCACCGGCTCAGTGCCCACCGGCATCGCCGTCGGCCGCAGCGCCATGGGCGCCGGCCTCACCCGTGCAACCCTGGAACTGGGTGGCAAGAATGCCGCCGGCTTCCTGCCCGATATGGACGTGGACAAGGCAGTGGACGGCATCATCGAAGCGGGCTTCTTGCATTCGGGGCAAATCTGCGCGGCGGCCGAACGCTTTTTCGTGCACCGCTCGCAAATCGACGCCGTGCTGGAAAAACTCAAGACGCGCCTCGGCCGCCTGAATATCGGCTCACCGCTGGACGAACACACCGAATTCGGCCCGGTCACACACCAGCAGCACCAGCACAAACTGCTCGGCTACTTCAACCAGGCTCGCGCCGAAAACAACACGATCATCCACGGCGGCCACCTTATCGACCGGCCTGGTTGCTACGTCGAACCCACGGTGATCCTCGCCAACCACCTGCACGACACCCTGCTCAATGAGGAAACCTTCGGCCCTATCGCCACCTTCCTGCCCTACGATGACGAAGAAGAACTGCTGGCGCTGATGAACCACGGGCCCTACGGGTTGAGCGCCAGCCTGTGGACCAACGACCTGGGCAAGGCCCTGCGCATGATCCCGGCGATCAAGGCAGGCACCTTGTGGGTGAACATGCACACCTTGCTCGACCCGGCAGTGCCGTTTGGTGGGTGCCGGTCTTCGGGGGTTGGGCGGGAGTTTGGCAGTGCGTTTATTGAGGATTACACCGAGCTCAAGTCGGTGATGATTCGGTATTGATTGGGGGGGTAGTGCACATCTGGTTTGGTGTACACCGCCCCCTCCCACATTTGGATCGCATTGCATCAGTGAGATAGCTGTCTTTGTCAGCCACTACTTGCTGCTTTCAAAAAAGCACTCGCCTAACTGAACGGAACCACCGCCTCTGCCTCCACCTCGATCAACCATTCCGGCAACGACAACCCACTGACCATAATCCACGAAGACGGCGGCGGGTTGTGTGCGAAGCGCTGACGCAGAGCCTCAGCAATCGGCTCCTGCTGATCTCGTGCAGTTTCGACGATATACAACCGCAGCATGATCACATGGGACAGATCGCCCCCCACCTCGGCCAGCACTTTTTCGACATTGTCCAATGCCGTGGCCGTCTGCTCGGCAATGCCTGGGCCCACCGTGCGCTCTTGAGCATCCACGCCCACCTGCCCGGAAAGCATGATCCGCCGACCATCCGGCACTTCCATGGCCTGGCTGAAACCGTATTGCAGGGAGTTGAATACCGTCGTGGGATTAATAACCTTTCGTTGCATGACCAATCCTTGTTTGTCAGTAGGAAGACAAGGCTAACCCAGAGAAACTGCCCACACTGACGGTTCAACATCCAGCAACATGTTCATGGATGAAGCGCTGGCCTGATGAATAAACGCAAATTCAACAAGCAATGACGTTCCTATGTGGGAGGGGGCTTGCTCCCGATGAGGTAGTGTCAATCAATACATCTGTGACTGACCCACCGCCATCGGGGGCAAGTCGAATCGTCGCACCGCCCCTCCCACATTTTGATCTCACTGCATCAGTGAGGTAGCTGTGCCTGGGAGCGCGGGCCAGGCTACCAGGTGCCCATCGTCAGGCTGTGCGGTGAAAACTCTGCGAACTGCCAGCGCAGTGCCAAGGCTGCCGGACGGCGGACCACGTGCTCCACCGTCACCGTCCACAAGCGCTGCGCGCCCTCAAACTCGGCCACTGGCGGCCCGCTGAGAATCAACGATGTACGCCCCGCCACTTGCAGCACGTCGCCCGTCTCAAAATCCACAAACAGCAACCCCGCTACCGGGTTGGCGTGCAGGTTACCGAGGGTGTTGAAGAACAGGTTGCCGGCAAAATCGGGAATGGTCAGCACGTTGCCTTCTACCCGCACAAACCCCGTGTTGCCGCCGCGATGGGAAACGTCCACCGAGCGTTCGCCGTGCTGGTCCACGTAGCTGGCGACGAAGAAGGTGTCAGCGTTGCGGATCAGCGTTTGGGCGGCGGCGTCCAGGCTGGTGCTGCGCTCCGCTGTATCGCCAGGTTTGCGCGCAATCCCAGCGACAGGCCGCAGTTGGATGTACTTGGGGCAGTTGCCGAAGGTGTGCACCACGTTCACCGCAAAGCCGTCATGATCCAGCGCTCCGATCCGACCGTTCATGCGGTTGCGACGCCGGGTGCCGAGGTCGATGCCCAGCAGGCCAACGGACGCGCCACGAGTGATGCCAGCCCAGGCCGGGTCGCTTCTGGCGGGCAGGCTGTCGATTTGCAGCGCCTGTGGATCCGGTGAATGGGCAAACCCTGGCGCGCCCTCCAGCATGGTCGCCCAGGGGATACCCTGTTCGTCCACCACACCCAGAATGAGGTAAGGCAACAACGGATAAAAATCACGATGCTGCTCGGGCAAATAATCACGAATGACCTTCGGCCCAATCATGGCCATGCGTTCGGCGACGCCTGCACTTTCCTGCAATTGCCGTTCGCCGACATGCCAAGGGGATTGTTCGATCGAGTTCATGGCGATCACCTCTGGTTGGATAACCGAATGCTGCGCCTACCCAACCCTGCAGAGAATGCCCACCCTGGGCAATCCACTATTACGCCAACTGAAATGCCGGATGTTCGCGCAACGCGGTGACGCAGTAGTCGACAAAACTGCGCACGCGCATCGGCGCATGGCGGCCTTCGCGGTAGATCACATGCACCGGCAGCGGCGGCATTTCAAAGGCCGGCAAGACACGACGCAGTTGGCCATTTATGAGGTGATCATGAACCGGATAACTGAGGCAACGAATCACCCCCGCGCCCTGCACCGCCGCATTGATCGCGCCTTGGACCGTGGCGCAACTGAGGCGGGCGCGGGCGTTGAGGGTGTAATGCAGGAAATCCCATCGCAGCGCTTCGGCGCTGGCAATCAGATGATGTTGCTTGAGGTCGGCCGGATGCCGGGGCTCGCCTTTGGCCGCCAAATACGTGGGGCTGGCGCACAGCAGGGTGCGCACCTGGCCGACCTGCCGTGCAATCAGCGACGAGTTGGGCAGCTCACCCACCCACACCGCCACGTCAAACCCCTCTTCGTGCAGGTTGGGGTAATAGTCGTGGTAGTTAGCAGTGACACGCACCGCCGGATAGCGATCCATGTAGCCGGCCAGCAATGGCGCCATGACATAGCGACTGAACAACAACGGCAGGCATATCCGCAGGTTGCCCTGGGCGTGCACATGGGCGCCGTTGGCCGAGGCTTCGGCCGCATCCACCGCTGCCAGCAGGCGTACACAGTCGGCAAGATAAGCCTGGCCTGCATCGGTGAGGTTGACCCCGCGTGTGCTGCGCTGCAGCAACACCACCCGCAGGCGTGCCTCCAGGCGCGCAACCGCACGTACCAGGGTCGGGCCGGAGACCTGGGCACGGCGTGCCGCCGACGCCAGGCTGGGTTGCCCGGCCAGCGCGACAAACAGCTGCATATCGCGAAAGCGCTCCATCAGGTGCGCCGCTTCGTCGCCGGGTTCAGGGCCGGGTCCTGCCCGAGGCGATGGCTTAAGAAATCCACAAAGGTATTGACCTTGGCCGGTATGCGACCGTTTTGCTGGAACACCACGTGGATCGGCAGCGGCGCCGGTTCGAAAGCCTCCAGCACCAGCTCCAGCTCACCCGCCGCCACCGCTGCCGCCACCTGATAGGACAGCACCCGCGTCATGCCCCAGCCCAGCCGCGCCAGGTTGATCGCGGCATTATTGGCCGTGACGATCAGGCGTGGCTCAATGGGTACCTTGAGTGGCCGCCCGGCGTCGACGAACGTCCATTCACTGACCAGTTGGCTGGACGATGAGGAGACGATCCTGGCTTCCCGCAATTGCTCAGGCCGCTGCGGGCGCCCATGTTGGTCCAGATAAGCCGGCGATGCGCACACCACCCGGCGCACTTCGCCGACCTTGATCGCCTGCTGCCCGGGTTCGTGCAGATGGCCGATACGCACCGCTACATCGACGCCTTCATCGGCCATATTGACCACACGGTCGACCAGCAAGGCACTGATGTTCACCAGGGGGAACTGGTCCAGGTACTCCCCCAGCACAGGCGCCACATACAGCTCGCCAAACAGCACCGGTGCGGTCACTGTCAGGTGACCGCCGGGGATGGAGTAACTGCCCGCTGCCGCTTCCTCGGCCTCTTCCAATTCGGCGAGGATGCGCCGGCAATCTTCCAGGTAACGCTGGCCGGCTTCGGTCAGGTGCAGGCTGCGCGTGGTGCGCGCCAGCAGTTGCGTACCGATGCGCTGCTCCATAGCGGCAATGGCGCGGGTCACGCTGGGTGGCGAGGTCTTCAGGCGGCGCGCAGCAGCGGCAAACCCCTCCTCCTCGGCCACCGCCAGGAACACCTGCATTTCATGAAATCGGTCCATCGGCATCCCTTGATCGTTACTGTGATTGCAGCCCCACCGCCGTGCGCGGCATAGCGATAAACCCCGGCAAGGCTTCGATACTGGCAAGCCAGGCACGCACCTCAGGGTAGTCGGCCAGCGACACGTTGCCTTCCGGCGCATGGGCCACGTAGGTGTAGAACGCGATATCGGCAATGCTTGGCTGATCGCTGGCCAGAAAGCGGCTCTCGCCCAGCTGCTGCTCCATCACGTTCAGCAGGGCATAGGCTCGGTTGATCGCGCTGACAGTGTCCACCTCGGCGCCAAACACCGTGGCCAAGCGCGCCGTGGCGGGCCCAGCATGGAGTTGACCAGCGGCGGCTGAGAGCCAGCGTTGGACCCGCGCTTGCCCGATGGGGTCGCTTGGCAACCACTGCCCTTTGCCATAGGTACTGGCAAGGTAGACCAGAATCGCATTGGAGTCGGCCAGCACAGTGCCGGCGTCGTCGATCACCGGCACCTGTCCGAAGCTGTTGAAGTTGGCGATGAACGCAGGTGCTTTGTGAGCGCCTTGTTTGAGGTCCACGAGGATGAATTCAGTCGGCAGATCCAACAGGGACAACATCAGCTCGACTCTGTGGGAGTGGCCAGACAAGGGAAAACCATACAGTTTGATAGCAGGCATGAAAGACTCCAGATCGTTGTCGACCGAGTATTCGCGTCGAGGGAAGCGATCTTCTTATGGGCAACCCTGCGATGGAATCACCAGATTGTGCAATCCAGCATTTCACAGAATGAAACAATGAGGTGATCCCTGGCGAACGGCTACCTCTCCGCCAGATAAGCCCCCTGCCATTCAAGTATGCGAATCTGGTGGTAATCTGCCTCGAGCACGGCGGGGTCTTCATGTACCAGATACACCGTGCCCGGCTGACTGAAAACATCCTGCGTCACGCCGATCTGCTGGCCGTCCTCAACGTAAAACACTGCTTCGAAAAACGACTCAAGCTTGAGTAACTCCCTCAAGAACCCATCTTTTTCAAAACGCCCCTCTGAGCGGTTTATCAAGCAAACATTGTAGGTATGTTGCAGACGCTGATAATTGATCTTCCTCGCCAGTTGTTGTTCAAATAACTCAGGCTGCATGAGGGATAAAACCACAGCATCGATCTGACCAAGGCCAGTAGTTACCTTTGAAACCCCAGGCCGAAGAATGCCGTCAGTGCGGGCAGCAATTTCCACCAGTTTCGGACCGTCTTCAGTAAACATAATCTCCGCATGGCTAGGCCCATTTCGGATCCCCAGGCACTGCACCACTGCTCGTGTGTATTGGACCAGAATCGGATAAACCATCGAATCGGGCCCAATCAGTTCGTCAATGTCATAGAGTACGCCGCCGGTCGGCGTTCGCTGCTTTCGATAACGGACGACTTCAGTGACGAGTTGTTGCCCGTCGAGCGATACCATGTTCACCACATACTCCAGTCCCGCCAGGTATTCCTGAATCAGGACCCGCGTGTTAGGTATATTTAGCTTGTTGGTCGTTCCTAACAGGCGCTCCATAGCAGCTTTGCACGCGCACATATCCTCGCAAATAGACACCCCATCGGCGCCTGCGCTCTCGAGGGGTTTGATGACCACAGGAAAACGTCCGTGTTCATCGATCCACTCTTGTGCAGGACGCCAACTATCAGTAATGAACTGCCTTGCGGCCGGCAACTGCGCCTGGGTAATGCAATGGATCATTTCGTACTTGTTTCGACGTGCGTTAGTTTTGTCGAAATCATTGCGATAAGGCAGCTGCAGTTGCTCATTCAGCTCGTCAGCCAGAAGCACACCCGTTTCTGCACCCGCGAGGATGAACTGTGGCATGAAGCGTTGGACTTCAGCCAAGGTCATTCCAAAATCGCTATTGACGATCATCTGCTCATAAAGCGTGCAATCAAAACCTTGATAATAATAGCCGTCCAGTGTTGCTGATGAAGCCACATGCACCAGCACGCAGCCATCGTCGTTCAATTGCTTCGCTAAAAATTTACCCGATGAGAACCCATCGACTATCACAATTTTCATACGATCTCCCGTTTCAGCGCATGCAACGACCTGAACGACAGCAAAAAGATGATGACTGTTACGGCTGAGAGGCTGGCTACAGAAAACCCAACTCTCGAATCCAGGTACTGGAACAAAAAAACGAACACAGGAAGCGTCAGCAATACCAGGGAAACGTGAATAGGCGTGAGGTAATAGATGGTTTTCTGAATCAGGTAAATCGGCAGCAAATGTCCGGCTATCACCAAGATAGCCATAGGCAGAACCCATCCACTATCGAGTAAAAAGCTGCCTCCTGTAGCAGGAATCGCAACGGCACAGACACCCACCATCGCGATGTTTCTGACACCCAAAATCTCGTAGACCGACCATTGACGAGCGAACATCTCTTTAGAAAAAACCGTGTACATGACCGTGCCCAACGCGCACGTCAATACGCTAACGATACCGAGCACCCGCTGCACAGCGGTGGTGGTGACTACACCGCTGTCCCCCGCAAGGGAATTGAACAACATCATCGCTACCGAGATGAGCACCAGCCATGAAACCACCGCATCGACTACGGCCACCTTCACGCTACGATTGGTCAGCAGGGAGACAATCAACGTGAGTGCAGGGCCGCAGGCTACGGAGGCGACTCCCACTACTGCTGGCTCCAGATACCGGAGTGCGTAAAACAACCCGCCCCAATTGCACAGAACCGCAAGATTGATGATAACGATCAATCGCCATTGGGTTCTGAGCTTTGACCACAATGAATTGGGATTTCGATAAACCGCCCAAACACCAAAGACACAGGCTGACGTTGTAAAACAATAAAAAATAACGTTCAACGTGCTGATCGACTGCGTGACCAACGCAACATAAACATCGAATGCCGCACTGATCAAGCAAAACACCAAGCCGATAATTAACCCGGTTCGTTGCATCAACATTTAGCCACCCGCGCGCGCATTTTCATTCAACCGTTACTCGATCTTCGCTCACCAACACTTTCAAAATAGTTTTAACGGTAATCCCAGTCGCACCTACTACATTCTCAACCCCAAAATTCCCAACCTTCTCTACAGCGCAGACAACATCTGCCACTTCACCACCCGCCCCTTTCACAGCGTCTACCAGCGCAATTACCGCACCGCCGGAACTTAGCGTATCGTCAATGATGATGACTCGATCGCCAACTTCGACGCCGTTGAGATACAACTGTCCCTTGTAGTATTCGGAGTCAATATCGACCACTTGCTCATTGAAACCACCAAGACTGTAGGAATACCACCTGGCCATGGCTAAAGGTATACCCGTCAACAATGAGACCGTGGTTGCCAACGCGGCCCCCTTATCTTCCTCGGTGACAATTTTCGAAACGTCACGTTCCATGACTTTGATGATTTTATGCGCGACCTCAATTAAAACTTCCGGCCGCAAAGCAGGTATCTGATCCGTAAACTCATTGACCGTAGTCAGAGATTTTCCAGATCTCACAACTTTAGCTTTTTTATAAATTTCTTCCAGCAACATGGCGCACCTCACTGTACTCAGGATAAAACCCATCCCAGCGACTCGCATACTTCCAAGAGCTATCAAAAAATAACGTGACTATGTTCTTGCATTTATGCGCTTGAACGATCTCGTCACACATCAGTAGATTGGCTCCGCAGGTTGGTCCAATGGGTATTTTTTCTGACGCGATGAAGTGCTTCATCCGAGCCCAAGCGTCGACATCATCAATCACTCGTATTTCATCAACTAGACCGAAGTCTGTATTCGCTGATAAAACTCCTGCGCCCAAACCCATCAAATTGTGCGAGCGATGATTGAACGCCAAATTATTTCTTTGCGCAAACAGAGGCGCAGAGTTGCTAACCTCCAGCGCTATTGTTTTAATCCCACTGTACGTTTGCTTCAATACCTCAGCGATTCCAGAAAAAGTGCCGCCCGTACCGATTGAGCACACGAAGAAATCCGGCACGATATTTTGTGCACTCAACTGTTTCACGATTTCTTTCCCACAGCACCGCCAACTGTCTTTATTCAACAGGCTATTAGACTGATCCAGATAATAAAACTCTTCCGATGAGTTCTCGGATAGATACGCTTTTGCTTGGAGAACTGCTCCCGTCAAAAAAGACTCTTTTGGAGTCTCTACTATATCCGCCCCATAGGTACGTATTTGTGTTTTCCGCTCCTCGGTCATACCTTCAGGCATGAATATCTTTACGCCGTATCCCTTCAACCTGCCGATCCAAGCGAGTGCAGCCCCTCCGTTCCCAGTAGAACAGTCAATTAGCGTCATACCAGGTTTAAGGACGCCTGCCTTCTCCAATTTATTGATAATATTTAAATAGGTACGATCCTTATGACTTCCCGATGGATTCAAGTACTCACACTTAGAGAAAACCCTATTTCCATTCACAGAAAGTGTTGCCAATTCGAGTAGCGGCGTATTACCAATATCTTTCAGCTCCATTTCCATGCCTCAGCGACTCGTCAATGAATTCAGACGCTAGCAAATCATTTCGATAAATAATAGCTAGCCGAACGGATAGGTAATAGAAAACATTTGGCCACCTATCCATTAAGGGAAATGTATGTAGGAACGCCCCGACAACAGCAGGTAAACCACGTAATAACTAACAATTTATTACGTACAAAAAAGACTTTTCGTACGAGACTCGCCACCTTCAATAGCAGTGCGCCCTGCCAAATCCCGTGGCCGCAATGGTGCGGCGCCCCCCTCAGACGAGTTTTCATTAAAAAATTCAAACTATCGCCCTCCCCATCGTTCACACCTTCACGTGCAACGTTAAGTAGGAGGCGACATGC
This sequence comes from Pseudomonas synxantha BG33R, assembly GCF_000263715.2. NCBI lineage: Bacteria > Pseudomonadati > Pseudomonadota > Gammaproteobacteria > Pseudomonadales > Pseudomonadaceae > Pseudomonas > Pseudomonas synxantha. Next base: position 4,074,160 of record NZ_CM001514.1, read on the forward strand.
AATACCGACAACTGGGTCATTCCGGCCTGCTGGTATCGGAAATCATCCTGGGCACCGTGCCCTTTGGCGGTCGTGCGGAGTTCGAAAAATGCGGCGCAGTGGACGTGCCCTTGGCCAAGCGTATGTTCGATATCGCGTTCGATGCCGGGGTGAATATGGTCGACACCGCCGATCTTTACTCCCACGGCTTGGCCGAAGAGGTCGTCGGCAAAGCCTTGGGCGACAAGCGCAACGATATTCTGCTGGCGACCAAGGGCCGCAGCCCGGTGGACCAGAACCCGAACAATTCCGGCTCATCGCGCTATCACTTGATTCGCGCCTGTGAAGCCAGTTTGAAGCGTTTGGGCACCGACCATATCGACCTGTACCAACTGCATAACTGGGACGGCATGACGCCCATCGAAGAGACCCTCGAAGCCCTGCGTCTGTTAGTCGGCTCGGGCAAGATCCGCTACTTCGGCACCAGTAACTTCACCGCCTGGCAGATGATGAAAACCCTGGGCAAGGCTGAACTGCACGGCATGCTCAAGCCCATCACCCAGCAGATCTACTACACCCCGGAATCCCGTGAAGCCGAGTACGAATTGCTGCCGTTGGCCTTGGACCAGCACGTCGGTACTTTGGTATGGGGCCCGATGGGCGAAGGCTTGCTGACCGGCTCGACCCGACGCGGGCACAAGCCGCCGGCCAATACCCGCCAGGGCAGCGGCTGGCCGGAACCCTATGTGCATGACCAGGAGCGTGCCCTGGACATTATCGAAACCCTTGCCGCCGTCGGTGATGAGCATGGCGTCTCGGTCGCCCGTACCTGCCTGGCCTGGCTCAAGGATCGGCCGGGGATCACCTCGCTGATCGTCGGAGCGCGTACCGAAGAGCACCTGCGCGATAACCTTGCCGCGACTGAACTGAAGCTGACCGAGGAACAATCGTCACGCATCGAGGCGGTCACCCGGCGTCAGCCGTTGTATCCCTATTGGCATCGCTTTACGGCCGGGATTGATCGTTTTGATCCTGCGGAACAGCCGTTCCTGGCCGAGCACCAGAAGACCATGGATGCGCGCAAGAACAAGTAAACACAGCCCTGAATGTGGGAGCGAGCTTGCTCGCGAAAGACGTCATCGATAACGCGTGGTTCCTGATTAAACGTGGCGCCTGTGCGTTTTTCGCAAGCAAGCTCGCGCCTACAAAGAACCTTAAGCCCGCGCCCACATTTTCGGGTTGCACCGAATAGCAATGCTGCCTATATTTGCCGCCTGGCGCTCTCTACGCCACCTTCCGCGGAAAGGGCTGCGCCCAGGACATCCCAGCTCTACCTCATTTCTACGACTCCCAACCTTGAAGCGGAAAAGGTTTGTGCAAGGAGATCGTATGTCGCAACGCCCTTTAGCCTCAAACACCGACGGCCGCCTCAACCTTGAGCAGCAGCGCAAGCGCGCCAAGGAACTGTTGTCGCGCCTGAAAAGCCAAGACCCCAGCGCAACCTTGTCCCAGGCGCAATGGCAGGTCGCCAAACAGCTGGGCTTCGCCAGTTGGCCCAAGCTCAAGGCCCACGTCGACGCCATCGACTTTGCCGCCCGCCACCCTGGTTTCGAGGCCAGCGATGAATCCCGTACCACCCATTGGCGGTGTGGCAACGATATTGCCCACAGCCTGCAACTGGCCGGGTTCAAGGGCCAGTTCCGGATGCTCACCGACCCGTTGTGCATGGGGCCAGTGCGTGAACTGCCCAGCGAAGCGTTCCGCGCGATGCGCAGTACCTTTATCAGTCAGGCCTTTGCCCTTGACCCCACTGAAGTCGCGCATCGCGTCAACGATGAATACAACCAACTACAAGCCTTGACCAACGCCGATCACAGTGTGCTGTGGTGCGAGGCGGACGCCTACGATCAATTGTTTCTGGTGCGCGCCCTGGCCGGCCTTGAACAGGCGCCGCGCAAGCTGGAGCTGATTGAGGCCGGCCGCATTCCCGGAGTCGAGCGATTTATCGGCATAGGCCAATTGGCCCCCGATGTGCTGGCCTGGCTCTGGCCGCAGCGGCGCTTGATCGACGACGACGCAGTGCAATTGGCCAAACGGGCCTGGTCGGCTTACTGCGACAGCTCACCGCTCAAGCTCGCGGAACTGGCCCGTGGCAATCACCCTGCCCTGCCTTTTCTGGCGCCGGCGTTACAGCGCCAGCTACAGGAGTTGCCGGGTATCGAGGACGGTTTGTCGCTGACTGAACGTTTGTCCCTGAGGTATATCGCCGAGGCCGGGCCTGTGCCTTTCGGCCGGGTGTTTGCCGAGTTGATGGCCAAGCGCGAGCCGCTGCCTTTCCTGGGCGACATGATGTTCCATGCGCTGCTGCGCCCATTGATTGATGGGGCGGCGCCGCTGCTGATCGAGTCCGAAACGGGCGTGGAGTGGCCGCGCCGCGTATTGGCGTTGACGCCACTGGCGCAGCAGGTGCTGGACGGCGACGCCTGCTGGCTGGACCACGCCAGCCATGAGCGCTGGGTCGGTGGCGTGTGCCTGCGGCCACGGCAAGCTCATTGGGCACTGGGCCTTGATGATCTGCCCGTCTGGCGTGACTGATGCTACGCGATACGATCAGCGCTTGGGAAACAACCCCACGGCACATGCCACCACAGTCGGGTCGCCCTGGTAGACCGCCCGCGGGCTCATCGAAGGCTGGGGCGACCGGCCGTCCACGGCGCGCAGCATGGGCCACTCAGCGGTCGGAGAACTGTGTGCCGGATCGACGATTTCCATGCAGCGACGCAGGGAGGTGAAGTCTGGTGACTGTGACAACGACAGGTGCAGGGTCTGGCTGACCGAGACCGACACCACAGAGCGCTGCGCACATTGCCCGTCATAGATCAGCGTGTGGCGGATCAACGGGTTGTCATGGCAGTACTTGAGCAGGTTGACCTGCCGCGAGTGCACTAGCGCAGTGTTGATGATCAGCAGGTCAAACGCCACAACGCCCGAGCGTGTCAGTGCCTGCAACTCGTCGAACGAACTCAACGGCGCAATGCGGTGATAGCCCAGCTGGTTGAGCATTTTCTCGATCTTGATCCGTTGCAAAAGCTCTGCATCGGCAATCAGAAGGCGTAACGCTTTATTGGACATAGGGTAAACCTGACAGTTGGGCATCCGCGTCGATCATTCAACGCTGAGCAAAGTAACCGTCAGGGGTGAACCCTGACTTTAAGGCGATTCTGAAACGGCAATCCGGGGCACACCGTACTTTTAAGAATCGCCTCAAAGCCTTCGCGCCACTCGCTATCTACCATGGGCTGCGTTCCCTTACCCGACCATGGAATTGCCGTGTTCATGTTTCTACTCAGAATGGTGCTGCTCGCCTGCGGCCTGCTGGTGCTTGCGCCCCCGCCTGCCGATGCGGCGCTGAAGATTGAAGGCACCCGCCTGATCTATTTCGGCCAGGACAAGGCCGCCGGTATCAGCGTGGTCAACCAGGCCTCGCGGGAAGTGGTGGTGCAAACCTGGATCACCGGCGAGGACGAATCAGCCGACCGCACCGTGCCCTTTGCCGCCACCGAGCCATTGGTACAACTGGGCGCCGGGGAACATCACAAGCTGCGCATCCTGTATGCCGGTGAAGGCTTGCCCAGCGATCGCGAATCGCTGTTCTGGCTCAATATCATGGAGATCCCGCTCAAGCCCGAAGACCCCAACAGCGTGCAATTCGCGATCCGCCAGCGGCTCAAGCTGTTCTATCGGCCCCCCGCACTCCAAGGCGGCTCGGCCGAGGCGGTGCAGCAATTGGTATGGAGCAGCGACGGGCGCACGGTAACCGTCAACAACCCCAGCGCCTTTCACTTGTCACTGGTCAACCTGCGAACCGACAGCCAGACGCTCAGCGATTACCTGCTGCTCAAGCCCCATGAACGCAAAACCCTGACCGCGCTCGACGCTGTGCCCAAGGGCGCCACCCTCCACTTCACCGAAATCACCGATATCGGTTTGCAAGCCCGTCATAGCACGGCGCTCAACTGATAAATCACGGGGTATTTGAACCGATGTCACTGACCAAACGCTGTTTACCGCTTCTGGTGTTGACCTGCGCGGTCTTGCCCGCCACCAGCTACGCACTGGCCTGCCGCGAGGACGGCACCAACTCGATCATCACCCAGGAAGCGCTGGGCACGGCGCTGGCCGTCGCCGCCGACGCACCCAACGGCACCATCATTTGGGAATCCGGCCCGCGCTCGACCAATGTCATCTGCAAGGACGACTACCTCCACGGCCGTGAGGAAGTGTATTTCTACGTCAACCCGGCCAGCGTGAGTATCGGCACCGGGATTCGCGTGGGCATTCGCTATAACAACCAACCGATTACCCAAAGCACCGGTAAGGTCGGTACCGGTTTCTTCTCCGACCGAGGCTGCAATTTGTCCAACTGCGTGGGCTGGGACAAGGCGCGCTTCACCCTCAATTTCAGCGTGTTCATCGAGAAGTACGACCCCACGCCACCGAGCGGCCAGGCCAGCACGCTGACCTCTTACCGCGTGTTCCAACTGGACGGCGTGCGCGGGCTCAACTCACGACCCAACAGCAACTTCAATTATGTGGTCACCGGCATGAACGATATCCGCTTCGTGCCTTGCACTCCCGAACTGACCATCAGCCCCAGCGTGGTCAACTTCCCCACACCTTCGCGCAAGGCCGCGATCGGTGAAGTCGCCAGCAGCGCGAACTTCAGCCTGAACCTGCGCAAGGGCTGCGACACGCCCTATACCGTCAGCGCACGCTTCGCCACCACGCCGGGCGGCGGCAGTGTGAACAATGGCCTGCTGGTGCCGGACAACAACAGCTCAGTCGGCATCTCGCTGTCTCGCGCCGAGAGCCAGCAGCAACTGCCCTTCAATAATTGGTTCACGCTGCAGGAACTGATGGGCCTGGGCCAGAGCCATGATGAATTCCGCGCCGACCTCAAGTGGCGCACCCTACCGATTCCCGGAGCGTTCGACGCTGCCGTAGTGGTGGATATGTACTACAAGTAGGTGATTTTTAAGGATCGTCTTATGCCACCGGCAAAGGCCGAGACGTAAAGTCTGCCGATGCGATTGAAAAGTTATCTGCTCCAGATCAACCCCGTCCTCTCCCGACCCGAAGCAGCCAGAAGGCTGCTTCGTATTTTTGCGACTGTGCTGCTGGTAGGCATCCTCAGCGGGGTCTATACCTTTTTGCTGTCGACCTTCAACAACGACATCTCCCAGCGCCGCGGCTACATGAGCAGCGCCATTGCCGAAGCCCATACCTTTTTCACCAACCGCCAAGCCCTGCTCGAAAGCCTGAGCCTGTCGGCAGTGCGCAAGCAGTCCAGGGTCTATCCGTCCTCGGCCGAAGAACAACACCTGGAATTGGGCGACACATCGGGCAACCAGTGGAGCATCTGGCTGACCGCACGCATGCGCGACTACCTCAAGGCCAAACAGCTTAACCTGCTCTATGTCAACGCCGGCCCCACCCCGCAAGTGATGCGCCTTTACGACGCCACCCCGCAGGTATTGCCGATTTCCAAATGCATGCTCAACCGCCTCAAGGCCCTGCAGCACACCGACCCGGCCACGCTTAACGAACTTTGGCTGAGCGACAGGACTGAACAGCACTCGCACCTGTATATCTTCATCCGCTTGGACGAGCGTGATCGCGACTCCGGCTGGCTCGGCCTGGAGATGGATAGCCGTGAAGTCTCCTCGACACTCAGCGACCAGAGCGCCGGCGAGTTCATGATGCTCAATTCCCAGGGCATGCTGGTGTTCACCAACAGCACCGATACACAGTTGAGCCAGCAACACCTGAGGCCCGGCGAAGACAGTTTTTTCGGTTTTGTCGGCAACGGCTGGCTACCCGACCACCTGGTGATTCGCAAACACCTAAAGTCCTCCGAGTGGCAGTTGATGTACTCCATCGACCTGCGTGCGGTGGTCACCGGCGTGTGGAAACAGCTGCTCGGTTCGCTGCTGTTCTGCCTGTTCAGCCTGACACTGATCTGGCTGGTGATGCGCCGCGTCGACCAGCGTTTCATCATTCCGTCGATCCATCGCATCCAGGCGTTGATCGAAAGCGAAGCCTTCGGCCGCGATGTGATCCAGACCGCTCCCGTGGCCCTCTGCGTGCTGCGCCGCACCGACGGCCAGGTGGTACTGGAAAACACCCTGGCCCAGCAATGGCTGGGTAACGGGCCGGAGCGCGAGGCGCTGCGCGCCGGCTGGATCGAGCAAGCCTTTGCCAACGGCCCTTCCGAGCGCAGTGACTACTTTGAAACCATCGACGGCCGTCACCTGTACCTGAGCAGTGCCCCGACCCGCTACAAAGGCGAAGACGTGCTGTTTTGCGCCTTCAGTGACATCAGTGCGCGCAAGCAGGTCGAGGCAGCGCTGGAAGAGGCGCGGCAATCGGCAGACGCGGCCAACGCGGCAAAAACCCTGTTCCTGGCGACCATGAGCCATGAAATCCGTACACCGCTGTATGGCGTGCTCGGCACCCTGGAACTGCTGGCGCGCACGCAACTGGATGCACAACAAAAGGACTACCTACAGGCGATCGAAGGCTCATCGTCGACCTTGCTGCAACTGATCTGCGATGTGCTGGACGTATCGAAGATCGAGGCCGGGCAGCTGGCACTGGAGATGGGCGAGTTCTCACCGCTGGACCTTGTGCATGAAATCATCCAGGGCTACGCCGCAGCGGCCCACGCCAAGGGCCTGCAGCTGTATGCCTGCTTCGATCCCAAGCTGCCGGAACGCCTGATCGGCGACGTAACGCGCATCCGCCAGATTCTCAATAACCTGCTCAATAACGCGGTGAAATTCACCGACTATGGGCGCGTGGTGCTGCGGGTCAAAGTGTTGGGCCGCGACGGGGAACGCTCCAGTCTGTTGTGGCAAGTCTCGGACACCGGCAAAGGTATCGCCCAGGAAGATCAGGCGATGATCTTCGAGCCGTTTTACCAGAGTGAGGGCAATACCAATGTGGTCGCCGGCACCGGCCTGGGCCTGCCTATCTGCCAGCGCCTGACGGAGTTGATGAACGGCAATATCCGCATGGTCAGCGAACTCGGCCTGGGCAGCAGTTTCAGCCTGATCCTGCCGTTGGAAGAAGCACCTGTTGCACCGATGACACCGTTGCTGGCCGAGACCATTTACGTGGCCTCGCCGATCCCGGAACTGGCAAACGCGATCGCCGGCTGGTTGCGCCGTTGGGGCGCCAGGGCCCAGGCCGGCTTGCCGACGCTGGCGGACACGCATCTGCTGTTGCAAGTGCACCCCGGCAGCGTTGATCCGTTACTGGTACCCGAGTGGCCAGGGCCGGTGATTCACGTGAGCAGCAACGCCTGCCCCGGCGTAGAAGCCGACGCCGGCGCCTGGCACGTCAACCTCAACCACCTGGGGGCTATTCATCAGGCCGTGAGCCAGGCGCAAGGGCTATGGGTGGCCCGCGCCGATGAGCAAACGCACCGGCGGGACCTGAACAAACTCAACCTGCACCTGCTGGTGGCCGAGGACAACATCATCAACCAGCTGATTTTGCGTGATCAACTCGAAGAACTCGGCTGCACCGTGGAGCTGGCGGCCGACGGTCAGCAAGCGCTGCAGCTCTACACCGCCGGCAATTTCGACGTGGTGTTGACGGATGTGAACATGCCCCATATCAACGGCTATGAACTGGCGCGTGAACTGCGTCGACAGGGCTGCACGTTGCCGATTATCGGGGCCACCGCCAACGCCATGCGCGGCGAGGCCGACCTGTGCCTGGCCGCCGGCATGAACCATTGCCTGGTCAAACCCTTTGCGTTGCGGGCTCTATTCAACTCCCTGGCGCCTTATGCACGGATCCCCCATGAAGCCCCTTAGTATTCTGATTGTCGAGGACCATCCCCTGCAGCATATCTACCTGCAGAACCTGCTCAGCGAGTTGGGAGATTTCCTGCTCGAAACCGCCGAGGATGGCAAAGAAGCGCTGGAGCGCCTGCGCCAGCGGGACTTCGACCTGGTACTGACCGACCTGCTGATGCCCGGCATGGACGGCGTGCAGTTTATCCAGTGCCTGGCCAGCCTGCGCTGCAAGCCGGCGCTGGCGATCATGAGTGCGGCGTCACGGCGCATGTTGATGGGAGCCAGCCTGGTGGCGAAAAACCTCGATGTGGAAGTGATCGGGTTGATCTCCAAACCCGTGAACGCCGAGGCCTTGCGCACTCTGATCGACCAGCTCAGAAACAAGGTGCGCAAGCCCGCCCCCGAACTTCCCGAGCACATGGACATCGACCGTCACACGCTGGTGCAGGCCATGAGCAGCGGCCAGTTCCAGGCCTGGTTCCAGCCGAAAAAATCCCTGGCCAACGGCCGTATCGTCGCCGCCGAAGCCCTGGTGCGCTGGATGCACCCCGAGCAAGGCGTGATGCTGCCTGCCGCGTTCCTGCCGGCGATCAAGGCGTTCGAACTGGAGGAGCGGCTGTTGTGGCTGGTGCTCAAGCAAGCGATCCACGCCCAGGAACACTGGCGCCAGCGCGGCTATGAAATTCCAGTGTCGATCAACCTGCCGACCCACTTGCTCAACAGCCATGACCTGGCAGACCGTTTGCTGGAGTTCGTGCTGCACCACAATGGTATCCCGGGAATGATCTGCTTCGAGTTGATGGAATGTTCGGTGCCGCAGGACATCAGCAACTTCTACGCCGGCGCCTGCCGATTGCGGATCAAGGGGTTCGGTTTGTCCCAGGATGATTTCGGCAAGGGCTACAGCTCCTACCTCAATCTGGTGTCCACGCCCTTTACCGAACTGAAGATCGACCAGGCACTGGTGCAGGGCAGTCACGACAACGAAGGCATCGCCCAGGCATTGGCGAGCATTATCGCGCTGGGCCGCAAGTTAGGTCTGACGGTGGTCGCCGAGGGCGTGGAAACCCCGCAGCAATTGGCGCTGCTGCGCAAAATCGACTGCAATCAGGTGCAGGGTTTCCTGATCTCTCACGCCGTGTCTTCGGACCAATTTCAGCAACTACTGAACAATGATGGCCCCGCGACATCTCACTAGCTGGCGGCCGCGATCATAAGGAGTAAGCTCCATCCAGTGCCGATTTATCCTGCGCCTGCGGAAAACCTTGATGAAGCACAATAACGCGATTCTCGAAGCCTTTACCCGCAGCTCATTGCGCCTGAACAAAGGCTTGATGGTGTTGATGGGAGTCGCGTTGCTGCTGATGCTGACCAATTACTGGTCGCTGCACCGAGGCGTCGAAGTTCGCTACAGCGCGATGCGCTTTCACTTTGCGCGACTGATGGAAAACCTCGCAGAACAGCAAACCTACCTCAAGAGCCTGACACACCCCGGCATCCAGGCCGAACTGCTGCGCGCCACCCACGTGCAGGTCAGCCTTAAAAGCCGCATGGTCGACAACCGCCGCACACTGTACGAAGGCCAGAAGTATTCGTTTTCGGTGCCATTCAGCGTCAAGTTCGATGAACAGCAGATCAGCACCGCCGCCAGGCCGCCGATTTTTGCCCTGGGTGCGCACTTGACCAGCTACTACAGCGCCTTCTGGTCCTCGTCGCCGTACGAGGCACCGCAAACCTTTGTGCTCAATCGCCAGACCAACTACACCATCACCATTCCGTCCGTGGGCTACCGGCACCGGGAAAGCCCCGAGGATACCGACAACCCGGTGGCGCGGGTCAACGCCGTGCAGCAAATCCTTGCACAGACGCCGCAGCCGCTGGAGCAGAATCGGGTGTATTGGCAGGCCGGCCCCGAACCCGAGCATTTGCTGGCCTACATCGGCCTGCCACTCGACGCCCAGGGCCAGGCCGTGATCGGCACCCTGCTCGACGTGTCGCAGGTCGACGATGTACAGCGCGCGCTGAATCACTCGGCGTTTGACCGCTTTACCCTGATTGGCCCTGACGGCAACCGGTTGATTGGGCCAACCACCCAGGCGCAGCTCAGCGATGGTGTGCATTTCACGGCCGACGGCTTTGAATTCAAGGTCACCGAGGCAGGCGATCAGCCCTGGAGCGCGGTCTATGGCCTGAACTATTCGCACTTCTTTCACTCCGCATTGTGGCCGTTGAGCACCATGGCGTTGCTGCTGTTCAGCCTGATTACACTGGGTTGGGCCGGCAGCCGATGGTATCGACGCCAAGTGATCACCCCGGCACAACTGGCCCACGAACGCATCGCCGAAAGCGTGGCGTTCAGCCGCGTGATCATCGACACCGCCCCCACTGGGTTATGCGTGGTGCGACGCAGCGATGGCAAGGTATTGATCGAAAACCAGCGCGCCCAGCAATGGCCGGGCACCTCACGCCTGGTGGAGGCAATGGACGGTAAGCACGATGGCGCCGAGAGCGGTGAGACGCACTTGGAGATCGAAGGCCGGCACCTGCAGATCGGCTTTGTGTCGACCCGTTATCAGGCTCAGGACGTACGCCTGTATGCATTCAACGATATCACCCGACACATCGAAGACGCCCAGGCCCTGGAAGAGGCACGTCATGCCGCCGATTCGGCCAGCGAGGCCAAGACGCTGTTCCTGGCAACCATGAGCCATGAGATCCGCACGCCGCTGTATGGTGTGCTCGGCACCCTCGAATTGCTCGGCCTGACCGACCTCGACCCGCACCAGAAAACCTACCTGCACACCATCCAGCGCTCGTCCGCCACGCTGTTCCAACTGATCAGCGATGTGCTGGATGTCTCGAAGATCGAGTCCGGGCAAATGGCGATAGAAGCCGTGGATTTCTGCCCGTTGGACATGCTCGAAGACACCTTGCACACCTACGCCGCCTTCGCCCGGCGCAAAGGGTTGCAGCTTTACAGTTGCATCGACCCGCAGTTGCCGAGCTGCCTGATGGGCGACCCGATGCGCATCCGCCAGGTCCTCAATAACCTGGTGAGCAACGCCATCAAGTTCACCGACTTTGGGTGCGTGGTGATTCGTGCCAGGGTGGTGGGCAGCGACGCCAATAATGTCGACCTGGAATGGCAAGTCACCGATTCCGGCGTGGGCATTGCCGAGGCGCAGCAGGCCAAGCTCTTCGATCTGTTCTACCAGGCACCGGACACCGCCAGCGCAGGCGGCACCGGGCTGGGCCTGCCGATCTGCCGGTGGCTGGCGCAGATGATGGACGGCGAAATCCGCGTGGTCAGCGAGCCCGGGCTGGGCAGCAGCTTTACCCTGAAAATGCGCTTGCCACTGTGTTGTGGCGCACTGACCAACCTGCCGCTGATCGAACCCAGCCCGACGCCGGTGTACGTGCAGGCACCGGTACGCGAACTGGCGCAGGCAATGAGTGACTGGCTCAACCGCCTGGGCATCACCGCCGCCCTGGCCGCGACCACCCAGGACAAAGACAGTCACCACGCGGTACTGGTAGATCTGTTACCCGGCGAGCCCCCCAAGCCATGGGCCGGCCAACGTGTGCTCTGCCTGCCCGGTGCGCACAGCCCGCCGCTGCACACGGCGCAAGGCTGGGTGGTGGATATGCACGACATACGCACCATCGCCGCCACCGTATCACTGGCGCAGCACGGCAGGCACGAGCAACCCGCGGCGACCCTGCCACAAAGCGCCGGGCGCCTGGAGCTGCGCATCCTGGTAGCCGAGGACAACCCGGTCAACCAGGCGATCATCAAGGAGCAACTGGAGGCGCTCGGTTGCTCGGTGAGCCTGGCCGCCAACGGTGAACAGGCGTTGCAGTTATGGCAACCGGAGGCCTTCGACCTGGTGCTGACCGACGTGAATATGCCGTTGATGAATGGCTATGAACTGGCCAGAACCTTGCGTGAGCATGACCCCCTGTTGCCGATTGTCGGCGTGACCGCCAATGCAATGCGCGAGGAAGGCGTACGTTGCCTGGCAGTGGGCATGAACGCCTGGATCGTCAAGCCCTTGAGCCTGCAGACCCTGCGCGACCAGTTGATCAAACTGTGCAAGATCAAGTCGCCGGTTGAGCCTGACGCCCAGGTATTCGACGACCGCGTGCAACTGTCGGACAAGATGCGCCCGCTGTTCATCAGCAGCGTGCAGCAGGATGTGCAGCGCATCGGCGTGGCCCTGGTCCAGCGTGATGCCCGCGGCCTCGGCCAATTGCTGCACTCGATCGCTGGCGCCCTGGGCGCAGTGCAGGCACTCAGCCTGGCCCAGGCCTGCATCGAACTGGAAAGCGCACTTGACCGCGGCAGCCTCGACACAACGCTTGAGCTCAAGGTGAAGACTGTGATGCAGCGTCTGTCGGCCGTTCTGGAGACTCTCCAGCCCGGGCACTCTTCACTCACTTGAACTGGCACTACGGACGGCCCTTTATGAAAAAATTCAACGTGGTAATCGCGGACGATCACCCGATCGTGTTGCTCGGCGTTCGCGAACTGGTAGAGCGTGATATGCGCTTTCAAGTCGTCGGCGAGGCCGTGTGCTCGGCCGGCCTGATCAAGCTGTTGCAACACCAAGGCGCTGACATCGTGATCACCGACTACAACATGCCGGGCGACTCGCCCTATGGCGACGGCCTGAAGCTGGTGGAGTACCTGAAAAGGCATTTCCCGCAGGTACAGATCCTGATCCTGACCATGATCTCCAACCACCTGATCCTCACCCGTCTGCAAGAGCTGGGCGTGGTCGGCATCATCCAGAAAAGCCAGTTGCATACCGAGATTCAACTGGCACTCAAGGCGATCGCCCAGGACAGCGACTATCGCAGCCTGGAGCCGCCAAAGACCTCGGTGATAGAGACCCTCACGGCAATTGACGAGCGCTTTACCAGTTTGTCGCCCAAAGAGTTCGAGATCCTGCGCCTGTTTATTTCCGGCATGAGCGTGAGTGATATTGCGCGCCGCCAGAACCGAAGTTCAAAGACCATCAGCGCACAAAAGATATCGGCCATGCGCAAACTTGAAGTCAGCAGCGACCAGGATCTACTTGCTTATTGCCTGGAACGTAACATCTTCAACTAACGCATAACTTGCAAGCCATTCCTGGACAATGGCTTTGCCCTTTATTTTCAAGCCTTTCACCGCTGCAACAGCACAAATAACCTGCCCACGCCAGCGCTTATAAGAATCGTCTTATTCGCTCCCGCCGCCTCGTCGCCTACTCTTTGCTCGCAGTTCAACAACAGCAAACTTTTCAACTAACACTTACGGACATCATCATGAAGAAGTTTTCCCTGGCTGTGATCGCCTCGGCCATTATCGCCGCTTCCGGCAGTGCATTTGCCGTGGATCCTGCTCCTACGCCAACCCTGGGCGGCAGCGGTAAAATCACCTTCACCGGCGTGATCAACAACGACGCATGCTCGGTGGACGGCGCCAACTCCGACCGCACCATTTCGGTGGACATGGGCAACGTTTCGATCAAGGACATGGGCACCGCGGAAAACCCAACCGCAGGTCGTGTGACCGCCAAAGACTTCAACCTGAACGTCAACTGCAACCAGGGTACCAAGGTCGCCATGATCTTTGACGCCAACAACGGCGGTTCGGGCCTGGTCACCGGCAAAAAAGTACTGGCCCTGAACCCGGGTTCGGCCACTGCACAAAACGTCGGTATTGCCCTGCTCGACAGCAAGGGCGGTCTGATTGACCTCAGCTCGCCAAGCACCGCACGCATTGAAAGCACCATGCACGGTGCCGGTACTGAAGGCGGCGACGCCACCCTGAGCTTCGCGGCCGCCTACGTCACTACCGCAGCGGCTGGTTCGTCGACCGCCGGTCGCGGTGACGCCACCCTGCCGTTCATCCTGCAATACGAATAATTCGGCGCCCCGGGCACCAAACGCGCGAGGCCTTGCGGCCTCGCCATTGTCTTCTGATTACACCGGATAACCCTCATGCCGCCTCGTTCTATTGCCGCATGTCTGGGGCTGCTGGGCTTGCTCATGGCTACCCAGGCCGCCGCCAGCATTTCATTGAATGCCACCCGTATCGTGTTTGACGGTGACCACAAGGAAGCCAACATTACCGTGCGTAACGGTAACCAGGATGTATTGATTCAATCCTGGGTCGACATGAACGACGCCAGCGCCAGCCGCGCGCCGTTTGCCGTCACCCCGCCACTGGCACGGGTATTTGCCAAGGAACAACAACTGCTGCGCATTCTGTATGAAGGCACCGGCATGCCCACGGACCGCGAGTCGGTGGTGTGGCTCAATGTGCAGGAAATCCCCAAGGCCAGCGAAGCCGAGAACACCTTGCAGTTGGCCATCCGCCAACGCATCAAGATTTTTTACCGCCCTGCCGGCCTTACCGGCAGCGCGCTGCAAGCCCCTGCGCAGCTTGAATGGACGCTGGCCAAACACGGCAGCCAAACCCTGTTGCAGGTGAAAAACCCAACGCTGTACCACGTGTCCATGGCCGACATCAAAGTGCAGGCGGTATTGGCCAGCGACTCCACCATGATTGCGCCAGGCGAGCAAAAACAGTTTGCGCTCAGTGCTCCAGTTACCAGCGGGCCGGTGCAGTTGTCGTTTTCCAGCATCAATGACTACGGCGCGCAGAATCACTACAGCGCGCCGCTGTCCAGCGGCACTGCGCTACCGGCGCATGCGACTGAATCGCGCCTCAACCCCTAAGCACTTTCGTTAACCCACAGGCTCACTTCGCGTGCGTGTTTGCGTGCCCGGCTGTCCGTCAATCAGGGATGTCATAGGTCTTCGCATGTCTTTTCTTTCCAGCAACAGGCCCGCACGTGGCGTACTGAAGTTGAAGACGCTGTCGCTGGCGATCGCTGCCAGCTTGCCCAGCCTGGCCATGGCCGATGACGCTGCGCAAACCTTCAACACCACCTTCCTGCAAGGCTCGCAGTCGCCGGTGGACTTGCAGCAATTGCTCTCGGCCAACAGCGTGCTGCCGGGCAATTACCGCGTCGATTTGTACAGCAACGAAGTGCTGGTGGGCCGGCGCGATATCGACTTCAAGCGCAACCCGAAAAACGGCCGCGTCGAAGCCTGCCTGACCCTCGACCTACTCAAGCAACTGGGTATCGACCTGCACCGTTTGCAGGCCGAGGGCAAACTCGACCCGCAGCAGCCGCAGGAATGCTACGCCCTTGCCGACATGATCGAAGACGCCAGCGTGCGCTACGACAGCAGCCGTCTGCGCCTGCTCGCAAGTATCCCGCAGGTGGCGATGCAGCGTGGCTTGCGCGGGTATGTCGACCCACAGTTGTGGGACGACGGTGTGCCCGCCGCCTTCATCAACTACCAGCTCAACAGCAGCCGCACCGCCGGCGACTATAAAACCCGCATTGCCAATAACCTGGGCCTGCGCAACGGCATCAACCTGGGGGCCTGGCGCCTGCGCAACGAGTCGAACCTGAGCGGCGGCACCGATCGCTCGAACACCTTCACCAGCAACCGTACTTACCTGCAGCACGACGTCACCGCGATCAAGGGCCAGTTCAGCGCCGGTGAGATTTTCTCCGACACTGACCTGTTCGACAGCGTGCGCTACCGCGGGGTCAAGCTCGCCTCGGATGATGGCATGCGCGCCGACAGCGAACGCGGCTATGCCCCCGTAATCCGTGGGGTGGCGCAGACCAACGCGACGGTGGAAATCCGCCAGAATGACTACATCCTCTACACCGCCAACGTCGCGCCAGGCCCGTTCGAGATCAACGATATCTACCCCAGCGGCTCCAACGGTGACCTGCAAATTACCGTGATCGAAGCCGACGGTACGCGGCGGGTGACGATGCAGGCGTTCTCCAGCCTGCCGATCATGGTGCGCGAAGGCCAGGTGAAATACAGCGTCTCGGCGGGCACGTTCAAAAGCAATGCCGATGGCCTGGCAACCCCGCGTTTTTTTAGCGGTACGCTGGCTTACGGCTTGACCAGCAACCTCAGCGGGATTGTCGGTGTGCAAGCCAGTGAGGACTACAGCGCGCTGTCGATCGGCGCCGGCCGGAACACCTCGTTCGGTGCGTTCTCGCTGGATACCACCCATTCGTCCAGCAAGGCCCAGGGGCGAACCTCCCAGGGCAGCAGCGTACGCGCCTTGTACGCCAAGACCTTTGCCGGCACCGATACCAACTTCACCCTGGCCGCCTATCGCTACTCCACCGAGGGCTATCGCACCCTCACCGACCATGTGGAAGACAGCAGCGAAGACCTGCGCGTACGCACCGGCCACTCGAAAACCCGCACCGACCTGACCATCAACCAGAGCATCGGACGCAACAGCGAATTCGGCAGCCTTTATGTGAATGCCAGCGACCAACGCTACTGGAATCGCGGCGGCTCCCAGAGCTTTTCCGCGGGCTACACCGGCAACTGGGGCGACCTGAGCTACAACCTTGGCGTGACGCGCACCAAGCAGATCGTCACCTGGGGCGAGCCGAGCAGCGACACGCAGGTGAACCTGTCGGTGTCTTTCCCGCTGGGCAGCCAGGCCCGCGCGCCACGGGCGTTTGTCACCACCAGCCACCAACGTGGCGATACCACCACCCAAGCGGGCATCAATGGCTACGTGGCCGATACCAGCGACACTTTCTATTCGGTGCAGGCCGGCCACAGTGACACCAGCGGCGACTCAGGCTCGGTGAACATCAACAGTCGTACCGCCGTGGCAGACGTCAGCCTCGGTTACAGCCAGGGCCAGGGCTACAACTCACAGAACTTCAACCTCGCAGGCTCCGTGGTGGCTCATGCGGGTGGCGTCAACCTGGGGCAGACGGTCAGCGAGACCTTCGCTCTGGCCGAAGTACCAGGCGTCGCTGGAGCCAAGATCAGCAGCTACAGCGGGGTGGAAACCGGCTACAACGGCTATGCGGTGGTGCCCACTGCGCAACCTTACCGGGTCAACTGGATCAGCCTGGACACTCGCGATCTGGGTGGCGACGTGGAAATCACCAACGCTACCCAGCAACTGGTGCCGCGCCGTGGCGCCATCGTGGTGGCGCATTACAGCGGCACCACCGGGCGGCGGGTGTTGTTTGAGTTGTTTGATGCACTGCATCAACCGCTGTCGTTTGGTGCCTCACTGGAAGACGCCAATGGCAAGCAGTTGGCGATTGCCGATCCCAATGGTAATGCCCTGGCACTGGTGGAAGAGGATCAGGGCACGCTGATCATCAAGTGGGGGGAACAGCGTTGTAGCGCGAGCTATGCGCTGGCACCACAGAACAAGGCGTTGAACTACGAGCGCCAGGCACTGGTGTGTACGCCTTGATTGTGCGGGGGAATGCGCTACTGTGCCGACCACGCACCCATCCTCTGCGAGATTTGCCCATGCGTAACCTGTTCCTTGCCAGTGCCTGCCTGCTGACCACCGCCCTGGCAGGCTGCCAGCAAACACCCCCGGCCAACGACCAACTCGACGCCGTGCTCTGGACCCAGACGTCCATCGAGCACGAGATGATCTACCGCCAGCTCTTCGCCAACGCCACCCGCCAACTCGATGTAGCGCTGGCCGACCCCAACTGGGACGCACTGCCTTTACCTGCGCGCAAGCTGACCGGTTTGCCGCCGGCGGTGATTGTGGATATCGACGAGACGCTGTTGGACAACGTGCCGCTCAACGCTCGCGACATCATCAACAATCAGGTCTATTCCTACGATCGCTGGAATACCTGGGTCGAGCAGGCCAAGGCCGAGGCACTGCCGGGTTCCGTGGCGTTCCTGCAAGCGGCCAGGCAAAAAGGCATCAAGGTGTATTACCTCACCAACCGCGAGCACAGCCAGGTCGCGGCCACCGCCAAAAACCTGCGTTTGCGCGGCTTTCCGATAGAGAGCGACGCACAGATCCTGGCGGCCAGCACCCCCATCGGCCATTGCGAAAGCGCTGGCTATGGCAAGAACTGCCGTCGCCAGTGGGTCGCCAGCCAAGCCCGCGTGTTATTGATGGCCGGTGACTCGCTGGGAGATTTCGTGCAGGCCGAACACAACACCCTGGCTGCGCAGCGCAAGGCCGTCGAACCCTATGTGAACTGGCTGGGGCAGCGCTGGTTCCTGCTGCCAAATCCGAGCTACGGCAACTGGTACAGCGCGCCGTACGGGGATGATGAAACCTTGCCGTTTGCGCAGAAACGCAAGCTCAAGCAGCGGGCATTGTTGTTGCAGCAATAAAGAGTAGCCCCCTCCCACATTGGATCTGCGTATCAGGAGCGATCAACACTTTAGCCCTGAGGCTTGGTGTGCCAACCCGAGGGCCGTTCATCCCACTCATTTGCACCGCTGCCCTCTTGTCATCACACTCGTCATCCACCCGTCGACTCAGGAATCGCAGATGCCTCACTCGTTGCTCAAGCCTGCCTTGCCCGGCGTTGCGCTGCGGCGATGGCGTTTGCTGCACCGCATCAAGCAAAGTCATGCAGCGCAGTTGTTCAACGTCACACAATCGACTATTTCGCGCTGGGAAAGTGGCGTACAAGCGATGGATCCGGCTGCGCACCAACAGCTTGAGCAGTTGTTGGCAGCCCGACTTGATGCAGCCGCCGATCAGGCATTGGCCCGGCTGGTCAGCGAGAGTTCGCAAGCGATGCACTTGGTGTGCGACCTGACGCACCGCCTGCTCGCGTGCTCACCCTCCCGCGCACGCCAGTTCAGCAGCCCGCTCGCCGAGCTTATGGGCCAGTCGTTGTGGCGCTTCGCAACGCCGCAAATCCAGCTGATCGAAGCCAGCCTGGAGCATACCGGCTGGCGTGAAACCCAGGCACCACCGGCCCTTGAATTCACCACTGGAAGCAACGACTCCAATCTCGTGCCCATACGCCCAAGCCTGTGTCGCTGGACACGCATGACCCTGAGCGATGGCAGCGCAGCACGCCTGGTCGAGACACTCTGAAAGCCCACCGCGCATATTTTATGCGTGGACGATCTGCGCTCGCGCACCTAGGCTTACCTGCACAACCGACCTTGCGGGGCAGCATCATGGACATGGAAAAAATCAAAGGCCGTCTCGATTTTCTGCGCGAAGCAGAAAAACTCAAGGATGTGCTCAGAAGTGCCCACACGGCTTCGGGCCGCACTGAAAGCACGGCCGAACACAGTTGGCGCCTGTGTCTGATGGCGATGGTGTTCGCCGATCAATTGCCCGGCCTGGACCTGCTGAAAATCCTCAAGATGTGCGTTATCCATGATTTGGGCGAAGCCATCCACGGCGATATCCCGGCGGTCAGCCAGGCGGCCTTTCCCAACAAGGGCGAACAGGAGCGACTCGACCTGCTGCTGTTGGCGCAGTCCCTGGACAGCCCCCTGAAAGCCGAGATCCTGACGTTATGGGATGACTACGAGAACGCGCGCTCGCCGGAAGCAAAAGCCGTCAAGGCCATGGACAAGCTGGAGACCCTGCTGCAGCACACCCAAGGACTGAACCCGCCCGATTTCGATTACGCCTTCAACCTGGCCTACGGCAAAAAACACACAGATGCCGACCCTTTGTTCGAAGCGCTGCGGGCGTTGATCGATCGGGCGACAGAGCAAAGGCTCCACGCCGCAGAGTGACGGGCGTCATCACACCGCCCGAGCAGCAATCGCCTCCACCTCCACCAACGCCCCCGGCAGCGGCAACGCCACCACTTGCAACGCGGTCCGCGCCGGTTTGTTCGGCTGCTCGGGCGTGCCGAAGAACTGCGTATACCCCCGCTGTAACCCGGCAAAATCCAGCTTGCCGTCGGTTTCTTCCGCGCCGACCAGAAATACCCGCAACTGCACGATATCGCCCAGGTCCAGATCCTGCTGCTGGAGGATTTTGCGCAGCTTGTTAAACACTGAAACAGTCTGTACTTCGGTGTCGCCGTAAACCCCAGGCACATTCGGGTCGGCGAGGTCGGGCAGCGTGCCGCTGACGAATATCAGGCTGGCCGAGGCCGGCACGGTGACGGTTTGCGAGATGGGAAAATCGCCCACGCTGGTGCGTTGAATGCTGTCGCTCATGGTGTTGCTCCTCAAGAGGCGGCCACAGCCGCAATCTGTCGTTGTTGAGTGATGCGCTCGGCCAGTTGCGCCACCACATGGCGCGCGGAGTTGGCCGCCGACTCCTGCCAGATGCCCACGCCACTTTGCACCAGGCCGTCGCCGGCGAAGTACACCCGGCCATGGGGCCGTTCCAGCAATGCGTGGGCCTGGGCGGGAAAGTGTTCGCGTTGCAGCCACGGGCCTTCGCTGTAGGGGATCTGTTCCCAGGACACCGCCAGTGGATGACGCAAATGTTTGGAATAACCTGGATGCAACAGCTCTACGGCTTGTCGGGAGGCGGCGTGCTGCTGTTCGAGTGGCTGTGCGCCGAACACGTCGGCGCCCTCCCCGGTCACGTAACCGGCCACCAGCACGCCCTCGCGGGTGTTGAGGTCGTTGCTGGGGTACCACAGCAAGCGCGCCGGGTGCTCGACCCATGACAGGCCGCCATAGGTGCGGTAATCGGTTTCCCAGAAACGCGGGGATTGCCACGCCACCTTGGTCGCCTGGTCGCTGCGCGTGCTGAGCAAGGCGGCCTTGACCGGGTCGCTGAAGTCGCTGTCGAGCCTGGCCAAAAGGGGCAGCGGCAAGGTCGAGACCAGGTAATCGGCGCGCACCACCTGCTCGCGGCCGCTGTGCTGGTCGTGATAGGTCACCGCCACGCCGTCCTCCAGCTGGCGGATCTGCCGCACTTGGGCGCCCAGCTGCACCTGCTCATGCACGCGTCGGTAGAGGGCGTCGGTGATCCGGTCCATGCCGCCCACCGGCTGGAACATGGTGGCTGAAAATTCCGGGAATTCGGTGTGCAACAAAGCGCCCCAGAGTTCCGGGTGCAGCAAGCGCTCCAACCCCAGCGGCTTGTGGCGGGCGGGCAAGGCGCCAGGGTGGGCGGCGGATTCAAGGTGCCCGGAACGCAGGGTGCCCTCGAAGGCCAGCTCCTGGGACAGGTCGCCATACACCTGCAAGAAGCCCAGCAAGCGTGTGCGCTCTTCGCCACTCAGTACATCGTCGAGAGCATCACGCTGCACCGCCTTGGCCAACAGCCCGGACAGGTGCCCACGGGTGTCGTTGAGCGCCTGGCCGACGCTGAACGCCGGCTGGCTCAGGTCCGGCCGCACCTGGGCGCCATGGCTGCTGTTGACCAGCACTTCCAACGGCACGCCCAGCTCGCTGCAATAGTCGAGGATCGTGCGGTGCTGGCTGGGAATGCGCGCCGGGCCGGCGTTGAAATACTGGCCCGGATCAAACCCCACGGTTTGCGAGCGGCCATCCTTGTAGTCCACGCGGTCGCCGTTGCGCAGGGTCCAGGTGCGGCCACCCACGCGCTCACGGGCTTCCAGCACCTGCACGCTGAAGCCGGCGCGACTCAGTTCCAGGGCCGTGACCAATCCTGCAATCCCGGCGCCCAGCACCAGCACGCGGGTGCCCTGTCCCAGGCCATCCTTGAGTTTCAGCGGTTGCGGTCGGCGGTGTGACGATGGGCCCAGACCCAACACCGCCAGTGCATCCTTGACCGCCTTCTCACCGCCCACTGCGGCAATGCTCGACAGCGCTTCACGTCGTGTCAGTCCCATGTCGATGCTCCTAGTCCGGCAAGCCCGGTGGATTGATCAGCGACTTGTCGACGCGTTCGACATCCAGGCCCCAACGTTGCAGCACCTGCTCGTATTGCCCGCCGGCAATCGCGCCTTCCAGGGCGGTGTGGATCGGCTGGACCAGGCCGTTGTCCTTGCGCGTGGTCACGGCGATATCGGCCTGCAACGGCCAGCCACCGTTGACGGTGCCGACGCGCTTGATGCCGCCGGTGATCGCCGCCGAATAGGCGTACACCGAGTTAGGCCCGAACAGCGCATCGCTGCGCCCTGACTGCACCGCCAGTTGCGCGGCGGCCTGATCGTCGAAGTATTGCAACAGCGCAGGCTTGAGGCCGGTTTTTTCATTGGCCTCGTTCCAGGCCAGCAGGACCTTTTCCTGGTTGGTGCCGGAGCCGACGATGATCTTCAGCCCGGCAATGTCCGCCGCCTGCTTGATCTCAGTGATCTTGCTGGTGCTCTTGACGTAAAAGCCGAGCACATCCTGGCGGTAGGTGGCGAAGTCAAAACGCTTTTTGCGTGCCTCGGTGACGGTGACGTTGCTGATCACCACGTCGTATTTGCCCGAGCTGACGCCCAGGGGCCAATCCTCCCAACTGGTCTGTACCACATTGAGTTGCAGGCCGAGGCTATCGGCGATCAGTTGTGCGGTATCGGCTTCGCTGCCGATGGTGGTCTTGTCGTCACTGGCGAGCAGTGCCAGGGGCGGCCCGGCCACGCCGGACACGGCCACGGTGAACTTGCCCGGCTGGGCGAACTTGAAGCCCGGCGGGATCTGCGCGATGGCCGCTTCATTGCGCGGCACATGGATGCGCGGGCGGTCGGGGCTCAGATCGACCTGTTGCACAGCGAAGGCGTATTGCGCGGTGCTGACGGCAAGCGCCAGCAAGGCCACGCGGGTGGTATGGATGAACATGACAGTCACTCCTTGAACTAAAGCACCTTGCCGAGAAAGGCCTGGGTACGGGGATGGCGGGGTTGGCGGAAGATCTGTTCGGGCGGGCCTTCTTCGATCAACTGGCCGTCGCAGAGAAACACCACGTGGTCGGCAACTTCGCGGGCAAAGCCGATCTCGTGGGTGACGATCACCAGGGTCACGCCCAGTTGGGTGAGGCCCTTGATCACGTCCAGCACCTCGCCCACCAGCTCAGGGTCGAGGGCCGAGGTGGGCTCGTCGAACAGCAGAACCTTGGGGTCCAGCGCCAGAGCCCGGGCGATGGCGACGCGTTGCTGCTGACCACCGGAGAGCTGGCGCGGATAGGCGTCGGCCTTGTCCGCCAGGCCGACCTTGGCCAGCAACTCGGCGGCCTTGAAGTGGGCTTGGGCCTTGCTCCAGCGCTTGTGGGCCAACGGCGCTTCGGCGATGTTTTCCCAAGCGGTCAGGTGCGGAAACAGGTTGAAGTTCTGGAACACAAAACCCACGTCGATGCGACGCTTGAGGATTTCGCGCTCCTTGAGTTCGAACAGCAGGTCACCCTTGCGCCGATAGCCGACGTATTCACCGTCGATGGTGATATGCCCGCTGTCGATCTTCTCCAGGTGGTTGATGGTGCGCAGCAAGGTGGACTTGCCCGAGCCGGACGGGCCGAGGATCACCGTGACCTTGCCGGGGTCGATGGTCAGGTCGATGTTATCGAGCACCTGCTGGTTGCCAAAGCGCTTGCCCACGCCCTGGATCTGGATGCGCCCGGCGCGTGCTTCAGCCATGGGACTTCTCCTTGAGCCACAGGCGCAGGCGCTGCAACGGCGTCGGCGGCAGCACCCGGGCGGTGCCACGGGCGAAATGACGTTCGACGTAGTACTGGGCGCTGGTGAGCACGGTGGTGATGATCAGGTACCACACCGTGGCCACGATCAGCAGCGGGATCACCGCCTGGGTGCGGTTGTAGATGACCTGCACGGTGTAGAACAGCTCGGGCAGGGCCAGTACGTAGACAATGGAGGTGCCCTTGACCAGGCCGATGATTTCGTTGAACCCCGACGGTAAAATCGAGCGCAATGCCTGGGGCAGGATAATGCGAAAGATACGCCGCGACGCCGGCAACCCCAGGGCCGCGGCTGCTTCATGCTGGCCGGCCTCCACGCCGATCAGGCCACCGCGAATGATCTCCGCCGCATAGGCCGCCTGCATCAGGCTCAAGCCCAGCACCGCTACGGTGAATTGGCTGAGCACATCCACCGTCGACCATTCGGCGAACACCAGGTCGGTGAACGGCACCCCGAGCACGATGTGGTCATACAGGTAGGCAAAGTTGTAGAGAATGATCAGCACCAGCAGCGCCGGCATCGAGCGGAAAAACCAGATATAGCCCCAGGCCAATGCGGCCAGCAACGGCGAACCCGACAGCCGCGCCAGGGCCAGCGCCGTGCCAAGAATGACGCTGAACACAGTGCTCAGCAGGGTCAGCAACAGCGTCTGCCCCAGCCCGCGCAGCACTGACGGCGAGAAGAACCACTGGCTGAATACGCCCCACTCCCACCGCGGGTTGGTGGCCAGGGAATGCACGATGGCCAGCAGCACCAGCGCGGCGAAGATCGACCCGGCCCAGCGCCAGGGATGCCGGGCGGGCACCACTTGCAGCGCCTTGATCGGCGTGGAGACGCGGTGCTGACGCAGCGGTTGTACGCTGACCTCATCAAGCAGGTCGTAGGGTTTGGCGACAATGGGCATGTGCTATTCCTCGCAGGCCTTAGAAGGCGTAAGTCAGCCGGGTGTAGTAGTACCCGCCGGTAAAACCGTAGGGCGAATAAGTGCCGTAGCTGGCAACCATGGTGCTGCTCGGCACCCCTTGTTTCTTGGGGTATTGGTCGAACAGGTTCTTGGCGCCGATGGCGATGTTCAGGTCTTTGGTGAGGTTGTAGCCAAGGTCGAGGTCGGTGATCCATTTGGCGCTGTAGACCCGGTCCAGGTCGCGGTTGGCCGATGAGTTGACTTCCTTGTAGGAACCGTAGCGAGTCAGGGCCAGGCTGAGATTGAAGCGTTCGATGCTCCAGTCGCCACCAAGGATCAGCTTGGTATTGGGCTGCACGCCGGTGATCAGGTTGCGGGCCTCGCGGTCCATCAGGTCATAAGGTCGGCCAAGGATGCTGGTGGACGCCTTGTAGTTCTGGATTCTGGTCTGGTTCCAGTTGAACGCAGCGGTCCACTTCAGCGCGCCGAACGCGCCCAGGTCCTGGTTATAGCTGCTGACCAGGTCCAGGCCCTTGGTGCGAGTGTCGGCGCCGTTGATAAAGTACTGGCCGCCGGAGGTGGAGTTGATGCCGTTGTTCTGCAGTACCTGGGTGACTTCAGGACCCAGCAAGGTGCCGGTCAGGGTGATGCGGTCACGTAGATTGATCACGTAGGCATCGGCGGTGAAACTCAGGCGGTCGGTGGGTGTAAGGGTGAAACCGAGGCTGAAATTGGTGGAGCGTTCGGGCTTCAACTCTTCGGCGCCCAGCGCCTTGGCCGCCGCCGACCCCACCGGCAGCACGCCGTAATTGATCGACTGGTACACGCCGTCCACCACGCCATAGGTGGTGGAGCGCGCACTGAACAAACTGTTGGCCAGGGACGGCGCACGAAAGCCATTGCTCACAGTGGCACGCACGGCGAACTGCGGCGTGAAGTCATAGCGGGTGGTCAGCTTGCCGCTGCGGGTGGCACCCACGCCTTCGTTGTAATGCTCATAGCGCAAAGCGGTGCCGACATACCAATCCGGCAAGGGGTTGAAGCTCACGTCCACATAACTGGCCAGGCTGTTGCGAGAAGCGCTGCTTTCTTCCTGCGGGGAAATGCCGTTGGTGACCTGGGCCCCTGACGACGCGCAGTTACCCGGCGCCACGCAGTAGCCGCCGTTGGCATAAGACCCGTAGTCACCGGCCTGTACCTCGTAGGTATCGCGCCGATGCTCGAAGCCATAGGACAGGTCCAAGGGTTTTTGCAGGCCGATATCAAAGCCGCGCTTGAAATCCAGGTTGGTGGTCAACTCGGTAGAAATCCACGTGCCGGAGGTAAAGCTGTTCGGCGTGGCTTCGCCCAGGGACGGGTTCTGGTTGTGGGTGGTGCCCTGCTCCGCTTCATTGCGCCCGTAAGTGGTGGACAGGTCCCAGTCCCACTCACCCAGGGTGCCCTTGCCACCGAAGGCCGCCTGGAAATCGTCTTCGTCGATGTACCAGGTGGGGGTGTACCCGGCCGGATAGCCATTGGGCCCCGTGGTGATGGTGTTGGTGATGGTCGGCAGCCGGAAGTTCTGCCCCTGCTCGGCCTTGCGTCGCGAGTAGGTGGTGAAAGAGTACAGGCTGAGGCTGTCATCGATCGGCAGCTCGGCGTTGTAGCCCAGGGTCAGCAGGTTGGTCTTGGGCATGCCGTAGCCGCCATAGGTGGACTTGCCTGCCAGGCCATACGCCTGCTCGTAGGTGTAGCCGTTGGCGCTGGCCTTGTTGTCATCGTTCTGGCTGCGCGCATCCAGAGCCAACTGCACGATGCCGCCGTTACCGATTTCGAAGCCCTTGTTGAGGCTTTGCTGCACGGTTTGTTTCTTGCCGTCATAACCCAGGCCCGCGTTAGTCACCGAAGTGCCGCTGGTATCGGCCTTGAGGATCACGTTGACCACACCGGCGATGGCGTCGGAACCGTATTGGGCCGCGGCGCCATCGCGCAGCACTTCTACGTGGTCGATGGCGCTGATAGGGATCAGGTCCAGATCGGCCGGCGCCGCGCCAGTGTTGATGCCGTTGATATTCAAGGTGGCGCTGGTGTGGCGACGCTTGCCGTTGACCAGCACCAGTACTTCGGCGGCGCTCAAGCCCCGCAGGTTTGGCGCGCGGGCAATGCCGCTGGCGTCCCAGCCGGTTTTTTCCGGCAAAGTCAGCGACGGGATCACCGCGCTCAACGCCTCCATCAACCCGGGCTTGCCGGTGCTTTGCAGTTGCTTGGCGCTGACCACATCAATCGGCACCGGGCTGCTGGTGACCGTGCGCTGCTCGGCGCCACGGTTGCCGGTGACCACGACGGTAGACAAGGTGCTGTCGTCCTGGGCGTGCGTCGCTGCAGCCAGCAAGGACAACGTCAGGGCGGCGGTGGGTTGTAGAACGTGCTTCATATCCATTCCCGGCTTTTTCCAAATCGCGAAATCGAGCAGGCACGCGCCTGGCGCGGCGTGACCGGTGTTCAAAAGGCGTTTCGGCTTGGGCTAGGTGTGGGGCAAGCGAGGGGTTTGAAGTGGCAACATACGTTGAGCTCCCGTCCAACGATTCTGCTGCGGGGGATAGTTACCCGGTCAGGCGCGCAGAATCTGAATCACGCTGGGTACCATCCGAGGTCAGGGGTAGGCTGTTGAGATCAAACATAACGGAATGAATTTCAAAAATATAATGCTGTTTTGGCATAAGCTAATATTCTCTACTTTCATTATTTTTTAATATTTTTATTCATAACGGTAATGTTTACCCCATCAATAGCAGAGAGATTCTGGGCTAGGGAGGGGCTTGCCTTAATGCCAGTCAGTTAAGCGTACATTGCACTCTGTAAACCTCAACGATAAAGCGTGATTCCTGAATGAACGCGGCGCCTGTGAGTTTTTCGCGAGCAAGCTCGCTCCTACAGAGTCTTAACTGACTGGCATTAGGGCTTGCCCTCGATGAGCATGGGTACCTACACAACTTTGTAGGTGGTCGCAGCCGACGGTAACTACGATGCGAAGCGAGCCGCTTTTGATCTGCTTTTGATCTTAGGCGCCCCGTTAAACCACGCTGGCCGGAATTCGACAGGGATTTGGGGGGTAAACCGGCAGGGATGCCGGTTTAGCCGCCCCGCGCCATGGATGGCGCGTGGCGGCGGCCCCCCAAATCCCTGTCGGATTACGGGCACACCGAGCCTAGGCGAGGTGCCGAGTGGTGGGGCAAGAGCGTTTTGGTTACTTTTGCGCTTTTCAAAAGTGACCCGCTGTAAAAGCGGAACCAATATTAGCCGTTACCACAGGAATGGATATGTACTCGGTATAACTGTGTTGGCTGTCAGGCCGTCATCGCAGGCAAGCCAGCTCCCACATTTGGATCGCGTCGCATCATTTAGGTAGTCGCTGGCAGTCAAAACGCCATCGGGAGCAAGCCCCCTCCCACATTGGTACTCGGTGCAGCCAGGATTATTGAGCCGGCCGCAACAGTTGCATCTGCTGGCGATAATCATCAGTCACCTGCCGTGCCTGGCTGCTGCTGGTAATGACTCTTGGCGTAATGAGCACTATCAACTCTGTACGGTCCTTGGACTTGCCAGTATTGCCAAACAACCACCGCAACCCCGGTATCTTGCCCAGATAAGGCACGGCACTGACACTCTCGGCGTTGTCCTGTTTGATCAACCCACCAAGCAATACCGTCTGCCCACTCTGCACCGCCACCTGAGTCGACACCGAGCGTGTGGAAATGCGCGGGTTCACCGGCGTCTCACTGCTGCCCGCCGGGTTCTGGGCATCACTGACCTGCTGCTGGATATCCATGTACACCAGCCCGCCCGGATTGATGCGCGGCACCACATCCAGGATCACCCCGGTCTGCACGTATTCGACACTGCTCAAGGTGGTGTCGGCGTCACCGGTGTTGACGGTGGTCTGGCTGATGGGAATGTTATCGCCCACCTGAATCTGTGCCGGCTGATTGTTCATCACCACCAGCGACGGCGCCGACAGCACTTGGGTGCGGCCGTTGGTTTCCAGGGCGTGCAAGGCCACTTGCAGGTTGGAGCTGACAAAGGAGTAGAACAACGAATCCGCCGCCCCCAGCCCCGCCCCGCCACCGCCCAGGGCGCCTTGGCTGCCGGAGGCGTTGGCCACCGTGGTGCTGGTGGAATTGCCCGCCAGGCGGCCGAGATACCACTGCACACCCAGGTCCAGTTCACCGGTGAGTTTGACCTCCAGGATGCGGGTCTCGATCTGCACTTGCAGCGGCGGGTTGTCCAGGCGTTTGATCGCCGCTTCGATCTCTTTCCATTGCGCCGGACGGGTGCGCACCAGCAGCTGGTTGCTGCTCTTTTGCGCGGTGATGCGGGTGCCGGCTTCGAGGTCGCTGGTGGGGGGCGCCTGGGTATTTTCGGCAGGTTCGGATTCGGGTTCGTCGGGTGCAGGCGCTGGGACATTGGCCTGCAGCCCAGCGCTGGTGGACGAGGATAACGTGGTGGTCCGCAACCCCGGCGCGACCTTGGCCGGTGCATCGTCCTTGATCGCACCATTGCCGTAGATCTGCCGCAAGTATTTGGCCAGGTCGGCGGCCTTCATATTGCGTACGTCGTACACATACATCTGCGGCTCGTTGCCGCCGCCCTCGTCGATGGTACGAATCCAGTCACCCACATCGCTGAGGTACTCGGGCTGAGACGAAATCGCCACCACCGAGTTGGTGCGCTCGACCGGCAGAAATCGCAACATGCCCGCCAGGGGCGTGCCGCTGTCGGCGCCGAACATGGCTTGCAGCTCAGGCATCAGTTCGGCCACCGAGGCACGTTGCAGGCCGAAGACCGCCACGGACATGCCCTTGAGCCAGTCCACATCGAAAGTGTCGATGGTGTCCTGGTAGTTGGCCAGCTCTTCCGGGGTGCCGGCCAGGCTCAGTACGTTGCGCGCCGGGTCGACCAGCAGAAACGCATTCTCTCGGGCGAAGGGCTTGAGCAGTTTCTGCATCTCGGTGGCGGAGATGTAGCGCAGCGGGAAGAGTCGCGCCGAGAGCCCGCTGGAGGGCTGCGTCACGCGCATCTGCGGCACCAGCTTGCCCGCCACCGCCTGGCTGGCCGGCAGAATCACGTAGCGGTTGCCCTGTTTGATCATGGCGTTGTCGGTCCAGGACAGCAGGGTTTCGAGGATCGACAGCGCCTGCTGCTTGTCCACCGGTTTTGACGTGGAGAAGCTGACATTGCCCTTCACGCCCTCGGTGATGCTGTAGTTCTCGTGCAGCAAGTCGCCCATTACGCTGTTGATCACCGCTTCGATGGGCTGGCCCTGAAAGTTGAAGACGATGTCGCCGCCCTCCTCCTGGGCTTTTACCGGCGCAGTGGGTTTACGCACGAACGTCTGATTGCCACGAATCAGCTGGCGCTGCGGCGGCGACTTCGCCTCGGGCAGAGCGCTTTGCATCGCAGGCGCCGCATTCGGCGGGCGTTGCGAACCGGTGCCTTGCAGCGCCTCGTTCAGCAGCTGGTCGTCCGGATCAAGGCGGTCGGATAAGGATCCACAACCGCCCAGGGAGACGGCAGTGGCCAGGCAAAACAGCGAAGTGCGCATATCGATCAAGGGAGGGGCTCGCGGGGATGGGAAATCAGGGGTAACCGCTTGCCGTAGAGGCTCAGGGTCTGGGTGCGCCCGTTGAGGGCGAAACGGGCGTATTGCGGGGTCAGGTGCTCCAGGCGCCAGCCGTTGGGCAGCGTCTGGCCCAGGCGCACCGTCAGGGGTGGGCCGCCGGCTTGCTTGAGCATGGCCATTTGCAGGTTGCCGGTGATCATGATGCCGCTGAGGGTCAGGTTGGCCAGGCTCGCCACCTGGGTCTTGCCGACCACGCTGTCCGGGCGTCGATCGGGGCTGAACAGCGGCGTCTGCCAGGTGCTCGCGAGTTCTTGCAACGCCGGCGCCGGTGCGGCCTGCACAGTGACGGAGGGCTGAGCAGGTGCAGGCGCCTGCGGCAACCATCGCGGTTGATCACCGATGCTGCTGAGGATCACCGCCATCAGTACGCCCAATAGCCCGGCCAAGCCGAGCAAGCCCCACTCCAGGGGGCGCAGTGCACCGTTCATGGCGCCACCTGCGCCGGTTGCAGGTAGCCACGCACCAGCAGTTGCACCGCCAGCTTGCCCGCCCCGCCAGTGGCCGGTGCCTGTTTGCTGCGGCGAATGCGCAACTCATCGACAAACAGAAACGGCGGCTGGTATTCCAGCGCGTGCAGGATCGCGGTCAGCGGTTCGATGGCGCAGTTGAGCGTGAGGCTGACCTTGACCTGCCGATAGGGCTCGCTGCTGTCCTGTTCGGTGGTGATGGGTTTGCGCTGGGTGAGGTTGCAGCCGCCGCCCAGGTTGGCGTGGCTGTTGATCAGGTCGGCCAGACGCTGCATCAGATCGGCGGCGACCACATCGGGGTCATCGCCTGGCAACAGGCTGGCGCTGCTGGCCGGGTCTTGCCGCGCCAGCTCAAGCTGCTCGCGCAATGCATCGCCCTGGCGCAACACGGCGGCGTAGCGTTGCTGCTGCTCACGCAACTGCTGGGCTTGCTCGCCCATGGTACGCAGCGGGCCGGCGAACCAGCTGTCGATCAGCAACCAATAGGCCGCACCGAGTACCACGGCCAGGAGCAACAAGGCACCGCCACGACGTTCACGGGGTGTGAGGGGTCGGCGCATCGGCGGCCTCCTGGCGTAAGTGGGCGCGCAAGGCAAACTGGTCCTTGCCGGTGCGCGCATCGGGTTGAATCACCCCTTCGAACTGGGCGTTGTCCAACCGCCGGCAGCCTTTGATGCGGGTGATCAGGCCACTGGCCTTGGCACTTTGCCCGGAGAAGGTCACCTCAGCGTCCTTGACGTCCAATTGGTCAAGCCAAGTGTCGGCGGGCAGGCAAGTGGTCAAGTCATTGAGCAGCGCAGCCAGCGGCGGTTGCGCCAGTTTGCGCTGGGTGAGGTACTGCGCTGCGCCGCGGGTATTGAGCAGTTGCTGGCGCAGGGCGTGCACCTGGGCGACCTGGGCCTTTTGCTGCTGCACGGTGGCGTGCATGGCGTCGAGTACACGCTGGCGGTCGTTGAGCCACAGCAACATGGCGGCGATCAGCAAGGCACCACACAGCCATGGCAGGCTGCGCTGCAAATCCTTGCCCCTTCGGCGTTGGCGCGAGCGTAACGGTGCCGGCAGCAGGTCAATGCCCAGGCCCGCCACATCGACGCGATGGGGATGCAGACCGAGGGCAGCGCAGTCGCTGAGAATCCGGTCCAGACGCTCGCGCAGGATCGCCACCAGCGTGACCTCAAGGTGGGTAGGTGTGCGCTGCTCCTGACGCGCCACGAAGTACAACTGCTCGGCGTCGAACGGGGTGTAGCGGTCCAGTTCATAGCCGACCACCGCCGTGAGGTTGCGCGCGGCCGCCAGGGGCAATTGCAGGCGTTGCTGCAGCACCACGTCAGGGTCGAGCATCAGCACCTGGCAGGCGCTGCCGGGGATAACCGGCGCCGTCAGCGGCCAGTGATGGACCTGCTCAGGCGGCTCTTGTGGGGCCAGCCAGCTCGGCACACAGCCGCGCAGTTCGGTGAGCCACAGGCGCCAGCCTTGTTGCAACAGGCTGCCGCGCCACTGGCGGGCGATAGGTTCAAGTCGATTCATTCTTGCCACCGCACCACCCGATAGGGTTGTGCACGGTCCTCCGCGGGGCTCAATAAGACGGTGAGTTGCAGGCGTGCCTGATAGCCGCCGGGGCGCTCGGCACGGCTGTCGATTTCCAGCACCTGGCCGGGGTCGGCGCCCTCGGCGTTTTGGCGTGGCAGGTTCAATGCCTTGCGCATCAAGGGGCTGGCAAATGCCGGATCGGGTCGATCCAGGTCGCTCCACAAGGTCATTTCCGGCAGCAATTGGCTGTACAGCGCCTGGGTCATACCGGGCAGTTGCCGCACTTCTTCCAGCACCCGAAACGGCGCCAGGCCCTGATGGCGCCGAGCCTCAAGCGCCTGGACCAACTGATGGGCCTGGGCCGGGGTAGCGCCGCAAGCCAGGGCCAGGTGTAGCAAGTCACCGGGGTCGGCGTTGACCAGGTACAGCTTGCCGCGCTCACTGCGCAGGCGGACCTGTAGGCGGGCGTCGTCGAAGGTCAGCGCGATGGCACGCCCGTCCGCCACCCAGTGCCGATCAGCCATGACCTGGGCAATACCGGCTTCGGCGGCCAACAGCGTCTGGGTGTGCTGGCGGTACCACAGCGCCTGGCGACTTTGCAGTTGCACCCAGGCAGCCAAACCGCCGAGCAACAGGCTGAGTAAAGCCAGCACCCACAGCACCAGCAGCAACGCCGCTCCGCGCTGGCGCTTCATTGTTCACTGCTCGCGCTGCCGAGGTTCAGGCGCAGGGCAATCACTTGCGTCAGCCACGGCACCGGCCCGTTGACGCTGGCGTCGATGCGTACTGCGAAGGGCAAGCGCCTGGGCCAGGGCCACGCGTTCAACCAGCCGGTGGGCTGGCCCAAGGGCGATACGCCGCGATAACTCAATTGCAGCGCCTCGACGTTATGCAGCAGCACCTGCGGTTCAGCACGCTGGGTGTTGGCAGCGGATTGCAACTGCGAAAACGCCACCTGAAAATCCTGCTCTACCCGTTGCAGGGTAAAGCGCTGGATGCCCCCGCCGAGCACGCCGGGCAAGGTCGCCACAAACTGCAAGCGCTCTGCCGTGCCGATAAAAAAACCGTCGGCCTGGCTGTCGTCTTCAATGATATTCAAAGGCAACGCCTCGCTGATCGCGGTGCGTAGAAACTGTTGGGCGGTGCGCATTTCATCCAGGCTCACGGTGTAACTTTGGGCCTTGGCCACCGCCCGATTGGCGCCCAGCAACGCAGCGCCCACCAGCAATAACAATATCGAAAGCAGGCTGAGCACCACGAGGATCTCCAGCAAGGTGAAGCCCTGCTCGCGGCGCTTCACAGGCGGGCCTTCAAGGTGCTGAAGCGGGCCTGATGCGCGCCTTCGCGCAGGTTCAGGTCGAGACGAAACAGATGGGGCTGCTGCCGGGTACTGGTCAATTGCCAATGAATGCCATCAAGTTCGCCTTGCAAGGTGCCTTCGCTCAGCGGGCCGGCCGCTTCCAGGTCCAGCAGCGTGAGCGCGGCCTGGGTTAGCCGGTCGCTGTGGGCAACCTGGGCCAACGAGCGCGCACTCTGGCCGAAGGCAACCAGCAACACGCTGCTGCACACCGCCATCAACGTCAGGGCCGCGAGCATTTCCAGCAGGGTAAAACCGGCCTGATGCTTCATGGCAGCGCCCTGGACTGCACGCTGCCGGTGAGCCAACCAATGTCGATACGCCAACGCCGGGCGCCGCTGGCCAGCAGCAGGTTGCCGCCGGTGGAACTGCCATCGGGGTAGAACACCACGGCGGCGCCCGCCTGCTCGGCACTGTGCAGCGTCACCTGCAACGGTGCCTGCCACTGTTGCGGGGCACGCCCTGGAGCCCGGAACGTCAGACGTTGCAGGTCGAATTCGGTGCGCGCCGCCTGGCCGCTGACGATCGCCCCCGCCCGCGTGGCGCGCAGTGCCTCGACCATCTGCCCCACCACCCGCCGCTCCTGAGCCACTTGCAGCCCCTGGCGCACACCCAGCCCCAGCAACCCGGCCGCGACGCCGATCAATACAATGACCACCAGCATCTCCAGCAAGGTAAAGCCGCGCTGGGCCATGGCCGGGTTACTCCCAGTTACCCAAATCGGCACTGTAGCCCTCGCCGCCCGGTTGACCGTCCTGGCCGTAGAAGATCAGGTCGAAGGCGCCATGCTGCCCGGGGAAGCGATAACCGAACCCGTGGCCGAACGGGTCCTTCAACTCCGAAGGCTTCGCATAGGGACCCGCCCAGCTGGAGGCATTGGCGGGCTTGTCGAGCAGCTGTTGCAGGGTGTTGGGCGGCGCGCCCACATCCAGGGCGTAGCTGTCGATCTTCATGCTCAAGCTCGCCAACTGCGCCTTGCCTGCACCGTATTTGCCCTTGTCCACATTGCCGCCGACCTGGCGCACGACAATGGTTGCGACGATGCCCAGCAGCACGATTACCGCGAGCATTTCCAGCAGGGTGAAGCCGTTTTGGCGGTGCCGGGTTCTCATTGATTCCACTCCATGAAGGTTCATATATGGCTGGTGAGGCTCATCAGCGGCAGCATGATTGCGAGCATGATTACCGCCACCAGCACCGCCATGATCACGGTCAGCGAGGGCACCAGCGCAGCGAGCAGACGGTCGATCGCACGCTTGGCCTCGACGTCGAAGATGTCGGCGACCTTGAGCAACATGCCGGGCAGTTCACCGGCGTGTTCGCCGACCTCGATCATTTGCAGGGCCAACTGCGGCAACAGCGGTTGACTGCCAAACGCCTCGGCCAGGGTGCCGCCGCCTTTGACCTGTTGCGCCGCCCGCGCCACTTGCACCTGCAATGCACGGTTGCTGCAGACCTGCCGGGCGATCACCAGCGCGGGCAGCAACGCCACGCCATTGCTGAGCAAGGTGCCGAGGGTGCGGGTCAGGCGTGCGGCTTGCACCCGCTGCAGCAGCGGGCCGACCACACGGATGCCCAGCAGGTGACGGTCGTAGCGTTCGCGGCGGCTGGGGTCGCGCAGGCGCGTCACCAGGAGCCCGGCACTGATCGCCACCCCGGCCAACAGCACCAGGCCATAGGCCGACAAAAACTCGCCAAGCCCCAGGATCACTTGGGTGATCAACGGGATCGGCACGCCCAGATCCTGAAAAATCGGCACGAATTGCGGCACCACATAGGCCAGCAACAGCGCCAGGGAACCCAGTACGCCCACCACCAGGAACGCCGGGTAGATCAGCGCGTTGATCACCTCGCCACGCAGTCGCTGGCTGCGCTCCAGGTAGTCGCTGAGCTGGCGCAGGGTGTCTTCCAGCGCACCACCGGCTTCGCCCGCGCGCACCATGCTCAGGTACAGCGCAGAAAACGTATCGCCCTCTTCCTCAAGCGCAGCCGACAGCGGTTTGCCGGCCTTGACCTGGTCACGGATGCGCTCGATCAAGGCCCGCACCTGGGGTTGGCCGGGTTGTTTGAGCAGCAGGTTCAACGAGCGTTCAAGGGGCTGACCGGCGCCGAGCAGCGTCGCCAGTTGCTGGGTGAAACTCACCAGCGCTGCACCCTTCAACGGCCCGCGTACACGACGTAACGAGGCACTGCCCGTCGTTTCGATATGCAGCAGCAACCAGCCACGCTTGTGCAAGATGGCGACGGCGGTGGCCTGGTCAGCAGCTTGCAGCGTGCCGCTCTGGGCGGCGCCCTGGCTGTCCAGGGCACGGAACTTGAACAGGCTCACGCATCCTCTCCACGGGTGACGCGCAACACTTCTTCCAGGGACGTGACGCCCGCCAGTGCCTGACGCAGGCCGTCTTCATACAAGGTGCGCAAACCGCCGCGGCGGGCGGCTTGCTCAAGGGTGGCGGCGTCGGCGTGGGCCATCAGCAGGCTGCGCAACTCGTCATTCATCACCAGCAATTCGGTGAGGGCGCTGCGGCCGTGGTAGTCGCCGTGATACAGCAGGATCGGGCGCTGCTCGGTGAGGCGATCCAGGCCGTGTTCCTTGATCAACGCCGGCGGTGCCTGGAACGCGACCCGTGTGGCCGGGTTCAGGCGCCGCACCAGGCGCTGGGCGAGAATGCCGCTGACGGTGGAGGCGATCAGGTAGCTTTCCACGCCCATGTCCAGCAAGCGTGTGATGCTGGCGGCGGCGCTGTTGGTGTGCAGGGTTGAGAGCACCAGATGGCCGGTGAGTGAAGATTGGACGGCGATGCGGCAGGTTTCCAGGTCGCGGATTTCACCGATCATGATCACGTCCGGGTCCTGGCGCACGATGGCGCGCAGCGCTCCGGCAAAGTCCAGGCCGATGGCGGGCTTGACCTGGATCTGGTTGATACCTTCAAGCTGGTACTCCACCGGGTCTTCCACGGTGATGATCTTGCGTTCGGCGGTGTTGAGCCGCGCCAAGGCGGTGTACAGCGTGGTGGTTTTACCCGAGCCCGTGGGCCCGGTGACCAGCAGGATGCCGTGGGGCCGCTCGAGCAAATCAAGGAAGACTGCCAGGCGCTGGCCATTAAAACCCAGGCTTGGAAAGTCGAACTGCACGGTTTGCCGGTCCAACAGGCGCATCACCACCGACTCGCCGAAGCTGGTGGGCACCGTGGACACGCGCAAATCCAACGCCTTGCCCTGGATGCGCAGCATGATGCGCCCATCCTGGGGCAGGCGCCGCTCGGCGATGTCCAGGCGCGCCATGATCTTGACCCGCGAGATCACCGCCGCCGACGAACTGGCGGGCGGCGCTTCGGCGTCGTGCAGCACGCCATCGATGCGGTAGCGCACCTTGAGCTGGTTTTCGAAGGGTTCGATATGGATATCCGACGCCCGTTGTTCCACGGCGCGTTGCAGGATCAGGTTGACCAGGCGAATCACCGGCGCTTCGGAAGCCATGTCCTTGAGATGCTCGATATCTTCGAGGGCACCACCCTGCTCATCGAGGTTTTCGATCAGCGTGCCCATGGCCGAACGGCCCTGGCCGTAGTACCGCTCGATCAGGCCCTCTACGTCGGTATGCGCGCCGATGGCCAGCCAGACAGGAACTTGGCAGGCATACGCCAGGGCCTGGAACGGGTACCGCTGCGTCGGGTTGGCGGCCAGCACGCGCAGGCCGCCCTCGTCCCAGCCCATGGGCACCAGGTGGTAATGACGCAGGAAGCGCTCGGTCACGGCGGGTAATGGGTCAAGCAACGGCGGCGCAGCGTCGGTCGCCAGCAATGGCGCAGCCAGCAGATCGGCCCAGGCGCGGGCCAGTTCGATTTCGGACACCAGGCCCAGGCGCGTGAGTAAACCCAGCAGGTCGCGAGGGTCATCGGATAAGCGCCGGGCGCGTTCCAGATCCAGCGTTTTAAGCCCGGCGTGCTGCATCAGCCACGCGCACACCTGGTCGGTGTGCGGGATGTGCATCTTGCAAGCATCGATGGGGGCTGAAGACATCATTGAGGAATATCTAACGTTGCGAAAAGTATGGCTATTTGGAACTACCGAACAGTGCCATTAGTTCGCCACAGCCCATGCAGGAGTTAGCCGGGGGTATCGACTGGAAGTTATAGCTCTAGTTCCGGCTGGCGGGAAATTAAATACAAAACATTGCCAAATGCACTGATTTAGAGCGTTAGCAGCCAATAGCCACTAGTTGCACTTAGCCATGCCCCGTAATGACTAGGTACTTTCCCTTTCAATTAACTGACAGTGCAAAAGATTCAAGCGTGCAACTTCACCCTCGATCGGTAATACACCCAGACTTTGTAGAACGCGGGTGGCGGCTAATACACCAATCTCAAGGGCCGGTGGCTGGATCGTGCTGAGGCTGGGCAGCAACATCTGTGCGAAGGGGTAGTCGCCAAAGCCCAAGACGGCGCAGTCCTGCGGGATGTTCAGCCCCGCACGCTGACCGGCCAACAAACCGCCGGCAGCCAGGTTGTCGTTGGCAAAGAAAATCGCGTCGGGCCTGGTCACCTCCCCCATCAGCGCCTCCATGGCCTGCTTGCCCGCCTCGAAAGGCGCACGGTCGGCGTCGGGAACGAAGCCCCACGGCTGCACACCCAGCTCGCTGAGGGTCGCAGTAAAACCATCACGGCGCTCCAGCGCGCTGAAGTCGCCCGCCGCGCTGTTCTGCACGAAGGCGATACGCCGATAGCCCTTGCCATGCAGATAGCGCGCGGCAGTGACGCCGACTTGATAATGGGAAAATCCCACTTGCAACGGCTCGCGCTCCGGCACGTAGTCCCAGGTTTCCACCACCGGGATGTCCACCTCGGCGATCATCTTTTCGGTGCCTGGGCTATGGAAGCGGCTGGTCAGCACCAGCGCGGCCGGCGACCAACCAAGAAAGGCGCGCACCGCGCTTTCCTCTTGCTCGATGCTGAAATAGCTGGACGCCAGCAACAGCTGGTAGCCGTGGCGACTGAGGGTATCGCTGAAGCCCTGCAAGGTATTGGCAAAGATCGGCCCCGAGATATTCGGAATCACCATCGCGACGATTTTGCCTCGCGCAGAGGCCAAGCCACCGGCCACCAGATTGGGCACATAACCCAATTGCGCCACCACCTCGGCGATACGCTCACGGCGTTCGGGCGAGACCTGCTCCGGTTGGTTGAAGTAACGCGACACGGTAATCGCCGAGACCCCAGCCTGGCGTGCCACGGTGCTCAGTGTGACGCGTCCGGCGCCCCGGCGTTTGCGCGGTGTGTGTTCGTCCACGGAATGACCCTGTAAAAAAAGAATATAAAACTAATTTATTAGTATTTGACGCTCTAAGCTGCGCCTTCAATAATGCCGATGTTAGCGCTAACAAAGCGCGGTGTCTGCTACTCGCTCGAGCGAATGCCCAGGACATTTTCACAGGCGCTGGCGGTCGCAGAACCGCAGCGGACCAGGGTATTTTTTCGAGCGGGCACAGCATGCATAACTTTCCACGGCACACCCATTTATTGCTCCTGGCCGGCCTCAGCGCCCTGCCCGTCTGCGGCGCTGTTGCAGCTGACGAGCAAGAGCCCACGCTTCAATCCGTGACGGTCACCGCTACCCGGCGGGAAGAGTCGCTGCAAAAAGTCCCGGTGGCCGTCTCGGTGCTCGATGGCGAACAACTGGAGCGCGACAACCGCAACGGTGTGGCGAGCATCGCCCAGCAGGTACCGTCACTGAACTTTCGTACCGGCGCGTCGAACAAGGACACCTCCCTGTTCGTACGCGGCGTGGGCACCATTTCCACCTCGCCGGGGGTGGAGCCCACCGTGGCGACGGTGATCGACGGCGTGGTTTATGCGCGCCCCGGCCAGGCCACTCTCGACCTGCTCGACCTGGAGCGCATCGAGGTACTGCGCGGCCCGCAAGGCACGCTGTTCGGCAAGAACGCGTCCGCCGGCGTGCTGAATATCACCAGCAAGGCGCCGACTGCCCAGACACACGGGTTTATCGATCAGTCGTTCTACAGCGGCAATGAAAGCCGCACGCGGTTCGGCATCGGTGGCAGCCTGGTGCCGGAGGTGCTCAAGGGCTCGATCAGCACCTTGTTCGGCAGCTACGACGGCAACGTCGACAACCACCACAATGGTCAGGAGGTCAACGGTTACAACCACAAGGGCATTCGCGGCAAGCTGGAGTTCACGCCCAACGACGACGTGAAGCTGACCCTGATCGCCGACTACATGCAGTCCCACGATGACGCGCCCAATGGTGTGGTCAGCAAGTCCCTGAGCCCGGCGTTCAGCAATGCCTTGAGGCCAGTGCGCGCCTCAAGTGACAACCGCGATATCAACACCGATACCCGCAGCCGTGTGCAAGACATCAACAAGGGCCTGTCGGCGCAGTTGGACTGGAACCTGGGCGACTACACCCTGACCTCGATCACCGCCTGGCGCGGCTGGGACAACACCCAATACCAGGACGGCGACCGTCTCGGCACCGTCACCGCCGCCTTCCCCGGCACCGCCGACAAAGGCGACCTGGCGTTCGACCAGTACTCCCAGGAGCTGCGTCTGGCCTCGCCCAAAGGTGAGTTCCTGGAGTATGTCGGCGGCCTGTTCTACATGCATGGCAAGGATGAGGAAACCTATCAACGCACCCTCACGACGACTGCGCGTGTCGACCGTGGCATCGCCGACTACAGCACCACCAGCGACAGCTACGCGGCATTCGGCGAGACCACGCTCAACTTCACCTCGCGCTTTCGTGGCATCGCCGGCTTGCGCTATACCCATGACGACTTGAAGTACGACCATCGCCGCGTGTCCACCTCTGCCACCACGGTCAGCGGCATTCAACCGGCGACGGCGAGTTCCGGCTCGGTAGACGAGGACGGTTGGTCCGGCCGACTGGGCGTGCAGTACGACATCAGCGACAACATCACCAGCTACCTCACCTACTCGCGTGGCTACAAAGGCCCGGCCTATAACGTGTTCTTCAACATGCAGCCGCGCGACACCGAGGCGCTCAAGCCGGAGACTTCCAACACCTGGGAAGCCGGGATCAAGGCCACCGCCTGGCACAATCGCCTGACCACCAACCTTGCGGTGTTCCACAGTGACTACGACAACTACCAGGCCAACTTTTTCGACACCGTCGCCGGCCAGGTAGTGACGCGCCTGATCAATGCCGGCAGCGTCAGCACCGAAGGCGTCGAGCTCGATTACGCGCTGCAAGCCACCCAGCAGCTCAAGCTCTCCGGCGCCCTGGCCTATACCCGAGCACGCATCGATCAGTTCGCGTGCCCGGCAGGCGCAGCGGCGACCTGCAATGTGAATGGCAAGCCACTGCCGTTCAGCCCGGACTGGAAAAGCTACGTGCGCGCCGACTACAGCATCCCCCTGGACAACGGCCTGGATGTCGAGCTGGGCACCGACTACAGCTGGCAGAGCGAAGTGCAGTACGACATCAGCCAGAACCTGGACACCAAGCAAGGCGCGTACGGCATCTGGAACGCCAGCGTGGCGGTGGCCGACTACACCAATGGCTGGCGCGTGGCGCTGCTGGCGAAGAACCTTGCCGACAAGTCCTATTCACCGCTGCTGGCCAGTGGCGGCAACTACATCTACCGCGCCGTACCCCGTGACGATGAGCGTTACTTCGGCGTGCAACTGCGCAAGGACTTCTAGCATGAGCCGTCAACTCAAACTCGGCGCGTTCCTGATGGCCACCGGGCACCATGTGGCCGCCTGGCGCCACCCCGATGTACCGGCGAATGCCGGGCTGGATTTCGCCCACTACAAGCACTTGGCGCAGGTAGCAGAAGTGGCCAGGTTCGACGCGCTGTTCGTGGCCGACAGCATTGCCGCGGCCACCGGTGAGGTCGCCAGCCAGATGGCGCGCTCGGATCATTTCGAGCCGCTCACCCTGCTCTCGGCGCTCAGTGCGGTGACCGAGCATATCGGCCTGATCGCGACCGCCACCACCAGCTACAACGAGCCCTACCATGTGGCGCGCAAATTTGCTTCGCTGGATCACCTTTCCGGTGGCCGTGCAGGCTGGAACCTGGTGACCTCGGACAACGCCGCCGAGGCACTGAATTTCGGCCGCGACGCACACCTGGGTCATGCCGAACGCTACAGCCGCGCGCGGGAGTTTCACCAGGTGGTGACGGGGTTATGGGACAGCTGGGACGACGATGCTTTCGTGCGCGACAAGGCCAGCGGCCGCTATTACGAGCCAAGTAAACGCCATGTGCTGAACCATGTGGGCGAACACTTCCAGGTCAAAGGCCCCCTGAACGTGGCGCGCTCGCCCCAGGGCCAGCCGGTGATCGTGCAGGCCGGCTCTTCGCACACCGGCCGGGAACTGGCGGCACAGACTGCCGAGGTGGTGTTTACCGCGCAGACTTCGCTGGCCGACGCCCAAGCGTTTTACCGTGACCTCAAGGGGCGCCTGGGCCAATACGGGCGCGAGGCCGATTCGCTGAAAATCATGCCGGGCGTGTTCGTGGTGGTCGGGGAAACCGAAGCCTGCGCCCAGGCGAAATTTGAAAGATTCCAAGCATTGGTCGAACCCGAGGTAGGCGTGGCGTTGCTGGGGCGCATGTTGGGTAATTTCGACCTGTCCGGCTACCCGCTGGACGGGCCGCTGCCCGAGCTACCCTTGACCGACAGCGGTCAACGCAGCCGCCAGCAACTGCTGAGCGAACTGGCCCAGCGCGAACAGCTGACACTGGCGCAACTGGGCCAACGCATTGCCGGCGGACGCGGTCATTACAGCCTGATCGGCACGCCTGTGCAGATCGCCGATGAGCTGCAGCGCTGGTTCGAAGAAGGCGCGGCGGATGGCTTCAATATTCTGGTGCCGCACCTGCCGGGCGGGCTGGAGGATTTCGCCCGCCTGGTCGTTCCCGAGTTACAGCGGCGTGGCCTGTTTCGGCGCGAATACAGCGGCACCACACTGCGAGAAAACCTCGGCCTGGCGCGCCCGGCCAACCGCTTCAAGGAGACCCGTGCATGAAATTCCCCACCCTGCTGCTGGCCCTGCTGCTGACCCAGACCGCCTGGGCGGCCGATCCATCAACCTTGCGCATCGGCTACCAGAAAGGCTCCATCGCCCTGGTGCTCGCCAAGGAGCATGGCCTGCTGGAAAAACGCTTCCCACAAACCGAGGTGAAATGGATTGAATTCCCCGCCGGCCCGCAGATGCTTGAGGCGCTGAACGTCGGCGCACTGGACGTTGGCGCTACCGGCGACATTCCGCCTCTTTTCGCCCAGGCTGCAGGTGCCGACCTGGTCTACATCGGCGCCGAACCGCCCAAGCCCAGCGCCGAAACGTTGCTGGTACGCAACGACAGCCCAGTGCATTCGGTGGCGGACCTGAAGGGCAAAAAGGTCGCCTTCCAGAAAGGCTCCAGCTCCCACAACCTGATCCTGCGCGCGCTGAACAAAGCCGGCCTGAGCTACACGGACATCCAACCGGTGTACCTGCCACCGGCCGATGCACGTGCGGCATTCGAGCAAGGCAGCGTCGACGCCTGGGCGATCTGGGAACCTTACTCCTCCCTGGCCCTGAGCCAGAGCCCCAGCCATGTGCTGGTCGATGGCGAGGGCCTGGGGTTGTCGGGGCCGGTCTACACCGCACGGCGTGAATACGCCCGGGCCAATGGTGGGTTTATCCAGGACCTGCTGGGGGAGCTCACCCAGGCTGAAGCGCTGACCCGCAGCCAGCGCGAAGACAGCCTGAAGGTGCTCACCGCGTTTATGGGCCTGCCAAGCACGGTGATTGCCCGCTACATGGACAACCGCCCGCCGTCACCAGTGCTGCCGATTGACGACAGCATCATTGGCGCACAACAGGCCACGGCGGATCTGTTTTATCAGAACCGCTTGCTGCCCAAGACCATTGAGGTGCGCAAGGTGATATGGCGACCCGAAGCCCGTTGAGATCTGAAGTGTGAAACTGTCTACGGTTTCGTCGCCAACACCAAACGGTGCACGAGGCCGCCAAACAGCCCACCCAGCAAAGGCACCACCCAGAACACCCACAACTGAGCCATCGCCCAATCGCCCTGGAACAACGCCACACCAGTACTGCGCGCCGGGTTAACCGATGTATTGCTCACGGGAATACTGATCAGGTGAATCAAGACCAGGGCAAAACCGATGGCCAGCGGCGCAAAACCGGCCGACGCCTTTTTGTCGGTGACGCCCAGGATGATCAACAGGAAAAACGCCGTGAGTACAAACTCGGTGACCACTACCGAAAGCAGCGAGAAGCCCCCGGGCGAATGCTCGCCATAACCATTGGTGGCAAACCCCGCAGTCACATCGAACCCGGCCTTGCCGCTGGCGATCAGGTACAGCACGCCAGCCGCCGCAATCGCGCCCAGAACCTGAGTGAGGATGTAGGGCACCACATCCTTGCCGTCAATACGCCCAGCGGCGAGCAAACCCAAGGTGACCGCCGGATTGAAATGCCCACCCGAAATATGCCCGGCCGCGTAGGCCATGGTTAATACCGTCAAGCCAAATGCCAATGCCACACCGGCAAAACCAATGCCCAACTCAGGGAATGCGGCCGCCAACACGGCACTGCCGCAACCGCCCAGTACCAGCCAGAACGTGCCGAAGAACTCGGCGGCGAGACGTTTTGTCATCAGGAAACTCCTTGAAGTCAGGTCAAAAAGTTGGAGCCTAACAACAGGGTACGGGCATTGGATGTGGGAAATTTCCTTAGCGCATGTCACCTATGAACACACGGCAACAACGCCCTCTCCCAGGCACTTGCTCATGCGGTTTCCAGTGCCGCTCGTGCCCTCTTCACAGACCAGAATGAACAGGTGCAAGGACAAATGATCCGAGTGCTGCATAACGCCCCCCTTAGTTGCAATGTGACCCGACACGAACGCTGCTCTTGGTCTTCAATCTCTTCGAGGCTTTGCTCTCGGACACCGATCGTTTCGCGGCGCCCCCGCCATTACCCCTTGCTCAATTTAGGTATGGCGATGCGACTACCGGCTTTGATTTCGCGCAAAGCCAGGCTCGACTGAATAGACGCGATACCCACCTGCTGCCTCAGCACTTGCTCGATAAAGTCGCTATAGCTATCAAGATCTTCTGCCAACACCTGGAGCACGTAGTCGGCGTCGCCGGTGATCTTGTGGCAGGCCAATACCTCTGGCAATTGCGCAATCACTGCCTCGAAGACGTCCGGAGCGTGATCGGCGTGGGTAGAAAAGCGGATGTGCACGAATGCCATGATATCCAGCCCCAACATTCTTCGATCAAGGGTTGCCTGATAACCCTTTATCACCCCCGCCTCCTCCATTCTCTTGCGCC
This sequence comes from Pseudomonas synxantha BG33R, assembly GCF_000263715.2. Lineage (NCBI taxonomy): Bacteria > Pseudomonadati > Pseudomonadota > Gammaproteobacteria > Pseudomonadales > Pseudomonadaceae > Pseudomonas > Pseudomonas synxantha. The sequence goes on from NZ_CM001514.1 coordinate 4,118,667, forward strand.
GTCGCCAGCAAGGCGTGAGGCTCAACGAAAGCCGCTCACTGAGCTCGGCGTTGGAAATGCTCGCGTCCTCCTGCAATAACTCAAGAATTGCCAGATCGGTCTCATCGAGGCTAATGCGCCTGGATATATTTTTCTTCATTACGCCGTTTCCGAGTTAAATCGCCCGATAAATATTAAAAATCACAAAAACAAAGCAAAGAACTCGCGCCATGACCAGAACAAAATACTTTCACCAGCTCACATTAACGGATGCGCAGAATGTTTACAGTTTTCAGTGATTCCCACCGTCTGCACCATGGCACAGAATTAAAGGATGGCGTGCTCAAGCCGTCATTCGAGCAGCCCAGTCGGGCGGACACCGTTCACAACCGTGTCAAGCAAGTAGGCCTTGGCCAGATAGTCGAACCACGCGTGTTTGACCGGTCCTGCTACGTCAACGCGCACAGCGAGCGCTACGTGAGCTTCCTGGAAAGCGCCTGGTCAGAATGGTGCGCGACAGGACGCACTCATGATGCCTTGCCACTGGTATGGCCTGTACGCGATTTGGCCAACGACCAGGTGCCAACGTTTATTGACGGCAAACTCGGCTTTTATGCAATGGATGCCGGCTCACCCATCACCGCCACCACCTGGCAGGCGGTCAAGACCAGTGCCGATATCGCACTGACAGGTCTGGCACTTATCGATGAAGGCCACGGCAGTGCCTTTGCCCTTTGCCGTCCGCCGGGCCATCACGCGGCGCGTGAATACATGGGGGGTTACTGCTATCTCAACAATGCGGCCATTGCCGCACAGCAGGCGATCACCCAGGGCGCCAAACGTGCCGCGGTACTCGATGTCGACTTTCATCACGGCAACGGCACCCAGAACATTTTTTTCCAGCGCAATGACGTCATGTTCGTCTCGCTGCACGGCGAGCCAAGCGTGTCCTATCCGTACTACTCAGGGTTCAGCGGTGAGGTCGGCGCCGGCCCTGGCGAAGGGTTCAACCTCAATTACCCGCTGCCGAAAAACACCGCCTGGGAAAGCTACCGCGACGCCCTGCTTCACGCCTGCAAGAAACTTCAGCAATTCGCGCCAGAAGTATTGGTGATCTCATTGGGCGTCGACACCTTCAAGGACGACCCCATCAGTCATTTCCTGTTGGAAAGCGAGGATTTCATCGGGATTGGCGAGCTGATAGCAAGCGTTAGTTGCCCCACCCTCTTCGTGATGGAAGGCGGCTATATGGTCGATGAAATCGGAATCAATGCGGTGAACGTACTGCATGGCTTTGAGAGCAAACGCGCCTGACCCCCTGCTCTACAACGTTTATCGGACGGATTGGAGAATAAGAAAATGACGCTCGATTCCGTGGGCTTTGCCCTGGAGGATTTCTCGTCGCTTCGCTACCTGCATGCGATGGCGCACAAACATCAAGTCGGCCGACACATCCACTTGGAGTCAACACCTGAAAATATAAAAAACCTGTTCCAGATGCTTGATCAGCAACCGACCAAAGCCGCCCATATGCGCACGGCCAGTTCACCTGTAAGTGACGCCACAGGCACGTGCATGGGGCCGTCACTGCCCAGATAAACCAATACCGTCACCCGCCATTGCATCCTGACAGTGGCGCTGGATACCCACTTTTCTGCCAAAACTCAAAAACATAAGATCAAGAGGTTTTGAAATGAAATCGAATTCATCAGAGCGGGTTGAACAACCTGCACTGCAGCGCACGCTCAGCAATCGCCACATCCAGTTAATGGCCATGGGCGGCGCTATTGGTACAGGTTTGTTCATGGGCTCAGGAAAGATCATCGCCCTGTCGGGCACCTCGATCATCCTCATCTACATGATCATTGGCCTGTTCGTATACTTCGTCATGCGTGCCATGGGCGAAATGCTGCTTTCCAACTTGAACTTCAAGACCTTTGCGGATTTTGCCGGTGCCTACCTGGGCCCTCGCGCCGCATTTTTTCTCGGCTGGTCGTATTGGCTGAGCTGGAGCGTCGCAGTGATCGGCGATGCCGTTGTCGTCGGAGGTTTTTTCCAATACTGGTTTCCCAATCTGCCTGCCTGGATACCCGCTATCGGGATGCTGGCGACACTGTTTGCCTTGAACGTGCTGACGGTCAGGCTTTTCGGTGAAGTCGAATTCTGGTTCGCGATCATCAAGATCATCGCCGTCGTGACGCTTATTGGGGTCAGCATCGTGCTGATTACCAGCTCGTTCGTATCCCCCAATGGCGTTACCGCGTCCCTGAGCCATCTAGTGGATAAGCAGGCTGCATTCCCTAACGGTTTACTTGGTTTTTTTGCCGGTTTTCAGATGGCGATATTCTCATTTGCCGGCACCGAGCTGATCGGCACCGCTGCGGCAGAAACCCGGGCTCCGGAGAGGACCTTACCCAAGGCAATCAACTCGATTCCGGTGCGAATCATCCTGTTCTACGTACTAGCATTGGGCTGTATTATTGCCGTGACGTCCTGGCAACAGGTGTCACCTGTAAAAAGTCCTTTTGTCGAACTTTTCCTCGTCGCTGGCTTTCCCGCAGCTGCCGGCATCGTTAACTTCGTGGTCCTTACATCCGCCGCTTCATCGGCCAACAGTGGCGTCTTCTCCTCCAGCCGTATGCTGTTCGGGCTGGCGAATCAGGACAACGCTCCGGGTATTTTTCGGCGACTATCGAGTAACAGCGTGCCTCTGCTGAGCCTGGCCTTCACCACGCTGTTGATGCTGGTGGGTGTACTCGTGCTGTTCATCGTTCCGGAAGTCATGACGGCCTTCACCATCGTTTCCACTGTGTCCGCGATTCTGGTGATCTTCACGTGGTCGACCATCCTCGCGTCCTACATTGCCTATCGCAAAAAGCGTCCTGAGCTTCACGCAAAATCTGCTTACAAGATGCCAGGCGGCGTGCCAATGGCATGGCTTTCACTGGCTTTTATGGGCTTCGTTCTGTGCCTGCTGGCATTGAGACCTGATACCCGCGTTGCCTTGATGGTCATGCCGGGATGGTTCATATGGCTGGCTGTTGCTTATCAGCTAACGCACAGCAGGAAGCCAAAAACCGCGGTGGAATCGGCAAGTCAATTCGGTTGAGCTGCTCTAACGAGGCGTGTGCGCCAAGCCTTCGGTTCAATTGCCTAATTTTAAAAATAACCAAAAAGAATTAATAAATACAAAAACAGTATTTATAGTTATAAAAATATCCGAGTACTCTCAGTTCATCCCGTCATTCATCACCACAGTGAAGTGCCCCATGAATCCGACAGCCACCGTCATCGACTTCGCCCCCTACCGCAAACGCAAACAGGCTCAGCAACGGGCGCGGGCCATGTGGGAAATGTACGCACGCAGTGCAGGTTTGCAGGCCGCTCAGTGGGTGCAAGCTGCTACGACCAGCGAGACGCGTCACGCGTGAATGCGCAAGAACCCTCGCGTTTTCTGGCAAGCGCCGACGAACCCGTGCTGAATTTGAACAACCTGGAACCGCTGGAAGAAGACCCTATCTGCGAACGCGTCGCACAGAACCTGCAACGCCTGCGGGGCAAGCGTCATCTTTCCCTTGACGCCCTGGCCAGGCAGTGTGGTGTGAGCCGGGCAATGCTGGCGCAGATCGAGTCCGGGCGCAGCGTGCCGTCCATCAAGGTGCTGTGCAAAATCGCCAAGGGTTTGAAGGTGTCGGTGGCCGCCTTTCTGGAACATCGGGCCTTCGAAGGGGTGGCGGTGCTGTCGGTCAGCCAGAGCAAACGCCTGGTCAGTGCCAGCGGCGCCTTTGTCAGCCGCGCGCTGTTTCCGTTCGACGTGGCGCGCCAATCGGAGTTTTACGAACTGCGCCTGAGCCCGCTGGGAGAGGATCAGTCCGAAGGGCATGGCCCGGGCGTGCAGGAAAACCTAGTGGTGGCTCAGGGTGTACTGGAGATCAGCGTCAACGACGAGCGCTACCTGCTCTCCACCGGCGATTCAATCCTGTTCTATGCGGACCAGCCCCACCGCTACCGCAACCCGGCCGACAGTGAGGCGGTGGCGTATCTTGTGGTGACTTACCCGGAACGCCTGGACTGAAAAACAGACATTAAAAAGCCCGGCAGGGTTAACCCTGCCGGGCTTTTTAATACCTGATGCCAAGGATCAGCAGGTGCAGCACATCAGCGGCATGCCATTGCAGCTCATCATCATCGGCATACTGCAGTCGTTCATCATTTTCATCATCAGGGCGCAGCAGCTTTTCATCATGTCCATGTTCATGCCTGCCATCGGCATGATTTTGCACATCATGCAGTCATCCATCATGGTGCATTCCATTACGCACTTCATCAATGGCATCGGCATGCCCATCATCGGCATTGGCATCATCATGTTCATCATCGGCATAGCCATGCTCGCCGTGGACATGCACATCATGGTCATGTTGCCGCAATGCATCATCATCGGCATGCCGCAGTTCATCATCATCATCTGCATCATTTCCGCGCTGTTCTTGAACATCGCCATGTCCATGCCAGCGGCCGGCATCATCTTGCACATCATGCCATCGTCCATCATGTCGCAGGTCATGGTCGCCATCATCATCGGCATGCCCATCATCGGCATGTTGGTGTTCATTGGCATTTGCATCTGCATGGCGTTCATCATGGTGTTGCTCCCCAGAGGATTTGAGAGTTGGACGAAGCTGATGGCGTGGATTCTAAGCATTGGCGGATGGCCGGCAAGAGGGTAATCCAGCAACAAAAATGGACGTCAGAGCCAGATTAATGAAGTACCAGGGGGAGTTTCTACTGTTATTGCAGCCGTTTAATTGCCATTGCAGATTTATTTAAAATCATCGCGCTGATTAATCGGCTTTGGATATGCAACTCAAATCTTTTTACATAACTGAAAGAAATAAACGGTCTAACCAGTATCGACTTGTTTTTTCTCCGCCGGGAGACGGGACCATACGCCTCCTATCCAAGGAACGTCTTGGCCTGAATTGCGCAGATAGGCCCAGTCGACATCGGGCCGGAGCTCTTCACAGGTAACCGCGCTGCTCGACTCCCGCTCAATATTGATGCGAGGCCTGGACCTGCCCGGCTAAAGCCATAGGCGATCTGTTTAAGGTTGCAGGCACCGGTGCCGCTGCGCTTGGCCAACGACTCCACCTAAGGTGTGTCGAGGGACCGGATGAGTTCGAGTAGCGTCATGTTTGTCTCCGAAAGAAGCAAAGATTATAGTTTGCTAAACTAATTAGCAATAGCACTTTATAATTTACTGTTTGCTAACGCAGGGACACTATTCGCCTATGGATATCAAAACTCTTCGGGTCGACGCGCTGCGGCGCGTCATCGGCCCACTCAGCCAGAAAGACTTCGCCGACCAGCACGATCTGGACGCTTCGTATTTGTCACAGATCCTCAATGGGCATCGCTCATTGGGTGAGAAGGCGGCGCTCAACCTCGAGAAGAAAATCGGGCTCACGCCTGGTGTGCTGGTCAATCCGAATGGACACGGGCCGGCATTGATCGAGGGTGAGTACACTCGCCAGGATGTGGTGAGAGAGGCGGCGTCTGCCTACCAGGCCCTTCAGGACAAGGCCACGCCGCGAGCAGTTGCGGTTATCGAGAAACTTGCCAGGGCCGCGGCGAAGGGAAGACTCAAGGAGTCGGACTTGGTTCTGCTTGAGGGCATAGCTGCCCTGCTTGAGAAGGCCAACGCTGAAAAGCCTTGAGCCAGATGCGAAAAGCCCAGCGCAAGGCTGGGCTTAAGGACACGGATATGGAATTACCGAGGTTTTACAGTAAGGATTTCGCCGGGCTTCGCCGAGCGGATCACTTCCCTCTGCTCCTCAATGGCTGCACTAGCTGCCATGTGATAAACGGCTCGCCTTTCCTCCAAGGACCCGTGGCGGAAAAAATCAGACATTTTCGACGAACCATGAATCTTTGTCGAAGCGTCTGCTGCCTTTTCGCCTTTCATTGGGATTCTCCGTTCAAAATACGTTCAAGCTCGTTTTGATCATAGGGCTGGCTGACAAACACGTCAATTTCGTCAGCCGAAAGGTCAATGCCGATATCCTCGTTTCCTCCATCGTTGTCTTTGATGATCACATCCACCTGCAATGCATCCTGGAATTCACGTTTCAGCGCACACACAGACATTTTTGCAGCATAAAACTGTCTGACAAACTCAGGGCAAGGAATATTCCTTCCGTCTTTTTTCTCTCTCGCGAGAACAAACTCCCACGCAAGCTCAGGACGCTGATACACGTAAATTACTTGGGCAGACCTGTTCTGCTTATCAAGGGCCCGCGAGATGTTTCGTCGCGCCACTTCAAGATTCGCAAGAGTCCCATCCAGCAGAAACGATTGACGTTGCTGGTAGACCAGATCCAGGGTTCGCTCAACAAATGTTGTCACGCCACGCTGGAAAAGGCTGGAGTTTCGGCCCGTATATTCTGGGAAATAGTCTCTGAAATCGTCAGGATCAATTCGTAACGCGTTAGACCCGCCGGCCTGCATCATCCCGATAAATGCCCTGGACACTTCAGTTTTTCCTGCGCCCGGCGACCCTGCCATGAATACAGAGACGGGGTACTCATCGCTCGGATAAGCCTCCAAACAAGCCAACTCCCGGGCGATGCGGGTTCGGTTTTGCTTTGCAAATACCACAGCGCGTTCAGAAACGGCTTGTTCTTCCTGCGTCAAAAGCCGCTGCGATGATGTTGTGACTCATACCTGGTTATTCCTGATGGCTTCCTCAACGATCTGTTGGAAGCGAGCGAGCGTGATTTGCACCATGCCTGCGGGCGCCTTTTTCTGGGAGTGTCCATATTCCAGTGGAATCGCGTACACCAGGTTGTTGACGATGTAGGCGACCTGACCAGCCTCAAGCCTGCTGACTTCAGCCACCAGTGCGGCAATAGTCTCGTGCCCGGACTTGTCGAAAGTGTCCAGGCTTTGACTTGAAGGGGCACCCACGGTGAACTGCCAGTTGCCTTTGAAGCGCCCGGTGTCCACCGGTGATAACTGGATCACGGAAGTGCCAATCTCGATTACCACCTCGCGGAAAACATCGTCGATGGCCTCCTTCGCCTGATCAGCAAATGCCGCCAGGCTTTCGGCAAAGCCACCCTTCAGCCCGCCGTAGCGGCTTGTCATGTGGTGAGGTTTGGCCATTACTTGCGCACCTGCAGTTCGAAGCCAACCGCCAGGCCGGCGTAGTTCCATGGGCCGACGGCGATCACAGTGTAGGTGGTGCCGTCGAATTGGATACGGTCGTTGCTCAATGGGATCGGCATATCCGCCCCAGTGAGCTGCACCGGAGACACCAGCAACTTGACGTCGCCGCGAACGATCAGCGTGCCGTCGATGTACTTGTTGTCGTATTCCTCACGGAAGCCGGAGCCGTTCACGACCAGTTCGCTGGGTGCCGGCGGCGCATCCGGGTCGTATTCGCCGATTATCTCTCGGCGGAGGACCAGTTCCAGTCCCTTCCCGCCCTTGCTGCGCGGCGCAAGCATACGCGTGGCCATGGCCTTTGCACGGTCATAGATATCTGGCATCACTTGCGCCTTATTCTGTAAATGGCAGTGCACCGGCACCCTGCCCGGTCTTCCCAACCTGCCCCCAGAGAGGAATCGCCGGGGTAGCGGAGAAGCGCACCAGTAGGGCTCTGGAATGGCTGATCCTTTTGCACAACCTGGCCGCCGAGCACCATGTGCGCGTGACGTACCTTGTTGTCGCGTCTGTCGCGCCATTCCTTTTCAACCGAATCACGGTCCAGGCCCTGCGCAATCAGTTGCTCGTAGACCTGATCACGGCCGGCGCCGAACGACTCGAGCGCCTCGGCCTTGGCCAACATCTCGGCGTGCGTCTTCATCAGGCGATCGGCGTAGCGTCCGGCGATCTTGTCCACGTCAGCCTGGGCGACAGGCGCGCCAGCTTTGATTGCTCTGTTCACGATCCCGTCGAAGCGGCGGTCCCGGCGTTTGCGCTGCAAGTACTTGCGCATCTCGTCGGGATTACCGCCCAACAGCTGAGCACGGGCATTCAGCACGTACTGCGCATAGTTGCCAGGCAGGCCGATGACGCCACCGGACCGAGAACCTGTCTGCGCGCTCACTCGCCCCAGCAGATCGAGTGCTGCTTGCCGAGGCGTGCGAACCATCGGCGTAGCGCTGACTTCGACCTGCGCCGCAACAGGCTGCGTACTGGGCCGGCCTACGACGCGGCTGCGACTGCCCATGACCTCGCGAATTGCTGCTCGCACGTCGATAGTGGCGTTTGCCCTGATCTCTTGTGCCTTGGCCGACACCCACTGCTCTGCGGCAGGCTTACGAGCATCGAACTCGAACCGGCCAAGGTCGCGTGGAATGCTGATCGCCTTTATCTCGAACTTGGCACCGGCGATGAATACAGACCTGGCCAACTCAAGGAATACGGAAAGTGCGCCTAGGCTTAGCAGTGCGACCAGGCCATCCTCATCATCTTCAGCGATCAGGCGCTCGACTTCTGCAACCGTTGCCGCGCCGACCACCGTCTTGACCTGGTCCAGATAGGCCTGCTGCATCGCAGGCTCCATTCCTTCGATGGCCTGGATGATCTGCGCCGGGGTCATACCGTAAACACCGCAGGCAGCGTGTAGCGAGCCACCAGCACCGGGGCAATCATCTCGTCGATGATGCTGATCACCGGGCGAACCGATCCAGCAGCGTCTGCACCCACCGATACAGCGAATTCAGTTTCCAGCGGGCCGACCTTCTCGCGCTTGACCAGTGAGGCGGACACGAAGTCAGGGCTGAGGCTGCCAGGCTCTACGATTTCACGCAGCGCAGCCTCGTAGGTGGCCTGTCATCGACGCCCTGAGCAACAGGCAGGCCGAAGCCGATGCCGGCAACCGTTTCCACGTTGCGCGAGATCAGATCGGCCTGAGTCATGTCAGGGATGTGGCCCAGGCGACGCGGCGAGATGGTTGCCGAGTAGGTGGTTTGAATAGCTGGCATGGCTTAAGCCCCCTTTTGTGCTGGATTCTTCCAGGCGTCTGTCTGGCGCTGCTCATAAGCAGTCTGGCCGTTGTCGTGGGTGTTCAGCTTGCCGTCCTGCTTGATCAGCTGCTGACGAACGGGGTCTTTCGCAGCGTCTTCAGCCAGGATGTCGAGCGGCGGGCGAGGTATTCCTATGTCCGAAGAAAAGAATGCATTCCGCGAAGCCGCTATCGAAGCGATCTCGGATATGGCGCAGCACCTGCCGCTCGATTGCGAACTGCTGGTGGTGGCCTGCCGGCCAGGCAAGAAAGACTTTGACCTGGTGCTGCCTTCGCCCGAGTCGAACTTGAACAACGCCCTGGACGTGCTGCGCCGAAACCGCCTGAGCATCGACGGCGACAACGCCTACAAGCGCGACCTCTGCGATGCGATTGTCGGGACCCTGGCCTTTGGTGCCCAAGACCGGTGCCCGCCTCCAGCCGGCCACTGGGCGCAGACGTTCTGGGATATGGGCCGTGAGTCGTCAGCCAATACCCAAGAGCTGATATCGGCGCTGGAGCTGGTTACCGACTGCCTGAGCAAGGCTCTTACCGGTGGAGAGGTATCGGCCAAAAAGGCTGGCAGCGCATTGGTCACCGCTGCTGAGCTGCTCGCCAAGCAAAACACCTAACCCACCTAATGCCGCCCAGCGCGGCAAGGACACCCCATGTTCGCTATGAAACTCACCCTGATACTGCTGGGCGCTTTGCTGTACCTGGTAGGAACACTCGGCTGGTTCGGCTGGCTCGGGCCTGACCTTTTCGGCACGGGCACCACCGAGGCACTGCTCTACGCCTTCGCCGGCACCTGCGCCTGGCTACTGATCAGCTTCGGCCTGGTCATCCATATCATCAAGACAGCGCGGCCCACGGTGGGCGGGAGGTAGGAATGGGCGCGCAACAACTGATACCACGATTCATCCGGGCAAAGGAAGCGCCTGGATACCTTGGCATGTGCCGGGCAATTTTCGACGAGACCGTCAGACCATTTGTCAGTGAGTTCCCCATAGGAGGGCGCGGCGTTGGGTTTGACCGGCAGGAGCTGGACGACTGGGCCACGGCATACGTCGAGGCAAAGGCGATTGATAAAAAAGGCGCAACGGAGCAACAATCGCCCCGCAGCGAGCGCCAGAAAGGAGATAAATCATGGCGCGAAAATCGATCACAGGCCTCTCGCAAAGGAAAGGCATCTGGCATATCGACAAGAAAATCAACGGAGAACGACTTTACGAAAGCACTGGAACTGGTGACCGGGAAGAAGCGGAGCGCTACCTGATCTTCAGGTTGGAGCAGAGACGATGAGCGCAGGCCATGGCTGGATAGCGTGCCGATGCTCACGAAGCTGGAAGAGAAGAAATCGAGCCGCAAGCCGTACCCAATGTCATGGCCGGAGCAGTCGATTCTTTTTGGCGAGTTGCCGGCCCACCTGCAAACCATGGCGCTGTTCAAAGTGAACACCGGCACGCGGGAGCAGGAGGTCTGCAAGCTGAGATGGGATTGGGAGATTGCGGTACCGGAACTGGGCACCAGCGTTTTTCTGATACCGGCCGACTTTGGTGGCAGGCATGAGCGCTCTGGCGTGAAGAACGGTGACGAGAGGCTGGTGGTGCTTAACAGCGTGGCCAGGTCGATCATCGAGAAGCAGCGCGGCATCAGCAAGGAATGGGTTTTCCCATACAACGGCACCGCGATGCACCGCATGAACGACTCGGCCTGGAAGAAGGCTCGGGTGAGAGCGGCGAAACTCTGGCAGGAGGAAAACCTTCGCCCCGCTCACCCTGGGTATGCATCCATCAGGATCCATGACCTTAAACACACGTTTGGCCGTCGGCTACGCGCAGCAGGCGTAACTGAGGAAGACCGCAAGGCCCTTTTGGGGCATAAGAACGGCAGCATCACCAGTCACTACTCGGGCGCTGAGCTCGGTCATCTGATTGAAGCTGCGAATATGGTATCAGCAACCGATTCTCGCGGACCGATACTGACAATCTTGAAGAGGAAGCAGGCGTGAAAAAACGAGAAGTCACGCAAATGTCACGCACATGAAAAAGGCCAATGCTGTGAACATTGGCCTAAGTCATTGAATAATATGGTCGGGACGGAGTGATTCGAACACTCGACCCCTAGCACCCCATGCTAGTGCGCTACCGGACTGCGCTACGCCCCGACTAGGCGTGTTACTGGGTTCGCTTCTCAACGAAGCGAACCGGAATATACCGCAAGCTTTTGAAATGTGGAAGTATTTTTAAAGCTTGAATCATTTCTTCAGCACCACCAGCACATCTTCCAGTTCGGAGATCATCTGGCGGATCAGTTGCTTGTATTGGGTGGTGTCGTCTTTGGCTTCATCACCGGACATACGCTGGCGTGCGCCGCTGATGGTGAACCCCTGGTCGTACAGCAATGCACGGATCTGTCGGATCATCAGCACGTCCTGGCGCTGATAATACCGACGGTTCCCGGTGCGTTTGACGGGGTTGAGTTGAGGAAACTCCTGCTCCCAATAGCGCAGCACGTGCGGTTTTACGGCACACAGCTCGCTGACTTCACCAATGGTGAAGTAGCGTTTGCCTGGGATGACGGGTAGTTCGTCGTTATGACTTGGTTCCAGCATAAGCCTCAACTCGGGCCTTCAACTTCTGCCCTGGACGAAAGGTGACCACACGGCGAGCCGTGATCGGGATTTCTTCTCCCGTTTTTGGATTGCGGCCAGGCCGCTGGCGTTTGTCCCGCAGGTCAAAATTGCCGAAACCGGACAATTTGACCTGTTCGTTGTCTTCCAGAGCGTGGCGGATCTCTTCAAAAAACAGCTCGACCAATTCCTTGGCCTCGCGCTTATTCAGACCCAACTCTTCGTACAGACGTTCCGCCATCTCAGCTTTCGTCAAAGCCCCCATACGTCACTTCCTTAACGTGGCGTTCAACCTTTGTTCGAGCGAGGTGAGGATATTTTGTGTCGTGGTATTCACCTCATCGTCATTAAGAGTGCGCGATGGATGCTGCCAGGTCAAGCCGACTGCGAGGCTTTTTCTATGCGGATCAATGCCTTTACCCTGATAGACGTCAAATAGCCTGAGGTCTGTCAGCCATTCCCCTGCATTTTCACGGATTACATCCAGAACGGCAGTGGCGGCGACGTCACGGTCGGCGATCAGCGCCAGGTCGCGACGCACTTCAGGAAAGCGCGACAACTCGCTGAATTTAGGCATCTTGCCCGACGCCACTTCAGCCAAGACTAGCTCAAACACGAAGACTGGACGGTCCAGCCCCAACGTTTTCGACAGTTCCGGGTGAATGGCGCCCACAAAACCTACCAGGCGACCTTCGCGCTCGATACGCGCAGTCTGGCCCGGATGCAAGGCTGGGTGGCTGCCTGGCACAAAGGTGAAGGCATCCAGCGCACCGGCAAAGCCCAGTACCGCTTCCACGTCAGCCTTGACGTCGAAGAAGTCCACCACCTCGCGACCTTGCGCCCAGCCTTCCGGCAGGCGGCTACCGCATACCACGCCAGCCAGCATCGGCTCTTGCTTGAGGCCATCGAGCTGACCAACGAAACGCAGGCCGCTTTCGAACAGGCGCACGCGGTCTTGCTGGCGGTTCAAGTTGTGGGAAAGCGCTTTCACCAGACCCGGCCACAGCGACGAACGCATGGCGGCCATGTCGTTGGAGATCGGGTTGGCCAACAACAGCGGCTCAACACCCGGGTTGAACAGCTCAAATTGTTTTGGATCGATGAAGCTATACGTCACGGCTTCCTGGTAACCACGAGCAACCAGCAGGCGGCGCAGCTCAGGCAGGTGCGCACGCGCTTCGGCCTTGGGTTGCGGCGCGAGGCGCGCTTGCGGGTAGCGAACCGGCAGGCGGTTGTAGCCATACAGACGTGCCAGCTCTTCGATCAGGTCAACTTCCAGGCTGATGTCGAAGCGATGGCTAGGTACTGCAACCTGCCACTGCCCTTCCCCATTCGAGGAAATACCCAAGCCGAGGGCGGACAGCAGTTGCTCGATTTCAGCCGGCTCAATGACCAGCCCGAGCATTTGCTCAACGCTTTTGGCACGCAGGGTGATCGGCGCAATCGACGGCAGGTGCTGCTCACTGACGGTTTCGGTGATCGGACCCGCTTCGCCACCGGTGATTTCCAGCAGCAGGCCGGTGGCGCGCTCCATGGCTTCACGGGCGAGATTCCAGTCCACGCCACGCTCATAGCGGTGCGAAGCATCGGTGTGCAGGCCATAGGAACGGGCCTTGCCTGCGATGGCGATCTGGTCGAAGAACGCGCTTTCAAGGAATACGTCACGAGTGGTCGCGGAAACACCGCTGTGCTCGCCCCCCATCACGCCGGCAATTGCCAGGGCGCGAGAGTGGTCGGCGATAACCAGGGTGTCGGCACGCAGGCTGACTTCCTGACCGTCGAGCAGCACCAGCTTTTCGCCTTCCTCGGCCATGCGCACGCGGATGCCACCGTTGATTTCGGCGAGATCGAAGGCGTGCAGCGGCTGACCCAGCTCCAACATCACATAGTTGGTGATGTCGACCGCGGCGTCGATGCTGCGCACGTCGGCGCGACGCAGGCGCTCGACCATCCACAGCGGGGTCGGCTTGGACAGGTCGACGTTACGGACCACACGCCCCAGGTAACGTGGGCAGGCGTTCGGCGCGAGCACTTCGATGGAGCGAACTTCGTCATGCACCGGCGGCACAACAGCAACCGCAGGACGGGTGACGGGAGCGTTGTACAGCGCGCCCACTTCACGGGCCAGACCGGCCAGGGACAGGCAGTCGCCGCGGTTCGGGGTCAGGTCGACCTCGATGCTGGCGTCTTCCAGTTCCAGGTAAACCCGGATGTCCTGACCCACAGGCGCGTCGGCCGGCAGCTCCATCAGGCCATCATTGCCCTCGCCTACCTGCAACTCAGCCTGAGAGCACAACATGCCGTTGGACTCAACACCACGCAGCTTGGCCTTCTTGATCTTGAAGTCGCCAGGCAGTTGGGCACCGATCATGGCAAACGGGATCTTCAGGCCCGGGCGCACATTAGGCGCTCCGCACACGACCTGAAAGGTTTCCGAACCGTTGCTGACCTGGCACACACGCAATTTATCGGCATCAGGGTGTTGCTCGGTGCTCAGCACTTCGCCCACTACCACGCCGCTGAAAACACCGGCGGCCGGGGTAACGCTATCGACCTCAAGACCGGCCATCGACAGACGCGCAACCAGCGCGTCGCGATCTACCTGCGGGCTTACCCAGCCACGCAGCCATTGTTCACTGAATTTCATCCTGCTCTCCTAAAGATTCGTTACGACTAGCGAAATTGCGCGAGGAACCGCAAGTCGTTGTCGAAGAACAGACGCAAGTCGTTCACGCCGTAACGCAGCATGGCCAGACGCTCAACGCCCATGCCGAAGGCAAAGCCCGAGAACTCTTCCGGATCGATCCCGGACATGCGCAGCACGTTAGGGTGGACCATGCCGCAGCCCATGACTTCCAGCCAACCGGTCTGCTTGCAGACTCGGCAACCTTTACCGCTACACATCACGCATTCCATGTCGACTTCAGCGGACGGCTCGGTGAACGGGAAGAACGATGGACGGAAACGCACGGCCAACTCTTTCTCGAAGAACACCCGCAGGAACTCTTCGATGGTGCCCTTGAGATCGGCGAAATTGATATCGCGATCCACCAGCAGGCCTTCGACCTGGTGGAACATCGGCGAGTGGGTGATATCCGAGTCGCTACGGTATACACGGCCTGGGCAGACAATGCGGATCGGCGGCTTGTTCGCTTCCATGGTGCGGACCTGTACCGGCGAGGTATGGGTGCGCAACAGCATGTTCGCATTGAAATAGAAGGTGTCGTGCATCGACCGGGCCGGGTGATGGCCTGGGATGTTGAGCGCCTCGAAGTTGTGATAGTCGTCTTCGACCTCAGGGCCTTCGGCAATGCCGTAGCCGATGTGGGTGAAGAACTGCTCGATACGTTCCAGAGTCCGGGTAATCGGATGCAAGCCGCCCGAGGCCTGACCACGGCCAGGCAAGGTCACGTCAATGGACTCGGCGGCGAGCTTGGCCGCTAGATCGGCCTCCTCGAGCGACGCCTTGCGCGCATTGAGCACCTCTGTGACACGTTCCTTGGCAACGTTGATCAACGCACCGACTTGCGGACGTTCTTCAGCCGGCAAATTTCCCAGGGTCTTCATCACCTGAGTCAATTCACCTTTCTTGCCAAGGTAGTGAACCCGGATTTGCTCCAGGGCATTTACATCTTCAGCGCTTTGCACGGCCTCAAGGGCTTGGGCAACGAGCGCGTCCAGGTTTTCCATGTACAGACTCCAGATACAAAATAGGGGAAGAGCTTGAAGGCTCTTCCCCTATTTATGACGTTTACCACCTTGGGCTACAGGAGTAACCCAGGATGACTGTCGGGGGTACTTAAGCCAAGGAGGCTTTAGCTTTCTCGACAATCGCAGCAAACACCGCTTTTTCGTTCACGGCCAGTTCAGCCAGAACCTTACGGTCGATTTCGATGGACGCTTTCTTCAGGCCAGCGATGAAACGGCTGTAGGACAGACCGTTAACACGTGCACCAGCGTTGATACGAGCGATCCACAGAGCGCGGAACTGACGTTTTTTCTGACGACGGTCACGGTAGGCGTACTGGCCTGCCTTGATTACCGCTTGCTTGGCAACACGGAATACGCGTGAACGCGCGCCGTAGTAGCCTTTAGCAAGTTTCAGAATTTTTTTGTGACGTTTACGGGCAATGACGCCACGCTTTACACGAGCCATGAGTTACTTCCTCTAGTCTTGATCCAAAAATTAACGAAGGCGCAGCATGCGCTCGACTTTTGCCACGTCAGACGGATGCAGCAAGCTGCTACCGCGCAGTTGACGCTTACGCTTGGTCGACATTTTGGTCAGGATGTGGCTCTTGAAAGCGTGCTTGTGCTTGATACCGTTAGCAGTTTTCAGAAACCGCTTAGCAGCACCACTTTTAGTCTTCATCTTTGGCATGTTCGGATACTCCGCATTCAGTTGATAAACATAATCAGAAGGCCTGCCGTGCCCTGTTGATTACTTCTTCTTTTTCGGGGCGATGACCATGATCAGTTGGCGTCCTTCCATCTTAGGATGCTGTTCGACCGAACCGTACTCGAGCAGGTCAGCTTCAACCCGCTTGAGGAGTTCCATCCCCAGCTCCTGGTGGGCCATCTCACGGCCGCGGAATCGCAAGGATACCTTGGCCCTGTCCCCATCACTCAGGAAACGTACCAGGTTGCGCAGTTTTACCTGGTAATCCCCTTCCTCCGTCCCTGGACGAAACTTGATTTCTTTAACCTGAATCTGCTTCTGGTTTTTCTTGGCTGCGGCAATCTGCTTCTTCTTCTCGAAGATCGATTTGCCGTAGTCCATCAGCTTGCAGACAGGTGGTACAGCATCGGCGGAAATTTCCACCAAATCGAGCTTGGCTTCTTCAGCCTTAAGAAGCGCGTCTTCAATTGACACAATCCCAAGCTGCTCACCCTCAGCCCCAATTAACCGAACCTCGCGTGCCGAGATATTCTCGTTGATCGGGGCTTTCGGTGCAGCTCGTTTATCTTGTCTCATTTCACGCTTAATAATAATTACTCCGAATCTGGGCGACCACGCCGGGAAACCGCTTGCGCGAGGAACTCAGCGAACTGGGCGACGGGCATCGAGCCCAGGTCAGCACCTTCACGAGTACGCACAGCGACAGTCTGCATCTCGACTTCCCGATCTCCGATAACCAAAAGATAGGGAACCTTGAGCAAAGTATGCTCGCGGATTTTAAAGCCGATCTTTTCATTTCTCAAGTCGGACTTGGCACGAAATCCGCTTTCGTTGAGAGTTTTTTCAACTTCGGCGGCAAAATCTGCCTGTTTATCAGTGATATTCATGATCACTGCCTGGGTCGGAGCCAGCCACGCAGGGAACGCGCCCTCGTAGTGCTCGATCAGGATACCGACGAACCGCTCGAACGAACCGAGGATCGCCCGGTGCAGCATAACCGGGTGTTTACGGCTGTTGTCTTCGGAGACGTATTCGGCTCCCAGACGGATTGGCAGGTTAAAATCGAGCTGCAGGGTACCACACTGCCAGACACGGCCAAGGCAATCTTTGAGCGAGAACTCGATCTTCGGACCGTAGAACGCGCCCTCCCCCGGCTGCAGGTCGTACGCAAGGCCCGCACTGTCGAGTGCTGCGGCCAGTGCAGCTTCGGCGCGATCCCACAGCTCGTCGGAACCAACGCGCTTTTCCGGACGAGTGGACAGCTTCATTTCAACTTCGGTGAACCCGAAATCGCGATAAACGTCCATGGTCAGCTTGATGAACGCGGCGGATTCAGCCTGCATCTGCTCTTCGGTGCAGAAGATGTGGGCGTCGTCCTGGGTGAAACCGCGCACACGCATGATGCCGTGCAGTGCACCGGATGGCTCGTTGCGGTGGCAGGCACCGAACTCGGCCAGGCGCATCGGCAACTCGCGGTAGCTCTTCAGGCCTTGGTTGAACACCTGCACGTGGCATGGGCAGTTCATCGGCTTGATGGCGTAGTCGCGGTTTTCCGACTGGGTGGTGAACATGTTGTCGGCGTAGTTGGCCCAGTGCCCGGATTTCTCCCACAGGCTGCGATCAACGACCTGCGGGGTCTTGATCTCCAGGTAACCGTTGTCGCGCTGAACCTTGCGCATGTACTGCTCAAGCACCTGGTACAGGGTCCAGCCATTCGGGTGCCAGAACACCATGCCCGGCGCTTCTTCCTGAAGGTGGAACAGGTTCAGGCGCTTGCCGATCTTGCGGTGGTCGCGCTTTTCAGCTTCTTCAATGCGCTGGATGTAGGCGGCCAGCTGTTTCTTGTCAGCCCAGGCCGTGCCGTAGATCCGTTGCAGCTGTTCGTTCTTGGCATCACCGCGCCAGTAGGCACCGGACAGCTTGGTCAGCTTGAACGACTTGAGGAAACGCGTGTTCGGCACGTGTGGGCCACGGCACATGTCGACGTATTCTTCGTGGTAGTACAGACCCATGGCCTGCTCGTCCGGCATGTCTTCCACCAGACGCAGCTTGTAATCTTCACCGCGCGCGGTAAACACGTCGATCACTTCGGCACGCGGGGTGACTTTCTTGATGACGTCGTAATCTTTTTCAATCAGCGCGTGCATTCGCTGCTCGATGGCCGCCAGGTCGTCCGGTGTAAAAGGACGCTCATAGGCGATGTCGTAATAGAAGCCTTCTTCGATTACCGGGCCGATCACCATCTTGGCGGTTGGGTACAGCTGCTTGACCGCATGGCCAATCAGGTGCGCGCAAGAGTGGCGAATGATCTCCAGCCCCTCTTGATCCTTGGGCGTGATGATTTGCAGGCTGGCATCGCAAGTGATCAGGTCACTGGCGTCGACCAGTTTGCCGTCGACCTTGCCGGCCACGGTCGCCTTGGCCAAGCCTGCACCAATGGATGCGGCGACTTCGGCTACGGAAACCGAATGATCGAATGAACGTTGACTGCCGTCGGGTAGAGTAATAGTTGGCATGGCGCCTCCTCTCCTAGTGGTGACCCCTACCAAAGGTCACGTGGGTTGGGATGAGCCAGTACAAGATCCAACACCAGGCCGTTCAGTGATGAACGCCTGCCTTACAGCGGCAGGAGCCTTTCGGCCAACCGATAATCGAACCAGAGTGACTGGATTGAGCTAAAAAGAAACATGGCAAGGCGGTAATTGACGCGCCTGAAACTAGCCAAGCCCACGATCCTAGCACAGATGAACGGTCATCGCGCCGACGAAGCTTTGTGGATAGCGCAATTCAAGGCTTTATAGCTGCAAAGTGAACTTGAGCTGTACGTCGGGCCTCCAACCCACTGAGAATCGCCGTTCGTCCTCGACCCAAAGGAGCATCCCATGATGCGTTTCACCTCTACCCTCGCTGTCGCCGCTACCCTGAGCCTCCTTTCCCTCGGCGCGCAGGCTGCAGCCCCTTCCAACTGGCCAGCCGGCGCCCGTGACAGCTTTGTGAGCGACTGCAGTGCCGCCGCGAGTCAGAACGTAGACGCCAAAACTGCCAAAGCTCACTGCGAATGTGGTGCTGACAAGATCAATGCCGAATTGACTAGCGCGGAAATCACAGAACTCATGGCAGGCAAGCCACCAGTGGGCGATAAAGCAATCGCCGCTCGCTCGGCGCTCGAAACCAAAGCCGTCGCAGCTATTGATTCCTGCAGAGTCGTGAAGAAAAAGTAAGATTGACCACTGATCTGACGGCCATATCGCTGAAAAAACGCCCTGAAAACTGCCATTTCACACAAATTACGCAGGTTTTACGGCTTTTTTTAACAGTTGATATTTCAGCGCAAAGCCCCGTAGATCGGGGCTTTGCGCCGAGCCAGGGATCAGATGCAACGCGATTGATTAGCAAACAATGCCTTGGGGGGGCTCCCAAGTCGAACATTTCGACTATGATAGCCCAGTGTGCCCAGTTGGCCTGAGCAGCACAGCACTACTGAAAATATATGTTTCTTGGAGATACACCATGTCTAATCGCCAAACCGGCACCGTTAAATGGTTCAACGATGAAAAAGGCTTCGGCTTCATCACTCCTCAAGGTGGCGGTGACGACCTGTTCGTACACTTCAAAGCTATCGAAAGCGACGGTTTCAAAAGCCTGAAAGAAGGCCAAACCGTTTCCTTCGTGGCTGAGAAAGGCCAAAAGGGTATGCAAGCTGCACAGGTTCGCGGCGAGTAATTCTCCGCTGAGCTAAAAAAAACCCCGTCCATGTGACGGGGTTTTTTATGGGCGATGCAAAAGCCGAAGCTATCAGCCGCAATTGACCCGCGTGATCACCAGGTTGTTGTCAGTGTTGAGGTTCAGGCGGTCAGAACGATATTC
Organism: Pseudomonas synxantha BG33R; assembly: GCF_000263715.2. Lineage (NCBI taxonomy): Bacteria > Pseudomonadati > Pseudomonadota > Gammaproteobacteria > Pseudomonadales > Pseudomonadaceae > Pseudomonas > Pseudomonas synxantha. The sequence goes on from NZ_CM001514.1 coordinate 4,138,554, forward strand.
CAGGGTAATCATATCGTTGGGCTTGAGGATGCGTGCATTCTGCGCGCCAGCACGGCTACGAGCCTGCTCCAGCAACTGTGGCGAGGCTTTCTGGCCGATTGCGAACTCGGCGGCCTTCGACTCACAGCGGCTATGACCAGCATCGGTCACGGTGGCGTCTTTGCCTGGCTCAGAGGCACCCGGGGTGCTGCAACCCGCCAATGCGAGTGCTGCCAACAAAGTACCGAATGAAGCGAGCTTCCAAGGCATGAAGCCTCCTATGATTAAAAATGGACAGAGATCGTGCGACAGCGATATGAACGATTGGTTTCAAGACGTTAATCGCCTGCGCGCAAGTCTGCCTGACTCGCGCGGGGCAATCGCCCAGTCAATCGTGACTAGATATGAACGCACTCAGTAGATGTCAATGTAGTCAGATTGTGGGTGTGGCCAGTTCTGTTTCAGCGCATTGAAAATCTGCATGACCCAGACCTCATCGCTGGCCGCCACAATGCCGACATAACCAGAACCCTTGGCCCAGGTCTCCAGACGAAACAGCAGGCCATCAATCTGCGCCCCACCGACTACGCCGGAAGAAATATAGGCAATACCAGCCCTGGTTACCCGAAGCTGGGTATGTTCGTCGTCACTGGCGTGGGCAAGCAGTTGGCGCACGGCATCCAGCGTCAGGTTCTCAGGCTTGTTCAGATCGATCTGCACGCGGTGTTTCCCGGCTGTTAAACAAGCTGACAGTGTCGCATACCCCCTCCTTCATGCCTAAGTAGCAGTGCCAAAAGCCGCGCAAAATGGTTAACTGCGCCGCTGGAACCGCGTTCCAGCGCATTGCCCAGTACTTCAGCCGTGAGATTTCCATGACCACCGTAACGCTCCAAGCCGATATCAAAGCCAAGTGGCCCCAGGGGCAAAGCTCCTATAGCCCCGGCAGCACCGAAGAACTGGCGATCATTGGTATCGATCTGTTGGTCAAGGAACTGGGAACCCAGGCGGCACAAGCGTTCATCGGCCAGGTATTCGAGAAATACCCGGCCGACCACATGGGCGCACAAGAATAAGAACCGGTCGACGAACGCCGACCGGTAAAACGTATTACTTCAAACGCGCCAGACGCTCGGTCAGCAGATCGAAGAAGCCCTGGGCGTCGCCGTTCTCGACCCAGAACACATTCTTCTCTTGCTTGAGGCCGTCGTACCAATCGACGATGGTCTGGCCAAAGGTTGGGCCTTCGCGGCTGTCGACGACCATATTGGCCTGACGACCGCTGAACAGCGATGGTTTGAGCAGGTAGGCAACCACGGTAGCGTCGTGGACCGGGCCACCCGGAATGCCGTAATGCTCCATGTCGCCTTTGACGTACTCATTCAGAATACTGCTGACGACCTTGCTCGCGTTGTTGTTCAGGTCCGCAATCTTCTTCAGGCGGGCGTCGCTGGTGAGGACTTTATGGGTCACGTCCAACGGCAGGTAGGTCAACTTCACTCCACTTTTGAGCACGATCTCAGCCGCCACCGGATCGGCGAACAGGTTGAACTCGGCCACGGGCGTGATATTGCCGCCATTGAAGTGCGCACCACCCATCACCACCACTTCCTTGATGCCCTGGGTGATTTCGGGCGCCTGGGTCAGTGCCAGCGCCAGGTTGGTCTGTGGACCGAGCATGGCGATGGTGATGCTGTGCGGTTTGGCGGTGCTCAGCGTCTTGATCAGGTAGTCAACGGCATTACCTTCGGCCAGGCCTTTTTTCGGCTCGTGCACGGTGACGCCGGAGATACCCTCTTTGCCATGGATATTCTCGGCGTAGATCGGCTTGCGCAGCATAGGCGCCGGCGCACCGGCGTACACCGGAATGTCCTCACGCCCTGCCCACTCGCGCGCCAGACGCGCATTGCGGGAGGTCTTGTCCAGGCGCACATTACCGGCGACGGTGGTCAGCGCACGAATGCTCAGCTCCTCCGGCGAGGCCATGGCGAACAGCAGCGCCACCACGTCATCGGCCCCAGGGTCGGTATCGATGATCAGGTCGATTTTTTCCGCCGCCTGGGCGCTTGCAGCTGTGAGTGCGGACAAAAGCAGAACACTCCGGAACAGGTTTTTCAGGATGGGTAGACCACGTTGCATAAAGCACTCCTTGTCATTGGGGGGACGCTAAAACGTTACGCCGGATACCAGCGCGATATTGCAGTAAGGCTGGCACTCGCCGGTACGCACAACCGCGCGTGCTGTGCGGCTCAGTTGCTTGAATTCTTCATGGCTGAGCAGCCGCCTCTCACCCAGCGCTGCCTGCTCTGTCAGCGCATTGAGCGCGCTCAGCGCCGGCGGTTGCTTGAGCAGGATTTCCTCCGCGAGCACGTGGCTTTCAACCTGCATCTCACTGAGCACAATGCGCAACGTGCTGATGAAATCCGGAATGCCCTGGGTCAGTGCCAGGTCGATCAACTCCACGCCGGGCGGTACCGGCAGGCCGGCATCGCCGATGACCAGCACGTCACCATGGCCCAGGGATGCGATCACGCGTGACAGGGCGATATTGAGCAAAGGTGTCTTTTTCATGAGGGCACAAAACCTTGTACGTCGTGCAGCGTAGGAATGGAAGGCTGAGCGCCGGCGCGGGTCACAGACAACGCCGCCGCTACCTGGCCAAAACGGATCGCCTCGGCTTCGCTCTTGCCCGCGGCCAGTGCAGCGGCAAAGCCACCGACGAAAGTATCGCCTGCGGCTGTGGTGTCCACCGCCTTGACCTTCGGCGCCAACAGATGCTCGAAGCTGCTACCGTCGGCAAACAGTGCCCCCTGGGCGCCAAGCGTAATGATGACTTTACCCGCCCCCGCCTTGATCAGCGCTGTCGCGGCGACCTTGGCGCTGTCGAGCGAGTCGACGGTGACGCCGCTCAGGGCGGTGGCTTCACTTTCATTGGGGATCAGGTAATCGATCGAGGCATACCACTGAGCGGGCAAAGGCCCACTCGCGGGAGCCGGATTGAGGATGACTGTCTTGCCCAGTTCGCGGCCGCGCTTGAGCGCATGACCAACAGTGTCCATCGGCACTTCAAGCTGGCAGATGATCACGTCTGCCGCCTGCAGCACAGCGTCGCAGGCTTGCAGAGACGCGGGCGTCAACTCACCGTTGCTGCCGGCCACAATGACAATCGCATTCTGGCTGCTGTCATCCACCACGATCAATGCCACACCACTGGAGCCCTCTACGGTGCTGACCGCCTGGCAATCGATCCCTTCCACCAGCAGTGCATCACGCAACTGACTGCCATAGGCATCGGTGCCCACGCATCCGATCATCGCAACACTGGCCCCCAGCCGCGCCGATGCCACCGCCTGGTTGGCGCCCTTGCCACCCGCAACGGTGGAAAAGCTCTGGCCGATCAGGGTTTCACCGGCACGCGGCAAGCGACTGGCCCGGGTGACCAGATCCATGTTCAAGCTGCCTACTACCACTACTTTTGCTGGCATACATCAGTACTCATCAATTCGGTTCAGCGGTATTGGGCGAACACACCGGCCAATGGCGCCGTCGACTCACGCAAAACGATACTTGGCGTCACGATGCGTTGATCGATCGACCGTTGGGGTGTTGCTATTCGTTGCAATAATAATTCGGCCGCCGTCTCGCCCAATTGCAGGATCGACTGCCCGACCGTGGTCAGCGCAGGATAGACGTAGCGTCCCATCTGAATGTCATCGAAACCGATCACCGACAACTCGGCCGGCACGCGGATGCTGCGTTCTGCGGCTGCGCGCAGCACGCCGAAACCAATCATATCGTTGCTGGCGAAAATCGCGCTGGGCGGGTTTTGCGCTAACAATTGCACGGCTGCGGCATACCCCCCCGTGCTGGTGAAATCGCTTTCCAGGATCCGGCTAGCCAACACCTCGACACCCGCTTCGCGCAATGCACGCTGGTAACCCGCCAGGCGCATTTGTGCCACGCGGGTATGCCCCGGGCCGCCGATACAGGCAATATCCCGATGGCCCAACTCCAGCAAGTGCCGGGTCGCGAGGTAGGCGCCCTGTTCGTGGTCGATGCGCACCAGGTCGACATCGATGCCATCCAGGGCCCTGTCGACAATCACCATGGGCGTGCGCACTGCACTCAAGCCCGCCGCCAGGCCGCTGTCATCGCCGCCCACCGACGTCACGATCAAGCCGTCGACGCGTTTTTCGAGCAACACGCGCAAATAACTGCGCTGTTTTTCCGCGTCGTCGTCGGAGTTGCAGAGGATCACGCAGTAGCCATTACGCTCGCAGTAATCCTCGATGCCCCGCGCAAGCTCGGCAAAATACGGGTTGAGGCTATTGGGCACCAACAGGCCAATGGTGGCCGTGGTCTTGGCCTTGAGCGAACGCGCCACGGCGCTGGGTACGTAGTCCAGCTGTTTGATCGCCGCCTCGACCTTGATGCGGACCGGCTCGCTGACCGGGCGCGTCTTGTTCACCACATGGGACACGGTGGTGTAGGAAATACCTGCAAGCGCTGCCACATCCTTGATCGTTGCCATGACTCAGCCCCGCCGACTGGCGCGCTGGCTGCGGTAAGTATCGAGGACCACGGCGATCACGATCACAGCACCGGTAATGATGCGTTTGGTGGGTTCCGTAGCGCCGATCTGCGCAAGCCCTGCCGCCAATACCGAAATGATCAATACACCGAAGAACGTACTGATGACCGAACCGCGCCCGCCCATCAGGCTGGTGCCGCCGATTACCACCGCGGCGATTACCTGCAGCTCCAGGCCTGAACCAGCATTCGGGTCTGCCGCCTCCAGGCGCGAGATCTGGAACAGCGCAGCTACACCGGCCAACAGGCCCATCAGGCTGAACACCAGAATCTTGTATGGCTTGGGATTAATGCCAGCCAGGCGCACTGCTTCTTCGTTAGTGCCGATGCCGATCAGGTAACGCCCGAAGACAGTGCGGGTCAGCACCAACTGAGCCGCAATGATCACCAGCAGCGCAATGATGAACGACGGGGAAATACCGAAAGCAATCGGGTTGGACAGCCAGGCAAACGAGTCACCGATATAAGCGGTGCGCGAGCCCGTCATTTGATAGGCCACGCCCCGGGCCATCTCCAGCACACCCAAAGACACGATAAATGACGGGATACGCCAGGCCACGGTGATGGAGCCGGTGATGGTCCCGGCCAATGCAGCGCAGCCCATGCCCAGTAGCGCAGCCGGCAACACGCTCCAGCCCCAGCCCAGGATTGCCACGCTGACCGCCGATGCCGCCAATGCCAGCACCGAACCTACCGACAGGTCGATGCCGCCGATGATCAGGATGAAGGTCATGCCCACCGCCAGCACCATCAGGTCCGGAATCTGGTTGGCCAGGGTGCTGAAGGTGTCGTAGGACAGGAAGTGGTCGCTGAGTACCGAGAACAGCGCAATCATCGCCAGCAAGGCACCCGCCAGCCCCAGGTAAGTACCCAGGCCATAGAAGTTGCCGCCAGTTTTACCGGGGGAAATGCTTGTTTTCATGGGGTATTCCTAGGCGCTGCCTCATTGAGCAGCGCATCACGTTTCTGATAGCCGGCAAAGGCGGCGGCGAGCAATTCGTCCTGGGTCCAGCTGTCACGCTCGAAGGTCTCGATCAGGCGCCCCGCGGACAACACCCCGATGCGATCACAGATCAGCATCAGTTCACGCAGGTCGCTGGACACCACCACCAAGGCCTTGCCCTGGCGAGTCAGTTCGCCAAGCAACGCATAGATGTCGAACTTGGCGCCGACATCGATGCCTCGTGTGGGCTCATCGAACAGCATCACCGCACAATCGCGCTCCAGCCAGCGGCCAATCACTACTTTTTGCTGGTTGCCGCCCGACAGCTCGGACACCAATTGCCCCGGGCTGGAACTGCGGATACGCATGGCGTCGATCTGGCGTTTGGCCAGGGCGGTTTCGTTGCGGCTATTGACGACGCCACCACCGGAAATTTCCGGCATGTTGCCCAAGGCGATATTGGCGCTGATCGATTGGGTCAGCAGCAGGCCCTCGCCCTTGCGGTCTTCGGTGATCAGGGCGATACCATGACCAACCGCATCCACTGGCGAGCGAATACTGACCACCCTGGCCGGCGACCCCAGGGCCACGGTGCCGCTGTCGGCCTGGTCGGCACCGAAGATCAGGCGCAGCAACTCAGTGCGGCCGGCGCCGATCAGTCCGGAAATACCGTAGATCTCACCGGCGCGCACTTCGAAGGACACGTCGCGAACCTTGTCCGAACGGCTCAGGCCCTTCACCGTCAAGGCCGGTTCGCCGATGGTGCGCGGGCCCAGGTCAATGTGTTCGCCCAGCTCGCGACCGACCATCAAGGTCACCAGTTGCTCACTGTTGTAATTGGCCATCGGCTCGACGCAGACCAGCTTGCCGTCGCGCAGTACCGCAATGCGCTGGGCGACACGGGCCAGCTCTTCCAGCCGGTGTGAAATATAAATGATCGCCACGCCCCGGGCCTGCAGACGGGTGATTTGCTCAAACAGCATCTCGACTTCACGGGCGGTGAGCATGGCCGTGGGTTCGTCGAGAATCAGGACGTGGCAGTCGCCGATCAGGTTGCGCGCAATCTCGACCATTTGCTGGTGGCCAATGCCCAGGCTGCCAACCAAGGTGTCGGGGTCGATCGCATCCAGGCCAACTTGAGCCATGGCCTCGATCGCGGCTTTGCGCAGTTGCTTGCGGCTGATCCAGCCACAGTTGCTCGGCAGGTTATCCAGAAACAGGTTTTCAGCCACCGTCAGGGTCGGCAGCAGGTTGAGTTCCTGCATGACCATGCGCACGCCCAAGGCTTCGGCCTGGGTGCGGCTGGCGGGGCAGTATTCCTGACCGTTGAACTGCATGTGCCCGGTAGTCGGTGTGACCAGGCCGCCGATGATCTTCGACAAGGTACTTTTGCCTGCGCCGTTCTCACCGGTCAGCGCGAGCACTTCCCCGCGATTGAGCGTCAGGGTGATGTCGGACAGAACCGGCTGGGCATAGGTCTTGCCGATACCGCTGACCGAGAGGACAGCGTTCGGGGCGGAAGATGACATAGGAAAATCTCCAGGCGCCCGCTCAGGACGAGCGAGCGCTGTTGGGTACTGCCGGGATTACTGCTTGATGACGAGTTCGACCGGGGTTTCGATCACGCCATCTTTGGCATCGACCTTCTCACCCTTGACCAGCTTCAATGCGTTCTGGATACCGAATACTGCTTGTTGCGCGGCAGCCTGGTCAGCGGTGGCCAACACACGACCATCCTTGAGCATTGGCTTGATCGCATCAATGTTGTCGTAGCCCACCACCAATACCTTGCCGGCCTTGCCTGCCGCACGCACGGCGGAGACAGCGCCCAGGGCCATGTTGTCGTTACCGGCCAGCAGCGCCTTGATATCCGGCGTTTCGCTCAGCATCGCTGCAGCAATCTTGTTGCCCTGGTCGATTTCCCAGTTGCCGGATTGGGTGGAAACAATCTTCATGCCTGCAGCGTCCATCGCATCCTTGAAGCCTGCGGTGCGCTGCTGGGCGTTAGTCGTAGTAGGTACACCTTCGATGATGCCAACCTTGTCACCCGCGGCCAGTTGCTTGGCCAGGTAGTCGCCCACCAGCTTGGAGCCTTTGCGGTTGTCCGGACCTACGAACGGGATATCGAGGTTTTTGCTTTTGAGTACCTCCGGATCCAGGCGATTGTCGATGTTGACGACCTTGATACCGGCATCAGAAGCCTTCTTCAGCACACTGGCGAGTGCCTTGGAGTCGGCGGGAGCAATGACAAGCGCGTCTACCTTGGAGTTGATCATCTCGTTGACGATGGCGATCTGCGCACTGGTGTCTGTTTCGTTCTTGATCCCGTTGGAGATCAGCTTGAACTCTGCTGGGTGCGCTTTCTGGTAGTCCTTGGCACCGTCGGTCATGGTGACGAAGAACTCATTGGCCAGGGACTTCATGACCAAACCAACAGTAGGTGTTTTGGCAGCGTCATCAGCAAGTGCAGAAGAGAGAGGCAAAGCAGCGGATGCGGCAAGCACAGCGACAGCAAGAAGACGTCCAGCGAATGGCAGCTTCATGGGTTCACTCCGATCTTATGATTATTGTGAGCAACGCTTGCACCGAAGACCTCTTCGGCGGCCCTCCCACCCGGGCGGCTGATACGAGCTGTCACGAAACTCCTGGAGTGCTCGTGAAACATCTCGCAAACGTTTGCGTTGAGCAAACTATGAGAACCTTGTCGGGATTTGTCAACGGTAGAAACTGGCCTTTCAATCCCATGCCCGCGGCCTGGTTCAACCTGCCTTGGGGACTGAAACGTTTAAGGCAACCTCTTTCTCGCACTCTCTAAAACGACAGGTGTTGACGCTAATCGCACTCGAATCTTATGACAGGACTGTCGGACTACCGAACACACTACCCCTCCACCGTTCGGAAAGCCGGACGCCACTCACTCAAAACAAGCTTGAAAATTCTCATAAGTTGTTTTAAATCAATACGTTAATTTAAGAAGAACCACACACTCGGCCTGGTACAAATCCTGCTTTTCCCCTGCACCTCGCGGCGTTCAGAACCGCCCGGGTGTTCTAGATGAACCGGCTACAGCACTCATCAAAAACCAGAGAGAAAAATAATGAAATCTGCATTGAAGAACTTTGTCCCGGGCGCCATGGCCCTGCTGCTGCTGTTCCCCCTTGCCGCACAGGCAAAAGAAGTCGAAAACAAAACCAAACTGTCCAACGTAGTGATCCTTGCCACAGGCGGCACCATTGCTGGCGCCGGTGCCAGTGCGGCCAACAGTGCTACGTACCAGGCAGCCAAAGTCGGCATCGAACAACTGATCGCCGGCGTTCCTGAGCTTAGCCAGATCGCCAACGTACGCGGCGAACAAGTGATGCAAATTGCTTCTGAAAGCATCAACAACGAAAACCTGCTGCAACTGGGTCGCCGCGTCGCCGAACTGGCTGACAGCAAGGACGTGGATGGCATCGTGATCACTCACGGCACCGACACCCTTGAAGAAACTGCCTACTTCCTGAACCTGGTAGAAAAAACCGACAAGCCTATCGTCGTGGTCGGCTCCATGCGTCCGGGTACGGCCATGTCGGCTGACGGTATGCTCAACCTGTATAACGCAGTCGCTGTTGCAGGTAGCAAGGATGCACGGGGCAAAGGCGTGCTGGTGACCATGAACGACGAAATCCAATCGGGTCGTGACGTCAGCAAGATGATCAACATCAAGACCGAGGCATTCAAGAGCCCGTGGGGCCCGCTGGGCATGGTCGTTGAAGGCAAATCCTACTGGTTCCGCCTGCCGGCCAAGCGTCACACCATGGATTCGGAATTCGACATCAAGACCATCAAGAGCCTGCCTGACGTTGAAATTGCCTACGGCTATGGCAACGTGAGCGACACTGCCTACAAAGCACTGGCCCAAGCTGGCGCCAAGGCCATCATCCACGCCGGTACCGGTAACGGTTCGGTATCCTCGAAAGTCGTTCCCGCGCTGGTCGAATTGCGCAAGCAAGGCGTACAGATCATTCGCTCCTCCCACGTCAACGCCGGCGGTATGGTTCTGCGTAACGCTGAACAACCAGACGACAAATACGACTGGGTTGCGGCTCTGGACCTGAACCCGCAGAAAGCTCGCATCCTGGCCATGGTAGCCCTGACCAAGACCCAGGACAGCAAAGAGCTGCAACGCATGTTCTGGGAATACTGATTACTGCTGATCGACCTGTGGGAGCGAGCTTGCTCGCTCCCACAATTGCTCCCCCTTCTCAACAAACTTCCCGAATAGCTGTCAGACGAACTTCTTGAAATTTAAGCAGTTGCGAAATCGCCTACAGTTAAATACTGTATGTGCGTACAGCAAATTAAGGAATGCTCCGTGGCAAAGCCCTCTTCCGCAGCACCTGCGGCGCCTGACGCCTATCAGCGCCTGGCTATTCGCGTGCAAAAGATCATCAATTCGACCAACGCACAGAAAGCCAAGGCAGCCTTGCTCTTCCGTTTACCCGATGAGCCGGAAGACGTGTGGCAACGTCTACTGGAAGAAATTGCAGAAAACGACAACGTCACCCTCGCCTATCGGGATGACGGTGGCGTGCAGATTTTTTGGGTTGTGCCGAAGGAAGATTGATTGTGAGTGCCCGTTTTATTGCTGTGTGCTGTCTGTTTTTAAGCGTAACCGCCAACGCCCAAGCCCCTCGCACCTTCAGCGAAGCCAAGAAAATCGCCTGGAAGCTTTACGCACCCCAATCGACCGAATTCTATTGCGGCTGCAAATACACCGGTAACCGCGTGAATTTGAAAGCCTGCGGTTACATCCCGCGCAAAAACGCCAATCGCGCCGCGCGCATCGAGTGGGAACACATCGTGCCGGCCTGGCAAATCGGGCATCAGCGCCAATGCTGGCAAAACGGCGGGCGAAAGAACTGCACGCGCCACGACGATGTGTTCAAGCGCGCCGAGGCGGACCTGCACAATCTGGTGCCGAGCATCGGCGAAGTGAATGGCGACCGTAACAACTTCAGCTTTGGCTGGCTGCCCGTGCAAAGTGGGCAGTACGGCTCTTGCCTGACCCAAGTGGATTTCAAGGCCAAGAAGGTCATGCCACGCCCGTCCATTCGCGGCATGATCGCACGCACGTATTTTTATATGAGCAAGCAATACGGGCTGCGCCTGTCGAAGCAGGATCGACAGCTGTATGAAGCCTGGAACAAGACTTACCCGGTGCAAACCTGGGAGCGCCAGCGCAACCAGACCGTGGCCTGCGTGATGGGGCGGGGCAACGAGTTTGTCGGCCCGGTGAATCTCAAAGCCTGCGGTTGAACGTGGGCGGGGTTGCCGCCCACTTGGCACGTCACTGCGCGGGGTTGTGTTCGATAATTTCAGACACAGTGTCGGTTTTCTTCGCGCGGGCCATCTTTTCGTTGAGCAAGGCTTGTTTGGCCTCGGCCTCGGCCCTGGTTGCGAACGGACCCAACAGCACCTCATCCTTGCCGTCGGCCTTCACGATATAAAAATTGAAACCATGCTCCAGCAACCAGGCGGTCAGGTCGGTGATCGCCTGCAGCTTGTGGTCTGGCGGGCCGACGCGCACATCCCATTCCTGAGCGGCAATCGCGCCGATTTGTGGCAGGCTTTCGGTCACGGCAGGCTTGGCCTTGGGCGCATCGACCGATTTACCTTCACCGCATCCGGCCAACGCCAACACCACAATTGCCATCGCTACTTTACGCACTGCCCTGCTCCTTTGAGGATAAAGAGGCGACTTTACCATTCACTGTCTATTCTGGCCGTCATAAACGTTGGCTTAAACAATGCGAATGATGTATCGCGACCTGTATGATGCCGCCATGGGAATTAATGTCGCCTCTATGCGTCCTAAAAGAGGCAGCCACAGGGAAGCGCTTCGCAGTAAGCTACACACATCCGACACCTGCCCTGTCTGACACATGTGTCCTTAAAAGTAATCAAGGAGAAGTCCATGCTTATACTCACCCGCAAAGTTGGTGAAAGCATAAACATCGGTGATGACATTACGATCACCATTCTGGGCGTTAGCGGCCAGCAAGTACGAATCGGCATCAACGCACCCAAGGACGTTGCCGTGCATCGCGAGGAGATTTACCAGCGCATCCAGGCCGGCCTGACTGCACCCGACAAAAACCAGACGCCTTGAAACGCCTCCAGTAGCCAGCCCTTTCGTTCACTGTAATGGCTGGCGAAAACCCAATCGGCCTGCTCGCGTCTTCCAGACTGACCAGTGCGCTTTGAGCATGCCCCTTCGCTGCAAGATGAAACTGTCTGGGCATCTGGAACTTGTTGAAATATTCGCAGCCCAATTTCTGACATTTTATCCTGCCATCCGAATGCATTCAGGAATACGTCGATGAGGCCAGCCGCGACGCCACCTCTTGTTTCCAGATCCTGGATGATCGCCCTGCTGATCGGGGTGGCCTTCCTGGCGCTTGGGTATGGGCTGAGAGTCGAAGTCGAGGGCGCCGATCCCGACGCCCATTCCTGGCTGGACCTGGCGCTTCTTCTCTGCGGCTACCTGCTGGTGTTCTGCCTCAAACCCATCCAAAAAGTTATCTTGCGCAAGCTATGCCAGCGCGCAGCGCATCGTGCCCATCAGAAAACCACACGCTGAGGACCTGCTGCGTATCACGGCGCCAGCTTGAGCAAAGACAACAAGCCATCAGCGCCATGCTCAGTGCATAAATCGCCGTAGTCGTTGATGCAAGCGTGTGCAGTCACCATGGGCTCCAAGTGTGCCGAGGTGACAACCACAACATCCGCCCCCGCTGCTTCACCTGCTCGAATGCCAACCGTGGCGTCTTCGAACACCAGGCTGTCCTCAACCGACACCCCCAGGCGTTTGGCGCCCAATAAATAGCACGCAGGGTCGGGCTTACCGTTGGCCACGTCTTCGGCCGTCACCCACACGGTCGGCAAGGGAATGCCTGCCGCTTGCAGTCGACGTAATGCCAGCGCCTTGGGAGCAGACGTGACCAGCGCCCATTGAGCCGCAGGCAAGCCTTTCAAAAACTCCACTGCGCCGGGAATCGCTACAACGCCGTCGACATCGTTGAGCTCCGCGTCGGTAATCCACTGGGCTTCAACTTCTGGATCGACACCCGGCAACGCCTGGCGGGTGATCGTATCAATCGCACGCGCGCCATGAATGGTAGGCAGAAACGCTTCCACATCCAGACCATGGCGCTCGGCCCAGATGCTCCATACACGTTCGGCCGCAGCGATGGAGTTGAGCAGGGTCCCATCCATATCGAACAGGAAAGCGCGGTAACGCCGGTTGAACACGGATGAAGTTGGGATGGACACTGCGCGGCTTCCTCATGAGCTGGACCCCTGCAATCTACGGATCACCTCGGCGCTTGTAAACGTAGAGTCTCCTCGACCGGACAGTCATTGCCCACGCGCCAGGCTCGAACCAAGAATGACGAACTTGTCATGATCCTGTTGGTTGGCTGTTGGGGTCGCCTGGTTACTGTGAACTCACTGCCAACCCGGCAGCCCCCAGCCACGAGAGAGACCGCCATGAAACTGTTCGCCCTGAGCTTTGCCGCCTTGCTCGCCACCGGTTCTGCCTTCGCTGCCGACGCAACGTCTGCCAGCGATGTCATCCACGACAAAACCGGCTTCTTCCTACACCTGGATGTCGCCAAGGTGCTTTCGAGCACCGACATCTCTGGCCAATGCGGGATTGTCCCGGCGCACTTGCGCTACCTGGACCATCAGGGCCGCGAACACCTACTCGATTACCAGGTCCAGGGCGTCGGTTGCGCCAGTGACAATTGATCGGGCTACACTTGCGCCACTTATTGAAGCAGGACACTTTCCATGAACATCCTCGTAGTCGAAGACGAACCCAAGGCCGGCAATTACCTGCTCAATGGCTTGCAGGAGCTTGGCCACTCGGTGAGCCTGGCGCGCGACGGCGTAGAGGGTTTGCACCTGGCCCTGGAAACACCATACGACGTGATCGTGCTGGACGTGATGATGCCGAAAATGGATGGTTGGGAAGTGCTGCGTCGCCTGCGCAAAGAGTCCGATACACCGGTGCTGTTCCTCACCGCTCGCGATGACATCGCCGACCGCATCAAGGGCCTTGAACTGGGTGCCGACGACTACCTGATCAAACCCTTCTCCTTCGCCGAACTGGTCGCACGCCTGCGCACCCTCAACCGCCGTGGCCCGAGCCGCGAAGAAGAACAGCTGCACATCGCCGACCTGCACATTGATGTACTCAAGCGCCGCGTGACCCGCGCCGGTACGCGCATTACCCTGACCAACAAGGAATTCGCGTTGCTGCACCTGTTCGCCACCCACCAGGACCAGGTGCTGTCCCGCTCGCTGATCGCATCACGGGTGTGGGACATGAACTTCGACAGCGACACCAATGTGGTCGATGTTGCCGTACGCCGCCTGCGCCTGAAAATCGACGACCCGTTCCAGCTCAAGCTGATCCACAGCGTGCGCGGCATTGGCTACCGCTTCGATACCCAACCATGAAGCGCGATCGCCATTATTCCCTGACCCTGCGCCTGGCATTGATCTTTGCCCTGCTCGCCTTCGCCCTGCTGGCCACCCTGGGCGTGACGCTCTACCACGAGCTGGAGCGTGAGCTGATCAAGCGTGACGACGCCGCGCTGATCTCGCGCGCCAACCAACTGCGCAACGTGCTCAATGACGGCAATACCCGCGAACTGATCAAGACCAAGCCCCAGCTGTTCCAGAACATGCTGGGCAACAGTGAGTCGGTACTGAGCATCGCTGCACCTGGGCAGACTCCGTTATTGCTCGTCAACCCGGGCAACATTCAAATACCGGCCGTGCCGGCCGTGGCAAAAGACCACGCCCTTGGACTCGCCGACGTACACCATTTGCCCGGCGTAGATGGCGTGCCCTTCGCCACCGTGGCGGCTTTCATCGACACCGGTGACCTGGGGAGCCTGCAAGTCACCGTCGGGCGCCTGATGGCTGAACGCACAGCCATGCTTGCCAGTTATCGCTTGAGTGTTTTTATCCTGGCCAGCATCGCGGCGGTCATTCTCGCCTTGGTTGGTTATGTGCTGGTACACCGTGGGCTGGTGCCCTTGCGGCGCCTGGCCGGACATGCACAGGGCATCGGCGTGAACAACCTGGCCGAGCGCCTGGGCAGCCAAGGCGCGCCCAAGGAGCTGCTGCCGATGATTGACGCCTTCAACACCATGCTTGAACGGCTGGCCAAAGGTTTTATTCAACTGGGCCAGGTGTCCACCGATATGGCCCATGAACTGCGCACCCCCATCAATAACTTGCTCGGTGAAACCCAGGTCGCGCTGCAACAGAGCCGCGCTATTGAAGACTATCAGCAACTGCTGGCCTCAAACGTTGAAGAGCTTGAACGCCTGGCACGGATGCTCGACAACATGCTGTTCCTGGCCCGCACCGACCCGGCCAGCGCCCTGCGTCAGCGCCAGGCGCTGGACGCAGCCGATGAAGTGGAGCGCATCGCCGATTATTTCGAGGGCTTGGCCGGTGATGTGGGTATGCACATCGTTGGCGTGGGCGAAGGTGTGATCTGGGCGGAACCGATGCTGCTGCGCCGTGCCCTGGCGAACCTGTGTGCCAATGCCATCAAGTATGGCGCGCCGAACACCGAGCTGAGCATCCAGGCCATCCCGACAGTCGAGGGCACTTGCATCAAGGTCAGCAACCAGGGTGCAACCATTGCCGCGGAGCATTTGCCCAGGCTGTTCGAACGTTTTTACCGGGTGGATGAATCCCGTGAATGCTCATCCCAGTCCAATGGACTGGGATTGTCGATTGTGGCGACCATCATGCAGCTGCATAACGGTCGGTATGGCGTCAGCAGTGAAGACGGCGTGACCTGCTTTGAATTGTTTTTCCCCGCACAGGAGGCGTGAGGGTTATCCCGCTCAATCAAAGGCGCCATTGAGTACTTCGTAGATGATGCCGCTGGCGATGGCGACCAGAATCAAATCGGTTCCCGCTTGCTGCCATTCATAACCGTCGTAGTGAGGCAGCCGCCCCAGCAGGCGACCATCGAGTTTCTTGGCGATACCGGGTGGCAGCGGCTTGCCACGCGCCAGGTTCTTCTGGATGCCCGGCGGCAATGCAGGCCCTGGGCTCCAGTAATCGCGATAACCGCCGAGCACATTCAATACGCTCCCTCGGTCAACGCTGGGGCCGTGACCACCTGAGCCGCCCTTGCCCTTGGGCTTGTCGTAGGCCTGCCCTGCGGGGTTATTGCCTTTGTTATTGCCCTGCCCCTGACCGCCCTTGTTACTCTGGCCCTGCCCCCCTTGGTTATTACCCTGCCCCTTGCCATTACCGGGATCGGCCAGGGCAAGACCGCTACCCGCAAACAGCGCGAGGGACAACGCGACAGACACGAACTTCGGGTACTTGATCATGATGGTTTTCCAAGGTGGATACACCCGTGAACTATAGTCGAAGTTGCCCCGCGAATAACTCCATTCACAGCCCGACCGTCAGCTCACCTGCCCGCCTGTTTCCCGCACATCCGCTTGGGTGAGCCAGGCCGTCGAGACCGCCAGTCGCAAGGCCTCAACCAAAGGCGGCTGATCGGCCGGCGGCGAGCTCGGCACATGGATAAACCCACTGCGCACCCCGGCCTCGACCAGCCGGTGCTGCAAAAGGTAGAACACCTGGTTGCAGACGAACGTGCCCGCCGTTTGCGAAACGGCAGCCGCCACCCCCGCGTCACGCAGCGCCTTGACCATGGCCTTGATCGGCAATGTCGAAAAGTATGCGGCCGGGCCATCGGCTACCACTGGCGTATCAATCGGCTGATGCCCGAGGTTGTCGGGGATGCGTGCGTCATTGATATTGATCGCTACCCGTTCGATAGACATCTCGCTGCGCCCGGGCGCCAGGCCGGTGGCAATCACCATTGCCGGGTTCAACTCGCTGATCAATCGGCTCAGGTGTTCACCCGCCGTGGCAAATGCACAGGGCAGGCAATGCGCGACAATGCGTGCACCCTCGCCCAGTTGCACGCCATCCAACTGGCGTGCAGCCTCCCATGACGGGTTCACCAGGTCGTTATCAAAGGGCTCGAAACCCGTCAGCAGTACAGTTTGCATAGTGACCTCACATCAACAGGTAAAGCAGCACGATATTGACCACCAGCATCATCAGCGCGGTGGGGATCTGCGCCTTGATCACCGCGTTCTTGTCGGGCAACTCCAGCAACGCCGCCGGCACGATATTGAAGTTGGCCGCCATCGGCGTCATCAACGTGCCGCAGTAACCGGAAAACATACCGATCGCCGCCATTACCGCAGGGTTGCCGCCATAAATCCCTACCAGCACCGGCACGCCGACGCCGCCAGTCATCACAGGGAAAGCCGCAAAACCATTGCCCATGATCACCGTAAACAGGGCCATGCCCAGTACATAGACCATCACCGCCACCAGCTTGTAGTCCAGGTTGATGTAGGTGGTGGTGACGTGGGCGACTGCCGTGCCCACCCCGGCCTCGTTGAACAATAATCCAAGCATCGCCAGCATCTGCGGCAGCACCATGGCCCAGCCCAGGGCTTCAGTCAGGCGACGGGATTCACGCAGGGCTTGTACCGGTGTATCGCGGGTCAGCCAGCAGGCCAGGCCCAGGGCAATCAGGCAGCCGATGCCGAGGGAGACGAAGGTGGTGTTCTTCGGGTCCAGCAACGGTACACCGCCGATTTCGGTGTGCTTGAGCAATACCGAGCCAATTACCGTGGTCAACGGAATCGCCAAGGCCGGGATAAACAACTTGTGTCCCAGACGCCCGGCGCTGGCGCGGGACGCCTTGTCGTGCAATTCGGCGTGCTGGCCGCGACCAACGCCCCCCAAGCCGGCGATCAACGCCATCACCACCACACCGATGCCGATGGCCACCGAGGGCAGACGCTCCCCCACCAGGAACGGAATGGCGAACAACAACCAGAACAGCGCGCTGGACCAGCGTTTGGGATGGGTGCGATCGAGCAGGATCATGCCCGCAGTGATCAGCAACAGAACACCGGCGAGCCAATAAAGGTATTGAATGGAAATGATCATTGAGCAGCCTCCACGGACGTGGTGGCCGGGCTCATTTCGCGGGTTAATCGTCGATCAAAACGATGCAGGCGGATCGCATGAATGATGAACGCACAAATCGCCGTCGGAATGCCCCACACCGCGATGTGCAGCGGCTCCACGTCAATCCCCGAGCCCAACAGGAAGGTGTGCATCAACGCAATCGCACCGAAGGCGACAAAAATATCCTCACCAAAAAACAGCCCGACGTTATCGGTGGCCGCACACATGGCCAAGACCTTGTGGCGCAGCTTGTCTGGCAGCTTGCCGTAGCGTTTTTCCGCAGCACCTTCGGCCATCGGCGCCAACAGTGGGCGCACCATTTGCGGATGCCCACCCAGGCTGGTCAGCCCCATGGCCGCCGTAGACTCACGTACAAACAGATAAATGATCAACAAGCGCCCAACCGTGGCGCGCTCGAAGCGGGCGATCCAGTTCTGCGCGTGCAGGCGCAGGCCATGGCGCTCCAACAGGCCAATTACCGCCAGCGGCAGTAAAAGAATCAATTGCAGGGCACGAGTCTGAAGGAAACCATCGCCCATGGTGGCGAGAATTTTTTCCAGCGGGAACTGGGCGGCAAGCCCGGTGGCGATGGCGGCAGCGGTGACCACCAACAGCGGATTGAAGCGCAATACAAAGCCGACCACGATGACAAGCACGCCGATCAGCGGCCATAGGTTCACAACTGTTTGCATGGCACAGAGGTCCTTTAGTGCGCGCTGCGGCGCCATAACAGCAGGATGTGGGCAAAGGGCTCACAGCTTGGAAGTGGCGTGCAGTCGGCTCGGTTTTTTTATTGTTGACCCGGAAGGTCGAGCGTCAGTGGCGGCAACTTTGCTGTCTGGAGACCGGGGGTGTCCAACAAGAAAAATTGTTGCTGCACACCAATAAATTTTGTGGGGGGATGGCGCCGACGGTCGGCCGCTGTCAGGAGAAAGAGTCCAGGCCTCAGGGGGGGAACGTCGCGCAGCCAACCTGATGAGGAGCTCAAAATCGTTCAACCGTGTAGATTCTCAATCAGAACCTATACTCCATCATGCAGCTGTGTGTACCTGCAGTTCGTTCACGGTGTTATACCGACAATGAGGGCTCGCGCTATGTATGCCGGACAAATGAGTGATATGGCGACCACGTTTGGCGAAATACGCTGCCAGGTGTTCGTCCAGATAATTTGCCTGCTGTCGGTGGCTACGCTGTTCTGCTGATCGAGCGTTCAAACCTGAATACACGCCTTGAGCCGTGTAGGGGTGGCTATTGCCCAAATTCCAGACAACAAAAAAGGGCCCACCTTTCGGTGAGCCCTTCCAGACCGCCCAGCAGAGCGGATTTTGTTTGGTAGGCGCGATTGGACT
Source organism: Pseudomonas synxantha BG33R (assembly GCF_000263715.2). NCBI lineage: Bacteria > Pseudomonadati > Pseudomonadota > Gammaproteobacteria > Pseudomonadales > Pseudomonadaceae > Pseudomonas > Pseudomonas synxantha. The sequence continues at coordinate 4,157,496 of NZ_CM001514.1, forward strand.
CGAACCAACGACCCCCACCATGTCAAGAGCCACCATGCTAGGCGCTAGGCCCCGCAGCCAATAGCCCTAAGGAAACGCCCATTCACATTATGAGGCGTCAACCATGGCTAACATTCGCTCCCTTCCCTCTGGTAACTGGAACGCTCAGGTTCGATTGAGAGGAAGCCCCCCGCAATCCAAAACATTCCCCACTCAAGCGTTGGCCCAGGCATGGGCTGACCAGTTAGAGGCTGTCACCAAGACTCATCAGACGCACACCCTGTACACCCTTGGCATGACCTATTGCGAAACCATGCTCAAGGGCAAGGGTAGCTATGACCATGCAATTAAGATTGTTGATCAGCTCTTTGCTGCCTTCCCTCAGTCAATCCATGACATCACCCCTCAGCTAGTCAATGACTTCAAGCTGAAGCGTCTACAGACGGTCAAGCCTGCTACCTGTCGCATACAGCTAGCGTTCATGTCCCGTTTCTTCAGGTTCGCTAAGCGTGGCCTGCTCATTGATATTCATAACCCCGTAAGTGACATAGCGCTACCCAAGCCGGACAAGTCGAGCGACAAGGTAATCAGTGCTGGCGAGCTTCGACAGTTGCTCAACAAGCTATCCCCAACCATGGCCCTCATCGTGGAGGTAGCTTACGAGACAGCCATGAGACGCTCAGAAATACTCAAGCTCACAACTCAATGCCTGCACTTAGATGAGCGTATTGCGGATGTAGTAGATGGTAAGAACGGCACTAGGTCTGTGCCTCTGACAATGCGAGCCATAGAGCTACTGAAAGAGGCACAGCGGCTCGCTGTAACGAACAAGGCACACAAAGGACGACTATTTATCGTCACGCCTCATGCAGTGTCGCAGGCGGTTAGGTTGGCAAGGAACAAGGCGGGCTTGGATGATAGCGTCAGGCTCCACCAATTGAGGCACACACGCATCACCAACGTAGCCAAGAAGGGATTCAACAACGCTCAGATAATGATTGTGTCAGGGCACAGGGATACTAGGTCTGTAGCTAGATACTCCCACTTGAACGCCAAGGATGTACTTCATCTGATTGATTAAACGCCCTATAGGGCGGCAGGAACGACGATGGAAGACGCAGCGCCACCAGTATAGCCAGCTGCTGCTGTAGGCGCTCACAGGAGCTTACAGTGGCATTAAGTTATTGGAGGAGTAATGGGATGGGCATGACTCAGAGTTACGGATAGAAACTAATTTGCAGGGTGCTTGTAGACCTTTACCCCAAAAAAGGAGTAATAGCATATATAGATTAAAGATGCTTCCTAGAACTGCTTACACAGAGTCATTAGGTTGCGGTCTTTTTTATTGCCTAAATGGTGGACTTTCCACAACAAGAAATCAGAGAGGAAGAAAGAGAGAGCGCGATGGGCATAGAGGAAATCATAGAAAGTAAGATCATGCGCCTAAATACAGCAGACCGTAAGTTGGTGTGGGTAATGATCAGAAACAAGAGTGACGATGGGTTACGGTGGTGTGAAATCTCGCTTGAAGAGTTTTCTTCAGCAACAGGTAAAACTTCTAGCTCATGTAGCAAGACCATCCAATACTTTGTAGAGCATGAACTCATTGCGCTTCGAAAGAAGCGTCTTGGGCCCACAACTTACAATCAATATAAAACAATTCCCCTGGAGCAAGACCAATGAGAACAATCACCATGACCGACGTTAACGAACTGGCACGCCGTACAGGTAACTCTCCTATGGGAGTGCTAACAGAACTGATTGAGAACGGCTACCAGCTTATTGAGGAAGTGATTCAACCTAAAGGAAACGCACTATCCTCTTCCAAGGATGCCCTAGCCCAATGGAAAGCGTCTAAACAACAAGTGACGGACGATATGTATAAATCTGACCCGCTCGTCAGACAGCTAATGGATGCTGACAATGCTTACCAAGCCTTCGCCCCTCAAGCCAAGAAGAGCATTCTACAGCGTGATGAACATGGCAATGTAACAGGCACCTCTAAAAGCATTCTCACTGGAGCCACGCAGAGGGAACAAGCTGAACTTATGGCTGCTATCCGTGCCACCTATAAACAAGGAGGTAACTAATGGGAAACACTTACATGAGTGACTCTGACCTAAAGGGCTTGCAAGAGCGTCGCTCTGAGCTAGGGGCAATTGATTGCAGCATTGAGCAAAAGAATAAACTCATCACTGGCATTCGCGACTACAAGTTTGTTGAGTATGGGATGACCCAATATGGCTACTATCAGGTGCTGACAATCAAAGGGAGCAAGTCTATACCCGATGAGCTTACAGGCAGCTTCACACACCCAAGCTACATTATGAAACTGGTAAACGACCTAATCAAAGAAGGAAAACTGATTGAGCCTAAGTGAGTCCCAGGTTATACACGTAGCAGAAGCCCTACCAGGAAGCGGAAAATCCACCAAGTTTATCGAAGCGCTACCCTCACTCATCCACACCAACAAGATAGTCTATGCAATGCCTACCAACGTTCTCATCAAAGAGCTTGCCCTTACTATCAATCTAAAAGCGGGAATATCTCCTTTGGTTATAACGTCCGACACAGTGGAGCACGTTATTGCGCACTTGGAAAAGGTACTAGCCGCAAGCACACAACCTTTGGTTATGGTCACACATGAAGCCTTGAGACGCGTAGACTCGCGATTGCTTGAAGGGTGGGAACTGGTGGTGGATGAGGTTCCCAGCGTATCAGACTGTAAGGGCTATCAGTTCGATAGCATTAGCTACCTTGGAAGCCTAGGTAATTACCTAACGATAAACGCCGAAAAGAAAGCAACTCTGAAGCTTGAAAACATAGCTCTCGTTGAGAATATGATTAAGGCAAAAGACAGCAGCGCCCTCAGTGACTCGGCACTAGACGTACTCAAAGCAATGCTTACTCCCAAGTGCAGAGTTGAAGTAGAGGCGCAGACGCCCAAGGGCAAGCGGCTTGTACGCATTGTGAAGTATAGAGATTTCCTACCAGCCTTCTCAAATGCGAATAGCGTTCATATCCTGGCTAACAATGTGAAGGATACGCTTCTAGGTATTCATGCCACCTACCAAGGCTGGCAGTTTGAGCCATCAATATTCACACCAGAATTCGATGGCTACGGAAAGCGTGTTGAGCTTCACCCATTCCTGACAACAAAATACTCAAAGACTCAGAGCATGATGCAGCGCAATGGTAAGCCTGCTGATACGTGGGACGAGGGAGTACAGCTGGCCGACTGGCTACGCTGCATCACTGCGATGGTAGGAGACGAGAAGGGGTTAGCCTTTGCGCATCAATGGATGCAGTATAACTTCAGTGAAAGCATAACCAAGCTACCAATTGATAGCAGAGGCATTAACGGCTATCAAGACAGACACATTGCTATATGCCTACAGCATGGGAATGTTAGCCCTGATGACGCTCTAAGCTTTCACACTCTAGGCGACATGCTGGGGGTTCCTGTTACTGAGGTACGAAAGGCTATTGAGTTCGAGCGCTTCTATGAGAGCACCTTACAAGCTGTAGCCAGAACATCACTTAGAGATAGGAGCAGCACTGAACCTGTCACTCTCTTTGTCCAAAGCATGGAAATGGCAGAGTATCTAAAAGAAAAACTTGGTCGCCTTGCTTCTATAAATACAGAACTTGCCATGAGTCCTTGGGAGAAGCAAGAATCTGAAAAGAAGAAAGCCAAAGCTCAGCAACACGCAGAGGTAATCTCTCTCCTGATTGAAACTGGCATGAGTCGCCAACACATTGCTAAAGAACTTGGCATCCCCTACCCAACTGTTAAACGCTGGACCAAAGGCCTAGAGCAAGCAGCCTAATAAAGATCAACGGCGTCAATACTCAGATCATTTTCTCTTAAAGACCTTTAAGGGTTTTTGATCTTTGATAGCATACAAGACCACTAATCTTATGCTTAAGATCAAGAGCAACGTCAGCAAGCTGACAAAGAGCACGCATTAAAGAGAGAGTCAAAAGCAGACCACCTACCAGTGTATCGCTCTTGATCTTTTCTTTGTGCGTATGCCACTCCGTGGCGTGCTCTTGCTTTTGCTTCTGTCACGCACTGACGTTAAGACAACAACCAATCAAGGACCGTAGAATGTCAGACAATGACATCATCAGAATTCCAGATCTAAGATCCACAGTTATACGTAGCATCGTTATTCAGAGGGGGCTAGCCAGAAAGATAATCTCCAAGCATGGTAATCCCAAGGCCCTTTATGATATTGCGGTTAAGGAACGTCTCAACCTACAGGCAGTAGGATACATCTCTAGGCTAGACCTCCGAGAGATTGAGATTGCAAGAGCAAACTAAAGCGCGACACTTATCTTAACCATACTACTTTGCCTACAGTACACCCAACTAGTAATCCTTCAGATCAAGCAAGATTACAGCATGACCGCTATAGCGCTTAACACCATAAGCTATTCACTCTCCCTATTTATAATGATGCAGCACAGAGCCAGACTATGAAATTCACACAAGAAGACAAGACAGAATACATTGAGACAAATTCCCACTGCGTATTAGCTAAGCGCTTGGGGATTAGTATGCTCACCCTGGATACATATGCGGATGATCAGGGCTGGAAAGAGGAACACCGCATCTACTGGCATGACAAATCAATTGAGATATTGAAACAAGAGCTAGTCAACGGAAATATCAGTGCTGTAAAGGAAATGCTCAAGATTACAGGTAGCGTAAGACCAGTAGGACGACCACGTAAATTAGAAGTGGAGCGTGAAGTTGCCATTAGCAAACGCATCGAAGAAGAATATGCAGCAGACATTCGACGAATGAAGCTTGTAGACACCAAAACAAGATAATTATTTATTAAGACAGGAGGGGTGTATTGACACTAGAGGCTAGCGTTCAATTTAAAGCAGTAAGCATTGAACATAGCAAGGACAGATAGAGCGTGATGCTCAGATTCTAGGCTTACCTAGATGCCCCTCAGGGGTGCTCAATGCGTTACCACACTGGCCGTTCTTCACAGGGGCTAGGCCCTCTGTGCCTGATAGTTCAGCTACCAGTCACCTGCCCCCCTAACCACGCCTGAAGGGTTAAGCGATCCACCTCTGAGGGTGGCACCTCGGCCTGTTTACAAACCACCGGCTCGGTCCTCTCAGCGTTCACGCCACCACTACACCATTGAAGGTTCGCTATGATGTTACTAACTTCAACGCGCCTCACTTTCTGAGACATACAGTTCAGCTTACGCAAGGCCCGTTTGCACAGCTACTGATATACGCCGTGCAGTAAGTAGCGTCAAGCTCTAGCCCCGCCGAATTTGGCAGGTCATAGCAGCCAATGCACGCGTAGAAGCATCATCGGATTTTGCTTGGGCCACATAGCCAGCCACGCAGTCACGAAACGGCATACTGATAGCGTACGAGAGGGCCAGCGCAGCAAACACAATTGACGCAGCTAACCACTTCATCTGAATTATTCCCTTACAAACATAATGGAAATTATACCACCGGGGTGATGCCAAACTGAAATCATAGCCTACGCTTCGTGAGCAACCTTGAAGTTGCGACTGACCTACAGGAGCGAGACGAAGATGACAAAGGCACCAATTGGCACTACGGGGACAACAGGGCAGAGCTGCCCAGAAAGCGGTATTTGGACAGTGGTTGGCACTCCAAGCACGACAGCGCCAATTGCCAAAGGTAACCGGTTCCCACCTTATGACGGCAAATCGGTGACCTGGAAGCTGACGCAATACGCTTAAAGACTGATCGAGAGCAGAGGCAACTCTGCTCTCACTGCGCCCTTTAGCAGATGCCAGCCCTGGAGTTTTGATTAGAAATTAACTAGCACCATTGCATACATAAGCACCCCACCCCACACCCCCTGCCCACCCCTAGAGAGACGCCCCCGCCAGCCCTACAGCAGCACATAGAGCGTTCAGGATTCACCACAGAGTGTAGTGTGTTGAGCGTGACCGACAGGCGTACCCGCCTCACAGCAGGCACGTAGCTCAGTTGGTTAGACAGCCTGCCCTTGTGAGGTACGAACAACGGGCAAGGGAGTGAGCCTGCGAACGTACCACCACCTAGACAAGATAGTGAACGAGCCATGTATATCAATGGGTTAGGTAGAGTCGTTCACAAATATGAGTGTGAACAGGGGAAGTAAAGATCTACGTTCACATTGCCTTGTGTGAACGAAGCCTATAATTTGTGAACGTTTTCTTAGGCAAAGAAAAAGGGGAACCCTTTCGGATTCCCCCTCACACCGCCCAGCAGAGCGGATTTTGTTTGGTAGGCGCGATTGGACTCGAACCAACGACCCCCACCATGTCAAGGTGGTGCTCTAACCAACTGAGCTACGTGCCTGCTGTGAGGCGGCATTCTACGGAATTCCGGAGGGGTGTCAACATCTTTTTTGCAGCTAAGCCTATGAATATGCGAATTTTTTATTTATGCCGGGTACACCTGGGATTTCCGGGTGGCTGGCAGGCAATTTTCAACTCAGGTAGGATCGCCGCACTCGTAAAAAATATAAAACAGAGGTTCCAGGATGGCGAACACCCCCTACCCCCAGTCCTATTACGCCGCTTCCGCGAATGCAGCCCCACCCCGTCCAACCCTGCAAGGTGAGGTCGAAACCGATGTCTGTGTGATTGGTGCCGGCTATACCGGGCTTTCCAGCGCGCTGTTTTTGCTGGAGAACGGCTTTCGCGTCACGGTACTGGAAGCCGCCAAGGTGGGTTTTGGTGCCTCGGGTCGTAATGGCGGGCAGATCGTCAACAGCTACAGCCGTGATATCGATGTGATCGAGCGCAGTGTCGGGCCCAAACAGGCTCAGTTGCTGGGGCAGATGGCCTTTGAAGGCGGCAAGATCATTCGTGAGCGCGTGGCTAAATACCAGATCCAGTGCGACTTGAAGGACGGCGGTGTATTTGCCGCACTCAACAGCAAGCACATGGGTCATCTGGAATCGCAGAAGCGCCTGTGGGAGCGCTACGGCCATACGCAGCTTGAGTTGCTCGACGAGCGCCGCATCCGCGAAGTGGTGGCCTGTGACAACTATGTGGGCGGTTTGCTGGACATGAGCGGCGGGCATATCCACCCGCTCAACCTGGCACTGGGCGAAGCGGCGGCCGTGGAATCCCTGGGCGGTACGATTTATGAGCAATCGGCAGCGGTACGCATCGAGCGCGGCGCCAACCCTGTGGTACACACCGCCGAAGGCAGGGTCCGGGCCAAATTCATTATCGTTGCCGGTAACGCTTACCTGGGCAACCTGGTGCCGGAGCTGGCGGCCAAGTCGATGCCATGCGGTACCCAAGTGATCACCTCCGCCCCCCTTGGCGATGAATTGGCCAAGACGCTGTTGCCGCAGGATTACTGTGTCGAAGACTGCAACTACCTGCTCGACTACTACCGCCTCACCAGTGACAAGCGCCTGATCTTCGGCGGCGGCGTGGTGTATGGCGCGCGGGATCCGGCGAATATCGAGGCAATCATCCGGCCGAAAATGCTCAAGGCATTCCCGCAACTCAAAGACGTGAAGATCGACTACGCCTGGACCGGCAATTTCCTGCTGACCCTGTCGCGCCTGCCCCAGGTCGGCCGTCTTGGCGACAACATCTATTACTCACAAGGCTGTAGCGGCCATGGCGTGACGTACACGCACCTGGCAGGCAAAGTACTGGCTGAGGCATTGCGCGGGCAGGCTGAGCGTTTTGATGCGTTTGCGGATTTGCCGCACTACCCGTTCCCGGGCGGGCAGATGTTGCGTACGCCGTTTGCGGCGCTGGGGGCTTGGTACTACGGGCTGCGCGATAAATTCGGAATGTAAACACAACCCGTGTGGGGGCGACTTGCTCGCTCCCACACCAGTTATGCGCTTCACACGCTGCCGTCAATGCGCCTTGTGTTCGACGGAAGGCGCCTCGGCTTGCAGCTTCTGCACATCGCCTACGGCCAGCTCAGCCGATTGGCCGCCCCAACCTTGACGCAGGTAATTGAGCAGATCAGTCAGCTGTTGCGCACTGAGCTTCTCGGAAAACCCCGGCATCGGTTGCATGTGCTCGAACCCGGAAAATTTCTGCTCGCCAATACCGTCCTCGATCACGCGCAGCAGGTTGCGCGGGTCTTCCAGGCGCAGCGTGGTGTTGCCGCGCATGGCCACCGCGATGTGCGGCTTGCCTTCGCCACCCGCGGCGTGGCAACCGGCGCAGACGTTCAGGTATTCCTGGCGGCCGCGCTGAGCGCTCTGGCTGAGTTTATCCACCGGCACGTCGACCAGCGCTTTGGCGGCCGGCGGGTTATCGCCCAGCAGGAACGTGGCCATCGCGGCCAGATCCTGATCGCTCAGGCCCTGGGTGCTGTTGTGGAACACCGGGAACATCTCGTTGAACATCGTGCCTTGGGCGCTCATGCCGTGCTTGAGGAATGTGGCCAAGTCCTGTTCATTCCAGCCGCGGGCAGCCAGGTCCGTGGCGAGCAGGCTAGGCGCCAGGTAACCATTGAGGATGCCGCCGGTCAGGCGCTTGTCCAGCTCCATCGCGCCCGGCAGGCCGCGTGGCGTGTGGCACTCACCGCAGTGACCAAGCACTTCGACCATGTACTGGCCGCGTTTCCAGGCTTCGCTTTTACCTTCGGCCGGCTCCAGTTTCAGCGCTTTGCCGTACAACGCATTCCAGCCCATCAGGCCCAGGCGCACGTTGAACGGAAAACTCAGGCTCGTCACCGGCGCTGCACGTTCGATCGGCTCGATGGTTTTGAGGTACGCATGAATCGCATCCGAATCTTCGCGCGGCATCAGGTGGTAGGAGGTATACGGCATCGCCGGGTACAGATTCGCCCCGTCGCGACGCTTGCCTTGCGTCAGCGCAGCGAAGAACTCGTCATCGTTGTACAAGCCGATGCCGTGCTCTTTGCTCGGCGTGATGTTGGTGCCGTAGATCGTGCCGAACGGCGAGACAATCGGCAGCCCGCCCGCAAACGGCGCGCCGCCCGCTGCAGTGTGGCACGCCATGCAGTCGGCGGCGCGGGCTAGGTATTCGCCGCGCTTGACCTGATCATCGGCATGGGCAAACAGCATCGGCGCAGCCAGGCCGACCGCCAGGGTCATTCGGGTCAGAAAAAGCTTCATGCTCAACCCTCCTTGACCAGGCCGAGATCGGTCAGCACGTTGCGGGTAGCGTTGTAATAACGCACGTACCCAGTGCAACGGCAGACGTGATGCCCAAGGCTGTCCTCGATGACTTGTTCCAGTTTGCTGTGCACGGTCGGCTGACGTTGCAGCTTTTCCACCAGCACGGTCGCCGCGTTGACGAAGCCCGGCGCGCAGTAGCTGCACTGGAACGCAAACTCATCCACGAAGCGCTGCTGGATCGGGTTCAGTTCGATGACCTGCCCCGACTCATCGCGCTTGGCGTGGGATTCAATGGTGCGCACTCGCTTGCCTTCAAAGTAATGCGCGCCGGTGATGCACGTGCGCACTTCTTCGCTGGTGCCGTCCGGGTTGTCGACGATGACCACGCAAGCGTGGCAAATACCCTGGCCGCAGCCAAGACGCGAACCGGTGAGGTTTTTGTATTCGTGCAGGTAATCGATCATCGGCAGGTCATCAGGGATGTCCACTGGGCCGACGGATTGACCATTGAGGGTCAGTTGAAGCGGACGATTAGGCATTGAGGGCTTCCTTGATGCGCGCAGCAGTGATTGGCAGGTCGCGAACACGTTTACCGATGGCGTGCGCCACGGCATTACCGATGGCCCCGACAATCGGGATCATCACCACTTCAGCGATACCCTTGGATGGATCGCTCGGCGACAGCGCCGGCAAAATCTCCGAGGTCTGCTTCCACACGGCAACGTGACGCGCCATCGGCAGACGGTAACGGTTGAAGTTCCAGTCACCCTCCCCCGGCCCGCCCTCATACAGCGGCATTTCCTCCATCAATGCGTGGCCGATGCCCATGGCGACACCGCCCTCAAGCTGACCTTTGACCAACTCCTCAACCAACACGCGGCCGCACTCGATCCACGAATGGTGATTGAGCACTTCGACCTGCGCCGAGCCCTTGTTGACCTTCAACTCGACCAATGTGGCCACCGGGCTGTAGTAAGTCACGGCAGCGTTGTTCAACTGCGTCGCGGGGTAGCTGATGTTCTGGCGATCCAGCAGATGGAAGCCGGCAGTGCTCATCAGCGCCTGCTTGGCTTTTGGCGCGCCGTCGCCGTACTTCACGGCCAGGCCGTCGAGCGGCAGGCGCTCGCGCACGCCGTCGATGCTGTATTCAGCCTCGGCCCAACTCCAGCGGTTGAAACCGTGCACAGTGGCCGCCGTGACCAGGCCGCGCTCGTGGGCACGCTTGGCCAATTCTTCAAAACTGAGCGGCTGCATGCCGTTGGCGGTGAGCTTGCCGTCGACCCAATGCGCATCTTCGCGGCGCACCACATAGGGGTTGGCCTGACCGCCGAACGGGCCCTGACGCCAGATCTCCAGCGCCGCTGGCCACAAACCATGGTTGAACAGCACGCGCGCCGCTTCACGGGTGGCGTGGCTGAAGTAGTACGCCGAGTTGGTGGCCGAAGATGCCGAAGCGAGCTTGCCCACCCAGCGCGGGTTGCGCAGCAGGTTGTCCTGCTCGGCCTGGCTCATGATGTAAGGGTTGCCGCTGGTGATCAGCTGCATTTCCTTCCACTCTGTTTCGCCAGTCTTCACTTCGTGGGCCGGGCTGCCAAGGAAATCGGCAACGACCAGCGATTGCGAGGTAGACATACCGGTGCCGATTTCGATACCGATATGACGCAGACTGATGCGACCGTCAGCGCTGAATTCGATACTGGCCATCGGTGCTTCGGAACCAGTGCCAAAGTCTTTCTGGCAGATAGCGAAACCCACGCCGTACCAGTTATCCGGGTCTGCGGCTTCGCGTTGTTGCTTGATCGCGTCGCGGTTTTTCCAGACCTCGTGAACAGAGGCTTTGTCGAGAATTTCGTGCAGGCGCAACGCACCGGCAGGAATAGCGCCCTGGGTGTTTTTCATGCCCGAACGCAGTGCGTTCTTGCGGCGCAACTCGATAGCATCCACACCGAGACGACCGGCGATTTCGTCGACCATCATTTCCGTCGCGGCCATGCTCTGCAGGGTGCCGTACCCACGCATCGAACCGGCTTCAACGCCCCGCGAGTGATACGCGGTGACTTGCAGGTCGTTCTGCGGCATGTAGTAGATCGACTGTGCGGCCGTGGCGCCTACTGCGGCTACCGAGGGGCTGTAGTTGATCCGGCCACCGCCGTCGACGCTCATGTCGGCGAGGAAGATCTTGAAGCTGTGATCGTTCTTGTCGACAGCCAATTGATAACGAATGTCGAACGGATGACGCTTGATGCCGCTCTGGAACTGCTCGTAACGGTCATTGGCCAGACGCACCGGCACGCCGGCACCGTACAACGCCGCGAGGGCGGCGTAGTAGACAAAGATGTTGTGGTCTTTGGAGCCGTACCCCACGGTGTAACCGGGGTGCATGTTCAGGTTGGCCAGGCCGAAGCGCGACGGCGAGATCATTTTCGCCGTCTCGGTGGCAACCTCCAATGGGCACTGGGTGGCCACCACGAAGTGCAGGGTCTTGGTTGCCGGATCGTACCAACCGTTGCCGTTGTCCGGCTCCATGGCGGCCGGCTCGATTGACGGAGTCTTGTAGCGCTCGTCGAACACCAGCCAGTTGTCCGGCGGCGTGTTGATCTGGCTCTTCATGCGGTCGGCGTAGAACAGACCGCGCTCGGTCAGGTTGCCGTGCAGATTCGGTTGTGAATTCCATACCGGGCGACGGTTTTTCAGCATCGGAAACAGAATCGAATCCTTGAGGCTGGCAAATTCGTCTTCATCGGCCGAGGTGGGGCCGCCAACGCGCACATAGCGGAAGCTACCGTAAGGGTCGCCTTCGTAGTACGGCACTTTGGCGCCGTAACGAATCGCCTTGTCGTTGAATTTGAGTTTGTTCTTGGCCTGGCGGAAACGCTCGAAATCGTTCCAGATCAGGATCGCCACCGGGTGACCGATAAACATCGGCACCTTGCCTTCAGGCAGCAGCGGATCCGGAGCATGTTCCTCGGGGAAAACGATACCGTCCTTGTCCAGATCGGCAGCGGTGACGATACGATCCGGCTGCAGATCGGCGCCGAGCCACGCCAGGTCGTAGCCCGCATAAATATGGTCGGCCTTGATGGTTTTCAGCAGCATGGCGTGACCTTGCTGCACGGGCCAGCCGGGCATGTCCTTGGAGCGGATGTCGCGGGCGAAGACTTTGCTGCCGCACACTTTGGACAACGCATCGTTACGCTGGCGCGCCTTGCCGTTATTGCCCAGCCATTTTTCGGACGGCACGGTAACGCTGTTTTCCATCAGGGCAGCCAGCGCCTGGGTGCTCAGCGGTGTCAGCGTGACGCTCACACCCGCCACCAGGCCGCCCTGGAGGAACGAGCGCCGGGTTATTTCACGGTTGGACATGGATCATCCTCTGAGCGGTTATAAATCCGCCCTTATGGTTAAGTACACCGAATATCGAGACTTGCAGAAGCCTTTTTGCGACGAATCAAAAGGCCATGATGACAGTGCAAAGTTGACCGAAGGGTTAACTTTAAAGGTTTCTGCGCCTGCGGCAAATAACCACATTGAAATTTTTTGACACAACAACGCAAAACGGCCGACAAGATCGAGACGATCTGTCAGCCGCTTGCCTATGAATGAGGACGATGTCACAAACACCATGACGTTTTTTCAAACGCCAGACACAAAAAACCCCGGTCTTTCGACCAGGGTCTTTGCTATCGGATCAAGTCAGCCGGTGGCTTTCTTGTGCTTCAAGGCGTTCAGTGGACCTTGAGGCAGATATGGCGCAGCGGACGGGACTCGAACCCGCGACCCCCGGCGTGACAGGCCGGTATTCTAACCGACTGAACTACCGCTGCGTATCGCTTGGCTGATTGAGCGTAAAGCCTCAACCACCTTTAAACATCTGATCGATCAACCTGGGTTGTTCAATCTCAAGCCCGATACATCGAACCTGGAAAATATGGCGCAGCGGACGGGACTCGAACCCGCGACCCCCGGCGTGACAGGCCGGTATTCTAACCGACTGAACTACCGCTGCGCGTCGGTGCAACCTTTAACGTTGCGTCTTGCCCTGGGGCAAGACTCTCAAGAAGTGGTGGGTGATGACGGGATCGAACCGCCGACCCTCTGCTTGTAAGGCAGATGCTCTCCCAGCTGAGCTAATCACCCTTTGCTTCGTTGAGGCCGCGAAATTTACGCAGGTAGCGGACCTAAGTCAATAGCCTGCTTGAAGTTTTTCTGAAAAAGACAAAATCACTTCAAGACGGCTAACCGCCCTACTCGCTGTAAATCATCTTCTTGCTCATGCCACCGTCCACCACAAACTCTTGCCCGGTGACAAACCCGGCCTGACGCGACAGCAACCAGGCTACCATCGCCGCCACGTCCTCTACCGTGCCCACCCTGCCCGCAGGGTGCTGGGCATGATCGGCGTCTGTGAGCGGCTCGGCACGGCGCGCAGCAGGATCACGCGCATCGATCCAGCCGGGGCTGACCGCATTGACCCGCACTTCCGGGCCCAGGCTCATGGCCAAGGCGTGGGTCAGGGCCAGCAGGCCACCCTTGCTCGCCGCATAGGCTTCGGTGTCCGGCTCCGATTGACGGGCCCGGGTCGAGGCCAGGTTGACGATCGCACCGCCGTGGGCGCGCAGGTACGGCGCGCAATGCTTGGCCAACAGCATCGGCCCGCCGAGGTTCACCGCCAGCACGCGATTCCAGTACGCCAGATCGAGGCTTTCCAGGGTGATATTGCGCGGGTCAGCCACGGCGGCATTGCAGACCAGCGCGTCGAGTCGCCCGAACTGCCCCAGCACCTCGGCGACACCCTGGGCGACTTGCTTCTCGTCGGCCACATCCATGGTGATGAACCAGGCATTCTCGCCCAGCACCTTGGACACCTTGGAACCGCGCTCGCGGTCCAGGTCAGTCAATACCACCTGCCAGCCTTCGCTGATCAGCCACGCGGCAATACCGAGGCCAATGCCCCGCGCCGCCCCCGTTACCAGCGCAACGCGCCCGTTAGTGGCCGCTGTAGCCTCCATAGACCACTCGATCACAAGGCCGCCAACCCGCGGGCCAGGTCTGCCTGCAAGTCAGCGACATCTTCCAGGCCCACCGCGATGCGGATCAGGCTGTCACGGATACCGGCGGCTTCACGCTCCTGCGGCGCCAGGCGCCCGTGGGAGGTGGTGCTCGGGTGAGTGATGGTGGTCTTGCTGTCGCCCAGGTTGGCAGTGATGGAAATCAGGCGCGTCGCATCGATAAAGCGCCAGGCGCCGTCTTTGCCGCCCTTCACTTCGAAACTCACCACCGCACCAAAACCACGCTGCTGGCGCTGGGCCAAGGCGTGTTGCGGGTGGCTCTTGAGGCCAGCGTAGTGCACTTTCTCGATACCGTCCTGCTGCTCCAGCCACTCGGCCAGGGCCTGGGCGTTGGCGCAATGGGCTTTCATGCGCAGGCTGAGGGTTTCCAGCCCCTTGAGGAAGATCCAGGCATTGAACGGGCTCAGGGTCGGGCCGGCGGTACGCAGGAAGCCCACCACTTCCTTCATCTGCTCGCTGCGTCCAGCCACCACGCCGCCCATGCAACGGCCCTGGCCGTCGATGAACTTGGTTGCCGAATGCACCACGATGTCCGCACCCAGCTTCAGCGGTTGCTGCAAGGCCGGGGTGCAGAAGCAGTTATCCACCACCAGCATCGCACCCTTGGCGTGGGCGACTTCGGACAGCGCAGCAATGTCGACCAACTCGGCCAGCGGGTTCGACGGCGATTCGACGAACAGCAGCTTGGTATTGGCCTTGATCGCCGCATCCCAGCCGGACAAATCCGCCAGGGGCACGTAATCCACTTCGATACCGAAGCGCTTGAAGTACTTCTCGAACAGGCTGATGGTCGAGCCGAACACGCTGCGCGACACCAGCACATGGTCGCCAGCGCTGCACAGGCTCATCACCACCGCCAGGATGGCCGCCATGCCGGTCGCGGTCGCCACAGCCTGCTCAGCGCCCTCCAGGGCCGCGATACGCTCTTCGAACGCGCGCACGGTCGGGTTGGTGTAACGCGAGTACACGTTGCCCGGCACCTCACCGGAAAAACGCGCCGCAGCGTCGGCCGCCGTGCGGAACACGTAGCTTGAGGTGAAGAACATCGGGTCACCGTGCTCCCCTTCCGGGGTGCGGTGCTGGCCGGCGCGCACAGCCAGGGTATCGAAAGCTACGCCATCGAGGTCGCTGTCCAACCGACCGGCATCCCATTCCTGACTCATGCTGCGACTCCTTACTCAATACGTTATTTAAGATACAAAACCGGCCCCTCAGGGCCGGTGTCTACTCAGTTGTTGTACAGGTCGATGATCGCGCTGACCGCCTGGGTCTTGATCTTGGACGAGTCGTTACGCGCCTGCTCGATCTTGTTCAGGTAAGCCTCGTCGACATCTCCGGTCACGTACTTGCCGTCGAACACGGCACAGTCGAACTGCTCGATCTTGATCTTGCCCCCGCCAACCGCTTCGATCAGGTCCGGCAGGTCCTGGTAGATCAGCCAGTCGGCGCCGATCAGGTCGGCCACGTCCTGGGTCGAACGATTATGTGCAATCAGCTCGTGGGCGCTCGGCATGTCGATACCGTACACGTTCGGGTAACGCACCGCAGGCGCAGCAGAGCAGAAGTACACGTTCTTCGCACCGGCTTCGCGGGCCATCTGGATGATCTGCTTGCAGGTGGTGCCGCGTACGATGGAGTCGTCCACCAGCATCACGTTCTTGCCGCGGAACTCAAGCTCGATGGCGTTGAGCTTCTGACGCACCGATTTCTTGCGCGCAGCCTGGCCGGGCATGATGAACGTACGGCCGATGTAGCGGTTCTTGACGAAGCCTTCGCGGAACTTGACGCCCAGGTGGTTGGCCAGCTCCAGCGCAGCGGTACGGCTGGTGTCCGGAATCGGGATAACCACATCGATGTCGTGCTCAGGACGCTCGCGCAGGATCTTCTCGGCCAGCTTCTCGCCCATGCGCAGACGCGCCTTGTAGACCGACACACCGTCGATGATCGAGTCCGGACGCGCCAGGTAGACGTGTTCGAAGATGCACGGGGTCAGCGTCGGCGCAACGGCGCACTGGCGGGTATGCAGCTTGCCGTCTTCGGTGATGTAGACAGCCTCGCCCGGCGCCAGGTCGCGGATCAGGGTAAAGCCCAGTACATCCAGGGACACGCTTTCGGACGCGATCATGTACTCGACGCCTTCGTCGGTGTGACGCTGGCCGAACACGATCGGGCGGATGCCGTGGGGGTCGCGGAAACCGACGATGCCGTACCCGGTGATCATCGCCACCACGGCATAACCACCGACGCAACGGTTGTGCACGTCGATCACGGCAGCAAACACGTCTTCTTCGGTCGGCTGCAGCTTGCCGCGCTGGGCCAGTTCGTGGGCGAACACGTTGAGCAGCACTTCCGAGTCGGAACTGGTGTTGACGTGGCGCAGGTCAGATTCGTAGATCTCCTTGGCCAGCTGTTCAACGTTGGTCAGGTTACCGTTGTGCGCCAGGGTGATGCCGTAAGGCGAGTTGACGTAGAACGGTTGAGCTTCGGCCGAAGTCGAGCTACCGGCAGTCGGGTAACGCACATGGCCAATACCCATGTGCCCGACGAGGCGCTGCATGTGACGCTGATGGAACACGTCACGCACCAGGCCATTGTCCTTGCGCAGGAATAACCGGCCGTCGTGGCTGGTCACAATACCGGCAGCGTCCTGGCCGCGGTGCTGGAGGACGGTTAGCGCGTCATACAGCGCCTGATTGACGTTCGACTTACCGACGATACCGACGATGCCACACATGCGACGCAACCCCTACTTAATGAATCTTGACTGAACACAGCTTACTGAGGCGTTTGCGCCGGCAAGAGGTGTTCCTTGAACGGAAGATCAGCGGGTACGCTGATTCCGCTGGCCAGCCACTGACTGCTCCACCCCAATATGAGGTTCTTGGACCAATCTGCAACCAATAGAAATTTTGGCACGAGTACCGACTCCTGCCACCACGAATCCTGCTGTACCGGCCCCAGGCTCAACAGCCCGACCGCCACAACCACCAGCAACGCGCCACGCGCGGCACCGAAGGCCATGCCGAGAAATCGATCGGTCCCGGAGAGGCCGGTGACACGTATCAACTCGCCAATAAGATAATTGACCATTGCCCCCACCAGCAGCGTGGCGATGAACATGATGGCGCAGCCCGCGATGACGCGAGCCGAAGGTGTCTCTATGTACCCGGCCAGGTAGACCGACAGTGAACCACCGAACATCCAGGCTACGACTCCTGCGATGATCCAGGTCAGCAACGACAGTGCTTCTTTTACAAAGCCGCGGCTCAGACTGATCAAAGCGGAGATGGCGACGATTGCAACGATCGCCCAATCAACCCAGGTAAATGGCACAGTGCAGCCTACGTACGGATAAGGCGGCGCATTTTAGCAGAGCGCCGGGCTATCGGTAAGCGGTGATTGCGGCTGCTTTGCAAATCAATAGATTGGGCAGTGTGAACGCCATTTCAAGCCCACCCTAAACCAATGTGGGAGGGGGCTTGCTCCCGATTGAAGTGTGTCAGTATCAGATGTACTGACTGACCCACCGCTATCGGGAGCAAGCCCCCTCCCACACTTAGATTGCGTTAATGCCTGCTTGAATCAGCCGCGCTCGGGCTGGAAACGCACCACAAACCCATTGAGGTTCTGCTGGCGGCCCAGCAAATCGCGCAGGCGATCCGCCTCGGCGCGCTCGATCAGCGGCCCGACAAACACCCGATTCTTGCCATCGGCACTGCGGATATAGGCGTTATAACCCTGGGCACGCAGCTTTTTCTGCAAGGCGTCGGCACTTTCGCGATTGGCCAGGCTGGCGAGCTGGATCGACCAACTGATCGGCAGGCCATTGGGATCAATGCGGCTCTGGCCCACATCCGGTTTACCCGGCGCAGCAGGCTGCGGCGCCACAGGCTTGGGCGTTGGCGCCGGTGCCGGCGGTTTGGCAGCGACAGCGGGTGCCGGCGCTGGCTTGACCACCGGCACACTTGGCTGCACCGGCATCGAAGGAGCCTGTTGCGTAGCGACCTCCTCCTCGACAGGTACAGGTTCTTCCGGCAACGCCTGAGGCTCGGGCACCACCACCGGCTCGACCTGAACCTGGGGCACCACCGGCGCCTGGGGCGCAGCGGGTGCTTCAACCACCACCTGGCGCTGCTCGTCCTGACGGGAAAACAGCATCGGCAGGAAGATGACTGCCAACGCCACCAACACCAGGGCTCCAACCATTCGCTGCTTGTATGCGCTATCCAGTAATGCCATGTGCAGCTTCCTCCGTGGAGCGCCGGGCCAGCCATTCGAGCGCCTCGGCAACACAATAAAATGATCCGAACAACAGGATCTCGTCCTCGGCCGTAGCCACCGCACACTGCGCCTCCAGGGCGGCAATGATGCTTGCATACGACGTCACGGGCGCGCCAAGGTTCTGCAAGGCGGTTTGCAGCTCAGCCGCCGGCCGGCTACGCGGTGTATCCAGCGGCGCAACAGCCCAAGACTGAACACTGCCAAGCAACGGCGCAACCACGCCTTCCAGATCCTTGTCGGCCAACAGCCCGAACACCGCCAGGCGACGGCCGGCCGGTGGCGTGCGCGCCAGGCGCTGCGCCAAATAGTGAGCCGCATGGGGATTGTGACCCACATCCAACAACAGGTTCAGGCGCTTGCCTTGCCAGTCGAGCACCCGACGATCCAGGCGCCCCACCACTTTCGTCGCCCGCAGGGTTGCGCCGATCTGCTCGGCATCCCACGGCAGATCCAGCAGCAAATAGGCTTGCAGCGCGAGTGCAGCGTTTTCCATCGGCAGGTTCAGCAGCGGCAAATCAAGCAGCTCGACCACCTTGCCACGGGCATCACGCCCGCGCCATTGCCAATGGGTCGCACCGATGTCGAGATTGAATTCACGACCGCGCAGGTAGAACGGGCAATCCAGCTCGCGCACCTTGTCCAGCAAAGGTTGCGGCGGATCCAGGTCGCCACACAGCGCCGGCCTGCCCTGGCGGAAAATCCCGGCCTTTTCATAGGACACTGACTCGCGGGTATTGCCCAGGTAGTCGGCATGATCAACCCCGATGCTGGTGACCAGCGCCAGGTCGGCATCCACCACATTGACCGTATCCAGGCGCCCGCCGAGGCCGACTTCCAGTACGACCACATCCAGTTGCGCACGCTCGAACAGCCAGAACGCCGCCAGGGTGCCCATCTCGAAATAGGTCAGGGAAATATCGCCACGCCCGGCATCCAGGGCAGCGAAGGCTGCGCACAACTGCTCGTCCGTGGCTTCGACGCCATTGAGCTGTACCCGCTCGTTGTAGCGCAGCAGGTGCGGCGAGCTGTACACGCCGACCTTCAGGCCCTGGGCCTGCAACAGCGCCGCGACAAAGGCACAGGTGGAGCCCTTGCCATTGGTGCCGGTCACCGTGATCACACGCGGTGCCGGCTGGCCCAACCCGAGGCGGGCCGCTACCTGTTGCGAGCGCTCCAGGCCCATGTCGATGGCGGACGGATGCAACTGCTCAAGGTAGGCGAGCCATTCGCCCAGGGTACGTTGGGTCATAGGTTTGCAGGCACCGGCGGCACGACGATTGGCTCGACTTTAGGCGCGACGTACACAGGCGTCGGCAGGCCCATCATTTGCGCCAGCAAGTTACCCAGACGTGGACGCAGCTCGCCACGCGGGATGATCAGGTCAATAGCGCCGTGCTCCAGCAGGAACTCGCTGCGCTGGAAGCCTTCCGGCAGCTTCTCGCGCACGGTTTGCTCGATCACACGCGGGCCGGCAAAACCGATCAGCGCCTTGGGCTCGCCGACGATCACATCGCCGAGCATCGCCAGGCTGGCGGAAACGCCGCCGTAGACCGGGTCGGTCAGTACCGAGATGAACGGAATGCCTTCTTCGCGCAGACGCGCCAGTACCGCCGAGGTCTTGGCCATTTGCATCAGGGAGATCAGCGCTTCCTGCATACGCGCACCACCGGAGGCGGCGAAGCAGATCATCGGGCAACGGTTTTCCAGGGCGTAATTGGCTGCACGCACAAAGCGCTCACCGACGATGGCGCCCATGGAACCGCCCATGAAGGAAAACTCGAAGGCCGAGACCACCACCGGCATGCCCAGCAGCTTGCCGCTGACCGAGATCAGCGCGTCCTTCTCGCCGGTCTGCTTCTGCGCACCGACCAGACGGTCCTTGTACTTCTTGCTGTCGCGGAACTTGAGACGGTCGACCGGCTCCAGGTCAGCGCCCAGTTCGTTGCGGCCATCGGCATCCAGGAAGATGTCGATGCGCGCGCGCGCGCCGATACGCATGTGGTGATTGCACTTGGGGCAAACATCCAGGGTCTTTTCCAGCTCCGGGCGGTACAGCACCGCGTCGCAGGACGGGCACTTGTGCCACAGACCTTCAGGAACCGAGCTTTTCTTCACCTCGGAACGCATGATCGAAGGGATCAGTTTGTCTACTAACCAGTTGCTCATGCTTTCTTTCTCCAGTACCGGTGGCTTGAACACAGCCCCGCGTATGCCCTTGAGCTAAATTCATATGTGGCGATGATGCCTGCGGGACGGGGTCAGACGTTGGACCTGCCATTTCCCGCCTGCATCCTCAGCCTTCCAGACAACCTGCCAGCGCAGGGTTGCCACTTCATTTCCGGGCCACCCACAGGCGGCGCCGGGCTGTTTTACACAGTGGTAGTTATGGACGGCGGCAGACTGCCAGCCGTCACATCCCGCCACTGCTGTTGCGCACGGCCTGCATGAATGCGCGAATCCTGTTGTGATCCTTGATGCCCTTGCCCTGCTCCACCCCACCGCTGACGTCCACGGCATACGGCCGCACCTGCTCGATGGCAGCCCCGACGTTCGCAGGGTTGAGCCCACCGGCCAGGATGATCGGCTTGCTCAACCCCTCGGGAATCAGCGACCAATCGAACGCCTCACCCGTACCACCCGGTACGCCTTCGACGTAGGTGTCGAGCAGGATCCCGCGAGCGCCGATATACGCGGCACACGCCGCGGCGATATCGTCGCCCGTCTTGACCCGCAACGCCTTGATGTACGGGCGCTGATAACTTTCACACTCATCAGGCGTTTCATCGCCATGGAACTGCAGCATGTCCAGCGGCACCGCATCCAGGGTTTCATTGAGTTCGCAGCGACTGGCGTTGACGAACAAGCCCACGGTGGTCACGAAAGGCGGCAGCGCCGCAATGATGGCCCGCGCCTGCAGCACATTCACCGCGCGCGGGCTTTTGGCATAAAACACCAGACCGATGGCATCGGCCCCTGCCTCGACTGCCGCCAGCGCATCTTCTATGCGGGTAATCCCGCAAATCTTGCTGCGAACGGCTGACATGTCGTAGGAACCTCAGGGTTGGACCGAGAAAGTCCCGGATGTTAACAAAAGCTTTTCCGGGCGTCAGCCGCCAAGTTCACTGAAACCTGTGAGGAAGTGCGGCCCGATAAAGCGTTCCGGCAACTGGAACTCGTCGCGGTACTCCACATCCACCAAATACAGGCCAAACGGGTGCGCCGTGACGCCGCCCGTGCGACGGATGCGGCTTTCCAGCACTTCCCTGGCCCACTCAACCGGGCGCTCGCCCGTGCCGATGGTCATCAGCACGCCGGCAATGTTGCGCACCATGTGATGCAGGAACGCCCCGGCGCGAATATCCAGCACGATCATCTTGCCGTGACGGGTGACTCGCAGGTGATGAACTTCCTTGATCGGCGACTTGGCCTGGCACTGGCCGGCGCGGAAGGCGCTGAAGTCATGCACGCCCACCAGGTGCTGCGCGGCCTCGGCCATACGCTCGGCGTCCAGCGGGCGGTGGTTCCAGGTAATTTCTTCATTGAGATGCGCGGGGCGGATCTGATCGTTGTAGATCACGTAACGGTAACGCCGGGCGATGGCCTTGAAGCGTGCATGAAAATGCGCCGGCATGACCTTGGCCCAGCTCACACTCACGTCGTGGGGCAAATTGATATTCGCCCCCATCACCCACGCCTTCATCGACCGCTCGGCCTGGGTGTCGAAGTGCACCACCTGGCCACACGCGTGTACGCCAGCGTCGGTACGCCCGGCACACATCAGCGACACCGGCGAGTCCGCCACTTTGGACAGGGCGTTTTCGAGGGTTTCCTGCACCGTCAGCACGCCGGAGGCCTGACGCTGCCAGCCACGATAGCGCGAGCCTTTGTATTCCACGCCCAGGGCGATGCGGTAAAAGCCGGCGGCCGCCATTTCGGCGGCCGCGTTATCTATATTTGCCAAGAACTGAGAGCCTGATGAGTTGCGCAAAGGCGGGCATTATAAAGGCGTCGGATGCCTGACGGGCGTTTTGTTATGGATCGATGCCAAACAAATGTGGGAGGGAGCAAGTCGAATCGTCGCACCGCCCCTCCCGCACTGTTATAGCGCCTGGCTTTAGATTCGGCCGAGCATTTCCTTGGCTTCGCCACGCTGGTCTTCGTTGCCTTCGACCAAGACTTCATCAAGGATGTCTTTAGCGCCATCGGCATCACCCATGTCGATGTAAGCCTGGGCCAGGTCGAGCTTGGTAGCGACTTCATCCGTGCCTGAGAGGAAATCGAAATCCGGTTCATCATCACCGCCCAGCGCGGCATCCTCGGCCGTGAAAGTCGGCTCGATCGGCGGGTGCTCCAGGCTCTGGGACAATCGGTCCAACTCGGCATTGACGTCGTCCAGTTCCGAGGCAAACGCATCGGGCTTGGCTGCCGGGGCCGTCGGCTCATCAGCCAGGGACAGGTCAAAGTCTTCCGGCAACTCGAATTCGTCCAGCGCGGCAGGTGTCAGGGTGGGCGGCTCGACAGGCGGCACGTCCTTCATCTGCTCCTCAAGTCCCGAGAGAAAGTCGTCATCGGATTTCGACGCTGGCGGATCCAGTTGCAGGTCCAGGTCAAAGTCCGAGAGATCCTGCGCATCGGCCTTGGCCTCAGTCTGTTGTTGCAGCAGCGCTTCAAAGGTTTGCTGGTCCCGGGCGATCTCGGCCGGCGAGGCAGCTTCCAGCTCATCCAGGCTAAGGTCAAAATCGTTGTCGAAGGTGTCCGCCGGCTCAGCCGCCGCCGGCTTGTCATCGAGCAAATCCTTGACGTACTGCGCATCGAGAGCCGCAGCAGCCACGGCGGCGCTGACGCCCGCTGCCAGCACGGCCATGGCCGGGAAGCGGCTCTTGAGCTGCTCGACCTGGGCGTGGTTCTCACCGTTGGCGACCAATTGGCGCTCCTGGGTGACGAAACCGTCCTTGTCGTTCTGCAGGCCGTAGACTTCCATCAGCTTCAAACGCAGGTCGCTGCGCTTGGGCTCATGTTTGATGGCTTGTTCAAGCACATCAGCCGCCTGGTTCAGGTGGCCGCGGTCGATATGGGACTGGGCCTGAGCCAATGCATCGCTGGAGTTCTCCTGGGCAACAGCGACGGCCAGGGGTGCGAGCACGGAAGCGACAGTCGGCACGACAACCGGCTCAGCCACCGGGGCAGGCGCTGGCGCGGCGCCCAGCTTGACGCTCGGCGGCGGCACTTCAAGGCCTTCAAAACTGTCAGGCGGCAGGTCCTGGTCAATATTGGGCGTGAACTCAGGCTCTTCGGCCAGCGCCCGCGCCATGCGCAGATGCTTTTCCTCTTCGCGGCGGGCATTGCGATGGCGCGCCCACAGCAACAGAAGCAGCAGCACCACCAGGATGCCTGCCCCGCCAATGATGCCGAGGATAATAGGGTTGGTCAGCAAGTCATTGAACTTGCCTTCGGTGGTAGCAGGTGCCGCGACCGGCTTGGGCGGTTCAGCGGCGGGTGCAGGGGTTGCAACGGGCGCCGCAGGCTCTGCTGCGGGCTCACCTGCCAGCTGCGCAGGGATTGCAGCCGTAGCCGGCTCACCGTTTTGCGCCTGCAAGCGAGCCAACTGGTCATTCTTCAACTGAATCAGCTTTTGCAACTTGTCCAACTGGCTTTGCAAGTCGGCGGCGCGGCTCTTCAGTTCTTCGTTATCGCGGCGGGTGGTGTCCAGCTCTTCCTGGGTCATCGCCAGCTTGTCGCTCAACGCGCGGTTATCACCGGCCTTGCCCTTCGTACCTTGCTTGGCGGCTTCGGCCGAGACCAGGCTCAAGTTGTCCTTGGCCTGGGTGCTCGTCGGCGCATTGCCGGCCTGGGTACGCTTGGTCGCATCCAACTGCGCCTTGCCGGCCACTTGCCCCTTGGGGGTACGACGGCCCTGACGCCAGGCGGCGTTCTGCGCGCTGACTTCGGCGATCGCTTGAGGCTGCGCCAGCGCCGTACTTTGCGTGGCATCCGGCAGGCGCAGGACCTGGCCGGTTTTCAGGCGATTGATATTGCCATCGATAAAAGCGTCAGGGTTGAGCGCCTGGATCGCCAGCATCGTCTGCTGGACCGAGGCGCCGTTACGATTCTTCGCGGCGATTTCCCACAAGGTGTCGCGGGACGTGGTGGTGTGCTGGGCGGGCGTGCCGGCGGCAGGTGCGGCACTGGCCGGCGCGCCGGCAGTCGGTGCCGGCTGGTCGAACTTGGCCGGGTCGAGCAGCACGCTGTAGTCACGCATCAAACGGCCATTGGGCCATTGCACCTGCAGCAGGAAGCGCACATAGGAATCGGGCAGCGGCTTGCTGGAGGTCACGCGCACCACGCTGCGACCTTCGGGGTTGATCACCGGGGTGAACGTCAGGTCATCGAGAAACGCCTGGCGGTCAACGCCCGCATCCACAAAGGCCTGGGCAGAAGCCAGGCTCGGAGTGATCTCGGCCGCCGTGAGGCCACCCACATCACGCAATTCGATTTCCACCGACAGCGGCTGGTTCAACTTCGAGTTGAGGGTCATCTCCCCAAGTTGCAGCGCCTGCGCCATACCGGAGGACAGCGCCGAGGCGGCCGCTATTGCTAACACCAGTTTGCGAACTTGAACCATAGCCTCATCCTTTGTCTGAACGCTCCCCGCCCTGCGAGAAGGTTGGTAACCGCTGCCATAAGGCATGGCGAGCCGATAGGTCACCGACGCGCTTGTGTTTCACTTGGGACCAAGCATAGCGCCTGGCTAGAATCAATCTACAAATTGCCGCCAAGTATCTTTTACACAAGGCCTTTTATCAACAACTGCGCCAGTTCCACAGCGTTCAGGGCCGAGCCCTTGCGTACGTTATCTGACGTCAACCACAGATTTAGTTCCGCGGGGTCGTCAACACCTGCACGTACGCGTCCTACGTAAACCACATCCTGGCCGACCGCATCGCCTACAGCCGTTGGGTAATCGCCCTCCTCAACCAGCTCGATACCCGGCGCAGCATCGAGTGCACGGTTGACCGCGGCCAGATCGACCGGCGCAGCCAATTGCAACGACACTGTCAGGCTATCGCCGAAAAATACCGGGGCTTGAACGCAGGTTGCGGAAATCTTTAGCAAAGGTGTTTCCAGCACGGCACGCAGCTCGTGTACGAGGCGTTTCTCCAGGGCTGTATGACCTTGGGCGTCTGGCGTACCGACTTGAGCCAGCAGGTTGAACGCCATTTGCCGGTCGAAGAACTTCGGTTCCAGTGGACGCACGTTCAATAACTCAGCGGTCTGCCGCGCCAACTCGCTGACGGCCTCCCGGCCCTGGGCAGAGACCGCCAGGTTGGCGGTGACATTCACGCGCTGGATATCCACCAAACCCCGCAACGGCGCGAGCACTACCGCCAGGTAGGTGGCAGACGGGCTTGGGCTGCCGAGCTGGAATGGTTTTTTCAAACCGTTCAACACCTGGGCGTTGGCCTGCGGCACCACTGGCGGCGCCTGTTCGGCAGGCAATGCGCCGGACAAGTCGATTACCGAACAGCCAGCGGCCGTGGCGCGCGAGGCGAAACTCAGAGTCACCGCCGGGCCTGCTGCGAAGAACGCCAACTGCGCCTTGCTGAAATCGAACTCGTCGACCTCTTTGACCCGCACGTTCTTGCCACGAAACGGCACCGAGGCCCCCGCCGAGTTGCTGCCCGCCAGCAAATACAGGGTGCCTACCGGGAAATCCAGCTCTTCGAGGATCTGCACCAGTGTTTCACCCACAGTGCCGGTGGCACCGATCACGGCGATTTCGAAGGTCTGGGTCATGGGGGCTGCCTCGGGCATTGCAGGGGGGAGCGGCACTTTACCGGGTGGCTGGGGGTGAGGCAATTAGCCTGGGCCTTGTGGTGTGGCTGATGGCGCTATTGAGAGCAAGCCCCTCCCACATTCGACCCAGCTCCAACCTTGAAATGGAGGGCAAGTGTGGGAGGGAGCTTGCTCCCGATAGTGCCCGACAGAACAATAAAAAACCCCGCGCCTGTCACCAGAGCGCGGGGTTCTTCAATGCAAGAAAGCGATCAACGCTCCAGCAAAATCCGCAACATGCGACGCAGCGGTTCAGCCGCGCCCCACAGCAGCTGGTCGCCGACGGTGAACGCACCGAGGAACTGGCTCCCCATGTTCAGCTTGCGCAAACGGCCCACCGGTACATTCAGGGTGCCGGTGACCTTGGTCGGGCTCAGCTCCTGCATGCTGATATCGCGGTTGTTCGGCACCAGCTTGACCCAAGGGTTGTGCTGGCTGATCAAGCCTTCGATATCAGCGATCGGCACGTCTTTGTTCAGCTTGATGGTCAACGCCTGGCTGTGGCAACGCATGGCGCCAATGCGCACGCAGATGCCGTCCACCGGAATCGGGTTCTTGAAGCGACCGAGGATCTTGTTGGTCTCGGCCTGGGCCTTCCACTCCTCGCGGCTCTGACCGTTGGGCAGTTCCTTGTCGATCCACGGGATCAAGCTACCAGCCAATGGCACGCCGAAGTTCTCGGTCGGGTAAGCGTCGCTGCGCATGGCTTCGGCTACACGACGGTCGATGTCGAGAATCGCGCTGGCCGGGTCTGCCAGTTGATCGGCGACAGCGGCATGGGTCGCGCCCATCTGCTTGATCAGCTCGCGCATGTTCTGCGCACCGGCACCAGAGGCAGCCTGATAGGTCATGGCACTCATCCA
The DNA here is from genome assembly GCF_000263715.2 of Pseudomonas synxantha BG33R. NCBI lineage: Bacteria > Pseudomonadati > Pseudomonadota > Gammaproteobacteria > Pseudomonadales > Pseudomonadaceae > Pseudomonas > Pseudomonas synxantha. The sequence goes on from NZ_CM001514.1 coordinate 4,184,645, forward strand.
CTCGACCAGGCCGGCTTCGAACAGGCCACCCAGCCCCATCAGCATCAGGCTGACGGTGCAGTTGCCGCCCACGTAGTTCTTGGTGCCGGCATCCAGTTGCTGGTCGATGACCTTACGGTTGACCGGATCAAGGATGATCACCGCGTCATCCTGCATACGCAGGCTGGAAGCGGCGTCGATCCAGTAACCCTGCCAGCCGGCTTCGCGCAGCTTGGGGAAGACTTCGCTGGTGTAGTCGCCACCCTGGCACGTCAGGATCACGTCGAGGGTCTTCAACTCTTCAATGCTGTAGGCGTCCTTGAGCGGGGCAATATCCTTGCCCACGGACGGCCCTTGGCCACCTACGTTCGAAGTGGTGAAAAACACCGGCTCAATAAGATCGAAATCCTGCTCTTCCAGCATCCGCTGCATGAGCACGGAACCGACCATACCGCGCCAACCGATCAGACCTACACGTTTCATCGCAACTACACCTTGTTAAAAAGTGGGCCGCCTTGCAGCAACAACTGCAAGCGGGCCCGAGAGATTACAGATTCCGCAGCGCGGCGACTACTGCGTCGCCCATTTCTTGCGTTCCGACCTTGGTGCAGCCCTGGGACCAGATGTCCCCGGTGCGCAAGCCCTGGTCCAGTACCAGGCTGACGGCTTTCTCGATCGCGTCGGCCGCTTCACTCAGGTTGAAGGTGTAACGCAGCATCATCGACACCGACAAAATGGTCGCCAGCGGGTTGGCAATGCCCTGGCCTGCGATGTCCGGCGCCGAACCGTGACACGGCTCGTACATGCCCTTGTTGTGGGTGTCCAGGGACGCCGACGGCAACATGCCGATCGAACCTGTGAGCATCGACGCCTGGTCGGACAGGATGTCGCCGAACAGGTTGTCGGTGACGATCACGTCGAACTGCTTGGGCGCACGCACCAGCTGCATCGCGGCGTTGTCGACGTACATGTGGCTCAGTTCGACGTCCGGGTAGTCCTTGGCCACTTCCTCAACGATTTCGCGCCACAGTTGGCTGGAGGCCAGCACGTTGGCTTTATCCACCGAGCACACCTTTTTGCCACGCACACGGGCCATATCGAAACCGACCCGGGCGATACGGCGGATTTCGCTCTCGCTGTACGGCAGCGTGTCGTAGGCTTGGCGCTCGCCATTTTCCAACTCGCGCACGCCCCGTGGCGAACCGAAATAGATACCGCCGGTCAGCTCACGCACGATCAGGATATCCAGGCCCGCCACCACTTCCGGCTTGAGGCTTGAGGCATCGGCGAGTTGCGGGTAGAGGATTGCCGGGCGCAGGTTGCCGAACAGGCCCAGTTGCGCGCGGATTTTCAACAGGCCGCGCTCCGGGCGGATGTCACGCTCGATCTTGTCCCACTTCGGGCCACCCACCGCGCCGAGCAACACGGCGTCGGCCGCACGGGCGCGGTCCAGGGTTTCGTCGGCCAGGGGCACGCCGTGCTTGTCGATGGCCGCGCCGCCGATCACGTCGTGGCTCAGCTCGAAGCCCAGACTGTACTTGGCGTTGGCAAGCTCCAGCACCTTGACCGCTTCGGCCATGATTTCCGGACCAATACCGTCGCCAGGGAGAATCAGAATCTGCTTGCTCATGGGTTCCTCATTTCATCAGGCGACCCGCCCGTGGGCAGGTCGGGAAAAATCAATCAGCGTTGGGCAAAGACCACCAGCACGTCGGTGCTGAAGGTGCCGTCGGCCTGAATTTCGTAATAATCGCGCACTTCCTGGCCCATCGCCTTTTGCAGCTCAAGGATTGCCGCACGCAGCACCTCTGGCGTGCGCATGCGCTCGACCCACGAGGTGTATTCCAGGCGCAGGCGCTGACGCAGGCTGTTACGCACATGCAGGCCAGACTCGCTGAGTTGCTGCATCCACTCGGCGGCGGCGTAATCTCGCACGTGGCTGGTGTCGCGCAGCACTTCGACGGTTTGCAGGTAAGTGTCCAGCAATGGGCTACCCGGTGACAAGACATCCACAAACGCCGCCACCCCGCCTGGCTTGAGCACGCGGCGCACTTCCCGCAGGGCCAGGCCCAGGTCACTCCAGTGGTGGGCCGAATAACGGCTGAACACGAAGTCGAACTCGCCATCGGCGAACGGCAGACGCTCGGCGGCGCCGTGGACGGTGCGGATATTGTCCAGGCCGCGATCTTTCGCGGCGGCGGTGACCACGTCGAGCATCTGCCGAGACAGGTCGTAGGCCACCACTTCGTTAACCAGAGGCGCCACCTGGAAACTCACATGACCCGCCCCACAGCCCAGGTCCAGCAGCCGTGCAGCGCCCTGCCCGGCCAGCTCGGCCTGCAGCAGTGCGAATTCGCTGCCCTGGGCGTGCACGGCACTGCTCAGGTAGGCCGAGGCTTGCTCGCCGAATTGCTTTTGCACGACTTGGGTATGGGCAGTGGTGGTCATGGTGGCTTTCCTTGGGGTTTGTGGTGGTTGCACTGGCGCTATCGCAGGCAAGCCAGCTCCCACAGTTGACCGAGGTGTTCAGGCGAACATCGATCCATGTGGGAGCGGGCTTGCCCGCGATGGGGCCCGCACGGTTACCGCAAATCAGGCATCGCGAAACAACCAAGGCTGGCTCGCCCGGTGCCTGGCTTCAAACGCGGCAATCGCATCGCCGTCCTGCAAGGTCAGGCCGATATCGTCCAGGCCGTTGATCAGGCAGTGCTTGCGAAACGCATCCACTTCAAAGTGATACACCTTGCCGTCCGGACGGGTGACGGTCTGCGCGGCCAGGTCCACGGTCAGCTGATAGCCCACATTCGCTTCCACTTGCTGGAACAGCTCATCCACTTCGGCATCGCTCAAGATGATCGGCAACAGGCCGTTCTTGAAGCTGTTGTTGAAGAAGATGTCGGCATAGCTGGGCGCGATGATGCTGCGAAAGCCGTACTCTTCCAGGGCCCACGGCGCGTGTTCACGGCTGGAGCCGCAACCGAAGTTTTCCCGGGCCAGCAACACACTGGCGCCCTGGTAGCGCTCGGCATTGAGCACAAAGTCTTTGTTCAGCGGGCGCTTGGAGTTGTCCTGGTAGGCGTAGCCCACGTCCAGATAGCGCCACTCATCGAACAGGTTGGGGCCAAAACCGGTGCGCTTGATCGACTTCAAGAACTGCTTGGGGATGATCTGGTCAGTGTCCACGTTGGCACGGTCCAACGGCGCTACAAGACCTGTGTGCTGGGTAAAAGCTCTCATCGGGTATTCCTCAGATCAATTCGCGAACGTCGATGAAACGACCGTTGACGGCAGCGGCGGCGGCCATGGCCGGGCTGACCAGGTGGGTGCGGCCACCGGCGCCCTGACGCCCTTCGAAGTTACGGTTGGAGGTGGACGCGCAATGCTCGCCCGACTCCAAACGGTCCGGGTTCATCGCAAGGCACATCGAACAGCCTGGTTCACGCCATTCAAAACCGGCTTCGAGGAAGATCTTGTCCAGGCCTTCAGCTTCGGCTTGCGCCTTCACCAGGCCCGAACCTGGTACCACAATGGCTTGCTTGATGGTCGAGGCAACCTTGCGGCCCTTGGCGATCACCGCCGCGGCGCGCAGGTCTTCGATCCGCGAGTTGGTGCAGGAGCCGATGAACACGCGATCCAACTGGATGTCGGTGATCGCCTGGTTGGCTTTCAAGCCCATGTACTTCAGGGCGCGCTCGATGGAGCCGCGCTTGACCAGGTCGGCCTCTTTGGCCGGGTCCGGTACGTTCTGGTCAACGGCCAGGACCATTTCCGGCGAAGTGCCCCAGCTGACTTGCGGCTTGATCTGCGCAGCGTCGAGTTCGACCACGGTGTCAAACACCGCATCGGCGTCAGACACCAGGTCTTTCCAGGCTTCGACGGCGGCATCCCAATCGGCGCCTTGCGGGGCAAACGGGCGTCCTTTGACGTACTCCACGGTTTTCTCATCCGCCGCCACCATGCCCACACGGGCACCGGCTTCGATGGACATGTTGCAGATGGTCATGCGGCCTTCGATGGACAAGTCACGAATGGCGCTGCCGGCGAATTCGATGGCATGGCCGTTACCGCCGGCGGTGCCGATCTTGCCGATCACGGCGAGCACGATGTCTTTGGCGGTCACGCCAAACGGCAATTGGCCTTCGACGCGTACCAGCATGTTCTTCATTTTCTTGGCGACCAGGCACTGGGTGGCGAACACATGCTCCACCTCGGAGGTGCCGATGCCATGGGCCAGGGCGCCGAACGCACCGTGGGTGGAGGTGTGGGAGTCGCCGCAGACCACGGTCATGCCCGGCAAGGTCGCCCCCTGCTCCGGACCGATCACATGGACGATGCCCTGACGCACGTCATTCATCTTGAATTCGGTGATGCCGTATTCGTCGCAATAGTCGTCGAGGGTTTGCACCTGCAAACGCGAAACCTGATCGGCAATGGCTTCGATACCGCCCTTGCGCTCAGGAGTGGTCGGCACGTTGTGGTCCGGCGTGGCGATGATGGAGTCGACGCGCCATGGCTTGCGCCCGGCCAGTCGCAGGCCTTCGAACGCTTGGGGCGAGGTCACTTCATGGATGATGTGACGGTCGATATAGATCAGCGACGATCCATCATCGCGACGTTTCACTTCATGGGAATCCCAAAGCTTGTCGTAAAGCGTTTTGCCGGCCATCAGTCGGTCCTCATCAGCGGTGTTTCTATACGCCGGGCTTTTCAATAACCCTTTGGCTTGTGAGGCTGATGGTATGGCGCTACATTAAATAACTCAAATTCATATTTTTTATGCTTTGGATTACCAACTGGAATAGCACCATGGATCTGGCCAACCTCAACGCCTTTATCGCCATCGCCGAGACCGGCAGCTTCTCCGGGGCCGGCGAACGCCTGCACCTGACGCAGCCCGCCATCAGCAAACGCATCGCGGGCCTGGAGCAGCAATTGAAAGTGCGTTTGTTTGATCGCTTGGGCCGTGAAGTCGGCTTGACCGAAGCCGGCCGGGCCTTGCTGCCGCGCGCTTATCAAATCCTCAACGTGCTGGACGACACCCGCCGCGCCCTGACCAACCTTACAGGGGAAGTCAGCGGGCGCCTCACTCTGGCCACCAGCCACCATATAGGCCTGCACCGCCTGCCACCGATCCTGCGCACCTTCACACGGCAATACCCAAACGTGGCACTGGATATTCAGTTTTTGGATTCAGAAGTGGCCTACGAAGAAATACTCCATGGTCGCGCCGAAGTGGCGGTAATCACCCTGGCGCCCGAGCCCCACCATCTGGTGCGCGCCTCGCCGGTATGGGATGACCCGCTGGACTTTGTGGTAGCGCCGGAACACAGCCTGATCAGCAACGGTTCCATCAGCCTGGCCGATATCGCCAGGCACCCGGCGGTGTTTCCCGGCGGCAACACCTTTACGCACCATATTGTCAGCCGCCTGTTCGAAGCCCAGGGGCTTGCGCCAAATATTGCGATGAGCACCAACTACCTGGAAACCATCAAGATGATGGTGTCCATCGGCCTGGCCTGGAGCGTGTTGCCGCGCACCATGCTCGATGATCAAGTGGCAAGTATCGCTTTGCCGGGCATACAACTCAGTCGCCAGCTAGGCTATATCGTGCATACAGAAAGGACGCTATCGAACGCTGCGCGGGCTTTCATGAGCCTGCTGGATGCACAGGTCGATCTGCCAGGGTTACCGGCATGACACTGTGCGGCCTCGGGTTTCACGGAAAACCGCGCTGTCTTCTCACCGAGCCAAGGCCCATTGACAATGCGCAACCCCGGCGACCCCGTACCTCCCCTGCCCCGCATCTACGCCCTGGACCCCCAAGCGGCGGAGCAAAGCTGGGACAGTGCCCCGCAATTGCTGGCAGCCCTGAATGCCGCCCGGCTGGGCGCCTGGTGCTGGGAAATCGACACGGGAAGAATCAGTTGGTCACGGGGTACTCAAGCGTTATTCGGCTTTGACCCGCATCAACCCTTGCCCAAGGACCTCGACTACCTTGACTTGCTGGCCCCGCAAGACAGCGCACGGGTGGTGCGTGGTTTTCACGCGGTCCTGGCAGGAGAGCCGTTCGAACGTGCCATGCACCATCGCATCCAGTGGCCCGATGGCAGCCTGCACTGGCTGGAAATCAGCGGCAGCCTCGCGCCGGAAAAAGCCGGACGGCGCCGCATGATCGGAGTGATCCGCGAGATCACCCATCAGCGCGACCGCGAACACGCCCTCAGCCACTCCGAAAAGCGCTTCGCCACATTGTTCCATTTATGCCCGAACATGGTGCTACTGACCCGCCAGGCCGATGGCTTGATCAGCGAAGCCAACCAGTATTTCGAAATGCTGTTCGGCTGGCCGGTGGCCGATGCCATCGGCCGTACTACCCTGGAACTGGGCCTGTGGCGCCATCCGGAGCAGCGTGCACTGCTGGTCAAGGCCACTCAGCGCAAAGGCGAGCCCATCACCATGGAGGTGCAGTTCTGCGCCAGCAACGGCCAGATCCACGACGGCACCCTCAGCGCCCAGAAGGTGGAACTGGACGGTGAGGCTTACCTGATCAGCACGTTCCTGGACACCACCGAGCGCAAAAATGCCGAGCAAGCGCTCAAGGACAGCCAGGAGCGCCTCGACCTGGCCCTGGATTCCGCGCAACTGGGCACCTGGGATTGGCACATCCCCAGCGGCATGCTCTACGGCTCGGCCCGCGCCGCCCAACTGCACGGGCTCGAACCGGCGCCCTTTCATGAATCCTTCGATGCGTTTTTCGAAGGGATGTCCGACCAGGATCGCGAGGGCATGCGCAATGCCTACCGCAGCTTGCGTGAAGGCCCGGACGGCAACTACCAATTGACCTACCGCGTGCAGTTGGAGGACGGCAGCCCACGCTATCTGGAAAGCCGTGCGCGCCTGTACCGCGACGAAGCAGGCAAACCCCTGCGCATGGCGGGCACCTTGCTGGATATCACCGACCAGGTCGAACGCGAACAACGCCTCACCGCCTCCGAGGAAAAATTTGCCAGCTTGTTCCAGGCCAGCCCCGACCCGATCTGCGTGACCTGCCTGGAGAGCGGCGCCTTTATCGAGATCAACCCGGCGTTTACCCAGACCTTTGGCTGGACAGCCGCCGAAGTACTGGACAAAAGCGCCGAACAAATCGGCCTGTGGGACGACTCCAGCAAGCGCCTGCAACGCATCGAGCAGGTGATTCGCGAACAGGCCCTGAGTAATGTGGCCATCGTGGTGCATCACAAGGACGGCCAAAGCCTGACCTGCGTCATCTCCAGCCGCTTGATCAAGGTCAGCGACCAACCCTGCATCGTCACCACCCTTCGGGATATCACCCAGCAGCAACGCTCGGAAGCCGCCCTCAAGGCCAGTGAAGAGAAGTTCGCCAAGGCGTTTCACTCCAGCCCTGACGCGATTTCCATCACCGAACGCGACACCGGCCGTTATGTGGAGGTCAATGACGGTTTTTGCCGCCTGACCGGCTACCGCACCGAAGAAGCCATCGGCCTGACCCTGTACCAGATCGGCATCTGGGCCGATGAAAACCAGCGCGCGGCATTATTGGCCGAGTTGCAGATCAAGGGCCGCATCCATCATCTGGAAATGCTCTGGCACAACAAACGAGGCGAGGTGCTGGCGGTGGAGGTCTCGGTCGAGCCGATCACCCTGAATGAAACCCCCTGCCTGCTGCTGACCGCACGAGACGTCAGCCTGCTGAAAAACGCCCAGGCGCAGATCCGCCACCTGGCCTATCACGACCCGCTCACCAACCTGCCCAATCGCGCACTGCTGATGGACCGCCTGAGCCAGCAGATCGCCCTGCTCAAGCGCCACAACCTGCGCGGCGCCCTGCTGTTCCTCGACCTCGACCACTTCAAGCACATCAACGATTCCCTCGGCCACCCGGTGGGCGATACCGTGTTGAAAATCGTCACCGCACGCCTGGAAGCCAGCGTGCGCATGGAGGACACCGTGGCACGCCTGGGCGGCGATGAGTTTGTGGTGCTGCTCAGCGGTCTTGAGGGCAAGCGCCAGGAGGTCAGCGACCAGGTGCAAAGCCTGGCCGATACATTGCGCGAGTTGCTGTCGGAGCCGATGTTCCTTGACGGCCATCGTTTGCAGGTCACGCCCAGCATCGGCGTAGCGCTGATTCCCGACCACGGCACCACGCCAGCCGATTTGCTCAAGCGTGCCGACATCGCCCTGTATCGCGCCAAGGATTCAGGGCGTAATACCACACAAATGTTCCACAACAGCATGCAAAAAACCGCCAGCGAGCGACTGCGCATGGAGACCGATCTGCGCCTGGCCTTGTCACGCGGCGAGTTCAGCGTGCATTACCAGCCCCAGGTGGATGCGCGTGGCAACCGGATTGTGGGGGCCGAGGCCCTGGTGCGCTGGCAACATCCGCAACTGGGCGCGCAGTCGCCGACGGAATTTATCAAGGTATTGGAAGACAGCGGCCTGATCCTGGAAGTCGGTACCTGGATTCTCGATGAAGCCTGCGGCGCCTTTGCCCAGTTGATTGCCGACGGCCTGGTAGACCCGCTCAATTTCAGCCTGTGCGTGAATATCAGCCCGCGGCAGTTTCGCCAAAACGACTTTGTGGAACGGGTAGAACACAGCCTCAAGCAGCATCAACTGCCCTCCAGCCTGCTGAAACTGGAGATCACCGAAGGCATCGTGATCCAGAACCTGGACGATACCGTGGCGAAGATGCGTCGCCTGAAAAAGCTCGGCGTGAGCTTCGCAATGGATGACTTCGGCACCGGCTACTCATCCCTGACCTACCTCAAGCGCCTGCCGGTGGATGCATTGAAAATCGATCAGTCATTCGTACGCGATGCCACCCACGACCCTAATGACGCGGAGATCATCCGCGCCATCGTAGCCATGGCGCGCAGCTTGAACCTGGACGTGATCGCCGAGGGCGTGGAAACCCCGGAGCAACTGGCGTTCCTGCAAAAGCTGGGCTGCCATTTATTCCAGGGTTATCTGCACAGCCGTCCGTTGCCGATAGAAGGCTTCAGGCGGTTGCTGGAACAGGGTCGAGCGGGACCGGATGCTGCATGCCCAGCAGACGGCTGACGCATTGCAGGTCGGTCTCGCGGCGCAGCGCGGTGAACAGCTCCACTGCCTGCGGGTAGTTGCGCGTCAGCATCGCCAGCCATTGCTTCAAGCGGCCGGGTGCCTGTTTTTCAGTCAGTTGCGCCACCGACTGGCGCCAGAACTCCTGAAGCATCGGCTGCATCTGCGCCCAGGTCATCTCGACCACTTCCTCACCGGCCTTGGCCGCCACAATCTGCCTTGCCAGGTCAGGACGCGCCACCAGGCCACGGCCGAGCATGATGTCTTCGGCGCCACTGATTTCACGGCAACGCTTCCAATCTTCGACGCTCCAGATATCACCATTGGCAAATACTGGCACCTTGACCACGTCCTGCACCCGCGGGATCCACTCCCAGTGGGCCGGCGGCTTGTAGCCATCGGCTTTGGTGCGCGCGTGGACGACGATATGTGCAGCACCGCCCTCGGCCAACGCGGTGGCGCATACCAGCGCGCCATCCGGGCTATCGAAGCCCAGGCGCATCTTGGCGGTCACGGGAATGTGGGCGGGCACGGCACGGCGCACGTGCTCGACGATCTGGTTGAGCAGCTCCGGCTCCTTGAGCAGCACCGCGCCACCCCGGGACTTGTTGACGGTCTTGGCCGGGCAACCAAAGTTCAGGTCGATCACCTCAGACCCCAGCTCGCAGGCCAGGGCAGCGTTTTCGGCCAGGCACACCGGGTCGGAGCCGAGCAGTTGCACACGCAGCGGCACACCCGCTGCGGTATGGGCACCGTGCAGCAGTTCCGGAGCGAGCTTGTGGAAATAGGCCGGGGTGAGCAGGCGGTCGTTGACACGGATGAACTCGGTCACGCACCAATCGATACCGCCCACGTGGGTCAACACGTCCCGCAGGATGTTGTCGACCAACCCCTCCATGGGCGCCAAAGCAATTTGCATGGAAAACACTCAACAAAAATCGTGGCGCAGTTTACTGGGTTTCCGGCGGCGACCGTTAACCCCCTGTCAGGGCGGGACCGTAACCTTCAATAAACTCGGCAGGCATGCGCTTGGGTTTGCCGCTGGACAACTCGATGCACACAAAGGTGGTTTGTGCGCGCAGCAGCGTCGCGCCGTCGCGGGGGCGTACCAGTTGGAAACGACGGGTCATCTTCAGGCGCTGATCCCAGTCGACGATCCAGGTGGCCAGTTGCAACTCATCGCCCTCATAGCCTGCCGCCAGGTAATCGATCTCATGGCGTACCACCGCCATGGCGCGATCCAGGCGACGGTATTCCGTGAGGTCCAGCCCCAGGCGCTGGGAATGGCGCCAGGCGCAACGCTCCAGCCAGGACACGTACACCGCGTTGTTGGCGTGCCCCAGGCCGTCGATGTCTTCAGGCGCAACCTGCAGATCGATGATAAACGGCGTTGCCAAATCCCAGCCCATGCCTTGCTCCAGTCGATTGATGTCGGCGGGGCAGTGTATCAGGCGGTTTGCCGCTGCTGTAGACGGCGGCAGTCGAGGCGCGCCTCTTCAGCGCACCGCCGACTTGGCCGCACGGATTACACGGTCCGACAACTCACCCGGCCCCAGTGCGCGAGCCAGCGTCAGGCCACCCACCATCAAGGCCATGTCCGCCAGTGCCTTGTCGATGTCTTCAGGGCTGTCGGCCAGCTGCGCAGTCATCAGTTCCACGTGCTCGCTCAAGACCTCGCGAAATGCGTCGGGCAAGCGACCCATCTCGCCAACTGTGGCCGGCAAGGGGCAGGCCTGGGAGGTTGAATCACGATGCTTGCGTGACAGATAGAAGGCCGCCACCAGCGCACGACGCTCTTCGCCGGTGAGTTGCGTGTCCAGATCGTCGATAGAGGCCCGGCGCTGCGCCAGCAACTGGCTGAACGCCTCCAGCATCAACGCGTCCTTGCTTTCAAAGTGCGCGTAGAAACCACCGACGGTCAGCCCTGCCGCCCCCATGACCTCCCCCACACTCGGCTCAGCCGGGCCGCGCTGGATCAATGCCGCGCTGGCAGCCTGCAAAATACGTTCGCGGGTTTGCGCTTTTTTATCGCTCATCAAGGCCTCCGTCTGTCATGGGTTGGATATTATTACCATAATAATATTGCGCAAGCGAAAGGTACGACCGCCGGTCAGAACAAAAAAATGGAATCAATCGAGAAAATGGCCAAACGCCAGACAAACAAAAGGGCCATTCAATAATTGAATGACCCTTAAAAATCCCGCAAAGCGGGTAATCGTGGCGTCCCCTAGGGGACTCGAACCCCTGTTACCGCCGTGAAAGGGCGGTGTCCTAGGCCACTAGACGAAGGGGACACAAACCTTCTATACACTGATCAGCGCTGAGAACTGATCGATTCAAGGACGGTGTGGCCGGAACCTTGAACCTGTAAAATTGGTGGAGCTAAACGGGATCGAACCGTTGACCTCTTGCATGCCATGCAAGCGCTCTCCCAGCTGAGCTATAGCCCCGGATTTTTCGTCTCGCGACGCAGCAGACCTTTCGAGCTGCTTGTTGAAACTGGCGTCCCCTAGGGGACTCGAACCCCTGTTACCGCCGTGAAAGGGCGGTGTCCTAGGCCACTAGACGAAGGGGACAAAACCTTCTGTACATCTGATCAGAGCTGAGACCTGATCAATTCAAGGACGGTGTGGCCGGAACCTTGAACCTGTAAATTGGTGGAGCTAAACGGGATCGAACCGTTGACCTCTTGCATGCCATGCAAGCGCTCTCCCAGCTGAGCTATAGCCCCTCATCGGTGAGGACGGGGCGAATCTTAATGGCGGTTTGGAAACGTGTCAAATTTATTTTCAACAATTTTCAAAATTTTTTGCCGGGATAACAATCACTTACCGACGAAACCCCGGAAAACCGGGGTTTCGTCACTGCAACGGCCTGCTTAAGCGATGGCGCCCAGCAGCTTTTCCCATTCCTTGTTTTCTTTCTTCGACACACCACCAAGCAAATCAAGGGCTTGGCGCAGGCGGAAACGGGTCAGGTCCGGGCCGAGGATTTCCATCGCATCGAGCACCGACACCGAACTCGCTTGCCCGGTGATCGCGGCAAACATCAGCGGCATGGCATCGCGCAGTTTCAGCTCAAGGGATTCCACTACCGCCTGGATCGTGGCCGTGATCGCATCTTTTTCCCACTGGCGCAGGCTTTCGAGCTTCCACAGGATCAACTGCATCAGTTGGCGAACCTGGTCGCCGGAGAGCTTTTTGGATTCAAACAGCTTGGCATCCGGATTCACGCCGCCGGCAAAGAAGAAACTGGCCAAGGGTGCGACCTGGCTGAATGTCTCTACCCTGCCCTGCACCAACGGCGCAATCTTCATCATGTACTCGGGGTTCAACGCCCATTGCTGCACGCGGCTGGCAAACTCTTCCACGGGCAAGTCACGCAGCCACTGGCCGTTGAGCCACGACAGCTTCTCGATATCGAAGATCGGCCCGCCGAGGGAGACACGGGACAGGTCGAAGTTGTCGACCATTTCCTGCAACGAGAATTTCTCCCGCTCGTCCGGCATCGACCAGCCCATGCGGCCCAGGTAGTTGAGCATCGCCTCAGGCATAAAGCCCATGCGCTCGTAGAACGTTACCGACGTTGGGTTCTTGCGCTTGGACAGCTTGCTCTTGTCCGGGTTACGCAGCAGCGGCATGTAGCACAGCTGCGGTTGCTCCCAGCCGAAGTATTCGTACAGCAGGATCAGTTTCGGCGCCGATGGCAGCCACTCTTCACCGCGCAGCACATGGGTGATGCCCATCAGATGGTCGTCGACCACGTTGGCCAGGAAGTACGTCGGCAAGCCGTCGGTCTTCATCAACACTTGCATGTCCATGCGGTCCCACGGGATTTCGACGTCACCGCGCAGCATGTCCGGCACCACGCACACGCCTTCGCTCGGCACTTTCATGCGGATAACGTGGGGTTCGCCAGCCGCCAGGCGTGCGGCCACTTCTTCCTTGGACAGCAGCAGCGCCCGGCCATCGTAGCGCGGGGTCTCGCCACGGGCCTGTTGCTCGGCGCGCATCTGGTCCAGCTCTTCGGCGGTGCAGAAGCACGGGAAGGCGTGGCCCATGTCGACCAGTTGCTGGGTGTATTGCTTGTAGATGTCGCTGCGCTCGCTCTGGCGATACGGGCCATGCGGGCCGCCGACGTCCGGACCTTCAGCCCAGGTAATGCCCAGCCAGCGCAAGGCATCGAAAATCTGCTGTTCCGACTCACGGGTGGAGCGCAGTTGATCGGTATCTTCGATCCGCAGGATGAATTCGCCACCATGCTGCTTGGCAAAGCAGTAGTTGAACAAGGCGATGTAAGCAGTACCGACGTGGGGATCCCCAGTAGGCGATGGCGCAATGCGCGTGCGGACGGTGGTCATGGCAGGTCTCGAATGGGCGATAAAACTGAAAATTGAAACAAGGGGCGAATGGTAACAGCCTGGGTGATTTCTGGAAAACCGAGGCGCGGCCATCGCAGGCAAGCCAGCTCCCACATTTTGACCGCGTTCACAGATCAATGTGGGAGCCAGGCTTGCCCGCGATGAGGCCAGCCCAATCAACGCAAATCAAACAGCCAACAGGCGCTCGCGCAACTTGCCAATCTCATCCCGCGTCTGCGCCGCCGCCTCGAACTCCAGGTCCCGCGCCAGTTGGTACATCTTCTCTTCCAACTGCCGAATCCGCTTGGTGATCTCACTCGGCGAGCGCAGTTCGTTCTCGTACTTGGCACTTTCCTCGGCAGCCTTGGCCATGCCCTTGCGCTTCTTGCTGCGCGAGCCTGGCACGGTGGCGCCTTCCATGATGTCGGCAACATCCTTGAACACGCCCTTGGGGGTGATGCCGTGTTCCAGGTTGAACGCAATCTGTTTGTCGCGACGCCGCTGGGTCTCGCCAATCGCCCGCTCCATGGAACCGGTGATGCGGTCCGCATACAGGATCGCCCGGCCATTGAGGTTACGCGCCGCCCGGCCGATGGTCTGGATCAACGAGCGCTCGGAGCGCAGGAAGCCCTCCTTGTCCGCATCCAGGATAGCCACCAGCGACACTTCGGGCATGTCCAGGCCCTCACGCAGCAGGTTGATCCCCACCAGCACATCGAAGGTCCCCAGGCGCAGGTCGCGGATGATCTCTACCCGCTCCACAGTGTCGATGTCCGAGTGCAGGTAGCGTACGCGCACGCCGTGGTCGGCCAGGTAGTCGGTCAAGTCTTCGGACATGCGCTTGGTCAATGTGGTAACCAGCACCCGCTCTTCCAGGGCCACACGCTTGTTGATCTCCGACAGCAGATCGTCAACCTGGGTCAGCGCCGGGCGGATTTCAATCTCCGGGTCCACCAGGCCAGTAGGTCGCACCAACTGCTCGATCACGCGACCAGCGTGCTCGGCTTCATAGTTGCCGGGCGTCGCCGATACGAAGATGGTCTGAGGGCTGATGGCCTCCCACTCGTCAAAGCGCATTGGCCGGTTGTCCAGCGCCGACGGCAGGCGGAAGCCGTACTCCACCAGGGTTTCCTTACGCGAGCGGTCGCCCTTATACATGGCCCCCACCTGCGGCACGCTGACGTGGGATTCGTCGATCACCAGCAAGGCGTCCGGCGGCAGGTAATCATAGAGGGTCGGTGGCGGCGCACCGGATTCGCGACCCGACAGGTAGCGCGAGTAGTTTTCGATGCCGTTGCAGTAGCCCAGCTCCAGGATCATTTCCAGGTCAAAACGGGTGCGCTGCTCAAGGCGCTGGGCTTCCACCAGCTTGTTGTTGGAACGCAGGTACTCCAGACGCTCGGCCAACTCGACCTTGATACCCTCGATGGCGCCCATCAGGGTTTCACGCGGGGTCACGTAGTGGCTTTTCGGGTAGAAGGTAAAGCGTGGCAGCTTGCGGATCACCTCGCCGGTCAACGGGTCGAAGGCCGACAGGCTTTCGACTTCGTCATCGAACAGCTCGATGCGGATCGCTTCCAGGTCGGATTCGGCCGGGTAGATGTCGATCACATCGCCGCGCACCCGGAAGGTGGCGCGGGCGAAGTCCATGTCGTTACGGGTGTACTGCAGGCTCGCCAGGCGGCGCAGCAGTTCGCGCTGGTCGAGTTTGTCGCCACGGTCAACGTGCAGCACCATCTTCAGGTAGGTTTCGGGGCTGCCCAGACCGTAGATGCACGACACCGTGGTGACGATGATCGCGTCCTTGCGCTCCAGCAACGCCTTGGTCGCCGACAGGCGCATCTGTTCGATATGGTCGTTGATCGATGCATCCTTCTCGATAAAGGTATCGGAGGACGGCACGTAGGCTTCGGGCTGGTAGTAGTCGTAGTAGGAAACGAAGTACTCAACCGCGTTGTTGGGGAAGAACGCCTTGAACTCGCCGTAAAGCTGCGCGGCCAGGGTTTTGTTCGGCGCCAGCACCAGGGTCGGGCGGTTGGTCTGGGCGATCACGTTGGCGATGCTGAAGGTCTTGCCGGAACCGGTCACCCCAAGCAGCGTCTGGTGCGCCAGGCCGGCTTCGATGCCTTCGACCATCTGGCGAATGGCTTCCGGTTGATCGCCGGCGGGTTCAAAACGGGTAACGAGCTGGAAATCCGACATAACGTACCTCGTGAAGTCACCCCAGACTCGACACCGCCAGGGACGAAATAGCTCAGCAACCCGCGAATAATCATCGCAGGTTGCAGGAAAAAACCATGATAGCTGTAGAAGTGGTGGCGAATGTGACGGGTTTCAAGGCTGACGTCCTACATGTCCTTTCCCTTCAAGGTTGCAATAAGACTAACGGTCAGCAAATAAACCGAAAAACTTGGCCGAAAAGCCATTTCGGCTGTCGCCCTGCGCGGTGATGGCCTCTATACTAGCTCCCCGTTTGTGCACCGCTCTAGTGCATTCGGCTGGAGCGCGACACGTCCCTCCCTTCCCCCATAGAGCTGCCGCAAAAATGAGCCTGTTCTCCGCTGTCGAAATGGCACCACGCGATCCTATCCTGGGCCTCAACGAAGCATTCAACGCCGATACACGAACCACCAAGGTCAACCTTGGCGTGGGCGTTTACTGCAACGAGGAGGGGAAAATTCCACTCTTGCGTGCCGTTGCCGATGCGGAAGCCATTCGCGTGGCGCAACACGCCGCCCGTGGCTACTTGCCGATCGACGGTATCGTGGCCTACGACCAGGCCGTGCAGAAGCTGCTGTTTGGTGCGCAGTCGCCCCTGCTGAGTGCCGGCCGTGTGATTACCGCCCAGGCCGTCGGCGGCACTGGCGCGCTGAAAATCGGCGCCGACTTCCTCAAGCAACTGCTGCCCGACGCCGTTGTTGCCATCAGCGACCCAAGCTGGGAAAACCACCAGGCGCTGTTCGAAAAAGCCGGTTTCCCGGTGCAGACCTACCGTTACTACGACGCGGCCACCCATGACGTGAACCGCGCCGGTCTGCTCGAAGACCTCAACGCCCTGCCACCACAGTCCATCGTGGTGCTGCACGCCTGCTGCCACAACCCGACCGGCGTCGACCTGAGCCCGGCCGACTGGCAAGACGTGCTGGACGTGGTCAAGGCCAAGAACCTGGTGCCGTTCCTCGACATGGCCTATCAGGGCTTTGGCGACGGCATCGACGAAGACGCCGCCGCAGTGCGCCTGTTCGCTGAGTCGGGCCTGACCTTCTTTGTGTCCAGCTCGTTCTCCAAGTCGTTCTCGCTGTATGGCGAACGCGTAGGCGCGCTGTCGATCGTCAGCGAGTCCAGGGAAGAAAGCGCGCGCATCCTGTCCCAGGTCAAGCGCGTGATCCGCACCAACTACTCCAACCCGCCAACCCACGGCGCAGCCATCGTTGCCGCAGTGTTGAACAACCCTGAGCTGCGCGCCCAATGGGAAGCCGAACTGGCCGAAATGCGCCTGCGCATCCGCGGTATGCGCGAGCAGATGGTGGCCGAGCTGGCCAAGGCTGCGCCAGGTCATGACTTCAGCTTCGTCGGTCGCCAGCGCGGGATGTTCTCCTACTCCGGCCTGACCGTTGAGCAAGTCACCCGCCTGCGTACCGAGTTTGGCATCTATGCACTGGATACCGGGCGTATCTGTGTAGCGGCGCTGAACCAGTCGAACATTGGCGCGGTAACCAAGGCGATTGTCGAGGTGCTGTAAGCCGGCAAGCGTTAGACGAAGGGGGAAGCCAATGGCTTCCCCCTTTTTATTGGCGAACACACTAGACTGAACGCCGACTGCCTCCTTGCTGCGAGAACCCTATGAGAAACGATGACCTGGATCTGCGCGCCGACCGCGACGAATTGCACGACTACGCCCCACGCGCACCGCAAGCCAAGCGCCAGAAAAGTTTGGTGCTGCAAGTGGCGTTAGGTGTATTTCTTGGAGGGTTGGCTTTATGGCTGGTGCAACTGGGTGCAACGGCGATCATGGCCAAACTGGCGATGGGCACCCTGCAATTTGGCGGCTGATGTAAGACACCTGTGGGAGCTGGCTTGCCTGCGATAGCGGTGTGTCATTCAATGAATCTTTAACTGAACCGCCGCTATCGCAGGCAAGCCAGCTCCCACATTTGATCTACGGTGCTGGTAGATTGCGTTCTTCCAGCAGTTTTACAAAGCTGTTCAAACTCTGCGATACCGTGCCCCGCCGCCAGATCAGCCAGGTATTCAAGATACGGAATGTGTCGGGCAGCGGCCACACGCTCACCGCCGCACACCCCGGCATACTCTCCAGCATACTGCGCGGCATCAGCGCCAGCCCGGCCCCGGCGCTGACACAGGCCAACATGCCATGGTACGACTCGATCTCGAAGATCCTGCCCGGCACCGCGCCATCCTGTGAGAACCAGCGTTCGAAGTGATGCCGGTACGAGCAGTTGGAGCGAAACGTATAGATGTTCTCGCCATTCACATCCTGGCCGCGGGTGATCGGCGCGTGATGCAGTGGCGCAATCACCACCATCTCCTCCTCAAACACCGCCACACCCTCCAGCGTGGAATGCAGCACCTGGCCATCAACAAAGGCCGCCGTCAGCCGGCCCGACAGTACGCCTTCGATCATGGTGCCCGAGGGGCCCGTACTCAGGTCCAACTCCACCTTGGTGTATTGCTGGTTATACGCCGCTAGTAACGCCGGGATACGCACGGCCGCCGTGCTCTCCAGCGAGCCCAAGGCAAAGGCGCCCTGGGGCTCCTCCCCCGCCACCGTGGCGCGGGCTTCCTGTACCAGATCGAGAATACGCCGCGTGTAGCCAAGGAAATTCCACCCCGCCGGGGACAAACGCAAGCGACTCTTCTCACGGATGAATAACTCCACGCCCAAATCCTGCTCCAGTTGCTTGATGCGCGTGGTGAGGTTCGACGGCACCCGATGAATCAACTGCGCGGCGGCGCTGATGCTGCCTTGTTCGGCAACGGCCTTGAAGATTTCCAGCTGCACCAGATCCAAGTCATTCTCCATTCATGAACGTATCGCTTAATATTATTCAGTTTCCAGAAAATATACAGCCCCGTACGCTGGCCATCATTCACTCTTTCAGCCGGACGGTGCCATGAACAACGCTATTTCCCACCAGACCCACGCCTTGTCGATCAACCCCGCCAACGGTGAAACCGTTGCCAGCTACCCCTATGAAAGCGCAGCACAACTGGATGCCGCCCTCACTCGCGCGACCGAAGCCTTCCGTACCTGGCGCCACACCCCGGTGAACCAGCGTGCCGACTATCTGCTGGCCCTGGCTGCCGCCCTGCGTGAGCAAGCTGAAGACATGGCGCAGATGATCACCCTGGAAATGGGCAAACCCATCGCCCAGGCCCGCGCCGAAATCGAAAAGTGCGCGCAACTGAGCGAATGGTACGCCGCCCACGGCCCGGCCATGCTCGCCCCGGAGCCCACCCTGGTGGACAACGGCAGCGCCCGGATCGAATACCGCCCACTGGGCCCGATTCTCGCGGTGATGCCGTGGAACTTCCCGGTGTGGCAAGTGCTGCGCGGCGCCGTGCCGACCCTGCTCGCCGGCAACACCTATGTACTCAAACATGCGCCCAACGTAATGGGCAGCGCCTACCTGATCCAGCAAGCGCTGCGCAAAGCCGGTTTTGCCGAAGGCGTGTTTGAAGTGATCAACGTGACCCAGGACGGCGTGTCCACCGCCATCGCCGACCCGCGCATCGCCGCCGTGACGCTCACCGGCAGCGTGCGCGCCGGTATCGCCATCGGCTCACAGGCCGGGGCCGCGTTGAAAAAATGCGTGCTGGAACTGGGCGGCTCCGACCCGTTTATCGTGCTCAACGACGCCGACCTCGACGCCGCCGTACAAGCTGCCGTCATCGGCCGCTTCCAGAACAGCGGCCAGGTCTGCGCCGCCGCCAAGCGCTTGATCATCGAAGCGGGCGTGGTTGAAGCCTTCACTGCCAAATTCCTGGAAGCCAGCCGCGCCCTGGTGATGGGCGAACCCACCTCGACCGCCACCTATATCGGCCCCATGGCGCGTTTTGATCTGCGTGACGAACTGCACGGCCAGGTCCAGGCGACCCTGGAAGAAGGCGCCACGCTGCTGTTGGGTGGCCATAAAGTCGCGGGCGCGGGCAATTACTACGAACCGACCGTCCTGGCCGACGTCACCGACCAAATGACGTCGTTCAAACAGGAACTGTTCGGCCCCGTGGCGTCGATCATCACCGCCCGCGACGCCGAGCACGCCGTGGCCCTGGCCAACGACAGCGAGTTCGGCCTGACGGCCAGCATCTTCACGGCCGACGCGGCAAAGGCGCGAGCGATTGCCGACCAGCTGGAAACCGGCGGGGTCTTCGTCAACGCGTTCAGCGTGTCGGACCCTCGGGTGGCGTTTGGCGGCGTGAAGAAAAGCGGGTTCGGCCGCGAGCTGTCGCACTTCGGTGTACGCGAGTTCTGCAATGCCCAGACGGTGTGGCTGGATCGTAAGTAGCCTGCCAGCCTTGGCGCTCAACAATTAATATGTCGTCGCACGCACTGCACCAAACCATCCAGGGCCTGGGGTTTTACCGGCGCGAGCACACAGACCGTGTGCTCGCGCGCTCCCTCCGTCACTGTCAGGGTGTAATGCACCTGGCCGGGGTTGCCTGGTTCAGGGCGAGTGCTTTGCGGCAACCGAAAGAAACCCGAGTCTTCGATCAGTTGCCGCAGCTCCTGCTGGTCCTGCTCGGGCAACGCGTCCAGTTCGACGCTGCGCGGTTTGGCCAACCCTGGAAAAAACGCCGCCCCGCCGCTTTCCTTGATTGAAATTCGCATGGCTGTTCCTCGCCGCACAGGCGGCTTCGTCAAACGTTAATGCCCACCGCTTTCCAGCCTGCCTTGACCGCCTTCTGCTCATCCTTGTTTACGCCATAAAGCTGACCGGCAATATCATGGGTGATACGCGCAAAACGCAAAAAGCCGGAATTGGGCCGCAGCCGCGAATCGCGCAG
This sequence comes from Pseudomonas synxantha BG33R, assembly GCF_000263715.2. NCBI lineage: Bacteria > Pseudomonadati > Pseudomonadota > Gammaproteobacteria > Pseudomonadales > Pseudomonadaceae > Pseudomonas > Pseudomonas synxantha. Next base: position 4,205,097 of record NZ_CM001514.1, read on the forward strand.
TGCGTCATACCAGATCCGCCCTGCACGCTCCCAGGCGAACCCGCCAATCTTGGTGGCCACCTGATAGAACGCGTGGTTGGGAATGCCGGAATTGATATGCACGCCACCATTGTCCTCGTAGGTTTGCACAAAATCATCCATATGCCCCGGCTGCGGGTCTTTGCCCAGCAGCTTGTCATCAAAGGCGGTGCCCGGGGCTTTCATCGAACGCAGAGCGGTGCCTTTGATCTTTTTGGTAAACAGCCCCTTGCCGATCAACCAGTCGGCGTCCTCGGCCGTTTGCTTCAGCGCGTACTGCTTGATCAACGAACCGAATACATCCGACAGCGACTCGTTCAGCGCGCCGGACTGGTTGAAGTACATCAGCTTGGCCTCATCCTCGGTCACGCCATGGGCCAACTCATGGCCAATGACGTCGAGCGCCACGGTGAAGCGGTTGAACAACTGCTGGTCGCCATCGCCGAACACCATCTGGGTCGAATTCCAGAACGCGTTGTTGTAGTCCTGGCCGAAGTGCACCGTAGCGTCCAGCGCCATGCCCGCATCGTCGATGGAGTTGCGGTCGAATACCTGGTCAAAAAAATCGAAGGTGGCGCCCAGGCCGTCATAGGCTTCGTCTACTGCGGCATCGCCACTGGCGGGCTGCCCTTCGCCGCGAATCAGCTTGCCAGGCAGGCTGTCGGTGTTTTCGGCGCTGTAGATCGAGCGCTGTTTCTCGGCGCCCACGGCCAGCGCCATGCGGGCCGGGCCCTTGGCGGGTACCGCGACCATACGCAACGAGCGGAACGTGCTGTCCTTGGCGCGCGTGCGTAATGCGACCTCCCGCTGGGCTTTATCCCCGTGGCGGGCGATCTGGTCGAGCATGTACGGTGGGATCAGGCAGAAAATCGGGTTGCGCGGTTGGCGAACACACATGAGCTGGCTCCTTTTTGGCGTGTGATGAACGTCCGGGTAACGGTTTTCAGGATAGCCCTGTGTTCGCCACCTGGGCCAAATTGTCATGAGTTTGTGTTTCAGTGGTGTTTATCCGAGGCCCATAAGGAACATGCCCATGCCCGCCCGCACAGCCAAAATCGACCTTTCCCACCGCCCAAGGCTCGCCGACCTGCGCCCATTGGTCGCAGCCAGCCCCAGCCTGCTGGAAGCCAGAACCGCGACGCCGCGTGTCACAGCGGCCAAGGACTTCAAAAACCGCGCGGGCTATGCCGACGATTTCCTCAGCGACTTCGTGGTGCCATGGCCCACGGTTGGCGAGCCGCTGGCAAGCGACGTGCAACCCAAGCGTCTGGACTACACGCATTTCTCCATCACCATGTCGCGCTCCCGGCGATTGGCGCTCTACGTGGGGGTCAATATCGACGGCGCCAAGCATGTGGACATCACGCGCAGCAACGACGCCTGGGCCTACGATGGCCGCCTGCCTCTGGACGCCCAAGCAGGTGAAGACCTCTATGCCGGCAATGGCCTGGACCGCGGCCACCTGGTACGGCGCCAGGACCCCAACTGGGGCGACGAGGCGAACACCGCCAACTTCGACACCTTTCACTTCACCAACTGCTCGCCCCAGATGAGCGGCTTCAACCAGAAGACCTGGCTGGAACTCGAAGACTACATTCTCGACAACACCCAGCGCTGGAAAGCCCGCGCCACGGTATTTACCGGGCCAGTGTTCGCCGATGACGACCGACTTTACCGTGGCGTAAAAATCCCCAGGGCGTTCTGGAAAGTAGTGGCCTACCTCAGCGACGATGGCAAACCGTCCGCCAGCGCCTACATGATTGACCAAAGCCGCGAGCTGGGCCAACTCGACCTGGTATTCGGCCCGCTTCGCACCTACCAGCGCAGTGTGATTGCGATCGAACAACTGACCGGCATCCGCTTCGCCAACCTGGCCGACTACGACGGGTTCAGCAACGAAGAGCGCGCCACAGGCACCCGGATCGAAGCGCTGATCCGCGGGCCGCAAGATATTCGACTCTGATTCGCGCCTACAGGGTGTGATCGCTTACCATATCGCCGCCGGTTCCCGTATGGGACTAACAGGGAATTCGAAACGCCGCACGCGACGTGAACCGAAACTGCCCCCGCAACTGTAGATGCCGAGCCTGCTCCCCACTGCCACTGGACCGCGTCCGGGAAGGCGGGAGCAAGGCGACGACGCATCAGTCAGGAGACCTGCCGGCCCAGCTAATTCACTAACCGGCGGGGTGTCCGGGAAGGACATCCTGGCCCTGCCCATCAGCAGCGTCCATGGGCGTATTTCCGAGCCGTACCTCCCCTGCTGCACCTACGGTTCACAAGGAGATCGCCTCATGCTGCCACGCGTTACCGCCCTGATCGCAGGCTTGGGTATGTGTGCCCTGGCGCAAGCCGCGCCCACTCAGTACCCGTTGACCGTGCAAAACTGCGGCAGCACCCTGACCTTCCAGCACGCCCCCGCCCGCAGCGTGACCATCGGCCAGGCTGCCACCGAGATGCTCTACGCCCTGGGCGTGGGCGACAAGGTGGTCGGCACTTCGCTGTGGTTCAACAACGTGGCGGCGCAGTACAAGGCCCAGGACGACCGCATCGAGCGCCTGGCCAACAACGAGCCAAGCTTCGAAGCCGTACTCGCCAAGCGCCCGCAACTGGTGGCCGCCGAGCTGGAATGGGTGGTGGGCCCCCAAGGCGTGGTCGGCACCCGTGAGCAGTTTCATGAACTGAAGATCCCCACCTACCTGTTGCCGTCCGACTGCGAAGGCAAGGACAACCTGGTGGGCGCCGATGGCACCCGGTTGGAGCCCTTTCGCATCGAGACGATCTACCAGAGCCTCCAGCAACTGGCGCAGATTTTCGACGTACAGGATCGCGGCCAACAACTGGCCGACGAACTCAAGGCGCGCCTGGCCAAATCCGTCGCTACGGCGCAGGGCAAAGGCTTGAAGCAGGCCAGCGCACTGGTGTGGTTCTCCAGCGCCGAAATGGCCAGCGACCCTTACGTAGCCGGCCATAAGGGCGTGCCGCAATTCATGCTGCAAACCCTAGGCCTGCGTAACGTCGTGCAGTCCGATGAAGAGTGGCCCGCCGTGGGCTGGGAAACCATCGCCAAGGCCAACCCCACCTTCCTGGTGATCGCTCGCATGGACCGCCGCCGCTACCCGGCCGACGACCATGAAAAGAAACTCGCCTTCCTGCGCAGCGACCCGGTGACCCGCAACATGGACGCGGTCAAGAACAACCGCATCATCATCCTCGACGCCCTGGCGTTGCAGGCGAGCCTGCGCACCTTCGAAGGCCTTGAACAACTGGCCGCCGCCATCGACGGCTACGACCTGGGCCAATGATGCGCAGCCTACTCGCCCTGGCGCTGCTGTTGCTCGCCCTGCTTGCTGGCGTCGCCATCGGTGAAACCGCCATCGAACCGCAGGTGGTGCTGCAGGTGCTCGCCAATAAACTCTGGGGCGCGGGCTTCGTGCTGGACCCCATCGACGAAGGCGTGGTGTGGAACTATCGGCTCACCCGGGCCCTGGTGGCCGCAGCCTGCGGCGCAGGGTTGGCAACGTGCGGCGTGATCCTGCAATCGCTGCTGCGTAATCCGCTGGCCGATCCGTACCTGCTGGGCATCAGCGCCGGCGCGTCAACCGGCGCGGTACTCGTTGCCTTGATTGGCGTGGGCGGTGGTTTGGTGTCGTTGTCGGCAGGCGCGTTTGTGGGGGCGATGGCGGCGTTTGCGCTGGTGACGCTGCTGGCGCGGGCCAGCGGTTCGTCCAGCGGTACCGGGCAGATCATCCTCGCGGGCATCGCCGGCTCGCAGTTGTTCAATGCCTTGACCGCGTTCCTGATCACCAAGTCGGCCAGCTCCGAACAGGCCCGCGGTATTATGTTCTGGCTGCTGGGCAACCTCAGCGGCGTGCGCTGGCCGTCGGTGTGGTTGGCGGTGCCGGTGGCGGTCGTGGGGCTCGCGGTGTGCCTGTGGCACCGTCGCGCACTGGATGCGTTTACCTTCGGCAGCGACTCGGCGGCCTCCCTCGGCATCCCGGTGCGCCGCGTGCAATTTGTGCTGGTGGCCTGCGCTGCGCTGGTGACGGCGGTGATGGTGTCCATCGTCGGCTCCATCGGGTTTGTCGGCTTGGTGATTCCCCATGCGGTGCGCCTGTTGCTTGGCACCGGGCATTCGCGCTTGTTGCCGGCCAGCGCCTTGGGTGGCGCGCTGTTTTTGATCGCTGCGGACGTGCTGTCGCGCACCCTGATCAAGGGCCAGGTGATTCCGGTAGGTGTGGTGACCGCATTGGTGGGCGCGCCGGTGTTTGCGCTGATCCTGATTGGCCGGAGGAATGCGCGATGAGCGTGCTCAGTTGCAGCGGCCTGGGCTTCAAAGTGCGTGAGGCGCAGTTGCTGCGCGACATTGACCTGGACGTGCAGTTGGGTGAAACCCTCGGGATCGTCGGGCCCAATGGTTCAGGCAAATCCACCCTGCTCAAATTGCTGGCTGGATTACGTGTGCCGGCCAGCGGCGATGTTCGCCTGGGTGGCAAGCCGCTCGGTGAGTTGTCGCGCCGCACCATCGCGCAACAGCTGGCGGTGGTGGAGCAACAGGCCGACACCGACGACGCCATCCGCGTGTTCGACGCCGTGGCCCTGGGCCGCACGCCGTGGCTGTCTGCGTTGAGCCCGTGGTCGCGTGAAGACGATGCCATCGTGCACCAGGCCCTGCACGACGTAGATGCTACCCACCTGAGCCAACGCGCCTGGCGCAGCCTCTCTGGCGGCGAACGCCAGCGCGTACACATCGCCCGCGCCCTGGCGCAACGGCCGCAGATTTTGTTGCTGGACGAGCCGACCAATCACCTGGATATCCAGCATCAACTGGCGATCCTCAAAGGCGTGCAAGGCTTGCCGGTGACGACCTTGATTGCGCTGCATGATCTGAATCAGGCGTTGACCTGTGATCGCCTGGCCGTACTGGATCGCGGAGAACTGGTGGCGCTGGGCGCACCGCTGGAGGTGCTGACGCCACAGCGCTTGCAGGAGACATTCGGGGTGCAGGGGCATTACCTGACGGACCCGTTCGACGGTGCGCAGATCCTGCGCCTGCGCTCCAACTGAAACCGTGGGTTGTAACAGCGGACGGTAACCACGATGCGAAGCGAGTCGCTCTTGATCTGCTTTTGATCTTAGGCGCCCCGTTAAACCACGCTGGCCGGAATTCGACAGGGATTTGGGGGGTAAACCGGCAGGGATGCCGGTTTAGCCGCCCCGCGCCATGGATGGCGCGTGGCGGCGGCCCCCCAAATCCCTGTCGGATTACGGGCACACCGAGCCTAAGCGAGGTGCCGAGTGGTGGGGCAAGAGCGTTTTGCTTACTTTTGCGCTTTTCAAAAGTGAGCCGCCGTCAGGGCGGAACCCTAAGTGGCCGTTACCTAAATAACGGATATGTACGCGGTCAAATCCAACATCCCGGTCGGCTGTCAGGCCGTCTTCGCAGGCAAGCCAGCTCCCACATTTGGATCGCGCTGCGTCAGTTAGAACAGCGCCGGCTATCCGGTCGTCACGGGAGCAAGCTCCCTCGCCACAGGTCCAGCGTCGCACCAAAGTTGTGTAGATACCTATGCCCCGATGAGGGAGTGTCAGCAAATACATCGGTGACTGGCCCACTGCCATCGGGGGCAAGCCCCCTCCCACATTGGTTCTACAGAAGTCGGTGCATATGGGTTGTCTGCCATATCGGGTCGGCCTCGACATCCACCACTTCGAACCCCTGCCGCCGCCAGAAATCAATCGCGCCGGGCAGAAACGGATGGGTGTGCAAGTACATCACCTCCACGCCATCCGCCCGCGCCAGCGCCTCCAGCGAGCGGTACAACCGGCCCGCCAGGCCCAGGCGGCGCACTGCCGGGAGCACATACAGGCGCACCACTTCCACCGTCTTGCGCCCCTGGTAGTTCAACTGCGGGAAGCGGCCGTCGTAGGGCCGATAAGCCACTGCGGCAACGATTCGACCTTCGGCACGGGCAATCAAAAACCGCCCGCCGCCCTCAAGGTAGATGGCTTCAAACTGCGCCAGATCCTGGGGTACTCCGGTGGCACTGAGCGTTGGAAACAGTTCATCACGCGCCTGCAAAGCGAAGCTCAGCACCTGGGGAATATCAGCGGCCTGCACCGCCTCGATACTAACGCTCATCGCCAAGGATCCGAGCCGTTATCCACTGGCGAGCGTAAGCCAACACGCGATCGGCCATCGCCACCGGAAAATGAATAAACCCATGGGCCGCTTCCGGCAACAGATGGGCCTCAACCGCTGCCCATCGCTCGGCGATAAGCAGGGTGTCATCCTTGAGCGGGTCCAATTCGCCCACGAACATCAGCGCTGGCGGCAGCCCCTCAAAGTCCCCATACAAAGGGGACAACGGCGGCTGCCGGCGCGCCTCGTCGCAGATCCCCGGCGTCAGCAGGCGCAGCGCCTGGACCATGCCCGGACCGTCCAGCAACAAGGTGCCCGTCCCGGCCGTGCGCACACTGGGCGTGCCGGTCAAATCGTAGACGCCGTAATACAACACCGCGCCGCTTACCCGCTGGAGCAACTCGGGCCATTGCTTGAGCGCCAACAAGGTGGCCGCCGCCAGGTGCCCGCCGGCCGATTCACCGACGAAAAACACCGGCAGGCCGGCAAACTCCGGGCAGTCCGCCAGGAGCCAGCGCGCAGCCGTCAGGCAGTCGTCCAGCAACCCTTCGATCGGCGTATCCACCGCCAGCCGATAATCCACCGACACCACCGCCACGTCGCACGCGTTGACCATGCCGAGGTTAAGGTCGTCATCCATTTGCGCATTGCCGATCACCCAGCCACCGCCGTGGATATCCAGCACCACGCCTTTGGGCTTGCCACTGGGGCGCAAGATGCGCACGGGCACCGTGCCCAGCCTTTTCAGCTCAACCACGGGCGCCTTCTTGAACGTCTGGCTGGCGCGTAGCAGTGCCTGGATCATGCGCGGCGTCACGCGGTTGCGGACTTTAAAGCGCGGCATCCACGCCAGTTTCTGATTGAAGCGGCGCATCTGGGCCAGTTCGGGCTCGCTGGCGGGCCAATGCTGGTAAGCCATCAGCGATTATTACGCAGGATCGAGAAGTTCAACGCCGCAGCCACGCATAGCCACGCCAGATACGGGAACAGGATCAGCCCGGTAATCAAATCCAGGCGCACGGCCAGCACCACCATCGCTGCCACGGTGAGCCACAAGAGCACGATAATCACCATCCCGGCGAACAACCGATGAGCACCGAAGAACACCGGCGTCCACAGCGTGTTCAATGCAATCTGCGCCGCCCACAAGGCCAACACCATTTCGCTGCCGGGGATCAGGGTCAAGCGGTAACCGGCCCAGGCCAACAGCAGGTAGATGATCGTCCATGCCACCGGGAACAGCCAATTGGGCGGGGTAAAGCTGGGCTTGACCAGGGATTCGTACCAGGCACCGGGTTTGAAGATCACGCCGGTACTGGCGGCGGCGGCGCAGGCGAGCAGGAAGATGAAAAAGGTCATGGTCGGTCCTTGAGGTCCTGTGGATGGAAAAACAATGCACTGCTTTGAGTGACTCAAGCAACCGCGGATAAATTCAATGGGAGCAGCAAAATACCCGCTCTTCTGCGCGTCATGAAAATTGGTTATGGTCGCCAACATCCAGCATCGTTGCCCGAGACGCCCCCTTGCCCAAGCTTGCCGATCACCGCAGCAGCCCCTGGTCAGTGTTCCTGATCTTCCTGCGCCTGGGCCTCACCTCCTTCGGCGGGCCGATTGCGCACCTGGGCTATTTTCGCCAAGAGTTCGTCAGCCGCCGCCGCTGGCTCAGCGAGCGCAGCTATGCCGAACTGGTCGCCCTGTGCCAATTCCTGCCCGGCCCGGCCAGCAGCCAGGTCGGTATCGCGTTGGGCCTGTCCCGCGCGGGTTACCGGGGCGCGGCGGCAGCCTGGGCGGGGTTCACCTTGCCGTCGGCCATCGCCCTGATCCTGTTTGCCCTGGGGCTGGCCCACTATGGCGGCGCCCTCCCCCCTGGCGCGCTGCACGGCCTCAAGGTCGTCGCCGTAGCGGTGGTGGCCCAGGCCGTATGGGGCATGGCACGCAACCTGTGCCGAGGCGTTTTACGGGGGGCGTTGATGTTGAGCGCCGCGTGCGTGGTGCTGCTGCAACCCTCCGCCTGGGCTCAAGTCGGAGTCATGGTGGTCGCAGGCGTGGCCGGCCTGTTGCTGTTCAAACCCGAGAGCAGTGCCGAGCCCGACGCGCTGCCCATCGCCATCAGCCGCCGCACCGGAGCGCTGTGGTTGATGCTGTTTTTGTTGTTGCTGCTGGCCTTGCCACTCCTCGCCGCGTGGGCGCTCAACCCCACGCTGGCGCTGGTGGACGCCTTCTACCGCAGCGGCGCGCTGGTATTCGGCGGCGGCCACGTGGTGTTGCCGTTGCTGCAAGCCGAAGTGGTACCCAGCGACTGGGTCAGCAACGATGTATTCCTCGCTGGCTACGGCGCCACCCAGGCCGTGCCCGGCCCGCTGTTCACCTTCGCCGCCTTCCTCGGCGCCTCCATGACCCATGCCCCGAGCGGCTGGCTTGGCGGCGTGATCGCCCTGCTGGCGATCTTCGCACCGTCGTTCCTGCTGATCTTCGGCGCCTTGCCCTTCTGGGCCAACCTGCGCAGCAGCCCGCGCACCCAGGCGGCGCTGGCCGGGGTGAACGCGGCGGTGGTTGGCCTGTTGTTGGCGGCGCTGTACCAGCCGGTGTGGACCAGCGCGATTTTCAATGTGTATGACGTGGCGTTGGCGCTACTCGCACTGGTCGCGTTGATGGTGTGGAAGCTGCCGCCATGGCTGGTAGTAATAGGTTGCGGTGTACTGGGCGGGTTACTGGCCTAAGATAGCGCAGACAATCAGCTCCCTCGCCACAGGACAGCGCAGCGTCTTAACTGACCGGCATTGGGGCTCAGCCAGGCTCGACAATCTTGAGCCACGGCCAACGCGCCTGATAACTCCTGGCCTTGTGCAAAAACAGCTCCGGCTCCGGATGCAAAGGGTTGATGCGCAAGACACCCTGCTCCACATCCTCCAAGCCATAAGGCGCATACACCTCGCCCGAGGCAATATCCAACGCAATGCACGTACCCGCCACCAGGTAACGGTCAACCCCCTGCCGAGCCGAATACAACTGCGGATAAGGCCGGCCAAACCGCTGCCCATACCAAAGGTGCACCCGCGCCTGATTCTTGACCTCTACATTCACGCCCAGGTCCTCAAATAGCGCCTGTGCTCGGCGAATCACCGCGTCCTCCGCCTCGTAGGACACATCCTCATCAAAGTAAAAAACGTCGTAGTCCTTCACGCCCTGAGCAGCCGGCAGATTCGCCTGATGGTTCCACACCGCCTGGAACAGGCAGCCCGCCGTGAGCATGCACTGCTGCACACCCAGATCCGGCAGGCGCGCGGTGATTTGCGCATTGATCGGGTTAGCCATGGCCAATTCGAGCAAGGTGTCGACAGTCAATGTCATGTTCAGTCCTCCATCGTCAGCGCCAACCATAACACCCGAATATGGCACTTCTGTAGGAGCGAGCTTGCTCGCGAAAAACTCAAACGATAACGCAGCGCCTGAAGGCAAAATCCGATTCCCCTGCCGCACCTTGCTCCATCGCCTGCGCGTGCATCTGCCGCCGTGCGACGATCCTGCTTATCCCTACCTTTAGTCGGATATTCCTGAGGGGCCTGACGCAACGGCTAGCCTTCAGCCTAGCGTCAGGAATAACGCTGAATATTCGGTCCATGAAGGGCCAGTACGCCTCATCGTCCCGACGCGTTACCTGCTGAGGAGACGATAATGAAAATAACCCTGAAACGGTTGGCGTGCCTGGGTGCAAGCTTCACCAGCGCGCTCGCCATGGCCGATGCGGCCACACCACCCGTGCTGTCACCTGCGATTCCCTTCGACGTCACGACCAACTCCCCCATCACCCTGGACAGCCTGCAACACGATTTCGACGTGCTGTCGTGGCAGACTTTCGTCGCCCTGAACTGGCCCGCCAACGCCGACGGCAGCGCCAACACCTCGGCGAAAATCGGCGCGCCGGGGCAGACGGTTTGGGAGTCGTGGAAAGAGAGCTACGCGATTTTCCTACCCCAAGGCCAGAAGCCGCTCGCCTGGGACCAGCACACGCCGCCACCCGCCGCCTGCCAAGGCAAGGGGAACCTGCCCGTGCTGCAACAGATGGGCAAGGTCGCCGGTGTGCTCGACGAATTCATCCAGCCGTTCAAGACCGGCCCGCTGGTGGACCAGAACGGCACCTACACGCGCAACGCGATCATGGTCAACCAGCCGATGTTCGACGACATCGTCAGCAAGGGTCTCTACAGCAAGGAAGGTCAGCAAGCGTTCCTGAGCAAGGCCGACAACCGCATCGCCTTCTCCTGCGGCTCGCAAAATGACAAGCAGGTCGGCGCGATCATGGTCAAGTCGGCCTGGAAGGTACTTGGCGGCAACGACAATCCACAGGAATTCCACGCCGTCGACGCCCTGGTCTACACCCCCGGCAACACCGACCCGAACACAGGCGCGGTGATCCCCGAGTCGTGCAGCGCGCAGAAGGTCGGGCTGGTCGGCCTGCACATCGTGCACAAGACCAAAGAAGCGCCGCAGTGGGTATGGTCGAGCTTCGAGCACGTGCGCAACGTGCCGGAAGAGACCACACCGATGAACGAGCGCAAGGGCCCCTACCTGTTCTACGACGCCCAGGCCAGCAACCGCCCGGTGAATGAGCCGCCAGCGCGGCCGTGGGACCCGTCGAAGAAGGCCGCACCATCGCAGATCGTACGGGAAATCCCGCTCACCGCCGCGACCCACCAGCTCAACGCGCAGTGGCAAGGCGCGCTCCAGGGCACGGTCTGGGCCAACTACCAGTTGATCAGCACCCAGTGGCCAACCGCCCCCGCCGATGACTGCAAAGTACCGTCGCCGACCAACCCGCTGGGCACGCCTGCGCCGAACTTCCTGGCCAACGCCACGCTGGAAACCTACAACCAGGGCACTACGCCGCAAGCTTCATCCAGTTGCATGGAGTGCCACAACAACGCGACCACCCGGGTGACCCAGTCCCCGCGCACCAGTTTCGCCGATTTCACCTTCCTGCTTGAACGTGCCCAATCCACCGGTGCCAAGGAGTGATGCCATGAGCGACCCGAACCTGAAGAACTTCATCGACCTGTCCGCTGTGCTCACTGGCCTGTCAGCCAAACTGCTGGCGCCTTCGGTGGACCCGATCAACCTGCCGCCGCTGTTCTTGGCCACTGCCCAGCAAGGCATGGGTACCGCAGCGTTCAGCAACCTGCTGACGCTGTACGCCAGCGTCAAGGACCAAACGCCTGCGCAAATCGCCAGCGCCGTACTCGGCAGTTCGGACGCGCAGATCGCCCAGGGTGCCCGCTCGATCATGAAGCTGTGGCTGCTTGGCAGCTGGTACCAGCCTTATGACCAGGGCAACGCCCACAAGGGTGACGTTCGCGTGGTCTCTGACCAGGCCTACAAGGAAAGCTGGGCGTGGAAGATCGCCCAATCTCACCCTATGGGCTACAGCCAGTACCACTTCGGCTACTGGAACGAGCAGCCACCGACCCTCAAGCAATTCACCGGTGTCGACGCCAAGGCAGGGCAGCAGCCATGAGCACTCTAAACACCCAGAACATCGAAACCGCCGATGTAATCGTCGTGGGCGCCGGCATGGCCGGCAGCGTCATGGCCTATCAGTTGGGCCTGGCTGGCTTGAAAGTGCTGGTGCTCGAGTCGGGCCCGGCGATACCGCCCAACCGCAGCGAGTACCTGGAGCGCTTCTACACGGCCGTGCTCAAGGCGCCCGAGTCGCCCTACCCACCGGAGCAGTCCGAGCAGACCCCAGCCAAACAGTTCGCCCCGCGAGCGACTATCCAGGACTTGATCACCGCCGGCAGCGACGACCCGAACAAGGTGCAGAAGAGCTACCTGGTACAAACGGGCAAGCAACTGTTCGCCAGCACCTACGAGCGGGTAGGCGGCGGTACCATGTGGCACTGGATGGGCACGGCCCTGCGCCTGTTGCCCAACGACTTTCGTATGCAAAGCAAGTACAAGGTCGGGGTCGACTGGCCGATCAGCTACGACGACCTGCAGACTGCCTACTGCCGCGCCGAGGAAGAGATGGGCGTGTCCGCTGATGTGGCGTCGCAGACCTACCTGGGCGTGACCTTCCCGCAGGGCTATCAATACAGCATGCACGGCATCCCGCCGTCGTTGGTCGACCAGGGCGTGGGCAAAGCCGTCGATGGCACGCAGTACCAGGGCATCACCCTAAAAGTGCGGCAAACTCCAGCCGGGCGCAACTCGCAGAACGACAACGGTCGCCGGGTATGCGCCGGCAACACCAGCTGCACGCCGATCTGCCCGATCCAGGCCAAGTACGACGCCACCGTGACCATGGCCAAGGCACTGGATACCGGCAACGTGCGGATCCTCTACCAGTGCGTGGCGAGCAAGGTGCAGGTCGATGCCCATGGGGTCACGGGGATCGATTTCATCCAGTACCAGAACAACGGCACGCAACAGAACGGCACGGCTCAGGGCAAGCGCTACGTGATCGCCGCCCATGCGATCGAAACGCCGAAGCTTCTGCTCAACTCGACCAGCCCGGACAGACCCAACGGCGTGGCCAACAGCAGCGGCCAGGTCGGCAAGTCGTTGGCCGACCACCCGGTGTACCTGGCCTGGGGCCTGATGCCCGAAGGCAAGCCGCTGTTCCCGTTCCGTGGGCCGTTGTCCACCTCGGGGATCGAAGACATGCGCGATGGCCCGTTCCGCAGCCAGCGTGCCGCCTGGCGTATCGAGATCGGCAACGAGGGCTGGAATTGGTCGGCGAATGATCCGTACGCCACGGTCTGCGATTTCATCGACGGCACCAACAAAGGTGGCGCCAACCCTGATAAAAAGACGTTGTCCGGCGTGGAGCTGGTGCGCCAGCTCAACAGCGTGCTGACCCGCCAGTTCCGTCTGGCCTTCTTGATCGAGCAGGTCGAGAAAGACCCCGACAAAGCGCTGTGCCGGGTAGAGAGAGCCAAGGGGTTCACCGACGGCTTGGGCCTGACCAGGCCGCAGATCGCCTACGAACTGTCCGACTACACCAAGGAGGGCTTCAAGCAGGCGCGCCTGGCCGCCACGCATATCATCACCAAGCTGATGGGCGCCACCGAACTGACCAACCTGAACCCCAAGCTCGACCCAAAGCTCGGCGCGCAAACGATGTTCGAATACGACCACCAGAACTACGCGTTTTACGGTGCTGGCCACCTGATGGGCACCTACCGCATGGGCTCGGACCGCAGATATTCGGTGGTGGACAAGGACCAGCGCAGTTGGGACCACCCCAACCTGTTCCTGGTCGGCGACGGCGTGTTCCCCTCCACCGGCACCGCCAACCCGACCCTGACCATCACTGCGCTGACCTTCCAGGCCGCCGACGTGGTCGCCAGCGATCTGCTCAAGCGTACCGTGCAGGTGCAGGCCAACCAGGCCTGGCAAGGCACCGGCGTGCAGGTCAACGGGCATAGCTGGCAACTGGCGGTGTGCACCGGTGGGCAGTGGACGGCCAACCCGGGCACCGGCATGGTCGGCGCGGCGGGCCACCCAGGCCTGACCGCCAAACCCGGCTATACCTTGCCCGGTCAACCGGAAGGCGCGTTGATCGGGCGTATCGGCCCCAGCGGCGCGCCGTTCCTGGTGGGCAACCAGGCGCAATTGCCGCGTGGCCAGCAGGGAGAGCTGCAATTGTGCATCAACGACGATCTGGCCGGGCGCTACGGGGCTGGCCTGAGCGATAACAGGGGCAGCCTGTCGGTGGAGGTGCGTTTCGGGACGGTGTAGGCGTTGGCGTAGCAACCCCGCAGTGCTGCGGCGAGGCCGCAGTGTTGTGCGGTTGCTCTCTCAATCCCGTCACTTACAAGCTATCGGCCACGCCTAACGCCGTGAGCCATTGCCATTGCCATTGCAGCCAGTGCCTCAGAAACCGCCAAGCCGCATGATATGAGTCGCCTGAGCATCATCTGTTCGCTTGAAGCCACAGCGCTCATAAAAGGCGCTTCCTTCAACCGTATCCGTGAAAAGACGCACGACCTGAAACCTGAGAGCGGCACGTTCAACAAGCGCCTTTACCAGCGTCTGTCCGACGTGTTGCCCCCTTGACGAAGCGGCGACGTACATCCGTCGCAGTCTGGCCACATTATTTTCAGCATAGGGATCAACTGAAAGACCTCCGATGCCTATCAGTTGCTGATTCAAATAGGCCGCCATCAGACACTCGCCTGGTGCATCAAAGCGGTTTGCTCCAGAGTGCCATTCGTTAATCAGACGAGTGAGGAACCTGAAACCCTCCCCAACGGCTTCCTTTTCCAGCGCTTGTATCTGGCGCGGAAGGTGTGTGATCCGTTGAACCTCATATCGTTTCATCCATCCCTGCCTCCAATATGAACCTCGTTCAATGCTAACAATTTCGTTTGAGGTGATGAACACTGCAAGGTCACTCCTGTAAGAGCGAGCTTGCTCGCGAAAACCCCAAACGATCACGCAGCGCCTGAAGGCAAAATCCGATTCCCCTGCCGCACCTTGCTCCATTGCCTACGCGTGCGTCAGAATCCGCCGGCTTGTGCGCTGAGGTGGCCGTCTCTAAGGTGGCTCGGTCGCTGAATTGTTCAGTGATCGGGTTTAGTAGCCTGAGCTTGGGTATCGATAAGTGCATGAGTTTCACCAATCAGACGGTGTCTGTGCTTGATGGTGGCTGTGCGTAGGGCGTCTTCGGGCGCGCCGGCTTTAGATATCCACCGGTCTACTAACCTGCGTACAGCTGCCACCCACTGTTTAGTAGCGGAAAGGTGGTGGCCTCACTCTGGATGTCTACTCATGTCAAAAGCAGATTCAACAACGCTTTTCGCCGTTGCCCCCAACGCCAGCAACGAAACCCTCATCACCAACAGCTATGAAACCTTCACCAGCGTCAGCACCCTGCTGCTCGACCTGTCCGAAGACCTCAACGGCAAACACCGCGACATCGCCCTCGCCATCCACCAACTGAGCGAACTGGGCGTACTGCTTACCGCCAGACTCCTCGACCGCGAAGTGCCGTGCCCTGGCTGATGATCAGTTCTTCAATTCATTAGGCCGATGACTCGCCGCGTCGTTGTAAGCCATATACAACGACTCGGCGATTTGGCGCTTGATGACTTTGGTGGATTCAGCCTCGGCACAAAACCCTCTGCGATGACGAGAGCGGCGACTGCTTTCGGCCCAGAGTGTGTAAATACTTAGCAGAAACGTGCGGCACTAAGGTAAAGCTAGTCTGTAGGGCTCAAACCGAAGGGATGCCGTCGAATGACGGGATATTCTAGAACCAGTGTGCGTGCATTTTCGAAAGAAATTCAGGGGTAATCGGCAGACTGGATGCTGAACCGATGACCGAGTCGATCCCGCACTTCGGACACAGAGCGGTGCTATCTAGATCAACCCACTCAGTGATTTCTGAGGGCGAAAACACACCTAAGCAGTAAAAACAGCCACAGTGATCGCTTCCTTCAATTTGAGTACGGTGATTTGTAGAAAATAGGTGCGCTGAAATCACATCCATGGGCAGGTCCTTAAGCTCCAAATTTACTAGCATTACTTTCTTGCATCAGAGTACATCAAGAGTCTTCCAACGTTGCTACGATTGCCCAAAGTGATAACGGAGGATTGCCTATGAAACGTTTCATCCAAGGTGACTATCGCGGACAAAGCACCCTGCTTCCCGAAGCCTTGACGACTACGTCAGTGATACCAATCCGGTTCGCGTAGTCGACGTCTTTGTCGACGAACTCGACTTAGTCAATTTGGGGTTTGATAGCGCTATTCCTGCTGATACAGGCCGACCTGGTTATCACCCTGCGATCCTGCTGAAGATCTACATCTACGGCTATCTCAACCGAATTCAGTCGAGCCGGCGCTTGGAGCGAGAAGCCCAGCGTAACGTTGAATTGATGTGGCTGACCGGGCGTTTGATTCCAATCGAAAAGGGGACGGATTTATTTTCCTAGAAATAAATCCGTCCCCTTTTCCACTCTTTTAGACAAGCAGAAACAAGTATTCAGCTTACTGTCTGTGACGTGCAACCCGCAGCAGTCGGCCGCTGAGGCGCAGGCCGTCACGCATATTCAACCCCATTAATGCGAGATTGGTGGCCCCTGCGATCAGTTCGATTACCTGTACGAGGTAAAAACGCGTATCGAAGCTTCCCGCCGACGCCCATTGGTTAAGCACAATGGCGCACGGCATCAGAACCAGCAGGCCATTGGCGGCAATGAATGGCATACGTTTCTTCTTCAAAGCGACCAGTCGTCCTTGTCGTTTCCGACTCATTAGCACTCCACTTGCACCGGTCGCAATCATTGTCGGTACCAGTATCCAAAGCCCGGGACTCACGATCAGGTGCTTGAGTGAGGCTATCGAATGTCCGGATCCGATGAGCTCGACAAAAATAGTCGACAGAAAAAAGGTGGCGATGCACATCAGTGCAAGCGTGCTGGAGATCAGATGTAATCGTCTAAGCATTTATCTAATACCGTCAGACAGTTAGTTAATACTCAGGCCGTGCAGATGTTCGACACCGCTACCTTGGTGAACAGATGCGGCATGGCCAAGGCACTTGAGGGATACCGCGCCAAGGCATTGGTGAATTCTGGATGATTGAAAGCATCGCGAAACCGCTCTACCGATTCCCATACGGCGTAATTCAAGAACATGTTGCTGCCACCGATGGCCTGATGGAGCTGCGTGGAGATGAAACCGGCACGTTGTTTCATCCAGTTGGCATCCAGCTCCCATGCGCAAAGGAGGTCAGGTATATCGTCTGCGTCGACAGTGAAGAGGTTGATCAATACCACTGGAGCTTCGCTGCAATGCAGCTGCTGAGTGATGGGCACGATCGGATCAAGGGGGCGAATAGAAAGCATGGCGACCTCTATATTGTAATCATGATGACAATTTGGTTTTCAAGTTCCAAACCTACTGCGATTGACATCATGGTGTCAACGTGGAAGGATTCGCGCCATGAAAAAGACAAACTACACCCCCCCAGGACGCGCCATGAGCGATCTGGTTCTTGAGATCTTTCGAGCAAGTGCGCGTCTGCTTACTGCAGGCGATCGACTCGTCGCAGAGCTAGGTCTGACAAGCGCCCGCTGGCAACTACTGGGTACTATTGTGTACGCCGAACGAGCACAACCGGTTTCATGGATTGCTCGCGACATGGGGGCAAATCGGCAAAACGTTCAGCGGATCGTTAACGATCTGGTGAAGGATGGACTGCTGGAGTTTCAGCCGAACCCGCACCACCGCAGGGCGCAGTTGGTTGTCCTGACTGACGCTGGAAGAGAAGCATTCGATCTGGCGATGAATCTTCAGACGCCCTGGATTAATGAGCTGGCGGAGGGGTTGGACATCGATGCTATCCAGACTACCCATCAGGTTCTAAACCACCTGCGCAATAGGCTTGAGGAAGACCAGGCCGACTGACCCGGCCAGCCCCGGCATAATCGAGCTTGTCAAAAGCTCAGGCAACAAAAGACCGGATCAGCTTGTAAACGGTGCTCACGGACGTCCGCTTCTGGTCGATATCAGCCGGTCACGAGGGGCAGCCCTCGGCCAAAGGCAGGCATCCGGACAGCCTGATTCCCAGGGTTAAACCCCCGGTATCTGATACACAACCGAATCATATTTCTCCGCCATCTGCCTCTCGATGACCACTCCCCCCAAAGCTTCGGCAATACGTCGACTCGCACGATTCTGCGTCGCAACAGGGTAGATAAAGTACTTTGCCACCACCCACTGGCTAGCCCACTGAACAACCGCCCGCACCGCTTCACCACCAAACCCCAACCCATGTTTATCTTCACGGATCCAGATACCCAACTCCGGTATTTCACTGCCGGTATGGTGCAACCCAACCAAGCCGGCAAAACGAGCATTCCCCCGCTCCCTGACCGTGAACACGATGTCGCTGCCATCCGCTATCGCAGGCAGCCACTGCCCCCAGACGTGCGCGTACTCTTCCAGTGAGGCAGGCGGTTCCCAGGACATGTAGCGAGTCAGAGACGCGGTGATACAAGCGAAGGACTCAACAGCGTCCTGCTCACAGAAGGGCTCGATACTCAGGCGTTGCGAGAGAATGCGGATTGGGTGGGTGTCCACTGGCATTGCAATTTCCTTCCTGGGGGCCGTTACTCCATTTATGCCGTGAACATACCATGCGGGTCGCTTCATCAGTATCCGGCTCCCTATACTGGGCCCCCAGGATGGTAGTTGGAGCACACAATATGCCCGTCGCACCCAATCAAAACTCCCCCATCATTTTGGTCCCGGTTCAACAAAGCGACTTGGATAATCTGGTAGCCATTCGAATCGAGGCCATGCGCGAAAGTCTGGAGCGTGTTGGGCGGTTTGATCCGGTCCGTGCGCGGGAGCGGTTTCTTGGCGGCTTTGAAGCTCGCAATACACGCTACATCGAGGCAGCTGGAGAGCGGGTGGGTTTCGTAGTGGTCAAACATCACCCCAATGAACTCTTGCTCGACCACTTGTATGTAAGGCCGAGCGCGCAAGGGTCAGGGGTAGGGTCTGCTGTTCTCACTCAGGTTTTCAAAGAGGCGGATGCGGCGGCGCTTCCTTTAAAAGTGGGTGCTCTCAAGGAAAGCGCTTCGAATCGCTTTTATACCCGCCATGGCTTCCAGTTCATCGAAAGCAGTGAATTCGACAATTATTATGTTCGTCAGCCTATTCCGGCGATTGGCGCTCATTCCGGAACCATGGGCTGACGTGCACTAGCCCTTCAGTTCACCAGCCCGATTGCTCGCCGCGTCGTCATACGCCACGTACAGCGACTCTGCAATTTGGCTTTTGATCGCCTTGGTGGCCTCCAGCCCCAGCACAAAACCCTCGGCTTTACCGCCAGCGCGGTTAAGTTCTTCATGGGTGGAGGCGCCAGTAATGGCGTCAAGCAGCTTGGCGGCGTGGGGGCCGACGCCTTTGGGGAGGGAGATCTGGTCGATGGACATTATCGCTACCTTGAAAAATGGAGTTCGGGAGCGAGTGGAACCACTGCCGGGGCTGGCATGGTAGACCTGTTTGCCATGAAAGGGGTCGCTTTACGCGCAGCGGCGCTATTCTTTGCGGCTACGCAGTGAGGTGGGGCCATTGATCAATCTGGAGGGGCTTATGGAGTATTGCGTTGAGGGCTACTGCCTTCGGCCTTTGTCACGTGACGATTTCGAGAAGGTCAGCCGTTACGAACGCGTCAACCGCAGGCATCTGCAACCCTGGGAGCCGCTCAGGGACGAGGAATACTTCACCACTGGCAACGCCAGGGCCAGGGTCGAGCAGCAGGTAAACAATATGCACGCTGGCAACGCTCTGTGTTTCCTCTTGCTTGAACCCAAGAGCGGAGAGGTTCTAGCGCGGTGTAACTACACGAACATTGTGAGGGGCGTTTTTCAGGCCTGTCATCTCGGCTTCTCATTGGCGGAATCTGCCCAGGGTCGCGGCTTGATGAAAAAAACACTTCAGGTCACCAACCGTCACTGTTTTGAGCAACTGGGCCTTCACCGGATCATGGCCAATCATTTACCCCGCAATGTGCGAAGTGAGCGCCTTCTGGAGTCGCTGGGGTTTGAAAAGGAAGGACATGCGCGAGCCTATCTGAAGATTGCTGGCGTTTGGGAGGACCATACGTTGAGGTCGTTGATCAACTCTGAAGAATAAGCGCACCACCCACCCTACTCAGGAAAAAGCTGATGTCTACCGAGCCCCTCTGCCTGGTTTTTGTCCCCGCCCTTGCCGCCGTGCTGACGGCCGCCGAATCGAAAAAAGGCGCCCCCCTAAACGAAGTCGAAGTCTGCGATCTCCGCGACCAGGCCACTTGCATTGCGGTAACCTTCTCCACCGCGTTGGCGATGGAACAAGAACGGGGTTACCCGGATATCGTTGCCGAGGACTGCTGGAATGAGTGGCAACGCTTGCGTACCGCGCTTCAATCGCGCCCGCTCTGATCAGCATAGGTATCCAGACAACTCTGTAGCGCTCAACGGCAACCACGATGCGAAGCGAGCCGCTCTTGATCTTGATCTGCTTTTGATCTTGATCTCAGGCGCCCCGTTAAACCACGCTGGCCGAACGCAGGCTTGAATTCGTGGGTAACCCGGCAGGACGCCGGGTTAGCCGCCCCGCGCCATGGATGGCGCGTGGCGGCGGCCCACGGATTCAAGACTGTGTTCGGGCACACCGAGCCTAAGCGAGGTGCCGAGTGGTGGGGCAAGAGCGTTTTGCTTACTTTTGCCTGGGCCGGCATTCCGGCTTTTCAAAAGTGAGCCGCCGTCAGGGCGGAACCCTAGGTGGCCGTTACCGCAGGAATGGATATGTACACGGTATAGCTGTGTCGCCTATAAGGCCGCCTTCGCGAGCAAGCCCGCTCCCACAGTTTGATTGCGGGGTGTCCGGTAGATTGGCGTCGGCTGGCAGGCCGCCATCGCAGGCAAGCCAGCTCCCACAGTTGATCGTGGGGGGTCAGGTAGATTGGCGTCGGCTGGCAGGCCGTCTTCGCA
This sequence comes from Pseudomonas synxantha BG33R, assembly GCF_000263715.2. Lineage (NCBI taxonomy): Bacteria > Pseudomonadati > Pseudomonadota > Gammaproteobacteria > Pseudomonadales > Pseudomonadaceae > Pseudomonas > Pseudomonas synxantha. Next base: position 4,225,746 of record NZ_CM001514.1, read on the forward strand.
GGCAAGCCAGCTCCCACATTTGGATTTCGGAGCGTCAGATGGATATGCGCCGGCTGTCAGGCCGTCACGGGAGCAAGCTCCCTCGCCACAGATTTAGCGTCGTGCCGAAGTTGCGTAGATACCTATGCTCTGATCAGCCTATCGGCTGACGCCCCACCCCACTCCCAGGATTCACGGACCTCCTTTTTTATGCCGCCTGCCACACGCGACCACGCCCGTATCGAACGCCGTCTCATTGCAGCCCTGACCGACGCCTGCGAGATCGCAAAGGTCGAAATCCCGGGCTTCGACTGGTTGACCCACACCGTCGACTACCGCGCCTTCCCCCAAAGCCTGCGGGTGATCTGGGTGTTCGACAGTGTCGCGAGCAAGGCTCACGCCCTCGCGACCGGCGCGGACGCCCGTATGCGCGAGCTGACTACCGCCGCGCTGGTTGACGCTGACGTGCACGTCCCGAATGTCGCCCGCTGCGTCAGTTTCGACTCCGAAGAGGAATGCCACCTTCGGCATGGCGGCGATTGGCGTCGACGATTAGCCAATCTACGGGCGATCTGAAGTCGATCTTTCACGCCCCCGCTTTACACGTCAACCAGGCCCCCCAGAAAAGGCTGCTGAAGAAACGCGTCGCGTCGCCAAACCCGGCGTCGTGCAACAGTTTCTGAACCGCCGCTTCGGAATGGGGCGGGTCAGCGCCTTGAAGGATTTTGCCGAGCTTGGCCTTCACTTCGTCCGGGCTGGCTCCATGCTGACGCCACCGTTGGCCCCACGCCGCCAGCAGCAACGGCTGGCTGGCATACGCATAGTGATTGCCCGCGACGATCAGCGGTGCACCCGGTTTCAGGTGCGCCCGAATCGATTGCAGCATCCGACCCTTGGCGTCATCACCCTCCAGGTGGTGAAGCACACCGATCAAGGTGGCGGCGTCGTATGACGCGTCTGCTGCCAGGTCTTCAAGCGGCCCGAGATGCAGGGTTGTTCTATCAAGCAAGTGGTTGGCTTCCAGCTGCTGCCTTGCCGCGTCGAGCATCGGCTGGGAGGGATCAACCGCCATAAAGCGCCATTCCGGTTCAAGGCTGGCCATGGCGATGATCTCCTGCGCCGTACCGCCGGCACCGACCACAAGTACCTTGGCCGAAGGGGCATCGCCAAGGCTCGCCGCGAGCATGCACGCTGCCAGATCCTGGCACGCGTCATAGCCCGCCAGCGCGATACGGCTTTGTCGTGCATACTCGTTAGCTCTTGAGGTATCGAATTTGTCAGCAGGGTTGGGTGAGGATGAGTTCAAGGCGGTTCTCCGTGGCCTTGACGCAAATTACGTTAACCGTGGCAGCAAGAAAAATTCATTAATGTTATGTGCTGCATTCCCATGGGGAATGCGGGGGCGTGCGAGTGGAGGGGTTGCAGGATCGTACAAGCCTCTGACCTGTCGCCCGGATAGTCTGGCCTTCTCATCGACAGGAAGATCCCGCATGACTCAAGCACAGCCCGTAAACCTTGCGCAAAAAGCCTCGCTCATCGACCAGCAATGGAGCCCAAGGGTGGTGGCCGAAATGAACGACTACCAGTTCAAGGTGGTGCGCATCGAGGGCGAGTTCATTTGGCACTCACACCCGGAAACCGATGAAGCGTTCCTGGTGCTCGAAGGCACGCTGCGTATCGACCTGCCGGACGGCCCGGTGTATGTGAAGCCGGGTGAGTTGTATGTGGTGCCGCGTGGCATTGAGCACAGGACGGCGGCCGAGGGAGAAGCCAGGCTGATGATGATCGAGCCGCGGGGTATCCTGAATACCGGGCATGAAGGTGGTGAGCGTACGGCGTTGAATGACCAGTGGATTTGAACGTTGAGGCGCATAGATCTGTGTGGGAGGGGGCGTACGCAAAGTTGTGTCGATACCTATCACCGCGGCCTTATCTCCTTTGAACCTGCACACTCGCAAATGTCGGCTCGTCACGCGCCTGCTCCAACGTGTTCTTGGGCCGTTCCGATACTGGGGCAGGCGTCACCGGTCGCACTGCGGCGGGCGGATGCAGGCGCATGTCCGAGCGCTCATCGCTGGGCGCTACGCCGAAGAAATCCCGGTAGCACTTGGAAAAATGCGGCGTGGACACAAAGCCGCAAATCACCGCCAGCTCGACAATCGAAATCGGCGTCTGCATCAACAACTGACGCGCACGGGTCAGGCGCAGTTTGAGGTAATAGCGCGATGGCGTGCAGTACAGGTGCTTCTGAAACATGCGCTCCAACTGGCGGCGGGACACGTGCACATAGGCGGCCAGTTGGTCGAGGTCGATGGGTTCTTCCAGGTTGGATTCCATCAGGGCGACCACTTCCTGCAGCTTGGGCTGTTGCGTGCCGAGCAGGTGCTTGAGCGGCACGCGTTGGTGGTCGCGCTCATTGCGAATGCGCTCGTACACGAACATCTGGGAAATTGCCGCCGACAGCGTATGCCCGTGATCGCCGCCGATCAGGTGCAGCATCATGTCCAGCGGCGCAGTGCCGCCGGAGCTGGTGAAGCGGTTGCCATCGAGCGTGAACACGCTGGAGCTGACCTTGACGCGGGTAAACGCCTCCTGCATAGACGCCATCAGCTCCCAATGCACGCTGCATTGGAAGCCATCGAGCAACCCCGCCTGGGCCAGTGCCCAACTGCCGGTGCACACCGCGCCGAGGCGTTTGCAGTACAAGCGCGCCTGGCTGCGCAGCCAGGCGATGAGCGCAGGGTTGATAGCCTGTTGAATGCCGACGCCGCCGCACACAATGACTGCATCGAAGCCGCGCTGGTCCTGCGCGCACGCATCCGGGGTCACCGATACGCCATCACTGGCCCACACCGGCTGGCCGTCCAGGCTCAGGGTTTGCCAGCGGTAGAGTTCTTCGCCCGCCAATTGGTTGGCCATGCGCAGCGGCTCGACCGCACACGACAGCGATATCAGGGTGAATTGGTCCAGCAGCAAAAAGCCGATGGTCTGGCAAACAGGTGCCTCGGTTTCCATCACCGCTACCCCGCAGGCGTGATCAGGAATGTTCCAGCGCCACCGGCTTGGGTGCCCGGTTGTGCTGGCGCGACGTGACCAGGCCGATGAAGGAAATCACCAGCGCCAGGCCAATGGTCGAGGACACTTCGGTGCGGTGCTCGGGCGTCACCATCATCACCCCCAGGGCCAGGCAGATGAACACGATCACCAGGTAAGTCAGCCACGGAAACAGCCACATGCGAAAGGTCAACTCGACGTTTTGCCGAAGCAGCAAGCGACGCATACGCAGTTGCGAGATCGCGATCACCAGGTACACCAACAATGCGATGGCGCCGGAGCTGGCGAGCAGGAACTGGAACAGACCGGCTGGCATGAAGTAGCTCAGCAACGTGACGCCCGCACCGATGATGGTGCTGGCAATCACCGCCGCCCGGGGCACGCCCGCCTTCGAGGTGATTTTAACGGCCGATGGCGCATCGCCGCGTTTGCCCAGGGAAAACAACATGCGCGAGGAAATGTAGATCGAGGAGTTCATGCAACTGGCTACCGCAATCAGTACCACCACATCGACCATGAACTTGGCATTGGGAATATTCATCAGTTCCAGTGCGCGCTGATAGGAGCCCACGGACGCCAGCAGCGGGTCGTTCCAGGGCACCACGGAAATCACGATGGAGATCGACAGCAGGTAGAACACGCCGATGCGCCAGATCACCGAGCGGGTGGCCTTGGCGATGTTCTGCGCCGGGTTGCTCGATTCGGCTGCGGCGATGGTCACCGCTTCGGTACCAATGAAACTGAACATGATGGTAATGAACGCGCCCACCACCGCCGAAAGGCCGTTGGGGGCAAAACCGCCGTGTTCTTCCATCAAGCGGCTCAAGCCGCTGGCTTCACGATCCGGGATCCAGCCCATGAGCACGCTGAAACCCAGGCCGATAAAGCCGACGATGGCAATCACCTTGGCCATGGCGAACCAGAATTCGAACTCGCCATATTTGGCCACGCTGAACAGATTGGTGATCACCAGCAACACGATTGAGACCAAGGCGAACAGCCACGCATCGACCTGAGGGAACCACTGGTTGAGCACGTGCCCGGCGGCCAAGGCTTCGATGGGAATGACCAGCACCCAGAACCACCAGTACAACCAGCCGATGGTGAACCCCGCCCAGGGCCCAATGGCCTGGTCGGCGTAGGTGGAAAACGAGCCGGTGTCGGGGCGTGCCACCGCCATCTCCCCCAGCATGCGCATGACCAGCACCACCAGCAGGCCGGAAAACAGATAAGCCAGTAAAACCGCAGGTCCCGCGGCGGCGATGGCGTGTCCGGAGCCGACAAACAACCCCGCACCGATGATGCCGGCGATGGACAACATGGTCACGTGACGCGGCTTGAAGCCCTGCGCCAGCTGACCGTTGGAATCGTTGCAGTTGAGGCTAGTCATTGTTTTTGTTGTTCTCGGGCGGCCAATGACCCTCACCTTAAGTGCCCGAGGCCAAGCGCAAGTAGCCTGGTTACGCCACCATCGTGTCTGATATCGACATTTGTGAGGGTGGCCCCCTGAAGTGACGAGCGTGGCGCCCTACTCTTGCGCGCTGCGTATCAACGACCCGAACAGCTCTCCACGCGGCATCTTGCTCAGCTCGATATCGGCATTTTCAAACCATTCCCGTCCGGCTTCCGGGTGAGGCCCGCTTAACACCACTACCCCACGTTCATAGGTATACCGCGCCGCCGCCACGTCACCATTGTGGTAGGTCGCGATGACCTTGTAGGGCGCCGCGGCGCTGGCTTTGGGAAAGTAAGGGCCGTCCTGGTAAAACACATGGTCAGGCTGCCCGTCCCACGTCACCCGCACGGCGGCGTCATCGATACCGGCCACTTCAAAACCGGGGCGGCCGGCTTCGGTGTCGAGCGCCTGGGGGATCAGGCCGAGGTTGTTGTCGTCGGCCAGGTAGGCGCCCATGCACAGGCCCAGGTAGCGGCCGCCGTTGGCGACGTAACCACGGATGGCTTCGGCGCGTGCATCGCCCAGGCTGTCGAGCGCGGCCGGGATGTCCTGGCCGCCACCGGGTTGCACGTAGAGGTCATAGTGCGCCAGGTTTTTTGGCGTGATGTCGATGGGTTCGTCGGCACCGACGAAGTCAATCTGGTAATTGGGGTTGAGACGCTGCAGGGCGGTTTTCACGTTTTCCGAGCAGTCCGGGCAACCTGCCGGGCCACGGTAGATGGCGACATGGGTGATGGGGCCTGCGCCGTGCACGGGTAAAGGGTGCAGCGTAGCAACGGCGAGAAACGTGGCAGCGAGGGCAGGCAGTTTCATGGGGCAGGCTCAACGCGCAGTTGAATGGGTTTGATCCAGTGATCGCAGCGCCAAGCCTATAACGATGAGCCTTTTTAATTCGTGAAGAGTTGTAAATCCACGTGGGCCATTCATCCACTCCCCAGCATCTGCCACAACGACGCGCCCACGCCGGTAATGCTCTCACCGGCGATCAGCCCCGCCGCTGCCGTGATCGCAAAGCGCTGCGTCACGCTCGGCCAGCGACAGCTCACCGCCCAGGTCATGATCGCGCCCAGGGCCATCATCAGCGACACCGACGCGGGCAACACAAACGCCAGTCCCAAGGCTGCCGCACTGGGCAGATAGCGGGCGCGATGGGTGGGTAATGTGCTGTCGAGTATGCCCAGCAGCACACCGAACAAGCTTGCAATGCCGATGGCCCAGCGGATGCTGGGGGACAGTGAATCCAAACCGTGGGTCAGGGTTTGGGCCACGGCTTTCCAGGTGGCGACGGCCGGGGCCGGCCATTGTTCGGTGAGCAGCATGGTTTGAGGGTCAGGGATCAACGCCAGGTACGCGAATACGCCGACGATGCTGCCGACAAAAATCCCGAGGATCTGGGCGATCACTTGCTTGTGCGGCGTCGCGCCAATCGCTTTGCCCACCTTGAAGTCGTTCATCAGGTCCGTGCACTGCCCCGCCGAACCGCCGGCGGTGTTGGCGCTCATCAGGTTGATCGGCACCTGGCCCGGCGCAACGATGCCAAAGCTCAGCTGGGACAGTTGCCCGATGGCGCCAATCGGCGGAATACCGGTCGCCCCCACCACCCGCGCCGCCACGGCAGCCAGGCAGATCGCCAAGGGAATGGTCAGCAGCGCCATCCCAAGGTTGATACCGAACAACAGCGCTTGCAGGCTCACCACCAGCGCGATCGCCAAGGCAAACCCCACGGCAGGCCCGGGCTTGGGAACCGCCCACGGCGTGCCGCCAGACGCCCGGGTCGAGCGATGCAATGCCCACAGGCGAATCGCCAGGGACGCCAAGGTGGAACACACCATCAGGCTCACCCCGGGCCACAGCAGCCATTCCACCAGCGCGGCAAATTGCGGACCGTTGCTGTCGGCGGGCAGGCTCACCAGGTCGTTGGCCAACAGCCACGGCCCCAGCCCGCCCCAGGCCAGCAAGGCACCGAGCAGCAGGGTCAGGCCTACGCGAATGCCGATAATGCCGCCGAACCCCAGCAACAGCAGCGAAGGGTCGGCGGTGAAGGTCAGGCGCTCCAACGCGGGGCTCGGCGACCAGCGCGGGAAGGCCCACATAAAGGTATCTACCCACTTGACCGATCCGGACAACAGCGCCGCGCCGAGCAGCACTTTCAAGCGCGTGGCGGCTTCGCGGCCATGGTTGTAGATGTGCAGCAGGGTTTCCAGGGTGGCCATGCCTTCGGGAAACTTCAGCGCCTTGTCATTGAGCAATGAAGGCCGCAGGTACCACGCGATCCAGACCCCCAGGAAACTCACCGAAAACACCCAGGCGATCATCGGCAGCGCCGCCAGCTGGTTGCCCGTGAGCAGGGTATAGGCCGGGATGGGCGCGACCAGCCCGCCGGAAATGATCGACGCCGCGGCAGAGGCCACGGTCTGGTTGATATTGCTCTCGTGCAGGGTCCACGGCAGGTGCTCGCCGGCACGCCGGGCCAGGCCCTGCCAGATGCCATAGCCGATCAGCAAGGCGATGATCGACATGTTGAACGACCAGCCGATCTTCAAGCCCGCGTACACGTTGGAAGGGGTCAGCAGGATACCCAGCACGATCCCGGTGATGACTGCCCGCAGGCTCAATTCGCGTTCTACGGGGACGGTTGCCGAGGTGGAGTGCATGCAGATTCCTTTCGAGAAAAGCCAGTGCCACCTCTTAAGTGAGCGCTGGAGAACTCGAAGGTTCACCTACCGTACACGGGACTGGTTCCAAATGTGGGAGGGGGCTTGCTCCCGATAGCAGTCTGTCAGTCAGCATTTTTGTTGCTGACCCACCGCTATCGGGAGCAAGCCCCCTCCCACATTGGTCCTCCTCACGCCTGGCTATTTGGCGAACGCATATTCCCCGCCCCGCTCCACCGCCTTGCGGTAAGCCGGGCGCGCCTGGAGCTTTTTGACCCACGCCGCCAGGTTCGGGTAAGCCTGCAATTTACCCTGGGCCTGGGCCACTTCACCGATAAAGCTCATCTGGATATCTGCGCCACTGAGTTCGTCGCCCACCAGGTACGGCGTGCGCCCCAGCACGTCATTCAGGTAGCCGAGGTAGTTGACCAGTTCCGATTCAATCCGTGGATGCAACGGTGCGCCCGCTTCACCCAGCCGCCCCACATAGAGGTTGAGCATCAACGGCAGCATGGCCGAGCCTTCGGCAAAATGCAGCCATTGCACATAGCTGTCGTAGGCGTCGGTGGCCGGGTCGGGTTGCAGTTGGCCGTTGCCGTGGCGGCGGATCAGGTAGTCGATGATTGCGGCAGATTCGATCAGCACGCGGGAACCGTCTTCGATCACCGGGGATTTGCCCAGGGGGTGAATGGCCTTGAGTTCAGGTGGCGCCAGGTTGGTCTTGGCGTCGCGCTGGTAGCGTTTGATGTCGTAGGGCAGGCCCAGTTCTTCAAGCACCCACAGGATACGTTGTGAGCGGGAATTGTTGAGGTGGTGAACAGTGATCATAGCGGGCAACACCTTGGGGGATTTAGGAGAAGACTACAGGGTAGCGGTGAAGTGCCGTGAATGTGGCTCAGGCGAGCAACTGATCGATCCACTTCACCTGCTGCACGATCTCCTGCACTTTCTGCTCGGGCACGGCCTGCCGCGCCTGTTCGAGGCTGGCCAGTGTCTTGCGTTTTTCGCGCACTATACGCTGCCACTTCGCCAGGAACTCCTCGCTACGCGCCTGCATTTGCAACGGGCCGAAGTACAGCTGCTCGGCGGTATAGGTGACCGCCTCGGCGCGTTCGGCGACGATGATTTCATAGTAGAAGCGGTTTTCCCGCAGCAGCTCCTCATGCAGGATCTGGTAGCCGTTCTCCATCAGCCATTGGCGCAGGGGTTGCTCGCCGCCGTTGGGTTGCAGGATCAGGCGTTCGCGGCCATTGAGGTGCGCCTTGCCGCTGTCGAGAATGTCGCGGATGGTCTCGCCGCCCATGCCGCACAGGCTGACGACAGTAATATCATCGCCCGCTTCGATTGCTGCCAAGCCATCAGCCAGGCGCACGGTGATGTGCTGCGCCAGGCCGTTATCGTTCACGGTACGGTTGGCTGCGTGAAACGGTGTAGCGGCCACTTCCCCCGCCACGGCCGCCGCAATAGCGCCTCGGTGCATCAAGGCCACCGGCAGGTAGGCGTGGTCCGAGCCGATATCGGCCAGGCGTGCGCCGGCTGGCACGTGCGCCGCCACACGCTCAAGGCGCATGGACAAGGTGTGTTGGTTCAACGGTGGTTCCTTATGAGTGCCCGGAAAATCGATCCCGGCTGTTGGTCAAGTGCAGCACCATGGCCGCCCGCGCGGCATCCGGGTCCTGGCGCTTGATGGCGTTGTAGATCGCCTCGTGCTCCAGGTTCGCCAACTGCCCCAGCTGGGCAAAGTCTGCGCCGCCGCGTTCGGCGTCCTTGACCTGGGTGCGCGGGATCATCGCACTGCCCAGGTGCAACATGATGTCGGTAAAAAAGGTATTGCCGGTGGCCTCGGCGATCAGCTGATGAAAGCGTTTGTCTTCCTCCACGCAACTGTCGTTGTTGGCCAGCGAGGCCTGGTAGTCGTCCAGCGCCTGGCGCATACGGGCCAGCTGCACGTCGCTCCTGCGCAGCGCGGCCAACGCCACGGCCTGCACCTCAAGGCCCAGGCGTAATTCGAGCATGTTGCGCACGCTGGCGACCGTGTCCACATGCAGGCGCAGGCCCGGCTGCGTGTGTTGCTCCAGCACAAAGGTGCCGATGCCGTGACGCGTCTCCACCAGCCCCGACGCCTGCAACTTGGACAAGGCTTCACGCACCACGGTGCGGCTCACTCCGTGCTCAAGCACGATGGTGGATTCAGACGGCAGTTTTTCACCGGGTTTGAGTTGCCCGAGCAGGATGCGCTGGGTCAGCGCCTCAACCACGCCCTGGGCCAGGTTGGTGGAGCGTTTACGCACAGGCGTTGGGCTTTCAATGGGCATGACTACAGGTCCGCAGGGTTGGGCAGGAGCAAGCTTATCACCCTGCCCGGAAGCACTGCCCTTTTGCTGCAAAAAACCTTTAACTTGTATGACAACACATCAAATGCTCACCAACTGCATTGCTGATCTGCTCAAAACACTCCAGACAAGCCCCGCTACGACAACCAATGAAAACGGTTAAATAACCGAACCAACTGGTCCGTCACAGTACTTATAAAAACAAATTCACTCCTCGGCGCATTGCGATTCACGGAAAATCACTTGTATGATGTCTGTCAACAAAACAGCCAAACCCGCATAAAAACAATCAGGGGGAAGTTTCAAATGGTGAGCCATTCAAGCCCAGCATCGGCCGTACCCGAAAGTGATTCAGTGCTCGCCCGCGCCGTGAGCAAAGTGAAGCGCCATGTGCTGCCACTGTTCGTGGTCATGTTCATCCTCAACTACATCGACCGGGTCAATATCGGCTTTGTGCGCACGCACATGGAGCATGACCTGGGGATCGGCGCAGCGGCCTACGGCTTCGGCGCCGGGCTGTTCTTCATCGGTTATGCGCTGTTCGAAGTGCCGTCCAACATGCTGCTGCAAAAGGTCGGCGCCCGTATCTGGCTGACCCGCATCATGTTCACCTGGGGCATCGTCGCCACGCTGATGGCGTTTATCCAGAACGAAACCCACTTCTACATCCTGCGTTTCTTGCTGGGCGTGGCGGAAGCCGGGTTCTTCCCCGGCGTGATCTATTACTTCACGCGTTGGTTGCCCGGCGTGGAGCGCGGCAAGGCCATCGCTATTTTCCTCAGTGGCTCGGCGGTGGCGTCGTTGATCTCCGGGCCGTTGTCGGGCGCGTTGTTGCAGATCGAAGGTTTTGGCTTGCACGGCTGGCAATGGATGTTCGGTATCGAGGGCCTGGCTTCGGTGGCACTGGGCTTTTTTGTGTGGTTCTGGCTGGACTCCAAGCCCCATGATGCCAAGTGGATGACCCGCGAAGAACAGGACGCCCTGGTTGACGCCATCGACCAGGAACAGCGCGAACGTGAAGCCCTGACCACGGTGAAACCGACCATCGGCAAGCTGCTCAAGGACCGCCAGATCCTGCTGTTCTGCGCTCTGTACTTCTGCATTCAACTGACGATCTATGCCGCCACCTTCTGGCTGCCGAGCATCATCAAGAAAATGGGCGACCTGAGTGATGTGCAGGTGGGTTTCTTCAACTCGATCCCCTGGCTGATCTCCATCATTGCCATGTACGCCTTTGCGTCGCTGTCGGGCAAGTTCAAGTTCCAGCAAGCCTGGGTCGCGGCGGCCCTGCTGATCGCGGCGGCCGGCATGTTCATGTCCACCACCGGCGGGCCGATATTCGCCTTCGTCGCGATCTGCTTTGCGGCCATCGGGTTCAAGTCCGCGTCGTCGCTGTTCTGGCCGATCCCCCAGGGCTACCTCGACGTGCGCATCGCCGCCGCCGTGATCGCACTGATCAACTCCATCGGCAACCTGGGCGGCTTTGTCGCGCCAACCACCTTCGGCTTTCTGGAACAAACCACCGGCTCGATCCAGGGCGGGCTGTATGGCCTGGCCGGCACCTCGGTGCTTGCGGCCATTCTGGTGTTTTTCGCCAAGACGTCGCCCTCTGTCGTGCAGACCTCACATAGCGCTGCCCCCTCAGGCGCCGCCATCAGCAAATCCCTTTGAGCGTATATAAGGACCTTGCCATGAATACCCCTGTAGTCACCCATTTCCAGGTCATCCCGGTCGCCGGCCACGACAGCATGTTGCTGAACCTCAGCGGTGCCCACGGCCCCTACTTCACGCGCAATATCGTCATCCTCAAGGACAGCAGCGGCAACACCGGCGTGGGCGAAGTGCCCGGCGGCGAGCGCATTCGTGAAACCCTTGAAGATGCACGCAGCCTGGTGATCGGTCAGCCGATTGGCCAGTACCAGCGCGTGCTTAACCAGATGCGCAGCACCTTCGCATCGCGGGACGCCGCCGGGCGCGGCCTGCAAACCTTCGACCTGCGCATTACCATTCACGCCGTCACTGCTATGGAGGCCGCTCTGCTCGACCTGCTGGGCCAGTTCCTCGAAGTGCCGGTGGCCGCCTTGCTTGGCGAAGGCCAGCAACGCGACGCGGTGAAGATGCTCGGCTACCTGTTCTATGTGGGGGATCGCAACGCCACCGACCTGGCTTACCGCAACGAGGCCGACGCCGATGATGAGTGGTTCCGCCTGCGTCATGAAAAAGCTCTGACCGCCGACGCGGTGGTGCGCCTGGCCGAAGCGGCCAAGGCCAAATATGGTTTCAACGATTTCAAGCTCAAGGGCGGCGTATTGAGTGGCGACGCCGAAATAGAAGCCGTCACCGCGCTGGCCGAACGCTTTCCCGACGCGCGCATCACCCTTGACCCAAACGGTGCCTGGTCGTTGAAAGAAGCCATCCGCCTGTGCCGCGACCAGCATCATGTGCTGGCCTACGCCGAAGACCCCTGCGGCGCAGAAAACGGCTACTCGGGCCGCGAAGTCATGGCCGAATTCCGCCGCGCCACGGGCCTTAAAACCGCTACCAACATGATCGCCACCGACTGGCGTGAAATGGGCCACGCCATCCAGCTGCAATCAGTGGACATCCCCCTCGCCGACCCGCACTTCTGGACAATGCAAGGCTCGGTGCGCGTCGCACAAATGTGCAACGAGTGGGGCCTGACCTGGGGCTCGCACTCCAACAACCACTTCGATATTTCCCTGGCGATGTTCACCCAGGTGGCTGCGGCCGCCCCGGGTGAGATCACCGCCATCGACACCCACTGGATCTGGCAGGACGGCCAGCGCCTGACCCGCGAACCGCTGAAGATTGAAGGGGGTTACGTAAAGGTGCCGGCCAAGCCGGGCCTGGGTGTGGATATCGATATGGACGCGGTGGCCAAGGCTCATGAACTGTACAAAGGCATGGGCCTTGGGGCACGAGATGACAGTGTGGCGATGCAGTTCTTGATTCCGGGTTGGGGCTTTGATAACAAGCGGCCTTGCTTGGTGCGGTGAATCGGCTTTAGGAGCGCTCAGCGCAATTTGAGCGTGACGCAAAAAATCCGATGCCCAAACAGGCATCGGATTTTAGTCAGATCAGAAGCTTAGCTGTTTGACCTCTGGCACGTCTGCCAGAGGTCTCTTTGCGCTATTGCTGACTGGCGACCTCCAGACCCGCTGCGTCCTGCTCCAGGCCAGAAAGAGCAGTGCCATTGATCAGCGGACCATAACGGCGGCTGAATTCCCAGTTGTAGGGCACGTGGTCTTTGCTGATCCCGTTGTCCCAATTCACCGACCAGGTCATCAGGCCCTTGATCGACAATCCTTTGTCGTACAAACGCTTGAATGCATGGGTCACGGCTGCTGGGTTGGTCACATAACCGGTGGCAGCCGCATCGACGTTCGCAGGCAGGCCAATCACGAACTTGTCTGCCGGGATTTTGGTAAACCCGCGCGTTCCGCTCACCAGGCTTTCGGTCAGGTAAAACAGGAAGTCCTCCTTCATCGCGTCGTTGTTCTGGGCAATCCAGGCACCGTTGCCGTTGTTGACCTCCTGCACCCAGATCCCGTCGCCACCCTGGTTGTAATACTGTGGGGCGATGAAGTCGTAATAGCCTTCCAGCGCCTGGATGTACCCGACGTATTTGCCGGCGGTGGTGAGGTAGGGAAACTCCGGCGCCATGCTGATAATGAAGTGTTTGCCTTGACCGGCGTAGTGGTCCTTGACCAATTTCAACGCGGCGGGCAGGACAGTCTTGTTGTCGGCGAAATCAATCGCGCTCTGTTCAAGATCGATATCCAGGCCATCAAAGCCATAGGTTTCCACCAGGCGGATAATCTCGTTGGCCAGTGGCTGTTCGTTGCCTTTATGCAGTTCGATGTGTGCATCGGCGCCGCCAAGGGAAATCAGCACCGCCCTGCCCTGGCTGTTCAGCACGCCCACCTGGCGACGGAACTCGGCGTCGGACAGGTTGTACGGTTTGAAGGTCGGGATACCGTTGCCCTTCATGAAGGCCACGGCCACCACGTTGTAATCCCTTGGTACGTCCGCCAGGCTCATATTGGCGAACTGGCCACGCTGGTAGCCATCGCTCGGGCCGGCAGGCCAGTTGTGCCAGAAGCCCATGAGGATCTTTTTGCCGGCAATGCTCGGCATCAGCGAAGCGGCGTCGTTGAGCGGCGATTGCAGTGAGGTAAAGTCAATATTTGACATGTTCTAATCCTTCAGAACGTGTGGGTTTAACGGCGCGGGCTTATTTGAAGTCCACGTCGAAGGCTTGATAGAAGGCGTTGCCGGTGTTGGCGACGATCCACATCAATACGATCACATGCTGGCCCTTTTTGTTGGCCGGCAGTTTCACTTCATGATTGACCTTGGCCTTCAGTTCGCCTGCATGGCTGTAGTACGGCACCTGGGTATAGAAGTCTTCAGCGAACGGCTGGGTTTCCAGTTGTGCGCGGGTGATGCGTTGTTTCGGATCCCAGCCATCCTTGGTGATCAGCCAGCGATAGCCACGGGTGGTGTGCGGCGCGGTGTATGCCCAGGTGACCTTGAAGGTCTGACCCGGCTCGACATTGAGCAACGGCCAGGTGAAGGCGCGGCCGAGTTTCTTGGCCATTTCCTCGTGGGTGAAGTTGACGCAGTCACGCGCATCGGTCTTGCCACCGCTGAGGATGAAGCCGTCGGCTGGTGGAGTGACGCTGTCACTGTCGGTTTGATAAGGCGCCGGGAACGGACCGGCCATCAGTGCCGGGAAGTTTTTGCCGCCTTCCATTTCATTGACCTGCCAGGTCTCCAGCAGGCCCAGATCCACGGCGACTGCACCACGGCTGGAAGGGGATGTGACACGACCATGGCGAAGCGGTGTCTGGGTTTGTGGTTTGTTCATTTTGTGACTCCATTGATTTGATTAAGAACTCTCCTTTCTTGAAGGAGAGGACCTCAACCTAACGGAGTCGCTTTTTTTTGCCACTGGCCCATTTTTCACTCATTTTCGTTTCATGAGCGCGCCGACTCGAAAACACTGGATATATAACCAGTGTTATGGGAATAACCTTACGCTGCTAGAGGTGGATTTCCTACAAGACCAGGCGCACATCAACTCAGCTTCTTTCGTAAATCGCATCATCCCTTCGTAAGAGATAGCCCTCTGTGGACAAAAAGGGACGTCTCTATTTTCAATCAAATAAACCGTCCCCCTTTTGGGTCCATCAGGTTTTGCCGGTGACGGCCGTTTTTTTAATTGTGGTCGCGGCAATCGGTTGCACCGTCAGTTCCACCCCCAATGCCAACATCAGCTTCTGGACCGTCTCATAACGCGTCTTTGAGCCGCCTTTCAGGGTTTTATACAAGCTCTCCCGATTCACCCCCGCCGCTTCGGCAACCTTGTTCACACCCTGGGCCTTGGCAACCTCGGCCAGCGCTTTCATAAGGACTTGCGGATCATGGCACGCCATGCTTTGCGCAAGATAAGCGCTGATGGCTTGCGGGCTATCGAGAAAGCGAGAAGCCTCATAGGCGCTGGTGCCGGATGTATCCAGCTCGAGGATCGGCATGTCCTCTGGTTTGAATGTTGACTGACTCATGTCATTGACCTCTCAGGGCATCGAGAATCTCTTTTGCCCGCTTGATTCCTCGTTTCTGGTCGGTTTTATCGCTCCCCCACAGCATCAGGTAAGCGGTGATGCCCGTGCGCACAAAGTAAATCCTGTATCCGGGCCCGACAAACACACGCATTTCACTCATGCCATTGCCTACAGGCTGGCAATCGCCAAAATTGTTTTCTTCGGCTCGATCCAGGCGGATCAGTACAGCCGTTTTTCCCCACACATCCCTCATTCCGTCGAGCCATGTATCGAACTCGGGCGTCCTGCCAATCGTATTGATCACAGAGTCACTTGTAGCCTACTGGCTACTCCTTGTAGATGCCAGTGAATTTTTAATGTCGGTGAGCACCGCAAGAAAAAATCCTAGTCCAGCCGCCGCGCAGGCAGCCGAGCAATACTATTAGCGCTTGTGTACCTTGCATCCAGAGCAGCTGATCAGGCATTGAGCCGAGGGCAGCGCCAGCCGAAAAGGGAGGGCCAATCAACGCCTATCAATGTGGGAGGGGGCTTGCTCCCGATAGCGGTGTATTTGCCATTGAGAGGTTGGCTGACCTGCCGCAATCGGGAGCAAGCCCCCTCCCACATTTGCACTGCGTTGTTGTTGAGGCAGCATTTTTGCGCACAACGTCGACCCGCGACTTTCTTTGGTATTAAGTAAACCGGGGCAGACACTATTAAGATGTCGCCCGAGCCCACCACCCTATCGTCACAGCGGGCTCTACCCTCCCACCCCGACATCGGAAGCGCTCTGCATGAAGCTACCTGAGATCAGTACATTCATCGCTCAATGGCCCTCCCTTGGCGTGACGCAGCCTGCCGCTTGGCGGGTGTCTCAAGACTGCGAAAACCAGGTTCTGGCCTTGCTGTCACGCCTCGGCACGGGCTACCGGCGCCACGCAGACTGTGCCATCCACGAAAGCGCCATTGTCGAAGAAGGTGCGGTGTTGAAAGGTCCGATCATCATCGGCGAAGGAGCATTTGTAGCAGCGGGAGCCTACCTGCGTGGCGGCGTTTATCTGGGCAGCCATTGCATTGTGGGCCCAAGCTGCGAACTGAAAAGCACCTTCATGCTGGCCGCAAGCAAGCTGGCACACTTCAACTTTGTCGGCGATTCATTGATTGGCGAAGGGGTAAATATTGAAGCCGGTGCAATCATCGCCAATTACCGGAATGAGTTGGATGGGGCGGATATCCAGATCCGCTACGCAGACAATGTGATCGACACAGGGGTGAACAAATTTGGTGCCCTGGTAGGCGACGGCTGCAAAATCGGCGCGAATGCCGTCATTGCTCCAGGCGCAATATTAGAGCCAAACAGTCGTGTTCCGCGTTTGGGGTTGATTGACCAGTTCGCCTACGAGTAGCGATAGCCTGTAGACATGTCCTACAGCGCGCTGCACCACCTTGCTCCGTTGCCTACAGTTGCGTCAGAATCCGCCGGCTTGTGCGCTTGGATGGGCGTCTCTAAGGTGGCTCGGTCGCTGACAACTCAGTGATCGGGTTTAGTAGCCCGAGTGACAACATAAAGTGCATGAGCCTCATCGAGCAGATGTTCTTGTCTGTGCTTGATGGTGGCTGTGCGCAGGGCGCCCTCGGGCGCGCCGGCTTTGTGTGTTTCCCCGGTCTACTAACCTGCGTACAGCCGCCACCCTTTCGTTTAGTAGCGAAGAGGTGTTGGCCCTAAAACAGGTACAACACACATGTATAAAGTCAAGCCCAACCCTCCAAACGATCCAAACCTCAAGCTTGATCAGGCAGCCGTTAACCCCCACGCCGAACCACCCCCCTCACCGCTGTTCAGCGTTGCCGACGACGCCAGCAACGAAATGCTCATCGCCAACAGCTACGAAACCTTTTCCTCGGTGACAGCGTTATTGCTTGACCTGTCGGATGAACTGTCAGGCAAACAGCGCGATGTCGCGCTGGCGATTCATCAGCTGAGTGAATTGGGGGTTTTGTTGGTGGACAAATTGATGGCGAGGGAAAGTGCTTCAACGGTTAGCTAGTCTTGCAGCCACCCGATAGACCGCCGCGTCGTCATGATCGACTTAACGACGACTCGGCAGCACCTTTGCGCCGGTCAGGCCTTCGGGGCCTGGCGGGCGCTCTTTCTCTTGGAAGACGCTGGAGCCACCCCTTCCTCGCGCAGACGATTAATCAGCAGCTGCGCATTCTGCACATGCCACACCCTCGGGTTTACCGTCGAAAACCATTGACCTTAAAGTTGGCTTTAAACCTAAGTCAGTGGGTGGCCAAGGCGTGTGATTGCACCCCTCCTCATGGTTTTGGATTTTTCATCAATTTTAATAAATACCCAGGCCAGCGCCATCGCGGGGTGGACTGATCGGGGGTGCCTGCAAGGGTGTCTACCAGAGAGCGCGTCTTCAAAGGGTCGGCTACGGCCTCATCGACGACGCTGTGCGGCTGCCTGTCGTCGACTGAAGGCGCAGCCGCCCGACGCGGTTTTCCGGTGGCCGGGTCCATGGTGTAACCCGCGGCCTTACCTTTTTCGGTGATGGTCCAGATGCCATCGGTGTTGATAAGCACGGGCTCATCAAATGTGAGCGTTACCTCTTTGGCTACTGTGACCACCATATTGTCGTTGATACTTATCGGTGTATAAGTCGCGAACTCCCTGCCCAGCAAAGCTTGCGTGGCACCTGCACTGGAAAATTTCAGCACCATCTGCTCAAGGAAAGCGATGCTGCCCATATTGCTCAGCGCGCCGAAGTCCGGGTTCAGGACATGACGTAAAAAACCCTGTTCGAGGCGGGTAGAGTCAATGGCCGAGCCGTACAGAATGCGTGATGCCGCAGCTACATCATGCTCCTTGAAGTTGAACGTCACCCGGCGCCCCTCCTGGTTGTAGCCATTATTACCGCTCAAGAGCTGGCGACCATTGTCGTGATGGCGGTAGTTGCCGAGGTCGTAGGCCAGCATGTCGACATATGCCAAGTCGGCTCCTTGCTCCTGCGCATAGGCGTACATGTCCGACAACAGGCTGCGATCATCACGAGTCAGGAAGTCGTAACTGCTTTGGGCCATATTGCTAGAGGTCAGGGTGCCTTCGGCCACCGCAGGTTCATACCCCAGGAAGAGCCGAGAAATCATGAGTTCACGCCCAATGGCGGAACCTGAAGAGGCGCTGACCCGCTGTTCATTCAGGCGAACCTCCTGCCAGGCTGCGCGCCGTTCGTTGACGGTGAACGTACCGCTTTCGTCGCGAGCAATCAGCGTCAATTGATCGACCGCGAGTCCTTTGAAAGGGTTACTGGCCAAACCGTTGGCAAAGGCGGTGGCTTGCTTGGCGCGCTCAAGCAATTCCAGAACGTGAGTATCGGGAACCTCAGCATCATGCTGAGCTTTGTCAGCGAAATATCTTTCGTCGCTGATCGCATCGAGCGGGTTGGAGAGGTTGTTGCCTGGGTCTTCTTGACGCATGCCGGCGTCATGGTTGGCAGCGTCACTTAGTTGCCTCGCCAGGATCGATAAGGTGTTGTCAGCATCGGCTTCAACAACGGCAGGCGCGCCGATAGGGTCTCGAAGAGGCAACACCGAGGCTGGGCTCAAGTCACGGACAACAGGACCAAATGATGCACCTATAAGCTCCATAATCATCACCCTTTAATTAAAGGTCAGTGTCGACACATCCAGTAGGATTCACGCTCCAACACTGCATGATTTACAGCTTCAAGTAAGCCAGCTACTTCCTAAAAACGTGAAGTCCGCATCTGTAATACCAAGCAGTAGGACTCTGTCAGCCACTTCGTAGTCCCGCCTCCCCTCTACCTGAACCGACCGTTTCAGGTCATGCTGCGCCCTCCCTTTCAAGGACGAAAAAAGCATGAAAGCCCCCCTCGCCGCTCTGCTGCTGATGTGCCTGAGCGCTCCCGCATTCGCCGCTGACAACCCCATCGGTTTCCAAACCACCACCCTGCCCGACACCCTTAACAGCCGCCCGCTGGAAATGGCTGTGTGGTACCCCGCCGCCGCCACTGCCAAACCCAAGCTGATCGCCGACAATGTGGTGTTCATCGGCGTGCTGGCCGTTCCCGATGCGGCGCCGACGCCCGGCAAGCATCCTTTGGTGGTGCTCTCCCACGGCTACGGGGGCAATTGGGGCAAACAGGCGTGGCTGGCCAGTGCGTTGGCGCAGCAGGGTTATATCGTGGCGGCGGTCAACCACCCGGGCACTACCAGCCAGGATCGCAGCGCACAGGCCGCTGCGGAGTTATGGCAACGGCCGAGGGATTTAAGTCGGGCCATTGATGCGCTATTGGCCCAGCCCGAGCCATTCGGTGCGGTGGATAGCGACCGGATCGCGGTGGTTGGGCATTCCCTGGGGGGCTGGACGGTGATGGAGACGGCCGGTGCGCGTTTTGACCCGGCGCTGTTTGCCCGGGACTGCAGCGCCCATCCGACGCTGGTCGCGTGTACCGCCTACCGCGAGATGAATCCTGAGGGCACTGCGACCGGGAAGGAAAAATTGGCCGAAGACTTGAGCGACAAACGCGTCAGCGCCGTGGTGTCTTTGGACCTGGGCCTGTCGCGCGGGTTTACCGATGCAAGCCTGGCGGCGCTGCCAGTGCGGGCCTTGGTGATCGCCGCCGGTCTGCCGTCAGCGGATTTGCCGGCGCAAATGGAATCGGCCGACATGGCCAAGCGGTTGCCAAAAGCCTCGACGCAGTACGTGGAGATCCGCGACGCCAGCCATTTTAGTTTTATGTCCCAATGCAAACCGGGCGCGGCGGCGATACTCGACGCCGATGTGCCCGGCGATGGCATTATTTGCCAGGACGGCAAGGATGCGCGGCCACGCCCGGTGATCCAGCAGCAGGTGATCACGTTGATCAGCGAGTTCCTGGCACGCTGAACCATTAATCCAGGACCACGGCGATGAATAGCGGCAAAAAAGACACCTTCGCCTATCAAGCGGTGTACCGCTACCTCATCGAGCTGATCGAGGCCTGCCCTGCCGACGGCGAACGCAAATTGCCGTCCCTGCGCCAACTGGCCCTGTGCCTGGGCGTGTCGGTGTCGACCACCAAGTACGCGTATGCATTGCTTGAGGAACAAGGGCGGATCCAGGCCAGGCCCAAGCTCGGTTTTTTCATCGTCCCAGGCTTGGCTGCCACCATCAACCCAAGCTCATCCCCCCTGCTCGACCAGGTCTTCGCCAACGCACGCCAACCCGGCATGCTGGCCCTGAGCAGCGACGCGCCGGCGATGCTGCTGTCGCTGGAGCAGCCCTTGCTGATGGTGGAGCGTGAACTGACCCGGCAGTACCCGCGCTCGCTGGCACCACTGTATCTGCCAATGGGCGAGCCCGAGTTGCGCGCGGCCTTGGCCGAACGCTATAGCCGCTCTACTGACCATTACTGGCAAGCCGACCAGGTGTATATCGGCTCGGACCTGCACAGTGTGTTGGAGGTCTCGCTCAATGCCCTGGACCTGGCGGGCACGCTCGCACTGGTGGAGTCGCCATGTTCGTGGGCGATCCTGCGGCAATTGCAGGCGGCGAAAATCCGTGTGATCGAGATGCCCCTCGGCGCAGATGGACGTTTTGACCTGGACGCTCTGAACGCGTTGCTCAAGCGTGAGCCGATTCGCCTGGCGGTGCTGTCATCGACAGTGAATATGCCCCAGGGCGGTGTGATGCCCGCGCAGGATAAACAGCAGATCTGCGAATGGTTGGCCGAGCGGAATATCTGGTTGTTCGAAAACGACACCTACGGCGAGCTGTATTTCGGCCCCCAACCGGCGCGTTATCGCGACTACGCCGACCCGCACAAACTACTGGTGTTCTCGACCTTCGACAAAGTCATCGGCTCGGAAGCACCCTACGGCTATGTGCTGTGTCGCAGTGCTGGGACGCCGTTGCAGCAGCTGTTCCTGGAGCGCGGCTTTCGCCTCTCGCCGATCCGCCAGAAAGCCATCGCCAAGCTGTTTGCGTCCAAGCGTATCGACACACACCTGAAGGCGTTGCGCGCACGGTTGCTGGCGCGCATGACGCAGCTCAAAGCCCTGCTGTTAACCCACGGCAATGACCAATGGCAGGTGGTCGAACCCCACGGCGGCGCAAGCTTCTGGCTCCGGGCCAGCCGCCCGGTGGATATGCGCCAGGTGTTCGCGCACTTGCTAAGCCAGCGCATCGTCATCGCCCCCGGCGAACTGTTCAGCCAGCAAGGCGCTTGGCCAGATCACCTGCGCCTGAGCTACACACTCGACTGGAGCAAGGACATTGCCCAGGCCGTCCAACTACTGGCCCAGGCGCTGCGTCAAAGCCCGTAGCAGTGCCGGTCTTCGGGAAAACGACCCTGGCGCACATCGTCGGCGAAACGCTCGCAGGCATCGCGAATCACCGCCCCCACATCAGCGTATTGCTTGACGAAGCGCGGCATCGAGCCGCCGCCCAGGCCCAGCACATCCTCGGTGACCAACACCTGGCCGTCACACGCAGGCGATGCGCCGATGCCGATGGTGGGTTTGCTTGAGTCCAGGGTGATCTGCCGGGCCACACCTTCGGCCACCCCTTCCAGCAGCAGACTGAAGGCCCCCGCTTCCAGGTTGGCGCGAGCATCGGCGACAATCACCGCAGCGGTTTCAGCGCTCAGGCCCTGAGCCTTGAACCCGCCCATGACGTTGACGAATTGCGGCATCAGCCCCACGTGGGCCATCACCGGTACACCTCGTGCAACCAGGAACTCCACGGTGCCGGCCAGGGCCTGATTGGCCTCCAGCTTGACCGCATCGCAACCGGTACGCGCCAATACTTGGGCACAGTTGCGAAAAGCCTGCTCATACGACTCCTGGTAACTGCCAAACGGCATGTCGGCGATCACACAGGCCAAGCGCGTACTGTCGACCACCGCACGGGTGTGGCCGATGATTTCTTCCAGTTGCATGCTCAGGGTCGACGCCCGGCCATAGCCGACCATGGCGGTGGAGTCACCGACCAGGATGAAGTCGACGATCGGATCGATCAGCTTGGCGATAGCGCTGGAGTAGGCGGTCAGGGAGACGATTTTCTGCTGCCCCTTCATGGCGACCAATTGAGGGACAGTCATGCGTTTGGTACGGGTGTGAATGCTCATCGGGGCTTTTCCGTTTGCGCTGGATACTCGGCCCGATTATTGGCGAAACGAAGGACGATTCAATGCACAGATCAGCGCTAAAAAGCGACCCAGCGCCCGGTCACACTTGCTGAAACTGGTATCATCCGCGCCTTTCCCTCTCAGGCTCCGCGACATGAACCGCCAGAAAAAACTCCAGCAGCTCTTCAAGGCCAAAGCCAAAAAGGCCAGCGCCAAACTGGCGCCCAAAAGCAAAGACAAATACATCAGCAAGGCCGACCGTTTGAAGCTGGAAACCGAAGCTGGCCAGGACCCGGTTACGTCCCCCGAGACACCTGCTGAGTAAGACGCATGGCTGAAGGGGTGGCCGCTTCATACTTGCCCCAGATGCGCCGCAGATGCCGCGCCGAACCAAAGCCTGCGCGCTCGGCGACGGTTTCAATGCCCAGGTCCGACTCGGCCAGCAGTTCACGGGCCACAGCCAGGCGCAGGCGGTGCAGGTAGTCCAGCGGACTGATACCGACATGCTCCTGGAACAAGCGCCCCAGGTGGCGGCTGCCGGTACAGGCCAGGGCCGCCATGCGGGTCACGGTCCAGGCTTCACAGGGGGCTGCGGCGATGGCGTCCTGCACCCGATGCACCGCCGGGTGCAGGTGATTACGCCCGGTTATCCACGGCGACAACTGCGGGTCGCTGCCGCTGCGGCGCAGGTACACCACCATGTCCCGCGCTACCGCGCACGCCAGCCGTGGCCCGGCCAGCTCGGCGACCAGGTGCAGCATCAGGTCGATACCGGCCGTGACACCGGCGCTGCAACTGACCGGGCCATCGGTCACGTACAAGCGGTTTTCCAGGACGCGAGCCTTGGGCGCCATGGCTTGCAAGGTGGCGCACAACGAGTGGTGCGTGGTGCATTGGCGGCCATCCAGCAATCCGGCGCTGGCGGCACTCAACGCGCCGGCGCATACGCAGATAAGGCGTTCAGCCGAGGGTGCGAAGACGTTTTGCAACCAGTGGGTCAGCCGCTTGCTGGCCGAGTCGAACGCCTGCTGGTGCGTCTTGCTGACCTTCATCGTGGAGCCCACCAAGACCACCAGGGTGCCGGGGGCCAAGGTCGGTGGCAGTGGCGCCAGCCCCGTCAGCGGCAACCCGATGGAGGTGTGCAGCGTTGCCACCGGGCTGACGTACTGCAAGTCGAAATCCACCGCCGCCGGGTCATCGACCTGGGCGGCCAGGCGCAGCACTTCGGCAGGCCCGGCCAGGTCGAGCATCAGTACGTTTGGCAACAGCACAAACAGCACCGGCACACTCATCGATTCACTCCGCCAGGGCCTGGGCGACCGTCACGATGCGGGCGAAGCGGTCATCGAGGACCAGCTCCGTGCGTTCGCGAATCTCGGCCGGCGTATAGACCCGGCCGCTACGCGCGTGGGTCATCGGGAAGGTCAGCGTCGCCTCGCTGACAAAATCCACCGTGAAGCCGCTGTCGCAAGCCTGCCGCGTGGTGGTCTCGCAGCATTGCTCGGTGCGGATGCCGCTGATGATCAGCGTGGTAACGCCCATCTCTACCAGACGAGCGGCCAGTGGCGTGCCGGCCAAGGCACTGTGGTAGCGCTTGTGGATGACCAACTGCGGATTGATCGACAGCTCGCTCAGTGCCCTGACGTTGCCCGATTGCATGGAGAAATGCCCCTGGTCTTCAACATGGAAGACTTGTACCACCGGGATGCCCCGCTGAACACAACCATCGATGAGGGCCTGCTGTTTTTCCAGATAGTCGGGCAGGTCATTTTCGGACCAATAGGTTGAATGACGGAACGAGTGCTGGGCGTCGATCACGATCAGGGCTTTACGGCTCATGGACAGTCCTTTTGGCTTGCATCAGTGGGTGAACGATGCAAGCCATGGTAAGGACAACCCACAGCGCACGACAGGCGCAAGGCAGACTACTTCAGGACGGATTCGGACATGTCATCGGACACACCATGGCACAACGGCTGCCGGGTTCGAAGCCATGGGCGTATTCATCTGCCAGGATCGTTTCCAGACGCGGATCACTGTGAGTAGCGAAGCCCAGGCGCCGGTAGAACGGTGCATTCCACGGTACATGCACAAAGGTGGTCAGGGTCACTGCATGCAGTTGCTGGGCGCGGGCGTGGTTCATCGCCGTTTCCACCAGCCTGCGCCCCCAGCCCTGGCCTTGCAGCGGCCGGGCCACGGACACTTCATGGATATGCAGATCGTCGCCAAAGCGTTCTGCGCTGAGGAAACCCTGGGGTTGGTCGTGGTGATCAACCACCACCCAACAGGTCGATAGCGCGATCCACTGCCGATGGCACTCGACGCCAATCGACGCGGCATCCGCCAGCCAGGCCAGCCCTTCGATTGCGCGAAACGCCTGGGCCGCGCACTGCTCGATGGCGGGCAACAAACCGGCGTCTTGCGTGCGCGCCAGGCGAATGTGGGCGGACTGCTCAGCAACCACTCAAGGCCACCTGGGGCCGTTCGCCGGTAAAGAAGAAGGGCCGCAGGCGCACGCCCACGCCGTTGCCGATAAAGGCCGCCACCAGCCACACCCAGCCATGCAGGCTGCCCGAGGCGATGCCACTGAAATAGGCGCCGATATTACAGCCATAGGCCAGGCGCGAACCGTAGCCGAGCAGCAGGCCGCCGATCACGGCGGCGATCAACGAGCGTGCCGGAATATTCAGGCTGGGAGCGAAACGCCCGGCCAAGCCAGCGGCCAGCAGCGCGCCAAGGACAATGCCGATATCCATGACGCTGGTGATGTCTTCCCAGACCGGCGCGGCCAGGGCCTTGGCATTGCCCGGCATCTGCCAGAACGCCCAACTCGCCACATCCACACCCAGCCCGCTCGCCACTTTGGCGCCCCACAGCGCGAACGCCGAGGTGATGCCCCACGGCCGCCCAGCCAGAGCCAGGGTGGCGTAGTTGAGCAGCGCCAGGCCAATCGCGCCCCACACCAGCGGCCAGGGCCCACGCAGAAAACGACGCAGCCCTTGATGCTCGCTGTGCACGCCTTGTTCAAGCTGGCCGTGACGGCGCTTTTCCAGGCGCACGGTCACCACCGCAATCAGCGCGAACACCGCCAGGCTCAGGACCAGCGCCGGCAGCACACCGAAACTGTTGACGATGGAAACCGCCGGGAACGACGGCAACGCAAACCACCAGTCGACGTGGTGGGTGGCGATCAACGAGCCACAGATAAAGAACAGCAGCGTCACCAACATGCGCGCATTACCGCCGCCCACGGTGAACAAGGTGCCCGATGCACAGCCGCCACCCAGTTGCATGCCGATCCCGAAGATAAACGCCCCGAACACCACCGACACACCGGCCGGCGCCACCAGCCCCACGACCGGCTGGCCGAACAAAGTGCCCGCACCCAGTGCCGGGAAAAACAGCAGCACCGCCACCGCCAGCATCACCATCTGCGCACGCAAGCCGGCGCCACGCCGATCATTGATAAACACGCGCCAGGCCGAGGTAAAACCGAAGGCAGCGTGGTAGAGCGTCAGGCCCAGCGCGGCGCCGACCACCAGCAACAACACTTGGCGTGCGCCAACGGTGTTTTGCAGGAACAGGGCGCCCGCCACCAGGATGATAAAGGCTATCAGTGGCGCGGCAGGCTTGCGTGCAGGCGCCAGGGAAAGGGAGGTGCTCATGGGGATCTCGATGGGTTGGAAGGAGGCCAGTATAGCCCCAGACGGAATTTGATCAGGCGCAGGCATTGCCGAGAGGCTCATCGCCTGAACCACCGCTATCGCAGCCTCGCTAAAGCTCGACAGCTGAGGAGGAATGACTAACGCTGGCTGATCGAGCTCCACGCCGCTTCAGCCAGCAGCTCACGGTACTCGAAGGGACTCTTTTTGACCTTCGCCGACAGCCACGCACGCGAATAGCTTTCCGCCGCGCCAATGATCAACGAAGGAATAAGTTCTGCGGGCAAATGGCTGAAGTGTTCCTTGCGCCCTTCCCCGCCCATCCACTCCTTCAACTGCTGGTTGCGCTGCTTGTTGCGCGCAATCAACTCGTCCTTGAACGGGCCGTTGGACACGGCAAAACGGCTTTGGAAAACAAACCGCGCCCAGTCCGGCTGGGCGGTGACCCACTCAACGTAGCTGTACACCAGGCCAACCACACCGGCGTGGGCCGTATCCGCCGCTTGCAGGTAGTGGTCACGCAGGCTGGCCTGGTCTTCCAGCGCAGCAAAGAACAGCGCGGCGACCAGCCCTTCCTTGTTGCCGAAGTGGTGATAGATAGCGCCCACGCTGGTGTCGCAGCGCGCACGGATGGTCTCGATGTTGGTCGCCTCGATGCCTGCCTCGTTAAAACAGGCCAGCGCCTCACGCAGGATGGTGCGCTTGAGGTCGCTGCGCCTGCCGGGGAAGGTGCGCTCGATGAGATCGATGGAGTGCATGGGGGGAACGCCAAATCAAAACAGTTTATAGGCTGAGCGACCGCCAGAGAAAGCTCGGGTTGACAGGCATGGAATCTACAGAATATTGTTCTGTTACGGAATATTATTCCGTGATCAAACCTTGAGGATATTCGTATGAGCCAAGCACTGAGCATGTTCAATAGCGTAGGCCCTGCCGCATTCAGTAACCTGGCGTGCCAGATGGCACCCTACTTCAGCACCATCACTCCCGAGATCGCGGAACTCAAGCCCAACCATGCAGTGGTCACCGTGCCGTTTCGCAAGGAAATCACCAACCACCTGGCTTCGGTGCATGCCATTGCGCTGTGCAACGCCGCCGAACTGGCCGGTGGCATGATGACCGATGCATCGATCCCCGCTGGCGCACGCTGGATTCCCAAGGGCATGAGCGTGGAATACCTGGCCAAGGCGAAAACCGATATCCGCGCCGTCGCCGATGGCAGCGCTATCGATTGGCAGACCGCGGGCGACAAGATCGTGCCGGTAGAGATCTTCGATGCAGGCGGCGTCAAGGTATTCACTGCCCACATCACCATGAATGTGAAGCTCGCTTAGAACCTCAGCCGTTACAGGCGGTATCAGCGACACGGCATCTGCAAGGCGTGACTGAACGCGTGGATGTGGTCGACGATGCGCTGCGAAGCGGTGCGGATTGCGGTGGTGGTATTGCCGGCGATATGCGGCGTCAATTGCGCACCGGCAATGCCCGCCAACGGCGAGCTGAAACGGTCTTTTTCCAGGGCGAAGGTGTCAATGGCGACCGCCTTGATATGCCGGGGAAACCGGATCATGAAGGCGGCCAGTTGCTGCTCGTCGACGATGCCACCGCGAGCGGTATTGATCAGTATCGAACCCTGGCGCATCCGCTTGAACTCGGCGCTGCCGAATAAGCCGCGAGTCTGCGGGGTGAGCGGCACATGGATCGAAACGATATTGGCCTCATCCAGCAACTGTTCCAGGGTTTTCCTGCGTTGCAGCCCGAGGCGGCGCGCCTCCTGCTCGGTAAAGCGCTCGGACCCGGTGGCAATCACCTTGATCCCCAACGCGCTGGCTTTGCACGCCACCTGCTGGGCAATGCTGCCGGTGCCCACCAGCCCGAGGGTGAGTTCGGCGTATTCAGCAGCAGGCGCCAAGGTGCCTTTTGACCAGTGGCCTTGGTGGGTTTGCGCGTTGTAGTGGTCCAGATCCCGAGACAGAAACAACGCCTGGGCCAACACGTATTCAGCGACAGCGGTCGCGTTGGAACCCGGCGTATGCAGAACCGTCACTCCCGCCTGCTCGCAAGCCTGTCGGTCGATATGGTTGAGGCCGGTCCCGGCCTGAGCGATGGCGCGCAGCGGTGTGGGCAACACGGGTGAGCTGGCGGCGCGAATCAGTTCGCCGCCCAGCGGAATATTCAAGCGCGTCTTGAACACGCTGTAACCCCCAGCCTGATCCACCGCGGCGATAAAACCCCGCTCATCATGGCCGTTGATATCGGCATACCCGATGCGTGCGCCGTAGCGCTGCTGGATGCTGTGTTTATCGGTGAAATAATAGAGGTTAAGGACGACCGCCAAGCCCAGTTCAAGGAATCGATCGATTTCCTCATAGAGCAGCGGCGGACCGGGCGCGTCGAGTATCAGAGTGGTGAATGCCATGGGTTGATCCTTTTGAAGGCACCGCTAACTCAAACAATGGTTGCTTGATTGCCGCTTCGAAGACCGCATTGCCCAAGGTCGCCGCCCGCTTCGACCAATAAAGCATGGTCCGGATTTTTCGGTAAAAGACCTGTTTGGAATAAAACGAACGGGAAAAAATCATCGGCCCGTCAAAAAAAACACGCATGTGCTCCAAGGCCATAATCGAGGCGCTTAACTTTTTGATTAATCAGGGCTAAATAAAATCGTTCGAAAACGTCTTACTCAAAGGAAAATCTCGGCACCCATTGCGTGCGAGAGAAACCTGAAAAAATCTTCATAACCCTTGAACGTCAGCCAAATGAATAGGCGAAGCGCTTGCGAGTCCTGTCCATCGGCATATTCAGGAACATACGCCCCGGTGAAACGGCGCGCCCCTAGCTCAGAAGGATCTCTATGCAAAGCCTCCCGTTCTCTGCGTTACGTCTGTTCGGTGTGCTGGCAGTCATGGTCTGCGCGCTGTTGACGACGCAAGCCCGTGCCGATTACACCGACCTTTCCCTGACCCACGAAAAGAATATTCAGTCCTACGTCGTGAATGCCGACGGCAGCTTTGTACTGGATGTCGAACGGGTTATGCGGATCAATGAAGAGCGCGCGATCACCTCCAACGCCCAGCGTTCGGTCACCTACAATCGCACCCTGGAAACCCTCGATATCGTCGAGGCCTACACCCTCAAACCCGATGGCCGCAAAGTCGTGGTAACACCCGACCGGATCAAGGAGCAGCAGGAGCTTGAGTCTGCCCAGGCGCCGATGTTCCAGGACTCGCGGGTCAAGGTGGTGATCTTCCCGGAGCTGCAAGTGGGCGATCGGATGGTGCTGCGGTACCAGCGCCATCGCAACACGCCGTTGTTTCCAGGGCAGTTCGAAGACCTTTTCTCGCCGGATTTCTACCAGAATGAACAGGTGCGCCTGAGCTACGACATGCCCGCCGAAATGAAGCTGTACGCCGACTCACGGGGTTTCAAGGCGTCTACGCCAGCCAACGCCAACGGGCGAACGGTGTACCGCTGGGACTTGGAACAAACCAAGAAAAACCGCGTGGAAGAAGGCTCCGTTGCCTACACCGACTACGGGCAACTGCTGGCCGTATCGACGTTCACCGACTACAAACAGTTTGCCCAAGCCTACGCCGCGCGCGCGCAGGTAGAAGTGACCCCGCCCATGACCCAACTGGCCAAGGAACTCACCGCCAACCTCGACAACCCACGCAGCAAGGCCCTTGTGCTAAGTGATTGGGTACGCAAGAACATTCGCTATGTGGCCGTGTACGTCGGTGCCGGCGGCGTAGTGCCGCATTCAGCGCAAGCGGTGCTGGATAACCGCTATGGCGACTGCAAGGACCATGTGGCCCTGCTTGAAGCGCTGCTCAAAGCCGTCGCCATTGAAAGCGCGCCCGCCCTGATCAACGCCGGCAACGCCCACGTACTGCCCAAGGTGCCAACCCTGGGGGTGCTCAACCATGTGATCACTTATGTACCCAGCCTCGATCTGTACCTGGACTCCACCGCGACACCCATCGCCGCTGGCTACCTGCCTCTGCCCGAACTCGGCAAACCGGTGTTGCTGACACAGACCGGTGAACGCACACAAACGCCGTCCGGCCAACCTGGCAAAGTGAACACAACCATAGCCTTCAAGGTCAACGCCAAAGGCGCTGCAGACTTTACCAATGACTCCACCATCGACGGTTGGGGCGCGGAGTTTAACCGCTTCATGCTCAAGGCCATGCAGCCGGCCGACCGTAATCAGCTGGTGCAGCAGATTCTGAGCATGTATGGGCAATCCGGCAGCGGGTTGATCGAAACTGACGCCTTGGACGGCACTGCCAATACCTTCAAATTCGCGATTAAAGGCCACACCAGCAACCTGGTGAACCTCCCTGGACCGACCGGGGTGCCTACCCTCTCCAGCCTGGCCGGCGGTATTGGCCAGAGCGTGTTTTCCTTGATCGTCGAAAAGGAACGCACCCAGGCCTTCACCTGCCTTTCGAGTGAGATCTCAGAAGTTGCGCGCCTGGAGTTCCCCGCCAAGGTGAAGATCCTCGCGGTGCCCAAGGCAGTATCGGTGAAACAGGCAGGCTTCGACTATCGCTCGACCTATGTGAAGAAGGCCAATACGGTGCTGATCACCCGTCAGTATGTGTTTAGCAAGCCAGAGATTCTCTGCACCCCAGAGGATTTTGCAGCCATGCAACCGGCGGTTGAAAGTATGGTCAACGACTTGAAAAGCCAGGTCATTGTGCAGACGTTGTAACGCCCTCGCGGTTCTTGCGTGGCAGTGCTGAAGCACTGGCGCGCGGGAATCGTAGGCTGTGATGCTGAGGCGCGGGTATAAAAACCGCTCCCCACCCAGCCGTCGCTATTGTGAGGCGCTATCTGCCTTTAATGTTCTGACTCGACAGCCCGCACGCTCGTAAAATCAAGAATGACCGTAAACCTCTGTTGCTCACGGATCACTTCAATCTGCCAGCCCAGCTTTGCGCACAATTGCCGCATCAACTGCAACCCTAGCCCATACCCAAAATCGTCGGACTCCTGTCGCGGCTTGGCCTCGCGGACGTGATTGGCAATCATCAGCCGCGGGTATTTGAAACGGATGTCTACCGTGCCCTCCTCTGCGTATTGCAGCGCATTGCGCAAGAAGTTGCCGATCACGATACGACACGCCGTAGGGGGCAGTCGGCAAGGTTCGGTGTGGATGTCGATGCTTAGCTTGATATCCCGATTACCGATCAGGTAGCGGTGCTTCTCAATCAGTTCGCCGACTACCTCGCTCAGATTAACGTCTTGCTCGGGCAGCGATTCGGAACGCTCGCGGCTCATCCATAGCAATGTCTCGGCGATCAGTTGCATGTTCATCACAGAGCGTTCTATGCGTTGCAAGGAAGGCGGCAGCACACCGCCCGATTGCAGGGCCAACAATTCGATATTGGCCTTGAGCACCGCCAGTGGCGTGCGCAGTTCATGGCTGGTGTAGCGCAACAGGCGGCCTTCACGCTGGCTGGCGGCCTGCACCTGCTCAACACTTTTGGCCAGGGCATCGGCCAGCATATTGAACTCCTTGAAGCTGAAACCAGGCCGTGTGCTGGCCAGGGCATCAGGGTCTTTGAGTGTGCCGGACCATTGCACCAGACGCCCCAGCGGCCGAACCAGCCACCAGACCAGCAAGGCAATGATGATCAGCGCCGGCACGAATACCGCCAGG
The DNA here is from genome assembly GCF_000263715.2 of Pseudomonas synxantha BG33R. Lineage (NCBI taxonomy): Bacteria > Pseudomonadati > Pseudomonadota > Gammaproteobacteria > Pseudomonadales > Pseudomonadaceae > Pseudomonas > Pseudomonas synxantha. The sequence goes on from NZ_CM001514.1 coordinate 4,257,255, forward strand.
CTGATGAACTTGACACTCTCTATGACCTGATCGAAATAGGCGTCAGACAACGGCGTCTCGACCTCACCCCCGGCTTCGTTATCGTGGTCGATGTCGTACATGTAGAGGGTTTTGCCGTCACCCAGGGGCTGTTCGAGGATGATCTGGAAAGGCTCGTCGTCGTCATCGGAATAGAGATCGCCGAAGATATTCACCGCACCGAAGGACAGGCTCGGTGGGGTATCGAGCAACTCACGCACGTCCTGCGGCAATGCCTGCTTGCCGATGACGCTGGTATAGAAGTAATTGTGCGGCGTCGGCGTGGTCGGGTCCTGTTTGTAGTGCCGGAGAAAATATTGGGCTTCCTCCTCCATCATCGCGCTGGCGGTATAGAACAGGCCGCGCACGGTAAATTCAGGCAGCAGCTTGCTGTAGATCACCAGCACCACCGCAATCAGACACAGGAAACTGCCGCTGATTACCCACTTCAGACTCAGGCCGTTACGCATGGGGTTTTACCTGAATGCCGACACCCGCCAGGGTATGGATCAACGGCCGGCCAAAAGGCTTGTCCACGGCCTTGCGCAACCGATGCATATGCACCTTGAGCGTATCAGTGTCGGGTGGCTCATCGCCCCAGATCTTCGCTTCCAGGCGCTCCCGAGAGACCGGCTGTGGGCTTGCGCGCATCAGGTTTTCCAACAAGGTCCAGCAGATGGACGACAAATGCAGCTCCTGCCCTGCGCGGCTGACTTTGCGGGTGGTCAGCTCCATTACCAGGTCATCCACTTGCAGGCGACTGGTCTGGCCGCTGCGGCGCAGGCTCAGGGCGCGAATCCTGGCGACCAGCTCGGCCAGCTCGAACGGCTTGACCAGGTAGTCGTCGGCTCCGGCAGCGAAACTGGCGAGCTTGTCCGACAGCGCGTCCAGCGAGGTCAACATCAGGATGGGCGTCTGGATGCCCTGCTGGCGCAACCGATCACATACCTGCTGGCCGTTCAGTCGCGGCAGCATGATGTCCAGGAGGATGACGTCGTAATGCTGGTTGAGCGCCAGGTTAAGCCCGGTCTGACCATTACTGACGTGGTCGCAGACAATGCCGCTGATCTCCAGATACTCGATGACGGTGGTGGCCAGATCAAGGTTGTCCTCGACCAGCAGCAAGTGGATATGCACGGGGAAAACCTCGAACAGGGAGTGCGCAGAGGTTTGCAGGATAACGGAACTCGAGCTGCTTTCTGCTGACGTTTACCTGACGTTAACCCACTGCTGCTTAAGCTAAGGCTTCTCTTATCCAGAGCTCGCCCTCGCCATGAACCTGTCTTCGATGATCAAAGGTGCCCTGCTAGCCTTGATTTTCCTCGCCCTGCTGGTGGGTTTCCTGCCGCCGGACGCTCAGCGGGGACGCATGGGCGGCAGCGGCTGGTTTCCGATTGGCCAGAATGCCGAGCGCACAGGATCGGGTTATGTCGCCAGCGCGTCCTGATGACATCGGCGCCAGTTATGCCGCCCAGTTGGTCGCGTGCGTGGTGCTGATTGTTGGCGTGTCGGTTTCGGTGGGTATCTACATTGCTCGCTTGAATGCACACGTCGATAAGCAACGAGAGCTGTCACCGGTGTATCTGCACGCCTGCCCCGGAGGTCGCGGGGGCTTTATTGTCTACCCGGATGGCAGGCGCAGCGGTGACAGTTGTTATAGAGCCGATGAAGGGGAACCAACAGGCATCGACGAGGCGCAGAATCTACAGGCTCGCACGGGGCTCTCAAGCGCGACGAGGTGCGGGCAGCGCCTTGTTCATCGAGAAGATCACACCTGCCAACGAAACCGCCAAAATAGCGATAATGACCCATGGAAATGACGTCGATCCAGCCTGCGCCAGCAAAACGCCCCCCACTACTCCACCACCGGCAACCGCGGTATTCCAGGCCGTGGTGTACATCGACTGGGCGACATCAACAGAATCGCCAGCCAAGCGAGACAATGCCGTCTGGGTAATCGTTGCAAATCCTCCGACAGCCAGCCCCCACACTGCAACCGAAGGGTAGATCATTGCCGGGATACTGCCCCAAAGCCCTAGCGACAGCGACGCTAACCCAAAGACAAGAACACTGGCGATGATGAGAAATTGCAACCGGCGATCAATTGTCGCGCCTACAAGCCATAGACCAACGATGGAACCTAGCCCGAAGACAAACAGCACAACATCCAACTCTCTAGCCAGGCCCGAAGCGTCCAGGAATGGCTCAATGTAGATATAGAGAACGTTGTGAGCGACAACGAAAGTGAACACCACGAAGAGAACTGAGCGAATACCCGACTTCAGGAACACATTAACAAGGGACTGCCGTTGCTCCTTGGTCTGCCCAGGAAAATCCGGCACGGTGGCCATCACCCATACGATGAGCGATAACGCCAATACGGTCATCAGGCCAAAGGCGCCTTGCCAGCCAATTGCTCGCCCCAGCAGGGCTCCCAGTGGAACCCCCAACACGAGCGCGATCGTAGCCCCAGCACCGGAAATAGCGATTGCCCGTCCACTCAAGTGACTGGGCGTCATGCGCACCGCATAGCCTGCCAGCAGCGACCATACAACGCCGCCAAATACCCCCGCAAAGAAACGCGCCACCAGCGAAACCATGTAATCGTCAGACAGCGCAGTGACCAAATTCACCACGGCAAAGCCAGCGATTGCAGTCAACAGCAGCGGGCGACGACGCATGCCCTGTGTCAAAAGCGTCAATGGAATAGCGGCGATCAACGCGCCCACCGCATACACGGTGATGAACTGCCCCGCCAGGCTTTCCGATACGCTCAGCCCTTGCGAAATCGAGGAGAGCAACCCGGCAGGCATGATCTCCGTCAGAAGCGTGATAAAGGCTGCCATCGCCAACGCCAAAAGGCCGGCAAGGGGTAGCCCTGGGCTCAGAGTGTCAGGTCTGGAAAAACCAGCCGTATTGTTAGACGTCATTCAGATATCACTCCTTTATTCACCCAAACCACACCCATTTCCCGACAGTCGCTGTGTGACGCGGGTACAGCCGCAAGCCTGCGCCGCCGCCCCGTCTAAATGTACATAATCCATCGGGATTTCCTTCTAACGGTTGAAGACTCCGTGATGGCCCCTTTTGCCGGCCACCTGCATCCTATTTGGCAAATATGAGTGTGGCCTACCTCGCGGAAATGAAAAACAGGGTAAGGTTCCGAACATCTATGACAGGTAAGTCAATAATAGGCAGGGTTTATGGAAAGCTTGGGTGTTCTGGATGTGTTTGTGCGGGTCGGTGAAACGCGAAGTTTTACCGCTGCCGGGAAACAGCTCGGCATATCGGCATCGGCAGTGAGCAAGGCAATCGGCCGCCTGGAAGAACGACTGCGTGTACGGCTATTTCATCGGTCAACCCGTACGGTCAATCTGACGCCTGAAGGGGCGCAGTTCCTGGAGCGCTGCAGGCGAATCCTCCACGAGGTCGAAGCGGCAGAAAATGAATTATCTCAATCGCAAGCCACCCCCTATGGAAAGTTAAGAGTCAGTGTGCCGTCTGTGGGCATGCTGTTCATGCCGGCATTCGCAAAATTTAAACAGCGTTATCCAGACATCGAACTGGATATTGACTGCACGGATCGATTGGTAGATGTAATCGAGGAAGGTTTCGATGCGGTTATCCGCACAGGCGATCCGACAGATTGCCGGTTGATGGCACGTGAAGTCGGCACCTACCGACGTGTCATTGTCGGATCCAGCGCATACTTCAAGCACGCGGGCGTGCCTCATAAGCCGGAAGACCTGAGGCAGCACAAGTGCATGTTGTATCGCTACCGCAGTACCGGGAAGTTGGCCACCTGGCCGCTAGGTCCCAGCTTCCCGGGCAACCTCGAGCTGCCCATCAGCATGATAACCAACACCTTGGAGCCCCTGGTCACGTTTGTTGAACATGGCCTCGGGATAGCGTGCGTGCCTGATATTGCGATCAAACGTCAGTTGGCCGAGGGAACGTTGATATCGGTATTGGAGGACTTCAATGAGGACGTTACTACCTTTCGGGTTTTATGGCCTTCGAGCCGTCTCTTGTCGCCTAAATCAAGAGTGTTCATCGACTATATGGTAGATAACCTCTTTCCTCTATAGGTAAACAGAAGCTGTAGACGCTATGCGCCAACCAGGGTTTCTCCGGCCCGACATTGATTGAAACGACTGCAGCGACTTTCATTGGCCTTACCTCTGAATCGAAGGATTAGAGATGGCGTCATGGGAAGCGCGCTAAGCGTTTGGTTTGCTGGGTCAAATCCCAAGCAAAAAAAAAGCCTGTATTTCTACAGGCTTTTCTCTATCTGGCTCCACGACCTGGACTCGAACCAGGGACCCAATGATTAACAGTCATTTGCTCTACCAACTGAGCTATCGCGGAATGCGCCGTATGTTACTGATTAAAAAGAAGAAGTCAAGCTTTGCGTTACATTCGTTTCAATTAACCGCCATGACCTGTTGAAAACGCCGGCTCCGCCGCCAGATCCAGCCAGGCCCGCGCCGCCGGTGGCAGGTGGGCGCTGGCGCGCCAGGCCAGGGCGATGTGCCAGTCAGTCTGGGGTTCGTCTAGGGGGATCAGGGCGATGCCGGTGTGTTGGTGTTTGTGCGCCAGCATCCGCGGCAGGAAGGCGACGCCCAGGCCGGCGGTGACCAGGTCGACGATAAAGTCGATCTGCCCGCTACGGGCGGTGACTTTCGGGGTCACGCCTTTGCGCTCACACGCGCTGAGAATCTTGGCGTTGAGGGCGAAACCGGCTTCGAACAGGATGAACGGCGAGTCCGCGAGATCGGTGAAGTCGATGCGCTTGCGTCGGGCCAGTGGATGGTTGATGGGCAGTACCGCGATCAGGGGTTCGTTGCGTACCGGTTGGTAGTCAAAGCCTTCGTCCACCGGCAACAACAGTGCGGCCAGATCGACCTCCCCTGCCTCCAGGCATTCACGCAGTTTTTTACTGCCGTACTCGGTCAGTTCAATGTCGATGTCCGGGTAACGGCTGCGGTATGTGGCGAACATGGCGGCAAACAACACGCCGCACCCCACCGGCGGCAAGCCGATGCGTAGCACGCCACGTGTAAGACCGCGCAGGTCGTTGATTTCAGCCATCAGGTCGTTGCGTTCGGCGAGTATCACCAAGGCGCGGCGGTAGGCGATTTCGCCGGCGGCGGTCAGCTCGTTCTTGTGGCCGAGGCGGTTGAGCAACGGCGCGCCCAACTCATCCTCCAGGGTCTTGACCGCCTTGCTGACGGTAGACTGGGTTAACGCTACCACCTCGGCTGCCTGGGAGAACCCGCCCTGGCGCACCACTTCGACAAACGCACGCAATGTTCGCAGGTTCATCAGCATTCCTTTTGCGACTGGATAGCAGTGATAAAAGTTGTTTTTATCATGTCACAACTTTGCTTATCGTGTAGCACTTTGCCCTGTGGAGACACCGTCGATGATCATCTCGTCCGCTTCCGACTACCGCGCTGCGGCCAAGCGCAAGTTGCCGCGCTTTCTGTTCGACTACATCGACGGTGGCGCCTACGCCGAGCACACGTTGCGCGCCAACAGTTCGGACCTGGCCGAGATCAGCCTGCGCCAACGCATCCTGCGCAATGTCGACAGCCTGAGCCTGAGCACCCACTTGTTCGGCACGGAACTGGCGATGCCGGTCGTTCTTAGCCCGGTCGGCCTGACCGGCATGTATGCGCGGCGCGGCGAAGTGCAAGCGGCCAAGGCAGCTGCCAACAAAAACATCCCCTTCTGCCTGTCGACGGTGTCGGTGTGTTCAATTGAGGAAGTGGCCTCGCAGAGCCCGCAGTCGATCTGGTTTCAGCTCTATGTGCTCAAGGATCGCGGCTTTATGCGCAATGCGCTGGAGCGAGCGCAGGCGGCCGGCGTGACCACGCTGGTGTTCACCGTGGATATGCCCACACCCGGCGCACGCTACCGCGATGCGCACTCGGGCATGTCCGGGCCGTACGCGGCGCAACGGCGCATGTTGCAGGCGGTCACCAAGCCGCAATGGGCATTCGATGTGGGCTTGATGGGCCGCCCCCACGACTTGGGCAATATCTCCAAGTACCTGGGCAAACCCACCCATCTGGAGGACTACATTGGCTGGCTTGCCAACAACTTCGACCCGTCGATCAGCTGGAAAGACCTGGAGTGGATCCGCGAATTCTGGAAAGGCCCGATGATCATCAAGGGCATTCTCGCCCCCCAGGATGCCAGGGATGCGGTGAGTTTCGGTGCCGACGGTATCGTGGTGTCCAACCATGGCGGCCGCCAACTCGACGGCGTGCTGTCCACCGCCAAGGCGTTGCCGCCGATTGCCGACGCGGTGGGCGATGACTTGACCGTGCTGGTGGACTCCGGCATTCGTTCCGGGCTCGACGTGGTGCGTATGCTCGCCCTGGGTGCGAAGGCGTGCCTGCTGGGGCGCGCGACCACCTATGCACTGGCCGCCGAAGGCCAACGTGGGGTAGAGAACGTGCTGGATATCTTCGCCAAGGAAATGCGCGTGGCCATGACGCTGACCGGCGTCACTTCCATCGCGCAAATCGACCGCACGACGCTGGTCCAGCCGTGATGAAGGCGGTGTCATTTATGTGAGGTTTATTTGAGACGTTGTTTGTTCGCGACAAACAACGCGAACCACCGTGACATTAAAGTTGAACGGGTCGGCTGCAACGCCGGCCCCTACCAGCCAAATAACTGGCGCCATTAATTAAAAGATAATTTTTATTTTAATTACAGTCTTTTGATTTATAAGAACTTTTTAAAACAAAACGGCTTTGGCACGAATCTCGCTGTAACACTTCCCACGCAGGTTAAGTGATGACAAGACGTGCGGCACGTGCCTCGGGGTTATAACTCAATGCAAAGCGGTTTAAACTGCTCCCCATGTTTTACGGAACTGAAGGAACAGTAAGACGCCTGGCACTTGCCGCCCTCATCCCGCCTGTAAGACAGCCAAGTGCTTAGAGGCCATCCGCTTATGAAAACACCCACCCAGACCAACGCGATTGACTTCGACACTGCCAAATTGCAGCGCCTGGGATTTGGTCAACCTTCCCTGCGTCCACGCCGCCCCGCAACCCTGAGCGAACTTTGCCAGCAACTGAGCCAACAGTTGCAAACCAGCCTGGAGCCGGAGCGCATCCTCGGCCTGTTCTTTCGCGAAATACAACGCCTGGTGCCGCTGGACGCGTTGCAGTATCGCCATGCCGCCAGCGACCTGCGCCTCGAGTTCGGTCATCGTGGCCACCATTCGGTGAGCTACACCTTGAGCCACGAAGGCGAGCACCTTGGGGAACTGGTGTTTCGCCGCAACCAACGGTTGATCGACGAGGAATTGAGCCAGCTTGAATCCCTGCTGGTGACGTTGCTGTATCCAATGCGTAACGCCCTGCTCTACCGTGCAGCCACCCGCAGCGCCCTGCGCGATTCGCTGACCGAAACCGGTAACCGCGTGGCCATGGATCAGACGCTACAACGGGAAATCGACATGGCCAGGCGGCATCTGCACCCCTTGTCGGTGCTGATGCTGGACATCGACCACTTCAAGAGAATCAATGACACCCATGGTCACGCCGCCGGCGATAGCGTGCTGCGCACCGTGGCGGGGGCGATCAAACACCAGTTGCGTAACGTCGACATGGTATTTCGGTTTGGCGGGGAAGAGTTTCTGATCCTGCTGTCCAACACCGGACGCGATGCAGCGAAGATGGTCGGTGAGCGTTTGCGTCAGGCGGCACAAGCCCAGGACTATTGGGTGGAAGGCACGCGGGTCGAATTGACGGTGAGCCTGGGTTGCTCGACGCTGCTGGCGGCCGAATCGGCTGAAAGCCTGCTGCGCCGAGCAGACAACGCGCTGTACGTGGCCAAGCGCGAAGGACGCAACCGCTTGGCGATGGCGGGGTAATTCCCCGCCATCACGTTTACATCACGCCTCGCTGGCAACGCGCACCGGGCGCTCGCGAATGGCTGGCGCCTTCTCTTTGTCTTTCTCTACGTTCTCCAGGCGCATGCAGCTTTCCAGGAACAGGTACATGTAGTCGTAGCTTTTGCATACTGCCTGGCGCAACTCTTCCTGCAGGGCCTTGCCAGGGTTGTTCCCGGCCAGGGTGCAGATGATTTCCAGGGCTTCCCACGGGTGGGCGTCGTCGTACTGGGCGTGCATCTTCAGCCACTTCATCGCCCGCTTGCGATCTTCCTCGGGGAAGGCGTCGGCATACACACCGGTAGAGCAGACCACGGCAGACCACTCCCCTGTCGCACCCTCGATCGCATAGTTGGTGGCGGCAATCGCGACGATCAACGAATCCGCCGAGCTGGTGTGCCAGCACCAATGACTCAGTGCATGCAATTCCGGCGGCACGTCCTGGGCTTGCAGCTCTTCAAGGCTGACACCATGGGCACGCGCCCAATTCACCCAATAATCAGCATGGTTGAGTTCCACGCGAATGTTGCGCATCAGCCAACGTCGCGCCATATCCTCACCCGGGTGGCGGGCGAACTTGGTCTTGGTCAGGTTTTGCGCCATGTACAAGGCAAACTGTTCCACCACCGGCCAACCACCAATGAGGTAGTGGCGCATGGTCCTGGCGCTGAGGGCGTTGTCGCGCATACGCTGATACAGTTCGTGCTCGACAACCCGACGCTTGCTCTCGCTACAGGCCTGGATCAATTGCTGCGCCCAGGCTGGGTAACTCGAGGCTTCCATAAGCGGCCCGGTTCTGTTGAATGTGTCGATCACTGTAGGGCTCCTTTTTAAGTGTGATTTTACAGACCAGCAAATGTTTCAGCGGAATGTGCCGGGCGCCTTGAACACCAGGGGCTGAGGCCGCACGGGTCGACACTGCAAGCTATCAAAGGTAAACAATTGCGGGCGTTCAATCAGGTAGCCCTGAGCGTAATCCACACCGATCTCAAGCAACGCTTGTTCGATCTGGGGTGTTTCAACAAATTCGGCAATTGTGCGCTTACCCATGACGTGGCCGATGTGGTTGATCACTTCGACCATGGCGCGGTTAATCGGGTCGTCCAGCATATCCTTTACGAAACTTCCATCGATCTTCAGGAAGTCTACAGGTAAATGTTTCAAATATGCGAATGAGGACATTCCGGCGCAAAAGTCGTCGAGTGAGAAGTGGCAACCTAACGCTTTGAGTTCATTAATAAATCGAATGGCACTACCCAAATTGGCTATAGCGCTGGTTTCAGTTATTTCAAAACAAATCATTTCCGGTGGAATGTTGTAAGCGCCGAATTTCTCACGTAAAAAACCTAGAAAATCGTCATCACCGATAGTTATTCCTGACAGATTAATCGCACACATAGCCATAGGACGGCCCGGACGTTCAGTCATGCATCGAGCAATGATCTTGAATACGTTCTCAACCACCCAACGATCCAGCGACGTCATCAAACCGTATCGTTCGGCTGCCGGAATAAAACTGTCGGGCAAAATGATGCGCCCGGCTTCGTCATGCAGGCGTAGAAGAATTTCGATGTGCCCATTGCCGGCTTCGGTGTGGCCCAACGGCGAGATTTCCTGCGCGTAGAGGCAAAACCGATCCTCCTCAAGGGCAATGTGCAGGCGCTGCACCCAGGCCATTTCGCCAAAGCGCAGCGACAACTCGGAATCATCGGCGTGATAGACCTGTATGCGGTTGCGCCCTTTTTCCTTAGCCATGTAGCAGGCCATGTCGGCCGCCCGCAGGGAGGTTTCCAGGGTGGTTGGGGTTTGCGAGATATGCACCAGGCCGATGCTGACGGTGGTCATGAACGGTCGGCCTTTCCACACAAAGTGCAGACTTTGCACCGTATGGCGCAAGCTCTCGGCGATCTTTTCCGCCACCGGCGCCGGGCAGTTCTCCAGCAGAATGCCGAACTCGTCGCCCCCCAGGCGTGCCAACGTATCACCCTCGCGCAAGTCAGATTGCAACAGCGCGCAGATGTGGCGCAGGAGTTCGTCGCCTGCCGCATGGCCGCAGGTGTCGTTGACCAGCTTGAACTGGTCGAGATCGAGAAACATCAAGGCATGTCGCCCATTTTGCTGGCGTGCCACCTGTTGCAGTACCTGCTCAAGACGGAACTCGAATTCGCGGCGGTTGGCCAGGCCAGTCAAGGCATCATGGGTCGCCTGCCACGAAAGGTTGGCGATGTACTGGCGCTCCTGGGTCATGTCGTGCAGCACCAGCACCGCACCGCTGACCTTGCCGGCACTGCGGATCGGCGCGCCCACCAGCGTGACCGAGACGGTGCTGCCGTCCAGGCGCTGGATCAGCTTGGAATGCTCGCTGCCGCCACTGAGTTGGCCCTTGATGATGTGTTCAATCAAGGCGAAGCCGTCGGGCTCGGCGTTTTCATCCAGCAACTTGAATAACGCCGCCAACGGCAAGCCCTGGGCCTGTTCGGACTTCCAGTGGGTCAGCGCTTCGGCCGCTGGGTTCATATAGGCAATGGCGCCGTCGACGTCGGTGGTGATCACCCCGTCACCAATCGACTCCAACGTGATCTGCGCCCGCTCCTTCTCCGCTTGCAGCGCGTCAGCGAAGGCGTGGCGCTGGGCCAGCAACTTGTGGGTACGCAACAGCGCCAGGACGATCAGCCCCAGGGCGGTGGCCAGGTTGGTGATCAACAACAGGCGCAGGATCATTCGCGAACCTTCGCCCAGCGCATCACTGAACGCCTTGGCGGCCGGCGTTACACCCTCGTTGATGGCAATGATGCGCGCTTTCCAGGCGCGCACATCCTGCTCGGTGACCTGATCGGTGCTGATGGCGCTGTGCATCTGTTGGGCCAGTTCATCCAGTTGCTCAAGGTAGTCATCGCCGACCGTCCACAGTTCAATGGCTTTTTCCAGGTAGCTGAAATGGCGGAAGTTGAGGTACAGCCAGATCAGGCTGGGGACGTCGTCCGGGTGATTGCCACCCTTGAGGATGCCCAGGCGCGCGGCAGCCAGGTTTGGCGTGGCACGATCCAGAGCCACACGCAGCTCATGCCCGCCTTGAGGTACGGCAATGGCATGCTGGTATTTGAGATAGGTGGCGTCGTCGCGACTATCGGCATACAGCGTCAGGTAATAGATGGCATCCTTCTGGCCCTTGGACCACAAGCTTTCGCCAGCCACATAGCCACGCACCGCAGAAAGCACGTAGAGACTGCCACAGCCTAACAATGCCTGGAACAAGACAACGGCAATAAAGGGCCAGACGATACCCAACAACCGTGGCGTTCCGAGAGTCCGCTTTTGCTTCATGAAGTCCCTTACACATGCACAGCTTGATACGCACGCGAAAATCCGCTTCCGATAGCACAGCCTAAGCTAAATCAACGCACTTGTTGCAGGTGTCCGTAAAGTTTGGCGTAGAGCCCGCCGTCGGCAATCAATTGCTGATGATCACCATCCTCGGCGATGTGCCCGCCATCGAACACCAGTACTCGGTCAGCCTGTTTCACCGCGGACAGCCGGTGGGCGATGATCAGTGTAGTACGCCCGCTGAGAAACCGCGCCAATGCCTGATGCAGGTTGTACTCGGTCGCCGCATCCAGTGCCGAGGTGGCTTCGTCCAGAATCACCACTTTGGGCTCGGCGAGCACCATGCGGGCGATGGCCAGGCGCTGCCGTTGACCACCGGAGAAGCGCACACCCGAGCGCCCCACCACACTGTCCAGGCCCATGGGCAGCGCCCTGACAGTAGCATCCAGCTGGGCGATTTCCAGCGCCTGCCAGCAGGCTTGATCGGAGCGAGTGCGGCCCATGGTCAAATTGGCGCGCACGGTGTCGTTGAACAGCGCCGGGTGTTGCAGGACTACGGCGACGTTTTCACGAATGGTTTCCAGGCCGATCTCCTGCTGGGTGGCCCCCCCAAAACGAATGCTGCCGGCCTGTGGTGTGTAGAGCCCCAGCAGCAACTGCACCAGGGTACTTTTGCCGCCGCCGCTGGCGCCGACAATCGCCACCTTCTCCCCCGGCGCGATCGCCAGGTTCAATTGGTCGAGCACCAGGTCCTCGCCGTAGCCGAACTCCAGGCCACGCACCTCGATACCAACAGTCTCATGCCCGGTAAACGGGTCTGCACCACCGGCGTACTGCGGCTCATCGGCACGTGCCAACAGCTCGTTGATCCGCGTCAGCGCGCCGCCCGCTGCGTAGTAGGCGTATTGCAGGTTCAGCAGTTGCTCCACCGGGCCGATCATGAACCACAGGTAGCTGAACACGGCAAGCATCTGGCCGATGGACAGGTCGGAGAACAGCACCGTAAGCATGGCTGCCGCACGGAAAATGTCGATACCGAACTGGAACAGCAACCCACTGGCGCGGCTGGAAGCATCGGTTTTCCATTGGGAATGAATCGCATAGTCGCGCACTTCCTGGGCACGCTGGCCCAGGCGCCCGAGGAAAAAGCCCTGGCGATTGCCGGCGCGCACTTCCTGGATGGCATCGAGGGTTTCGGTCAATGCCTGGGTAAAGCGCGAGGTGCTGTCGTTCTCCAACTTCTTCAGATGCTTGACGCGCTTGCCCAATTGCACGGTGGCGTAGATCACCAACGGGTTGAACAACAGGATCAATAGCGCCAGCTGCCAATGCATCCACACCAGGATTGCCGACGTGCCGACCAGGGTGAGCATCGCCACCAGGAAACGGCTGAGGGTTTCGCCGACGAATTTGTCCAGGGTGTCCAGGTCGGTGACCAGGTGGGTAGTGACCGTACCGCTACCCAGGCTTTCGTACTCACCCAGGGAGATCCGCTTGAGGCGTTCGATCAGGCGCACGCGGATGCGATAGACGATGTCCTTGGCCAGACGCGCAAACAGCCGCGCCTGCACCACGTTGAACACCAACGCACCACAGCGCAGGGCCAGCGTTACCAATAGCATCAGGCCGATGTAGCCGGCGGCTTTCTGCCAACCCAGGGGCAACGCGTGGTTCATCACCTTGAGCGCGGCATCGCCGTGGCCCAGCAGCACTTCGTCCACCAGCAATGGCAACAGCAGGGGGATCGGCACACTGCACAGCGTCGCCAGCACGGCCACGCCATTGGCGATCCACAGGGCTTTCTTGTGACGCAGCGCCAGACGGCGAATCTCTGCCCAGGTCAGGCGGTCAGTGCGTTGAGGTTGCTCATACACAGGCAGCTCGCTCCAGCCATCGACCCAATAACGGCGACAGCTCGGACAGCGGCTGGTAACCATTGGTCAGCAAGGCCAACTGGCCATTGCGCTCTGCGAGCAACGTCGGGAAACCGGCGATCCCCAGATCCTGCACCCAGGTGAAATCGGCGGCCGTGGCAGCATGCTGCTCGGCGCGGTCGAACTCGCCTGCAAACTCGATACGCGGAATGCCGGCCTGCTCGGCCAGCTCCACCAGCACATGGGCGAGGGTCACGTCCTGTCCCTCGACATAGAATGCGCGCTGGATCAGCCCCAGCAGCGTCCAGGCGCAATCCGGCGCCAGGCTGCGCGCAGTGACGATGGCACGGCAGGCAGGCTCGGTGTCGTAGACAAACCCCTCAGGCAATGCGCCCTCACGCTTGAATGGCTGGCCGGTGGCCTCGGTGACCGCTTGCCAGTGTTCAAGGATGTAGCGCCGGGTGGTCGGCTCCAGCGCTGCACCGCTGCCGGTACGCAAGCCGCCCACCACCAGGTGCACGTCTACGCCGGCCGCCTGGGCCTGCTCAACCAGCGCCTGCGCGACCGGGGCGAAGCCCCAGCACCAGGAACACATCGGGTCCATTACATAGAGCAGGCGCGCAGACATGGCTCAGGCCTCGGAAGGAGTTTGCTTGTAGTTGAAACCAATCGGGTGCGGCATATTGCGGGCCTTGGCCAGCTCGATCTGCTTCTGCCGGTCGATCGCGCTGCGACGGGTCTTCTCCGGCAGCTTATCCCAGCAATGGGGGCAACTGATGCCAGCCACATAATGCTCAGAGGCGCGATCTTCTACGCTGACCGGTGTGCGGCAGGCATGACATTGATCGTAGTCGCCTTCGCTCAAGTCGTGGCGCACGGTCACGCGATTGTCGAACACAAAGCAGTCGCCCTGCCATTTGGTTTCTTCCTGGGGCACCTCTTCGAGGTACTTCAGGATCCCGCCCTTGAGGTGATAAACCTCATCAAAGCCTTCGCTGAGCATATAGCTCGACGCCTTCTCGCAGCGAATGCCGCCGGTGCAGAACATGGCGACTTTCTTGTGCTTGGCCGGGTCGAAGTTGGCTTTGATATAGTCGGGAAATTCGCGAAAACTGGTGGTCTTTGGGTCGATTGCGCCCTCAAAGGTACCGATTGACACCTCATAATCGTTACGGGTGTCGATCAACAGCACTTCAGGATCGCTGATCAATGCGTTCCAGTCTTGCGGGTTGACGTAGGTGCCGACCTTTTTGTTCGGATCAACCCCTTCGACGCCCAGGGTCACGATCTCTTTCTTGAGTTTGACCTTGGTGCGGTAGAACGGCTGGTCGTCGCAGTAGGATTCCTTGTGGTCGATGTCGACCATGCGCGGGTCTTTTTTCAGCCAGGCCATCAGGCCATCGATACCTTCGCGGCTGCCGGAAACGGTACCGTTGATGCCTTCTTCGGCGATCAGCAAGGTGCCTTTGATGCCGTTGTCGACCATCGCCTGCAGCAGTGGCTCGCGCAGGGCGACGTAATCTTCGAGGGTGACGAACTTATACAGTGCCGCCACAACAATCGGTTGAGTCATGGGTGTTCTCTCCAGGTGGCTACCCTCGTAAGGGGTGAACCGGATTCAAAAACGCGTCGGTCAGGCGGCGCGGCGCGCATTCTAACAAAAGTGCGGCGCCATCGCATCGGCACGCAGCCGCTGATAAGTCCTCAGCGATGTGGGTTACGTACCCCTTCCACTCGGTAACGCTGGCCGCCGAGATGGCTGAACATCAAACGATAGGCACCGCGTCCACGAGCAGCGGCGTAGCCGTGCAAATCAGCGGACCATAGTTGGTCTCTGTGAGCATGCCAATGAACCGCGCCAAAACGCCCTTCACGCAAGTGGCTGAGGGTAAGGGCAATACTGCGGCGCTCGCGGCCCGATAGTTGGGTATCTACAAGCCTCGCGGTATCGAACTCCATTTGCGGGGCAGTGGCTCTCGCTGCCGCCGGCGCCACCAACGGCACCTGCGCCTGTGCTTGCCGACCACCGCGTGCGCGACTTGAGCCAGCCACCTGTGTGGTCACCCCAACCTCGAACGCGCTCGGCCCCGCCTGCTGACCGCTCGCGGCAGCGGGCTCACGTGCCGGACTTCGCAGCACTATCACGCCATAGCCCATGCGTTTCAACTCCGGCATCGGGTTACGATTCCCCCCCAGTGCGCGTTCCAGGTCTCCCGCCTCGTCCACAGGCCCCACGTAGCCACGGAGGGTCCCCTGACGCCGATGGACCATAAGGGTAATGCCTTCTTCACCATGACGGCGCGCGTAGGCAAAATTCACCAGCCGCTCCGTTTCTTCGTGACTCAGCCCCGCATCCTCCGCCGCAGCAATCGCCGTCTCCGAAACGGCCCTGGCGAAATTTTCTTCCAGTTGTTGCGCTGCGCTGGCCAGGGCCTGCGGCTGCATGCTTTGATAGGTAATGAAGCGGTCGGTACCAACCAGCAGGCCTCCCACCAGAGCCCCCACGGCAGCCCCCACCCTCGCATCGCCCAGCAACGCTCCCGCCCCCAGGCCCAGCAAGGCCAGAACCAGGATGAGTATGATCTCGTCCTGTATCTGAGGGTTTTCCATGTCGGTAGGCTGCAACCCCATTGAATCAACGAACGTGACCGGGTTGTTGAACGCCATGAGATAAGGATTCAGCTGCGTCCCTCCCCCAACAGGGTCGGGGCTTATCCAGCGCTGCAACCATGGGGCGTAATAGCGGAAACCGTAGTAATACAAACCGCTGCCGTCACGCTCCTTGCCTGAATATCGACGGGTTTTGTAACTGCCCTCCACCGCGTTGCGCGATGCCCACCACGCTGTCCCCCCATACGGGAAATAACTCTCCTGACTCAATAACTCGGCCTGTTCGCCCAACTCCAACCCATGGCTCGACTGCTGATCGGTCAGGCAAAAACGCAGGGCTTCATCGTCAGCCCCCTCATCAAGTCCCAGCTCCCATTGCAAGATCTCCACCGCGCAGCGCGCTACGTCAAGGCGCAATACATTCAATCGACGCAATGGCCGCTGGCGAATTTCCAGGCCTGGCAGGTAATAGACACGCGCTGTTTGTCGACTGCCGGCAACCTGCTGGTGCGTGAGCTTGAGCGCACGCTGGCCGTCGCCTGCATACACATAAGTTTCCTCATCCGAGTCAGCGCCGTCACGCACAACTGACGTGACCCTGGACAACTGATTACGCACGTTCCACACCATCGGTACACCACGCCCCAGCCGTTGCTGATTGCCGTTGGCGTCAAAACCCTGCGCCAACTCGCCAGCCAGATGCTCGCTAGACAACGCGCGGTTACTGCCAATGGCGACCTGCATATCGCGCGTGTAACCGACGCCACTGGACGGCACATGGCGCAACCGGGTCAGGTTGCCCCCCTCGTCATAGGCGTAGTGCTGGGTGTAGTTGCGCCATAAACCGGCATCGGTGGAACCGAACAAAATACGTGCAGGCAGCGCCGGGCCGATGGTGGCGGCGGCACTTTCCCGGCCCGTCGCCTGAGTCAGTTGGTACAGCGAGTCGTATTCATAGCGGCATGAAGCCTCCACTTGCGTGTTGTGGCTCCATTTCGTCGGTTGCGACTGATCCTGCAGGGCTGAAATATTTCCCACCGGGTCATATCCGTAATTCAAATCCTGTAATGGCGTCGCCCGCTCATTTTTGCGGTACGCCATCAGCCGGTGCATACGGCCATCCTCGGCCCGATAGGCGGCGAGGCTGCTCACGCCATTGCCCAGCAGGGCCGCCTCCACCTGACCGGCAGCATTGTAGTCGTAGCGCTCTATCACGGTCTTGCGCGCGCCACTTTTCAAGGCGAGGTGAATATGTTTCGTCTGTCCGTCCAACCCATAGGCAAAGTGCCGACCATTACCCTTGGCGTCGACCTGTTCCAACGTGCCGCCGAGTGCATCAAATGTCCAAAGTGTGGTGTAACGCTCGCCGTCCAACTGCTGGTCCTGATCGGCCTGAGCAAGCGGCCAGTCAACATCGCCCGGCGCCTCGCGAAATCGCCGCGTCTGCCGAAGCACTCGCCCGGTCATCCCATAGGCTTCGAACACCTGGGCGCCAGCCGGGTCGGCATGGCACACCAGACGGCCACTGCGGTTAAGGGCGCGGTGCTCAGATGTTGGGGTGGCATATACCAGGCGTTCGACACAGCGGGGTCGCTCTTCGTCGGCCGCTTGTTCGAACACCGCCACCGGACGCTGCAAGTCATCGTAGTCGTGGCGCTGATAGGCCCCCCTACCGTCCCAGGCCTGCAACAGTTGCCCGGATGGCGCCGCCAGCATCAGCCGCATGCCGGCGTCCACATCGTGGTTGCGGATCAGCGTACCGGACAGGCTGTACACCGACACCTGATTCGCCTCGATCAATGGTTCACGCGATTTAAGGGTATGCAGACGAGGGTCCCACTGCTCAAGCATCAGGCCGCTGGCCCCATAGACTTGACGCCTGACACGGGCCGTCGGCTCAGCCTGGGGGGTAGCGCGCAGATAAGCGACACTGCGGACCGTCAACCCACGGGGGTCGAATGCCGCAAGCGAGGGCGTATTTCGATGAAGTGAAGCAGACATGATCACATGACCTGAGTTGCACAATGGTCAGAAAAGCCTAGGGTTCATGTCTTGCACAGAGGTGGTATCGGTGTATGGGCACCTCAACCGGCGTGCGCCGACGACGCCTGTAAATACCTATACCTGGCCCCGTTAACCTGCGTGATAGCGTTTTTCATTGCCTGCCGGCCCCCCCGGCGGGCGTGAAGGAACGTATGAATATGCAAACCGACAGCAGCCCCTTGCTCGCCAAGCTGATTGATCACTCACGGCCTCCCGCTCCAGGTCGGGACGATTTCAAGACCGCCCTGCGGCGCCTCAACCTCAACTCGGTATTGGACATCGTACGATTGTCCGAAAGAGCCTTTGCCGAGCAACTGGCAACGTACAACGATGACGATGCCCACACGGTGTACCTCAAGGCCCAGAGCGCCGCCGCGCAACTGGAAACGTTATTTCGCGAACAGCAAGTCTCGTCCCCTCCTTCTTCACCGCGCAATAAACGCAGTCTCCCCCCCGAGACCAGCGCAACCTACCAGGCCTTGTTCAAGGAAAAGTGGGACCAGTTCTGCTCCAGTTCGTCTATCGCAGCGCTCGATTCACCGACTGCCTACCTGCGTGCGCTCTATTTGTTCGCCCTGCAGCTGGAAGAAAATACCAAGGACACAAACGCGCTCAAGCTGTCGCAGCGACGCCCGGAACTCAAAGACCAGGTGATCAACCAACATAGCGTTTCGAGCCAGGTTCCCATGTTGTCGATCGTCAACCAGATCTTGCTCAAAAATATCGCGCCGGCCAAAGAGGAAGATACCTATAGGGTGCTGAGTGAAACCTGGTATCCGTTTTCTCTGCCCTATCATTTGCACCATCAGCAATGCCAACAGGGCCTGTCGGGCGACAAGCCGGCGTTGGGTGAGTTGAACTATCGCATCAGTCGCCAGTTGCCTTTGGCAGGAGAAACCAGCACTTACGGGCAGGTCGGCGAACAGAACAACGAAGTCCAATGTCAGTTATCGGGGTTGAGCCCTAACCAACAGACAATGCTGAAAGCTAAATGGGTCACCGAAACAGAGGTGGAAAAAGAGGAAAAGGTGAAAAAGTTCCATCTCCAGTTTTACAACTGGACGATAGATCAAACAGGACCAGAGAAGCTCACTGACTTTCTGAACCATACACAACTGGATGCCGACCAACTTCAGGCGCTGCTTGCACAACAGACTCAGTCACCACGCCAATCACCTAACTGCAAGCAAAACCCCGGCCTCGCCTACGGTGCGTGCTATATCAACGGCACGACCACACCCGCTATCAGCCTGGACAACGCCAAGCTGACCCACGTTAGCCTTGAGCGCTTCGACAGACTGCAACGCATGATTCGTCTACAGCGCTGGCTCGGCCTGCCTTTCGCGCAATTGGACACCCTGATAGTCAGCGCCATGCGCTGCGAAGGCCATCGCAACAGCACGCTGCAGATCACCCATAACACCCTCCGGGCGCTGGGGGTCTTTTGCTATTTGAGCAAACGCTACACGTTGCAAGCCGAAGAATTTGCCGCCCTGCTTCATCAGTTACCCGTCCATGCCTCAGGCGACCGCATGTCATTGTTCGACCAGGTGTTCAATCGCACGGGTTCCGCCCTGCCTCCCCTGTACCTGGACAGCGCTACGTTCGACGATACCACCCGGCAACAACTCTGCGCCGGGTTGGGCCTGCAAGACACCCAGGATTCGCTTCAACTACTGATCCCTCCCGACCAGCCTGCAACCCGTACGATCGAGACGATCAGCAAGATCTATCGGCAAGCGAGAATCGCTCGCCTGTTCGGGCTATCGGTCGTGGAATGCCGACAATTGGTGCAAATGCTCGGGAATGCGAACTTTCTCATGCAGTTGCGCAACCCAACGTTACGCAACAAACCCAAGGGCACGACTGACTTCCTCGACATGCTCATGCACCTGGAATGGGCGAGCCGTTGGTTTAAAGAAAACGGCAGCAGCCTGACGCTGCTCAGACGCCAGCTATTGCTGGATAGCCAGGTCCAGGACCCGATCATCAATCAGCTATTGAAGGAGTTCGCCAGCTATGACCAAGCGTCTCTTTCCAAAGCGTTGCAACTGCTTGATCTTCCTCAGCAACCCGGTGACGAAAAAGATCGTTTACCCGCCGTTGACTGGGAGTCCTTGGCCTATGCGGCGCTGCAACGGATGCGTCCCAATAACAGCATCGAGATGGCGCTCGATCAAGTGCTCTCTTCCGTTCAAATCAGCACGATGCCCGCACGTACGACAACGTTGATCGACCGAGCGAAGCCTAAGTTCAACACACTGCTGAGCAATGCGCGGGATGAGTTGTGGACTTTATATCTACGCCTTAAAGAAATCACCCAAGCCGTCCTCCATGCGCCAAACAATGCCAACGGCTATCAAAAATACGACAATGACTACCATTTCCTGCGTTTATACGCCCCCGCTGCTACGCCGCTGCAAACGCTCAGTTATCTGATACTGCGGTTACCTCACGCCGCCGATATTCTGCAACTGCCCCTCAGCCCACAAGCACTTCACCAGTTTCTGGTCAATCCGCACTGGCTCGCGAGTAAGTACAGGGCGTCTTCGCTGCTCGAACTGACCCCGTACAACCTCTACCTCATGCAGCAGTTCAAACATTGCATACACCACTGCGGCCTAACGGAAGAGCAGCTGCTCAACTACTTCGAACACGCCAATACCCTGCCCAACGGCGCTACGCAAAACACCAGTGAAGAAACGAACGAGCGTCTCGCTCAACTTTTAGGTTGGAGTGCCAGTGAAATCGATGTCTTCAGCAGCCAACTGAAACCTCCACGCATTACCTCAATGAACCGCCTGGACTGGGTGCTGCGCTGCCGCCAAGCCAGCATCGACACAGGCCTGCCTGCCAACATGCTGATCAAAGCCAGCGAACTGAAAGCCGACTCTGCATTGGCTGACTGGAAGAGCGTCGGTGAGGCGGTCACAAGTGCGTATCCATAACCCACTCACACCCTACTCACATTCGACCCGCTCAAGGATTGATCATGTCTCACTCGCTTAATCAACAGCTCAATGAAAGCCTGCGCGACGCCATGCTCGCGTACTACCTGACCTACAAAGTACCTCCCGAACTAAAGGAAAAGATCACCCAGGCCGACGATCTTTACGAATACTGGCTGCTCGACGTACAAGTCAGCCAAGCAGTACCGACCAGCCCGGTAGCCTGTGCCATCTCCAGCCTGCAGCAGTACATCACACGCATCCAGCTGGGCCTGGAACCGGGCTATGAAAAGCAGGGCATGACCACGCAACAGGACACGTTATGGCGTGAACAGTTGCACACCTACGCACTCTGGAACGCCAACCAGCAGTTGCGCTATCACCCCGCCAACTATTTGGACCCGACATTACGGCGTGACAAGACCGACAGCTTTGAGCAGTTGGAAAACGACCTGAGCCAGTATCGAATTCAAGCGGATACCGTTACCACGGCGGTTCACAATTACCTGGCCAGATTCGAGGAAACCGCCAACATACGCACGATCAACGGTTATATCGACGCCGACTTGAGCAACCTGTATAGCGGCACCTATTACTTCGTCGGGAAATCGAGCTCCGCAAACACCTATTACTGGCGCTCCCTCGACCTGTCCAGGCGCGCAGGGTCGGTACTTTTTCAGGATGCCTGGTCAGGCTGGGAGAAAATCAACTTGTCGGTCTCCGACGCCACCGCCGAGCAAAGTATCCGGCCGGTGTATTTCAATAATCGGCTATTTTTCATCTGGGCCGAATGCATCCCCCCCTCCCCGACCAGTTCCGTCCCACCGACGAAAAAAAACTCAGAGAAAAAAAAACAGCTGGCCGAATGGATCAACAGCCGCTACGTCAAGTTTCGCCTCAATTTTTCTTATAAAAAGCACGATGGCAGTTGGAGCGCACCCAAAGCCTGCATTGAGGAGTACTGTGCCACTGAAGACGTCAACGCATTGCCCCCTGCCTTTCTGAAAACCATTACGCAGACGGTGGCTATCGTCGACAGTAACGGCCCCCCGGTACTGTTTTTAAGTGTGCTTGCCACCAGCCGTAAAGACCCCAAACAGCAGGAGAACTTTATTGGAAAGTTTTTCCAGGCTGTCCACGTCGACCAGTCCTTCAACATTACCACCATCGCCGATGGCGGCAGCCCCGAGCGCTATAGCGTGCTGCCCGGCTCACAGGTGGACGAAGAGATAAACCGACTCCTGGAACACTTCGATCCATCGCAGAAGACAAAAGTGCAAACTGTAGTTCAGGGCAAAGATCAAAGCGTGAGCGGGTACTACAGTGAATTGCTGCCTGACACCGCTCGGCAATACCTAACGTTCTTTGCTCATAAAAACCAAGGAAACTTGCAGTTCAAGGTAACACCCCCAAACAAGCACTCGATTTCCCCCACGGAGCAAACGATTACCGAAAACAACGACCATTGGGACTTCGAAAACAATCGAACAAAAATAAAAACACCAACAGCAAGCGACGTCTCTGTTGATTCAAACACCAATGAACTCGTATTTACTTCCACACTCACTGACAGTTTCCAGCAAACGTACGGCGTCACACTAATAAAAAAAACAAGCGGTGAGGATATTAACATCACACTGACAGTAGACGACGCACTGGATGATCCGAAAGCCACTCAACTTAAACTGACCAGTGATTCTAAAATTGACGATCCAACCAACGCGCTCCAGACTGATTTTTACGCTCTTTATTTTAAAAACACGGCCACGCATGACGAGTTCCCCAATGCTGTACATACCGAGAGCGGGTTACTCATTAAACTCAAGCCCAAGTCCAAAGACGGGAACACCATCTCGCTGAAAAATCATTATATAGACAAGAATGCTTTCATCAGTTTATACACAAGTACAGAAAACTCCATCCAGGTCGCCCTTAACCGCTACAGCAAATACCCAGACGCGAACAAAAAGACGTCGCTGCACGCACAAAATACGTTGATTATAAAAAAACCCGCCGTGAGCACATCTAAGTTACGTGCCTATAAGCACATCATTATGAGAGCCAATTTTAAAGACTATCCATTCACCGAAAAAATCAATGCCAACTCACATCAAATCATCAACTATCAGGACACTGCCCACGAAAGCCTCACCGGGTCAAATCCCGAATTACCCAGCGGGCATCGGGTCACGGCGCGTATTCCAGTGACCACGGAGGAAATAACGTCGGGCATCACCCTGATACACGGGGTGGTGACGCTTGAGCCTGCCAAAGAAGACGACTCGACAATTCTCGGCTATACCCTGAAAGCAACTACCTTGAAGTTGGCCCCTTCCACCTCTGACACATCGCTCAGTCAACACCTGGTGCCGATGATCAAAAGACAGACGTCGGAAAAACTCGGCACCGCCGAATTTATTGATTTCCCAACGAGCACCTCAACCCCGCCTGCCGACACGCCCCCCCGCCTTCGCATGAATACCTGTTTTGCCGGCAATCTGGTCAAGGCGGCCAATGTCAGCCTTGAGCATTTGTTTTCGTTAACACCGAAAACGTGGCAAGAACCTCCACTCACACCAGATGGAGCAGCAGAGGACATCGACTTTAACGGGGCTCACAGCAAGTACTTCTGGGAGCTGTTCCTGTACGTACCCTGGTTGGTTGCCCACCGCCTGAATCAGGAGCAGCAGTATGTCGAAGCCCAAGCCTGGCTCAAACACATCTTCGACCCAGCGCGGTTGGCCGATACGGACAGCGAACGCCCTGAGTTTTGGGGGTTCAACGAGCTCGTTCGTACGGGTCCGCTCCCCGGTTCAGTCACTCACGACCCACACAAACTGGCGATTCGCTCACCGGTGCATTTTCGCAAAGCAATCTATCTGCTTTATCTCGATATATTGCTCAATCGTGGCGATGCAGCCTATCGGCAGCTTACCCCCGACAGCCTGACCCAGGCCAAACTCTGGTACACGCGAGCCAACCACTTTCTCGGGCCACGCCCCCGCGTCATCACCACTGAACCGTGGGATAAAATCACCCTCGAAAGTTTGACGACGAACCGCTCTAAAGCCCTGGTAGAACTGGAGCAAACAAACCCACCAATCACTATCAACCCTGCGACCGAAGGCATCGCACTGGCTTCGCTCACGGACACCGATAATCTGTGCCTACCCTTCAATACCGAGCTGGTAGCGCGCTGGGACAAGCTCGAAAGTCGCCTGCATAACCTGCGGTACAATCTCGACATCACTGGCAAACCCTTGCGCCTGTCGCTGTACGCAACCCCGCTCTCACCTCTGAAACTGTTGGCCAGCCGCAGCAGCGGTGCCTTCGGCGAAGGAGGCGTAGCGTCGTTCATTGACGCGCAAGTCGGCCATTATCGCTTCCAGGTCATGCTGGGCCACGCGCTCACGGCAACCGAGGCGGTGATTCAATTCGGCAACACGGTGCTGAGCCTGATTGAGCGCAAGGAACAGGCTGAATACCTGGAGTTGCAGCAACAACAAGCCTGGGACTTGGCCAATATCGTCGTAACCCAACAACACCAGGCATTGTTGCTCGACGAGAAAAACCGCCAGGCACTCGGCGCCAGTCGGAGCATGATCGAATCCCGGATGCGCCACTACGAACGCCTGCTCACCGAAGGCATCAGCCCCGCAGAAGCGCACGCAGGCCAACTCTACCTGCTCAGTAGCGGATTCGAGACCGCAGGATCCACCGCCGCCGCAGGGGCCGGCATCGCGATGATAGCGCCGAACATCTTCGGTACGAGTACCGGCGGGGCACGCTGGGAGGGCCCGTTTTATGCAGCCCAAGCCTTGGCTCAAGGCACCGCGACGGTGTTGCGCGGCACTGCCGCAGACCTGGACCGTTCCGAGCAATTCAACCGTCGGGAGCAAGAATGGGCGCATGCCCAGGATCAGGCCCGACTCGAACTGGCCCAGGTCGATGCCCAGTTACAAGCTTATGCCGAGCAGGAAAAAGCCACGCGCCTGCAATTACGCCTGGCCGAGACCTCCCTGGCCCAGGCCTGGTCGAACTATCAATTGCTGGCCAAGCGCTTTACCAGGGCACAACTGTATGACTGGCTCAATGTACAACTGAGCAAGTTCTATTACCAAGTCTATGACCTGAGCCTTTCCCTGTGCCGCACCGCGCAAGCGTGCTGGCAGTACGAAGTCGCAGACTATGCGAGCACGTTTATCCAGCCCGGTGCCTGGAACAACAACTACCGCGGCTACCTGGCGGGTGAGGCCCTGAAGCTGCCGCTATTGAAGATGAATGCGGCCTATGTGAACCATAACGTTCGGGACCTGGAAATCGTCAAGACCATCTCCCTGCGTCATCGCATGATCGATTGCAAAGTCACCCCCCCCACAACAGACACAACCGGCACTCAATCATCGAGTACACAAAACACATGGGCCGAGCATAAACGACAACTGGTCGATAACGGCGCGCTGTGCTTCAAGTTGCCCGAGGCTCTGTTTGAAGAGGATTACCCCCACCACATCCTGCGGCGAATAAAAGGTATCAGCGTGTCGTTGCCCGCGACGCTAGGCCCCTATGAGGACATCAAGGCGATACTGACCCAGACCCATAACGAAATCGTATTGCCCTCAGGCGAGCGGCGCCGCGACATGCGCGCCCATCAGCAAGTCGCACTGTCCACCGGCCTGGATGACAACGGCCTGTTCACCCTCAACTTCGAGAGCCAAGATCGCTACTTGCCCTTCGAATACACCGGGGCCATCTCCAACTGGACCCTGGAATTCCCCAACCCTGCCCAGCAAGAAGCCGTACTCAAATCGATCAACGATATCGTCATTCACCTGCGTTACACCGCCAGGGTGCCAGCAGCCAGCGAGGTCAAGGCATGAACGACGATACGCTCAACCTCCAGGTCAATACCCCCGCCCTGCCCAAAGGCGGCGGCGCCATTCAAGGCACCGGCAAAGGCTGGGGCGATGTCGGCTCCAGTGGTACGGCAAGCTTTGAAATTCCCTTGCCGATCTCTCCGGCGCGCGGCTACGCGCCGGCCATGTCGCTGACCTACCACAGCGGCGCCGGTAACGGCCCCTTCGGATTGGGTTGGAGGGTACCCTTGCCGGCCGTCAGCCGGCGTACCTCCCACGGCGTGCCGGCCTACACGGGGCACGACGTACTGGTGGGCCCCGACGCGCAAATATGGCTACCCGAACGCGACGCCGAAGGTGCGATCGTCAGCCGTTCCACGACCGCTTTCAATGGTTTGCCACTGACCATCGCCTACACGGCCACCCGGTACTTTCCCAGGATCGAGAGCCAGTTCGACCGTATCGAGCACTGGCACTCGGCAACCGATACGGCAGGCTTCTGGTTGATACAAAGTGCCGATGGCAGTCAGCACTTTTACGGGAAGACCCCATTGGCGCGAATTGCCGATCCGGACCACCCGCACCATGTGGCGCAATGGTTGTTGCAGGAAAGCCTGAATACCCACGGCGAACACATTTATTATCACTACAACAAAGAAACCGATCCCTCGCGCTACCCGAGGGACTGTCGAGCCCAGTGTTACCTGGAGCGCGTCTGCTACGGCAACTTCACCGCCAAGGAGCAGGAACAGCTCTACCTCTGGCAGACCGACGATGAGCCGGGCATGGGCTGGCACTTTCAGTTGCTCTTTGACTATGGCGAACGTGACCTTGAGCTGGATAAGCGGCCGACGTATCAGAAAACCCGGGAGTGGCCGACACGACCCGATCCCTGCTCGGATTTTTCGTTCGGCTTCGAGCTACGCACCCTGCGCTGTTGCAACCAGATTCTGATGTTTCACCACTTCCCCAAAGAAGCGCAAATGGGCACCGACCCGGTGCTGGTCAAACGTCTGCTGCTGGAATACCGCACATCCAGCCATGTCAGCCTGTTGAGCGGGATCCATGAGCAGGCCTTCGACAGCGCAGGCAATAGCGTGAGCCGCCCGCCACTGGAGTGTTTTTACCAATCGAGCCAGCTCAAGGTGGACAAGAGCGGCTATAAGCCCTTCAGTTCGCTGCCCGGGCTGCATGACAGCGATCGCTATCAATTGGTCGATCTGTATGGCGAAGGCATACCGGGTGTGTTGTATCGCGCTGACAAGAGTTGGTACTACCGTGAACCGCTCAGGCCGCAGCACACGAAAACCGGCGACGAGGTGATTTACGGCGCGGCCCAGGAGTTGGCGCGGGTGCCGGTCGCCGACAGTACCCGGCCCATCCACCAGGCGCTGGCCGATGTGAACGGCGATGGCCGTCTGGACTGGCTGGTTGCCCAACCGGGGATGAGCGGCTTTTTCAGCCTGGACGAACAGCGCAACTGGTCAACCTTCACGCCGTTCGATGCGTTCCCGTCGGAATTTTTCCATCCCGCGGGAATACTCGCCGACTTGATGGGGACGGGACGTCCTGACGTTGCCATGATCGGCCCCCGTAGCGTGCGCCTGTATGCCAATCGCCGGCGAAAAGGCTTCGAACCCGCCATTGAGGTGCCTCATAAGCTCGATGACGTCTTGCCGATCGTTTCCGCCTCGTCCAACGAGCTGGTGGCGTTCAGCGATGTACTTGCCACGGGCCAGCAGCATCTGGTGCGTATCCGGCATAACGAAGTGAAATGTTGGCCGAACCTGGGTCGAGGACGTTTTGGCCAAGGGTTTGTGTTGGCCACGTTGCCGTTCCGTTATGAAGTGTTCAAAGCGTCCAATGTACTGCTCGTCGACCTCAATGGAGGTGGCGCTACGGACTTGCTGTATTTGAGCGCCGCCCACCTGTGTATTTTCCTCAATAAAGGCGGCAACGGCTTCGAGGCGGATGCGATCAAAGTCCCGTGGCCAGAGGGCGTGCGGTATGACGACCACTGTCAGGTCAACATCGTCGACGTGAGCGGCCGGGGCTGCCCCAGCCTGATCCTGACCGCCGCCCATCAGACCCCCATTCACTGGCGCTACGATTTTTTCACTCACAAGCCATGGCTGCTCATGCGCACCGACAACAACATGGGCGCCCAGGCTTCGATCAAATATCGCAGCAGTACCCAGGAGTGGCTGGACGAAAAACGCGAGCTGCTTGCCAAGGGCCAGTCTGCGATCAGCCAGTTGCCCTTTGCGCTGCTGCTGGTCAGCCAACAGGCCCAACGGGACGAGATTACCGGCAACCAGCTGACCCAGCGCGTGAGCTATCGTCAGGCTTATTACGACCGCGTGGACCGTGAGTTTCGTGGCTTTGGGCTGTTGCTGCAAACCGACACCGAGAGCAGCAAAGACACGCAACACAGCCAGGGTTTCAGCTCCCCCATGCGCACCAAAACCTGGTTTCATACCGGGCAATACATCGACATGCCCACCCTCGGCCATAGCAGTCACGACCCACAGGCCAAAGCCATGGGCCGCACACTGGTTAGTCGACACAGGGCGACGCCCGGGGCACAGCCACTGGATCACCACGACGACTTGATCAGCGATCCTGCACCACTGCTGGCACGCGAAGTGGCACGCGCACTCAGCGGCAGAGTGCTACGGGTGGAAGTGGCAGCAGCGGACCCGGCGCAAGGCACCGTGCCCTATGCCGTCACGCAACAGCGGTATCTGGTCCGTGAACTGGCACCGGCCAGTGCTCATACGCTCTACCCCCGGTTGCTGCCATTAGCGCTGGAGTCGATCAGCTATCAATATGAAGGCGTGGAAAGCGATCCCGTCTGCCAGCACCAGATCAATCTGCGCTGGGATGCCTATGGTTATTTGGTGCATAGCGTGACCCTGCATTATGCCCGCCGTACCACCACCGACAGCCCGCCACCCGCCGTGCTGGTGGATGAGCACCAGCAGCGCTGGTGGCGCGATACCCATGACAACGCGCAACAATTCTATTACCTGAGCGAAACGCTGGCCCAGCCCATTCATCTGGACGACGCACAGCAGTGGTGCCTGGCCTTGCCCTACCGTCAACGAGACAACGCCCTGGTGCTCGGCAAGACGCCAGCGCCTGGCGGGCTGGACACTGCGCGTATCGCCTATGAGGTGTTCATCGATACCAGCGTCGGGCCGTTGGCCGCAGGGGCCAGCCGCGCACTGAGCGGCTTGTCGCGCCAGTACTACCGGCAGGCCGGCGCTTTGGGTAAAACCCTGGAACCTGGGGTCGCCACTGCCCAGGCATTGACTGACTACCTGGAAACCGCCGAGCTGGATGACCAGGCCATGAGTGCCTACAACGACATTCCAGCCATGCTCAACCAACCCAAGGTGGACCTGGTGCAAAAGCTCACCGACAGCGGCTATCACGCCATGGAGCTGTTTTTTCTATTTGACGGCGAGGTGCCGCCCAAGGAAAACCGCCTGTGGTCGATTCGCCGGCACTTTCCCCGCTATGGCAAGGCCACCCAGTTTTATCGGATAAGGGCGCTGCGGGCCACGGAGGCCCATGGCGAAACAACGCTCACCTATGACCCCTACACGTTGCAAACCGTGCGCGTAAAAATGCCCGACGGTTGTGTGACCAAGGCCGAATACGACTATCGATTGCTGCTGCCGACAAAAATCGTCGACCCCAATGGCACTGTTCAAGAAGCGCTTTATGACGGTTTTGGGCAGTTACTCGCCAACACCTTTTACGGCCACGAACAAAGCCTCAGAGTGGGCTTCGCCGCCCTGGATAGCTACCGCCCGCTCAAAAATATAACGCCCGCATTGGCCATCGAACAGGCGCAAAGCGTGCTGCAAGACATGGCCAGCGCGCACTGCTACGCCCCGTTCAGTTGGATGGGTAGCATCGACTTGGCCCTGGTCAAGCCAGAGTGGATCACCAAGGGCTATCTGCTCCCCAGCGGGCATATCCGCATGAACGCGCGATCGCTCCTGCGTGGTGGTCGCCAGCCCCTCAGTGACAGTGCAAAACAGCTCAAGGCGTTGATCGACAAGGCCAGCCGTACGCCGGTACATGGGCTCATGTTGCAAGCCGACCGCTACCCCGGCGATGCCGAACAACAGGTTCGCATGACCCTGACCTGCTGGGATGGCTTCGGCCGCTCATTGCAGACCAAGCAGAAGACCGAACCAGGCCCGGCCCATGCGGTCGACGACAAGGGCAATCTGCTGGTCGACGAACTACCGGATGCAAACGCCACCTTGAAGAAGCAGCTACGCCAAGTGCAAGCCAACCCCCGCTGGCGCGTCAGCGAGCGTGTCGAATACAACAACAAGGGCCTGGTCATTCGCGTCTACCGCCCCTACTTCGCCGACAAGCACACCTACGTCAATGATCAATCCATGCGCGAGCTGGGCCACAGCGACCGACAGTTCTACGACCCCCTCGGGCGCCCGACAAAGACATTGACCGCAGGAGGATTTATGCGGCGTAACACCTATTGGGCCTGGTACACCGTCAATGAGGACGAAAACGACACTTATGCAGAGCTGAACTCCGACAACATACTGACTGATACCCCCTAAAGACCTGGGTATCTACAGAACTTTTGCTCCTGCGCCAGACCTGTAGCGGTCTGGCCCCTCCAGCGTGAGCCGTTCAAATGTGTGTGGCTTGCCTGCAAAGGCAGCCTTGAAGCCGACTGGGATGTTGAATGGGCCGCAGCGACGACCCATTCATGTTCTTGTCAGGATCGCCGGGCTGCGCCCCATCGCGACGCCAAGGTTGTATACCCGCGCCTGGCAAACGTTACGAAAAAGCCGCGCCATTCGGTCAATGATGCAAGCACGCCGCGGGCCGCCATGACAATTGTTCGAGTGGTCCGGCCTTGAGCGGCCTGGGGCAGGCCCGTCAGCGCAACGGCCAATGCCTCGACACCGGACGCGGCCCAGTGCGTCCACACCTGATTGAACATTCTGCTCAGCCCACCGTGCGCCGTCGCGACAGGATCCGGCAGCTGTACGGTTTGGCCATGGGGATCGTGGACGGCGGTCCGGTGACCGCCACGCATCATCGTTCCCATCGCCCCATCGTAGGCTTCTATTGCAGGTGAGACATTGGGTTGCATCAGCGCAGGCACTTCCCCGCCATAAACAGCGTTGGCCACGGTAGCAAGGGCATAGGCGGCCGTCGCTCCGGCGGTGCGCGTGACCCTGCCGCGCAGGGGCGTGCTGCCCCAGGAGATGCCGGTACCGTGCCCACGAAGGACCTGCTGCACCAGTTCTCTGGAGAGCGCGCGCACATGTCCGCCCAACCGCTGGACCGCCACCGGGTCCCAGCTGTGCTCGGCTTGATCACCTATCGAGTCGCCATGCATGGCATACCCCATACCCGCGGCACCTGCAAAAATAGCACCGATCTGTGGCGCATATCGCGTCCAGTTACCGGCAATACCGGTGCTCATATGTGCCGTGGACACTGCATCCAGCACCGCAACGGTAAGGCGCAAGATTTGGTTGCGTTGTGCCGTGGGCTGGACGGTACTGAAGACCGCCAGATCGACGCCCGTCGCGATTGCATTGGCGATATAGGTGGATAAACCATCGCGAATCGCTGCCGACGAGGCCGGTTGTATCCTCGGGCGCATAACCCTGCCTATATTCGCGAGCCTGCGGCTGATGGAGAGCCTGCGTATTTGTTTATCCTGCGACTCCTCCAAAGCCGATGTGGCAGCCAGCCCTTGCGCATCGACCTTGCTAACCGGATTACCGCCAACCATGGCGTACAGATTCAAGCCATCGGCATCGCCGATCGGGTCCGGGCTGATCCATCGGCATAACCACGGCGCGTAATACCTGAAGCCGTAGTAAGACAACCCGCTGGCATCGCGCTCCTTGCCCGAGTAACGGATGAACCTGTAACTCGCCTCGCTGGCATTCTTGGCCGCCCACCACGCAGTCCCGCCGTAGGGATAATAACTTTCCTGGCTGAGCAGTTGCGCCTGCTCGCCCAGTTCCAGGCTGCTGCTACCCAAGTGGTCCGACAAGCCGTAACGGATCTGCGCCTGCTGACGCCCTCCCGAAGGGTGGCGATCCCACAGCAGGACGCGCACCGTGGTCGTACCGGCATCAAGGTTGAGTACATTCAGTTGCTCACCCGTTGCGCTGTCATGGCGAATTTCCAGTCCCGGCAAGTAGCGTACCTCGGCCGTATGCACCACGCTCCTGGCCTGGTAGACCCTGCGTTTGAAGATGCGCTGGCCCGTGGCATCGTAGGCGTAGCGCTCTTCATCGTCGTTGCCGCCCTCGCGCCGCACCTGCGTGAGGCGCACCAGTTGGTTGCGCACATCCCAGTCCATCTTGTGATCGCCTGCCAATGCTTGCAGATTGCCGTTGCGGTCAAAGCCCTGGCCCAACCCCGGCGCGCTCTTGCCCTCGGCCTGCGGCAGAAAATGATTGCTGCCCGCGGCCACGCTCATCTGCCGCGTGAAGCCCGTGCCGCTGCTGGGCACATGTTGCAACTCAAGCATATTTCCGGCGGCGTCATAGCTGAACTGCTGGGTGTAGCGACGCCATACGCTGTCGTCAGCCGAGCCAAACGCCACCCTCGCTGGTAACGCCGAGCCTCCAGGGTTGCCGGCGGTTTCGCGGCCGCAAGCCTTGGTCAGTTGCGATAACGTGTCGTACTCATAAAGGCTGGCCGAACTGATTCGGGTGTTGCTGGACCATTGCGTCGGCTGGGCAAGGTCATCGATCCGCACGACGTTGCCAACGCCGTCATACTCGTAGCGCAGGTCTTGCAGCGCTGCGCCCGGTTGCGCGGGCAGATGGGCAGTCATTTGCCGCAAGCGACCATCGAATTCACGGTAGTGCATGGCACGCACAACGCCATTGCCGGCGCGTTCGCTGAGCACTTGACCCGCTGCGCTGTAGTGCCGCTGGCCCAACACCTGCGTACGCACGCCGCCCTTGGGCGTCACAAAGATACTCGCCGGTTGGCCGTCAATGCCGTAGGCGTAGTCGAAACGATTGCCCTTGGCGTCCGTGTGATGCAGGCGCTCACCCAGCGCGTTGAACCCAATGGAAGTCTGGAACCTCTCGGGCTCCAGGCGCAGCTCGCGTTGTGCATCGGGCTGCGGCCAATCCAGCGCGGCATCCGCCTTCCGGAAGCGTCGGGTCTGCTGAGCAACTTCTGCGTGCACCCCATACCGCTCGTGGAACAACGAGCCGCCGCCGTCATCGTGGCGAACCACACGGCCACAGCGGTTGCGCGCAGCCTCTTCATTCGAAGATGCAGCATAGGCAAGACGCTCGACGCACAGCGCCTGCCCGTCACTGGCCGCCTGTTCGAAGACTGCGACCGGCCGCAGATATTGATCGTAGTGATGAGCCTGGTGAGCGCCCCGTCCATCCCACTCTTCCAGTAACTGCCCGGCTTGCCCCATCAGTGTCAGTCGCCAGCCGGCATCCACGCTGTCGGTGCGCAACGCCTGTCCGCCAAGGCTATAGACCGTGCGTTGATTGGGCGCGGTGTCAGGCTGTGAGCGTGACAACTGCAACAAACGTGGGTCCCACTGTTCAATCATCAAGCCCGTACTGCCAAATACCTGACGATGAATGCGCACTTGCGGTTCAACTTCCGCTCTTGAGCGGAAGTAATCAATGTTACGAACAATTAACCCACGCGGGTCGACTGCGGCCAGGGACGGCGTATTTCGATGGATGGAATCAGACATGACCTCAGGACCTTATTGCTGAACAAGTAGTCCTGAGAGCCTAGGGATGAGGGGATCAGAAAGGTGGTGCTGGAGGATGCTTTTGTGTATCCAGTTACTGGCATCGCCCCGACCCGCTCACGTGTCAGCGTGCCGCCCGCCCTGACACCCTCGGACGGCTGGGTTTGTAGCGACGCCAAGCGGACGCGTTTGACTCCCAAGGCGCGTCGACCCGCTGTTGGTTTTGATAGAACGTCACGCGACCTGCCAGTTGCAGACGATGCCGATAAAGCCAGCGCAGCTCGGAGGCCGTGGCAGATACCCGCTGCTTGCTGACGACGGCTTCTATATTCAAATTGTCGAGAGCGAAATGGACCATCGCCGCACTTTGCGGGCTAGTCAAGGTTTCCAAAGCCGATTTGCTGCTTCGCGTGACGATTTTTTGCTGGATGGCCAATAGGTCTGTGCCAATGTGTTGGCGAGCCGTGGCCTCGAGTGAATACCTGCCTGCGGCAAGATCACTGACAAACCTCCTCGCGAATTGCTGGTTGCAGGAAGTTGACGTACAACCTGAATACTTCGAAACAATGCCCTCGTAAAACGGCCGGACGCCGACCGAAAGCTGCTCAATGAGCTCGGCCTTGAGTTCGTTAGCTTTCGCTGGATCATGTGGATCTTGCGTCAAGTCGCTGAATAGCTCCGCATTCGTGTTACGAAATGCAGAGAAGGCGCGAACGGGAGGCGCCAGCCCGGCAGTCCAGCGCTGCAGTTCCGCGCCTGAGAAATAGGCCACCATCGCATCCCCGCGTGCACTCAGCTTCGACCAGAAACTCCTGTAGGCAGCAACCGTCGCGGCCAAGCCAAAGAGAATATCGCCTCGACCGGGTTGGAATTGCTCGCCAAACGTCGTTTGCGTGCCATCGGCATCCCTGAATCCTACGGGATTGCCCCGGGCCATCGCATACAGGTTCAAGCCGTCCACATCGCCCATCGGGTCCGGGCTTATCCAGCGCTGCAACCACGGTGCGTAATAACGCGCACCGTAGTAGTACAGGCCCGTGGCGTCGCGCTCCTTGTCGGAGTAACGGCGAATCTTAGGGTGCCCCCGAACGATATTGCTGGTTGCCCACCACGCCGTTGCGCCATAAGGAAAGTAATGCTCCTGGCTCAACAAGCGAGCCTGCTCGTCCAGTTCCAGCGCACAGCTCTTGAGGTGATCCAAAATGCTGAATCGCAGTGAGTGGGTACTCATCTCGCTGGGCTTGCCCGACTCCCATTGCACCACGCTGACTCGCCCACCGCCCGTATCGATGTCCAGCACATTGAAGCGCTGCGCTGTTTGCTTGTGTACTTGCAGGCCTGGCAGGTAATAGGTTTCCTGGGTGTAAGGTTTTGCACTGGCTTCACGGCTGCGAACCTTGAGTGCGCGCAGACCCTGGCTGTCATACAGGTAACTTTCCACATCAGGGTCACCGCTCTCACGCTGTACCTGGGTGGCGTAGGTCAATTGGTTGCGCACATTCCAGGCCGCCTGCTGCGTGCCGTCGAGCGACAGCTGATTGCCATTGGCATCGAACGCCCCATTCCATTGCACCTGCCGCCCTTGCACTACGGGCACAGCGCGGTTCGTGAGCGCCGCCACTTGCATTTCGCGGGTATAGCCTGTGCCGCTGGAGGGCACGTGTCGAAGGCGCGTCAGATTGCCCGCCTCATCATAGACATAATGCTGGGTGTAATTGCGCCAGAGCCCCTGATCCGTCGCCCCGAACTGCACCTGCGTCGGCAAAGCCCGGCCCCCGGCATTGGCGCTGTTTTCCCGACCGCTGGCCTGGATCAACTGATAAAGCGTGTCGTACTGGTATCGATTAACCGCATCAATCCGGGTGTTGCTGTGCCATTGAGTCGGTTGCGCCTGGTCGCTGAGGCTGAGGATGTTGCCGGCCGGGTCGTACTCATATACCAGTTGCTGCAGCGGCGTGCCGGCCTGCCCTTGGCGGTACACCTCAAGTTGCTGCAAACGACCGTCGTGCTCGGCGTAACGGGCGACTTTGGTAACGTTATTGCCCGCCCGCTCGGACACGGCTTGGCCACTGGAGTTGTACACCCGCTGATTCATCAACACTTGGCGCTCGCCGGTCTTGAAGATCAGCAGCATTTCCAGCAGCCAGCCCTGTTGCCCATAGCGCCACTGTAGGCGGTTGTCCTTGGCATCGGTCTGCTCCAGCATTGCACCCAGCGCATAGTATCGCCAGGTGGTGGTATAGGCCTGGCGTTCCGTTAGCAGATCCTGTGCCTCATCGCTGTGTGGCCAGTCGACCAGAGCGATATCGGTGCGAAACCGTCTGGTTTGCTTGATGAGGCGCTGATCGATCGCGTACGCCTCCGCCAGCAGCACACCCGCCGGGTCCGCATGGCGAATCAGCCGTCCACAGCGATTGCCGACGACCTCGGCCGGGATGGCGGGCGCGTACGTCATACGCTCGACACAACGGGGTGTCGGGTCCTCTGCAGATTGTTCGAACACCGTCACAGGGCGCAGCAAACGGT
This sequence comes from Pseudomonas synxantha BG33R, assembly GCF_000263715.2. Lineage (NCBI taxonomy): Bacteria > Pseudomonadati > Pseudomonadota > Gammaproteobacteria > Pseudomonadales > Pseudomonadaceae > Pseudomonas > Pseudomonas synxantha. The sequence goes on from NZ_CM001514.1 coordinate 4,293,122, forward strand.
CATAGTGAAACGCCTGGAGGGCGCCGCGCGAGTCCCAGCTGTGCAACCGCTGCCGAGCTGTACCGTACAAGACCAAGCGCCAGCCGGCATCCATACTCTGGGTTCGCACGGTTTCACCGGACAGGCTGTAAAGGTTCGATTGCGCCGCCACCCCGGTCGAGCCAAGAGCGAACTGACGTGGGTCCCACTGTTCAAGTAAAAAACCACTGGCACTCAACACCTGGCGATTGACCCGCGGCTGAGGGGAGTCCGCGAGCGTTGCACGATGATACTGCACAGTGCGCACGGCTAACCCGCGAGGGTCAATGGCCGTCAAGGTAGGCGTATTTCGATGAAGGGCGTTAGACATGAATTCATGACCTGTTTTGCACTAAGGTCAACAAATCCTAGAGGTACCGGCCTCGATAAAGGGGTATAAAAAGAAGCCGTGTGTAACCAGATCCTGACACCACCTATCGAGGCCAGCAGGCTTGGCACCTGCTGGCCTCAAAGGTTTTCAGTGCCCGCCGGCGCAGGTCGGCGAGGCCGGGGCTGCGTCGATTTTCGCCCATTCCTCAGGCGTGTAGGTATGCAGCGCCAACGCATGAAATTCGCTCATCAGGTCACCGAGGGTGGCGTAGACCTTCTGGTGGCGCTTGACGCGGTTGAGCCCTTCGAACTGCGGGCTGACCAGCACGGCCTTGAAGTGGGTCTGCAACCCACGGCTGTGCATGTGGCTTTCATCCAGCACACTCAAGTGTTGCGGGCCCAGGGCGGCGAGCGCCGTTTCGATACGCTGTTGCATGGTCATTGCTGCTTACTTCTTCTTGGCCGGTGCGGCGGCTTTTGGCGCCAGCTCATTGGTCATGTCTTCCAACAGCTTGTTCACCACCGGTACGGCGCTTTCCAGTTTGGCCTGGGTCATCTGGGCCGATTGCTGGGTCAGCTGCGGCATTTTTTCCAGGACCTTCTTGCCAAGTGGCGACTGGTAGAACGCTACCAGGTCCTTGAGCTCGGATTCGCTGAAGTTGGTGGTGTAGAGCTTGACCATATCAGGCTTGAGCTTCGGCCAGCCGATGGCCTGGTCCAGGGCGGCGTTGGCCTTGGCCTGGTAGCTGTCCAGTACGGACTGCTTGGCGGCAGGCGCCTTGGTCTGTTCGAAACGCTGGGCGAACATTTGCTGCACTTGCATGTACACCGGGGTCCCCAGCTTGTCAGCGTGGGCCAGGGTAAGGAAGGCTTCGGCACTGGCGTTGTGGCTGGCGGTATCGGCAAAAACCTGGCCGCTGGCGCAAACCAGAGCAACCGCGGTACAGATGGCACGAAGACGAGTCATCGAGTTTCCTTTTCTAGCAGGCGAGGTAAGACCCCAAGGGCGCCCATTCTGCGCCTAAAAAACCTCGCGGCTCAACCCCATCCCACGCAGGCCCTGGTTTTGCGGGGCGCAATGGCACAAATGCGGATTTAGGGAACCCACGGCAGCCGCCAGGGCCTAAACTGACCAATCACGACTGGATAAGGAGGGTGCCCGATGAGCCGTATCGAAACCGACAGCCTGGGAGAAGTACAGGTCCCTGATGATGCCTATTGGGGCGCGCAAACCCAGCGCTCGCTGGTCAATTTTGCGATTGGCGAGCAGCGTATGCCGCTGGCGGTATTGCATGCCCTGGCCCTGATCAAGAAGGCCGCCGCCCGGGTCAATGACCGCAACGGCGACCTGCCCGCCGATATCGCCCGGCTGATCGAACAGGCTGCCGACGAAATCCTCGACGGCCAGCATGACGACCAGTTCCCGCTGGTGGTCTGGCAGACCGGCAGTGGCACCCAGAGCAACATGAACGCCAACGAAGTGATCGCCGGCCGCGCCAACGAACTGGCCGGCAACAACCGGGGCGGCAAAAGCCCGGTACACCCCAACGACCATGTGAACCGCTCCCAAAGCTCCAACGACTGCTTCCCAACCGCCATGAGCATTGCTGCGGTGCAAGCAGTGCACCAGCAACTGCTGCCTGCTATCGCGACGCTGTCCGGTGGCCTGGCGGAATTGGCCGCGCGGCATATGAAGCTGGTCAAGACCGGGCGCACCCACATGATGGACGCCACGCCGATCACCTTCGGCCAGGAGCTGTCGGCGTTTATCGCCCAGCTCGATTACGCCGAGCGCGCGATCCGCAGCGCCCTGCCCGCCGTGTGCGAGCTGGCACAGGGCGGCACTGCCGTCGGCACCGGGCTCAACGCACCCCATGGCTTCGGCGAGGCGATTGCCTCGGAACTGGCGGCGCTGTCGGGCTTGCCCTTCGTGACCGCACCGAACAAATTCGCCGCCCTCTCCGGCCATGAGCCGCTGGTCACCTTGCACGGCGCGCTGAAAACCATGGCCGTGGCCCTCATGAAAATCGCCAACGACCTGCGCCTGCTGGGTTCCGGCCCACGCACAGGGCTGGCCGAAGTGAAGTTGCCGGCCAACGAACCGGGCAGTTCGATCATGCCCGGCAAGGTCAACCCCACCCAGTGCGAAGCGCTGTCGATGCTGGCCTGCCAGGTACTGGGCAACGACGTGACCATCGGCATGGCCGCCAGCCAAGGGCACTTGCAGTTGAACGTGTACAAACCGGTGATTATTCACAACCTGCTGGAGTCGATCCGCCTGCTGGCCGATGGCTGCAACAACTTCCAGGAGCATTGCATCGCGGGTCTTGAGCCCGACGCCGCGCAAATGGCCGAACACCTGGAACGCGGGCTGATGCTGGTCACCGCGCTCAACCCGCATATCGGCTACGACAAGTCGGCAGAGATCGCCAAGAAGGCTTACGCCGAAGGGCTGACACTGCGCGAAGCCGCGCTGGAGCTCGGCTACCTCACCGACGCCGAGTTTGACCAGTGGGTCCGCCCGGAAAACATGCTCGGCGCTTAAACCGACATCCGCAGCCGCCGGGCCCTGAGCCCGGCGAGCAGCGAAGGCGCCAACGCGACCATCGCCGACCCCGTCACCACCACCAGCGCCCCCACATACCCCAGGGCATTGATCTCCTCAGCCTGCACATAGTCAGGCCACAGCCAGGCCGCCAAGGCCACCGCCACAAAGGTCACCAACGGCGTCAACGCCAGGGTCGCACTGACCCGCGAGGCTTCCCAATGCGCCAGGGCTTCGGCAAATGCGCCGTAGGCCACCAGCGTATTCATGCAGCACGCCAGCAGCAGCCACCCTTGCAGCGGGCTCAACTGCAACGCCTCCAGCGGATGCGCCCACGGCGTGAGCAACACTGCGCACGACAGGTAGATCACCATCATCACCTGCAACGAATTCCACACTGTCAGCAACTGCTTCTGCCCCAATGCATAGAACACCCAGATGGTGGTGGCGAGCAGGATCGTCAGCACACCGGCGGTGTAGGTGCCCATGGACGTCAGCAACTCCACCAGGCGTTGGTTGAAGAACAAACCAAAGCCGATAATCAGCACCACCAGCCCCACACCCTGCCCCAGGCTGAAGCGCTCCTTGAACACAAACACACTGGCTACCATCAGAAAGATCGGGCCCATCTGCACCACCAACTGCGCGGTGCCCGGGCTGAGCATTCTCAGCCCAACCAGATACAGCACGTAGTTGCCGACCAGCCCGCACACCGCCATGCCCACCAGCCAGCCGCCCCTGGGGCCGAGCACTTTACGGCTGGGCAAGCGCTTGGTGGCAGCCAGATAGACAAACAGGCAAGTGCCGGCCACCGTGAGGCGAAACCAGGTGACGGTGATCGGGTCCATCACTTGCAGCACTTGCTTGAGCTTGACCGGAAGGATGCCCCACAGAAACGCGGTCAGCAGGGTCAGGAAAAAGCCGTAGACCCAGCGGCCGGAGGAGATGTGCATGAGTGCCCCAGATGCCAGAGGAAGTGGAGCAGGCATTCTAGGGGCAAGTCACTGAGTTCGGATACGTCACAGTCTTGAATGTGGGAGCTGGCTTGCCTGCGATGGCGGTTTATCTGTACCCAATCTGTCGCTGACCCACCGCTATCGCAGCATGGGTATCTACACAACTCTGACGTAGCAACCATCAGTAACCACGATGCGAAGCAAGCCGCTCTTGATCTTGCTCTTGATCTGCTTTTGATCTGAGGCGCCCCGTTAAACCACGCTGGCCGGAATTCGACAGGGATTTGGGGGGTAAACCGGCAGGGATGCCGGTTTAGCCGCCCCGCGCCATGGATGGCGCGTGGCGGCGGCCCCCCAAATCACTGGAGGATTACGGGCACACCGAGCCTGAGCGAGGTGCCGAGTGGTGGGGCAAGAGCCCTTTTGGTTACTTTTGGGGCTCTTTTCCAAAAGTGACCCGCTGTAAAAGCGGAACCAATAGCAGCCGCTACCGCAGCAATGGATATGTACTCGGTCTAATCCAACATCCTGGTCGGCCCTGAGGCCGCCATCGGGAGCAAGCCCCCTCCCACATTTGGATCGCGGTGCATCAGCTAGATAGCTATAAGCTGACAGGCAGCAAGCTCCCTTGCAAAGGAGCAGCAGCGTACCAAAGTTGTGTAGATACCCATGGCTATCGCAGGCAAGCCAGCTCCCACATTGGCCGTATTCCAACCTGACTCAGCGTACGGCTTCGAAAAGTCCGGTAGCGCCCATCCCGCCGCCCACGCACATGGTGACAATCCCATAACGCAGATTGCGCCGTTGCAGTTCGCGCACCAGGTGCCCCACCTGTCGCGAGCCCGTCATGCCGAACGGGTGACCGATGGAGATCGAGCCGCCGTTGACGTTGTACCTGGCGTTATCAATCTCCAGTCGATTGCGCGCGTAAAGACACTGGGAAGCAAAGGCCTCATTGAGTTCCCACAGGTCGATATCCGCCACCTGCAAGCCTTTGGCCTTGAGCAACTTGGGCACCGAAAACACCGGGCCGATGCCCATCTCGTCCGGCTCACAACCGGCCACGGTAAAACCACGGAAAAACGCCTTGGGCTTGAGCCCCAACGCGAGGGCTTTTTCCAGGCTCATCACCAGCGTCATCGAAGCACCATCGGAGAGCTGCGAGGAATTACCCGCAGTCACCGAGCCGTCCTCGGCAAACACGGGCTTGAGCCCGGCAAGACTGTCCAGGCTGGTGTCCGCACGATTGCAGTCATCCCGATCTACCACGCCATCGAGGATCTGCACCTCGCCGGTATGCTTGTCCTCGACCTTGTACTGGACCGCCATCGGCACAATTTCGTCATTGAACAAGCCATCGGCCTGGGCCTGGGCCGTGCGCTGCTGGCTTTGCAGGGCGTAAAGATCCTGCTCCTGGCGGCTGACGTGATAGCGACGGGCAACGATTTCGGCGGTCTGGCCCATGGGAAAGTAAATGCCTGGCACCTGCTCTTTAAGCAGCGGGTTGATCAGGTTATCGGTGTTGACGCTTTTCAGGGTCAGGCTGATGGACTCGACACCGCCGGCGACAATGATGTCGCTGCAGCCCGAAGCGATCTGGTTGGCGGCGATGGCAATGGCCTGCAAGCCTGACGAACAGAAACGGTTGAGGGTCATGCCTGCCGTACCGGTGCCCAGTTGCGACAGCACCGCCACATTGCGCCCGATGTTGTAGCCCTGGGCACCCTCGTTGGACCCGGCACCGACGATGCAATCTTCCACTGTGGCCGGGTCAATGCCGTTACGGGCCAACAGTGCATTGACGCAATGAGCCGCCATGTCATCGGGCCGGGTCTGGTTGAATTTGCCACGAAAGGACTTGGCCAGGCCGGTTCGCACGCTGTCGACGATCACTACTTCACGCATGGGGCACCTCGATCTTGTGGTTGTAGATCGAGGATAGATCCAGGCCTGGCCGACCGCGATGATCATTCACTGCATGGATGCAAAAGCATGGAGGTCGGGAAGACCGGGCTATTTCTTTTTCTTCTTGTCGTGCTTGTCGGTTTTAGCGAACGCATCCTCCAGCGCCCGGTTGATGGTGCGCAACACCTTGACCCGCGCCCAGCGTTTGTCGTTGGCTTCTACCAGGGTCCAGGGCGCCACCTCGGTGCTGGTGCGATCAACCATGTCGCCCACTGCCGCGCGGTAGTCGTCCCACTTGTCGCGATTGCGCCAGTCGTCTTCGGTGATCTTGAAGCGTTTGAAAGGGATTTCTTCACGGGCCTGGAAGCGCTCCAGCTGAGTGTCCTTGTCGATGGCCAGCCAGAACTTGACCACGATCACCCCCGCATCGCGCAGTTGCTCTTCAAAGTCATTGATCTCGCCATAGGCGCGCATCCAGTCCGCCGGGGTGCAAAAGCCTTCGATGCGTTCCACCAGCACGCGGCCGTACCAGGAGCGGTCGAACACGGTGAACATGCCACGCGCAGGGATCTTCTGCCAGAACCGCCATAGATAAGGCTGGGCGCGCTCGTCTTCACTGGGCGCGGCAATCGGCACGATGTGGTACTGGCGCGGGTCCAGTGCTGCCGCCACACGACGGATCGCCCCGCCCTTGCCGGCTGCGTCGTTGCCTTCGAATACGCTCACCAGCGCGTGCTTGCGCATGCGTTTGTCGCGCATCAGGCCAGAGAAGCGCGCCTGCTCGGTGATCAGCTGTTCTTCGTAATCGTCCTTGTCCAGGCGCAGGGTCATGTCGAGGCTGTCGAGCAGGCTCTTGCGGTCAACCGAGGCAAGCAACGGCGCCGGGTTCATGCCGCTGGCCTTGACCTTGGCCTGCTTCAAGGCACTTTGCAGCCCATCCAGCAGGATCTTGCCCACGGTCAGCCCACGGTAATGCGGGTCGACACCCTCGATTACATGCCAGGGCGCATAGTCGCGGCTGGTGCGACGCAGCACGCGCTCACCGAAATGCACGAACTTGTCGTAGGTCTTGGACTGCTGCCAATCCAGCGGGCTGATGCGCCAGCTGTGCAACGGGTCATCGGCCAAGGCCTTGAGACGCGCCTTCATCTGTTTTTTGGACAGGTGGAACCAGAACTTGAAAATCAGTGCGCCTTCATCGCAGAGCATCTTTTCCAGGCGCTCGGCACCGGCGATAGCCTGGTCCAGGCGCGCGTCCTTGATCTGCCCATGCACCCGGCCTTGCAGCATCTGGCTGTACCAATTGCCGAAAAAGATCCCCATGCGGCCCTTGGCCGGCAATTGCCGCCAGTAGCGCCAGGCCGGCGGGCGCGCCAGTTCTTCGTCGGTCTGCTGGTCGAAGGTGCGCACTTCGATCAGGCGCGGGTCCATCCATTCATTGAGCAGCTTGACGGTTTCGCCCTTGCCCGCGCCTTCGATGCCGTTGATCAGGATGATCACCGGGAAGCGCTTCTGCTGCTGCAGCTCGTACTGCACCTCCAGCAAGGCTTCACGCAGGGCCGGCACTTCGGCGTCATAGGTGTCTTTGTCGATGGCGTGACCGATTTCGGCGGATTCGAACATGGGCAGCTCCGTTTCAAGATGGCTCAAGACTAGCGGATTGGGCCCCACGGCAGGCAAGGAATTTCACTCGGCTTGCCGTGGATCAATCACCGCGCCGATGGTTAATGCCCAGGCACATGGCAAATGCCCAGGTCCTGATGCTTCAACATCTGCTGGGTCAAGCGCTCCATCACTGCGGTTATTGCCTGCCGTCGCGGTGCGCGCAGGGCTTCCATTTGTTTGAAATACTCCCCGTCGGTAAGGTCCTGGCGATTCTCAAAGAGTGTTTGCTGCTGCGTATCGAAGGGCTCAGTCACCGATAGGAACTCAGCAGGAAACTGGTGTTTGAGATGGGTTTTCCAGAACGTCAACTGGGTAATAAAACGCAAGAAGGCGGGCGACAGCTCAGCTGTTCGCACCTGGGCTTGCGCCATCGCCAAATCGCTGCTGGGCACCTCGAAAAACGAGTCATAGACCATATGTTCGGGCTGCCCCGGCAGTTGCAGGTCCTTGGCCAACCCGACCCGAAATGCCAGGTTGATTTCCAGCGGATCCGAGGAGGCTTTTTCAACCGCATATGTCGCCGCAATTTTCTCCAGCTCGCTGAGGCGAAACAAACCTCGACTCAAGTTCAACAGCGCCCCGGAGTTGCTCTGTGCACGACCCGCCTGCAGCGTTGCCTTCTCGACTTCCTTGAGAACCTCAATCTGGCTGAACATCTGCGCCGCCCCATCCTCACAACCAGTCGGATGGGCTGCCAGTTGGAAGACCTGCTCGCGCAGCCCGACATTGTCATGGGTCGCCTGCAATACGTCCCAGACACGTTGCGTCATATCCTCGCGCACACGGCGACTGTCAGCAGTACTGGTCAATTCAGCCAGCAACAGGAACAACTCTGTCGATTCCGGATCGTCCCGCAGGTTGGCCCAGACGTTACGCTTGTTGGCATCGCGGGCGGACACCTCGTCCGGCAACCACCGTGCCCTGGCCTTCAGTTCGGTCATACGGGGCTGATCGTCGCCTACATACCCCATGCCAATACCGACTTCGGCGCGGTAACGCTCGAGTGCCTCTACTGTCGTCTCGGATAACGGATTGCCACCCACGTCAATCGATTGGCTGAAAATACGCGGCACCCTGAACAACCAATCGGGCAATACCGTGATCAGGTTATCGCGCAAATCCACCTGCTCCAGGTGGGCCAACCCTGCGAGACCTGGCGGCAGATCGACGATTTTGCTGTCGCGCAGCAAGAGGGTCTGCAAGTCACGCATGCTGCTGACATCCACCAGCTTATCCAGTGGGTTATGGCTCAGGTCCAGCAGGCGCAGCGTATTCAGATCAGCCAGTTTCAGCTGGGTATACTCGGTCAGTGCAAGACGGTTATGGGGCATCGACAAGCTTTCGAGGTCGAGCATCCGCGAGAATATTTCCGGCAAGCGGGTCAGGCGGTTACGACCCAGCGCCAGATGCCGAATGCCTTTGAAACACTTGAGGAAATACGCGACGTCATCGCCCAATCGCATATTCTTGAGTGACACCTGACGGACATGGTCGAAACGAATGTCGGCAGGCAGCGTCGGCAACGATCCGACGCGCATTCCGTCCAGGTTCAAACTGGGAACCGACATCTGATGTTCATCCAGAGCAGAGCTTTGACGCCGCCAACAGGCTTCAATGCGCTCAGCCACCTGCTCGCGGCTGGTACGAATGTCACTCAGGCCCGGCTGTTTTTCCATGCCCTGGATATCGGTCTTCCAGTGTTTGAGCAGCGCTCGCAGACGAGTGAGCTCTGCCTTCAAGCGCTTTACCGCCCTGGCTCGGGCAAGATGGTCAGCACCCAAGGCCATCAGCAGCGAAGACACTTGTGCATCGCTGAACATGGGGTACAGACGCTTCACCTTGCGCACTAACGCGGGAGGGTGCGCCAATGGCCCCGTCGGCGAATCAGCCATTTCACAGGGCATCGCGTCCAGCACCGGTTCGCTGCCCCTGCTGGAAAAAGCCTCAGCGGCCAGCTCCCGTTCCCCCTTGGCCTGGGAAGCGCTCATGTAGCGCAGGCGCCAGAGATTGTTGGCCTCGTTGAGCGGCAACCCCATTGCTACGCGCTGGCTGTCGTTCAGCGCGCAGTCAATCGCCTGAAACAAGCCGTCAGGTCCGGAGTAAGGCCCACCTAGACTCAGGCCGTTGTCGTCGAACGTTGCAAACCCTGCGTCCGAGCTGACCACGATTCGTCGCACACCGGCGCCATTGCGCGCGCCCAGGGCCAACAAGTCGCCCTGTGGCGACCCCTGGCGCAACTCAAGCCGCACCTCCCTGCCCCACCCTGCCAGATGCGGCATCGACCGAACCGCCACACACGCCGTATCAAGGCTGGCCAGCTCAGGCTGCTCAAACCCCATCAGCGCGCGGTCCAGGCGTTGCTCCCCGAGGGCACGCTGGACTGACTCGGCCAATGCCATGGGGATACGTTGATTATCGCGCAGGGTCTCGCGCTGCACCGTTGAGGTCTGGGCCATCAATTCGCGCATCAGCGTACAGGGCAGCTGCGGATAGGTACGCCTGAGCAACGCCCATTCGGGCGGTACAGGTCCGTCATGGGCCTGATACAACTGCTCGAACAACGGCCTGCAGTCAGCCTTGAGGTGTGCGAGCAACTGACGCTCCAATACGCCGCGCTCCTGATCAGCAGCAACCCCCTCTCCAAGCAGGCCGATTTTTTGTGCCTCGTCCAGCTCGGCCAACAGCACATCAAACACTTTGCCCTCACGAAGCATCTGCTCAGTGAGCGTCAAACGCAGGCCTACATTGTCAAACGGCCCACCGGTGGGGTAACGCGCCTTGACGCTGCCCTGTGCATCCAGCACCTCAAAATAGCGCCCCACCGGCCACCCGTCCAACAAGGGCAGGGCATGCATCTGCAAGGTCAAGTTTTCTGCACTGGGGGAGGCACCGCTTTCCAACTGCCAGATCAGATCACGAATGGACTGGTCCAGCTTGAAACGCTCATACAAATCACGAAAACGTGCGGGAAGGGGCAGGCACTCTTCGGCCTGATAGACGCCCCATTCATGGGGCATATCCATAATGGCCTTGATCTGCACAAGTTTCCTGGGATGCAGCGAAGCACCTGGGCCTGCCGGGTTCAGGCGTGAAAAGAGATACTCCTGATCCTCCCATTCGTCGGGCGTTTCGAACGCAAATCGCCAGCGTCCTTCGCCGTTGTGCAGCAACAGCGGGCGATAAGCCGTCTGCCGCAGCGGGTGACTGGCCCGCCATCGATCCAGTTTCGAGTCAAACGCAACCCGATGTACGCAATCATTGACCTTGACGTATGAATGCCCTCCGACTTTGTAAATTCCCGTAGCGTCCGCAACCTCGTCGTCGACAAGACGCTGATCATGGAAGTACGGCGTGACATTTGCCCGCCACAGCCGCAGATTGCCATCTGTGGGGCGTACCACTTCAAACTGGCGAAAAAAGTTATCCAGGTTGAGACCGCTGCGTTTCATCGCAGAACCGACAACCTTGCTCCCCGCCGCGAACAGCACCATCGAGGTGATGTTTTGCGCTACCGCTGCCAACTGCTTGAACGCCTCTTCTTTATCGCCACGGCGCCAGTCCTCAATGCCCTCATACAGCTCGCCGAGCATCTGGCCCACCGCCACGCCAGTCATCAATAGTCCCAACTCCGGCACAACAAACCCGGCGAGGTTGAGCACTGTCAAACCGGCATCCAGGTACGCTTGCAAGCGCTGCTCGCGGGCCACCTCATCCACGTCGGCCACCGGTACCGCCAGGGTCCGCGCGTCGGCTTGCAGTTTGGCGGCGTAAGTTGCGAAAAAATGCCCCGCCAGGCTAACCGTAATGGGATTTGCCTCCAGCGCCCCCAAGGTACGGGATTGAGCGAAATGGCTGAAGAAGCCAACCCGGTCATCCTGGCTCAGGTACCGGGTAAAGAAACTACGATAAGCCGGCACTTCAAGCTTGCCCTTGAGGTAGACCTGAAAGTCATCAAACGAGGAATACTCGAACAATGGCCGCTCCGGCTCATTGGGCATGTACACCACACAAGGTTCTTGCGGGTATTGCGCAACCGAGCGGCCGGAGAACACCAGGATGCTCCACAGGCAACTGCCCTGTACATTCAGCCATTGCCATGTGACGGGGCGCCATTCAAACAAAATCCCTGCCGCCTGAGCCTGAGACGCTGTCAGCTTGCGGTCCAGCAATTTGCACAACACCTCGTAGACACCTTGGGAAATATCTGCGCGCATCAGGGCAATGTGGGCGTCGATTTTTATATCCAGGGTTTTCATCTGGCCGATATCGGTTGCGACATTATTGAGGTTGGGCTGATCACTCCCCAGCTTGAATACTTCGCTGATGTGCTGCTGATACAGGCCACCCAGATCCAGGGCACGGCACCCCTGGGCAAACTCCAGGGGGGTTATGCCAATGGCCCCGCGAGCGGCAGCCCCCAAGCGCAGCAGCGAGCCCGTCGGAAAGTGCTGCGCTCGCACTTCATCCTCGGAAAAATTCTGCATCGCCACATGCAGCAAACTGTCCTGCACCAGCCTCACCGTTTTCACATATTTCAATGGCAAGACTTCTTTCTCGTACTCGTTTACAGCACGCACCAAAAGATCTTTTTTCGGCTCCACGGTCAGTTGCCATCGGGTCTGACAGTAAGCCTTGAGCCGCTCACTGCAAAATTCATCCAGTGCTTGCAAAGGCTTCAATTGCTCGGCGACAACTGCCTGGGCATCTGCAACCCGTGCGGCATCCCTGGTCAGTGCGTCCAACACGCCAGGCGGTGCGTTGACCATCCAGCCCGGCAGTTGCTTTTGCAACACCTGGGCCTTGTCCAAATCACCCGTCATTTCCAGTAAGGCGGACTGCAGTTGCCGCTGGGTCAATTGGTTCAGTTTGCTGTTCAAATCGTCCTGTGGGCGCATCAGCAATGTCCTTTATTGCCTATAAATCAAGCCATTACGATACCGCAGCAACTTGCACAGAATTAACGCTGATAGTTGATGGATTGAAGGCCGGACGCAGCAGCTATTTCCATGCAAAACCTATGGGGCTACCACCTGGAATCGGCCCTGCGCGCCGCGATCGGCTAGAATGGCCGCCTTGTCTTTGCCTGCTGTATGTCTATGAGCCGCCCATGACCCCCATCACCCACGCCCAGCTCGACTGGGATGACCAAGGTCGCCCGCATTCGCGGGTGTTCGACGACGTGTACTTCTCCGACCAGTCGGGCCTTGAAGAAACCCGCTATGTGTTCCTGGAGCAGAACCGCTTGCAGGAGCGCTTTGCTGGCTTGCCAGCGGGCGGGCGACTGGTGATCGGCGAAACCGGCTTCGGCACGGGGTTGAATTTTCTCTGCGCCTGGCAATTGTTTGAGCAATACGCACCGGCCGGCGCGCGCCTGCATTTTGTCAGCGTAGAAAAATATCCGCTGAGTCATGCCGACCTGCAACGCGCCCTCGCCCTCTGGCCTGAACTGCAACCTTTGGCCGAACAACTCTTGGCGCAATACATCGCCATTCACCAAGGCTTCCAACGCCTGGTGCTGGATAACGGCCGCGTGGTCCTGACCCTGTTGATCGGCGACGCCCTGGAGCAATTGCCGCAACTGGATGCACAGATCGACGCCTGGTTTCTCGACGGTTTTGCCCCGGCAAAAAACCCGGACATGTGGACCGCCGAACTGTTTGCCGAACTGGCGCGCCTGGCGGCACCGGGCTCGACCATCAGCACCTTCACCAGCACCGGTTGGGTACGGCGCCTGATCAACGCCGCGGGCTTCAAGATGAAGCGCACGCCGGGCATCGGGCATAAGTGGGAGATCCTGCGCGGCGAGTTTCTCGGCTGGCCCGACGAGACGCCGCCGCCCGCCAAAAGCAAACCGTGGTTCGCTCGCCCCCCAGCCATCGACGGTAAACGCCACGCCATGGTTATTGGCGGTGGCCTGGCCGGTTGCGCAACGGCTGCCAGCCTGGCCGCCCGCGGTTGGCGCGTCAGCTTGCTGGAACGCCACGCCGGCCTGGCGCAGGAAGCCTCGGGCAACCCTCAGGGCGTGCTGTACCTCAAGCTGTCGGCCCATGGCACCGCATTGTCCCAACTGATACTCAGCGGTTTCGGCCACACCCGCCGCCTGCTGGAGCACTTGCACCGTGGCGTGGATTGGGATGGCTGTGGTGTGTTGCAGCTGGCGTTCGACGCCAAGGAAGGCCAGCGCCAGGCCCAACTCGCCGACGCCTTCGCACCGAGCCTGCTGCACCTGCTCGACCGCGAGCAGGCGCAACAACAGGCTGGAATCCAACTGGCCCACGGCGGCCTGTTTTTCCCCGAGGGCGGCTGGGTACATCCACCCGCACTGTGCCAGTGGCAGGCGACGCATCCGCTGATTGAGGTGCTCAGCCACCATGAGGCGCTTGAGCTGGACCGGCGAGACGACCAGTGGCACGCCCGCGCAGGCGATCGCGTGCTGGCCAGCGCCAGCGTGGTGGTGCTCGCCGGGGCGGCCGAGATCAAGCGTTTCCCCTTGAGCGCAGACATGCCGCTCAAGCGCATTCGCGGGCAGATCACCCGGCTCGCACAAACCCCGGCCAGTGAGGCCCTTGCTACTGTGGTCTGTGCCGAGGGTTACGTCGCACCAGCCCGCCTTGGTGAACATACCCTGGGCGCCAGTTTTGACTTCAACAACCAAGACCTCACACCCACGCTCGCTGAACACAGCGGCAACCTGGAGATGCTGCGCGAGATCTCCACAGACCTGCTGCAGCGCTTGGGCGCCGACCGCCTGGCGGCCGAACAGTTGGAAGGGCGTGCCGCGTTTCGGTGCACCAGCCCCGATTACCTGCCGATCGTCGGGCCGCTGGCCGACCGTGAAGCGTTCCAGCAGGCTTATGCCGTGCTAGGCAAAGACGCCCGGCAAGTACCGGATACGCCGTGCCCCTGGCTGCCCGGACTGTACCTTAACAGTGGCCATGGCTCCCGCGGCCTGATCACTGCACCACTGTGCGGCGAACTCCTGGCCGCCTGGCTGAATGACGAACCGCTGCCGGTACCGGCCAGCGTGGCCGCGGCCTGCCACCCCAACCGGTTTACCCTGCGCGCTCTGGTTCGAGGCCAGGCCGCAGCCCGTAAAGAGCGGGATTGATGGCTAGGCGGCCATCTGCCTTATAACTTATCGGTCTAAAACTCCACGCATAGCACTGGGTCAGTTTCTGGGTACGCGCCGTTTGGCGTATTGAGTATTGACCCCTCCCCAACGGAAAAACCGGTAAGGAACTTATGTGTGGATTAGCTGGCGAGTTACGCTTTGATCATCAACCTGCCGACCTGGCAGCCGTAGAACGCATCACCCATCACCTCGCCCCCCGTGGCCCCGACGCATGGGGCTTCCACGCTCAAGGGCAGATTGCCCTGGGCCACCGCCGCCTGAAAATCATGGACCTGTCGGATGGCTCCGCGCAGCCGATGGTTGACGCCCAACTGGGGTTGTCCCTGGCGTTCAATGGCGCGATCTATAACTTCCCGGAACTACGAGAAGAGCTGGAAGCCCTGGGCTACGCCTTCTATTCCGGCGGTGATACCGAAGTGCTGCTCAAGGGCTACCACGCCTGGGGCGAAGCACTGCTGCCCAAGCTCAACGGCATGTTTGCCTTCGCCATCTGGGAACGTGACGCCCAACGTCTGTTCATCGCCCGTGACCGCTTGGGCGTAAAACCTTTGTACCTGTCGCGCACCGGCCAGCGCCTGCGCTTTGCTTCAGCCTTGCCGGCACTACTCAAGGGCGGTGATATCAACCCGATCCTCGATCCGGTTGCGTTGAACCACTACCTCAATTTCCACGCCGTGGTCCCCGCACCGCGCACGCTGTTGGCGGGCATTGAAAAGCTGCCGCCCGCCAGCTGGATGCGCATCGACGCAAGCGGCAAGACCGAACAGAAAACCTGGTGGACCCTGCCCTACGGGCCCCATGAGGATGAAAAACACCTGACCCTGCAAGACTGGACCGACCGCGTGCTCGACAGCACCCGCGAAGCCGTGGCCATCCGCCAACGCGCCGCCGTGGATGTGGGCGTGCTGCTCTCCGGTGGCGTCGACTCGAGCATGCTCGTCGGCCTGCTGCGTGAAGTCGGTGTGCAGGACCTGTCCACGTTCTCCATCGGTTTTGAAGACGCCGGTGGCGAGCGCGGCGACGAATTCCAGTACTCGGACCTGATCGCCAAGCATTACGGCACTCGCCACCACCAACTGCGCATCGCCGAAAGCGAGATCATCGAGCAACTGCCGGCGGCGTTCCGCGCCATGAGCGAGCCGATGGTCAGCCATGACTGCATCGCGTTCTACCTGCTATCGCGTGAAGTGGCCAAGCATTGCAAGGTTGTACAGAGCGGCCAGGGTGCTGACGAATTGTTCGCAGGCTACCACTGGTACCCGCAGGTCGATGGCGCCAGCGATCCCTATGCGGCCTATCGCGATGCCTTCTTCGACCGCAGCTACGACGACTACGCAGCCACCGTCGCACCGAAATGGTTGACCGCCAACGACGCTGCCGGCGACTTTGTGCGCGAACATTTTGCCATGCCGGGCGCGGACGCCGCCGTGGACAAGGCCCTGCGCCTGGACAGCACGGTGATGCTGGTGGACGACCCGGTCAAACGCGTCGACAATATGACCATGGCCTGGGGCCTGGAAGCCCGGACACCGTTCCTCGACTACCGCCTGGTAGAACTCTCGGCCCGCGTACCGGGCAAGTTCAAACTGCCCGATGGCGGCAAACAGGTGCTCAAAGAGGCCGCGCGCCGGGTGATCCCCAGCGAAGTCATCGACCGTAAAAAAGGCTACTTCCCGGTCCCCGGCCTCAAGCATTTACAAGGCGACACCCTGAACTGGGTACGCGAGCTGCTGCTGGACCCGAGCCAGGATCGTGGCCTGTTCAACCCGGCCATGCTCGATCGCCTGCTGACGGACCCTCAGGGTCAACTGACCCCATTGCGCGGTTCCAAGCTGTGGCAACTGGCGGCGCTGAACCTGTGGCTCAGCGAACAAGGAATCTGATCCATGAAACCTAACGCCGCGGCGTATAGCCAACGCTTGATCAAAGGCCAGGCGCCGACCTACGAGCGCCTGCAGGCCCGTCTTGCCGAAGACGGCAGCCCGCAAGGCCCCGAACCGATTGCCGTGCATTGCGGTTGGGGGCGCTTGTTGATCGGGCATACGTTTCCCGACCCTGCCAGCCTCGCCCTGGAGCTGCTCAACGAACAGCCCGGCGAACGCGATATCGCCCTGTATGTGGCCGCGCCCCAGCAAATCCTCGGTATCGACCCGCAGCAGTTATTCCTCGACCCGTCAGACACCTTGCGCCTGTGGTTCAGTGACTACCGCCCCGCCACCCGAGTGTTTCGCGGTTTTCGGATCCGTCGGGTACAGAGCGAAGCCGACTGGCACGCCGTCAACTTGCTGTATCAGGGCCGCGGCATGTTGCCCGTCGACGTCGAACGCCTCACACCGCGCCATCAAGGCGGCCCAGTGTATTGGCTGGCGGAAGACGAAGACAGCGGCGCCGTGATCGGCAGCGTGATGGGCCTCAACCATCAGAAAGCCTTTCACGACCCGGAAAACGGTTGCAGCCTGTGGTGCCTGGCGGTAGACCCACAGTGCACCCGCCCAGGCGTCGGTGAAGTGCTGGTGCGCCACCTGGTGGAACACTTCATGAGCCGTGGCTTGAGCTACCTGGACCTGTCGGTGCTGCACGATAACCGCCAGGCCAAGAGCCTTTACGCCAAGCTGGGTTTTCGCGCACTGACCACCTTTGCGATCAAGCACAAGAACGGCATCAACCAGCCGCTGTTTCTCGGTCCGGGGCCGCAGGCGGGGTTCAATCCGTATGCGCGAATCATTGTCGAAGAAGCCCATCGGCGCGGTATCGATGTGCAGGTGGATGACGCCGATGCCGGGCTGTTCACCCTCAGCCACGGCGGGCGCCGTGTGCGGTGCCGCGAGTCGCTGAGCGATTTGACCAGCGCCATCAGCATGACCCTGTGCCAGGACAAGAGCCTGACCCACAAGGTGCTCAAGGCCGCTGGCCTGAAGTTGCCTGCGCAACAGTTGGCAGGCAGTGCCGACGACAACCTCGAGTTTCTGGACGAGCACCAGCGCGTGGTGGTCAAGCCGTTGGATGGCGAACAAGGCCAGGGCGTGGCGGTGGACCTGCGAACGATCGAGGAGGTGCAGCAAGCCATCGAAACGGCACGCCAGTTCGACAGCCGCGTACTGCTCGAAAGCTTTCACGAGGGCCTGGACCTGCGCATCCTGGTGATCGGTTTCGACGTCGTCGCCGCCGCGATTCGCCGCCCCGCCGAAGTGATCGGCGACGGTCAGCATTCGATTCGTGCATTGATCCAAGCGCAAAGCCGACGTCGTCAGGCCGCCACCGATGGCGAAAGCAAGATCCCCCTGGACGGCGAGACCGAGCGCACGCTGAAGGCCGCCGGCTACGACTACGACAGCATCCTGCCCCGGGGCCAGACCCTGGCCGTGCGGCGCACCGCCAACCTGCATACCGGCGGTTGTCTGGAAGACGTCACCGCCATCCTGCACCCGACGCTGGTGGACGCCGCCGTGCGCGCCGCCCGCGCCCTGGATATTCCCATGGTCGGCCTGGACCTGATGGTACCGGCGGCCGACCAGCCGGAGTACGTATTTATCGAAGCCAATGAACGAGCCGGGCTGGCCAACCATGAACCGCAACCAACTGCAGAGAAGTTTGTGGATTTGTTGTTCCCACACAGTCAGCCGACGGCTTGAACGATGTATCGCCTGTTCCGGCGCTATCGCGGGCAAGCCCGGCTCCCACAGTGACTGCATTCCAATGTGGGAGCCGGGCTTGCCCGCGATGAGGCCGGCCCAGGCGACGACGCTCCAGCCCCTTCATCGAAACCATCGATGCCCTCAACTCATCAGGAGTTTCCATGACCAGAACCATCCCAGAACCCGATCTCGCCTACCTGCAAAAAGTGCTGCTGGAGATGCTCGCCATTCCCAGCCCCACCGGATTTACCGACACCATCGTGCGCTACGTCGCCGAACGCCTGGAAGAACTTGGCATCCCGTTTGAAATGACCCGGCGCGGCACTATTCGCGCCACCCTCAAGGGCCAGAAAAACAGCCCTGACCGTGCCGTCTCTGCGCACCTGGACACCATCGGCGCCGCCGTGCGAGCGATCAAGGACAACGGCCGCCTGACCCTGGCACCGGTGGGCTGCTGGTCGAGCCGCTTTGCCGAAGGCAGCCGGGTCAGCCTGTTCACCGATAACGGTGTCATCCGCGGCAGCGTATTGCCGTTGATGGCGTCCGGGCACGCGTTCAACACTGCCGTGGATGAAATGCCGGTGAGCTGGGACCATGTGGAACTGCGCCTGGACGCCTACTGCGCCACTCGTGCCGACTGTGACTCCCTGGGCATCAGCGTCGGTGACTATGTAGCGTTCGACCCACTGCCGGAGTTCACCGAAAGCGGGCATATCAGCGCCCGCCACCTGGACGACAAAGCTGGGGTCGCCGCCCTGCTCGCCGCGCTCAAGGCAATCGTCGACAGTGGCGAACCGCTGCTGATCGACTGCCACCCGCTGTTCACCATCACCGAGGAAACCGGCAGTGGCGCAGCGGCCGCCCTGCCCTGGGATGTCAGCGAGTTTGTCGGCATCGACATCGCCCCGGTCGCCCCGGGCCAGCACTCCAGCGAACACGCGGTGAGCGTGGCGATGCAGGACTCCGGCGGGCCGTACGACTATCACCTGTCGCGGCACTTGCTGCGCCTGGCAGCCGATAACGACCTGCCGGTGCGCCGTGATCTGTTCCGCTATTACTTCAGCGATGCGCACTCAGCGGTTACCGCCGGCCATGACATTCGCACCGCCCTGCTGGCCTTCGGTTGCGATGCCACCCACGGCTACGAGCGTACCCATATCGACAGCCTGGCCGCCCTGAGTCGCTTGCTGGGCGCCTATATCCTCAGCCCGCCGGTCTTTGCCAGCGATGCGCAACCGGCCCAGGGTTCCCTGGATCGGTTCAGTCATCAGATCGAGCATGAAACGCAAATGGAGAGCGACACCCGCGTGCCGTCGGTGGACAGCCTGGTCGGAAACAAGTCCTGACGCCGGCGACAGCTGCTACTGGCAACATAGGTCCCGGCGCAGTAGCATCGCCGGGACCTGACACCTGAGGCTTGTATGCTGATTCCCTACGATGCACTTGAAGTCGACACCCTGACCCGCCTCATCGAAGACTTCGTCACCCGCGACGGCACCGACAATGGCGACGACACGCCGCTGGAAACCCGCGTGCTGCGCGTACGCCAGGCACTGACCAAGGGCCAGGCGCTGATCGTCTTCGACCCCGAGAGCGAGCAATGCCAACTGATGCTCAAGCACGATGTGCCCAAGCATCTGTTCGACTGAAAACCCCGCCTAAGGATTGGGTACCGACACGGGGTGCGTGACGGGCCCCTGGCGTTCGCGGATCTTCTGATAAACCTCGGCACGGTGCACATTGACACCCACGGGGGCTTCGATACCGAATTTCACGTGGGTGCCGTTCACTTCGAGAATATAGACGGTGATGTCATCGCCAATAGCGATGGCTTCGCCTATGGTGCGGCTTAAGACCAGCATGGCGTGTGTCCTTTTCAAATAGCAGGACCTGGACCATGCGCCCTTGGAAATGGACCGGCAATGGCTTGCTGGAAAATCAGGTATTACCTACACAGGTAGGTAATTTGCCTGACAGACTCCATCCAAATCAGCCCTTAACGGCCTGCGCCTTGGCGCGCATCTTGTCGGCCATCAGCGTCATCTCGTCATACAGCAACTGCGGGTTTTTCTGCTTCAGTGCCCAGGCCATGCGCCCTTGCTCATGGGGCAGGATCATGAACTCGCCCGCGGCCACGCGCTGGTAGATGTAATCGGCGATATCGGTCGCCGAAATAGGTGAACTTTCAAGCAACTTGCCCACCTGCGCCTTCATGGCCGGGGTCGGCCCACGGAAGGAGTCGAGCAGGTTGGTCTGGAAAAACGATGGGCACACCACGTGCACGCCCACTTCCTGCTGCTTGAGCTCGACCAGCAGGCTTTCCGACAACGCCACTACGCCGGCCTTGGCCACGTTGTAGTTGCTCATGGCCGGCCCCTGCATCAATGCAGCCATCGACGCGATGTTGATGATCCGGCCCTTGCTCTTCTCCAACAGCGGCAGGAACGCCTTGCAGCCCTTGACCACGCCCATCAGGTTAATTGCGATCTGCCAGTCCCAGTCCTCCAGGGACAGTTCGGCGAAGAACCCACCCGAGGCCACGCCTGCGTTGTTGACGATCACATCAATGCCGCCCAGCTTGACCTCGCACGCCTGGGCAAACGCGGTGAGCTGGCTGTAGTCGCGCACGTCGCAGCGCTGGATAAACCCTTCCCCCCCGCCTCGCGCACAAGTTTGAGGGTCTCCTGCAAACCGGGCTCACTGACATCCGACAACGCCAACTGCCAGCCCTCACGGGCCCAGCGCAGAGCGATTTCACGTCCCAGGCCGGACCCGGCGCCAGTGATCATCATGCGGTTTTGCATAGGAAGTAGCCTTGTGGTTTACCGAAGAAGTGACCGGCAGTGTAGCGAAGGTTTTTCCCGCACCCACGCACCATCAGATTGATGAATGCCTAGGGGGCGCTCTCAATTAGTTTCCCCGCCGCGTTGTCGCCTTAAAGCGGGCCAGGCAAGGCGCAGGCCGCAGGGAATGGTTGTTCCCTTTCCAAGGCCTGCAACGCAGGCTGGCCCGCTTTAAGGCACAACCCGAAGGGCCGGGCCTGCTGTTGTGCAGGGCTGCGTTGCTCGAAGCTTATTTGGAATGACCAAACCACGCTTCTCGCGCCTTGCCCTGCACAACAGCAGACCCGGCGCGACGGGCAAACTAATTGAGAACGCCCCCTAGGCAAACCCTGGGCTGGGTTGCAGGTGTGCGTATAGCCCAAGTTCAATTTTTTTCAACTGATTAGTTCAAGTTGCGCACGCGTTAAAAGAAATAAGCAACTAATCAAAATGTTTTAGAAAAACAATGAATTTTCTGCGAAGTACATGAGTCCCAATGGTTAAGACGTCCCGATGCACATGGACGAGATAACGGTCAAACAGCCGGTTTTTGCACAGAACCTATAAGGAATAAAACCATGAGCCTCATTCTAATCATTATCCTGATCCTTCTGTTGGTCGGCGGCCTGCCAGTGTTCCCGCACTCGCGTAACTGGGGTTATGGACCGTCGGGTATCCTGGGTGTGGTGCTGGTCGTCCTGCTGGTGCTGTTGTTGCTCGGCAAGATATAAAAGCCGGGACAAAAAAAGAGGCCTCGATCGAGGCCTCTTTTTTTATTGCCGGTCAGTTAGTCCGGCTTACCATCTACAACACCTGCGGTGTTATCCAGCAGGCTCTTGGTAGCGGTCTGCAGGAACGACTCAAGTTTCTGCTTGAGCGCAGCTTCGTCCGGCGACTCAGGGATCACCTTGCCAGTCGGTTCGGCGCCAAGGGTGTATTCCCACAACTTGGGTGGCATTTCCTTGGGCAATACCAGTACGCGGTCAGCGGTAAGCAAGGCCACGGTCTGGTCGCTGCCCGATGGCTTGATCACGCCGAAGCCCTTGTCGCCTTCCGGCAGGTTCAACAGGTCACGCCCCCAGCACTGGTGCAACGTGTCGCCACCCAGGCGGCCCATGATGGTCGGCACGATGTCGATCTGGGTGCCCACGGTGTGGTCACGTACGCCGAACTTTTCCTGCATGCCAGGTGCGATCATCAGCATCGGCACGTTGAAGCGGCCCAGGTCCATTTCGGTGATCTGTTGCTCGTTGCCGAAACCGTGGTCGCCCACGATCACGAACAGCGTTTCCTTGAAGTACGGCTCCTTGCGGGCCTTTTCAAAGAACTGGCCCAGGGCCCAGTCAGAGTAGCGCATGGCCGTCAAATGCTCGTTGAGGCTGCCACGGTCGGTGACTTTTTCAACCGGCAATGGCGTCGGCAACGCGTACGGGGTGTGGTTGGACAAGGTTTGCAGCAATGCGTAGAACGGCTTGCCGCCTTCACGGGCTTTGAGCTCCTCCAGGCCACGGTTGAACATGTCCTGGTCGGACACGCCCCATGTCGGGTCGGAGAACACCGGGTCGACAAAGTCATTGCGGCCGATGAAGTTGGTCATGCCCTGGTTGCTGAAGAAGCCCGACTGGTTGTCCCAGGCGAAATCGCCGTTGTAGACATACACATCGTCGAAATCACGCGCACTGAGCAACTGCGGCAGGCCCGACAACTTGTGGCTGCCTTCCGGGGTCTGCATCAGGTACTCGAAGCCCGGCAGGTTCGGGAAGCAGGCCATGGTGGCGAACATACCCTGGTGGGTGTGGGTACCGTTGGAGAAGAAGCGGTCGAACAGCAAGCCTTCCTTGGTCAGCTTGTCGAAGTACGGCGTGATATTGCCCGGACGGCCCAATGCGCCCACCGAGTGACCGGCAAAGCTTTCCATCAGGATCACTACGACGTTCTTGATCGGCAGGGTCTTCTCGGCCGGCGGCGTGAAATCACGGCGCACGGCAGCGGTGTCGGTATCCACCAGTTTTTCGCTCGGCAACACCAGCATGTCGCGCACGGTCTGGGTGGCCAGCGGTTGTTCGAGGGTGGCTTTCCAGATGTTGGCACGGTCTTCACCGAACCGCGCCTTGGCCGCCGCGATCAGCGACAGGGTGCCATTGAGGCCCAACTGGTTGGCGAAGTTCGAATCGGTGGTGTAGACATCCCCCCAACGCAATGGCGGGCCCTGACGCAGGGTGCCGCGAATGGCGACCACGGCGACCAGCAGGCAAACCACGAATACAGCGATGCGGCTGTACCATGGAGCCACCTGGCGCGTGCTGATCGTACCGCCGCTGAACGGGCCACGCGGGCGCGTTGCACGGTCGGCGCCCTTGAAGGCCATGCTCAGGATCAGCGTGCCCACGGCCCAGGCCAGCAGGTAGCGCACCACCGGGAAACCGTACCAGAGCATGCTCATCACGGTTTTCGGGTCTTCCTTCACATACTGGAAGACCAGGCCGTTGAGGCGCTGGTGGAATTCACGGTAGAAGTCCATTTCCATCAGGCCCAGGAACAAGGCGATGCTGGACACGACGGTCAGCCACAAACGGAAGAAACCCCGTGCCGCCATGGCCCGTACACTGAACAACGCCAGCAGCAACGGGATCAGCAGGTACATCACCAGGCGGATATCCAGGCGCAGGCCATTGGCGAACGCTTCCAGGAACGTCGAGGCCGGCGTGTCCAGGATCATCTCGCGGTTGTAGACCAGCAACGCCAGGCGCAGCAGGGAGAACATCACCATCATGACCAGTGCGCAGAGCAGCGTGTACGCCAGATGGGATTTGACGGTCGGTTGCAGCAGGCGATTTGAAGCTCGCTGCTGATTCAGGGCGTCCGGGTTTGCCATGTCGTTTTAGGACCCATTGGAAGTTTAAGTGGCGAAATAATGCAGTGGCGTCCGCCCTCGCCCAGGCTGGCTGGGGTAAGCGGTTTACGCGGTGGCACAAATGGTGCCCGATCAAGGCCGGCAAGGCTATTAATTACTGAACGTACAACCTTGCCGTGTCTTTAAAGGCCCCAGGGATAGAGCCCTGGCAGGCGAATAAAGCCGGCGAATTGTCTTGGATGGAATGTGAAAATTCTGTACAGCGAATATTTCGATACACAAATTTTTCGAACAAATGTGGGAGGGGCGGTGCGACGATTCGACTTGCTCCCGATAGCGGTGTGTCAGTGAGCTTATTTGTCACTGATCCACCGCTATCGGGAGCAAGTCGAATCGTCGCACCGCCCCTCCCACATTGACTGCGCCGACTCCAGGAGGAGTGAGGCGCTTAGATCCGCACGTTACCGCGTGGCCCGGCGATAGCCCAGATAATCAGACCCAGTACCGGCAACAGCAGGATCAACAGGATCCACAGCACTTTGGCGCCCGTGCTTGCGCCGCTTTTGAACACGTTGATGATCGCCCAGATATCCAGCGCGAGGATGATCAGGCCAATCAGGCCGTTGAAAGTGGAACCCATGGTGTCGCTCCTAAGTGAGGGCATGCACTTGTAGGATAGTCAGCCTTGGCGGGGGTTCCGTTTTAATTTCAGACGTGCACGGCGATCTTCAATGCCTCAAGCGACGGTTCAGCCTTGATGCCGACTTCAGCGCACAGTTGCAGCACGCGCGGCAGGTCGTTGCCGAACACCAATACGGCCTGGATCTCATCATCGAGCAACTGACTGAAGTTCATCAGCACATAACCGCCGTCTTCCGGGCTCAGGGCGCTCATCTGAATCTGGATGCGGTTCAACGCGGTCAGGTCTTCAGTCTTGGTCAATTGCTTGGGCTTGAGATTGAACGCCACGCCCGGACCAAACGAGGCGACGATCTGCGCGAACAGGTCGCCGTAGGTATCAGCCTGAAACAACACCGTGTCGGGCAGGCTGCCGACCACCACCCACTCCCCCAGCGGTATCGGGAAGCTGTCGTCGTAGTTGATATCCGGGTTTGCCGCCAGGAAAGCGGCCGGGTCTGCGTAGGCTTGCGCCGCTTCGTCGGCAATACGTGCCACCTCGTCCTCAGCCATGACGCCGGCGCTGATTTTGCTGATGAGTTCGACGAGGGCGGTTTTCATGGGCGATCCTGTAGCGAGCGGGTTTTCGAGGGCGCGTAGCCTACACCAGTTTCTGCAACTGCGCCGCCGTATCAACCGCGCCCATGGTCTGTGCCGCAGCCAGTGCCGTGGCACCTTGAGCGTCGGTAGCCTTGGGATTGGCGCCTTGACCTAGCAGGTATTCGACCATTTCAACGCGGTTGAACATCGCCGCCATCATCAACGCCGTACGCCCATCCGATGAGGCCGCCTCAACCGGCGTGCCGCCTTCGATCAGGGCCTGAACCACAGGCAGGTTGCCTTTGAACGCCGCGCCAGCAATCGGCAACTGGTTCTTGTCATTGGCGATCAAGGGGTCGGCCTTGAATTCCAGCAGTACTTTTACCGCCTCGGGGTGGCCGTGGTAGGCCGCGAGCATCAATAAGGTGTCGCCATTGTGATTACGAAAGTTGGCTGGCAAGCCCTTGGCCAATAACGCAGCAAGCATGGCTGCATCGCCGCGGCGGGCCACGTCGAAGACCTGCTCGGCAAATTCGGCGGCTTCGTCTTCGGTCATTTGTTTAGGCTGGTCTGACATGGGGGCTCCTTGCTGAGGCGGCTTGTGTAACTGAATAAGGCGCCCAGTGTCGCGATGGAGTTCCCCCCTGTCATGGCTTTTTTGTCAAAAGCCGCCATAGCCAGAATCAATAACGAAAGTGCCCGCCCTGGATCTGCGCCAATAATTGCCCGGTAACCGGCACGTAGCTCTGCGAACCTGGCAGCCAGGCGTACACCGGGTCATTGCCGGCCTTGGCGGGGTCGAATGCTTCCTCTTTGAGTTTCATTTTCTGGTACTTGAAGGTGCCGGTGGTTTCCATTTTTACCTTGATCCGCAGGAACAGCGGCACCGCATAGTGCGGCAACTGGCCGTGGGCAAATTGCAGCAGTTCGCGCATGTCCAGGGCAGCCAGAGACTCACTCGGGGTGATGGCGACCATGCCAGCACGGCCATTGGTGTTCGCGATCTCGACGCCATAAGCCACCACTTCGGCGATTTGCGGGTGTTGCAGCAGCACGTTTTCCACTTCAGTGGTCGAGACGTTTTCACCCTTCCACCGGTAGGTGTCGCCCAGGCGATCGACAAATTGCGCATGACCAAAGCCGATGCTACGCACCAGGTCACCAGTATTGAAATACCGGTCGCCCTTCTCGAACACGTCGCTGATCACCACCTTGCGATTTTTTTGCGGGTCGGTGTAGCCATCGAACGGTGACTTTTCATCGATCTTCGCCAGCAACAAGCCCTGCCCGCCCGTTGAGACCTTGTGCATGAACCCATCACTGCCGCGCAACGGTTCACCTGTGTCAGGGACGTAATCCACCAACGCCCAATGCTGCAGGCAAAAGCCGATGGTGTTGTCAAAATTCAGCACGTTGGTAAAACCGATATTGCCGTCACTGGCCGCATACAGTTCGCAAATATGCTCCACCTCATAGCGCTGTTTGAACTGCGCCCATACACCGGGGCGCAGGCCATTGCCGACCATCTTGGTCACGCGGTTATCGCGATCCTGTTCGCTGGGGGGCTGGTCGAGCAAATAGCGGCATAACTCACCGACATAGCCGAGGGTGGTCGCGTTGAACTTGCGCGCATCCTCCCAGAACTGGCTGGCGCTGAACTTGCGCCGAATGGCGAAGCCGGACGCGCCGATAATGGCCGAGCCCCAGCACACACACAAACCGGTGCCGTGGTACAGCGGCAAGGTGCAATAGAGAACGTCGTGCGGTGCCATGTCCAGGGCAATCCTGCCGAAGCTCACAGCGGTTTTGGTCCAACGCCCATGCTTCATGATGCCGGCCTTGGGCAAGCCGGTGGTGCCGGAGGTGTAGATATAGAAGCAGGGATCGTTGTAGGAAATCTGCGCGCAGATCGCAAGGTTGTCCACCGTGTGCCCGGCACTGGCCGCCATCAGGTCGATGTAGCCCTCGGGAACTGCGCCATCGGGTTGATCCGCCACACACCAGGTGCGCTCGGCCGGAATCTGCACCTGATCGCGCACCGCTGCGTAGGAGCT
The DNA here is from genome assembly GCF_000263715.2 of Pseudomonas synxantha BG33R. Lineage (NCBI taxonomy): Bacteria > Pseudomonadati > Pseudomonadota > Gammaproteobacteria > Pseudomonadales > Pseudomonadaceae > Pseudomonas > Pseudomonas synxantha. The sequence continues at coordinate 4,320,256 of NZ_CM001514.1, forward strand.
CAGCAACTCCGCCCCCACCACAATGGCAACCGGGTCGACCAGCGTCAGGCTGTGCACCAGCGTCCCTTGGGTTTGCGATGTATTGAGCATGGCGCAGACGCCGCCCAGCTTGGCCACGGCCAACACGTTGAGCAGCAACTCGGGGCGATTTTCAATTAACAGCGCTACCACGTCGCCTTTGCGAATGCCTTGGTCATGCAGGTGATGGGCGATGCGATTGGCCTGCTGATTGGCGTCGCGGTAGCTGATCACCTGGTCAGCGTAAAGCAGCGCGGCACCGTCAGGATTACGCAAGGTCGCTTGCTCGAAATGCCAGCCCAGGCCGCAGGGTTGGCTGGGGTCGGTGACATTGGCCGCGCGCATACCGCGAACCACACGCGGGAGCGCCCGAACGATGGCAGGCACCTTTCGCAGCATCATGCCCCAGGTAATCATGTCGTTTTGCCGATGGCTCATGGCGGGACGTCCTTTTTCTTATTTTTGGTCGAGTCCAGGGACATGACGAGCTAGTAGGCACTCGCCAATGCGTTACAGGAAAATACGTCAGCCCTTCTTTGGCTGTACACGCGGGATTTGAAAAGTTTTGTATCCCAAAGGGCAGCCGCCGCGGGCAGCGGAATTTTCCGGCAAAAAAGGTGGTCAATAGCTGTAAGGCAAGCCGGACACCTTCGCAAAGGCGCCGAGTAAATAACGCAAAATGCAGGATGCACGATGGCCTTTCATGCAAATTGCACGAAAACGAAAATTAGAAAATTTTGCAACCAGCTGATTTTTAAAGGATTTTTTATTTAACCAATACTGGCACAATCACTGCACCTATCACTCCATGCTTGCCAACTTGAGCCAATGGAGCTGATAGACATGAGCCTGATCCAAGATAAATTCGCTTCGGTATTCTCCAACTACGACGTCACCACCCAGCCACGTCCTGACGGTGGCATCCTGTTGACCCTGCGCAACAGCGAAGGCAAACAGGTCAAGCGCTCGATCTCGTACCAGCAATTGCACACCGCCGATCAGTTGACCTGGGTGATCAGTGCCATTCGCCGTGACCTGGCCGAACAAGCCAGCGAGCTGCCGCAGATTTCCATGCTGCAAAGCCAGAACCGCTTTGCGCTGCCGACCTACCATTCGGCATAAGTAACAGATATAAAAAGGGCCGCGACGCCGTTGAGCGTCGCGGCCCTTTTTTGTGCCTTCAGCATAAGCCTTGGCGAGTGGCTTCGTTTTTCGCCTGTACCCGGTTGGTCACGTCCAGCTTGCCGTAGATATTGCGCAGATGAAACTTCACTGCCGCTTCGGAGGTGCCGCGAATCTGGCTGATCTCCCAGATGGTCTTGCCCTCGGAAGCCCACCGCAGGATTTCCAGCTCCGTCGGGGTCAGGGGCTTGCCGGACAAGTTCAGGCGTTTTCTGATAGCCGTCGGCACGCTATCGATCGGGGGACACGTCTGCTCTGGGCTGCTCATCGCTCTCTCCTTATATCTGCTGATGCGGCACCGCCTTTCGGACTCCTCCTATTGACAGATGACATAAACATTGGCGCCGCACAGAGAGTTACATAACCAGCGGAGTGAAAGCGTACAACACAGAACAAACAGCTTCGCCCTACGAATATTCAGGCGTTTTCCCACAACAAGTTCCAACTTGCCCGAGTTGAATATTTAGATATTTATGCTTAGTCGTCCAACCCTGGAAAACGCGCGGCAATGTTATCTGCGCTGAACGTCGGCACCTCGCCTTCGGCGGTGTTGAACAAGCGCAGCGCCACCAAGTGCGGGTTCTCGCCGATGTCGAGCCAGTGCGACATTCCCGCCGGGATAACCAACAGGTCATTTTTCTCGGCGCGCACGCCGTACACGTAATCACCCACATGCAGCATGAACAGGCCTTGGCCGGCGATAAAGAAATACGCGTTATTTTCACGGCAGGTGCGCTCTACCAGGAACGGGTCACGCAATTCATGCTTCTGGGGATGGTCGCCCATCACGCTGATCACCTTCGCCGTGGCATAGCCGAGCGCATCGATCTGCGGACGGTACGCCGCGATCATTTGCGCCTCACTGGCGCCTTTCTCGATAATGCCGGGCTGCCAGCGTTCAAAGCCTATGCCGTGTTCGGCCAAGGTCGACTGGATGTCGTCGAAATGGGTCAGCACCTTGTTGGGGGTATCTGCGGTGGCGATGTGATAAACGGCTACGTAACTCATTGCACGGTTCCTTGGTTCGGCTCTTGCAATCTAAGGCCAATGATAATGGCGGCGGCCAGCGCCGCGACGCTGGCGATACTGAACGTCAGGGTCGGGCCCAGCAGGTTCCAGCTATAACCGGAATACAGGGCGCCGAGGGCACCGCCAGTACCGGCCAAGGCAGCGTACAGGGCTTGGCCCTGGCCTTGCTGACGGTCACCGAAGCTGCGCTGCACAAAGGCAATCGCCGCCGCGTGAAAACTGCCGAATGTGGCTGCGTGCATGAGCTGCGCAAACAGCAACACCCAGAAAAATTCGGCAAAGGCGCCCAGCAGCAACCAGCGCAGCGCCGCCAGCACAAAGCTGGCCAGCAGCACCCGGCGCACCGAAAAACGCGCCAGGATACGGCTCATGGCCAGGAACATCAGGACCTCCGCCACCACCCCCAGGGCCCACAACATCCCGATCACGCCACGGCTGTAGCCCAAGTGTTCCAGGTGCAGGGTGAGGAAGGTGTAATACGGGCCATGGCTCATTTGCATCAATGCCACGCAGGCATAGAACGCCAGCACCCCGGGACTGCGCAATTGCTTGAGGAAACCGTCACCGGCCAAGCGATTGCCGTGGTTGGCAGGCTGGGCATTGGGCACCCACAGGCTGGCGCCGATGATGCCGGCCATGATCACTACCACCACGACCGGGTAGATATCCAGGCTCAGCCAGTCGAACAGGCGCCCCATGATCACTACAGTGAGGATAAAGCCGATGGAGCCCCACAGACGGATCTGGCTGTAGCGCGAGGTTTGCTTGTGCAGATGGGCCAGGGTGATGACCTCGAACTGCGGCAGCACCGCGTGCCAGAAGAATGCGTGCAGGGCCATGACCATCGCCAGCCAGGCGTAGGTCTTGCTGACGAAGATCAGGCAGAAACTGGCCAGGGTACAGACCGCGCCAAATCGCACGATGGCCAGGCGCCGGCCGGTGAAGTCGCCGATCCAGCCCCACAGGTTCGGCGCCACGCAGCGCATCAGCATGGGGATGGCCACCAGTTCGCCGATACGCGCGCTGGAAAAGCCCAGGTGATCGAAGTACAGCGCCAGGAACGGCGCGGTCGCTCCGAGCAGGGCGAAGTAGAACAGGTAGAAGCTGGAGAGGCGCCAGTATGGGAGCGGTGGGGTCATTTTATTGGGGCTGCTTCGCAGCCCAGCGCGAGCAAGCTCGCTCGCCACAACAACAAGCTCGCTTGCCGGCGGCGATCACAGTTGGCCCAGTACCGGTGTGGTCACGCGCACATCGGCATTTTGCCCACGGTTGCGCAGCAGGTGGTCCATCAACACGATGGCCATCATGGCTTCGGCAATCGGTGTGGCGCGGATGCCGACGCACGGGTCATGACGGCCCTTGGTGATCACGTCCACCGGGTTGCCGTGTACATCGATCGAACGGCCCGGCGTGGTAATGCTTGAGGTCGCCTTGAGCGCCAGGTGCGCAACAATCGGTTGGCCGGAGGAAATACCGCCAAGGATGCCACCCGCATTGTTGCTGAGGAAACCTTCAGGCGTCAGCTCATCGCGATGTTCGGTGCCGCGCTGGGCAACACAGGCAAAACCTGCACCGATTTCCACGCCTTTGACCGCGTTGATGCTCATCAGCGCGTGGGCCAGTTCGGCGTCGAGGCGGTCGAAGATCGGCTCGCCCAGGCCCGGCTTGACGCCTTCGGCCACCACGGTGATCTTGGCACCGACGGAGTCCTGGTCACGGCGCAACTGGTCCATATAGGCCTCCAGCTCCGGCACCTTGTCCGGGTCGGGACAGAAGAAGGCGTTGTCTTGCACGCTGTCCCAGCTCTTGAACGGGATCTCGATCGGGCCCAACTGGCTCATGTAGCCACGGATGACGATGCCCTGGGTGGCCAGGTATTTCTTGGCGATGGCACCGGCGGCCACGCGCATAGCAGTTTCCCGCGCCGAGCTGCGGCCACCGCCACGGTAGTCGCGCTCGCCGTATTTGTGATGGTAGGTGTAGTCGGCATGGGACGGGCGGAACACATCCTTGATTGCCGAGTAGTCCTTGGACTTCTGGTCGGTGTTGCGAATCAACAAGCCAATGGCGCAGCCGGTGGTGCGGCCCTCGAACACCCCGGAGAGGATTTCGACTTCGTCCGGCTCCTGGCGCTGGGTGGTGTGGCGGCTGGTGCCGGGCTTGCGGCGGTCGAGGTCACGCTGCAGGTCTTCCAGGGACAGCTCCAGGCCTGGTGGGCAGCCGTCGACAATGGCGACCAACGCCGGGCCATGGCTTTCGCCCGCGGTGGTGACAGTGAACAGCTTGCCGAAGGTATTGCCGGACATGCAGGGCGCTCCGTGAAATCAGTTGAATCAAGTCAACCGTAATAACTTAAGGCGGCCAGTATACGCAGGCTAACCGACTAGTTCATCCTCGAAACCTTACCGGTAGACATTGGTCCAACCGGCACCTCACTGATGATGGCGCGATGATGCTGCGAGTTCTGCTGTTCACCCTCACCCTGTTTACCGCCGCGGTCCAGGCCGCCTCCCCTGTGGTACTGCAACGCCCTATCAGCCTGGACACCGGCAGCGGCCAACTGTTTGGCTCATTATTGTTGCCGCAGTCCGACCAACCGGTGCCGGTGGTGCTGATCATCGCCGGCTCCGGCCCTACCGACCGCAATGGCAACAGCGCCGACGGCGCCCGCAATGACAGCCTCAAGCGCCTGGCCTGGGTGCTCGCCCGGCATAACATCGCCAGCGTGCGCTACGACAAGCGCGGGGTCGCCGCCAGCCTGGCCGCCACGCCGGATGAGCGCAACCTCACCCTGGATGCCTATGTGTCCGATGCGGTGGCCTGGGGCAAGCTGCTCAAGGCCGACAAGCGCATGGGCCCGTTGATTGTGCTGGGCCATAGCGAAGGCGCGCTGGTAGCCGCCCTCGCCGCGCCGCAACTGGCGCCGGCCGGGGTGATTTCCCTGTCGGGCAGCGCGCGCCCGGTAGACCAGGTGATTCGCCAGCAACTGGCCGATCACTTGCCCCCTGCCCTGTTGTTGCGCAGCAATGAAATCCTCGACCACCTCAAGGCCGGCCAAGTGGATGCCGACGTGCCGCGCCCACTCGAAGGCATCTTCCGACCAAGCGTGCAGCCTTATCTGATCAGCCTGTTCCGCGCCGACCCATCGGCCGCCTTCGCCAGGCTGAACATGCCGGCGTTGATCATCCAAGGCACCAACGATATCCAGGTCGGTATCGCGGATGCCCAGCAGTTGAAAAAAGCCAAGCCCGACGCGCAGTTGACGGTCATAGAAGGCATGAACCACGTGATGCGCATCGTGCCCAACAACGTGAAGCAGCAACTGGCGTCCTACAATGACCCGAAACTGCCCCTGGCTGCGGAACTGGGCCAGCGTATCGTCGCGTTTATCGACGGACTTCAACCCCGTTAAGCGACAATTTGCCTCCAGTCCTGGGCAAACCGGCCGATAAGTCCAGAGTCGACAGTAAAAAGACTGTCGGCTTGCTGGGCTTGGACAGGATCGCGCCGCATGACAACCACCGAAGCAACACCCGAATCTACCGCCGACACCTCGACTGCAACCGCGGCCGTCGAGGCGGCGGCCCTGCCGTGGGCGGACGTCCACGCCGAACACTTCAAGATGCTGCGCCTGGCTCCGCTGACCACCGACCGTGCCACTGGCGCACGGCCGTTGCGCTTTGTGCAGTTCGGCTATGCCGAGCGCCACGACAAGCACCACAGCCTGTTGCGCATGGTTATCCAACTGCCCGGCCAGCGGGTACGCCGCGAGCAGAACCACCTGGATATCTGGGTGGACCATGATAAACATCGCGTGCATTTCGGCCCAGGCAACAGCCTGGAAATCGAACCGGCCAACCGGGGGATCGGCCGTTTCCTGGTCGCTCAGGCCGCCGCCTGGGCGAAGAAGAAGTGGTCCCACTACCGCGTCGACGGCGTGGACCTGGCCAACAAGGACGCCCTCAACGAAGCCACGCGCCTGCGTCGTGATCACTTCCTGCGTATCCAGGGATTTGATGTGGCCTATGCCGACGTGCAGCACCTCAAAGGCAATGTGCAGCCGGGCAAGGTCGGCGACGTGCTGGACAGTTGGAACACTGAGAAGGTGCAGTTCGTGGAGATCCTCGAAGCCGCGCAGATGCTGCAACAGGCCGATCAGAACCTGGCGGAACAGGAAGTGAAGCTGCGCAAGGAAGAGGAAAAAGTCATCAAGTTCAAGCGCGAGGACAGCGGGCTGCGCTTTACCATCACGTGCCTGGTGGCGTTTACGGTGTTTCAGGCAGGGTTGTTGATCTGGATTGCCACGCACCGCTGATAGATTGAAATGCAATCAAAATGTGGGAGCTGGCTCCCACATTGACCGAGTTTCTGCAGTTATATCCGGGCAGCGAAAACGGCCTGGTGTTGGCGACACTGCTCAGCCGTCAGCATGAACACCCCATGCCCACCCCGCTTGAAGTCCAGCCAGGCAAAGTCGACTTCCGGATACAGCGCGTCAACATGCACCTGGCTGTTGCCCACTTCGACAATCAGCAAACCCTTCTCGGTCAGATGGTCCGCCGCTTCGGCCAGCATCCGGCGTACCAGGTTCAGGCCGTCGTCACCACAGGCCAGGCCCAGTTCCGGCTCGTGCTGGTATTCATCCGGCATGTCGGCAAAATCTTCGGCATCCACATACGGTGGGTTTGACACGATCAGGTCGAATCGCTGGCCGGGCAAGCCGTCAAAACCATCGCCCTGCACGGTATAGACCCGCTCATCGACGCCGTGGCGCTCGATATTCTGGTTTGCCACTTCAAGGGCTTCGAAGGACAGGTCACCCAGTACAACTTCAGCCTCCTGGAACTCGTACGCACAGGCAATGCCGATGCAACCGGAGCCGGTGCACAGGTCGAGGATGCGCGCCGGCGGCTGCGCCAACCAGGGTTCGAAGCGGTTTTCGATCAGTTCGCCAATCGGTGAGCGCGGGATCAACACGCGCTCATCGACAATAAACGACATGCCGCAGAACCACGCCTCTTTCAACAGGTAGGCGGTGGGCACACGCTCGTGAATACGGCGATGCAGTAAACGCTGCACATGGGAGATTTCCTCTTCTTCGAGGTTGCAATCCAGGTAGCTGTCGGCAATTTCCCACGGCAGGTGCAAGGCGCCGAGCACCAATTGCCGGGCTTCGTCCCAGGCATTGTCGGTGCCATGGCCAAAAAACAGGTCTTCCCCATGGAAACGGCTGACAGCCCAACGGATATGGTCGCGCAAAGTGCGCAGGCGGGAAGTGATCACGGGGCAAGCTCCTGGAAAAAACGACTGGCAATTCTAACAGCCTTCACCTGTACCGACGATGTACGAAAACCCTGGCGCCGTACGTCGGATTTCATCCAATTGACCCGCATTGTGTTAAACAAGCCCACCTCTTGACATCGCTGCACGCCAGCAACGGCGTACCTTACGATAGTAGCGATTCACAGAAGCGCTCAGCCAGTGGACAATGTCGCAAAAGCCCCACTCACAGGAGCCCCAGAATGTCCGTTCCAAAGACGATGTTTCAACTCAGCGGTCGCGGTTACGCAGCAGCCAACCTCAGTCATGCGACCCTCGTGATCATCGACGCCCAGAAGGAATACCTCAGCGGCCCGCTCGCCGTCTCGGGCATGGACGCAGCTGTCGCTAATATCAAACAACTGGTCAGCGCCGCGCGTAATGCCGGACGCCCGATTGTGCATGTGCGCCACTTGGGCACCGTAGGCGGTCTGTTTGATCCACAGGGCGAGCGTGGCGAATTCATCCAGGGGCTTGAGCCAGAGGGTGACGAAACCATCATCGGCAAGCTGCTGCCGAGCGCCTTCCACGGCACCGGCCTGGAAAAACACTTGCAAGACCTTGGCTCCCTGGACCTGATCGTCTGCGGCTTCATGAGCCACTCCAGCGTCAGCACCACCGTGCGTGCGGCCAAGAACCTGGGCTTTCGCTGCACCCTGGTGGAAGACGCCTGCGCCACTCGCGACCTGCCCTACAAGGGCGGCATCCTGAGCGCCGAACATGTGCAGCACACCGAAATGGCGATCATGGCCGACAACTTCGCCACCCTCGCACTGACTAAAGATCTGATCTGATCATTCTGGCGTTGAGCGGCGTGTTTATTGCTCCGCTCATCCGCAAAGCCCTTTCATTTGGCGCATTTACCCCTCCCTCCGGAACAACCTGTGTATTGTCCGGTCGAAGGGCCGATACCCTGGAGGAAAGGTCGGAATGAAGATATCCGATGGTTTTGATGCTCGTCGCTTGCGCCCCAAGGGCCCGAGCAACTGGCGTCTGCGCCTGGTGGCGGGCATTGCCGCGCTGCTGGCGATCATAGGCTTGTTGTTGGCCGGCGCTGGTGGCGCCGGCTTGTTTGGGCATTCGCCGGCACTGGGCGAGTTGAATGCCAGCCCGGGCGGCTCGGCGATCCTGTTGGGGATCGGCCTGCTGGTGCTGTGGTTAGGCGTATGGTTATGGCGCCGCAGCCGTCGGCGGATGCGTCAGCCTTTGTCGTTGAATATCGCCTCGCACCTGATGAAAAAGCACGACTGATGGCGCTTGGATAGCGTTTGCTGCGCCCTGGCCGCCGCGATTTAGGTAAACTGCCCGCCCTTCGCGGAGGCTGACATGCAAGACGACGATTTTTCCCTGTTCAAAAACGAGCTGCGCGGCGTCAAGCCGATCAAGCACGACCGCGCCGACACCGGCAAACCCAAGACCGACCGGGCACAGATCGCCAAGCTGCGCCAGGCCGCGACCGTGCGCAGCGATGCCACTACCGTGGATGGCCTGTCGGATCAGTTCGTGATTGACGTCGGCCCCGAAGACGAGCTGATGTGGGCTCGCGACGGTGTGCAGGAAAGCCAGATGCGCAAGCTCAAGGCCGGCCAGGTCCCGTTCGAAGGCAGCCTCGACCTGCACGGCATGAACGTGGAAAAGGCCCGGGAAACCCTGTGGGCCTTCCTCGCCGAAGCGACTAAATTCGAAATCCGCTGCGTGCGCGTCACCCACGGCAAGGCTGTGCGGCTGGACGGCAAGCGGCCAATGATCAAGAGCCACGTCAACACCTGGCTGCGTCAACATGCCCAGGTGCTCGGCTTTACTTCCTGCCAGGCCCGCCACGGCGGTGCCGGTGCGGTGTATGTGATGCTCAAGCGCACCATGCTCGAAGGCCGCGACGAGTAAAGTGCCATCGTCAGGCTTGCAGCGATGTGCCCGCCACCGTAACCTTGCGCTTTGCGAAAATCCCACAGGTAGTTTCATGTCCCTGGAACAGAATTACACAGAGATTCTCGGCCAACTCGGCGAGGACGTCTCCCGCGAGGGTCTGCTCGACACGCCAAAGCGTGCCGCCAAGGCGATGCAGTACCTTTGCCGCGGTTATGAACAGACGCTCGAAGAAGTCACCAACGGTGCCTTGTTCAGCTCCGATAACAGCGAAATGGTGCTGGTCAAGGACATCGAGCTGTACTCGTTGTGCGAACACCATCTGCTGCCGTTTATCGGCAAGGCCCATGTGGCCTACATTCCAAGCGGCAAAGTGCTGGGCCTGTCGAAGGTTGCACGAATCGTCGACATGTATGCGCGCCGCCTGCAGATCCAGGAAAACCTCAGCCGCCAGATCGCTGATGCGGTGCTGCAAGTGACCGGCGCCCTGGGCGTGGCCGTGGTAATCGAAGCCAAGCACATGTGCATGATGATGCGCGGTGTGGAAAAACAGAATTCGTCGATGATCACCTCGGTGATGCTCGGTGAGTTCCGCGATAACGCGGCCACTCGCAGCGAATTTCTCAGCCTGATCAAGTAACCGGCTGGGTAGGAAAGAACCGGCGTTCATCGCCGGTTTTTTTTCGCCTGCAGAAATCAGGTAAGCTGCGCCCCCTCAGTTATGGGCAAGAGGTAACAGCCATGTTCGTCAAAGCACTTCGAGTGGGCCTCGGCCAGATCATCATCGCGGGCGATTTTCTGACCCGCCCACGCAAAAAGCAGCGCCCCGCCGAACAACAGGCGCGGGTGAACGACGCGGCCAAGGCGCTGACGCTGTACCAGTTCCACGCCTGCCCGTTTTGTGTGAAGACCCGCCGCACCCTGCATCGCCTGAACGTGCCGGTAGCCCTGAAGGACGCAAAGAACAACGAGCAGGACCGCCAGACCCTGCTGGAGCAAGGCGGCAAGATCAAGGTGCCGTGCCTGCGCATCGAAGAGAATGGCCAGACCACCTGGATGTACGACTCCAAGGTGATCATCGACTACCTGGACAAGCGCTTCGCTGCGATCTGAAGCACGCTGCGGTCAATGTGGGAGCTGGCTGGCCAGCTCCCACATTTGCGGTGCGGTGTTGTTAAGTCAGTGTTGTCAGGTCCAGATCCAGCAGTGCCGAGCCCAGGCACTTGCCGTGGGCATCCAGCGCCAGTGAGCGGGTCACGCCCCCACGCAAGATACCCGGCAACACGAAGTTCAGCGCCTGCACATTCGGCAATTCATAACGTCGAACGGGGGCCGCTAACGGGTCCAGCAAATCCTTGAAAAACTCTGTGACGCGCTCCGCCGTAAGCTGTTCGCACAGCAACGGGTAGTCTTGCGCGCGATAGGCAATGATCGAGATGTTCGACGTGTCGCCCTTATCCCCGGTGCGGGAATGGGCCAGCGCATGCAGTTTCATTCTTCAATCCTCGGTTTGACCGCTTCACGGGGCAGCAACAACGATGCCACCGCCACGACCTGGCGCACACTCTTGCTAGCCCCACCGCCTCCGGCTGGGCCGTTGGTATAGAGGGTCTCCACTTCATTGCCGACCCGCACGGCGTCGCTGCGTTCGTCACAACGGGCGGCAACCCTCAGCCGCACTTCCCAAGGCTCGACAGTACTGCGTGGACCATGTAATGAATCCATGCCGATCAATTCGGCGCGCACCTCCTGCATCTTTACGCCGATCAATTCCAGGCGTTTGAGCACTACATCTCGCGCCAACTGCGCGCGTGCGACAGCCCCCGGGCCACCGTAGGACATCTGCCCCTCACCGATCCAGCCGTCCAGATAACCGACGCTGACTTTCAGCTGTTCGGGCCGTGCACGCCCTTCGGCACCGTGGGCGCGAACCCGATCAACGCCCTCCTCGACAAACCCCACCTGGGAAAAATCGGCCGTCACATCCGGAGTCAGGTACGCCGCTGGGTCGTGCACTTCGTAGATCAATTGTTCGATGCACGTGGCACGGCTTACACGGCCACCAGAACCTGCAACCTTGGTGATCACGGCGTGGCCATCCGCATCGACTTCAGCCAGCGGAAAGCCCAGGCGCGCCAGGTCATCGACGTTCTTGAAGCCAGGATCCGCGAAGTAACCGCCACTGACCTGCCCGGCACATTCGAGCAAATGCCCAACCAAAGTGCCGCGCCCCAGGCGCTGCCAATCATCAGCGGCCCAGCCAAACTCAAACATCTGCGGCGCCAGGAACAACGAAGGGTCGGCCACCCGCCCGGTGATGACCACATCGGCGTCGGCGCGCAGTGCCTCAAGAATGCCGTCCACACCCAGGTAGGCATTCGCGGAGATCAACCGCTCACCAAGGGAGCCAACGGTCTGGCCGTTATCCAGCAACTGCTCGGCAGGCAAAGCGTGCAGTACATCATCCCCCACCACCGCCACAACCTTCAGACCCAGGCCCAGCTCGGCAGCAATGCGCCGCACTTCAATGGCCGCCGACACAGGGTTGGCCGCGCCCATGTTGGTGATCACCCGTAAGCGACGGCGACCGCCGGGCTGGCCCACGCAGGGCAATACTCGGCGCATGCGTTCACTCAGCAACGGGTCATAACCGCCCTGCGGGTCGCCGATGCGCGCCTGTTGTGCCAGGGCAATGGTGCGTTCGGCCAGGCATTCGAAGACCAGGTAATCCAGGTCGCCATGTTCGGCCAGTTCCACGGCAGGTTCGATACGGTCACCGGAATAGCCGGCGCCGGAGCCAATGCGCAAGGTGTTCATCTCAAATCACTCCCAGGAGCAACGCCGTCAGGGTCATCAACACCGAGGCGGCAAACAGAAAAGGAATCGTGAATCGCTGGTGATCGGCCAACTCGATCTTGCACAGGCCCACCAACAGGAAGGTCGCGGGCGTCAGCGGGCTGACCGGAAAACCGGTGGTGTGCACGCCCAGCAACGAGGCTTGGGCCACTTGCAGGGGGTCGACGCCCAGCGCCTTGCCGACTTCGGCGATCACCGGCATCACGCCGAAGTAGTAGGAGTCGGGGTCAAACAACATGCTCAGGGGCATCGACAGGAACCCCACGACCGCCGGGATCAACTTGCCGTGGCCCGCCGGAATCTGCGCCACCGCCACTTCGGCGATGGCCTTGAGCATGCCGGAGCCTTGCATGATGCCGGTGAACACCCCGGCGGCGAGCAGGATACTGGCCATGGTCAGGGCGGTTTTCGCATGGGCGTCGATGCGCGCACGCTGGGCGTCCACGTTGGGGTAGTTGATGCACAGCGCAACCACGGTGCCGAGCATGAACATCACCACGGGGTCGACCCAACCGGCAATCATCACCACCATCACCAGCACGGTCAGGATCAGGTTAACCCAGAACAACCGTGGGCGGCGCAGCTTGATGTCGTCGTCGCTGAGCACCCGTTGCGGCACCGCCTGCACGCTGGAACCGGCGCCCAGGCCGAGGCGCTTTTCTTCACGATGGCCCAACCACCAGGCGCACGCGAAGACGAAGATCAGCCCGACGATCTGCACCGGGATCAGCGGCTGGAACAGATCGGCCACCGGCACATGCAGCGCCGCCGACGAGCGCAGCACCGGGCCGGTCCAGGGCAGAAAGTTGACCCCCGCCGCCATCGCGCAGACGCAGGCGAGAATGCGCTTGTCGATGCCCAGCCGCGTATACAACGGCAGCATCGCCGGCACCGTCACCAGAAAGGTCACCGCGCCGGAGCCGTCCAGATGCACCAGCAACGCCAGCGTCGCGGTGCCAACCACAATTCGTGTAGGACGCGTCCCTACCGTGCGCAGGATGCGATCAATGATGGGGTCGAGCATCCCGGCATCGGTCATGATCCCGAAAAACAGGATCGCGAACACAAACATGCCGACCACGGGGGCGACGTTCTTGATTCCGGTGATAATGAAGGCACTGGTTTGCAGGCCGAACCCACCGACCAGAGCGGCGATGATCGGCAAGGCGATCAGGGCCACCAGTGGCGAGAGACGCTTGCTCATGACAGCGACAAGCAGGCTGAGAATGGTGATGACGCCCAGGGTTGCGAGCATGGATAACTCCAGGGTGGCCGTTTTTGGCCGGTTATTGTTTTCCCGGAGTATTGGAAGCGGGTTAGTCTTTGTAAATTGGAATATTCGGCCTAGCATGTTCGGAAAAACAAAATGAAGAACTCGATACAGCACATCCAGGCCTTCCTCGCGGTGGCCCGCACCGGCAGTTTCACCAAGGCGGCCAACGAATTGCACCTGTCGCCTTCGGCCCTGACCGTGCAAGTACAGCAATTGGAAGACTGGCTCGGCGTCGCCCTGCTCGACCGCAGCCCGCGCCATGTGAGCATCACCGCTGCCGGCCAGGATGCGCGCGGGCCCATGGAAAAACTGCTGCTGGACCTGGACAACATCGTCACCGGCTCACGCGACCTCGCAGCCTTGCGTCGCGGCGTGGTGACCATCGCCGCCCTGCCGTCAGTTTGCGCCGGCGCCCTGCCCCCGGCCTTGCGCCTGTTTCGCCAGCGCTTTGCCGGGATCGAGGTGCGCCTGCATGACCTGGTGGCCCATCGCATTCATGCCCAGGTCCGCAACGGCGAGGTGGATTTCGGCATCGGCGTACGGGCGCGCCTGAGCCATGGCCTGCAATTTCAGCCGGTGCTCAATGATCGCTTGTGCGCGTTTGTGCCGCTGGATCATGCACTGACGCGCTATCGGTCACTGACCCTGGCGCAACTGGCCGACCAGCCAATTATCCTTACCGGACGTGACAGCAGCGTGCGCGAACAGGTCGACGCACTGTTTGACCAGACACGGCTGACGCTGAATGCGGGCATGGAGGCCAACTACATGTCGACGGTATTGGCGCTGGTGCGCCAGGGGTTGGGGATCAGCGTGCTGCCGGAATCGGCGGCGGACAGCCTGGAGGGGTTGAAGCGAATCGACATCGATCATCCCGGCGTGAACCGGGAGATCGGCTTGATCACACGCAGCGCGATGGCATTGAGCCCGGCGGCGCAGCGCTGCTTTGAACTGCTAAATCACGAATTATCTGACTCACTATTGAGCTAAATGTGGGAGGGGCTGTGCCCCTCCCACCTTTTGATTGCATTATCAGTCCAACATCGGCACATACCGAGGATGGCTGGCCACCCGCTGCAACCACGCTTGTACCGCCGGATAAGCGTCCAAATCAAACCCGCCCTCTTGGGCCACATGGGTGTAGGCATATAACGCCACATCAGCGATGGAGAATTGGTCGCCCACCAGATACGGGGTCAACTGCAGTTGGCGATCCATGACCTTAAGGGCCTTGTAGCCGCCTTTGTGCAATTTCTTGTATTCCTCCAAGCGATCCTCCGGCAGCCCCAGATAGAACTGGATAAACCGCGCCACCGCTATATACGGCTCATGGCTGTACTGCTCGAAAAACTGCCACTGCAATACCTGGGTGCGCAGGCGCGGTTCCGTGGGCAGGAACTCGCTGCCATCGGCGAGGAAATTGAGAATCGCATTGGACTCCCATAGGCAGGTGCCGTCTTCCAGCTCCAGCACCGGGATCTTGCCGTTGGGGTTCTTCGCCAGGAACTCAGGGGTCTGGGTGTCGCCCTTGAG
Organism: Pseudomonas synxantha BG33R; assembly: GCF_000263715.2. Lineage (NCBI taxonomy): Bacteria > Pseudomonadati > Pseudomonadota > Gammaproteobacteria > Pseudomonadales > Pseudomonadaceae > Pseudomonas > Pseudomonas synxantha. The sequence continues at coordinate 4,335,332 of NZ_CM001514.1, forward strand.
GATGTCGATATCGATCCACTGAAACGGGATCCCCAACAAGCTAAGCATCAATTTGATCTTGTAGCAGTTGCCCGACTTGTAATCGCCATAAACCTTGTACATGGGCTCCCCTTATGCCGCTTTGCGCATTCCGAGCGAATGCTTGCGCCCTCAAAGTGCGGGTATTGCAGCAATGTTTCAAGGCGGCGGGCGGAATAAATCTGCCTGTCCCCCTGGGAGTCAGCCTTTCATCCACTTTAGCCCAAACATTCGAAAACATTATTTGCTTTATTTGTATACAAAAGCATAATTCGCTTCGTGCGAGTTCCTGACCTTTTGGTCAACAAACCCGCCAGTACCTCAAAGCGCTGTTGCCCACTCATGTGACCGGCGCTGGACATAACAATAAAACGATTGAGGAGTACTCGCTGTGGATAGCCGTAAAACCGAAGCCCCTACGTTGGACCTGGCCACGCCGCAAGGCGGTTGGCTGGAACGCCTGTTCAAACTGCGCTTGCATGGCACCACAGTGAAGACCGAGCTGATCGCCGGCCTCACCACCTTCATCACCATGGCCTACATCATCTTCGTCAATCCCAACATCATGGCCGACGCAGGTATTGATCACGGTGCGGCCTTTGTCGCCACCTGCATCGCCGCAGCCCTGGGGTGCCTGTTGATGGGCTTGTATGCCAACTGGCCAGTGGGCCTGGCACCGGGTATGGGGCTGAATGCGTTTTTCACCTACACCGTGGTCGGCACCATGGGCTACAACTGGGAAACAGCTCTCGGCGCGGTATTTGTCTCGGGCGTGCTGTTCATGATTCTGACGCTGTCACGCATCCGAGAATGGCTGCTCAACAGTATTCCGGTCAGCCTGCGTCATGCCATGGGCGCGGGTGTGGGTCTGTTCCTCGGGGTGATCGGCCTGAAGACCGCCGGCATCATCGTCGACAGCCCAGCCACCCTGATCAAGCTCGGCTCCCTGCATGAACCCGCCCCACTGCTGGCGGCGGTGTGCTTCCTGCTGATCGCCATCCTCAGTTATCACCGTGTATTCGGCGCAATTCTGATCAGCATCATCGCCGTGACCCTCGCCGGCTGGGGCCTGGGCCTGGTGCATTACAACGGCATTCTCTCCACCCCACCGAGCCTGGCACCGACCTGGATGGCGATGGACGTGATGGGTGTGTTCAATGTGAGCATGATCAGCGTGGTATTTGCCTTTCTTTTTGTACACATGTTTGACACTGCCGGTACACTGATGGGCGTTGCCCAACGGGCCGGGCTAGTGAAGGCCGATGGCAAGATCGACAACCTGTCCCGCGCATTGAAGGCCGACAGTGCTTCCAGTGTGTTCGGCGCCATGGTTGGCGTGCCGCCAGTGACCAGCTACGTGGAAAGCGCCGCAGGTGTGGCAGCCGGTGGCCGCACCGGGTTGACCGCTGTAACGGTGGGCGTACTGTTCGTGGCGGCGATGTTCTTCGCACCGCTGGCCGGCATGATTCCCGCCTATGCCACCGCTGGCGCGTTGATCTACGTAGCGATGCTGATGATGGCGAGCATGGCCCATATCAATTGGGATGAAGCTACCGACAGCATTCCGGCGATCGTCACTGCCATCATGATGCCGCTGACGTTCTCGGTCGCCGACGGGATCGCTCTGGGCTTTATCACCTATGTAGCGCTGAAGGCCGGCACCGGCAAGTACCGCGAGATTTCTGTCAGCCTGTGGGTGTTGTGCGCGATTTTCATTGCGAAATTCATATTTTTATAAAAGGAGCAAATGATGAACCTGGATACCTGGCTGCTGTTCAGTGGGGCTGCATTGATCGTGATCCTGATTCCAGGGCCACTGTCGCTGCTGATGATCAGCAACAGTCTCAACTACGGCCTGCGCCGCTCGTACCCGGCGTTTTTGGGTGGAGTGTTTGCGTCGATCTGCCTGTTGAGCGCTTCGGCCTTGGGTCTGGGGGCATTGTTGCTGGCCTCGGAACAGCTGTTCAGCGCCTTGAAAATCGCCGGTGCGCTGTACCTGTTCTACCTGGCCTGGCAGAGCTGGCAGCAATCGCGTCTGCCGAGCGAAGGCGCCGAAGTCCCACAAACGCCGTCTGTACCGCGCTTTCGTGCGTTGTTTGGGCGAGCATTCGTGCTGGGTGCCAGCAATCCCAAGGACATCCTGTTCTTCGCCGCCTTCCTGCCGCAATTTCTCAGCAGCCAACAGCCGTTCCTGCCGCAATTGCTGATCATGATTGCCACCTGGACGATGCTCGACCTGCTGTGCAAGTTGGCTTACGGCTTGGGTGCCCATGGCGCTGCACGGTATTTGCGCAGCGGTTCGGGCCAGAGCTGGTTCAACCGCACCAGCGCCGCGCTGTTCGGCGGCGCCGGTGCGATGGCACTCATCAACGCTAAGGGTTCAATTTGACGAAATAAACAGTTGGATCGAGCCGCCCCTTTGTGGGCCATTGGATGCCGGCGACAATCCGCACCAAGCGCTGTTCTCGCATCGCGCTGTCAACCCCCCTTAATAAAAGAGAGTCGGGGTGTGAGTTGATGGCTATCCGAATCCACTTATCGGAAAGCTTCCCTCTCAAGGTCATTCGCCCCAGTTCAAGCCATTGGTAGGCCACGTAGTAAATTGTGCTCGAACGGGGATGAGTAACGACTGATTCAATACTGGGTTCTCCGCCACGCATCCCTGGGCGCCGCACAGACAAGTCATCGACGCGGAAACCCTGGCGCTCCAGCACGGTCCTGACGGCGGCGCGCTCCGCTTCAAGCCTCTGCGTCCTGACCGGTCTGACACCATAGTGCAGGCTCGGGTCTAACGTATGAGGCGGCGTGAAATCAACGCGCGTGAAGCCGGGCGCCTTGCCTTCAAAACCGACGTATAGGTATTGGTTGCGCCGTTCATTAGTCCGCAACATCCGTAGTAAATCATCCGTTTGGCCGCTGCTCGCAGGGAGCGGGGGTAGCCATTCGTCCAGCGTCGCGCGGATGCCGAGCAAATGGCTTGCCGTGGCAGAGGGGGAAGGATCTGACAATTCAATCATCCGTCTGACGGTAAACTTTCGAGCTGCACTCGTCATGGAGGGAAAGGCCCTGCCCACAGAGTCCTCCAACGTACTGTCGAACAGTGCCGAATGATGTTGCCATTCACCTGTAGGCAGGCGTGATACGGGAATGGGTTGGTCGCGAATATCAGTGCTTGTCCAGCGCATGATATCGGCTCGCGCGGATGGCCCCGGTGGCTCATTTCGGGTGATAAACACCAGGTCGGTCAACGGTGCATGATCGCCCTGTGGGAGCATCCGGTAAAAACCGCTGTTCGGATCCTCGAAGGTGGTATATGGAGGAGCCACGCGCAAAAACCTGGCATTGAGCGAAGAACCTCTGGGAGCCGTGCCAACCTCAAACACTTGAGGCGCAGGGAAGTCCACAACTTGACTGGAGTGAACTTGAGTACGCCAACTCAGCCACTGGGTGTCCGTTGTACGTGACTGAAGAATCCGGTTCACAGTCGCCATGCGCTCACGAGGGGGTTGCCAATCCGACAATGGCGGCCGGGGAGCGCGCCATGGGTCATGCGCTGCGGAGTTGCCCCCAGATTGAAGATTATTGGTCTCCAGCAACCACTCCTTGGGCTGATGGATATTCAGGACCAACTCATCCTCACCGCTTTTGAGCATGTTTCTCAGCCGAAACGCCGACTCGCTATCACGTTGGTAAACGGGATAATGGTGAGTGTCATCCGTTACAAATTGCTGACCATCTTTCACATAGACGCCCTCCCTGCCACGCCCTTTGAGCGCCACAGCATCCGGCGGCACGCCCTTGACTTTGAAACGTTCCAAGGGTTTTAACGCGGCCGCAGAAGGCGCAGCCTGACGCAGCACCCGGCCATGACTGAAATGCGAACGATGTATCCGATTCAACACAGCCCCCAGCGGGCGCCGCACGATACCCGCCACTGCGCCTCTGACCTTGGGGCCGGGGGTAAAGGTCTGCCACAAATCGAACGCCAGATACAGGGTCATAAACACAATATCCACGACATCATTGGGGTCTGCGAACCGGTGAAAACGTCGTGCCACCACCAGCAATTCATAAAAGGAGTTAGCCAGCGCAAATAATGGAAAGAAAAACGATATGAGCGCTCGCATGCTGCTATCAGTCTGCTCCGCAAGGCGGCGGACACGATACTCATCCAGGCTCCTGCCAGAATTACTCGCCGCTTGAGTGCGGCGTTGCAAATCCAGCACATTGGCGTAATACAGCAATGCCCTGGGTTCGCTGTGGGACATAGGAACGATCACCAGCCAGCTTGAAGGGCTACTGGCAATTTGCTCGTGGATCAGTTTTTCGATCTCATCGAGCACTGGCGTCGGTTGCAGATGTGTAATGCTGAAGGAGCGAACAAAGCCAGGAAGCCTCCACTTACCTTCGAAATAATAAGCATCCGGCATGACAGAAAGCCATCCAGGCTCTCCTGCTTCATCGGGGTCATGAATGATTGCGTCAAATGCCCAACCGGGCGCTACCTGCCGCGCAAGTAACTTTACAAGGTCAACCGAAGCGGCAATGCGACTGAGTTCTACCCGCGCCATCGCCACACTGATGTACTCGGTGATGATCAAGGCGTGCGGCGCAGCAGGCCAGTAAACTACGCAGCGCCCACTGCCCTGATCCTGCATGACCACGATCCCTGAGATATAGCGATCATGCTGCATCGTGTGCGCCGCCAGATGAACGACGTGCAACTTCAAATCATACCCATTTTTCAGCAGGTCCTCAGGCGTTCGCGCCGCCATCGCCGTGCTGAACAGGCTCTGTGCAAAGGTGCTTAGCCCTTGTTGAACCGCCGAAAAAAGCTGCATGTGCGCGCATTCATCCAGCGTGCGATTGATCAGCGCAGGAATGCGACCTGCGTCCAGACTCGGGTTGGCTTTAACCGTGGGGTAGAAGGTATGGTTGATCTGCGTGTTGTAGTTTCCGCCGATATCCAGCGAGGAGACTGTCTTGATCAAATAGTCCTTGTTCAGCCGTTGTTTCCACTGCGGCTGCAGATAGCGTGCTCGATTCAATCGCCAAGACACCCAGGGTGCTTTCGGATCAAGATTATGCAACGCCAGCTGCAACATGCTGAAAGTTGTGGTTTGAGTACTTGGGGTCAGGACCTCCCCGCGATCACCCGGCGTGCAGTGGCTTTGATTACCGCAGAAGCTGCCTCTGACATCATCCGGCATCGTGATCAGGGGCTTGTCGATGTCCAGCTCCGGGTAGAAACCATCCTCGGTTAAACGGGCGATCAACTTGCGGCGGGCGAACGTTTCCAAGTCAGTCAGAGAGCGTTCAAGCAGGTTTTCAGAGGCAAAGGCGCTGCTCAGGTACCGGCGCTGCAAGCGCTTGAAGTGCTTAAGCTGGGCAGATGTTGCGCCCGCTAACCACTGCGGCAGTTTTTTTGCCTCAAGCGCAGCCTCGCGCAGAAGATCAACGTTGGCCTGAGCCTGGGCCAAGGCGGGACTGTCTGGAATCTTCAAGTGAGCGTCCAGCTCAGCCAATAGCAGCACACGGCTCAGCTCGGCATCTTTTACCTCATTGAACAGACCGGCAGTCCCCTCAATACGCTTGTTCAAGCCAAAGTAGTAGGTCATCAAGTGTTTGAAAGAAACCGTCGCAGGGTTCCCCTCAATGGGTTCATAGCGCACCGTCAGGGTTTCACGCCGGGCATGGTCACGTAAGTCGTGACGCTTATCGTGCTCTATACAGCCCCACAGGACCGAATCATCACAGCTCCCGAGGCTGGCTTTCAGACCGCGGGTTAAAGCATCCAGGCCGGAAAAAGCCTTCAGCCCGCCATATTGCCCGAATGCATACAGCGCGACCGGAACCCCACGGGACGGGTGCTTCATCGCCGTCGCCCGAGCCACCACCCAAACGTTATGAAGCGGGTAGAAGGCAGCCTGCGCGCTGCCCACAGAGACCGAAAACACCTGGGCTTTTCCGCCCACGTATTTGGATGCCGACAGCCGCTCCACCACCTCCATCACCAAATCCAGATGCGCAGTGGGTATCAGCTTGAGCCGGTGTTGCAACTGAACCTCACAGCGCAGAGCCTCGACATGGGCACGCAGGAACAAGGCATAGCGTTTGTGCGCACCCGTTGGGCGCTCAATCCAAAAAGGCACATCGTAGAGCCGCTGCTGCGCATCTTTAATCAGCGAATTCAACGCGTCTTTATGTGCTTTGAGTTGGTTCTCAAGCACCACAAATTCCTCAAGCGCTGCAGTCTCGACGCTTAGATCATCGGCGTTGAATAGTGCGAGCAGACCTTTTCCGTAGCGTTTGACCTGTTGTTCCGCGGTGAGCAGGGCCAGACCGGGCGCCGTGCTGGCAAAGATAATTTCTGCGCGTCGTCGTTGTTCGTCCCACTTGAGCAATTGATCGACTAGAGCCCCAAGTCGGACTTTACCGACCAGTGCCTTCCTTGCACGCTCGATAAAACGCAGAAATGGCACAGCGGTCAGCGGTTGAGGTGGCGGCTGTTGTGGAGAAAACACGTGTGCGTGATTGATCGCCAGCGCACAGGCCAGCTCGTTTTCCCATTGACCTTCCAGCAACGCTTGCGCGCTCATCGCCAGCGCATCACCGGAGATTGTCGAGCCGCGACTCACGCTTGACGGGGGGGTCAGGTCCGTAGGCCGACATAGCTCATGGCGGCGCTTTAACGGCAGGCATTGCCAGAGTTCGTCGAACAGTGACTCACTGACCAACTTCAGAAGGCCACATTGCAGGCCGAAGAAGGACGAGTACTCGTAGAAATTGCGCACCACACCCGGTAGGTAAATCACATGCGGTGCACCATCAGGATCGCCTTCACGGTAGATATGCAAGGCACCGGGAATTGCAACCGCAGGCGTACCCGGCCACATCAGCGAACTCGCTCGCACATTGGCCCAATCGCCCCCTGCTCGCTGGCGTGCCTCAGCACTCGGTGCGTCGATCAGGGCCTGCAGCAGTGCCATCCCGGCACTCGACAGTTCGTCCAATTGCCGCGCTATAAAAGCCCGGCCAGCGAAGAGTTCGGCGTGCAGCTCTGCCCAATGCCCCCTGCGTGTTTGCACGGAACCGGGCTGCAGGGCGTCCCAATAAGGTGTGGCCGACAAGGCAATTCTGTCTTGCAGCTTCATGGCGATAACTCGCTGCAGCACTTGCAACGGCGTATAAGGCAACTGCCGAGTCGGGTCACCCTTGACGCTCAGGGCAGTGAACTGATTCAGGTTGATCGGCACTGCGGGCAAGACCAGTGACAGCAGCGCACGATCAGTCAGGCTGTCGACTTTCTGCGGCTCTGCAGGTGGTTTTGGCACGGTGAACAGCAGGCTGTCCGGGTCTATTTCAAACTCTTTGCGCAGCTCGTTGCGGATCACCCACAAAACTTTGGGCACGCGCGCTATCAGCCTTGCAAGCACCTTTATTACCTCAGCGCAGCGCAGTTCGGCAAAAGCAATCTGATTAATCAAACGGCTTGGATGGGCGTGAGCGTTGATTCGCCGGGTCAGCTGGCTGCGTATACCCTGAAGCGTTGCTTGGGCAGCGACCTCCGGATCTTCTGGGTCGGGTATGTCGTTGAGTAAGGCCATGGTGTTTTCTTGATTGAGGAAAACACCGAGCCTAGGCAACGCACAGGCGCTTGAGGCTTTAGATAGTTGAACGCAGCACGGTCGAAAAAAAGCCCGCAGTGTGCGCGGGCGAAACCAACGAAGAGCATTTGGGGATGTGAAGCGAGGTGACGACTCAGCTACCGCGATAGGTGGAGTAGCTGTAAGGCGAAATCAGCAGCGGCACATGGTAATGCTCTTGTTCGGCGCTGATGCCGAAACGCAATACCACCACGTCGAGAAAAGCCTGCTCTGGCAGTTGCACACCGCGGGCACGGTAGTAGTCGCCAGCACTGAATTGCAATTGGTAGACACCGCTGCGGTAGTCATCGCCTTGCAGCAACGGCGCGTCGCAACGGCCGTCGCTATTAGTCACGGCGCTACCCACCAGTTCAAGCTGCGCGCCCTCGACGCGATACAACTCGACCTTGATCGCGCTGCCGGGGCAGCCGTGTGCGGCGTCCAAAACGTGTGTGGTCAAACGTCCCATGGCTTTTATGCGCCTCCCGAAGTCAGTCATAGAGAAACCCGCACTCTTTCAGGGCAGTGAAAAAGCCGGCGATGGCCGATTAAGACACTTTTATAAAAAATTGTACACAATAAATTTCACAGCGCTTCCACCCTCCTGTAGGAGCGAGCTTGCTCGCGAAAAACGCCAACGATGACGCGGGCTCTCAGAATGAAAAGTGGCGCGCTCAGGTTTTTCGCGAGCAAGCTCGCTCCTGCAGTGGGCTTTTTCATTTTAACCTGACCACTCAGGCAAGTTTCTTGCAGAGACCTTTAGAGAGACCGTTCAGAAAAAATGCAGAAATGCAGGCTTACAAAGTTTGCGATAAGTTGTATACAATCACTCATCGCTGTGACGCCACCCAGTCTTTCCACTGCCCGGCCGCCACACACCTAGCTACCACGAACAAGAAGGAAGACTGCAGTGAGCGCTGACTACCCACGCGACCTGATCGGTTACGGCAGTAACCCTCCTCACCCCCACTGGCCGGGCAACGCACGCATTGCGCTGTCGTTCGTACTCAACTACGAAGAAGGCGGCGAGCGCAATATCCTGCATGGCGACAAAGAGTCCGAAGCCTTCCTTTCGGAAATGGTCTCGGCCCAGCCGCTGCAAGGCGAGCGCAACATGAGCATGGAGTCGCTGTACGAATACGGCAGCCGTGCCGGGGTGTGGCGCATCCTCAAGTTGTTCAAAGAATTCGACATACCGCTGACCATCTTCGCCGTGGCCATGGCTGCCCAGCGTCATCCGGATGTAATCCGCGCCATGGTCGCCGCCGGCCACGAGATTTGCAGCCACGGCTACCGCTGGATCGACTACCAGTACATGGACGAGGCCCAGGAGCGCGAGCACATGCTCGAAGCCATCCGCATCCTCACCGAGCTGACCGGCGAACGCCCGCTGGGTTGGTACACCGGTCGTACCGGCCCCAACACCCGCCGCCTGGTGATGGAGGAAGGCGGTTTCCTGTATGACTGCGACACCTACGACGACGACCTGCCCTACTGGGAACCCAATACCCCTAACGGCAAGCCGCACCTGGTGATCCCCTACACCCTGGACACCAACGACATGCGCTTCACCCAGGTGCAGGGTTTCAACAAGGGTGACGACTTTTTCGAGTACCTCAAGGATGCCTTCGACGTGCTGTATGCCGAAGGCGCCGAAGCGCCGAAGATGCTTTCGATCGGCCTGCATTGCCGCCTGATCGGCCGCCCGGCACGCCTGGCCTCGCTCAAGCGCTTCATTGAATACGTCAAAGGCCATGATCAGGTGTGGTTCACCCGCCGCGTGGACATCGCCCGTCACTGGCACCAAACCCACCCCTGCACGGGAGCGGCGAAATGACTGCGTTCCAGACCTTGCAACCGTCGACCCTGAGCCGCGACGCCTTCGTCGCTGCCTTCGCCGACATCTACGAACATTCGCCATGGGTAGCCGAAAAGGCCTTCGAGCTGGGCCAGGATGCGTCGATCGACCAGATCGAAACCCTGCACCAGCGCATGAGCGATATCCTGTTGAGCGCTGATCATCAAAGCCAGTTGGCCCTGATCAACGCCCACCCGGACCTGGCCGGTAAAGCCGCCGTCCAGGGCCAACTCACCCAAGCCAGCACCGATGAGCAAGCTGGCGCGGGGATTCACCAATGCACGGCCGAAGAGTTTTCTCGCTTCACCGAGCTGAATGACGCCTACAAGGCCAAGTTCAAGTTTCCCTTCATCATGGCGGTAAAAGGCAGCAACCGGCACCAGATTCTCGCCGCGTTCGAAACGCGCATCCATAACTCGACAGACACCGAGTTCAAGTGCGCGCTGGACGAGATCAACAAGATCGCGTTGTTCCGTTTATTGACCCTCTAAACGACCATCCCCAGCCACTCTATCCAAGGCAGACAAGAAGAATGAAAGCTTACGCCGTACCTTTCGAAAAGTTCGTCAACCTGGCCGACGCCCGCCTGGGCACCAAGATCATCTCGGTGACCGATGACTGGTTCGCCGACGCCAACCGCCTGTTCCAGCCGACCCCGGCCGTGTGGAAGGAGGGCGTTTTCGATGACAACGGCAAGTGGATGGACGGCTGGGAGTCACGCCGCAAGCGCTTCGAAGGCTACGACAGCGCGGTGATCCGCCTGGGCGTGCCCGGTTCGATCAAAGGCGTGGACATCGACACTTCATTCTTTACCGGCAACTTCCCGCCGTCGGCCTCCCTGGAAGCCTGCTTCCTGGCCTCGGGCGAGCCGGACGCCAACACCCAATGGGTTGAAGTGCTGTCGGCGGTAGAGTTGCAAGGCAACAGCCACCACTACCACGAGATCAACAACGACCAGGCGTTCAGCCACCTGCGCTTCAACATCTACCCGGATGGCGGCGTCGCCCGTCTGCGTGTGTATGGCGTGCCGTTCCGCGATTGGTCTTCGGTGGGCGACAACGAACAGGTCGACCTGGCTGCCGCGCTCAATGGCGGTCGTGCCCTGGCCTGCTCCGATGAACACTTTGGCCGCATGAGCAACATCCTCAACCCGGGCCGTGGCATCAACATGGGTGATGGCTGGGAAACCGCGCGTCGTCGTACACCGGGCAATGACTGGGTGATCGTCGCGTTGGGCCACCCGGGCGAGATCGAAAAGATCATCGTCGACACCCTGCACTTCAAGGGCAACTACCCGGACACCTGCTCGATCCAGGGCGCCTTCGTCAAAGGCGGCACCGACAGCCAGATCGAAACCCAATCGCTGTTCTGGCGTGAACTGTTGCCGGCGCAGAAACTGGAAATGCACGCTGAACACACCTTCGCCGAGCAGATCAAGGCGCTGGGGCCGATTACCCATATCCGCCTGAATGTGTTCCCGGATGGTGGTGTGAGTCGCCTGCGCGTCTTGGGCAAAGTGTCGAAATAAGCGGTGATGCCATCGCAGGCAAGCCAGCTCCCACAGGGGAATGCATTCCAAATGTGGGAGCGGGCTTGCCCGCGATAGCAATAGACCAAACAACACAGTATTCGGATAAGAGACAGCCATGCGCACACTGATGATCGAACCCCTGACCAAAGAAGCCTTCGCCCCTTTCGGAGACGTTATCGAAACCGATGGCAGCGATCACTTCATGATCAACAACGGGTCGACCATGCGCTTTCACAAACTGGCAACGGTCGAAACAGCACAGCCTGAAGACCACGCCATCATCAGCATCTTCCGCGCCGACGCGCAGGACATGCCGCTGACCGTGTGCATGCTGGAGAGACACCCGCTGGGCAGCCAGGCGTTCATACCGCTGCTCGGCAACCCCTTTCTGATCGTGGTCGCGCCACTTGGCGATGCACCTGTATCAGGCTTGGTCCGCGCCTTCGTTACCAACGGCAGGCAGGGCATCAATTACCATCGCGGCGTCTGGCACCACCCGGTGCTGACGATCGAAAAGCGGGATGACTTCCTGGTGGTTGATCGCAGTGGCACAGGCAATAACTGCGATGAGCATTTTTTCAAAGAGGATGAGCGGTTGATCCTCGCCCCCCACCAATAAGAGAAGGCCGGATCACCCGACAACAAGGGTGACAGGCGAGAGGTAAAGACTGTGGAAGCACATCTGTTGGAATGGCTGAACCTGAGCGTGCGCTGGGTTCACATGATCACTGGCGTCGCCTGGATCGGCGCTTCGTTCTACTTTGTCTGGCTGGAAAACAACCTCAATCGCGTCAACCCCAAGAACGGCCTGGCCGGTGACTTGTGGGCGATCCACGGTGGCGGTATCTACCACCTGGAAAAATACAAACTGGCCCCGCCGACCATGCCGGACAACCTGCACTGGTTCAAATGGGAAGCCTACTTCACCTGGATGTCGGGCGTCGCGCTGCTCTGCGTAGTGTTCTACCTCAACCCGACGCTGTACCTGCTCGCCCCCGGCAGCAGCCTCAGCGGCACCGAAGGCGTATTGCTGGGCATCGGCTCACTGTTCGCCGGCTGGTTCATCTACTCCTTCCTCTGCGACTCGGCCCTGGGCAAGCGCCCTGCCCTGCTCGGCTTGATCCTGTTCGTGCTGCTGATTGCGGCGGCCTATGGCTTCAGCAAGGTGTTCAGCGGCCGTGGCGCCTACCTGCACGTGGGTGCGGTGATCGGTACGATCATGGTCGGTAACGTGTTCCGCATCATCATGCCCGCCCAGCGTGCACTGGTGGCAGCCATCGCCGAGAACCGCACACCGGATCCGGCGCTGCCGGCCAAGGGCTTGCTGCGTTCTCGCCACAACAACTACTTCACCTTGCCGGTGCTGTTCATCATGATCAGCAACCACTTCCCGAGTACCTACGGCAGCCAATACAACTGGCTGATCCTGGCCGGGATCGCAGTGGCGGCGGTGCTGGTAAGGCACTACTTCAACACCCGGCATGACAGCCAGAAGTATGCGTGGACCTTGCCGGTGGGCGCGTTGGCGATGATCAGCCTGGCGTATGTAACCGGGCCCAAGCCTGCAGAACCGATTGCCAAGGCACCTGCTGCGATCGAGTACCAGCCGCTGCCGGAAACCGCCCTGGGCGGTGGCTTGAAACCCGCGGCGCCTGCCGCCCCCGCCGCTGAACCGGCACCAGCCCAGGCCACGACCGACTTCGGCCAGGTGCACCATGTGATCGAGCAACGCTGCACCGTGTGCCATTCGGCCAAGCCCACCAGCCCGTTGTTCAGCACCGCACCGGCAGGGGTGATGTTCGACACACCGGCACAGATCCAGCAGCAGGCCGCGCGTATTCAAGCGCAGGCCGTGGCCAGCCAGATCATGCCGCTGGGCAATATTACCCAGATGACCCAGCAGGAAAGAGACCTGATCGGCACCTGGATCAATCAGGGGGCCCGCACCAACTGACTGTTTCACACAGGACCAATGTGGGAGCTGGCTTGCCAGCTCCCACAATTGAGATCTGCCGTGTTTTGAAAATTGCTTTGCAAACAACACAAAAATAAAAAGATTCGAGGTGTTGCATGTCCCAGTTAGAAACGCAGACTCCTGCCGCGCCCGCCATGGTGCGGCTGCCCCTCTTGCAACTGATTCTGGTTGGCTTGCAACACGTCTTGCTGATGTACGGCGGCGCCGTCGCCGTCCCCCTGATCATTGGCCAGGCCGCAGGCTTGAGCCGTGAAGAAATCGCCTTCCTGATCAACGCCGACCTGCTGGTGGCCGGTATCGCCACCATGGTGCAGTCGTTCGGCATCGGCCCGGTGGGTATCCGTATGCCGGTGATGATGGGTGCCAGCTTCGCCGCTGTCGGCAGCATGGTCGCCATGGCCGGTATGCCCGGTATCGGTTTGCAAGGCATCTTCGGCGCGACTATCGCCGCCGGGTTCTTCGGCATGCTGATCGCGCCATTCATGTCCAAGGTTGTGCGCTTTTTCCCGCCGCTGGTAACCGGTACCGTCATTACCGCCATCGGCCTCTCGCTGTTTCCCGTGGCCGTGAACTGGGCCGGTGGCGGCAGCGCTGCCGCCACGTTCGGCTCGCCGGTGTATCTGGCGATTGCTGCCCTGGTGCTGGCGACCATCCTGCTGATCAACCGCTTCATGCGCGGCTTCTGGGTGAATATCTCGGTGCTGATCGGCATGGGCCTGGGTTACGGGTTGTGCGGCGTTATCGGCATGGTCGACCTCAGTGGCCTGGCCCAGGCGCCCTGGGTGCAGGTGGTCACGCCGTTGCACTTCGGTATGCCCAAGTTCGAGTTGGCGCCGATCCTGTCGATGTGCCTGGTGGTGGTGATCATCTTTGTCGAGTCCACCGGCATGTTCCTCGCCCTGGGCAAGATCACCGGCCAGGAGGTCACCCCGAAAATGCTGCGCCGCGGCCTGTTGTGTGACGCAGGCGCGTCGTTCTTTGCCGGTTTCTTCAACACCTTTACCCACTCCTCCTTCGCGCAGAATATCGGCCTGGTACAAATGACCGGCGTGCGCTGCCGCTCGGTCACGATCATCGCCGGGGCCTTTCTGATTGTGCTGAGCCTGTTGCCCAAGGCCGCCTATCTGGTGGCGTCGATTCCGCCGGCAGTACTCGGTGGCGCGGCGATAGCCATGTTCGGCATGGTGGCGGCGACCGGGATCAAGATCCTGCAGGAAGCCGACATAGCCGACCGTCGCAACCAGCTATTGGTAGCGGTGAGCATCGGCATGGGTCTGATCCCCGTGGTACGGCCGGAGTTCTTCGCGCAACTGCCACTGTGGATGAGCCCGATTACCCACAGCGGGATCGCCATGGCCACACTCAGCGCGTTGTCGCTGAACATCCTGTTCAACATCCTCGGCGGCGCTGAACGCCCCGAAGTCGCCCATACGCATTGATTCCTTTGTTAGTACAAAAATAACAACAAACAGGGAACACCCACATGCACAGCCTTCAACCGGGGCCGGCCACACGCCGCGCCCCATTCTCGCCCCTCGCGCTCTGTTACAGCGCACTTGAGCCCAGGCCTGGGAGCCAGTATTCTCCGCGCCCGCTCGAATCGACTCAAAAAAAAACAGCGAATGTAAAAGCTGACTTCAAGGCCAACTTATCCCGGCCTGATGTTGGCTGCCAAAGTGCGCAAAAGTCCTCTGAATTCGACTGCATCCGCTGCAGCCGACGGGGATTTTTTGGCTTTTCAAACACCTTGGCGCAGCTCTTGCTAACAGCATTAAAGCTGACCGAACAGACGATTTTTGCAGCGAACCAAAAGGCGCCATACCAGAGCGCCTGCGTAGAAGAAAAAAAACCATAAAACTTTAACTCGGGAGCAACCGAATGAAACCCATGTTCAAAGGCCTGATGCTGGCGGGATCCCTGCTGGCTGGTGGCCAGGCCGTAGCCGGTGACTTGTTGCAGTGGCAGAACAACAGCCTGACTTACCTGTGGGGCAAGAGCTTTACCGTCAACCCGCAGATCCAGCAAACCGTCACCTTCGAACATGCCGACGCATGGAAGTACGGCGACAACTTCTTCTTCCTCGACCGTATCTTTTACAACGGCAAGGAAGACGGCAATGTCGGCCCGAACACTTACTACGGCGAGTTCAGCCCGCGTTTGTCGTTCGGCAAGATTTTCGACAAGGACCTGTCGTTCGGCCCGATCAAGGACGTGCTGCTGGCCTTCACCTACGAGTTCGGCGAGGGCGATAACGAGTCCTACCTGCTGGGCCCGGCATTCGACTTGAACATCCCCGGTTTTGACTACTTCCAGTTGAATTTCTACCAGCGCCAGACCGAGGGCAATCGCCCGGGTGACGGTGTGTGGCAGATCACTCCGGTGTGGTCGTACACCATCCCCGTGGGCAATTCCGACGTGCTGATCGACGGTTTCATGGACTGGGTGGTGGATAACGACAAGAACGCCCGTGGCACTTATCACGCCAACCTGCACTTCAACCCGCAGGTCAAATATGACTTGGGCAAGGCGCTGCATTGGGGCGACAAGCAGTTGTATGTGGGTTTTGAATACGACTACTGGAAGAACAAGTACGGGATTGAAGACAGCGGCGCGTTCAAGACAACTCAGGACACCGCAAGCTTCCTGGTCAAGTACCACTTCTAATAAACACTGCTGGACAAAATGTGGGAGGGGGCTTGCTCCCGATAGCGGTGTGTCATTCAAAGTATCTGTAACTGAATCGCCGCCATCGGGAGCAAGCCCCCTCCCACATTTTCAGCTCTGCGTCAGGCCGAGGAATCGCGACAACTCCTCACGTTTGGCCAGCGCATCCTTGCGCCCCAACTCGATCAACTCGCTGCAATACCCCGCCTCGAACAGCAAATAACTCAACACCCCCGCCCCACTGGTCTTGGTCGCCCCCGGCCCGCGCAAGAACAAGCGCAACGCCGCCGGTAATTCCTGGCGATGTCGCGCCGCGATTTCATCGATAGGCTGGCTGGGCGCAATCACCAGCACGTCCACCGGTGCCAGGCCCTGCACCGCGGCGTCGACAGGGACAACCCGACTAAACTGGTTCAAGCGCTCCAGCAGTTCGATATCGCTTTCCAGGCTGTCAATGAAGGTGCTGTTGAGCATATGCCCACCGATTTGCGCCAGGGTCGGTTGCTGGCCGGTGTAGGTACGTTGCGTCGACGCTTCATTGCCCCTGGGGTTGCCGCTCACGCCGACGACCAACACGCGGCTGGCTCCCAGGTGCAAAGCCGGGCTGATGGGCGCTGACTGCCGCACCGCGCCATCGCCAAAGTACTCTTCGTCGAGTTTGACCGGAGCAAACAACAGCGGAATCGCCGAACTCGCCAGCAAGTGCTCCACCGTCAGTTGGGTCGGCACGCCGATACGCCGATGGCGCAGCCAGGCATCGATGGTGCCGCCGCCCTGGTAGAAAGTCACCGCTTGCCCGGACTCATAGCCAAACGCCGTCACCGCCACTGCCTGCAAGTGCTTGCGGCGAATAGCCTCGTCGATGCCGTCCAGGTTCAAGCGTTCTTGCAGCAAGTCGCGCAGTGGCGAGCTGTTGAGCAGCGCCACGGGCACCTGGGCGCCCAGGCCCAATAGGCTGTGGATGAGGAAACGGCTGGCCTGGCGCATTACCCCAGGCCAGTCGCTGCGCAGCACCTGGTGGCTGCGAAAGCCCTGCCAGAATGCCGTCAGCCGTTGGATCGCTGCCGAGAAATCGGTAGCGCCACTGGCCAGGCTCACCGCATTGATCGCGCCGGCGGAGGTGCCGACAATCACCGGAAATGGATTCGGCGCCCCCGGCGGCAGCAACTCGGCAATCGCCGCCAATACCCCCACCTGATACGCCGCTCGCGCCCCGCCGCCGGAAAGAATCAAGCCTGTGACCGGTTCAACTGAGCGCATTGCGTCACTCCGTGTGGGAAAAGTCAGCGTTATCGACGGCGCTTTTCATACAGTTTGGGCTCACCCGGCGGCCGGCTCTTGAAACGGCGATGGGTCCACAGGTATTGCTCGGGGCAATCGCGTACCGAGGCTTCGACCCATTGGTTGATGCGCAGGCAGTCGATTTCGTCGGTTTCACCCGGAAAATCGGTCAACGGTGGATGGATCACCAATCGGTAACCGCTGCCATCGGCCAGGCGCTCCTGGGTGAACGGCACCACCAACGCCTTGCCCAGGCGTGCGAACTTGCTGGTAGCGGTGACGGTAGCTGCCTGGATACCGAACAGCGGCACGAAGATGCTTTGCTTGGCGCCGTAATCCTGGTCCGGTGCGTACCAGATGGCCCGCCCGGCACGCAGCAGCTTGAGCATACCGCGCACGTCGTCGCGCTCCACGGCCAGGGAATCGAGGTTATGGCGCTCACGACCACGGCGCTGGATAAAATCGAACAGCGGGTTGCCATGCTCGCGGTACATGCCATCGATGGTGTGTTTCTGCCCCAGCAGCGCCGCGCCGATTTCCAGGGTGGTGAAGTGCAGGGCCATCAGGATCACGCCCTTGCCTTCCAAGTGTGCCTGCTTGAGGTGCTCCAGCCCTTCGACATGGGCCAGTCGCGCCAGGCGCGGCTTGGGCCACCACCAACTCATGGCCATTTCAAAAAAGGCGATACCGGTGGAGGCAAAGTTTTCCTTGAGCAAGCGTTTGCGCTCCTGCACGGATTTTTCCGGGAAGCACAGCTCAAGGTTACGCGCCGCGATACGGCGGCGATCGCCAGCCACGCGGTACATGCCCGCACCCAGCAGGCGACCAATGGTCAACAACGCCCGGTACGGCAACTGGGTGACCAGCCACAGCAGGCCGAGCCCCAGCCATAGCAGCCAAAAACGCGGGTGAAGAAATACAGCTCGAAAACGCGGGCGATCCATTACAGATTCCGGTAAAGACAAGGGCCGCGCATTCTACAACGGTTCGACTCGGCTTGCGGCGGGTGAGTGTTCTCGTTATAAGTCTCGACACTTTTCGTGACAAGCCGCTTTCGCCGACCATGAGCCAAACCGAACCGCTAGACCAAGATCCCGTGTTCCAGCTAAAAGGCAGCATGCTCGCCATTACCGTGCTGGAACTGGCGCGCAATGACCTTGATGCCCTGGACCGCCAACTGGCCGCCAAGGTTGCCCTGGCGCCGAACTTTTTCAACAACGCCCCGCTGGTGCTGGCGCTGGACAAGCTGCCGGCCGGCCAGGGCGTGATTGATTTGCCCGGGCTGATGCGCGTGTGCCGCTCCCATGGCCTGCGCACCCTGGCGATTCGTGCCAGCCGCATCGAAGACATTGCCGCCGCCATCGCCATTGAACTGCCAGTACTGCCTCCGTCCGGTGCCCGCGAGCGTCCCTTGGAACCGCTGGTCGGTGAAGAGAAGAAAAAACCGGAAAAACCACCCGAGCCTGCGATCAAGCCGACAAAGATCATCACCTCGCCGGTACGCGGCGGGCAGCAGATTTACGCCCAGGGCGGCGACCTGGTGGTGATCTCCTCGGTCAGCCCCGGGGCGGAACTTCTCGCCGATGGCAACATCCATGTATACGGCCCGATGCGCGGACGTGCCCTCGCCGGCATCAAGGGTGATACCAGAGCACGGATTTTCTGCCAGCAGTTGACCGCTGAGCTGGTTTCCATCGCGGGTCAGTACAAGGTTTCCGAAGATTTGCGCCGCGATCCACTGTGGGGGGCTTCGGTACAGGTCAACCTGTCGGGCGATGTGTTGAACATCATCCGGCTTTAACGGATACTGCCGCATTTTCCAAGCATCTCTAGACTCTGATAGCAAAGCGAAACCGGCAAGACTTGTGTAGGAATATTTGGAAGTTGGTGTCTCCCTACGGAAACACCATCTTTTTCCTACAAAGGCTGTCCGCCTGCAGCGAGTTTCAAGAGATGTTTTTCAGGGACCGAAAGTCCTTTTTCCTTAGGGGTGAAACACCTTGGCCAAGATTCTCGTGGTTACATCCGGCAAGGGTGGTGTGGGTAAGACCACCACCAGCGCCGCTATCGGTACCGGCCTCGCACTGCGCGGCCACAAGACAGTCATCGTCGACTTCGACGTCGGTTTGCGTAACCTCGACCTGATCATGGGCTGCGAACGCCGCGTGGTGTACGACTTCGTCAACGTGGTGAACGGCGAAGCCAACCTGCAACAGGCCCTGATCAAGGACAAGCGCCTTGAGAACCTGTATGTACTGGCCGCCAGCCAGACCCGCGACAAAGACGCGCTGACCAAGGAAGGCGTGGGCAAGGTTCTCGCCGAGCTCAAGGAAACCTTCGAATACGTGGTGTGCGATTCCCCGGCCGGTATCGAAACCGGTGCTCACCTGGCGATGTACTTCGCCGATGAAGCCATCGTGGTGACCAACCCGGAAGTTTCCTCGGTACGTGACTCGGACCGTATGCTGGGCCTCTTGGCCAGCAAGTCCAAGCGCGCCGAAGAAGGCCAGGACCCGATCAAGGAGCACCTGTTGCTCACCCGCTACAACCCGGAACGCGTCAACAATGGCGAGATGCTCGGCGTTGAAGACGTGAAGGAAATCCTCGCCGTGACCCTGCTGGGCGTGATTCCGGAATCCCAGGCCGTGCTGAAGGCATCCAACCAGGGCGTGCCGGTGATTCTTGACGACCAGAGCGACGCCGGCCAGGCGTACAGCGATGCCGTCGATCGCTTGCTGGGCAAGACCGTGGAACACCGCTTCCTCGATGTCAAGAAGAAGGGATTCTTCGAGCGTATCTTTGGAGGCAACTAAACAATGAAATTTCTCGACTTCTTTCGCGCCAACAAAAAGCCAAGTACCGCGTCGGTAGCGAAAGAGCGTCTACAGATCATCGTGGCGCACGAACGCGGCCAACGCAGCACGCCGGATTATCTGCCAGCCTTGCAGAAGGAACTGGTCGAGGTGATCCGCAAGTACGTCAATATCGGCAACGATGACGTGCATGTCGCTCTGGAAAATGACGGCAGCTGCTCGATTCTGGAACTCAATATCACCCTGCCCGATCGTTGATCGAAAGGGCGGTCGCCACGGCGGCTCGATCACCTTGATCCTTCGGGAACCAGGTGGGCGAGCCGCCGTTGGCGTTTGTTACGAGGCTGTTTAATGCCGCTGTCCAATATACATATCCTGCATCAGGACGACGCTGTCCTGGTGGTGAACAAGCCAACCCTGCTGCTCTCGGTGCCTGGCCGCGCCGACGACAACAAGGACTGCCTGATCACCCGCCTGCAGGAAAACGGCTACCCCGAAGCCCGTATCGTCCATCGCCTGGACTGGGAAACCTCGGGGATCATCCTGCTGGCCCGGGACGCCGACACCCATCGCGAGCTGTCCCGCCAGTTTCACGACCGTGAAACCGAAAAAGCCTACACCGCCCTGGCCTGGGGCCAACCGGAACTGGACAGCGGCAGCATCGACCTGCCGTTGCGCTACGACCCGCCGACCAAGCCCCGCCATGTGGTCGACCACGAGTTCGGCAAGCACGCCCTGACCTTCTGGAAAGTGCTGGAGCGTTGTGGCGACTGGTGCCGCGTGGAACTGACGCCGATCACCGGGCGCTCGCATCAGTTGCGTGTGCATATGCTGTCCATCGGGCATCCGTTACTGGGTGATGGCTTGTATGCCCATGAACAAGCGTTGGCTGCCTGGCCGCGGCTGTGCCTGCACGCAAGCATGCTCAGTTTCACCCATCCACAAAGCGGCGAGCGCTTGCGCTTCGAGTGCCCTGCCCCCTTTTAAGCTGCGAACACGGGTAAATGTGGGAGGGGGCTTGCCCCCGATGGCGGAGTGTCAGTCACTGTATTTGCTCACTGACACACCGCAATCGGGAGCAAGCCCCCTCCCACATTTGTTCTGTGCACTTCTGGCCATCGAACGGTAAACTCCGCGCATTGCTGTCTGGAGCTATTTATGCGCGAAGCGTTGAATCAAGGCCTGATCGACTTCCTCAAGGCCTCCCCTACTCCTTTTCATGCCACTGCGGCCCTCGCCCAGCGCCTGGAAGCGGCCGGTTACCAGCGTCTCGACGAGCGCGACACCTGGGCCACCGAGGCCAATGGTCGCTATTACGTGACCCGCAACGACTCCTCGATCATCGCCTTCAAGCTCGGTCGCCACTCGCCGTTGCAGGGCGGCATCCGCCTGGTCGGCGCCCACACCGACAGCCCGTGCCTGCGGGTCAAGCCCCAGCCTGAGCTGCAACGCCAGGGCTTCTGGCAGTTGGGCGTGGAAGTCTACGGCGGTGCGCTGCTGGCGCCGTGGTTCGACCGCGACCTGTCCCTGGCTGGCCGCGTCACCTTCCGCCGCGACGGCAAGGTCGAAAGCCAACTGATCGACTTCAAGCTGCCGATCGCCATCATTCCCAACCTGGCCATTCACCTGAACCGTGAGGCCAACCAGGGTTGGGCGATCAATGCCCAGACCGAGCTGCCGCCGATCCTTGCGCAATTTGCCGGTGACGAACGCGTGGACTTTCGCGCCGTGCTCACCGAGCAGTTGGCCCGCGAGCATGGGCTGAACGCTGACGTGGTGCTCGACTACGAGCTGAGCTTCTACGACACCCAAAGCGCGGCGGTCATCGGCCTCAATGGCGATTTCATCGCCGGTGCGCGCCTGGACAACCTGCTGTCGTGCTACGCCGGCCTGCAAGCCTTGCTGACCAGCGAGACCGACGAAACCTGCGTGCTGGTATGCAACGATCACGAAGAAGTCGGCTCCTGCTCAGCCTGCGGCGCCGATGGCCCGATGCTGGAGCAGACCTTGCGGCGCCTGTTGCCTGAAGGTGATGAGTTCGTACGCACCATTCAGAAATCACTGCTGGTATCGGCGGACAACGCCCACGGCGTGCACCCCAACTACGCCGAGAAGCATGACGCCAACCACGGCCCGAAACTCAATGCCGGCCCGGTGATCAAGGTCAACAGCAACCAGCGCTACGCCACCAACAGCGAAACTGCCGGGTTCTTCCGCCACCTGTGCATGGCCGAAGAAGTGCCGGTACAAAGCTTTGTGGTGCGCAGTGACATGGGCTGCGGCTCGACCATCGGCCCGATCACCGCCAGCCACCTGGGTGTACGCACCGTGGATATCGGCTTGCCGACGTTTGCCATGCACTCCATTCGAGAGCTGTGCGGCAGCCATGACCTGGCGCATCTGGTGAAGGTGCTGGGGGCGTTTTATGCGAGCCGCGACCTGCCCTGATTTGACCGGCAAAATGTGATCGAAATGTGGGAGGGGGCTTGCTCCCTCCCACATTTGGTTAGATGTACTGCCAAACTGACTTGTATCACCTGCACTTCCTGCAATCGCGCCTAGACTTGTCAAAACTTCCACTGCGACAAGGCTATTGCTCCCATGATTTCAATGTCCTCGTTCCACGCCATGCTTATCCCCATCGTGATCGGCATGATCATGCTCGCGGTCGGCTTCAACTTTCGCGATAAGCCCCTCGGCGTGTTCGGCATGTGGATTGGTATGCTGCTGATCCTGGGCACCGTGGTCTACAAGATCCTCGCCAAACTGGCGCAATGACAAATGCGCTCGCATTGGGGATAGCGGCCTCGTACACTCGGTCAATTCGTTGCTTTGAAGGTTGACCGCCTCGTGCTTTCCCGTCTGTTTGCCCTGCCCTGCTACCTGCTGATCGCCCTGCTCACGCTGCTGCCGCTGTCATCCGCCCAAGCCGTAGGCTTGCCCGGAATGCTGGGTGGTTCCAGCAAGACCCAACCCCAGGCTGAAGTGCCCCTGGGGCAGTCGCTGGACGAGGTGATCAAGACCCTCGAAAACGACCAACAGCGCACCCAGCTGCTGAGCGACCTGAAAAAGCTGCGCGCCGCCACGCAAAAGGCCCAACCCGCGACAGAGCAAGGTGTGCTCGGGTTGATCGGCAGCACGCTGTCGGGCTTTGAACAGCAGTTTTCCGGCGCCGACAGCCCATTGGGGCGCTGGTCCAATGAAGTCGACCTGGCCAAGGATGAACTGGGCGCGCTGATGCTGCCGGCCAACGAATGGCTGCCGATCATCTTTGGTTTTGCCGTGATCCTGGCAGTGTGGAGCCTGCTGGCCGCCGCGCTGATCTGGCTCAGCCACCGGGTACGCGAGCGTTTCGGCCTGCCCGAAGAGTTGCCGCAACACCCGCGCACCTGGGACATGCTGCGCTTTGCCCTGCGCAAGCTGGGCCCCTGGTTGATCGCCCTGGTGATCACGGTTTACCTGAGCTACGCCCTGCCTTCCTCCCTGGGCAAATCCCTGGCGATGGTGCTGGCTTATGCCTTGGTGGTCGGCACCTGTTTTTCGGCAATCTGCGTAATTGCCTTCTCCGTACTCGACGGCCCGCACCGCCACCGCGCCCTGTATATCCTGCGTCATCAGGCGTTCCGCCCGCTGTGGTGGATCGGCAGCTTCGCCGCCTTCGGTGAAGCCTTGAGCGATCCGCGCCTGGTCGAGGCGCTCGGCCAGCACCTGGCCCACACCGCCGCAACCGTGGCCAATGTAATGGCGGCGCTGTCCACCGGCGTATTTATCCTGCGTTTCCGCCGACCGATTGCACACCTGATCCGCAACCAGCCGCTGTCGCGCCGCCTGACCCGCCGCGCCCTCACCGACACCCTGTCGATCATCGGTACCTTCTGGTACATCCCGGCCTTGCTGCTGGTAGGTATTTCACTGTTCGCGACCTTCCTGTCGGCCGGCGACACCAGCACTGCGCTGCGCCAGTCGCTGCTGTGCACGGTGCTGCTGGTGTTGTGCATGGTGATCAACGGCCTGGTGCGCCGCCACGCCCTCAAGCCGCAGCGCGGGCACAAACGCCATGCGCTGTACTCCGAACGCCTCAAAGGGTTTGTCTACACCCTGGTGCACCTGGTGGTGTGGCTGGCGTTCATCGAGTTGGGGCTACGGGTGTGGGGCCTGTCGATGATTCGCTTTACCGAGGGTGACGGCCATGAAATAGCCGTGAAGCTGTTCGGCCTCGGTGGCACCTTGCTGTTCGCCTGGCTGATCTGGATCCTCAGCGACACCGCCATCCACCACGCCCTGACCCGCTCACGCAAAGGCCTGGCCAACGCGCGTGCGCAAACCATGATGCCGCTGATCCGCAACGTGCTGTTCGTGACCATCTTCATCATCGCCGCCATCGTGGCCCTGGCGAACATGGGCATGAACGTCACCCCATTGCTGGCCGGTGCGGGTGTGATCGGTATCGCCATCGGCTTTGGTGCGCAGTCGCTGGTAGCGGACTTGATCACCGGCTTGTTCATCATCATCGAAGACTCCCTGGCCATCGACGACTACGTGGACGTCGGCGGCCACCTGGGTACGGTGGAGGGCCTGACCATCCGCACCGTGCGCCTGCGCGATATCGACGGCATCGTGCACACCATCCCGTTCAGCGAGATCAAGAGCATCAAGAACTACTCCCGAGAGTTCGGCTACGCGATCTTCCGGGTGGCAATCCCCTACAACATGGAAATCGACGACGCGATCAAGCTGATGCGCGATGTCGGCCACGCCATGCGCAACGACCCGCTGCAACGCCGCAATATCTGGTCGCCACTGGAGATCCAGGGCGTGGAGAGTTTCGAGTCCGGCAGCGCGATCCTGCGCGCACGCTTCAAGACCGCGCCGATCAAGCAGTGGGAAGTCTCGCGAGCGTTCAACCTCTCGCTCAAGCGGCACCTGGATGAAGCCGGGCTCGACCTGGCAACGCCGCGCTTGAGTGTGCAGGTAGTGACGGCAGGCAGCGTGCAGGAAAAGGACCCGCAACCCAACACAACGCTGTAGCCCCACAGGTAACCACAATGCGAAGCGAGCCGCTCTTGATCTGCTTTTGATCTGAGGCGCCCCGTTAAACCACGCTGGCCGAACGCAGGCTTGAATCCGTGGGTAACCCGGCAGGACGCCGGGTTAGCCGCCCCGCGCCATGGATGGCGCGTGGCGGCGGCCCACGGATTCAAGCCGGAGTGAGGGCACACCGAGCATTAGCGAGGTGCCGAGTGGTGGGGCAAGAGCGTTTTGCTTACTTTTGCGCTCTTTTCAAAAGTGAGCCGCTGTAAGAGCGGAACCAACAGTGGCCGTTACCCAAACAACGGATATGTACTCGGTATGATCCAACATCCTGGTCGGCCCTGAGGCCGCCATCGGGGGCAAATCGAATCGTCGCACCGCCCCTCCCACATTGGATCAATGGTGAATCAGTTAGTCAGTGCAACAGCGTCCATCTTCTGGCGCAAGCTCAACGGACGCATGTCCGTCCACACTTCCTCGATATACGCCAGGCACTCCTTCTTCATGCCACTCTTGCCCACAGTACGCCAGCCTTCAGGCACAGCCTTGTAGTCAGGCCAGATCGAATACTGCTCTTCGTGGTTGACCACTACCTGAAACAGGATGTCGTCGCGGTCAAATACTGAGGTCATTGCTGTTCTCCATCGCTCAACGGCTGGCTGCGCACCACGCGCAGCGCTGATATCTGTAGAAACGTACCAGGCACCGCAAAAATTAAACGCCGGCAACCGCCGCCGCCAAGGCGCGCCCGAAGATCTCGGCCACCTGGTCGACTTCGGCCGCGGTGATCACCAGCGGTGGCAGAAAGCGCACCACGCCGCCATGGCGCCCGCCCATCTCCAGGATCAGCCCGCGCTTGAGGCACTCACGCTGCACCAGCGGTGCCAGCAGGCGATGCACCGGCGGGTGCCCCAGGCTATCAAGCGGGCCCGTCGGATCCACCAGCTCCACCCCCAGCATCAGCCCACGGCCACGGATATCCCCCAGCTGCGGGAAGTCGCGCTGCAGGATGCGCAGATGCTCGCACAGACGCTCGCCCATGGCCGCCGCATGACTGGCCAAGTCGTGATCCTTGAGGTAGCGCATCACCGCCGAGCCCGCCGCCATCGCCATCTGGTTGCCGCGGAACGTCCCGGCATGGGCACCCGGCAGCCAGGTGTCGAGCCAGTCGCGATACACCACCACCGCCAGCGGCAGGCTGCCGCCAATGGCCTTGGACATCACCACCACATCCGGAATGATGCCGGCGTGTTCGAAGGCAAACATCTTGCCGGTACGCCCAAAGCCGCTCTGGATTTCATCGACGATCAGCGCCACCCCCGCTTGCGCGGTGATACGCCTTAAGCCACGCAACCAATCGAGATCGGCAGGGATCACGCCGCCTTCACCCTGAATCACTTCGACAATCACCGCCGCCGGCAGCACCACCCCGGCTTCGGGATCGTTGAGCAGGTTTTCCAGGTAGTGCAGGTTGGCCCGCACACCCTGGGCGCCGCCCAGCCCGAACGGGCAGCGGTAGTCATACGGGAATGGCAGGAACTGCACACCATTGCCCAGCAACGCCCCCAGCGGCCTCTTCGGCCCCAGGCTGCCCATCAAACTCAACGCCCCCTGGCTCATGCCGTGATAAGCGCCCTGGAACGACAGCACAGTGCTGCGCCCGGTGGCGGTGCGCACCAGCTTCAACGCGGCTTCCACCGCATCAGTGCCGGTGGGGCCGCAGAACTGGATTTTCGCTTCCCGCGCCAGTTCCGATGGCAGCAAGCCGAACAGGTCCTGCACGAACTGATCCTTGACCGGTGTGGTCAGGTCCAGGGTGTGCAGTGGCAGCTCGTCGCTCAAGACTTGCTGGATCGCCTGGATCACCACCGGGTGGTTATGCCCCAGCGCCAGGGTGCCGGCACCGGCCAGGCAGTCGATGAAACGCCGCCCCTCGACGTCTTCCACATACAGGCCCTTGGCGCGTTTGAGCGCCAGGGGGATACGCCGCGGGTAGCTGCGGGCGTTGGACTCCTGCTGGCGCTGGCGGGCCAGCAGCGGGGTTTCGTCAAACTGGTAGAGCGTTTCCGCAGGCGCCAGGGCGTCTTCGATACGGCTGGTAGCGACTGACATCTCTCGATCCCTCAATACGCTGATGATGACCAAACTGCCGATCCGTTGGCGGCTGGCCCAAGGGCATGCGCACGGATTTCCTGTTCTGGAAACGCATCAGCTAGAACAGGATTTAGGGGGCGGTGATCGATAACTGATGAATGAAGATGCAAATGTGGGAGCAAGCCCCCTCCCACACTTCATAGCCCGCGATATTTGTCGTTCAGTGCATACAAGATCGCGCAGCTCTCTGCATCCAGGAACCCGCAATAATCCCTGGCCCGAAAGTGCATCTGGAACGCCCGGGTGCGCTGTTCAAAGGCTCGGCGATTCTGCGCGGGCTTGTAGCCAAAACGCTGAAACGCCCGCTCCACCTCAACCTCTGGCGGCAAGCCGACACAAAAGCGGCGCTGGTACATCGCCCGTGTGGGCTCATCAAACCAGGCCCCAATACCGGCCTCATGCAGAACACGCCAGGGCAGCCGCGGCCCCGGATCACTCTTGCGCCAATAGGCCACATCCGAATGCCCGAGCAGGTCAGTCGGGCCGACCTGCGGATAACGTGCAAGCACGTCGCGAACCAATGCAATCAGTACATCGATCTGTGCTTCGGGGTATTCGGGAAAGGTAAATACCCCCGCGTCATCCCGCGCCAGGTTGACGATTTCAACGCCAATCGAGCGGCTATTGAGGTCGTCCCTCCCCGCCCAATGGCTCACCCCTGCGTGCCAGGCGCGTTTGTCCTCATCCACCAGGCGAAACACGCGCAACTCTTCATAACCAGCAGCGCGGTAGCTGGATTCATCGGGGTCGGGCAGCAGATAGTGGGCGCTGACGCCATGTTGCGTAAGGGTACGCAGGGACGAAGCAAAAGGCGCCGCGGTGTAGTGCAGGATAACCTGCTGCACGGATTCGCCTTGGCGGTCGTTGAAATCCCTGGCAGGGAAACTGGTGTCGATAACCAACATAAGAGCCATCCTTTTCATTTCAGGCCGAATCATTCGGCCCGTTCAAGCGCAAAAAAATTACCGCCATCCTGAAGGGTTGAATGTCAGGCGGGCGGTAATTACTTGACACATGAAAAGCAAGGTTCAGCGGCGCAGCGGCATACCCAGCTCAACCCGCAAGCCGTCCGGCTGGCTGTCGAACGCAAGCGAGCAGGCGCAGCGCTGCACAATCGCCTGCACGATCGCCAGGCCCAGGCCGCAGCCTTCGCTGTTGCCATTACGCCAGAAGCGCTGGGTAAGGTATTGCAGGTCTTCGCTGGAGATCTGCTTGCCATGGTCACGCACGCGGAACACCACGTTATCCGGGGTAGAAAACACGTGCAGTTCCACGCGGGTATCGGCGGGGGTATGGCGCAAGGCGTTGTCCAGCAGGTTACGCAAGGCCGCGACGGCGAGGCCTACGGGCATTTCTACCGGAACGTGGGAGAGGTCCGGCGCAAGAATAAGATCGATACGGGAATTGTCACCGGCATTGGCGTCCTGGATCGCCAACCTGGCGACTTCTTCGGCACTGGACTGCAAGCCATCGTCAAACGACAAGCTGCCCTCCACCCGCGCCAACAGCAACAACTGCTCCAGCGTGCGATGCAAGCGGTCGGCGCCCTCCTCGGCGTGCGCCAGCGACTGGTCGCGCGCCGCGCCTTCGGTCATGCGCGCCACTTGCAGGTGGGTCTTGATTGCCGTCAACGGGCTGCGCAGTTCATGGGCCGCGTCACCGGTCAGGCGGCGCTCGCGCTCAATGGTCTTGGCGATGCGCTGCAACAGTTGGTTCTGGGTGTCGAGCAACGGCTTGAGCTCGCTGGGCAACGGGTGAATCTGCAAGGGTTCGAGAGAGTCGGCGCTGCGGCGCATCAAGGCGTCGCGCATACGATTGAGCGGCACCAGGCTCTGGCCGATGCCCAGCCACAACAGGCACAGGCAACCGAGCAATGCCACGCCGACCGGTACCGATGCCGCCAGCAGGATCGACAGGTTGAGTGCCTCACGCTCCACCTGGCGGTCTGCGGTGGTGATCAGCAGGTCACCCCGGGACAGGGTGAAACTGCGCCAACCCACACCATCGATCATCTGGTCACGAAAGCCACTCCTGCGCGACTCCAGACCTTCATCCGGGGTCGTGTGGCTGCGTGCCAGGATCTCGCCGCGCAAGGAACTGACCTGGCAGGCCATGCCCCCCGGCACATTCAATTGCTCGGTGCGCAAATGTGCACCACCGCTGACGCTGGCCAGACCCGGCATCTGCTCGGTAAGCCCGGCTACCATGCGCGCCGAGGCCACCAGGCGCTGGTCGAGGGAAAACATCATCTGGTTGCGCAAGTCATTGAGCATCCAGGCGGCCGCCAGCACCCAGATCAGCACAAAAGCGGCGCCCAGCTTGAACGTCAGGCGCAGGCGCAAGCTCATCACTGAGTGTTCTCTCCTGCATCAGCCGGCCCCAGGCGATAGCCCAAGCCCCTGACGGTCTCGACGATGCCATTGCCCAACTTGCGCCGCAGGTGATGGATATGCACGTTGAGCGCGTTGCTTTCCAGCTCATCGCTGAATCCGTAGATGCTGTCCTTGAGCTGCTCGCTGGACAACACACGGCCCTTGTTGTGCAGCAGCGCCTGCAACAGCGCCTGTTCGCGACGGGACAGGTCCACCGGCTGGCCATCCAGGAAGGTCTCGCGGCTGCTGGGGTCGTAGGCCAGGCGGCCGTGCTCGATGAGATTGACACTGCGCCCCGCCACCCGGCGCAACAGGGTTTGCAGGCGGGCGGCGAGTTCGCGCAGGTCGAAGGGCTTGAGCAGGTAGTCATCGGCGCCCGCTTGCAGGCCGTCGACGCGGTTGGTCACCGAGTCCCGCGCGGTGAGGATCAGCACGGGAATTTCCAGGCCCTGGCTGCGCTGTTGTTGCAGCAGCTTGAGGCCATCTTCGTCAGGCAGGCCGAGGTCGAGCACCATGATGTCGAACGCTGCGGCCTTGAGCATCGCCCTGGCGGCTGCGGCCGTGGCCACGCGCTCGACCGTAAAGCCCTGGGCACCGAGGCCGGCCACGATACCGCTGGCGATCAGTTCGTCGTCTTCACAGACCAGTACGTGCATGCTGAACCCTTCATGAAAGATGGGGGTGATTAGAAAAGTGCCAGATTAAGCGCGCATTATGCCGCTAAAGTTAACAACATCAGATTATCCCTACACTCTAGAATAGCGCCGGTTAATCATCGGTTAATCAGCGCCACACATTGTGTGCCTCACTTGCATCGAACTAA